>CAVXRI010000001.1:0-465424 GCA_963764155.1 uncultured Alphaproteobacteria bacterium
ACAGCGGGGTAAGTGGCTACACGCCCCACCGGCTGCACGCGCACAAACCGGACGACGATAGTGCGGCTGACAGCCCTGGGGTAGGCACGAACGGCGTTGCGGTGCCAATCATGGCACAAAACGCGAGCACAGCCGCCGCCGTTTTCGAGAGTTCTTCCCACCTCAGCGCAGCGGGTGCGGGGCGTCCACAACACTGGTCACGACGAACGAGGCGGACTACGCCCCGGGCAGCACGGCGAGCTTTCACGGTGGGCCGGTTTGTCAAATCGGGAAGCTCGGTTACATTTCAGATCGCCGACAATCCCCAGCAACCCCGGAGAAAACTGGCATCGCCGATGTGTATGCACCGTTCAGCGTCAGGGACGGCGGCCCCGGCGAGCTAGACGGAGGTCGCCAACGGCGTCTGTCGTCGCTCAATTGGCAAGTTCCCGCCGATGGCCGCGCCACCGGCGCCCACATTGCAGCTCACCGCCACCTCCGACCCACCAGACTGCAAGCGCGACGTTCAGCGATGCTGCCAAATCGAGATTGCCACTGAGAATGCAAAAGGCCGGCACGCCCGAGAGCGTATGGTCGATCCACGGCTCGATCGCCAACCAGGGCGACTCCCAGATCGAGGGGTTTGCAACCCAGATCAGCACCAACGCCGGACAGACCGTTTCCTTCAAAATCGATACCGCTTCGAGCGGCTATACCCTCGACATCTACCGCCTTGGCTACTATGGCGGCAATGGCGCCCGGCTCGTCACGAGCATGCATCACACTGGAGCTGACAATAGGCCGAGGCCTGATCTTCAATAGCGCTACCAATACCGTGGATGCCGGGAACTGGTCGGTCACAGATTTATGGGCGATACCCAGCACGGGCCGTATCGGGGGTCTACTTTGCGAAGCTGACGAGGAGACAGCGGGTAATCTTCAGAACATGATTTCGTTTGTCGTTCGCAACGACGGCACCGCCTCCGATATCCTGTTCCAGACCAGCGATGAGACGTGGGAGGCATATAATCCTTGGGGCGGCTATAACCTCTATCAAGGGCCCAGCGGTACCAACAGCGACCGTGCCTCTGCTGTCAGCTACAACCGCCCCATCGCCATGAATTCCACTGGAGCAACGTTGCGCAGCCGGCGGATTTCCTTTTTGGCGAAGAATACGCCGCGATCTATTGGATGGAGCAGAACGGTTATGATGTCAGCTACATCTCCGGCATCGATGCCGCAACCAACCCCGGGCTCCTGCTGAACACCAAAGCCTATGTCGATGTCGGCCATGATGAATACTGGACACAACCGCAATTCGCTAACGTAAAGGCCGCGGCAGATGCGGGCGTCAATGAAGCGTTCCTGAGCGGTAACCAGATTTATTGGGACACCTCGTTGGCATCCAGTTTCGATTCCAGCCATACGCCCAACCGAACGGTTGTGGAGTACAAGGACATCTGGAGCGGGGCCCAGGCTAGATCCGAATGGAACGGCAGGCGGCGGAGCGGGTCTGTTTCGCGATCCCTGGTCGATGGCAACCGCGGAACCCCGGAGAATTCGCTCTCCGGAACGATTTTTACCGTGGACGATACGAACACGCTGGACAACATCACCATCCCCGCCAGCATGTCGCAATTGCGCTTCTGGACGAACACCAGCATTGCCTCCGGCAATGGTGGAACGCTGACGCTGTCTGCTGGGTACGAATGGGATAGCGATCTGGACAATGGGTTCCGGCCAGCCGGACTGGTCGATCTTTCTTCGACAACGAAAAACGTCAGCACGCTGCTGCTCGAACAACGGCTTGACCACCGGTTCAGGCACGGCAACGCACAGCCTTACCCTTTATCGCGACACGACGAGCGGGGCTCTGATTTTCGGCGCTGGCACAGTCATGTGGTCTTGGGGCCTGTCGAACCAGTACGCGCCGTACCGCGGCCTCACGGCGCCGGTGAGCACGGCCGTGCAACAATCGATGGTAAACCTCTTCGCCGAGATCGGCGTCCAGCCTGCGACACTGCAGGCCAGTCTGGTGCTTGCTCAAGCCTCCACCGACCACCCTAACGACCTCTACAATAACTTCTCCGACTGGCGGCACGAGTGTCAACCCGGGCCAGACGTTGACAATCACCGGCACCGCCGCGGATGTGGGCGGCCGCGTAGCCGGTGTCGAGGTGTCGACCGACGGTGGCACTAGCTGGCATCCCGCTACGGGAACGACCAACTGGACCTACACTTGGCAGGCGACCGGACCCGGTACCCATGTGATTGAGGCACGTGCAACCGACGACACCGTCAATCTTCAGGCCAACCCAGCCACGGTAAGCGTCAGTGTCACGGGAACGTCCGGGCCGTCTTTCAGCGCCTCGAACACTCCGGCGCAGACCAATCTGAACGACAACTCGCCGATCGAGGTCGGTGTCAAGTTCACCTCCTCCACCGCGGGCCAGATCACCGCGCTCAGTCTACCGCAGCCCCGGCGACACTGGCTCCGATCTGCTTGACCTGTGGAGTTCAACCGGAACCAAGCTTGCCAGCGCCACCTTCAGCAACACCGCCGCCAGCGGCTGGCAAACCGTGACACCTCGCGACGCCAGTCTCGATCACCGCCAACACCACCTATGTCGCCTCCTATCACACGACCGGCGAATATGTCGCGACCAACAACTTCTTCACCAACGCCTTCTCAAGCGGATCGCTGACCGCGCCCTCCTCCGCCTCATCCGGCGGCAACGGGGTTTATGCCTATGGCGGCACCACTACCGCCGGGCTCTTCCCGACCAACACCTTCGGCGCCGCCAACTACTGGGCCGATGTGGTGTTTACGAGTTCAACCGGCGGCACCGACAGGCCGCCGGTTGCGGTCGCCGACAGCGGTTTCACCACGACCCAGAATACCGCGCTCAATATCCCGGCCTCGACGCTGCTCGCCAATGACAGCGATCCGGACGGCGATCCGCTGACAATCACGGGCGTCAGCGGGGAGCGCCAACACCGGCACGCCCAGCTTCAACGCCCAAAACAACACCGTGACCTTTACGCCGACAACCGGCTATACCGGACCAGCATCTTTCACCTATGCAATCTCCGATGGCCGCGGCGGCACCGCCAGTGCGTCGGTTTCTCTCACCGTGAATCCTGCTGACCGACAGGCCGCCGTTGCGGTCGCCGACAGCGGTTTCACCACGACCCAGAATACCGCGCTCAATATCCCGGCCTCGACGCTGCTCGCCAATGACAGCGATCCGGACGGCGATCCGCTGACAATCACGGGCGTCAGCGGGGGGAGCGCCAACACCGGGACCCCCAGCTTCAACGCCCAAAACAACACCGTGACCTTTACGCCGACAACCGGCTATACCGGACCGGCATCTTTCACCTATGCAATCTCCGATGGCCGCGGCGGCACCGCCAGTGCGTCGGTTTCTCTCACCGTGAATTCTGCGACCTCGACGACTGCAAGCCTGTTCACTGCTTCAAACATCCCCGCGCAGACCAATCTGAACGACGGCACCGCGATCGAGTCGGTGTCAAGTTCACCTCCTCCACCGCGGGACAGATCACCGCGCTCAAGTTCTACCGCAGCCCCGGCGACACCGGTTCCGATCGCTTGACCTGTGGAGTTCGACCGGTACGAAGCTTGCCAGCGCCACCTTCACCAACACCGCCGCCAGCGGCTGGCAAACCGTGAACCTCGCGACGCCAGTCTCGATCAACGCCAACACGACCTACGTCGCCTCCTATCACACGACCGGCGAATATGTCGCGACCAACAACTTCTTCACCAACGCCGTCTCAAGCGGATCGCTGACCGCGCCCTCCTCCGCCTCATCCGGCGGCAACGGGGTTTATGCCTATGGCGGCACCACTACCGCCGGGCTCTTCCCGACCAACACCTTCGGCGCCGCCAACTACTGGGCCGATGTGGTGTTTACGAGTTCAACCGGCGGCACCGACAGGCCGCCGGTTGCGGTCGCCGACAGCGGTTTCACCACGACCCAGAATACCGCGCTCAATATCCCGGCCTCGACGCTGCTCGCCAATGACAGCGATCCGGACGGCGATCCGCTGACAATCACGGGCGTCAGCGGGGAGCGCCAACACCGGCACCCCCAGCTTCAACGCCCAAAACAACACCGTGACCTTTACGCCGACAACCGGCTATACCGGACCGGCATCTTTCACCTATGCAATCTCCGATGGCCGCGGCGGCACCGCCAGTGCGTCGGTTTCTCTCACCGTGAATCCTGCGACCGACAGGCCGCCGGTTGCGGTCGCCGACAGCGGTTTCACCACGACCCAGAATACCGCGCTCAATATCCCGGCCTCGACGCTGCTCGCCAATGACAGCGATCCGGACGGCGATCCGCTGACAATCACGGGCGTCAGCGGGGGGAGCGCCAACACCGGCACCCCCAGCTTCAACGCCCAAAACAACACCGTGACCTTTACGCCGACAACCGGCTATACCGGACCGGCATCTTTCACCTATGCAATCTCCGATGGCCGCGGCGGCACCGCCAGTGCGTCGGTTTCTCTCACCGTGAATCCTGCGACCGACAGGCCGCCGGTTGCGGTCGCCGACAGCGGTTTCACCACGACCCAGAATACCGCGCTCAATATCCCGGCCTCGACGCTGCTCGCCAATGACAGCGATCCGGACGGCGATCCGCTGACAATCACGGGCGTCAGCGGGGGGAGCGCCAACACCGGGACCCCCAGCTTCAACGCCCAAAACAACACCGTGACCTTTACGCCGACAACCGGCTATACCGGACCGGCATCTTTCACCTATGCAATCTCCGATGGCCGCGGCGGCACCGCCAGTGCGTCGGTTTCTCTCACCGTGAATCCTGCGACCTCGACGACTGCAAGCCTGTTCACCGCGTCAAACATCCCCGCGCAGACCAATTTGAACGACGGCACCCCGCTTGAGGTCGGTGTCAAGTTCACCTCCTCCACCGCGGGACAGATCACCGCGCTCAAGTTCTACCGCAGCCCCGGCGACACCGGCTCCGATCTGCTTGACCTGTGGAGTTCGACCGGAACGAAGCTTGCCAGCGCCACCTTCACCAACACCGCCGCCAGCGGCTGGCAAACCGTGAACCTCGCGACGCCAGTCTCGATCAACGCCAACACGACCTACGTCGCCTCCTATCACACGACCGGGGAATATGTCGCGACCAACAACTTCTTCACCAACGCCGTCTCAAGCGGATCGCTGACCGCGCCATCCTCCGCCTCTTCCGGCGGCAATGGGGTTTATGCCTATGGCGGCACCAATTCCGCAGGGCTCTTCCCGACCAACACCTTCAGCTCTAGCAACTACTGGGCCGATGTGGTGTTTAAGCCGCAGCTCGCGTAGGAGTCGTGAATGCACGTCGAACTCTACACGGACGGTGTGGACGAGATCACGGTCGGGGGCTCGATTGTTCGGGTTGATCTGGTCAGCCTTTCGCCGACGGAGCGCGACGCCAGCAACGCTCCCAAACGGGTGTTCTGCCAACGCCTGATCTTCTCCGTCAAATCATTCGCCAATTCGGTGGAGGTGATGCAGAATGCCCTTCAAGGCCTGGTCGATGCGGGAGTGATACAGCGCAATCAACCGAGGCCGCCCGCAGAAACGTCAGCCGCAGCTCTGTCCGCGCACGGTTCGCCGCTTCCGAGCAGTCCACGTTCTCCGAACAAATCGGTAAATTTTCGTTGACATAGACCGGCGGCGCCGGCGCGAAGCCGTCATTCACAAGCTTCGGAGAAGGCCGCGCGGTCGCCGCATGTTCGGGCGGAGTATTCATCGCGTTATCCGGGATATTTAGCTACACCGGGTCGCAACGTTTATTCCTCGGGCGCCTGCTTAGTCAGTCGTCGACAGCGCATTCGTAATCCAGCTAAATTACCGGTAAACATCATTACCGGGGGATCTGAATGACCAGCCGAAGTTTTCTGCTGATGCTCGCTGCTGCTTTGCTTGCAGCGCCGATCCTTGGCTCACGAGCATTGGCGCAAGATTATCCGGCACGGCCGGTCAGGATCATCGTTCCCTTCGGAGCTGGCGGGCCGGCGGACGTTGCAGCGCGCCTGCTCGGCAACATGCTGCAGGAACAGTTTGGTCAACCCTTCGTGGTCGAGAATCGCACAGGCGCCGGCGGCGTAATTGGCACGCTCGAGGCGGCCAAATCGCCTCCCGATGGCTATACGCTATTGATGATGTCGAACACCCAGACCGCAAACAAATCGTTGGTCCCTCTAGCCCAGCGCAAATATGAACTGATGCGCGATCTGGCCCCAATCGCGCCGGTGAATTATTCAGACCTCGTCATTGTGGTGCATCCTTCAGTTCCAGCCAAGACCCTGCAGGAGTTTATCGCGCTCGCGAAAACGGAGCCAGGAAAGCTGAACTACGCGTCATCCGGTCAAGGCACGCCCTATCACATGGCGGGCGAGTTGTTCAAAAGCATGGCCGGCATCGACGTGGTACATGTGCCCTATCGAAATAGCGGGGAAGCCCGCAGCGGGGTCATCGGCGGGCAGGTGCAGATGATGATCGACGCGGTGCCGGCAATGGCTCCCAATATCGGCGCGAACCAGGTGCGCGCGCTCGCAACGTCTGGCACGGCGCGTTCGAGGGTACTGCCCAACGTGCCGACCGTGATTGAGAGCGGCGTTCCCGGTTACGAGGCGACTATTTGGCTTGGATTGATGGCGCCCGCGGGGACGCCGAAGCCGATTACGGAAAAGCTGAACGCTGCCCTGAATGGCGCGGTCAAGCGGCCGGACGTCGTCAAGTTATGGGCTGAGCAAGGCGCAATTCCGTTATCCATGACGACAGAGGAATTCGACAAATTTCTCCGCAGCGATATTGTGAAGTGGGCTGAGGTCGTCAAGAAGTTCGACAAGCCCTAAGTCGAGGTCGCTTGTCCGCCATGCCGAGTACTCGATTTCGCCTCAACGGCGTTGAAACCGTTGTAGATGCCGATTCCGACCGGTCCCTGCTCGACATCCTGCGCGGACCGCTTGGGCTAGCCGGCCCGCACTTCGGTTGCGGCGCAAACGAGTGTGGCGCCTGTCACGTCCTCATCGACAACCGCGCCGTAGCGTCTTGCGATACGCCGCTTTGGTCGGTGGAGAACAAAGAGGTCATCACGCTGGAGGGCCTCGGAAGCAACCAGGAGCCTCATCCGCTGCAGCTTGCGTTCATCGCCGAGCAGGCCATGCAATGCGGATACTGCGCTTCCGGCATGCTTATAAGCGCTGCGGCGCTGTTGATGCGAAACCCTTCACCCACTGACTCAGAAGTTCGGGCTTCGCTCGATCGCAATCTCTGCCGTTGCGGCTCGCATAACCGCATGGTGCGGGCGGTGCTGCGCGCCGCTGCAGATATGAGTACGCGATGAGCAAGCTCTCCATCTCACCTGAAAAGCCGAAATTGCCGATCAGCCTCGCCGCGAACCCAAATTTGTCATCCTGGTTGGCTTTTTCTCCACAAGGTCACGTAGCGATCTCGTCTGGCAAGGTCGAGATCGGCCAAGGTATTGCGACTGCGCTCGCTCAAATCGCGGCAGACGAACTCGACGTCGAGATAGACCGGGTTAGAATGGTACGCACCTCAACCGCCGCAAGCCCCAACGAGGGCGTGACGTCTGGAAGTCTCTCGATCCAGCAATCGGGGCGCGCGATTCGGCAGGCCTGCGCGGAGGTTCGGCAACTGTTCCTTGTTGCCGCTTCGCGTCGCCTCGGAGTTGAGTCCGAAGCTCTTGAGATTGCTGACGGGACCATCTCCGGACCCGGCAACGTTACGACCAGTTATTGGGAACTCGCTGAGGAGGTCTCACTCGATCGCAATGCCACGATGGGCGCCTCACCCAAAGAGATAGCTAGGCGTGCGCTCGCCGGTAATTCTGTCCAGAGAATCGATCTGCCCGACAAGGTCTTCGCTCGTCCTCGTTTCATTCACGATTTCAGACTGCCCGGTATGCTGCATGGGCGGATGCTAAGGTCGGAATTGAGTGGAGCGAAGCTCATAGAGATGCGGGAGGATCAGGCCCGGTCGATCTCCGGTCTCGTCGCGATCGTGCGAGATGGAAGTTTTGCAGGGGTTATCAGCGAAACCGAGCCTGAGGCCGAGAGCGCGCTGGGCGCCTTGCGCAGGAGTGCGAAATGGACGATCGGTGAAGCCCTGCCTGATGAGACAAACCTTGCCGCCTTTTTAAAAGCGCAGCCGGTGGAGACTACAGTCATCGACACGAGGACGGCAGAGATCGTGCGTGACAAGCGACGCACGATCAGTCGGCAATACACCCGTCCCTACATCGCACATGCTTCGATCGCACCATCGTGCGCGATCGCGCAGTGGAACGGCGATAGTGTCTATGTCTGGACACATAGCCAGGGAGTTTACCTTCTCCGCGCCGACCTCGCTCTCGTTCTGGAGCGGCCGGTGGAGAACATCACGGTCGAGCATATGGAGGGTGCTGGGTGCTACGGACACAATGCCGCCGATGACGTCGCGCTTGACGCGGTGCTGATGGCAAAGCAGGCCGGCGGAAGGCCCGTCCGCGTACAGTGGTCGCGTGCAGATGAGATGTCACACGCCCCGTTTGGGGCTGCGATGGCCATCGATATCGAAGCCGACCTTGACGAACAAGGTGCGATCATCGAGTGGCGTCACGCGATCTGGAGCAATGGCCATGCCGCGCGGCCGGGGCGCGCGGCCCAACCTGCGCTGCTCGCGGCGACCGAGATCGCCGCTCCCTACCCGCGCATGATCTCGACCAATCCGCCGCAGGTCAACGGCGGCGGTGGCGACCGGAATTCGATTCCTGTTTATGATTTCCCAGCCTGGAAGATCGAAAGTCATCGGCTGCTGACAATGCCGATCCGCACTTCGGCGCTACGTACCCTGGGCGCGCACGGCAATGTTTTTGCTATCGAATGCTTTCTCGATGAACTCGCTAGCGAGCGCGGCGAAGATCCGGTCCATTTCCGTCTCAGCTATTTGTCGGACCATCGCGCGAAGGAGGTCATTCGCGCTGCCGCAAGTCGTGCGAACTGGAAGCCCGAAAGGCAGGCTGGCGTCGGACACGGCATCGGCTTTGCGCGATATAAGAACACGGGGGCCTATTGCGCCGTGGTGGCCGAGATCGAAGGCGCCGAAAGCATTCGTGTGAAACGGCTCATTATTGCAGTAGACGTCGGCGAAGCCATCAATCCTGACGGCGTCATCAATCAGATCGAAGGCGGGGCGATACAGGCAACGAGCTGGGCGTTGAAGGAGCGCGTTCGCTTCGACGATAAGCGCATTACCAGCACCACCTGGGCTGCGTATCCAATTCTTCGCTTCGGCGAAGTGCCGAAGGTGCAAGTGGAGCTGATCCACCGGCCGGAGATCGAACCGGTCGGCGCCGGCGAAGCCGCGCATGGCCCTGTTACAGCAGCGATTGCCAACGCTGTATTCGACTGCTTTGGCGTGCGAGTTCGCAACCTTCCGATCACTCGGGACAGCCTGATCGCCGCAATGGACGTTTCCTGATGACAAGCCTGAACCTTCTAAGCGGCGGGGCGGCACAGGGGCTGGTCGCAAGCCTATTGCCTCATTTCAAGACACAGACGGGCTTCGACATAGCAGGAGAGTTTGGCGCCGTCGGCGCCATGGCCGAGAAGTTGCGCAGGGGCGCGCCGACCGATCTGGTCATTCTAACGGCGGCGCTCGTGGCGAAGCTCGCAGAAGAAGGACGGGTGGTCTCGTCCTCTATTTCAGATATCGGACTGGTCGAGACTGCGCTTGCCGTTCGTAAGGGCGATCCCCTCCTTAGTGTCAGGAGCGCCGCCGAGTTGCGCGAGGCGCTGCTGGCCTCTGACGCAGTTTTCGTGCCCGACATGAAGGTCTCCACGGCTGGATTACACGTCGCCAAAATCCTGGAGCAACTCGGGCTTGAAAAGCAAATGGCTGCACGGGTCAAGATATACCCGAACGGCGCGACCGCCATGCGTCATCTGGCGAGCTCGGATGCCGCTCGGCCAATCGGCTGCACCCAATCGACCGAAATCATCAGCACGGATGGCATTGTCCTCTCGGGACCCCTGCCCGCCGAATGCGCACTTGCGACGATGTATACGGCTGGCGTTACCGCGTGCGCAGCGAATGCGCGGCAGGCGCACGTTCTCACCGAAATCCTGAACAGCAACTTGGCGCAAGAGCTACGTATCCGCGCTGGCTTTGTTAGCGGCCAACAGAGGGGCACTGGCCAAGGTTCAGGCATCGAGCCCCGCTGATCAGATCCAACTCTCGCCCCAACCTACCAGCGATCTTGCTGCCGGCCTTTGGCATGCATAGGCTACTCCCATAAAAAGAACGGAAACCAGGGAGGAAGCCGCAATGAATACACGTCGTCATTTCCTGAAGACCGGCGCTGCTGCCGCCGCAACCGGAATCGTGTTCTGCAGCTGCGGTTTACTGCAACAAGCGCACTCCCAGCCGGCGGGACAGAAGCTACCGGTCATGATCGGCGGAAAGCGGATCAAAACAATCGATGTTCATTCCCATTGCCACTTCCGGGAAGCCGGCGCGTTGTTCGGTGCGGATGGCCCCAAACTCCAGCTCCCGCCGGTCAATGGTGCGGATGAGGCTTTCATCGAGATAGACAAGCGGCTCGCTGCAATGGACGCACAGGGCGTCGACCTTGAAGTGCTATCGATCAACCCATTCTGGTACGGACGTGAGCGTGATCTCGCAGGTCAGATAGTACAAATTCAGAACGAAAAGCTGGCCGAACTGTGCGCCTCAAAGCCGGACCGCTTCGCAGCGTTTGCATCTCTAACCCTGCAGGCACCCGATCTCGCCGTGCAAGAGCTTGAGACCGCGGTGAAGAAGCAAGGGCTGAAGGGAGCGGCAATCGGCGGCATGGTCAATGGCGTAGAATTCTCAGATCCAAAATTTTACCCCGTATGGTCCAAGGCGGAAGAGCTGGGCGTGCCACTGTTCATCCATCCGCAGGGCGTCGCCGAACTGGGCAAGCGGCTCTCAGGTAATGGCTGGCTTGGCAATACGATCGGCAATCCGCTGGAGACCACAATTGCGCTTTCTCACCTCATCTTCGAGGGCACGTTCGATCGCTTTCCCGGGCTGAAGGTGATCGCAGCCCACGGTGGCGGCTTCCTGCCCTCCTATGCCGATCGCTCGGACCACGCGTGCACGGTAGGACCTAAAGGCTGCAACCATGATGTGAAGCTCAAGAAACGGCCGACAGAATATCTCAACCAAATCTACTTTGATTCGTTGGTGTTCTCGCCAGAGGCAATTCGTCATTTGGCGACACAAGTCGGCGCCAGCCAAATCGTGCTTGGCAGCGACTACCCTTATCCCTGGCAGCTCCAACCCGTGGATCACATTTTCGACTCTGGGTCGCTCAGCGATGACGACAAACTCGATATCCTCGGTCGTACCGCGGCAAAACTCTTCAGATTGAACTCGTGACTGATGAAAAAACGAGCTGGGAGACGTACCGTGATTCGAACGCTGATCGACATTTCCGTGCCGCTGCAAAACGATGTTCCAGCCGACCCTCCCGGCAATCATCCGAACATCCAGTACATCGATCACCAGCAGGGTTTGCCGCGCATGCTGCAATTTTTCGACGGCCTCAGGGCCGAAGACTTGCCGGATGGACAGGGCTGGGCCGTCGAGCAGGTGCATCTTTCGACGCATAACGGAACGCACCTCGATGCGCCCTGGCACTTTCACCCCACCATGAATCGCGGAGAGCGTTCATGGACAATCGACGAGGTGCCGCTCGAGTGGTGCCTGCAGCCTGGCGTTAAGCTCGATTTTCGTCACCTGCCGGACGGCTACGTTGCAACGGCCAAGGACGTCGAACTCGAGCTCGATCGGATCGGGCATACGCTCTCTCCGCTCGAGATTGTGGTGGTCAACACAAGTGCTGGCGCCAAGTACGGCAGACCCGACTACGTCAGCTCGGGTTGCGGTATGGGATATGAGGCGACGATGTACTTGCTTGAACGCGGTGTGCGTTTGACCGGCATTGACGGCTGGAGCTGGGACGCACCGTTCGTTCACACCGCGAAGAAATATGCCGAAACCAAAGATGCCAGCCTGATCTGGGAGGGCCACAAAGCCGGACGTCATATCGGCTATTGCCACATCGAGAAGCTGCACAATCTGGAACTATTGCCCGCGACAGGCTTTAGCGTGTCGTGCTTCCCGGTCAAGATCGAACGGGCTTCGGCTGGCTGGACCCGTGCGGTCGCCATCGTTGATGGGTGAAGCTGCACGCTGAAGCTGCTGCACGAGTCACCTACTTTAGTTTGGTTTGACGAGCTCAGCAGCGGTTTCGCTTGCTGAGGCCGCGCGCGTGGCTACAATGCCCAAGGCAACAAAAACCAGCTTATTAGGTGGAGAGAAACATATGAGGAAAACGTCCGGATCGCCTGTTTTTTGGTCAATGCGAGCTCTCCTGGGGGCCACCGCCCTTAGCGTGCTGGCGATGACTTCCGGTCAGGCGCTTGCCGCTGATCCGATCAAGATTGGCGTTATCGCTGAGTCGCAGGCCATTGCCGGCGCTTCGATCCCGCAAGCCGCCCAAATGGCTGCCGACGAAATCAACGCGAAGGGCGGTGTCGACGGCCGTAAGATCGAGATTATCACCTACGACAACCACAGCTCCTCTGCCGACTCCGTTCGCGCATTTCAACGCGCGGTAAATGAAGACAAGGTCAACGTTGTTATTGCGAGCTACATCAGTGAAGTCGTATTGGCGCTGGAGCCTTGGGCATCACGACTGAAAACGCCTTTCATTACGCCTGGTGCCGCATCCAATGAGATCAGCAAAAGCGTTCATGCCGACTATGAAAAGAACAAATACACGTTTCACGGGTATTTAACATCAGCCGCGCTCGCGCTCTCGGTTTGCGATGCCGCCAAGGAGTTGCTCGTCGACGAGAAACATATGAAGTCGGCGGTTATCGTGAGCGAGGATGCCGCATGGACCAAGCCCCTCGACGTCGGCTACGAGGAGTGCCTTCCCAAGATTGGGCTGAAGGTTTTGGATCACATCCGCTTTTCGCCCGACACCACCGACTTCACTCCGATTTTCAACAAAATCGAAGCCACCAAGCCGGACGTGATGATCACGGGCATTTCGCACGTCGGTGTGCAACCCACGGTGCAGTGGAAAAACCAGCAGGTTCCGATCCCGATGTTCGGCATCAGCTCACAAGCGACCAATTCGACCTTTGGCAAGGATACCAATGACGCAGCGAACGGGGTGCTTTACCAAGGTGTCTCCGGCCCGGATGTAGCGGTGACGCCGAAGTCAATTCCCTTTGCTGAGGGATTCAAGACCAAATTCGGCAACTATCCGTCCTATGCCGGATACACCTCCTACGACGAGGTCTACTATATCGCCGACGCGGTGAAACGCGCTGGCTCCAGCGACGCCGACAAGCTCGTGGATGCACTCGAGAAAACTGACTGGGTCGGTACAATCGGCCGCATTCAGTTCTACGGCAAGGACGATCCGTTCACCCATTCGATCAAATACGGCAAAGGCCTTATCACTGGGCTGATGTTGCAGTGGCAGGATGGCAAGCAGATCAGCGTTTGGCCGAAAGAAGTAGCCAAGGGCCAGATGAAGTTTCCAAGCTTCATCAAGGTAACCTCGAACTGACACCACAAAGATCATGCTCCCGGGCCCGCCCGGGAGCATTTTTCGATTATAGTTCTTAGGAGCAAGGCAGCGGGTGCTGCCGCGGCCGACATAATGCTTGCTTTTCAAATTCTGATCGACGGCTTCGCCGTTAGTGCGCTGTACGCATTGGGAGCTACCGGTTTCACCTTGATATTCGGAGTTTCCGGCGTGCTCAATCTCGCGCACGGCGCCATCATGGTCGCTGCGGCGGTCGCCGCGTGGGCCGCGGCGAGCATGCTTCATGTTAACACCTATGCCGGCGCGCTGTTAGGCGTAGGGGTTGCGTTGGTTGCGGCATTCGCCACCTATTTCGTTGTGGTGCAGCCGATCCAGAAATCCAGGCGAATCCCCAACGAGGAAAAGGAAATCTTCGTTCTCACCGGCACGCTGCTGTGGGGAATCATGATCCAGGAGTTGATCGCGTATTTCTTCACTAACAATGCAAAAACGGTGCTGCCGATCGTTGAGGGGGTTGTCGAGATTCTCGGGGTGCGTACGCCAAGAAATGAAATCTTCACCGCCGTGGTCTGTTGTCTGGTGATCGGATTATTGTGGGCGTTGGTGAATCGCACCCGCACAGGCAAAGCCGTTCTCGCCGCATCAATGAATCCCCGCGGGGTTACGCTGCTCGGCCTCGAACTCACCAACATTTATATCGTGGTTTGGGCGATCTACGGCATTCTCGCGGGCATTGCGGGCGTGCTGCTTGGCATGTTCCTGGGGGTTAGCTCTTACAGCGTCGGACCACTTACGGCGAGCGCGTTCTCTATCGTGGTGCTCGGCGGCCTCGGCAGCGTGTCCGGTTCACTGATCGCGGCCTTTGTGGTTGGCTATCTCGAGACCCTCACCGCCTATCTGATCTCGCCAGCCTATCGGACTATTCCGGCGCTGCTGCTCCTGGTCATCGTCATGTACATACGGCCGCAAGGCCTCCTCGGGAGGCGGTAGCATGGCCGAGTTTTTCAAATCGCGGCTGTTCCTTGTCTCGCTTGTGCTCGTCATTGTTGCCGCAACGCTGCCGCTTTATGTTTCCGGCTATGTTCTCGGGCTGCTCACGGTCGCCTATTACTTCGGCGTATTCGCGATGTCGTGGGATCTGCTGTTCGGCTTCGCTGGCGAAGTCAATTTCGGTCCGACCTTCCTGATTGGTGTTGGCGCGTACACCGCGGGAATTCTCAATAACCAATACGGCTGGTCGGTCTATTTGTGCATTGTCCTCGGCGCATTGGCTTCCGTGGTTGCCGGACTTGTTCTCGCGCTCCCGGCACTCCGCGTGCGCGGTCCCTATTTCGGGCTGACGACGCTCGTCGCAGTATTGATGCTGCAGAATTTCATCGTGGTGTTTGCTGATCTCACGGGCGGCGAGATAGGTCTCACCATCCCCGACGTTATCTCCATCAACGCGGGAGTTAACTACTGGATCGCACTCGGCTTCATGACGATCAGCGCGGCAATTCTCTATGGGCTCGCGCAATCTCCTATTGGTCTCGTGCTGCAAGCTAGCGGACAGGACCCAATTCAGGCTGGCGCACTTGGCTTCAACATCGTCAAGCACAAGCTTGCGGCCTTTATCGTGAGCGCATTCTTCTCGGGGCTATCGGGTGCGTTGCTTGTCTTCTATTTCGGCACCGCTTCGGTGGGAACTGTGGTCGATGTCGCCGTCGGCGTGAACGTTATCGTTGCCGCCGTCCTCGGCGGTCGGCGAACTGTGCTGGGCGCGGCCCTTGGCGCCATCTTTCTGATCGTCGCAGGCGAGTTCCTGCGGCCGACGGGTGAACTCGCCACCTTTATCGTCTCGGCCGTGGCACTGCTCGTCGTTCTGTTTTTCCCTGGAGGTTTCCTTGGGGCGGCCCTTTCGCGCGAGGCACGCTCGTGATGGACGTAAAAGTCAGATCCGCTCCGATTCTGGAAGTCCGCGGGCTCGTCAAACGTTTCGGTGGGCTTACCGCCGTGAAGAACCTCGATTTTGATCTTCGCGAAGGCGAGATTTTCGGCCTCATCGGCCCGAACGGGTCCGGCAAATCAACTGCGATGAAGGCGATCATGGGGATCGAACGCCCGACCGCAGGCACTGTGGCGTTCCAAGGCGAAAACATCGCCGGTCTTCCGGCACACAAGATCGCGCGCAAGGGTTTTGGCATGGTCTTTCAGCACTCCCGGCCGCTGAATCGTCAGACCGTGCTTGAGAACATCATGGTGGCGCTGCTGCCCGACAGCTTGTTCATGCTGGTTGCGGACAAAGCGCTTACGGAGCGCGCGCGATGGATCGCGAACCGTGTCGGTCTCGGCAGCGTGATAGATCGCCGCCCGCCGACGCTGCCGTTCGCGGACCTGCGGCGGCTTGAACTCGCAAAGGCGATCGCCCGTGATCCAAAGGTTGTCCTCGTCGACGAACCGTTCGCTGGTTTGACGCTCGCCGAAGTGAGTATTTTCTCCGAGTTGATCCGCAGCTTCCGTGACGAAGGAAGGGCTGTGCTGCTGGTGGATCACAACGTCAAGAGCGTCGCTGCCCTCGTGGATCGGGTGCTCGCGATGTATCTCGGTGAAGAAATCGTCACCGGCCGCGCCGAAGAAGTGATGCGGAACGAGACGGTGCGGCGGGTTTATCTCGGCGGAGCCATTGAGACGTCTGCCCGGCCCGAGACCAGCTTTGAGGACAAGGTCCCTGCCCTTCAGGTCGAAAACATCAGTGTGCATTACGGCAAGGCTCAGGCACTGGAAGACGTCTCGATCCACGTACACCATGGCGAGTTCGTTTCAGTGGTTGGGCTGAATGGCGCCGGCAAGACCACCCTGTTCAACGCGATCTCTGGGTTCGTGCCCTATTCCGGCGAAATCGTGCGTGACGGCGAGAAGCTGCGCGGCATCAGCCCGGCGCGGATTGCTCGTAGCGGTATTGTGCAGTGTCCTGAATCGCGCGAACTGTTCGGAGAAATGAGTGTGCGCGAGAATCTCGACTTAGGCGGACAGCACCTGTCGGATGAAGACAAGCAGAAGCAATTAACCTGGTTGTTCGAACTGTTCCCAATTCTAAAGGAACGTCAAAACCAGCTGGCGCAGACCTTGTCCGGCGGCGAGCAGCAGATGCTGGCGATCGGCCGCGCGCTGATGATGCAACCCAAAATCCTGATCCTGGACGAGCCGACGCTCGGGCTCGCGCCCGTCATTCTCGAGCAGTTGTCAAAGGCGTTGGAAAAGCTGCGCCAAACAACCCCGATCACGCTTTTGCTTGGCGAACAGAACGTCACTTTCGCATTGCCGCATGCTGACCGCGTGTATGTTCTGGAACATGCGAGGATCGTCTGGGAAGGCGATCCCGGCCGCTTCGCTGCCGAAGCTGGCG
The DNA here is from genome assembly GCA_963764155.1 of uncultured Alphaproteobacteria bacterium. GTDB lineage: Bacteria > Pseudomonadota > Alphaproteobacteria > Rhizobiales > Xanthobacteraceae > Bradyrhizobium. The sequence continues at coordinate 17,029 of CAVXRI010000001.1, forward strand.
AGGGTTATCTCTGACTTAGCCCTGCAGGACCCAACAATTCGATCTCCGCGTTCACTTTTTGTCAGCGGTGACCGTCCAATTTTGCTCATTGGATTGAGTAAACTGAGTGGGCGCCAGGACTTGCACATCGGACCCGACGAACTCAGCCTGTGCCGCCTGCGAAATCCAATCCGATGCGGCCGTATGACTCATCACCAATCCAAGCAGGGTAACCAGGATGGCGCCGCATAGGACGAGAATACCTGCCGTCCAATCCCGAAGATGACGACGGTTCGATAGGCCAAAATCTTTCGTGGGTCGATGCAGCATGGAGGCCTCCTCCGAGGGGTTGCGCCCTCACAGGAATAAACCGCATCGGCCGGCTGGAATGCGATCTGCGTCACATTTGCCGAAACAATTTACGTTGGATAGAACTTGACGTTCAGCGAGCGTTTACGCATTGCCCTCCGATCCGGCTTCCGCCAGCTCACGGAGCGAAACCGGATCGAGTACGACGATCGCGCCGTGCTCAAGGCGGACCAGGTTGCGCCCGGCCCAGGCGCGCAGTTGCTTGTTGATGCTTTCTCTTGTCATGCCGACCATCTCGCTGATTTCCTGCTGAGTGATCGTGATGATTCCATCCTTAGAATTTGACTTGCGTTTTTCGGTCAAGCCAATCAGCGCGCTGGCAACCCGGCCCGGCAGATTCTGAAGGATTATTTGTTCAACCTGTTCGCTCGTCCATCGCAGGCGCGCGCAAAGCAACTCGATGAATCTCATTGAGAGCGTCGGCTGATTCCGCACGAAGGGAAGAAATTCACGACGATCGATGATGAAGATTTCGCAGTTTGTGTTCGCCGTGGCGTCAGCGGTTCGCGCCTGTCCGTCGAGTACTGCAATTTCTCCGAACAACTCGCCGGGTCCGATAAGGTTCAGAATTGCGTTGCGGCCGTCCGGCGAGGAAATGCTGATTTTCACCGTGCCTGATATCACCGCAAACAGGCTGTTGCCGGGATCTCCCTTGGTGAAGATGGTGGCGCCCCGCTTCAAAGTGCTGTGCTTGGCATATCGGCAGAGCTGGTCAAGGGCGTCAGGTGCGAGATCGCAGAAGATCGGATGCCTGCGCAGCACAGACCACTTGCCGATGGATGCAAGGCGACCATCAGACGCTCCGGAGTAGTTCACGCCGGATGCAGTTTTAAGTCTCTCGGGAGCCATTCACCGACTGCCTTTCTTGCCAGAAAGCACGGTAGCACCGCGATGGAGGCCGAAAAGGGAAGACTACAGCGCTCTTAGTGCAGAATGGCCGGCGCTGCAACCGCCCGAGTGAACAAAGCCGGCCCAAACGAAGCAAAAGCTGTCAAATGACCGAAAAAGCGCAAATTGATCCCTCCGTGAACCAGCGATAATCTTGACGAACCCGCCATGTTTTGACCGAAAGACTGCTCTGCCGCATTCGGCTTGGCAATGCATTTGGCACCGTTTAGGCTGAATGCGACTTCACGACGCGGTATCTGGTAAAAAAAGTCGCATCCGAAAATATGACCAAGCAACAATGGAAAGGCGATGCGTTTCGTCGCAGACCGGAATTTGCCGGAGTTGCGGAGAACTATAATGTTCGTGAGATCGAGCAGCTCGAATTGTCTCAACCAGTCATGTCGCCATCCCCTGCATCGCGTATCAGGTCGAGTTGACCCCCGATAAATCCCACGGCCAAGCCTCAACTGAATGCTGGAATGGCGTGCGACACGGCCTTTCGCATAATCGCTCGGCGGTACCTCACCGATTTGAATTCAAATTATGAGGCCACCTGCAATGGCGCCCCGACAGCGTTACACAAGATGCGTATGGCTCTCACCCATCTACGCAGTGCAATCCGGTTTTTCTCACCGATGGTCGATGATGCGACACGCGCGCAAGTGATGATCGAGCTGAAATGGCTGAACGGCCAACTTGGTGCTGTGCGCGATCTGGACGTAGCGATCGAGCGGATCAAGATCACAAAAACTAAGCAGCCGCAGATCGTCGGCGTTCATCAATTATGGGTCAAAAAGCGAAATCATGGTCACCGCGTGCTGGCCCGGGCGCTCCGGTCCGAGAGATACCAGCGGCTGGTCGAACGCACATCCGAATGGATAGATAACGGCGGGTGGTCCAAAAAGAATAACAAGCAATCCGCAAGAGAGCGCGCCTCGCCGATCGCGGACTATAGCATCGACAGACTTACGGAATGGGAAGAGAAGCTATTAAAGAAGCGGCACAAGCTTTGGGACATGAGTGTAAAGAAGCGACATCGGCTGCGGCTGCTCAATAAAAAGTTGAACTATTCGATCGAAGTCTTTCGAGGATCTGTTCGGGGAAAAAGGGTTTTCTAAGCAAAAAGCAGCGCTGAAGCCCCTGCGAAAAGCGCAACGATATCTCGGTCAGTTGAATGATGATGCAGGAGGCCACGCACTGGCGACTGCGCTTAAGAGGGATGGCGTCGAAACTCCGCTGTGTTTCATCGGAGCCAAGCGGGAGGAGCGGCTCATCCGAAAGGCAGCCGAGGCCTATCACACGCTCGCTAAGCTCACCAAGTAATTGAGACAAAGGCAGAGCCAAGCGTTGCTAACCGCAACCGCAGGCTACAACAGCTTGCCATCCGGCCCAAAAAAGGGATGCGGCCCGTCGAAGTTGCCGATAGGGACGTGGTGCGTCACCACGCTGCCAAACCCATCCCCCGGAAGAAGCGGCCCCCGTTTCAGTGCGGAACCACGGCGGTAGCTTCTATCTCCACGCGCGCCGCTTTCTCTACGAGTCGCACGACCTGCACCAGCGCCATCGCCGGATAGTGCATGCCAAACGTCTCGCGGTAGATCTGACCGAGCTCTTTCAAATTGCCCAAATACTCTTCCATATCCACGACGTACCAGGTCAGGCGAACCAGGTGCTCCGGCCGCGCCTCGCCTTCCGCCAGAATGGCCGAGATATTGCTCAGTATCTGCCGGACTTGAGCCACGAAACTCTCGGGCAGATAACCTTGGCTATCCCAGCCGATCACGCCGCCCGTCACCACAATCCGGCCGTCCGCGGCCATGCCGTTCGCGTAACCCTTGGGCGCAGGCCAGCCGTTCGGTTGCAGGACCCGTGGACCGGTAGTGGCTTCGCTCTTCGCGGCAGGCGCCACACCAACGGCGGGCGCATTTGACGTGCTCACGTGGCAATCTCCATCACGTCAGATTTTTCATTCTGCGGCGATGCCCGCGGAAGCAGGATTGTTTTGCGCCATTTGCCTCAGTGAAAACCGCTTCAATTTCCCGGTTTCAGTTTTTGGCAATTGTGCAACAAATTCGATCGCGCGCGGATATTTGTAAGGGGCGATCTCGCGCTTCACATGATCCTGCAATCCAGCCGCCAGCGCCGCATCTGGCGCCACGCCGGAGTTGAGAACCACGTAAGCCTTGACGATCATCCCGCGGGCTTGGTCCGGAGCGCCGACAACTCCGCACTCTGCAACGGCCGGATGGGTCAGTAATGCCGCCTCGACATCAGGGCCGGCAATGTTGTAGCCAGCGGAAATGATCATGTCGTCCGAGCGGGCCACGAACGACAAGCGGCCATTCTCGTCGCGGACGAAAGTATCGCCCGTGACATTCCAGCCCTCACGCACATAGTTTGACTGCCGCGCATCGGCGAGATAACGGCATCCGGTCGGACCGCGCACAGCAAGCTTCCCGACGGTGCCCGGCGGCTGATCCTTCATTTCTTCGTCGACGATCCTGGCTTCGTAGCCGGAAACCGGGTGCCCTGTCGTCCCCGCGACGGCGTCGCCAACCCGGTTGGTAATGAAGATGTGCAGCAGTTCCGTACTGCCGATCCCATCTAGAATTGTCTTTCCCGTCTTGCGCGTCCAGCTTTCGAAAATGGGCGCCGGCAGCGTCTCGCCGGCGGAAACAGCCAGACGCAGCGAGGACAGGTCGGCGCCCTCCTCAATCGCGCCCAACATTGCCCGGTACGCCGTGGGCGAGGTAAAGCAGATGGTTGCTTTATACGTTTCAATTATCTTGACGATTTCACTGGGCGCTGCGTTTTCGAGTAGTGTCGCCGTAGCGCCGAACCGTAGCGGGAAGATCGCAAGACCCCCGAGGCCAAACGTAAATGCGAGCGGCGGCGAACCGACGAACACATCGTCCTGAGTCACTTTTAGTACTTCCCGGGCATAACCATCCGCAATGATCATGAGATCGCGATGGAAATGCATTGTGGCCTTTGGCTCGCCTGTGGTTCCCGAGGTAAATCCCAGCAACGCGACGTCATCCCGGCCAGTCTTGACCGCCTCGAATCGAACCGGCTTGTTTAGCGCAACGCGATCGAGTTCAGCGTCATGGTTTGATGTCCCATCAAAATTGACAACCTGTTTAAGAAAGCGGCTGGTCTTTGCGCAAGCGAACAGCTCGTCGGCAATGCGACTGTCGGTCAGCGCCAGGGTAATCTCAGCCTTGTCGACGATTTTAGTCAGCTCACCCGCGCGAAGCATGGGCATCGTATTGACGACGACTGCCCCGGCTTTAGTTGCAGCAAGCCATGCAGCAATCAGCGCCGGGTTATTGCCAGAGCGTATCAGCACTCGATTGCCGGGCTTGACGCCATAGTTCTCGACTAATGCGTGTGCAAGGCGATTTGACCAGTCCGCCAGTTCCTTGTACGTGCGCTGCCGGCCGTTGCCGATGAGAGCAATACGATCCCCCCATCCTTTCTCGACAATACGATCGGTTAACTCGACTGCAGCGTTTAGATAGTCCGGATATTGAAATTCTGGACGATCAAGAAGCAATTCCGGCCATTGGTGGAAAGGCGGAAGATTTCTCCGCGTGAAATCATCAATGTGGCCAGACGGGCCAAGTGCGGGAAATCCAATCGACATTCGATCGCCCCTCGGTTTCGGATTGGAGGCATGAAATCAATATTGAGAACCCGGAGCAAAACCATTTTATACTTCAAGCATTTTTGCGCAATAGCCGATTGCAACCCGCAACCCAACGCTTTCCAAACGAAGCCACTACCCCCGCGCCAGTTCCTTCAGGCGCAGCACCATCGACGAGTCCGGATTGGCCAAGGCGCAATCGCAGTGAAATGGTTCGCATCGGCCACCGTATCGAACCGTGTGGCAACGCCGGCCCTACCCCATTCCTCCACGATGGACCGGCTTTGCCGGTAATATTCCGCGCTTTCTTTTTCACCCACCACCGCATCGAGACTCCCGAACGCAGGCGGCATCCAAGACAAGGGGCTAGCGGCGTTGGCCGAGGTGTGATCGAGACCCAAGGCCTTGTTGATCGACGTTTCCACCAGCGGGCCAAGTTCAAACAGGCCCGAGATGCAGTAGGCTGCAACGACGAGCTGGTTTGGAAGCAAGGAATCAAACTGGGGCCAGTCGGTCGCCAGCATGCAGGCCGCGAGATGACCGCCAGCGGAATGGCCGCTCATGACCAGCGGACGCCCGAGCCGCGCTAACTCGCGCGATGCCATCCGCATTTGCTGGATGATGTGCTCGATGTTGACGGCAGGACACAAATCGTAAGTTGGAATAGCGACGCCGATGCCGTGGGCATTCAGGCCACGCGCGCAATGGCTGAAAAACGAGCCGTCCAGCGCCTGCCAGTAGCCGCCGTGAATGAACACCACGACCGGACTCTCTGAATCGCCGGGAAAAAATTCAATGATGTTTCGAGCGGCTGGGCCATAACGAACAGATCGGAATGAACGCTGCTCGCGATAAGCTGCGGCGTCCCTTGCCCATCCAGCGATGAGCGTCGGATGTTCGGGTACCCGCGCCCGGTTGTTATATTCAACCTCGTAGTCGACCTGTGGCACCCGATCTAAACCCGCCTGCCGGCGGCCTTCTGGGCTGAGCCCTTTGTCTTCGCCAAAAGACGCATCAGTTCGCGGGCCTCCTTCGGCGTGAGTTCAGAAAATATGTCGGAGATCCACGTTTCGTGCTCCGCAGCCATTTTACGAAACTCGGCGCGGCCGATCTTCGTCAACCGGATGACCTGTACACGGCGATCAGATTCCGAGGTGCGCCTGTCGAGGTGACCGGAATCAACTAGCCTTTCGACTAGCCCCGTTACATTGCCGTTCGAGACCATCATACGCTTGGAGACGTCGGAAAGCGTCATTCCATCAGCCGCTTTGTCCAGCTGAGCCATCAAATCGAAGCGTGGCAGCGTCACGTCGAACCGTTCGCGCAGCCGACTACGCACCTCACCCTCAATCAACGTCGTGCAGGTCAGCAGCCGCAGCCACAGCCGAAGCTCATTGCCGTGGTCATCCGGAAGTTCGACCGCTTTGGTCTCGGAGTTGAGGATCATATTGCAACCGAACCCTTGAACGCCTTCAAGGCGTGTGTCGGACGATCATTTTGACCTTCGAATAATTCGGGACGTCCTGCAAGTCAAAACGCCAGGCGGTCCAAGGTAGGCACCCGGACTTCTTTAAGCATCAAGCATTTGGCGCAAGGTTTGCAAGGTTTGCATAAGGCGCTCGGGCCGTCACATGCCCGGCCGCCACGTTGCTTGCGGCGACCGTCATCGTCGGAATAAGCTCAGATGGAAGTAGAGTTCGGCGCAGCGGCCGTGGATCAGGGAAGAAGCCATGAAACAGCAGTTAGGGTTGGTCGGGGTAGCAGCTTTCTTGGGCATGGCAGTCCCCCAGGCGATCGCGCAGGAGAAGATTAAGGTCGGCGTAATCGTGACGTTATCCGGCCCTGCGGCTGTGCTCGGTCAGCAGGCGCGCGACGGATTCGCGCTCGCCGTTAAGGATCTCGGTGGCAAAATGAGCGGCCGAGATGTCGAGGTCGTGGTAGTCGACGACGAACTGAAGCCTGACGCGGCGGTTACGAAGGTCAAGGGACTTCTCGAACGCGACAAGGTTGATTTCGTGGTGGGACCCATCTTCTCCAACATCCTGCAAGCGATCCACAAGCCAGTAGTGGATGCCAAGACGTTTCTCATCAGCCCGAATGCGGGCCCGTCAAGTTATGCTGGCAAGGAATGTAGCCCGTTCTTTTACGTGACCTCATACCAAAACGATCAAGTGCACGAAATCCTCGGGAAGGTAGCGCAGGATCGTGGGTACAAGCGCGTGTATTTATTGGTGCCGAACTATCAAGCCGGGCGGGACTCCGCCGCAGGGTTCAAACTTGATTACAAGGGAGAAATTGTCGAAGAGTTTTACATGCCGCTCGGCACTCTGGATTTTCAACCCGAACTCTCCAAGATAGCATCCCTCAAACCTGACGCGGTATTCACCTTCATGCCCGGCGGCATGGGCGTCAATCTTGTCAAACAATATAGACAAGCCGGCCTTGCAAACAGCATCCCCGTACTCTCGGCATTCACCGTCGATGAATCGACGCTGCCCGCGCAACAGGATGCGGCGGTTGGCATGTTTGGAGGCGCGAACTGGGCTCCCAATCTCGACAATGCCCAAAGTAAGAAGTTCGTCGCCAGTTATGAAGCCGCCTACAACAGCGTGCCCGGTACGTACGCATTCCAGGCGTATGATGCGGCGTTGCTGATCGATAGCGCGGTCAAAGCAGTAAAGGGTAATCTCAACGACAAGGACGCCGTCGCATCGGCGCTGAAGAAAGCCGACTTTACCTCTTTGCGCGGCGACTTCAAATTCAATGCGAACGGATATCCAATTCAGGACTTCTATTTAACAATGGTAGCGAAACGGCCTGACGGAAAATTTCAAACCGAGATCGTCCAAAAAGTGTTCGAACACTATGCGGATCGCTACGCCAAAAATTGTACGCCGGGCCATTAGAGCGAGCGAAACATGCACACGAACCTGGTCAGCGACATGTGACGAATAAATTTAAACCCGAATCTGAAGCTCGGTTCTGATAGCTGATACAACGGTGTGCTGGAACACAGCGGAAGGAGACAGAGTCATGCAAGGCGAGATAGTCGGCATCACCCGTGCCAATGAGGGCATTCAGGGAATTTCATGGAATATCCTCGGCCAGACCTATGTGCCGAAGAACCGGACGGAACATTCGTTCTCCTGGCACGCGACGTTTCCGCCTGGCACATTCGTGCCGCCGCACATTCACCCCGACCAAGACGAATATCTTTATATTCTGGAAGGTCGGCTCGACTTCATGCTTGATGGTGCCGATGAGTTCGCAAGCCCCGGCGACCTCGTGCGTTTAGCCATGGGTAAACCGCACGGGATATTCAACAAGTCGCAGCAACTAGCAAAAGTGTTGTTCTGGGTGTCCCCTACCCGCCAACTCTACGATCTGTTTTGGGCTATTCACAATATGAAGCAACAAAATCCAGACGACGTTGTAAAGCTCGCCGCCGAGCACAACATACATTTCCTGCCTCCTCCGCCGGCCTAGCTCAGTCGATCGACTAGGATTGTCGTGCGACCACCCGCGCCGCAAAGCCTGCTTTCGCGGCGTATCCGCGCACAATCGCCTCGCGAGCCTCATAATTGAGAATGGTGTTGATATCGACAAATCCTTGCGGAGCAATTTGCTCCACCGCATCGATTACGCCTTCCGGACCGCCACGGCGATTAGAGGAGACGATGTCGGCTGTCATTGGAAGACGTTGACGCTCATATGCGAGCAACGCCTGACGTGGATGCTCGGATCTCGCGAGTGCGTCCGCCAGGCATCGCGCGTCGAGTATCGCCTGCGATGCACCATTGGAGCCAACCGGGTACATCGGATGCGCGGCATCGCCGAGCAGCGTCACGCGACCGCTCGACCAATGCGGCAGCGGGTCGCGATCGCAGCAGGGGTATTCCCAAAATTCCGGAGTAGCGCGAACAAGCCCGGCGAAATCGACCTGCGGGATCGAGAATCCGGCGACGTATGGCATCAGTTCCTCGCGCCTGCCCAGATTCGACCAGTCTTCGCGGCGGGGTGGTGGCTTAGTGCCGTCACCGATCCGCACCAGCACCGCCCAGTTGGTCAAACAACTCGCGGGACTTGAACCTTCCGCGATGGGATAGACGACCGCCTTCGCGTTCAGACCGCCCGCAATAATCATCGAGCGACCGGTGAGGAACACCGGCCAGTCGGTAGCACCACGCCACAACATCAAGCCGTTCCAACATGGCGGTCCCTCATCCGGAAACAGGGTTTGGCGAATTTTGGAGTGGATCCCATCGGCGCCTATGAGAACGTCGCCGCGCGCCGTATGGGAGTGAGTGCCGTTTCGATCGAAGAAATAAGCGGTCACGCCACCTTCATCTTGCGTGAAAGAGCCAAGGCGGCAGCCGGTCCGGACCGCATCGTCACCAAGCCTTTCGGTCACCGCCTGGTGAATAACGCTTTGCAAGCGACCACGGTGGATCGAGAATTGAGGAACCTCGTGCCCAGCATCAAGGCCTCGCTTTTCGTGCCAGACTTCCTGCCCGTGACGCGTCAGATAGAAAAGCTGATCGGTGCGAATGGCGACCTCATCGAGCCGATCCAACAGGCCGACGCCCGCGAGTTCCCGGATCGCATGCGGCAGCGTATTAATCCCGACGCCAAGTTCGCGAATGGTATCTGCCTGTTCGAACAATTCGCAGTCGATGCCACGGGCCCGCAACATCAAAGCGGTCGTAAGCCCCCCAATTCCGCCCCCGACGACAATCGCCTTCATCGCCTGTACTCCACTCCAACTATCCGCATAAAAACCGCCGTAAAGCGTCGCATGGTCTATTACTCAGCCGCAAGCCGCTTTGTCGCCTCCCCTTTTAGTTCGGCTCGGGTTTTCGGCTTAGCCTTAACTTTCAGGTCTTCGAAATCCTGCCGGTCGCGTATGCTGTTGCGGAAAATCTGTTCTTTGCCAGGTCCGTATTGGACGGGACAGAATACGCCGTCTGCGCCATACCAAGCGGCCGCTTTCAAGGTGAAAGAGGGATCAATCAGATGCGGACGGCCGAGCGCAACCAGATCGGCCCGGCCTGCGGCAAGAATGGTGTTAACCTGGTCCGAGGTGGTGATGTTGCCGACACACATGGTCGCGACCCGCGCCTCGTTTCGGACCTGATCGGAAAACGGCGTCTGGAACATGCGACCGTAGATCGGGTGGGCGTCGCGCACCGTTTGGCCGGTGGAAACATCGACCAGATCAACTCCAGCTTCCACAAAAGCCCGTGCAACCTCGACAGCGTCATCTCCGGTGATCCCACCGTCGGCCCAGTCGGTGGCTGAAATGCGCACCGACATCGGCTTGTGCGCTGGCCAAGTAGCCCGCAGCACCTCGAATACTTCTAGTGGGAAGCGCAGGCGATTGGCGAGTGACCCCCCGTAGGAGTCCGTGCGGCGGTTGGTGAGCGGCGAAACAAAACTCGCGAGCAGATAGCCGTGTGCGCAATGCAGCTCCAGCATGTCGAAACCACAACGCTCACCACGCTGAGCGGAGGCGACGAAGGCTGCCTTCACCGCCTCCATCGCGGCCCGATCCATTTCACGCGGCACCTGACTGTCGGGAAAGTACGGAATCGGCGAGGCCGACAGCACGTCCCAACCCCCCTCTTCCAGAGGACGATCCATACCGTCCCACATCAACCTGGTCGCGCCTTTCCGGCCGGCATGACCAAGCTGCAGGGCGATCTTAGCCGCCGAGTTGGCATGGACGAAATCAACGATACGGCGCCATGCAATTTCCTGCTCGTCGTTCCACAGACCAGCACAACCAGGCGTGATGCGAGCATCGGGACCGACACAGGTCATTTCCGTGAAGATCAACCCGGCACCGCCGACGGCACGGGATCCGTAGTGCACCAGGTGAAAATCGCCGGGCACGCCTTCCCGGGCCGAGTACACGCACATCGGCGAAACCACCGCACGATTAGCCAACGTCATTTCGCGCAGCTTGAACGGCTGGAACATCGGCGGGACCGGGCTTTCGATATCGACCTCAAATCCCTTGGAGCGGACCTGCCGTGCAAAAGCCCTGTCTACCTCCTTGACGAAATCCGGAGACCGCAAGCCCAAATTGTCATAAGTGATCGCCTTTGATCGCGTCATGACGCCGAAGGCAAACTGAACGGGATCGAAATCCAGAAATCGATCGACATGCTCGAACCAGACCAGCGATACATCAGCTGCGTGCTGCGTTTTCTCGACCTCCTCGCGTCGTCCCTGCTCATAGTGCTGGAGCGCCTCAGTTAAGCTCGGCTCGCGTCGCAATGCATCAGTTAGCGCGATAGCATCTTCCATCGCGAGCTTGGTGCCGGAACCAATCGAGAAATGGGCGGTCGCTTTGGCATCTCCAAGTAGCACCATATTGTCCTTGATCCAGCGCCGGCTGCGGATCATAGGGAAATTTCGCCACATCGAGCAATTTGTCAGAAGCGGATGTCCTTCGAGGAACCAGCCGAACACTTCTGACATCCGATCGGCCGATTGTCTTTCGTTAAGTCCCTTCAGTCCGGCGCGCTCAAAAGTCTTTGGATCGGTCTCGAATATCCATGTGGAGCATCCAGCTTCGTACTGATAGGCATGCGCGATGAACGGGCCCCATTCGGTCTCTTGAAAAATAAATGTGAAGGCATCGAGCGGTCGGGTCGAACCCATCCACGCAAACACATTGGAGCGAAGGTCGACTTCCGGTTGGAAGTGTTCGATGTATTTTTCGCGGAAACGACTATTTATGCCGTCAGCCAGGATAATCAGATCGGCATCCTCAAACCGGGACTCGTCCTCGACGTCAGTTTCGAACCGCGTGGCGACGCCGAGCTCCTCCGCGCGCTCCTGAAGGATCATGAGTAGCTTGCGACGAGAGCAGCCACAAAAACCGTTGCCTGCCACCCGATGCGCCGTGCCGCGGAAGTGCACGGCGATGTCATCCCAATATGCAAACTCTTCTGTGATCCGGCGGTAGCTCGGAGCATCGTATCTCTCGAAATTATCGAGAGTGGCGTCTGAAAATACCACGCCGAAGCCGAAGGTGTCGTCGGCGCGATTACGCTCATAAACTGTGATTTCGGCCTCGGGCCGCTGCTTTTTAAGCAAGATCGCCGCGTAGAGACCCGCCGGTCCGCCTCCGATAATCGCGACCCTCATAAAGCCTCCGCGCACGCCGTCGGAACTCCACGAATATTTTAAATCTAAAGCATCTGTTTGCAAGTCCCGCTGGCGTCTCAATTGCCCTGGAAGGCCGGCTTGGCCCTGTTCGCGAACGCTTCGAAAGCGCGGGTAAAATCGGCCGTTGTCATACAAAGTGCCTGCGCGACTGCCTCTGCCTCGATGGCCTCTTCGACCGACATCGCCCATTCCATCGCCAGCATCCGCTTTGTCATGGTGTTAGCGAAGGTAGGACCCTCGGCGATCTGTCGAGCAAGTCGCTGCGCCTCCGACAAAACCTGTTCCTCACTGACGATGCGGCTGAAGAAGCCCCAGCGTTCGCCCTCGTCGGCCGTCATGAAGCGGCCGGTGTAGAGCAGTTCGGAGGCGCGAGATTGTCCGATGATGCGCGGGAGGATGGCGCAGGCGCCCATGTCGCAACCGGCGAGGCCTACCTTATTGAACAGGAAGGCGACCTTGGCGCCGGCCGCGGCAAACCGAAGGTCTGAGGCCATCGCAATGATAGCGCCCGCACCGGCGCAGATGCCCTGGACCGCCGCAACGACCGGCTGCGGGCAAGCCCGCATGGCCTTCACCAGATCGCCGGTCATGCGAGTGAATGCTGTGAGACCTTTAGTATCCATCTTCACCAGGGGCCCGATGATCTCGAATACATCGCCGCCAGAGGAAAAGTTGCCGCCCGCGCCAGTAACGATGACCACTTTGACCTCATCGTCAAAGGCGCACGCACGGAAAAAGTCGGTCAGTTCGCGGTAGCTTTCAAAAGTAAGCGGATTTTTTCGATCAGGTCAATTCAGCGTGACGGTCGCTACCCCGTCGTTTACTACCAGCAGAAAATGCTCGGGCGAGTAGTGCGTCAATGGCAGCGTGACGGGATTGGCTGGTCTGCTCATGGTGTCTCCTCGCCTGTCCTCAGTTTTCCCGCGTGCAGTCTCAGACCTCGCCACCGGCCACCGCAATGGCTTGCCCGGTGATCGCGCCAGCCCCCTCGCCGCAGAGCCAAAGAACGGCATTGGCGACTTCCGCTGGAGTGATGAGGCGTCCTTGCGGATTGTATTTGGATATTTCGCTCACCGCCTGAGCGCGGCTGCGACCGGTTTTCTTGATGATGTTATCGATGCTCCCGGCGAGTAGATCGGTATCCGTGAAGCCGGGGCACACCGCATTCACCGTCACTCCGCTGGCGGCAAGCTCCAGCGCCAACGAACGCACCAGACCGACTACCGCATGCTTTGCTGCGCTATAAGCGCTGACATAGGGATAGCCTTTAAGACCGGCGGTTGAGGCAACCGCGACAATACGACCATATGGGCGCCCCTTCATCGACGGGAGCGTAGCCTGGATCGCATGAACTACGCCCATGAAATTGACGTCCAACATTCGGCGAAAGAAAGCCGCATCCGATTTTGCGAACGGCGCAAATTCAGCGACACCTGCGTTCGCAACCAGAATATCGATTGGCCGCCTTGCAGCCGCCTCGGTAATCGCCGCACCGACCGCCCCCGCATCAGCCACATCGGCCACGCAAGAAAAATGCGCCGAGCCGGCCGCAATGACCTCATCCAGCGTGGCGCGATTGCGGCCAAGCACCGTGACGACGGCCCCAGCGCCGGCCAGCGCGGTGGCGATCTCGCGCCCGATCCCCCGGCTGCCTCCGGTGACCATTGCATGAGGGAGATGCGGCAGTCCGGACACGCGCAGGCCCCTCGGGTCATCTGTCGGCTCGGATTGCCTATATTTTAAACTTCAAACTTTTGCAGAGAATCCCGCACCCGGTGACCTCCCCCTGCTTTATCGATGCAGCGACGCAGGGTACCACGGCTCGAAATCGGACGGAAATCCACCGTTTCATGTAAAATCAACTTTCGCTTCCTATCCATATTGAGGCTGCTAGCATTGCGTTTCGAGACAAACGGAGCCTCCAAGGTTGCCTGCTTCTACCCTTATGAAAACCAAGGACGGACGTTTCGCGTATGAGGCTGCCGGTTGTCCCGAAAAGCGGCCGCTTGTTTTCCTGCATGGAATTGGCGGGCGGGCGCGGGCTTGGCGCAACCAGCTCGCCGTCTTTGGAGAACGCTATCGCGCTATCGCTTGGGACATGCCGGGCTACGGCGGTTCGGCACCGCTCCTGAATGTCAGCATTGCGAGTCTAGCCGAAGCCTTGCAAGATTTCCTGCGCCAGATCGGCGCTATCAAGCCCGTCCTTGTAGGACACTCGATTGGCGGCATGATCGTCCAACAGTGGCTGCTGAAGAACCCTGACGCCGCTGCCGGCGTCGTGCTCGCCCAAACCAGCCCGGCCTTCGGGAGAACCGACGGCGACTGGCAGAAACGTTTCGTTGACGCAAAATTCGGCCCGCTTGATCGCGGTCAAACGCTCAGCTCCCTCGCACCGACTTTGGTCAAAGAACTGGTCGGCGACCATCCTGACGCGAACGGGATGGCGCTTGCCCGCGACTGCATGGCTGAGGTTCCGGAGCAAACCTATCGCGCCGCAATCCTGGCGCTGATAGGCTTCGACCTGCGTAGCGCGCTTAAGGATATCACGGTGCCGACACTGTTATTATCAGGCTCAAAAGACGTTAACGCGCCCGCGCCGATGATGGCGAAGATGGCGACGTATATTCCAACAGCAAAATATATCGAGCTCGATAGCGTGGGCCACCTCGCTAACCTTGAACGGCCGGACGCTTTCAACGTCGCCTTGGACCAGTTTCTCCGAGTCGATGTGACTTCAACCCAAGTGGCGCCATGACGACCGTGCAAGTGGGTGAAAACGCAACCACTGTCGAAAGGCACGTTAGCGATCGACCGATATTCGATCCCGCTGCCTTTCGGTTGGAGGCCGAACAGGCCGCGATCATCACGCGTGCGCGCGAGCTTGGCCAAACGGTCTTTGCAGGCCGCGCGGCCGGCTATGACCGCGAGGCAAAATTTCCGACTGAAAATTATAGGGACCTTCACCGCGCGGGCCTGCTCGGCATCACAATTCCGAAGAAGCACGGCGGCCTCGGCGCGGACTATCGGACATATGCCCTCGCCGCCGCAGAGATCGGCCGGTACTGCGGTTCGACCGCGCTTACCTGGAACATGCACGTCTGCTCGACGCTCTGGTCTGGGCCGCTCGCCGACGACCTGGATATGGAAGCAAGCACCCGCGCCGAGCACGAACACCGGCGGGCACTGCACTACAAGCGCATTGCCGACGAGGGCGCGATCTACTCGCAACCATTTTCCGAAGGCGGCCCAGCCGCGGCCGGCAGCGTCGCTTTCGGCACCGAGGCGAAGCCGGTCGAAGGCGGCTGGGTGGTGAACGGTAAAAAGATTTTCGCCTCTCTCTCAGGTCATGCAGATTACTATGGCGTGCTTTGCACCGAAATTGCGCAGGGTGAAAAGGCGTCGCGCCGCAATACTCTCTATCTTGCAGTGCCCGCAAAGGCCGATGGGATCTCCGTGGTCGGAGACTGGGATCCGCTCGGCATGCGCGGCACCGTATCACGCACGCTGCTGTTCAAAGACGTGTTCGTGCCCGAAGATGCGGCGCTCATGCCGCGCGGGGTTTATTTCCAGGCGGCAACCCGCTGGCCTCACATGTTCCTGACCTTGTCCCCTACCTATATGGGCCTCGCCCAGGCAGCGTATGATTTCACGGTACGTTATCTACGCGGCGAAGTGCCCGGCACTCCGCCCGTGAAACGGCGGATGTATCCGACGAAGCAAATCGCTGTCGCGCAGATGCAAATCAAGTTAGAGCAGACAAAGGCGATTTGGTTTCAGGCCATCAGTGAAGCCGGCGCCAACCCCAGCAAGGAGCAGCTGCTGCGCGCCTATGCCGCGCAATACTCGGTGATGGAGGGCGCCAACGAGATCGCCACCTTGGCGATCCGTACCTGCGGCGGTCAAGCGATGCTCCGATCGCTGCCGTTGGAGCGGATCTATCGTGACAGTCGTTGCGGTTCATTGATGTTGCCCTGGACCGCCGAACTATGCCTCGACCGGATCGGACGCGAGGCGCTGTACGAGAGCGACGAGACGGACGATTAGCGTGGACCTCTGCAGCCTGATCGAGCGGAACGCCTCCTTTGCTCCCGACAAGCCGGCCATCCATTTCGAGGGCCAAACCCTTACTTATGCGGCCTTCGCTGATCGCGTCATCCAGATGGCACGCGCGTTGTCCGAGCTAGGTGTGAGCCGGGGCGATCGGGTTGCGATCTTAAGCCTGAACCGGCCAGACTATCTCGTGCTGCTGTACGCATGCGCGAGGCTTGGCGCGATACTCGTCCCGCTTAATTGGCGGCTTGCGATATCCGAACAGCTGTTCATCCTATCGGATGCGGGAACCAAGGTGCTACTTCTCGAACAAGCATTCGCCGCTATACTGCCATCGCTCAGCAAGAACATGCCCGGGACGAGGGTTGTCGGGCTCGATTTTGCACCTCCCGACGGAAACGCGTTCAGTTCGCTGGTAACCGGCAAGCGCGGCGGCCTCGATCCGCTATCTGATTTCTCCTGTCCGTTATTGATCGTCTACACATCAGGCACGACAGGAAGACCAAAGGGCGCCGTGTTGCGGCAGGAGGCTTTGCTGTGGAATGGCGTTATGAGTCAGCATATGCACGGGCTTACCTCTGAAGATCACGTGTTGACCGTACTGCCTTTTTTTCACGTCGGCGGACTCAACATCCAGACAACGCCGGCGCTGCATCACGGCGCGACCGTAACTATTCATTCGCGCTTCACGCCGGACGCTACGCTCGCAACCATCACACGCCAAAGACCTACGCTGACGGTGCTGGTTCCGACCACTATTCAGGCCGTGACCGATCATCCTGACTGGGCATCGGCTGACCTGTCCTCCTTGAAAGCAATCTCGACCGGATCGACAGTCGTGCCGCAGCATCTCGTCGATCGCTTTGTCGCGCGGGGCATTCCGGTCTTGCAGGTTTATGGTTCGACCGAAACATGCCCCGTTGCGGTATATACGCGGCTCGGCGGCGATCTCTCCCGCAATGGGTCAACCGGACTTCCCGGCCTGTGCTGCGAGGCTATCGTCATCGACGATCTCGGAAATGAGTTGCCGGCGGGGACGCCAGGCGAAATCGCGGTGCGCGGTCCGAATGTCTTTCATGAATATTGGGGCAATGAGGAAGCGACACGGGCAGCACTGAACGATGGCTGGTACAGAACCGGCGACATCGGCCGGCGCGATTCACATGGCTTCTTCTGGGTGCACGACCGTAAGAACAACTTGATCATCTCTGGAGGAGAAAACATCTATCCGGCGGAAATCGAACGCGTGCTCAGCGAGCACCCCGATGTAAGCGAATGTGCCGTTATCGGACGTCCAGATCCGCACTGGGATGAAGTGCCAGTCGCGTACGTCATCAAGCGATCAAGCTGCAAAATCGATGCCGAACAGTTGAAAACCCACATAGAGGCACAGCTCGCACGATACAAGGTGCCGCGCGAATTCATCTTTGTCGATGATCTGCCGCGGACCGTTTTGGGTAAGGTGCAGCATTTCATCCTGAAGCAGTTGGACGCGCGGGCACAGATGCGAGGAGTGCCACTGTGATACTGACGTATATGGCGAACGGCGTGCAGCGCTGTTGAATATATCTTCGCGTTTTTTGGGAGGAGCGGTCGCCGGTCATCACAGACTAGCCGAAGACGTCCTGTAACACGCCGTCGCGGATCACGGCCAGGCCGTCGAGCTCAATCGTTGTCCCCATCACGGGCAGGTCGAAATGCCCCGCCGTATGGCGGCCTGCGAACTCGTTAGCACCCGTGGAAAACAGAAAGTTGCCGGCCACGGCGCGCAACTCGGTGCCGTTGGTGTCGCGCTTGTCGTACATCGACAGCGCCTCGTAACGTGCGGCGGGATTCATCCCGAAGCCGACATGCGACACCGCATAGGCCTCGCGGTCGCCCCAGGACGCAAGATAGCCGCGCATCATCGCAGCATCCGCGCCTTCACCTCGCACTTCCGTGACGTAATCGTCCTTCAGCGTCATTTCCACCGGTGCTGTTAGATACCGCTTGAAGGTCAGATTGACGTCCCCCGCGGCCATGACGAGCGTACCATTAACCGTGCCCTTCTTTGGAAAGCTGACTACAAGCCCACCCGGCCAATGCGCCAGCGTGCCGGGCCTCTCGGTCCAGCCCCAGACACCTACGGTCGAAGCCCCGACCATATTGACGTCGAGTTCGGTGCCTGACCTTGAGGTGATACGCATTCGCCTTGTTCCGCGCAGCATTTTAACGGCTGCGCTCACGCGTTTCTCCAGCGCCCTGTCGGGCACCAAGCGCTCGAGCGCCTCTGGATGCTCGTTGGAGACCACCAGAATGCGCGCGCCAGCCTTCAAAATCTCCGGCGTCTCCGCCGCGTGCATCAGGCCCTCTATAGTGCAATCGACCACGAAGCCAGCCTGCTGCAGCGCCGTAATGACAGGTCCAAGTCCCTGGATAGCTTCGCTCGCGCCGGTAGATCGAATGGGTACGATTTGCCGGTTACGCTGGGTTGGCATGACGACGTGAAACGGGCGGGCCCCGATACGCAACAAGGCGAGCTCAGCGAGGTGAACGTTCAGTGCGCGCGACTGCGTCTCCGACAAGATAGCGACGATGTCACCGGACTTGACGACGCAACGTTCGAAAACCTCGCTGAACGCGTCTATCCATTTCGCTTCGATGCGATCGGCCAGCATGCTCTGTCTCCGGTTCGAAAGTTGCATCAGAGTTCGGGGAAACCCCGCAGCAGATAGGACCGTACCGCCTCCAGCGCACCGTTCAAAAGCAGTCCTAAGAGCGAGATGGTGATTAGGGGTACGAACATGTCGACGGCCTGGAATGTGCGTGCCGCGGTGACCAGCAGATGACCAAGGCCGTCGGTGGAGGTAATCATCTCGGCCAAGAATACCACGATGCAGGAAATCACAGAGTCCGATCCGACAGCCCGTAAGGATCGATGGCGCCGCTGCGGGCAGCACGACTTTGAACAGAAGTTGGGCGCGGGGCGTTCCAGCCGCCATCGCCGACCAGATTAGCTTTTGCTCCACACTCGACGCACCATAGTAGGTCGAAAGCAGGATCGGAAACAACGCGTCTGCTGCAACCAGCGTAATCTTGGACTCGTGATTGAAGCCTAGCAACAGCAATAGCGCCGGATACAGCGCTACCTTGGGCAGAGGCGCCAGCACGCGGACGATGGGACGAACCACCACGTTGACCGTCGGGTTAGTAGCCGCGGCCAAGCCGAGGCCAACGCCGAGCACGGCCGCGATCAAAAATCCCGCGAACAGTCGAAACAGCGTGACCGCGATTTCCAGCTGAAATCCGGGAGTCGCGAGTTGTCGTGCCAAGCGGTCGAACACAAGGCCGGGCGGAGGCAGCAATGTCACTGGCGCGTACCCGAACGATACCAGGGCCTGCCATACTATGATCAACAGCGCGATCGGCAGCAATCCAAGCAGAACATCAGTCGATAGCGCATGCCGGTTCATGAAAAGCTCAAAGGAATGTCAAACTTCGGCTCTGACCACTTCACCAGCCTAACCCGCATTCTCTCGAACGCGGCGTCGAGACCTATACCCATTGCTCCGACAATAATGATCATCGCGAATACGGTATCGTATTGTCCCATATCGAGCGCGTTAAACAGGACGTTTCCGGCGCCGGACTGCCGCGCGATCATCTCACTGGTGATCATCGTAATCAGGGCCAGCACCAATCCTGTACGGCAACCGGTGAGAATTTCCGGCAATGCCGCAGGTAGCACGATTCTGACCATGCGCTGCGCCGCAGAGAGCCCCATCGCCGCTCCGGACCATAACATCTTCTCTTCCACCGCCTTGGCGCCCGCAAGGCTATGATAAATCACCGGCAGGCTGACCCCTAGAAAGATCACAAGCGTCTTGGCCACATCACCGACACCGAGCCAAAGCATGATGATCGGCATCAGTGCCGCCTTCGGCACAGGATAGATCACCATCAAGAGCGGATTGAAGAAAGCCGCTACGATCCTGCTACGGCCCATCAGCAGCCCCAACGGGACCGAAACAATAACAGCGAAACCAAGGCCAATGGCCATTCGGCGTAGCGATGCAAGAATATTGACCAGAGCCTCCTTGTCGCCAAGGATAGTAGGGATCGCGCGGATCGCTTCGACTGCGGTCGGAAAGCTGTCGTTGTTCAGGATGAGAGCGGCGATTTGCCAAATCGAGAGCAGCCCAAGGCAGGCGAGAAAAGGCGCCGCGCGCCCGAGGAGAGCCCGTCCCGACATCATGGCCTCATCCCGTCTTGGCCTGTGTCGTCAATCATGCGCTCGATCTCGACGACATATTTTTGAAACCTGGAGTTCAACAGAAGTTCGCTGCGTCGGCGGGGGCGGGACAACTCGATATCAACGATCTCTTTGATACGACCGGGTGAGCGTGTCATCACCACGACCTTGTCCGAGAGAAAAACGGCCTCCTCAACCGAATGGGTGACAAACAGCACTGTCTTGCGGTCGCGCTCCCAAATGTTGAGCAAATCATTCTGGAGCCGCGTGCGGGTATGCGCGTCCAGGGCACCGAACGGCTCGTCCATCAGCAGCACAGCGGGGTGATACGCAAGCGTCCGGGCCAACGCGACGCGCTGCTTCATGCCTCCCGACAACTCCTTCGGATAAAAATCTTCATAGCCTTTGAGACCGACCATCTCGATCAACGCACGGCTTTGAGCCTCAGCTTCGGCATGCTTCACACCTTGTTGGCGAGGGCCATACATGACATTGCCGAGCACGCTCTTCCACGGAAAAAGCGCGAATTCCTGGAAAACCGGTCCGCGGTCGGGACCAGGCCCCGTAATCGCCTTACCCCTCACCCTTGCCGTTCCCCGCGTCGGATTGACAAAGCCGCCAACAATATACAGCAGCGTGGATTTTCCGCAGCCGGAAGGACCGAGAACGGAGACGAACGCGCCGTCCTCGACGCTCAGAGAAACATCAGACAACGCCAGTAGATCCTGACCCGCGGAAGTCTTGAACATTTGTGAAACGGAATCGACCTCAATCATGGCGGTCGCACGCTTGTGCGCCGGTTGGGCCCCCTTTAACGTTTGATCCCAATCGCACTGACTTCATTCCCGCTTCTCTGCCACAACTGTGTTCCCGGCCCTTAGCCTCGGATGCGAACATAGCTGATAAGCGGCGGGAATCGCGGAGACACTTTCCCGCCTGCATCCCTTCCAGTTCAATTGAACCATGGCCATTCCGCTGCACCGTCATGCGTAACGGCCCCGCCGGGTGCCTGACCGACGAGACGCGCGTACTTTGCCAGCGCCCCTGCTCGATGCCGCGGTGGCATCGCCCGCCAGGCCTGCTGCCGCCGCGCGAGTTCGCTGTTCTCAATCAGCAGATCCATGCGACGCGCCCCGGCATCAATCCTGATGCGATCGCCATCACGAACCAGCGCCAACGGCCCGCCTACAAAGGATTCCGGGGAGATGTAGCCGATGCACATTCCGCGTGTTGCACCGGAAAAACGTCCGTCGGTGATGAGCGCCACCTTTTCACCCATCCCCTGTCCGTAAATCAGCGCGGTGACACCTAACATCTCCCGCATCCCCGGACCACCGACCGGCCCTTCGTTACGGATAACGAGAACTTCGCCTGCGGCATATTTGCGGCTGCGAACCGCATCGACACAACCCTCCTCATCCTCGAACACGCGCGCGGAGCCCTCAAAAACGAGATTTTTTAGGCCCGCCACCTTGATCAGCGCGCCATCCGGGCAGAGATTGCCCTTCAGCACTGCGAGGCCACCGTCCTTCATCATGGGAGCTTGCGTCCTATAGATGATCTCGCCATCGGGAGCGTTCGCGCTGCCGTACTCTTCCGTAAGCGCCCTGCCCGTGATCGTAGGGCAACTGCCATCGATGTGGCCGCTTTCGATCAGCGCACGGATCACCACGGCGGCGCCACCGACGTCATAAACGTCCTTTGCAGTATATTTGCCGCCCGGGCGCAAATTTCCGATCAACGGGGTGCGCGCAAATACCTCGCCAACATCGTCGAGGTTAAAGGCAATGCCTGCTTCATTTGCGAGCGCCGGCAGATGCAGCGCGGCGTTGGTCGATCCGCCTGTAGCAGCGACGATCGCAGCGCCGTTCTCAAGTGACTTCCGCGTCACTATTTCGCGGGGCAGCGGCCCGCCTCGTTCCAACATCTGCATGATGAGACGCCCGGCACGCCGGGCAAATTGCTCACGCTCAGGATAGACGCCCGGGATCATGGACACGTTGGGGATAGTAAGCCCCATCGCCTCGGAAACCATTGCCATTGTATTGGCGGTGAACTGGCCGGCGCAGGCACCGATTGTCGGCAGGCAGCTGCGCTCAATACCCTCAAGCGTCAGTTCGTCGATCTCGCCAGCTATGAAGCCGCCGACCGCCTCGTAGGAATCGAGTACGGTCAGCGTGCGTCCCTCGAACCGGCCGGGCAGCGCACTGCCGCCATAAATGAAGATCGATGGCACGTTGCAACGGATCATCCCCATCATCACACCGGGAAGCGTCTTGTCGCAGCCTCCGAAACCGATCAAAGCATCATACGCGAGACCGTGAACTACCGCCTCGATGGAATTGGCGATTAATTCGCGCGAGAACAAGGAAAACTTCATCCCCTCATGATTCATGCTGATGCCGTCAGACACCGAAACGGTGGTGAATTCCCGCGGAGTGCCGCCGGCCTCCGAAATCCCGGCTTTTGCGGCATCGACCTGGAAATCGTGCGTCATGTTGCAGGGTGTCTGCTCTCCCTTCATGCTGACCACGCCGATCATGGGACGCGCGAGCGCCGCATCATCAAGTCCCATCGCGCGCATGAAGGCGCGGTGCGGGGCGCGATCGATGCCGTCGGTCGTCACGCGTGATCGCCACTTCTTCATAGGCACCATCTCTCCTGAAAACGGCGGGCCGCAACCCGGCGTTACCCGAGGCGCTATGAGCCTACTGTAGTGGCGCGACGATTGTGGGGTGTTTAAATTGCGCGACGTCCATTTTGGGCAGCATCCCCGTCTCGGCATATATGTCGAACATTTTCTGTATCGCCGGAAAATTCGGCGCCGCACCGGGATCCCTACCGAAATCATTGTCCTTCAGGAGGTAGGTGTCGAGAACCGGTACGGGTGCTTTAAGCACTTCCGACACGACCTTAAGTGTCTCTTCGCGATTGGAGAGCACCTTTTTCATTCCGGAGGTGATGTCTCGCACGTAAGCCTTGACCAGCTCCGGGTTCTTGTCCACGAAGTCGGCGCGACAGGCCTCGAGAATATGAACGATATTTGGCATGGCCTGGGACAGCGAAAACAGCTTCCGCGTTCCGCCCTTTGCCTCGGCTCGCGCAGCGAAAGGCTGGTTCATGTTGACGGCATCAACTCGACCTTGGCGCAAGGCATCCTCAGAAATGGCGAAGCCTACTTCGACAAGTTTGATGTCTTTTGTCGGATCGACCCCATTCTGCTTCAAAAGCATGTTGAACGGACCCTGCGTTCCGCCTCCGATCACGGAGATCCCCACCGTTTTGCCCTTGAGATCGGCGATGGTTTTGATCGGCGAACCATCCATCACCGCCCAATACACTGAAAAGCCGCCGGGCTTCTCAAACACGTGTTGAGCCACGATGTAGGCCTTTAAATTGCCGCCTACCACGCCGTTAGCGAGCGACAGCGGCGCCTGCGTTGCGCAATCGAGCGCGCCCGCTGCCAACGCTTGCGTCATCGGCGCAGTGCCCTGGAACTGGGTCCATTCGATGTTGTAGGCCTTGCCGAGATCGGGGAATTCCGAGGGGCGGCGCATCATCCAGTATTTCGATTCCTCAGCCGGAATCGTCCAGCCGACGCGAATCGTTTGTTGCGCTTGCGATGCGCTAATCGCGATCAGAAGGGACGCCGCCGCCCCAGCGACGAGTGTTCCTTTCGAAATCATCCGCATCATCCCTGCTCCAGTGCTTCCTGCGCCACGAAGTCCCGACGACTGTGCTGTAAAAGTCTTTCATGGTTCAAACACTCAAGCAAGTCATTGCAGCCTCGCCTGTATTTGCCGGATCCGGCTCAGGGATGGTAAGGCGCATACGGGAGCTGGTTGCGAACGGAGAAACGGCATGACCGGGATTGGCAACACCGTTGGAGCCGAGAAGCTGGGCTACGTCGGGCTTGGGATGATGGGATTTCCAATGGCCCGGCGCCTGCTCAACGCGAATTATGACCTGACGGTCTGGAACCGATCATCCGGCAAGGCGGCCGCGCTAGTTGAGGCCGGAGCAAAGTTGGCCGTCAGACCTCGCGATGTAGTCTCCGCAGCCACTATTCTTTTCATGTGCGTTACCGACGCCGGAGCGGTGGAGGAGATACTGTTCAGCCCGGACGGCCTTGCCGCGGCACCGGGCCCTGGCAAACTCGTCGTTGACTTCTCGTCGATCCATCCGGACGCAGCGCGCTCGATCGCTGCGCGGCTCAAGACGGCGAACGGCATGGGATGGATAGACGCACCGGTTTCGGGCGGCACTAAAGGTGCCGAAGAAGGCACCCTCGCGGTGATGGCTGGAGGTGAACCGTCCGAAGTCGACAGGATAAGGCCTTACGTTCTGGCCATGGCGCGAAGGCTCACCCGTATGGGTCCGGTCGGCGCGGGCCAGACAACAAAGCTCTGCAATCAGGTGATTGTCGGCTGCGCAATGGCGGTTCTCGCGGAGGCGACCCGGCTTGCCGAGAACGCCGGGATCGATGCCGGACGGCTGCCGGAGGCGCTGGCCGGCGGCTTTGCTGATTCAATTCCGCTGCAGTTGTTCGTGCCACACATGGTGCAGGGCATTCACTCGCCGCCGCTCGGGCATATCGCAACGATGCTGAAAGATCTGGATACGATAGCCGACGTTGCACGCAAGACGTCTACCCCAGTGCCGATGGCTACACTGGCCGGGCAATTGTTCAGATTTGCCAAATCGCTCCACGGCGCGGAAGCCGATGCACTTAAGATTTATGATTTATCGGCCTCGCAGGATTGAGATTGCTCTTGCCAGCCGCCACGTTTGCAAACAAGCTACTTGAAGGCTTGGCTTCACGAACAGCCGGCCGGCGCGAATGCATACCGGTTGAGGTACCGCTCAGAGCGAGCAGTATCGTTCCTTGATTTCATTATCGGCCAGCAGTTCTTGCGCCATGGCATGGTGAACGACGGCACCATGATCCATGACATAGGCGCGATCTGCGATCTCGAGCGCCAATTCCACATTTTGTTCGACAAGAAGTACAGTGGTGCCCTTTGCCTTCATGGCTCGAAACAGCTCGAACATTTCGTCGACCAATACGGGCATTATTCCCTCAGAAGGCTCGTCAAGCATGATGAGATCAGGCTTCGCGATCATGGCGCGAGCGATCGCCAGCATTTGCTGCTCGCCGCCGGACATCGTGACTGCTTCCTGATCGAGGCGTTCAGCCAGTCTAGGAAAAATCGTGGCAATGTCCGCGATCCGACCAGCCTCATTCTTTTTTTCGGCCGAAGCCACAAGGCCCAGCCGGAGATTTTCCCGCACCGACAGCCCCTGCACGATCCGCCGCTCTTCCGGCACATAGGCAAGCCCCAGCGCGAAGCGCATGTGCGCAGGCCGGTTTAAAATTTGATTGCCCTTGAATACAACCGATCCGCTCACATGATCGATCAAGCCCATGATGGACTTCAAAGTTGTGGTTTTACCCGCGCCGTTACGGCCGATAAGGCAGACGATCTCGCCCTTGCCCACTTCGATGCTGACGTCCTGCAACACGTGGCTGGCGCCATACCACGCGTTAAGGTTGCCGATCTTCAGCATCGGTTCAGTGCTCCCGCTGGCCAAGATAGACGCGCTTCACCGCCTCGTTCTGCCGAACCTGTGATGGCGTTCCCTCCGCAAGCAACTCACCATGATGCAGCACCAGGATTCGGTCGCTGATCCCCAGCACGAGTTTCATCTTGTGCTCAACCAGAATGATGGTCCGTTCGCTTGCGAGCTTGACGATAAGGTCCATCATTGTGCGCGTTTCTTCCGGGCTCATTCCCGCAGTCGGTTCGTCGAGCAGAAGCAGCCGCGGCCGGCTTGCCAAGGCCATACCGATTTCCAGAGCGCGCTGCTCGCCATGAGCGAGCGTTTTTGCCGTCCTTTCTCGTGCGTCCCACAAGCCGACGAGTGACAGCAGTTGATCCGCGTGCTCGGTCAACTCGCGAAGCCGCGAGCGCGGCCGCCATATGTCATAGCGCGCCACCAGCGCCTGCAGTCCAATCCGAATGTTTTCGCGTGTCGAGAGCTGGGGAAACACGTTGGTGATTTGAAAAGATTTGGCCACCCCCATGTGGGCAAAACGATGCTGCGGGACGCCGGTTACGTCGCGTCCCTCGAACTCGACAGTCCCGCTTGAGGGTGGAAATGCGCCGGATAGCAGATTGAAATAGGTGCTTTTGCCCGCTCCGTTCGGCCCGATGATGGAAGTGATCGCGCCTTTGCTGAACTCTGCGGAGATATCCTTCAGCGCTACAAACTTGCCAAATACTTTGCCCACGCTCCTGGTACGCAGAATCACTGGCTGGCATGGCGGGCTGATCGTCATTGTGGCCTTCGGGCGATGATTGTTCCCCAGATGCCAGCCGGAAAAAACAACACGCAGGCCATGAAAATCGCGCCGACGATGAGCTGCCAATGCACCGTCCAGAGCGAGACGAGATTTTCCAGCAGCAGAAACGCTGCCGCGCCGATCATCGGACCAAAAAAGGTCCCCATTCCACCCAGCAGCGCAATCATAACTACTATTCCCGAGGTGTCGTAATGCAGGATTTCGATCGGCACGATCGACAGGTGCAACGCTTCCAGCGCGCCAGCCAGACCGCAGAAGCCACCCGACAGCACAAACGTGATAAGGCGCGTTAGCGTCACGTCATAACCGGATGCTCGCGCGCGGGTCTCGTTTTCTCGTACTGCCTCAATGACGGCACCGAAGGGAGAAGCGAGAATTCTTGACAGGGCGAAGAAGGCCAAAATCACAAACGCCGCAATGACGTAATATCGGACCAGCGGGTTGATAAAGTCCAGCTTTACACCAAAAATATCGATCGTACGAACGTTGATGCCGCGTAGCCCATTCTCGCCACCCGTCCAGTCCACTGCCTGATAGAACAAGTAGTAGACGCATTGTGACAACGCCATTGTCACCATCGCGAAGTAGATGCCACGCGTTCGTATCGCGAGCACGCCCATGACCGCGGCCATCAAAAGACCGGCGAGGATACCGACCGCTATCGCCGCGTACCAGGGCAGCGCAAAATGTACGATAGCGATGCCGCAGAGATAGGCACCTGTTCCGAACAATGCCGCATGTCCGAAGGATAAAAGGCCGAGATAGCCGTAGACCAGATTGAAGCCGAGCGCATAGAGCCCGTACACGAGGATGTTAACGGCGAGTGCTGTGAACGGCATGACGAGCGGAAACGCCAGGACAACCAGGCTAGCGATGCTTGCGCGGTGCCTGGTCGCAAACTGAAACCAGCTTACCGGCGCCGCTTTGGCCCGCAGATACTGCTGGGTCAGCTCATTCATCTCTGAGTTCACCCTTCAACTCATCAACCCGGCGCGACCGAAGAACCCCTGAGGCCTGACGATAAGTACAAGAGCCATCAACGCGAAAATGGAGACCTTCGCCATTTCCGGCGCAAACAGCGAGGTCATGCTGACGACGACGCCAACCAAAAGGCCGGCCAGTACCGCGCCTCCGATCGATCCCATGCCGCCGACCACCGTCACCACAAAAGCTTCAGCTAAAATATTGCCGCCCATCTCAGGAATGACGCCTTGCAGCGGCGCGGCCAGCAGTCCTGCAAAACCCGCGATCGCCGTCCCTATACCAAAAACAACAAGCCAGACCCGCCCGACATCGACCCCCAACACGCGCACAATTTGCGGATCACGAGCGCCGGCGCGCACGATCAGGCCGAAGCTGGTCTTTTCAAGAAACAGCCATAGCGCGAGCAGGATTAATCCAGTCGCACCGATCACGAAAAGGCGGTAGAGAGGAAAATAGCCGACCCCAATATCGACGGCGCCCTGCAGAATATCCGGGGTGTCGAAGGGATAGCCGGTCTTTCCAAAGGCGATACGCATCACCTCGACCAGTACATAGCTCAGCCCAAAGGTGAGAAGCAGCGGATAGTCGATGCCGCGACCATAGAGCGGCCGTATCAAGAACCGTTCGACAAAAAGGCCAAACAGCCCGATGGCAAGCGGCACAGCGAACAAGCATATCCAGAAGTTTCCGCCGAGCATCAGGATGCATAGCCCGGCATAGGCCCCTACCATGTAAAATGCGCCGTGGGCGAAATTGACTACCGTCAGCATACCGAAGATCAGAGAAAGGCCGATCGCAAACAACACATAGATCGCACCCAGCGCCAGACCGGCAAACAGCTGCAGAGCGATGAGATCCAGGCTGATACCAGGCATGTGCTTCCTCGAAACCGGCGTGCGCGTTCACCGGCCGCAGACATTCGCGTATCAGGCCTTGTGCCCGAGCTCCGCGCAGGTGCGAAGATTCGCTTCATTCGGTTCATCGGTACTGACGACCTCGAACACGTCTGATTCGTTCTTCATGTCCTTCGACTTCGATTTGATGACCAATACCGATTGCACCGACTGATGGTCGCATCTGCGATAATATTGTGGTCCCTTGTAGTAGTCATATTTGAGCGCTTCCATCGCCGTGATCACCTTGTCTGTGTCGACACTGCCGGCGTTCTTGACAGCGGATAGCACCGTTCGCACACCACCATACCCGAGCGCACCGTAATCGGTTGGCAGTTTCCCATCGTACATTTTGCGGAAAGAATCATTGAACGCCTTTGTGGAGGCGAACCTGTCCTCGATGCCCCAGTAGAACGAACAACCACCGATCACACCATCGAACGCTTGTGGGCCGGCGGCGACACGACTGGCATGCGACAGCAATGGCGCGATGATCTGCGTATTTTTCTTCACCCCGAAGTCAGTCGCCTGCTTCAGGACGATCTGCTGGTCGCGGCCGAAATTACTGATGCAGAGAATATCCGGCTTCAACGCCTGTATGCGCGGCAACAGTGTCGAAAAATCGGATCGTGCCAAGCGGGTGGCGAATATCACCGAGGTTCTCTATGTTGAAGGCCTTCCCAACCTCAAGAAAGCCACGGACCATTTCATGGCCGTAAGCGTAGTCTGCAGTGAGGAAGGCGACTTTTTTGCCGAATTTTGAGAAGGCGTAGCGGCCGACGGCCCCCGACGTCAAATGCGGGTTCAGCGCTTCGTGAAAGGTGAATCTACTAAAATCGGCAGCTTCGTTGATCGCGTCGGACTGACTGATCGAATTGAATATGATGCCGCGTTCTTTAGTTACGTTGTTGATGGCGAGCTGCACGGCTGCCGAAAGGCTGCCCACCACGAAATTCACTTTTTCCTTTTCAACAAGTTCCAGCGTCCGAGTCGCAGCTTCGCCGGGGTTGAGTTTGTCGTCGCGTACGAGAAGCTCCGCCTTGCGACCATTTAGCCCTCCTGCGTCGTTAAATTGAGCCACCGCAAGTTGCGCGGCGCGAACCTGATCCTGCGCCTCGGTCCCGTAGGGGCCAGTCAGCGGGACGGGAAAGCCGATCTTGATCGGAGCTTCCTGCGCTTGCAGTAAATTGATGCGGAATGGTGAAACGGCCAGCACCGCTCCGGCGCCAGCGGTCGCCAGCAAGCGGCGACGGGACGTCGATCCGAATTTGACGAGATACTTGGTCACTTTTATCGCTCCCCTTCGTTTGTTTTCAGCTTCGTCATATTCAGATTCGGCCAAGCGCGGTTAGGATAACCTGCGGCGTCAAGGGAATCTCTGTGACTATAGTACCGAACGGCCTGAGCGCGTCGTTGACAGCGTTGGCGACTGCGGCTGCCGCCCCGGCAGTACCGGCTTCGCCTGCACCTTTTGCGCCCAACTCGGTCTCCAGCGTCGGAGAAACCACGTGGCCAACATCGATATCGGGCATTTCGCCGGACATCGGAACCAGATAATCGGCCATGTTGGCATTGGTGAGCTGGCCTCGCTCATCATAGATGCATTTTTCAAACAAGGCTGCTCCGAGTCCTTGCACGACACCCCCGCGGATCTGCTCGTCCACCAATTGCGGATTGATGATGGTGCCGCAGTCCTCAACGACCCAATGCCTTAGCAGCTTGACAAAGCCGGTATCGACATCGACTTCGAGCCACGAGGCTTGAACCCCGTTGGTGAATGCGAAGGGATAGTCGCGCGGCACGAAATGCCGCGTCGCCATCAATTCAGGTTGAAGGCCGGGCGGTAGCGTATCAGGACGAAAATAGACAATCCTGGCAAGCTCTCGCAAGTCCATGCGCAACGCACCGTCGCTTACGTTCACAACGGCACCATCGACAATGTCGAGCTCGGCCGGACTGGCCTGCAGAATAGCCCCGGCGATGTGTAGAACATTATTGCGCAAAATCTTGGTGGCCTGAAGCGCGGCTTCGCCACCAATTCCGGCTCCCCGCGACGCCCACGTCCCGCCGCCGTAAGGAGTATGATCGGTATCCCCGAGCAAGACGCGCACGCGCTCCATCGATACTCCAAGCACAGTAGCGACAATTTGCGCAGTGAGTGACTCTGAGCCCTGCCCCTGTTCGGTGATACTGGTGTGGCAGATCACTGCTCCCTGCGCATCCAGCCGGACCGCTACGCCATCCTGCGATGAAATGCGGGCACCGCCAACGCCGTAAAAAGCGGCGCTTGGATTCGTCACCTCGATGAAACTCGCGATGCCAATTCCGCGGTGAATTTTCTGATCTCGCAAGGCCGCCTGTTCGCCGCGAAGACCTTCGTAGTCCATCATCTTCAAAAGCTTGTCGAGCGACGCGTGGTGCGACAGCTTTTCAAATCGCAAGCCCGAAGCCGAGGAAAACGGGTAGGCTTGATCGGAAATCAAGTTTCGGCGGCGGATTTCCACCGGGTCCATGCCGATCTTCGATGCCGCCAAATCAACAAGCCCTTCGGTAACGGAGCACGCGATTGGATGGCCTACGGCGCGGTACTGGCACATGACGTTTTTGTTCTGAAACACAACTCGCGCCCGGGCGCGGTAGTTTTTCGTCACGTAGGGCCCGCCAACGAGATTCACGACCTGGTTGGCCTCAATCGCACTGGTGCGAGGATACATGGAGTAAGGGCCAATCCCGGTAAGATCGTCGATCTCGAAGGCAGTGATCGTTCCGTCGCGCTTGACGCCTATACGAGCGGTGCAGCGATGGTCGCGGGCATGGATATCCGTGTTGAAACTCTCGACCCGGTCGGCAACAAATTTGATTGGCCGCTTCATCATTTTTGAGAGTGCGTAAGTTGCCATCTCATCGGCGTAGATATGCACCTTGATGCCGAATGAGCCGCCGACATCCTTGCAGATTACGCGCACTTGGCTTTCCTCAAGCCCAAGATGCAGCGCCGCAATGTTCTGTACCATGTGCGGCGCCTGCGTTCCCTGGTAAATCGTGAGCCGCGCTTCCGCTGCGTTCCAATCCGCCACAACGGCGCGCGCTTCCAACGTCACCCCCGTATGTCGCCCGAACACGAAATCCGCTGCGACCACCTCGTCTGAGCTCTCAAAGGCCTGATCAACTGCACCGGTGTCGTGATTGCGTTCAAAGGCAAGATTATCACCAAGCGCTTGATGGATAATCGGCGCCTTCGGATCGAGCGCGGTGCGCATGTCGGTAACTGCATCGAGCTCCTCATATTCGACCGTAACGAGTTCCGCTGCGTCCTCCGCAACAGCGCGTGAAGATGCTACAACAGCGGCGACCGCCTCGCCTTGCCAGCAGACGCGATCGATTGCGATCGCGCTTTGCGGAGCGGATTTCAGGCCCTTCAGGTGTGAGAGTACACCGACCCAAGGAGTGATGACGCCAGCGAGTTCCTTGCCCGTGACGATCGCGAGGACGCCGGCCATGCTCTTGGCCCTTTCGGCGTCAATGCCAACTATTTTGGCGTGCGCGTATGGCGAGCGCAGGAATACCACGTGCGCCATACGCGGCAGCACCATATCGCTGACGTAAAGGCCTCTGCCCTGCATCAACCGCTCTAGATTTGGTCGCGGCACGGTCTTGCCGATGTACGAGTTGGGCCGGTCGAGAACCGACAGCCCCTGAACAACATTCGATCCCGCTGCGCTCATGCAATACGCTCCGCGCGGCCGCGAGCAGTGATCTCAATGGCATCGACAATGGCCTGATAGCCGGTACAACGGCAATAGTTGCCGGAAAGATGTTCGCGTATCTTCTCCCTATCAGGGCGGAGATTCTGCTTCAGCAGATCCTGCGCGGCGATCAGCATGCCAGGCGTGCAGTAGCCGCACTGCAGAGCATTGCGATCACGAAAGGCGGCTTGCAGGTCAGCAATCTCGCCGCTGTCCGACAGTCCTTCGATGGTCTGGACAAACATTCCGTGGGCCTGCACGGCGAGCACTAGACATGAGCGAACGATCTCATTGTTCATGCGCACTGTGCAGGCGCCACAGACCCCGTGTTCACAACCGACGTGCGTTCCAGTCAGCTGCAGGTGCTCGCGCAAAAAGTCTGCCAGACTAACTCGAGGCAAGACATTCGCGTCAATGCGCTCGCCGTTGACCTGAAGCGCTATTAGCATTGGCGCCGTCACGCAGCTCTCATGCTGAGATCGGATCGGTGAAGAAGTTCGGACACGCAACGGGTCAGCAGCACCTTTGCCAAATGGCAACGCATCGCGCTTGAGGCCTGCTGATCATCGTGGGGATCAAGTTCCGCGCCAAGCTCCGATAGCACCTGGGCCATCAGCGCCGGCGTAACTACGACATTCGTCAGCTTATTCACGGATTCGGTTGATACTGGCCGGTCCCCGACGGCAAAGAACGCCGCTCGAATGCTCGTGAAGCTGGCGCCCACAACGTTCGCCTGCGCCGCAATGCCCACGATCGCATAGTCGCCGTGCCGACGAGCAAATTCACGGAAAAAGTGTACGGAGTCTTTTTGCACCACGGGCAGTTCGACGCCAATTAACAGCTCGTCGGCCGATAGCGCGGTCTCGTAAATTCCCGTAAAAAAATTCTCCGCGTGGATACGCCGCTCACCCCGTTGACTTCGAACGACTATCGTCGCGTCCAAAGCGAGCATACATGCCGGCAATTCTGATGCGGGATCGGCATGGGCGAGGCTGCCCCCAAGCGTTCCTCTATTGCAAATCGCCGGATGGGCAACATGGGCAATCGCCTCACTCAACAACGGCGCATGCGCAGCGATTTCGGGTGATCGCAACAAATCAACATGGCGCGTCAGTGCGCCGAGGCAAAGTTTATTTCTGCGGATTGCGATCCCTCGCATTTCCTCGATCTCGCCAATGTCGATGATCAGTTCCGGGGAAATCAAACGCAAATTCATCGCGGGTAGCAGGCTCTGGCCTCCCGAGAGCACCTTCGCCCGTTCCCCATGGAGCGCAAGCAAGCCCAGCGCGTTCGTAATGCTGGTTGCGCGAACGTAATCGAAAGCCGCGGCCTTCATTGCGTGACCTTCCCCGACCGGATTTCTGCCTATTTTTGCGAGATTAGAAGGTGCCAAATATCAAAGGTCAAGGTATTTAGGGCTATTCCACTTTGTACTTGTCTTGACTAGGCGAACAACGCACGTTCGGCTCTCTGTCGGAAGGACGTTTTTCGGAGGCGCAACAAGATGAAATTGGGTTTCTTCACGATGCCGATCCATCCTGTCGAAAAGGATTGGCGGCTCTCGTTGAAGGAAGACCGGGAGGCCTTCCTGCTGGCCGATGAGCTGGGGTTCAGTGAAGCCTATGTCGGCGAACATGTCACGGACAAGGCCGAGAACATCACCTCTTGCATTGCGTTCCTGGCGTGGATCGCAGCCGCCACCAAACAAATCAAGCTGGGTACCGGCACTATCAATATGCCCAACACCCATCCGGCAACTGTCGCGGCCAGCATCGCCATGCTCGATCACATGCTCGACGGGCGCTTGATTTTGGGGATCAGCCCCGGCGGACTTCTGTCGGATGCTGAAATGTTTGGTAACCTGGACGCCGACCGCAACGCAATCTTTCTTAAATCGATAAATCAGGTTCTGGATATCTGGGCGGGCCAGCCACCGTACAATTTCCAGGGAAAGTACTGGAACATCTCAACGGCGAAAACTCTGATCAGAGACATCGGTCAGGGCTTCATCGCGCAACCGTTGCAGCGCCCGCACCCTCCGATCGTTGTGACGGCCGTAGCACCGTTCTCCAAAGGCGTCGCCGAAGCGGCCGCACGAGGCTGGGACCCGATTTCGGCCAACTTCCTGATGCCCGTGTGGGTCAAGAGCCACTGGCCGAAATATGTCGAGGGTTGCGAACGAGCCGGTCGCCTAGCCGATCCAGTCAATTGGCGTGTTGCGAAGAGTGTTTTTGTCGCAAAGGACGCCGAAACGGCGAGAGCTTACGCCACCGACCCTCACGGGCCCTATGTGGGTTACTATCGTTCGCTTTTAACGAAGATGAAAATGAGCGGCCGCATCGAGTTGTTCAAGACCCGGCGCGATCAGCCCGACGATGAGGTAACGCTGGAGATGATTTGCAACAAACTGATCGTCTATGGAACACCGGAAAGCGTGGCGGATCAGTTGCTGTCCTTCCAGGAGGAGATCGGAAAATTCGGTACCTTGTTATACGCCGGAAAAGATTGGAAGGATCGCGACCTTGGGCGCCGATCGATGATCCTGATGGCTGAAAAAGTCATGCCACAACTCAATACGGCTGCTGCCAAGCAATCCAGCGCCGCAGAATAAAGCACCGTTTATCAAAAGAGGCTCGCCTTGGCCCTCACCGATCGCATCCCCTATCAGGCCCAAGTGGACCGGCCCAAGCTTCGGTTGCCTGGCGGCAAAAAGCTGGCGGTGTGGGTGATTCTCAACGTCGAAGAATGGCGGATCGAAAACGCCATGCCGCGAACTGTTCTGAGCCCCCCAATGGGACAGCCACTGCTGCCGGATGTGCCCAATTGGTCATGGCATGAATACGGCATGCGCGCCGGATTTTGGCGCCAATTTAAAGCGCTCACGGACCGCAGCATTCCGGTAACGCTCGCGCTGAATGCCAACGTTTGCAATACATATCCGCGCGTCGCCTCGGCCGCGCTCGACGCCGGATTCGAATTCATGGGCCACGGATTTATCCAGGGCCCGATGCACAAGCTCGATAATCAGGCCGACGCGATCAAGCGCGCCGTTGAAACGATCGCTAAGTTCGCGGGCAAGCCGCCCAGGTCGTGGGAAAGCCCAGGTCTGACCGAGAACGAAAATACTCTGGACCTTCTACGCTTCAACGGCATTGAATACGTAGCGGACTGGGTGATCGACGATCTTCCGCAGGATATCGCGACGCCTCACGGCACCATCACGACTATTCCCTACTCGGTTGAGACCAACGATATTGTCATTCACGCACTTCAGCACCTTTCGTCCGAGCAGTTTCTGAAGCGGTGCACCGACCAGTTCGATCGCCTGTATCTGGAAGGCGCGAGCAACGCTCGCGTCATGGCGATTTCAATACACCCCTACATTACGGGCGTTCCGCACCGCATCAAATATCTGGAAGCTCTGCTCGACTACGTCATTAGTCACGACGCCGTCACGCTGATGACTGCGAGTGAAATTGGCGATTGGTATCGGGGAGAAATGGCTAGGTCGTAACCCCGGACCCTTCGGCTCGACGACACGGCCAAGGCTCTTCCCAAGCCACGTCGAACCGAAGTTCGGTGTCTGCGGAAAAGGCGGTTGCTGTGATCGTCAGCAGAAAACCTGCTTTGCGCGCGGCAGTCCTATGGCTCTGCCCCACTACGGCTCGTCGGGGGCCAATCCGCCCACTGCCAGAAATCGGCCGTAACCGCCGTGGGCGAACAGCAAAGGCTCGTTTCGGTTGTACGTATATGCCTCGACAGCTCCAAGAATAATCAGATGGTCACCGCCGTAATAGCAATTCGCAGCTCGGCACTGGAAATTCGCAACGCTGTCCGCCAGCAGCGGGGCATTGCCGAGGCCCGGCGTCCATGCGACGCCAGCAAACTTGTCCTCAGAGGATTTCGCGAACCTGTTCGCGAGCCCTTGCTGCGAGGCGCCGAGGACATTCACTGCAAAATGGCGCGCGTTCTGGAAAATATTCAGGCTCGATGAGTAGAGCCCCAAGCTCCACAACACCAGTGGCGGATTCAGCGAAACCGAAGCGAACGAATTACAGGTGATGCCATAAGGCTTGCGATCCGCGCCTCCCGCCGTGATGATTGTGACGCCTGTAGCGTAGGTGCCGAGCGCATTGCGGAAATCCCGAGAATCAATAGGTGAACTACCGCTGGCGAGTTCGTTCGCCGGGTCCGCGCCGGTTGGATGCTTTGGAGCGTCAGTCATCCACCGGCCTCAAAGCGTCAGGTTCTCGGACGGCAAACCAAGCGCCACGCGCCCGTAATTAGTGCCGGCCGCGTCGAAATTGAACGCCAGGTGCGAATTGATGGCGTGGGCATCCCGAAATTGGCGCTGCAGAGGGCCCGAGGTAAACAAGCCCCGAGCGCCACTCGCGGCGAACAGCATCGACACCGCTTCCGTACAAAGGTTTACAGAAAAAGCACCGTCCCGGCGCGATTTGGTTTTGGCGGCGATATCCGGAATGAGACCACGTCTCGCGTCGGCCATCGCCTCGACGCATGCCGAACGCATGATGAGGCGTGCCGCGTCGATCTTGGCGGACGCCTCGGCAATTTTGATCTGCGTGCTCTGCATGTCCCCAAGCTTGGTACGGTTGTACGTTGACGAGCGATGGCGTGCCATATCGATATAATCGTCGACGCACGCCTGCGCATTCCCGAGCGCCACGCCAGAAAGCACGTAAGGAAACAGCGAGAACACCGGCAAAGAATAGAGTGCGTTCGGGTTGACCGCACTGCCCGGCGTAGGACCACCCGCGAGATCGCTTACCGCAATCGTCATCGGCGTAGGCACAAACGCGTCCCGAACTTCCACGTCGTTTGAACCCGTCCCGCGCAGTCCGGCCGCATTCCAGGTATCGAGTATCGTGTAGTCCTTCTTGTGCACGAGAAATATCCGATATTCAATTCCGTCCGCTTCATCTTCGGGCGAGACAACGCTGGCAAGCATATTCCATTCGCACGCTGCCACACCTGAGGAAAATGGCCAGCTGCCGCGCAACCTGTAACCGCCCTCGACTTTCGTAGCGCGGCCGGCTGGGAATATAAAGGAGGAAGCAATCAGCGCATTGACGTCGGCGTCCCAGACTTGATCTTGAGCAAGCTTGTCGAACATGCCGAGCATCCAGTGATGGCTCGAAAGATTGGCGAAATTCCATGCCACGGACGCGTCGCCTCGCCCGAGCATATCGGCGCAATCCACCAATGCGACGTAATCGAGCTCATCGCCGCCTACTCTCTTCGGCTGCAAAATCCTGAACAGGCCGGCGTCATGCAAGTCACCTTCGGTTTCCTGCGGCAGACGCCTCAGCTCTTCCGTGTTCGCAGCGCGATCCCGCAGTTGGGGTATCAGTGCTTTCGCCCGCGCGAGCATGGTCATATAGGCGTGGTCACCAGGATGCGTCCCAGTCAGCTGATTTTGGTCTGTGTCTGGCTGTCGGCCAACACCCGCCATCTCGGCATTCCTCACTATCGCAACCGGGCTCCCCGCCACCGCCCATGAAAAATAGGCGATGCTCTCTTGTCTTGATCGGCAGACCTGGAAACCTTGACGGAACAGATTTATCTGGCAACTCTTGATGATCTAATTGCTAGTTAAGGCGCGGCCGCTGTTGCGCGTCAACCGAATTCGATGTGTGGGAATCGAAGTTATATGAACAAAACCGTCGGGATTGTCGGGCTCGGCATCATGGGAGGCGCGATCGCCCGTAACCTCGTTGATCGCGGATGGCGCGTTCTGGGATTTGATATCGATCCGACGCGACGAGCTGAATTGGCGCCGGTTGGCATCGTTATCGGGCCCAACGCCGGTCAGATCGCTCGCGAGGCCCCTATTGTTCTCACAAGCCTTCCGAGCCCCGAGGCCGTCCTCGACGTTGCGCAGGAAATTGCTGCTTCCACGCAGCATAAACGGATCGTTGCGGAACTCAGCACCCTGAGGCTGGCCGACAAGCTTTCCTTCCAAACAATCTTGAGTGGAGCTGGCCACATCGCGCTCGATTGTCCGGTCAGCGGAACCGGAGCGCAGGCGAAGGTGCGCGATCTCGTCGTATACGCGAGCGGCGACAGCGACGCGATCGAGCAATGCACGCCCTTGTTCGCTGATTTCGCCGAAAAGAGCGCCGACTTAGGAAAATTCGGCAATGGCAGCAGGATGAAATTCATCGCTAATCATCTTGTCGCAATCAACAACGTGGCGACGGCTGAGGCGATGATCTTGGCTCAGCAAGCAGGACTCGATCTGAACCTTGTATTTGCCATGGTCGGACCCGGTGCCGGAGGATCGCGGATGTTCCAGTTGCGCGGGCCGATGATGATCGAAGGCGTCTATGAGCCCGCGACCATGAAGGTTTCGGTCTGGAAAAAGGATATGTCGATCATCGACGAATTTGCCGACGAAGTCGGTTGCGAAACTCCCTTGTTCACGCTCACGCAGCCGGTTTATTCAGAAGCGCTGGCCAACGGGCTAGGCGACCAAGACACGGCGTCCGTCTTCGAGGTGTTGAAGAAGACCATTGTGAAGCGTCGGAAATCTGGCGCTTGAGGCATCGCCGCGGCACCGAGGATTCGCACGCGCTACGTGGCGTACCTCTCCCGAAACTTATCAATTCACGGAGACCGCAGTCTTCTTTCAGCCGAGCCTTGCTGGTTTGCCAAAAGCCTCGGCTTCGGTGAGGGCCCTTAAACGTTTTTCATCATAGCCGAGCGTCTCACGAAGCACCTTTTTCGTGTGCTCCCCAAGGAGCGGCGCGGCAACCGGATCGACCGCCGGGGTCAGGCCCATGGTAAGCGGCGTTTCGATGTTCGGTACCGAACCCGCGGTCGGGTGCGGAATTTGACTGAGACGCCGACGCTCACGACATTCAGGGGCGTTAAACCCCTCTTCTACCGTTCGGAGATAGCCGACAGGAATATTGGCGCCCTTCATCTTCTTCATCCAGCACTCAAGTCGGTCGGTTGCAAAAATTCCTGCAATGATAGCGCGCAACTTCTCCTTATTTGCAGTTCGTGCCTTGCGGTGAGCGAAATCGGGGTTGGTAACGAGGTCAGGTCGATTTAGCACCTCGATGACTAGGCGTCGATATAGCCGGTCATTAGCGCATGCCATGTAAAGTGGACCGTCAGACGCCTCGTAAACGCCCACGGTGGGAGATCCGTTCGGTGAATTACCGAAGCGGCCGGGATTGGCACCGTTGATCAAATAGGCCATCCCGTAGAAGGCGGTCATGGTCATTGCAATGTCAAACAGTGCAACTTCGACTAGCTGACCGCGGCCCAGCCGATCGCGGGCGATCAGCGCCAACAGGATGGCATTGCAAGCCGACATCCCCGTTGCGATGTCGACGATTGGTGGGCCAGTCCGCACCGGGGGTCCGTCCGGAAACCCGTTTAGCGACATGAACCCGCTTTCGGCCTGGGTGATCGGGTCGAAGCCGGGCCGGGTTGCAAACGGTCCCTGTCGGCCGTAGGCGGAGATAGAACAATAGATGAGACGCGGATTGATCGGGGCGAGCAATTCATAATCGAGGCCGAATTTCTTCATCACTCCGCCGGAGAAATTCTCGACGACAACATCTGCCTTCGCGAGAAGTTCTCGCGCGACCTCGCGTGCCGCAGGTGTTGTCAAATCAAGGCTGATACTGCGCTTGTTCCGGTTCAAGCTCAGATATGCCGCACTCTCCCCGCCGA
Organism: uncultured Alphaproteobacteria bacterium; assembly: GCA_963764155.1. Lineage (GTDB taxonomy): Bacteria > Pseudomonadota > Alphaproteobacteria > Rhizobiales > Xanthobacteraceae > Bradyrhizobium. The sequence goes on from CAVXRI010000001.1 coordinate 57,062, forward strand.
TTTCCGCGTGTTCGTAAGCGCGCGTGTCGTCACCGCCCTCCGGGTTCTCAATTTTGATTACCTCCGCTCCAAAGTCAGCAAGCGTTTGTGTGCAGGCTGGCCCGGCAACAACGCGCGTGAAGTCCACGACCAGCAGACCGTCCAGTGCCGTGGGGGCGCCGTTGGTTCGGAGCATGCGCTCCGGCAATTCCGGTCGGGCGGTCATGATCGGGCGCTTCCTTCGTTTTTGGGCCTGTGATCCTCGGTGATCACTAACACTAAGGCGTATCGCAGCAGCTCTACAAGAGCTCGGTCGGCAACTTGCAGAGCGCCGGAAAGCAAAAAAAGCCCGGTGGCGCATGGCCACCGGGCAAATACGACCTGGAGCCTTTGACCACGCGGACACGACCACAGAGCCAGACGGCGAATTAGTTCTCGATGGACTTACGCCAATAAAGCGTCGCCGGCCATGCCCACGGATGTTCCGGCTGATACAGTCGATAGCCAGCCTTGATGAAGTTATTCGCAGAGGCGAGGTTGTCGGTCGTATCGGAAACTATACAACACCATCCATGAAAGCGGGCGCGAGATTCCATCGCGCGCATCAACCGCAGTTGCAGCGAGTTGCCGCAGTGTTTCTTCACAACTCCGACCCGGCACAGATATCCCGCGTTCCGCGCACGCGTGGATGGGATCATCCCGGAAAAAGCAACCGGAACGCCGGAAAGAGACGCGATCCACCAATTTCCCCAGTCAAATTCCGGAAGAGGCGCGCTCCCAAAGAAGGTGAGGCGATGTAGATCCGCAAGAGCCTCCCCGATCTCATCGTCGCGCGCATCAACCTCGCGTATCCGATACATTGCGCAACCTTGGAAGTTGGAGATCTTGTTGGCGATGTTGCCACAGGGCGGCTGCTTCTTGATTTAGTATTGGATGCACAGCAGGACTCAAACCGCCGGAGCTTCATCAACGAGCCGCGAGAAGCCCGGCGGCCATGTGCGGCATCTAGGGCGGCCAGCCAACGCTGCACAGCCCTGCTCATTTTCCTAAAACCAGCTTGACCCCAAGCCAAACCGCACCGACAAACCCGGTGACGATCACGGTTATAACTGCCTTGAAGGTATAGCTCTGCGCCTGCTCGACGCTTTTGCGCCAGCGCCTCAAATGCTGAAGGTCCGCGCGCACCTCCTTGCGGTCATCCCCTTCGATTCCAAAGGACGCTAGCGTGGTGGCGATCGCCCGGAGAACAATAGCGTCAATATCATCTCGAACGAACGTCTGTTGCGCGGCCAGAGTCTCGGAAACAATGGCCTTGATATCGTCACGACCGGAACTCATCGTTTGATGATTTTCGCGATGTTTTCGAAATCCACGTTTTGCGAAGAAAAACGATACAACGAGGTTCGATGTGACGGATGCAAATCCGGCGAGCGGATCAGTTGTACCGAGCCCGAGCACCTTGTCCCAGACGAGAAGCTTCCCCGAACCCCTCCCCCCATACGAGCCCTTGTAGCGCGCCGGCTGAAGCAGCGGCTCGAAAACCTTAGCTGTCGGAATCTTCAGGATGGACAATGGTGCGCTCTATGCGATGAATCAATTCGAGAGTGCCGCTTTCGCCGTTCTCCAGGGTTTGGGCAGCTTTGCCCCAGCCCCGATCAAGTATGGCATTGGCGGCGGAGACGCGCGCCGCTGCTGTGGCGTCCTTGCTTCGCACGATACCGACGAGCACGTTAAGCACGGTCCTGGTGTGGCCTCGCGCAAGCGAACGGATATCGGTCAGCGTCTTGGGCATTTGCAAATTTCAGGTTTGGACGGCCGAACGGAACAGTGATTTCGGAAGTCGCTTTGGCCGCGCTCGCCGTTTGGCTGCCGACCTGATCCGATGCTTCCAATTTTCATGAAAGCCGTTCCCAGACGGCGATCGCGAGAAGGCCTGCAAGCGCCAGCGATATCAAGTACGCGGTCATCCGCTTGTCTCCGGTTGGCTATTAAAAAATTGCGGCATGATCGCTCGACGCGATCATTTCGGGCGCGAACCCTTATCCCTCTCCGAGGGACCGCTGGCGGACGTGGACTTCATGCCACGCCCGCCTGCCGGCGCCTTCGCGCACGCCGGCTAATTATCGGTGATTGGTTCGGACGGCGGCACGCTTCCGACGCTCAGGCAAAATGCGTGGCAACGATGTGGCGCCGTGACGTGCGGCCGCCGTCCGATTCGTGAAAAGTGACCAAAGAAAAGCCCGCGACCGGATTGCTCCGCGCGGGCTTTGAACTTTTCGATGTTCTCAGAATGCCGGTGATTTGCCCGACATGTCAAATCCAAAGTTGATGCTGACGAATACGCGGTTCGAAAATTAAACGGACATGGTGGGAATGAAAATGCCCGCGGCCGTTTTCCGGCGCGGGCTGCTACTGTTTCCGATGATATCAATGTGCGACTGATTTGCCCGACATGTCAAACGGCGATTTTTAAATCGTTTGAAGGGGGTTCGTTCACTTCGACGTACCGTAGCTGAGATGCGGCGCGTGAAGACTGGCCGCTGTGTTTTCGCGCTCGGGCCGACGATTTTTGCGAGGATGCAGATATGCCCCTGATTTGCCCGACGTGTCAAACTCGTTTCAGAACTCGCGCGACGAGGTCGATGAGGCGACCGTCGATACGCGAACGCGCTGGCGCATCTACGATACCGGAACTTTTTCCGCGGGATTGACGTTAGATCAGCAGACTTCGAACCTTTCTCGGATACATCAATCGGATTCTATTTAGAGCATCGAAGCGCCTGATGGCCAAAACCGCTCGCAAGGCATCCAGAAAAACGCATTGGATGCTGTTTCGATTGCTCGGTCCCGGATTGGTCACGGGCGCGGCCGATGACGATCCATCTGGCATTGCAACCTATTCACAGGCCGGCGCTCAGTTCGGTTACAATTTGCTGTGGACGGTGTTTCTCACTACGCCGTTCATGATAGCCATCCAGCTGGTGAGTGCGCGGATAGGCAGGGTAACCGGCAAAGGCCTCGCCGCCAACGTGATGGAGCTTGCGCCGCGTTGGCTGGTTCTCGCGCTGGTCTTCCTTTTGGTCGGCGCCAATACGTTCAACATCGCAGCCGATATCGCGGCAATGGCGGAGTCGTTATCGCTTGTCATCGGCGGGCTAAATCACGAGCACGCGCTCATTTTCGCGGCGACCTCGACCTTGCTCCAGGTTTTTGTACCCTATCGCCGCTATGCGCCCGCGCTCAAATTTTTGACGCTCACGCTGTTCGCATACGTTGCGACGGCGCTCACTGTGAAGATACCGTGGAGCACAGCCCTGCTGGCGGCGGTCTGGCCAAAGCCGGACATCGGTTCGGATTATCTTCTGATGGTCGTCGCCGTCCTCGGCACCACGATCAGCCCCTACCTGTTTTTCTGGCAGGCATCGCAGGAAGTGGAGGAGATGAATCAAGGCAGGGTCGATCGCCCGCTCCGAGACCTCGTCAAGGGTGGCGACCCCGAGCTTAACCGAATCCGGATCGACACCACCGTCGGAATGATGTTCTCAAACCTGATCGCCTTCTTCATCATCTTGACCACCGCGTCCGTTTTGAACGCCAATGGCGTCACCAACATCAATTCGGCAACTCAAGCGGCAGAGGCGCTGCGGCCGCTGGCCGGCGACTTTACCTTCTTGCTTTTTGCCCTTGGCATCATCGGCACGGGCATGCTGGCGATCCCCGTGCTGGCCGGCTCCGCCGCTTATGAAGTTGCGGAGGCCTTCGGTTGGCACGCATCACTTGAAGCCAAGGCTCCGGATGCAATCGGCTTCTATGCGATCATCGGAGCTGCCACCGTTATCGGCTTCGGGCTTGGCTTCACGGGAATCGACGCGCTTCACATGCTGGTGTGGAGCGCCGTGCTGAACGGCATCGTGGCCGTGCCGATCATGACGATGATGATGGTGATCGTCTCGAATTCAAAGCTGATGGGACGTTTCAAAGCCAAATCCTGGCTGGTCGCGTTGGGATGGGTCGGCACGGCGATCATGGCTGTCGCAGTGCTCGCGATGTTCGGCTCCTATTTTGCCGGTTAGCTCGAAATTGTACCGATAGATTTCGCACTCCGGGCTCTGCGGGCGCATGGGCGCGAGGTGAACCAGCTCACGCCGGGATGGATCATACTCACAAAGCTCGGCATACTGAAAAAGCGTGCCCAAAGGAAACCTCATGACGAAAAGCTCACTCATAAGAAGCGTCGAAATTCTCGTCTGCGGTGCAGGCTGGAGAAATTATCACTTCGTCAAGATCACCACAGAAGGCGGCATTGTGGGATGGAGTGAATTCGACGAAGGGTTCGGGTCTCCCGGTGTCGGAGTGGCGGTCCAGCGTCTTTCTGTGCGGGTGGTTGGCCAGAATGCCTTTCAACACGAGCGGATTTATGCGGAGTTGTTCGCAGCGACCCGACCGGCAGCCGGGGGCATTGTCGCACAAGCCCTGGGCGCAATCGAAAATGCGCTGCTTGATGCAAAAGCCAAGCTGTTGGGCGTACCCTGCTACGAATTGCTTGGCGGAAAGATTCGCGATCGTGTTCGCGTTTACTGGTCGCATTGCGCCACCTGGCGCATCAATCATCCCACTTGGTACAAACCCGCAATCGAGTCTCTCGACGGCGTGAAAGCGATCGGACGCGAAGTTCGTGAGAAGAAGTTCACTGCGTTGAAGACCAACATTTTCACCTATGCCGACGGCAAGCCGATCGGTTGGCGGCCGGGTTTTGGCAGTCCGTTCGCGCCCGAGATCAATGTAGATCGGAAAGTTCTGCGTGACCTACGCGCGCATCTTGAGGCCCTCCGGGACGGAGCCGGCCCTGATGTCGACATCCTGCTCGACCTGAACTTCAATGCCAAAACGGAAGGCTATCTGAAAATCCTGCGCGCAATAGCCGATCTCGACATGTTCTGGATCGAGATCGACAGCTTCAGCCCGGAAGCACTGGGTTATATCAGGCGGCAGAGCCCTCATCCGATCTCATCTTGCGAGACCTTGTTGGGTTTGCGAGAGTTCCTGCCCTACTTCCGCGAACAAGCGATGGACGTTGCAATCATCGACACGCCATGGAACGGGGTTTGGCAATCGATGAAGATCGCCGCGGCCGCGGAAGCCTGCGAGGTCAACGTCGCACCGCATAATTTCTATGGACACCTCTGCTCGTTGATGAATGCTCATTTCTGCGCGGCTGTGCCGAACCTGCGCATCATGGAAACCGATATTGATCGCCTTGCCTGGGACGACGAATTGTTCACGCACGTGCCCCATTACGAAGACGGTCATCTCGTCATTCCGGATCGGCCCGGTTGGGGCACCGAGCCCAACGAAGAGGCGCTTCGCGCTCACCCGCCGAACACCGGTGGTGGACTTCTGAACTACGGCCGCAAGACCCCTTAGCCCGACAACCGGCCAATCGCCTCACTGATTATGGCGAGGCCGGGTTCAGGGCTTGGCCGGGTTTCGGTCCGGGCGCAGCAGGTTCGATCCGGGATTTCGGCAAGGTCGGAGTAACGGACGCACCCGCCGCCCTTGCCGCTTCGCCAGTCGTCTTGTGCATTGCGATCTGCGCAGGCTGCACCCGCGGCCGGCTCCAAGGCCCATGATCCACGATCAGCATCGCTGAAAGTCCGACTACCGCAACTCCTAGCGCGATCGCGACAGGGCGTCGGGTGATCGGCTCCGAATGATTCGTTTTTTGCAGAACCTTGTCCATGTACCGACCCAGAACACACAGATTCCGGTTGATAACTCGCAGGTGGGGCTTGGCGTTCCCTTCCGCGGCAGTTCCCCGCCCCGAGCAGTTTGACCGGCCTTAGCAGCCGCTCATGCAGGCAGGATTTCTGACGTCGGGACGCGGGTCGCCGACGAACATGCTCCGGTTCGGCATCTTGATCGCCGCTAGCGCTTCGGCATTGAGCGTTGCGTCGGGCGGAACCAGCCCATTCAAATTGAAAATGTAGGCCGAAACTGCATAGACCTCGTCGTTACTCAGCGATTGCGGCGCGTTCTGCGGCATGGCTCGGCGGATGTAATCGAACAAGGTCGGCGCATAAGGCCAATAGCTGCCGACCGTCCGCACCGGCTTTGCCGTCGCGAGTGTGCCTTGGCCGCCGACGAGCTTGTCGCCCATGCCGCCCTCGCCTTTGGCGCCGTGGCAAGCTGCGCATTGCTGATCGAACACATCACGACCTTGACTGACGCTCCCGCTTCCCGGCGGCAGGTTACTTCCGTCACCACCGACGTCGATGTTCCAGCCGGCAACTTCCGCCGGTGTGGCGGCGCGACCGATGCCATAACCGGTTTGCGCGCGCGTTTGAGCAGCGCACGCGAGTGCGACTATGGACACCGCTGCGATGCGAAGCTTAAGCGTGCGCATTGCTCACCTCCCCGTCGGCAGCAATACGCCAAGGCCAGATCGCGTTGTTATGGTAAAAATAGTTATCGCCGCGTACCGCTAGCAGTTCGGATAGCGTCGGCTGCACATAATCGGTTTCGTCAATCGCCCGACTCTGAATTACCGCAGGTTGGCCATCCCATTGCCAGGGGAATCGAAATCGCGTGAGCGCGCGCGTCAGCACCGGTCCCTGCAGTTCTGCTTCATGCCAAGTCTTGCCGTCGTCGACGGATACGTCGACTCGCTTTATCTTGCCGTGTCCGCTCCAAGCTATTCCAGTGATCTCGTGGAATCCCGGAGTGCTTAACCGCTGTCCCCCAGACGGCCGCGTGATGATGGACTTCGCTTCCATATAGAAGGTGAATTCGCGCGCTTTGCCGTCCGGCATCAAGTCGGTATATTTGGAGGTCTCCTCGCGCGAATAAGCCGGTTCCGCGGTAACGTGAAGGCGTCGCAGCCATTTCACATTCATGTTGCCTTCGAAACCAGGCAGCAACAGCCTTAGTGGGTAGCCCTGCTGCGGTCGTAGCCGCTCACCGTTCTGGCTATACACAAGCATCGCGTCGTCCAGGCACTTCTCGATCGGGATACTGCGCGTCAGCGCCGCTGCATCGGCGCCTTCGGCAACGACCCATTTTGCGCCCGACTGTAATCCCGCCTCCTGCAGAACAAGCTTGAGGCTGACCCCGGTCCATTCGGCACAGCTCAATAACCCAACGAGATCGGAAGCCGTTTTGCCGTAGGGTTTGGTGTAAACGGGATTGCCGGAGCATTCGAGGAAGTGAATGCGCGATTGCGACGGGAAGCGACGAATATCCTCCATGGTGAAGATCAGCGGCTTGTCGACAAGGCCGTGAAGCATGAGACGGTGCTGCGCCGGATCGATAGTAGGAACGCCGCCATGATGGCCTTCGTAGAACAGGCCGTTTGGCGTGATGATCCCGTCGAGATCCTGCAATGGAGTTCGCCCTGAGGCTGAAAGATATTGCTTCAGATTTTTCGGGATATTTTTGATAACATTCTTCTCGAAGGGTGATGGCGTTCCATAGAGCTGGCTTCCCATCGCATCGCCGGGCGTTTTCATCCACTCGGGAACGTTAGGTGGGAGATTTTCAGCATTCGCCGTAGCGGCCTCCGCGGCAGTCCCGCCCCGAGCAAGACCGCTCGCCAGAACCGCTCCGCTGACCAATGCGCCATCGCGGATAAAACGACGGCGAGACGTGCGGGCTGGGTCAGCATTTGTCGGCTTTGTCATTTGAATCCTCCGTTCGTGGCGGCGGGAACCACCTATGGCGTTTCCGCCGTTGCGCCGCTACCTTCAGGACGGCGTCCTTTTGTTGCCGGGAGTATAGCAGATGCAACAGCACGATGTCCTGATCATCGGAGCGGGCCCGACCGGCCTGGTACTCGCGCTTTGGCTGACAAAACTCGGCGCCAACGTTCGCATCGTGGACAAGACTTCGGAACCTGGAACAACCTCGCGGGCACTGGCGGTGCAGGCGCGTACGCTCGAACTCTATCGCCAACTCGGTCTCACCGAGGAGGTCATTGCGCAAGGACATAAAGTCCCCGCGGTCAATCTCTGGGTGAGAGGCCGACGCACCGCGCGTATTCCGTTTGAAAACGTCGGCTCAGACCTGACCGCCTATCCGTTCCTGCACATTTTTCCTCAAGACCAGCACGAACGACTGTTGATCGCGCGACTGCAGGCGCTCGGCGTCACCGTAGAGCGGCGCACCGAACTGATCCGATTTGCGGAGAACTCGGATGGCGTGACCGCGTATTTGCGCGGACCTGATGGCGACGAGCATCAGTGTGAAGCCCGTTATATCGCCGGTTGCGACGGCGCCCGCTCGGTCGTTCGCGAAACCATCGGTACCGGATTCCCCGGGGGCACGTACCGTCAGCTCTTCTACGTCGCCGATGTACAGGCCGCCGGCCCCGCGATTAACGGTGAATTACACATCGATCTCGACGAGGCCGATTTTCTTGGAGTTTTCCCGCTGGCCGGACAGGGTCGCGCGCGCCTTATCGGAACCGTGCGCGACGAACGCGCCGAGCACCCCGATACGCTGGCGTTCCATGACGTCAGCACTTGGGCGATTGAAAAGCTCAAAGTGAAGGTCGGCACGGTCAATTGGTTTTCAACCTACCATGTGCATCACCGGGTCACGCTGCATTTCCGCAAGGGACGGGCCTTTTGCTGGGCGACGCCGCGCACATCCACAGTCCGGCGGGCGGCCAAGGCATGAACACCGGGCATCGGTGATGCCATCAATCTCGCCTGGAAATTGGCTGCCGTGCTGGCCGGCCAGGCGCCCGACCGTCTACTCGATAGCTATGAGGCCGAACGGATCGGCTTTGCACGGCGGCTGGTCGCAACCACGGATCGCGTTTTCAGCCTTGCCACGGCAAACGGCAGGGTCGCCGAAATCGTCCGTACGCGTATCGTGCCGGTGGTCGTCCCGGCCGTTTCGCTTTCAGGCCTGTGCGCGAGTTGATGTTTCGAACCGTTTCGCAGCTGATGCTGAATTATCGCGGCGGTCCTTTGAGCAGCGGCGCAGCCGGCGAGGTGCATGGCGGAGATCGCCTGCCGTGGGTCGCGGTTGGCGGATCGGACAATTTCGCAGGCGCCGCCCTACGCTGGCAAATTCATGTGTACGGTTCGGCCAACGCTGAACTTACCGCATGGTGTGACCGGCACAAAATGCCCTTGAATGTCTTTCCGTGGCGACCGGAATACAAGCACGCAGGCTTGGCCCGCGACGCGCTGTATTTGCTTAGGCCGGACACTTACGTAGCGCTTGCGGAGAGCGCAGCTAATGTAGCTGCCGTCGAGCGCTATTTCGCTGACCATGGCATCGAACCTGCTCCGCCGATGAGAGCTGGTTGACGAACCCAGCTCATTCACCGGGCGCGATTGCATTGCTGGGCGTCGGACGATCGGTAATCTGTTGGCCGAAAAGACTGCCTATCAATTCGACCGCTATACGCGCGGTCCGGCCTCGTTCATCGAGGAATGGATTAAGCTCGACGATGTCGGCCGATCGGACCAGCCCGGAATCATCCAGCAGCTCCATGACCAGGTGGGCTTCCCGATAGGTCGCCCCGCCCGGCACCGTCGTGCCGACGCCGGGCGCTACGCTGGGATCGAGAAAGTCCACATCAAAGCTTACATGCAGCACGCCACCGCAGGCGCGCACTTTGTCGATGATGCGGCGGATCAGTACGCCGACGCCAAACTCATCAATCTGACGCATGTCGGCAACGCTAATGCGCCGCTCGCGCAACAAATCTTTTTCAAGTTTGTCGATCGAGCGGATGCCGAACAGCTCCAACCGATCGGGATCGATCGGCGAACGGGGATCATCTCCCAGCAAACCGTCAAGCCCGGGCTCGCCGCACAGAAACGCGGCTGACATTCCATGCATGTTTGCAGAGAGAGTAGTCGCTGGAGTGTTGTAATCGGCGTGCGCATCCAGCCACAGGATAAAAAGCGGCTGGCCGGCCTCTTGGCAGTGCCGTGCCACTCCGTTCACAGCCCCCATCGAGAGCGAATGATCGCCACCAAGAAAGATCGGAACGGCGCCCGAGCGCGCGAGTTCGTAGCTTCGCCGGTTCAAGGCCCGGCTCCAGCGCTGGATTTCTCGATAGTGCTTGGCCTTGTCAGGCGGTGCGTCGGCGAGATCTGCGAGATCGCTTATCGACAGATCGCCATGATCCTTTACCTCAAAACAGAGCGCTTCAAGCACGGTCAAAAGACCGGCGGTCCTGAGCGCAGACGGTCCCATCAAGGTACCGCGCTGCGCCGCCCCCATGTCGATGGGAGCGCCGAGCACCGCTATTCGTCTCATCCGATCTGATTGGAAAATGTCATTCACGAGGAATCCCCAAGGCAAAATTGAACTCGGCGGCAAGGTGGGAGGAATTCTGCACGTCCGTTTCCCCCTGCCTAGGCCGAAATCGGGAACAAACTCCTCACCCCGGCATTTTCGTCAGGTCTTCCTTGCGAGGCGCGCCGCCCCGGAACTGTTTCCTGGGAAACTTGCGGAAATTTAATTCGGAGCGCTTCGAGGGGGAGTCGCCGCGCAAGCAGTCCGACACCATCTTTGTGACAAAAGTGATCGGGTTGGAAGCGATGAAAAGGGCATTTGCGATATTGGCCTGTCTTTGCCTTCTTGCTGCCGGCGAATACTTTGCCGTCAGCAAGTGGGCGATCAGGCATGAAACGTTGGATATGTTCGACACCACACGGCGGCGACCCGTATCGGTCGACCTTGCCGTACGCCGCGACTACGAGCTGAAAGCCGACAACGGATTCTGGAAACTTCCGATCGCGATCATCAGCAACGGCAACACCGTCAGAAACACGGAGTACTCCTTCCTCGCCAACGTCCTTGCCGCACGGGGATATCTCGTGGCCAGCATCCAGCAGGATCTTCCGACCGATCCGCCGCTGATGACCAAAGTCGGGTTGCCATATGTCGGCAGACGCGCAGTGTACGAGCGGAGCGAAGCCAACATCATGTTCGTGCTGGGGGAGTTGCAGAAGATGCAGCCGAACGCCGACTATAACCACATAACATTGGTGGGGCATTCAAACGGCGGCGACGTTTCGATGTACTGTGCCAAACAGCACCCTGAACTGGTCTCCAAAGTCATCACGCTAGATAATTTGCGTGTGCCGTTCGTGCTGAGCGAAAGGCTGAAGATTTTGTCCTTTCGTTCAAAAGATCCTAATTTCAAGACGGACCCGGGAGTACTGCCAAGCCCGGAACAAGCCAGGATGGAAGGCATCGATATTATCAATACCGGCGCACAGCATACGGACCTGAGTGACCGAGGACCCAATTCCGTAAAGCAGAAAATCCAGTCAATGCTGGATGGCTTTTTGAACGACAGCGCCAATAGTGAGCTTCGGCCCGATGCCGAGCAGCCGATGATCGCTAATCCTGGCGATTACTAAATCGAAGCTTTCAGTGACTGAAAAGACTAGGCGCGGCGCAACTCGTCTCTTGAAATGCAAATCCCTGCCGGTTGCACCCGACAGGGATCATGCAGAAAAGATGACGAACGGCGAGTGGTTGACCCGGTGGCCCATCATGGAACTGCGGCTTCATTGAAGCCCTCACCTCAATTCCGGGCAAGGCCATATTATAGGCACGGATTTGTCGTCTCGAATATCTCACTAACGGGCTTACAATTATGCCTTGCCCTTTGTTGCGTCTTTCGCCGCCGACATTACCCCGCCCGTAATTTGCCTCATGTGCTCTCCGGCGTTTGTAAACTGGCTGCGCAGAAATTCAGACTGAATTCGCATTGCTTCCTGAAGATCGGTCGCGTGAACCAGCTTGCGCGCGTGCTCGAAAGCCGCCTTCATATTCTGTTCGGTGAAGGACAGCGCCTGCTTCGACATGTCCGCCCCAGCGCCAGGAACCGAAACCATCGATTTGCTTGCTGCATCGAAGAACATTCCGAATGCTTTTTCCGCCTGATCAATCGTTTTTTCGGCCAGATCACGCAGCTCGGCGGGGACTTCAAGTTTCGGTTCTATCATGGTCGCACCCTCCAATTATCACGGTAGATTACCACATACGGCCGGGCTCGTCCTTCCCTATTAGGATTAGGCTGGACTGCGCGATTAACGACCTCGCATGCAGTCCGCACCACCAATTCTACCATTTTGCGTGCGCGCTCAGGACAATGTCCGATCGGGAGAAGATGTGGGGTCGATCGAAAGACCTTCAACCAACTCGATCACCTCGAAACGCTGCCTCGGCCCCAGTCTGAGAAACGCTTTCAACAACCGGAGACTTTCGAGGCTCGCGGTTGAGGGAGTTCCGAGTTTCTTGTCCAGCTCCAAAATAAATGTGGGATTTTTCATCTCGCACCTAGCAATAGGGAACGGCTACACGTTTGTCTGAAATGTGAGTGTCTTGTTCAAAATTCGATGCTGCGGCCCATTCGGCCCAACGTGGTAAATTACCTTTTGGTGCGTCGAATGGTGCGCTTGCAAAATCGGCACCGAACTCAATGGGGTTGAAAGTATGCCAAGGAGCAACCGGGCGGGCAAGCCAAGGTAACTTCCCCGGAGCGGCCATGGACAGATTTATTGCAGCCGCACTAGTCTTTCCAATTCAGCTAATTCTGCCGTTCCGAATTTGATTTCTGGCGCCGCGGTGTTGATCCGTCTGCAAATTATCGATCGGCGGCGGTAATTAGCCGAGCGCACGCCTATCGAAGATGCGTACCGCCCTCGCCTCCCGGCCGGATTATTGCTGCTTTTCCCAGAACGACAACAAACCCTGCGAAGCTGAGCCGCCGATCACGCAGGGAATGCCGATGGCAACTTGACCCAGCGCCGCTGCCGACACGCAGCCGAGCGCGACCGCACCGACCCCGACCTGACCCCAAAAGTCGAGATTGCGTCGCGCATCCGATCCCTTTGTCTTGAGCTCCTCAACCGCAGCGAGCGCATCCCGACGCACGGCGCCAAGTTGCACCGTATCTGCAGCCTGGATCACCTCGGCCTAGCGGCACCTTGACCGGCTCCGGCTGGTTCGGAAGTTCGCTGCGCAAAAACTCGCGCAAGCCGCTATCGCGCACGGCATAGCTCGCAAGCGTATACCTTGCCATGCTGCCGACCGTCAGTTTGTCGACGGTATCGCGGCTCTTCGACCAGGGTAGCATTTGCAAAATACGTGTGATCGGCACATGGGAGCCGGTTGCGAAATAATATCCCCACAATGTGTCCAGCAGATCCTGATTGCTGGCAAAGGTGAGCACCATTTTCAGCTTCTTGTCTTCTTTGGCAAAGGGATTGCGCGTAAGGACGCCACGCAACCTGTCAATCATCCCCTGCTTGGTTTCTTCCAACGGGATGTCGGTCAACGTCGGCAGTGTCCCGGAAAGATAAGCATCGATCAGCACGCGGCGCCCCGGCATCTTCGGCTCGATCTTCCGCAACAGGTTTCGCCAATCGGGCAGCCCGAATAAGCAATGGCGCGGACGATCACCCATTCGTCTTCTATCGGTACTGGAAAGAAGCTGTCGATGAGTTGCTCGGCTTTCGCGGGGTTTGAGCCGATCGCCCCAGCGATGAACCCGAGATAAATTCCGGAATTTTCGGGTTCCTTGAAGCTTTGCGAATGGAAGAGCACGCGAACGGCCGCAGGAACGTGAGCGTAGTCGGGCTTGGCCCGGTAATTGTAGATCCACTGCTGGACCACGTTGAGCGAAGCACGCGGATCGATCTCGGGTGTGACCGCGGCCTGGGACGGCGTGATCAGCGCGAACAGCGTTACGGCAAAAACTAGATAACGCATACAGTGCCTTGCTCCCAAAAGCATTGGCAGCCTGCGAAGGTCGCAAAGGGCCAACGATTTCCGGATTTTGGGTATTAGCCCTTTGTAGCGGCTATGCGACAATTCTAGGGAGGCAACGTTCCCCACTGCGTCAAAATTGTGGCGACATTAACCGATCAAGGCCCGCAACTGACCTCAGCTCCGACATCCTTTCGCCCTGCAGCGCAATTCGATTCTCGTTTGTCAAAGCGTAAGGAAGAGTAGAAGCGTGCCGACAGAATTCATGGCGCCAGAGCGAGGCGATGCCGAGCGGCGCAGAGTCTGCGGCGGTTCTGTTCGCTGCGGCCATTTCCCTGTTGGCGATTGCCGGCTTTTGCCGTTGAGACGGTCACCGACAGCGCGCGACACCATCGCGTTCAGGGCAATCGCCGAATCAGAAGCCGATACCGTGCGCTCCTATTTTCATGCGGGCTCCAGGGGACGGATTGATGCGGCTGGACAGCGATACAGCGCTGAAAGCGCTGATCGCGACAGGACTGTTTGAAGACGTGACGATTGAGCGAGATGGCGAGCGACTTATTGTGCATTTGAGAGAAGCCAAGTTGCTCGACCGCGTCGCGTTTGAAGGCAACAAGAAAATCAAGGACACCGAACTCGCAGCCGTCGTGCAGTCCAAGCCGCGCGGCAGCTTGCAGCGGGCCACGGTGCAAGCTGACGTCGGCCGGATCATGGAAGCGTACAGGCACGTTGGGCGCGACGATGTGGGGGTCACACCGCAGGTCATCGAGCGAACGGATGACCGCGTCGATCTCGTGTACACGATCACCGAGGGCAAGAAGACGACGGTGCGGCAGATCGATTTCGTAGGCAATCACGTCTTCGGCAAGCGCCAGCTCAATGCGATAATCAAGACGTCCGCGAGCAATGTGCTGAGCTTCCTGACCGGTGGCGACGTTTACGATCCCGATCGCGTTGCCGAGGACCGAGAGCAACTTCGGCAGTACTATCGTAGCCACGGTTATGCGGACGCCACCGTGCCTGAACCGCGCGCCGAATACGATCCCGCGGCAAAAGGTTTTACGCTGACATTCACGATTGATGAAGGCCAGCTCTATCATTTCGGCGACATCAGCATCGCCTGCAATGTACCGGGGCTGGATTCCGAGAAGCTGCGCCGCCTGCTCCAGCCCCGCAACGGCGCGATCTTCGACGGCCGCGCGCTGGACAAGACCACCGAAGCGCTCGCCATCGAAATGGCGAAGCTCGGATATCCCTTTGCGCAGGCCGTGCCCCGCCCCGTTCGCGACCCCGCTGCGCGACGTATCGACATTGCGTTCGTAATCGACGAGGGCGCACGCAGTTATGTCGAGCGCATCGATATTCACGGCAACACCCGCACTCGCGACTACGTGATCCGGCGCGAGTTCGACATCGCCGAAGGCGACGCCTACAACAAGAGCCTGATCGATCGCGCCGAGCGGCGGCTCAAGAACCTGAACTACTTCAAAAGCGTCAAGATATTCACGAAGCCGGGCTCCGCGCCCGATCGCGTAGTGCTCGATCTCGAGGCCGTGGACCAGGCCACCGGCGACTTTTCCGTGTCGGGCGGTTATTCGACGACTGATGGGCTGCTCGCCGAGGTCAAGTTGGGCGATCGCAATTTCTATGGCACCGGTGACAACGTACAGACCGCGTTTACGTACGGACAGTATACCCGTGGTATCGATTTGTCGGTTTCCGAGCCTTATTTTCTCGGCACCCGGGTTGCTGCAGGAATCGAACTATTTGGCAAGCAAACCTATGCAAGCCCGTACCAGTCGTACGGCGGCGACACCTATGGCATGAATCTCACGCTCGGCACACCGATCAACGAACAAACGAGTGTGCAGTGGCGCTATTCGATCTATGACCAGCATGTCACGCTCAATCCGATTTCACTGGCCGCGGCACCCTCACTGCCGATCCAGCAGGCCGCAGCCGCCGGTCCACAGCTGGTTTCCGCTGTCGGCGACACCATCAGCTTCAACACGCTCGATAACAACAAAAGCCCGACCAGCGGCGTCAACTCCCAACTCCGTCAGGATCTAGCGGGCCTCGGCGGCGACGTGAAGTTTCTCCGCACCACCGAAGATGTGCGTTATTACCAATCGATCAACAGCGATCTTACCGGCATGGTTCGCGCTCAGGGCGGCTATATCACCGGCTGGGGCGGACAGCAGGTGCCCTTGTTGAACAGCTTCTTCGGTGGACCGAGCATGGTGCGCGGCTTCGCGCCGAACGGTTTCGGCCCGCGCGATATCACCCCAGGCACGACCATGGATAACGTTGGTGGCAGCATGTACTGGGCGACCACTGCCGAGCTACAGAGCGCGATCCCCGGCATACCTCAGGAATACGGTCTGAGAGCTTCGGCTTTCGTCGACGCCGGAAGCGTCTTTCATTATGGCGGGCCGACGGCCTTTCCGGGCTCGGCGCAATCGCTGCAACTCGCTAACGCCAATGTCGTGCGCTCCTCCGTTGGGGCAGGCCTGACCTGGGCATCGCCCTTTGGCGCGCTGACCGTCAACTATGCCGTACCACTGTCCAAAGCGTCGTATGATGTGGTGCAACCGTTCAACTTCACAGCCAGTCCATTCTGACGCTCCGAACCAGGACAGGTCAGGAGAACGGTGTCGGTTCCTAGCGTCGCTCTGTCGCAAATCCGTAGATCATCGCGAGGCGGTCAAGGCATTCGCGAAAGCGTTTGGCGAAATAGTCGATCCAGCGTTGTCCGCGCAAGCTCCGGCGAGTAGCAATCTGCTCCATCGTCAGCCCTGCCACCAGAACGTCATGCACCAAAGCCGCGCCGTCGGCGCCGAGTTCACGCTGGGCGCGGTTCAGCCGCAACACGGCCTTGCGTTGGCTTTCGGTGATCGGCTCACGCGGCCGTGTGCCGTCGACGTATTCTCTACTTGGATCGACCGCCTGAGGCCCGCGCTCGGCCCTCTCCCAGTCATTTTGAAATGACCGACCGCCCTGATATTGAGCCTCATCGATCTGGCGATGCGAATGCAGCCGTCCAAGCGGATCGTTGCGGATCGATCGCACCGCAATGACCTTCTCTCCCGGTTGAAGGGCCAACGGATCATCGATTTCCACGGTGGTCACTTCAGCGTTCAGCGGCAGATCCCGAGCCCGCCGATCATGTATTTTCGCCAATCGGTGTGATTTGTTGCGTTTGGCTCTCACTTCTCGAACACTCCCTTGCAAGCGTGAATTTGAACTTTTTCGTGTTAAGCCGCCTCGACCAACCGCAGCACAACCGGACCGGCGGCGCGTTCCGAAGCTGTGCCGGGGCCGCGGGTCAGTTGGAAATGCGGCGCGCAATAGCTCGAACCCGCCAGCTGCGAATGGCCGCAAAAAGTGATGGCCTCGCCCTCCCGGTCACCGCCATACGGATAGCGGCAATCTCCTGGCGCAAGATCTGCAAACGAGAGTAGGCGCGGCGTGATGCCGACGCAGCGAAGCTTGACCGGCTCGCGCTCAAGCGGCGGAGCCGTCGGCTTCTGGACTTCGCCAGTACGGCCCTCGCGCAGTTTCCGCGACTTTCCAGGCTTGCCCTGCTTCCGCAGTCGCGGCGCTTTCGCTCTGGCTGGATCTGTTCGACGCTTTGGGCCGGCCACACCCATTCGTTTGGCCCGGCCGAGCGCGGCACTACGCGTGTAATCGGTTCCGAATTTCACGTTGATTGCCTCGGCGCTCTCCGAATAAGACAAACCCATTGCCAAGTGTTGACGAAGGGCGTCGGAATGATCTGGAGTCCAGCTGAATGATTGCATAAGTAGTCTTCGCCTTGGTTTGTGCGCACCGGCCTGCCGATCAGTTGAGTTACGCATGGCGACATATTTCCGATAATCCGAAATCAAAGTCAAGCTTGATTTCTGAAAATCGGAATTGCTATAATTTCGGAAATTCGAAAAGGATCTCGCCATGCTGGACATAGCAATGATAGAGCGGGGACTGAGGAAGCCGGGGAAAACCAAAGGCGGCTTGGCGCTCGCAATGGGCGTGCGGCCGGGAGCGGTTTCGGAAATCCTTGCCGGGATGCGCCTGATCAAGGCCTCGGAACTCGCACCGATAACCGCTTATCTGGAGTTGAATTCGGTGCCGATCATGGGCCGGGTCGGCGCTGGCGCCTCCATCGAACCCGAGCATGAGCAGGTCCCGCCGGAAGGTCTCGGCGAGATCGAATTGCCGTTCCCGATAAATGAGGAAACGATCGCTTTTGAAGTAGCCGGCGATTCCATGCTGCCCAAATACGAAAATGGCGACGTGATCGTGGTCTATCGCGAGCAGCGACATCCCTTGGCGAGCTTCTATGGCGAGGAAGCCGCGGTGCGGCTGAAAACGGGGGAGCGCTATCTGAAAACCATCGAGCGAGGCAAATCCCCTGCACAGGTGAATTTGACGAGCTTCAATGCCAAGCCGATCAGCGGCGTAAAGCTCGAATGGATCGGGGAAATCTGCGTCACGCTGCCCCGGGGCCAAATCGAGCGCCTGAAAACCAGGTCCGCCGCGCGGGCGCGCAAGGCGACAAAGGGGCACGGCGGGCGGACTACAGAGAAATAAGGGCCGCCCGCGACCCGCACCTTTCTGATTCGCGGGTCCCCTCGGCAATCTGAGCTGATAGAGCGCCCTGTATTCTGTTTTTCCGAAATTTAGATTGACCAAGTTCTGAATTTCAGAAATAATGCATCCCCAACTCGAGAGAGTTCCTTTTCCCCAACCCTCAGAGATTCCGGATGCAGTATTTCGTGGTGATGATCGACTATGGACGGCGCGGCAGAGAAGCCGTGGTCGATCCCGAGATCACAAGGCGCGAGGTTATCTCAAGGATTGCATCGGGCGAGTACAAGAACGTCAGCTTCATTCATGAGGTCGCGGATTCATCGGTGGATGACGTCACCGCTGAGATCCTGGCGGAAGCCGCCCTGCCCGAATTGGCTCCGACCGTCGCCGATCTTCAGGCGGCAAGTTTCGATCGCGTCCGCGATCTGCGGAAGCACGACACGGTGTGACCGGACCCAAATCGCGCCCGCGCACGATTGGCGAGATCAATTCATTCGCCTCATTCGCCACTAACGCTTTGTGCTGCGATGCACGCGCAGGCCGCCACACATAGCCGGCGGAACTTCCGGTCCGCACGAAGGTTGTCGGAGTTTCCGGCTCTTTTGCCTCGCGTCGGGCGATTTGCAGATTGAGCGTCGAGGGTGCCATGTCAAAACACAAGACAAGCTACAAGGCTGGTGTTGTCCTCATCCTGACCGCATTTCTCGCGGGCGCCGCTTACGCAGGCCCGGGACGAGGCGGCGGCGGTGGTGGCGGAGGCGCTCACTTCGGCGGTGGCGGCGGTGGCGGCGCTCATTTCGGTGGTGGTGGCGGCGGGGGACCTCATTTCGGCGGTGGCGGCGGGGGACCTCATTTCGGCGGTGGCGGGGGCGGCCCGCATTTCGGGGGCGGTGGCGGACCTCATTTTGGTGGAGGCGGCCCCCGCTTTGGTGGAGGCGGAGGTGCCGGCCCACGTTTTGGGGGCGCGCACTTCGCCGGTCCTCGTGGTGGTGGTGGTGGCGGCGGGCCGCACTTCGGCGGCGGGCGGATGACTCGACCATCCGGGTCGCATTTTGCATCGCGGCCGAACCATTCTCAACGCTCGTTCGCGGCTCATGGCAATGGAAATCGCGTTAATGCGGGCAGGTCGGCCAATCGCGGCACGGCGGCAGCTCGATCAAATCGAAACGCGTCGATCAACCGAGATCGAAATGCGGGTCCCGGCCGTAATCGCACTGCGACTTCCGAACGGAATCGCAATGCAAGCTTCAGCCAAGGGGGCGCAAGACCGAATGCGAGGACGATGGCAAGATCTAATGCGAGGACGATGGCAAGATCTAACGCCGTTCGCAGCGCGCTGGGCTCGGGTGCCGTAGCCGGCGCATTGCACAACCGGGCCGCGCTCGTCAATCCGAACACCCGGGCGCAGATCGCTTCGACCGCGGCCACTGCCGGATGGCGCAATGGAAACGTCGGCAGAGGCGGTTGGTGGCGACATCGCAACGGCGGATATGGTTGGGTGGGGCCCCTATTCTGGCCTTTCGCCTATTACGACATCTATGACTACACGCTTTGGGGCTACGGCTACGACGATCCGTTCTGGGACTATGGCTACACCGACATTTACGCCGGGTTGTTTGCTCCCTACGGCTATGACGATCTCGTAGGTTATCTGCCAGGCAATGGCGGTGCGCGGACCACCGTCGGACGCGCAGCCGAGGCGCGGGCTCAAAGCTCCGATCAGCGGCCTCAGACTTCCGATCAGTTGGCGCCAATGTGCGGTGAGGACAGTCGCGACATCGCCGGTCTTCCGATTGACCGGGTTCAGCAGGAACTTCAGCTGAACGATGCGCAGCGGGCGGCGTTGGATGACCTGGCGAACGCCTCAGCAAGGGCCGCGCAGGAAATTAGGGCCGCCTGTCCTACCCAAATCGCGTCGACGGCTCCCGGCCGGCTGGCCGCGATGCAAACACGCATTGAGGCCATGATTGCCGGCGTGAACATGGTCCAGCCGCCTTTACAAAAGTTCTATGATCTGCTGAGCGATGAACAGAAATCGCAATTGAACGCGCTCGGCAAGGAACAGCGGGCTACTGAGGCGTCAAACAAGAACGGCTCGCTTGCCCAAAGCTGTGGAGCGCAGCAATCCGGCGTGACCGCATGGCCGGAAGCAGAGATCGAATCGCGGGTTCATCCAACCGAGGCTCAACGAGCCAGTTTCGCGGCGTTGCAGGACGCAAGTGCGAAAGCGGCTGATATGCTCAAGGACTCCTGCCCGACCACGGAACCGATCACGCCGCCGGCGCGGCTTGAAGCAATCGCAAACCGGCTCAACACAATGCTGCAAGCCGTCAAGACGGTGCGAGCGGCCTTGGATGACCTTTACGGCAAGCTCTCGGATGAGCAAAAGGCACAGTTTGAAGCGATCGGCCCGCAGCGTTCAGCCGCTTCCGATCGGCCTGCTGTCATCGAGAAGCACGCGCATGCTCACCGCCGCCATGCCAGCATTCCCGGACTGGTCCGACACATCATGTCGATGGCGCGGTGGTGAGGTGAAACGGCGGCCGCCGGTGACCGCGAGCCTTGAGTAGTTGTATTTGCGGTCCAAGCACATGGGCAATTTAGAACAACGTACCAGACCTAGAACAACGTACCAGACGTGATCAATCGGCAAAACGCAGAGTCATCTCAGACCAGCAACACCGTCGATCCCGTTGTTTTCCGCGCCGCGAGATCGGCATGAGCCTGTGCCGCGTCCTTTAGTGGATAGGTCTGGCGGACCTCGACCTTGACCGCGCCGGACTGCACAACCTCGAACAGCTCTTTCGCCATAGCCACGAGGTTCTCACGCTTGGCGGCATAAGTGTTGAGCGTCGGCCGGGTGACGTAGAGCGAGCCTTTCTGCGCCAGCAAACCTAAATTGAGCGGCTCGACGCTGCCGGAAGACTGGCCGAACAGCGCGGCTACGCCAAGTGGCGCAAGGCAGTCGAGTGATTTCAGGAAAGTGTCCTTGCCCACTGAGTCATAAACGACGGGAACCTTTTTTCCTTGGGTGATTTCGTCCACGCGTTTAACGAAATCCTCCCGTGTATAGACGATGGTGTGGGCGCAGCCATGCTCGCTTGCGAGCTTAGCCTTTTCGTCGCTGCCGACTGTGCCGATGACAGTGGCGCCGAGATGTTTCGCCCACTGCCCAAGTATCAGGCCGACGCCACCGGCGGCGGCATGCAGCAGGATCGTGTCGCCAGATTTGACGCGATAGGTCTGGCGGATGAGGTATTGCACAGTAAGGCCTTTCAGCATCATCGCCGCGGCCGTTTTATCATCTATGCTGTCGGGTAACTTGAGCAGACGATCAGCCGGAATTAACCGAGCCTCAGCGTAAGCCCCGAGCGGCGCCGCGCCATAGGCCACTCTGTCGCCCGGTTTAAGGTCGGTGACCCCGGATCCGACCTCCTCGACGACGCCGGCACCCTCGCCGCCAAGCCCACTTGGCAACTGCACTGGGTAAAGTCCGGAGCGGTTGTAGATGTCGACGAAGTTCAGTCCGACAGCCGTGTGCCGTATACGCGCTTCACCCGGCCCGGGCCTGCCGAGCGTGACTTCTTCCCAAACCAGAACCTCCGGCCCGCCGGGTTGATGAAAGCGAATGGCGCGGGTCATGGACTTCTCCCTCAGTGAATTGACTGACATCGGACGGGGCGTAGCGGGTCTGCCTCGACCAAGCATATCACCATAGCCCAGTCTCCTCCGTACCGGCCAGCCCGCGCTCAACCGGAACCATCGCGTGGCAAGCAGCGTTTGGTGCAGATGAAATGTCGGGACCGCCCGCAATGACTCAGAATTGGAAGGGATCGCTCAGCGGCAAAGGGCTCGCTGCTGTCGTTGCCGGATTGCTTCTCTTATTTGCGATCCTCATGTGGGGACCGTGGAACGTTGCGCACGTGCCGATCAATCCCGGGCCCAGCGGAACACCCGGTTCCACAGTGACTAACCGGACCCCTCCTCCCGCCGACGGTCCATCCGGTGCGACCACCGGAGCGGCGCAGTAACCCGCACTGCCAGAGCCTTGGGAACATCGCCGCCTACGTTCAGGGCGAATGTCACATCAATGCAACATGCGCCGACAATGTGCGGGTTGTTCGCGATACGTTCAACAGAGTTCATGAGGGCGATTCACGCCGCGGCGTTAAGCTTGTTTCGGGTTGAGGTTCGTTGTGAAGGAGCGCCGCATGCCAGCCTATATCCATCATCACGAAATCGAGACTCTTCCCGTAGTATGCCCGGCCTGCGTCGGGTTGCTGCCTATGATCGTGAAAGTCGTTCACCCGGATTGGACGATGGCGAAGATCGACTTCGTTTATGAATGCGCGGATTGCGGCGCTGAGGTCCGGCAGACCGTGAGGAAACCGCAGTCGCGTCATTGACCTGTTCGGCCCCGCACTCCTCGGATCGAACTGTGCCCCACTAGTTCTAGCGATCCAGAGCACACGTTCGCATCGGCAGCGAACAACGAGACTACGTCGGCATCTCTAATGGACGGACGGAGCATCGGTGCAATCGAGATTGCACTCCCTGAAGTGACAGGCGATCTCGTCCAGCGCACGCTTTTCCCATTCCTCGGCCTGTGCCAGCCAGAAATTTTTGCGCTCCGAATCCAACGCGGCGCGCTCGCGGCACATCCACTCCTGACTGCGAAGCTCGACAAGCTTGTTCATGACCTCCACTCCCATGGTGCGAAGCCAATGTAGGCAGGCAGCCTATCAGAGTTATGACGGGACTAGTTCAATTAGGTGTGGGTAAGTGGTCATTCCGCGGCCAGCTTGTCTTCAGCTGTTGCAAGCGCAAAATGACGACGAATGACTAGTGCTCGCAAGTGCTCACCCTCATTTTCAAAATTGCCGGTCGTCGAATTCCTGTCTCAATGTAGTCGCATGCCGTTCACGCAAAGGTTGTACGCGAGGCAAGTGAAAGAACGAACTTGAGGCAGAATGAGCACGGAATTAGACTACGATTTCACGCCCGATCAGTGGGATGCGTTAAAGGCGCTTCGGTTGCCCGCAGCCGAACGGCGAGCCCTGAATCGATCTGTCGTTGAAACCCTTATTGCGCTTGAGCTGGCCGCCTTGGGGGACGATGGTCCATCGATCACGGCAAGAGGGCGCAGCGTATTGCTCCGCGGATCGCCGCGGCTGCTGGACCTGGCGTCTTGATTTCAAGGCCGCCGAACCTTGGAGCCGTTGAGGCGAACTTTCCCGTTGACCACGACCACTGCAGGAACGATATCAAGCATTGATCGACAGAGTGGCAACTAGGGTTCCAGACGGCGGCACGCCGTCGTTGGTCCGAGCGTTGCGGAAACCGCGGTAGCACGCGGCTGCACCCGAGGGACAAAAGCCCAGAGGAGGAGAAGTCGAGATCTTTCTCGCGCCGCATGGCACAGAGGTCTCATGGCGTTGTTCCCTCTCGGGCTTGTCGTTCTGGCTGCGATCATTCACGCTACCTGGAATCTGCTCTCGAAGCGCGCCGCCGATGCCGGCCCTGCTTTTGTCTTCGGATACAATCTCGTCGCCTGCGTCGTGTACCTGCCTTGGGTTATCTGGATTTTGACGCACAGTGAGCTGAACTGGAGCGTGCGAGTGGCCGCATGCCTGATTCTAAGCGCTATCATTCACCTCGCCTACAGCCTGTGTCTCCAACGTGCATATCAAATGGCCGATCTCTCGGTTGTGTATCCGATCGCGCGGGGCACCGGTCCGATGCTTTCATCCGTGGGCGCATTCGTCATTCTGCGGGAGGTCCCCTCTCTCCAAGGGGTGCTCGGATTGCTGACGGTCGTCGCTGGAATCGGCTTCATATCCACGCAGGGAGATATTTCCGCCTTCCGTCGTGCTCGCGGCCAGCACGGGGTGCGCTGGGGAACAACAACAGGTTCGCTGATCGCAAGCTATACCGTCGTCGATGGCTACGGCGTCCAAATGCTCGGCATTCATCCGGTCGTGTTCGACTGGGTTACGAACCTGTTGCGCTTCTTCATGCTCGCGCCGGTCATCCTGTCAAACCCGGCGGCTCGCGCACGAGCGGCGATGAAGGGCCGATGGCTCCTGGCGATGGGCGTCGGAGTACTCTCGCCTCTGTCCTACATTCTTGTCCTCAGCGCTATCGAGATGGGAGCTCCGCTAAGTCTCGTGGCGCCCGCCCGCGAGATGTCCATGATGGTCGGCGCAATGTTCGGAATGCTGATCCTGCGCGAGCCGGTGAATGCATGGCGAGTCGGAGGCTGCATTATCCTGATTGGCGGCGTCATTCTTCTTTCGACCGCCTAGGCGCGTCGAACAGAGCTGCGCCATGGAAGACCGAAAGCCGAAAGGATATCGATTTTAAATACCTCGGCGGCTCCGGTTGGCATGGTTGTTGCTCTGCTATGCGCTAGGATGCGTCAACCTGATGGGGAGCACGCCATGTCGAGCATAACCGCGGCAGCAGCCGATATCCGAAAGCCGCTCTATACCTCACTTTTTGTTCAGGTCCTTGCGGCGCTTCTGCTCGGCGTCGCGCTCGGAATTGCCGTTCCCGACTTCGCCATTGGCTTGAAGATTTTCAGCGACGCCTTTCTGAAGCTGATTTCGATGATCGTCGCACCGATCGTGTTTTGTGTGGTTGTGCACGGCATCGCGGGCGCCGGCGATCTTAAAAAGGTCGGACGAGTTGGCGTCAAGGCGTTGATCTATTTCGAGGTGATGACGACGGTGGCGCTCCTCGTAGGTCTGCTGCTCGCTTACCTGTTCGGGCCTGGCCACGGCATGAATATCGATCCCTCGACGCTGGACGCCAAGGCGCTCAATACCTACGCGGATAATGCCCACAAGCTGCAGGGCGGCGGCATCGGCAGCTTCTTGATGAACATCATCCCGACTACATCGTTCGATGCACTGGCGCGCAACGACGTGCTGCAGGTGTTGTTCTTCGCGATCCTCTTCGGGGTCAGCCTCTCCCTCGTCGGTGGCGAAAAAGGCGAGCGCATCGGCTCATTGATCGATGCGGCATCCACCGTGTTGTTCCGTGCCATGGGGCTCATCGTGCGGGTCGCGCCTCTGGGCGTGCTGGGCGCCGTCGCTTATACCGTCGGGAAATATGGCGTTGGCTCGCTTAAACAACTTATCTCTCTGGTTTTCCTGTTCTACGTCTCGGTTACGATTTTCGTTCTTGGCGTGCTCGGCGGCGTGATGGCGCTTGCCGGACTGAACATTTTCAAATTCCTTGGCTATTTACGCGAAGAATTGATGATCGTGCTCGCCACCGCGTCGTCCGACGCGGTGCTGCCGCAGATCATGCGCAAGCTTGAACGGCTCGGAGTGAAAGATTCGGTGGTGGGCTTGGTTATCCCGACCGGATATTCCTTCAACCTCGATGCGTTCTCGATTTACCTGACCCTGGCAGTAGTCTTCATCGCGCAAGCGACCAATACGCCGTTGTCGATCGGCGATCTCCTGCTGGTGCTCGGGGTATCGCTGGTCACATCCAAAGGCGCGCACGGCGTTCCCGGTTCAGCAATTGTGATCCTCGCGGCGACCTTGAATGCCGTTCCCGCCATTCCTGCGATCGGGCTGGTGCTTGTGCTCTCGGTCGACTGGTTCATCGGCATGGCTCGCGCGCTCGGCAATCTCATCGGCAACTGCGTCGCCACGGTCGTCGTTGCCGCATGGGAAGGCGATCTCGACCGGCTCAAGGCGAAGCAGGTGCTGAATGGCGCCGAACCGGTCGACGTCACCGCAGGGTAGTGCATATCAACCATAATGTTATTGCGCAAAATCCCGCGGCCGGAAGTTTTCGACCAGCCGAAGCAACACACGCGCGCCGACATCAACGTCTGCGGCATCGACATGCTCGTCCGGATGATGGCTGATGCCACCGCGACATCGCACGAACACCATGGCCATATCGGTGATGTCGATCATCGCCATGCCGTCATGTCCCGCTCCGCTCGGCAACTCGAAAAAACGAAAACCCTCGCCGGCAATAGCTTGCGCGATCTGGTTCTTGAGCCACGGCGCGCAAGGCGCGGTGCGATTCTCGTGGGTAACATCGAGTTGCAGCAACAGGCTTCGACGCTTCGCGATTATCTCGATTTGACGGACGAAATCTGCCACTGCACGGTTGCGGTGCGCATCGGAAGGGGCTCGGATATCAATGGTGAATGAAACCTGCCCCGGGATCACGTTGGTGGCGCCGGGCTTGGCGTCAATGTAACCGACCGTTCCGACCAGTCCGCCTTCGTCGGTCCGGCAAAATTCCTCAATCGCGATGATGCACTCGGCAGCGCCCGCTAGCGCATCACGCCGCAAGTTCATCGGCACAGTTCCAGCGTGCCCGGCCATCCCGGTGAGGCGCGCCGCAAGCCGTGTCGCACCTGAAATTGCGCTCACGACGCCCACTGGGAGGTTTTCCGCTTCGAGCACCGGGCCCTGTTCGATGTGGAGTTCAATATAACCGTGCATCTCGCGTCGAGTGCGCGCCGCTGCACCGACGTGGTCTGGATTGAGACCGAATGCCGTGAGCGCATCCCGCATCGAGATTCCGGCGTCGTCTCTTTTTTCCAGCACCCTCTCGTCGAACGTGCCCGCGACCGCGCGACTGCCGAGCAACGTTGAGCTAAAGCGAACGCCTTCCTCATCGGCGAACCCCACCACCTCGATCGCAAACGGCAGTCGGCGGCCTCTGCTGTTCAGATCGGCGATGCAGGAAATGGCCGAGATCAGCCCCAGCGAGCCGTCCCACCTGCCGGAGTCGCGGACGGTGTCATAGTGCGAGCCCAGCATCAGGCACGGCAAACCAGGACGGTCGCCTTCGTAACGACCGCAAACGTTTCCGATCGCATCAAGATGCGCCTGCATGCCGGCGGCTCGCACCCAGCTCAAAATCAATTCGGCTGCGGCGCGATGCTGGTTTGTCAGGAAAATTCGCGTCAGATTTTCCGGATTCTCAGAAATAGCGGCGAGTTCGTCGATGCGGCGGACAATTTCTTCGCCCTGGCCTGACTTTCCCGCACTGATGTTGCTCATCGTCTCTCGACTACGCCGTTTCGAAGCGAATTCTTCTGCGCGCCTTTCCACAACACGGTCTTTCCCAGCGCTGGCAAATCTTCCAGTCCCGAGGTCAGGGTGATAAAATGGTTTCCGGCAAGCTGTCCCATCTTGGACGCGAAGTGCACTCCGCCATAGGCCAGCAGGATTTCAGTTTCGCTGATGCCGCCGGGATAAAGTATGATCTGGCCGGGCGCGGGATAGCTGGTGTGGTTTTCGTAGGAGACGCCGAAGTCGAGGTCGCCAAGCGGCATCCAGACCCCCTCGCCGCTCCAGCGCACATGAATCATCTGGCTTTCGAACGGCATCGCCTTCTTGAACGCTGCGCAGGTCTTGGGGGCCAGCGACTCTTCGAAGCGCGCATGGAAGTTGAAGTCACCGGCCCGGATGATGAGTTGGCTCATTTATCTCCTCGTGATCGAACCAGCAGGTCATATCAATCGCAGCCAAACGTTCCCGAAGCAAGGAGCATTCCGCCAGCGAAAGTCTGGGCTATTTCACTTTTTCAGCCGCAGCGAAGCAGTACCCAAGGCCGACTAAGGACGCGCTATCCGGCGAACAAGCGGGCTAGCGCTCGGCAAACGCTTTTTCGACAACGAACTGGGCCGGCTCGCCATGATTGCCTTCGACGAAACCCTTGCCGGTCAGCAGCGCCCGCGTGTCCTGCACCAGCGCAGGGCTACCACAGATCATAACCCTGTCCTGTTCGGCGTCGAGCGAACCAAGGCCGATATCTTCGAACAGCTTGCCAGAGTTGATCAAATCCGTGATCCGGCCGCGGTTTCGAAAGGGATCCCGCGTCACGGTCGGGTAATAGATCAACTGTTTCCGCACGAGATCACCGATCAACTCATCCTGCGGCAGCTCTTTGGTGATCATTTCGCCATACGCCAGCTCCGCGACGCGGCGGCAGCCGTGAAGCAGCACGATCTTCTCAAAGCGATCATACGTTTCCGGGTCCTTGATCACGCTCAAAAACGGCGCGAGGCCGGTGCCGGTGCCAATCAGATAAAGATTTCGGCCGTCCTCAAGATTGTCGATCACCAGCGTGCCGGTCGACTTGCGGCTGACGATGATTTCGTCACCCTTTTTCAAATGCTGAAGGCGCGAGGTCAACGGCCCGTCCGGTACCTTGATCGAAAAGAATTCAAGCTGATCTTCATAATTCGCGCTGGCGACGCTGTAGGCGCGCAGCAGCGGCTTGTCTCCGACCTTCAATCCAATCATCGTGAATTCGCCGTTGCGGAAGCGAAACGACGGATCACGTGTGGTCGTGAAGCTGAACAATGTATCGGTCCAGTGATGGACGCTCAGCACGCTTTCCTGATTGAAATTGCTCATGTGATCGATCCTTCGAAGGCCGATTGCAGCGATGAATTCATTCGTATACGATCATTCGTGTACGAATGAATAATCCAGCTTGATCCCGAGGTCAAGCAGCGCGCAAGATGCCGTCCTGTGCCGCGAACACGTTGAAGAAAAAGGAGGAATCGATGGCTCATGACGCGCCCCAGGCCGCCGGACCCGGCAAGCTGGTGATCCGCAATATCGGGCTCCTGCTCTCCGGCGCCATGGAAAGGCCGATTCTCGATGCCGATACGATCGTGGCCGAGAACGGCAAGATCACCGCAATCGGCCGGGCCAAGGACGTGGATTCCGAGGGCGCCACCACGGTCGTCGATGCCAGTGGCACCACCGTTGCTCCCGGTCTGATCGACAGCCATGTTCATCCCGTAGCCGGCGACTGGACGCCGCGGCAAAATCAGACTGGCTGGATCGATAGCTATCTACACGGCGGCGTCACCACCATGATCTCCGCCGGAGAGGTGCATATGCCCGGTCGGCCGCGCGACGTCGCCGGCCTGAAAGCGATGGCTATATTTGCGCAGCGTGCATTTTGGACCCTGCGTCCCGGCGGCGTGAAAGTTCATGCCGGCGCGCCCGTGATCGAATGCGAAATGGTCGAAGATGATTTCAAGGAGCTCGCCGCGGCTGGCGTGAAGCTTCTCGGTGAAATCGGACTTGGCGGCGTCAAAGACGGCCCGACCGCGCGCAAGATGGTGGGATGGGCGCGCAAATACGGCATCCAGAGCACCATCCATACCGGCGGACCGTCGATCCCGGGCTCTGGCCTGATCGACAAGGATGTGGTGCTGGAAGCCGACACCGATGTAATCGGCCACATCAATGGGGGCCATACCGCGCTGCCCGATGATCAGATCCGCTGTATTTGCGAAGGCTGCAGGCGCGGGCTGGAATTGGTGCACAACGGCAATGAGCGCTCCGCATTGTTCACGTTGCGAACCGCGCGCGATATGGGAGACCTCAGCCGGATCATCCTGGGCACCGACGCCCCGGCGGGCTCCGGTGTGCAGCCGCTCGGCATTCTGCGCATGGTGTCGATGCTGTCTTCACTCGGCGACGTGCCTGCGGAGATCGCGTTTTGCTTTGCTACCGGCAACACCGCTCGTATGCGAGCGCTGGATTGCGGGATCGTCGAGATCGGCCGTTCCGCCGATTTCGTCATCATGGACAAGGCGCAGCATTCGCCCGGCAAGAACATCCTTGAAAGCGTGCAGCTAGGTGACCTGCCCGGCATCGGAATGACCATCATCGACGGCATCGTCCGCACCCAACGCAGCCGCAACACCCCGCCAGCCACAAAGGTACCTGAGATAGTCGGACACTAGGCGAGCTTCGGGGACGTTGAATCCTTTGCTGTGCCGACCCGCTCCTAGCGCAGCCGCGCAAGCAAGGCGATGAGCGTCTCGCGCTCTTTCGGATCAAGCGGCTCCAACGTTTCTTTGCTGATGGTGAGCGCGTTGGGCGCGACCTTTTCAGCCATCTGCTGACCTGCCCGCGTCAGACTTACAACAATCCGGCGACCGTCTTCAGGATCGGGGCTAGTCTCAGTCACGCCGCGCGCCGTGAGCCGGTCGATCACCCCCTTGATGGTCGCAACATCCATCGCCGTCAGCCGTCCGAGTTGATTCTGCGAACATGGCCCGGTCTCAAGCAGCTTCGATACCGCCGCCCACTGCGTCGGCGTCAGGTTGTTTCCGATTTCCTTTGCAAAGATCGTGGCATGACGCTGCCATACCTGCCGAAGGATGAAGCCGATCTGCTCATCGAGGATGTAGAGCGGCCTCGGTGGCCTCGTGTTCTTTTTCGGCAAAGCGCTCCTGCCCATCAACGTTCCCTCGACCCGGTTAAAGCGATAGATGCGCGTCGCGAATATCCGGACGCGCGTCAAGCTCGGCCATCGTGCCGCCGAAGCAAATCCGGCCGCGCTCGATGATGTAAGCGCGATCGGAAATCAATCGCGCGAAATGAAGGTTCTGTTCGGAAACGAGGATGCTGACGCCCTCCTGCTTCATGGTCCGGATGGCGTCAATCATCTGCTCGACGATCTTCGGCGATAATCCTTCGGAGGGTTCGTCGAGCAGCACCAGCGAGGGGTTACCCATCAAGGTTCGCGCGATTGTCAGCATCTGCTGCTCGCCGCCGCTCATGCGTCCGCCGGGACGGTTGCGCATCTCGCCAAGATTGGGAAATAGCTCAAACAGCTTGTCCCGGGTCCACTGCGGCGCGTTCGGCCGCTTCGGCTGACGACCGACTTCCAGGTTTTCCTCTACGGTGAGATCGGTGAAGATGCGGCGCTCTTCGGGCACATAGCCGAGCCCGGCTCGAACAACCGCATGTGTGGGCTGGTCGGAAACATCGTTGCCCTCGAAGACAATTCGACCCGAACGTTGCTCGACCAGACCGACGATGGAACGAAAGGTCGTCGATTTTCCGGCACCGTTACGGCCGAGCAGCGCAACGACCTCGCCCTCTCCGACATCAAGCGCGACGTCGAACAGGATGTGCGCAGGGCCGTAATGACTGTTCAGGTCCTGGACACTGAGCTTCATGCGCCAGCTCCCTCGCGGTGGCGCGCGTCATAGACAAGGCCGTCGCCGAGGTAAACGGCGCGGACCTGCTGGTTGCCGCGGACTTCCTCCGGGGTGCCTTCAGCGATCAATATGCCGCGATTGAGCACTAGAACACGATCGGCGTGTTCGAACACTACATCCATGTCGTGTTCGGTGAAGAGAACGCCTATCGAATGCTCACTTGCAATCCTGGCTGTGAGCCGCATCAGTTCGATCCGTTCGCGTGGGGCCATGCCGGCCGTAGGCTCGTCCATCAGCAAAAGCTTCGGCTGGTTTGCGAGCGCGACGGCGAGCTCCAGCCGCTTGAGATCGCCATAGGCGAGTTCACCACACGGACGATCCGCATAACCACCCATCCCGACCAGTTCGAGAAGACGATCGGCTTCCCCTCGTTCAAACTGCGGCGTCGACGCCCAGACATTGAATAGCTGCCGCCGATATGACACGAGTGCCACCTGAACGTTCTCACGCACAGTCATGGTCGGTAGCGTCGCGGTGATCTGGAAGGTGCGGCCCACGCCGAACCGCCATATTGTGCGGGGCGGCAACCCCGCGCTGTCCTTGCCCAGTAACTTGATCCGGCCGCTATCGGGAATTTTTTGGCCGTTGAGCATATCGAAACAGGTGCTTTTGCCTGCGCCATTGGGACCGATCAATGCCAGTATCTCACCGGCCCGCAGGTCAAACGAAACACCCCGCACGGCATGAACGCCGCCATAGGATTTGCTTAAGCCCTCGACCGCCAGCAGGATCGGTGCGGTGCTCATTCGGCGGTCTCCGCATGAGGCGCAACAAGCGCAGGCTTTGGATTCCTTGATTCGACGTCGATCGCGAATCGTTTCCAGCATCCCGACAATGCCCTTTGGAAACCCGACCACGATCAGGACGATGAAGCCGCCGAGCACGAGCTTGGACCAATCAGTCTGGCTAACCAGCCAGATGCTAAGCGCCTTGTAAACAATGGCACCCGCGACGGCGCCCGAAACCGTCTCCACGCCGCCCAGCAACACCATCACCAGCGCGTCGACAGAAAGAGAAATGCCGAGGTTGTCAGGAAATACACTGCCCTTCAGATACGCAAACAACGCGCCGGCAATTCCGGCGACCGTTCCCGCGATCACGAACGCCGTCCACTGGATTTGCTTGCCGTCGATCCCGATCGCTTCGCTGCGCAATGGTGAATCCCGCGTTGCACGGAGCGCGAAGCCAAATGGCGAGAACACCAGTACCCGCAGCACTGCAACGACCAGGGCGGCGACGCCAAGCGCGAGCCAGTAGAAGTGCGATGGGCTTGCCGCCCATCTTTCCGGCCACACCCCCAGAATGCCGTTGTCGCCGCCGGTAACGTCCACCCACTGGAATGCGACCGACCAGACGATCTGTGCGAACGCCAAGGTCAGCATTGCGAAATACACGCCGGACAACTGAACAGCGAAAAACCCGAATACAGCCGCGCCGAAACATCCCAAGAGCGGGCCGAGCATGAGCGACACGATCATCGGCAACCCAGCCATCTTGGCGAGAAAGGCGACGCCATAGGCCCCGAGGCCGAAGTAAGCCGCATGACCGAATGAGGCGAGCCCGCCGACCGACATCAGAAAGTGAAGGCTGGCGGCGAAGATCACAAAAATCGCAATTTCCGAGGCGACCGTCAGCGCGTAGTTACCACCTACCACGGGCAGCGCCGCTGCAAGGACCAGCGCGGCTGCCGCCGCAAGCCGTTCGCCTGGTCCCAGTGGGCGCCACGGTCTGACGGACAAACCGGGCGTGCGGCGTGCCGGCGCTTCCGGTTTGCCGAACAGTCCCCATGGCCGCACGATCAGAACCAGGGCCATCACGAGAAATACGAGGATGATCGATATTTTGGGAAAGATCAGGATCCCGAACGCGTTGAGCTCCGATACCAACACCGCCGCAACAAATGCGCCGATAATACTGCCGAGACCTCCAATCACGACCACCACAAAGACCTCAACGATAACTCGAAGGTCCATCGCGTGGTTCACCGCGTCACGCGAAATCTGTAGCGCGCCACCAAGCGCTGCCAGAAATACTCCGACGCCGAACACGCTGGTGAACAGCCATTTCTGATTGACGCCGAGCGCCGCAACCATGTCCCGGTCCTGGGTCGCGGCGCGAACGAGAATTCCCCAACGCGTTCTCTGGAACAATAACCACAGGATCCCAAGCACGATGGGACCGAGTGCGATCAGAAAGAGATCGTAACTGGGAACGTTCTGTCCGAAGAAATCGACGGCGCCTTTGAAACCGGGAGCCCGCCGGCCAAGGAGATCACTCGGGCCCCAGATCAGGACCACGAGATCCTCGACCATCAACGTCAAGCCGAACGTCGCCAGCAATTGAAATAGCTCCGGCGAATGATAGATCCTGCGCAGCAGCACCATCTCCACGAGAACGCCGACCGCCGCAATGATCAGCGCGGCGGCGACAATGCCGCCCCAAAACCCGAGCGCGCCGGAGAATCGCTCCGTCAACGTAAAGGCGACATACGCACCGAGCATATAGAACGCGCCGTGCGCAAAATTCACGATCCGCGTCACGCCGAATATAATCGACAAACCCGATGCAACCAGAAAGAGCGACGCAGCGCTGGCCAGACCGGTCAGAAACTGAACGATGTAGAAGGCCATCGGAGCTCCGCATGAATTAGTGCTGCGGGCGCCCAAAAAGGCGTCCGCGGCTGTTAGCGTCACTCTTTCGGACGAAGTTTTTCGACTTCAGCATCGCCTGGCAGATAGTCCGAGCCCTTGCGATAAACCGAATCCACCATCACGCCTTTGCCATCCTTTAACGCGGTCTTGCCGACGAATGCGCCGAGCGTCGACTGATGGTCAATTTTGCGGAAGGTGATCTCGCCGAAGGGCGAGTTCACCGACAGCCCTTCAGCCGCCGCGATCAGCTTTTCCGGATCGGTCGATTTCGCCTTGGCAAGAATTGCGGCGGCCGATTTGATGGTTTGATAGCCGACGATCGAGCCGAGCCGGGGATAGTCGTTATACTTGGCCTGATAGGCTTTCAGGAACGCCTCGTGCTCGGGTGTCTTGATGCTGTACCAGGGATATCCGGTAACGATCCATCCTTCGGGAGTCTCATCCTTGAGCGGGTCGAGATATTCCGGCTCGCCGGTCAAGAACGAGACCACCGAACGATTTTTGAACAATCCGCGTGTATTGCCTTCGCGGACGAGTTTGACGAGATCGGCGCCAAAAGTGACATTGAGGATGGCCTCGGGGTTAGCCGCGGCAACCGCCTGCACGACCGGGCCCGCGTCGATCTTGCCTTGCGGTGGCCATTGCTCGTCGACCCACTGAATATCGGGTCGCTTTTCGGACATCAGCTTTTTGAACACCGCGACAGCGGACTGGCCATATTCATAATTTGGCGCAATGGTGGCCCAGCGCTTGGCCGGCAATTTCGCCGCGGCTTCCACCAGCATCGCCGCTTGCATGTAGTTGGAAGGACGCAGGCGGAACGTGTAGCGGTTTCCCTTCGACCAGGTGATGGCGTCCGTCAACGGTTCAGCCGCCAGGAAGAAGACCTTCTTCTGATTGGCGAAGTCGCTGACCGCAAGACCGATGTTGGACAAGAAGGTGCCCGTCAGCATCGCGACGTTTTCGCTTGAGACCAGTTCGTTGGCGGCAGTCTGCGCGTCGGCCGGCTTGCCGCCGTCGTCCTTCGACACCACCACGAGCTTCTTGCCGTTGATGCCGCCCGCGGCGTTGATCTCTTCGACCGCAAGCTGCCAGCCCTTGCGATAGGGTTCGGTGAAAGCAGGCAACAGTGAGTAGCTGTTGATCTCGCCAATCTTGATCTCGCTCTGTGCCATGGCCGTATCAGCCATGCCAGCGACTACGACCGCGAGGCCCGCTCCCAGGAAAAGTCTTCGTCGCATCCCATCTACCTCCGGTGTTAAGGAATTATCGTAGTCCGTCTTCGCCCTTGATTTCGCCGATCGTCAATCCGCCCACGCGCGGCAGCGGCCTGCCGCTGTCGGTAATCGCGACCGCGACCATGATCTCGTTAGCGCGCGGCGCGTCGTTGATCTGCACTTCCATGCCGTCGAAATGGCTGCGCACAAAGGCCGCGTCCTTGTGGCCAAGCGGAATGTCCAGCGTCGTTCCAGGACCACTGCGCTTTTTAGAGGATGGAATCAGCGCCGCGCCCTTGCCCAATATCTTGCGAACCGGTGCGCCCATCTTCGGATGCAAGATAGCGGCCGCATGCTCGAGTTCGCCATTTTCCCCGACCGCTGCGGCCTTGCCGTAGCTTTGTGCCTTTGCACCGTCGATGCCGAGTGCGGCCACCGCCCTTGATGCCAGCAACTCCCCAAGTTCTTCGCCGATCGCGACCAGGGGCGAGAGGTCTTCCACGTAGCGACCGGCGAATGGATTTTCGATCACGGCAATCGCCGCAGCGCGTCGGGTCGGGGGCGCGATCGTCTTCCCCATCTCCAGATGCATCTCTTCGACCACGGTGACGATCTTGCGAATTACTGCACTCATCTCATTTGCCTCGATCAAACATTCATCACATTCGGCATGGCCTGCCTGAGTATTGCTCGCGAACCGTAGGACTCGACGCCACTGGTTCCCACCTCGACCGTCTCGCCACAAAGCCGCAATGCAGCGCCCTCGATTCGCCCGGCAACGAGCAGTTCGCGCGCACGACGCGTCCCGGCTTCAAGGGCCTCCTCGATCTCGCTGTCGGAAAGGTTGCCGACGTCGCGGGTGACCAGCCGCGCTCCGAGATCGCTGTCGGGCTGCAACTCATTCGCCGGTCGGCGCGAAATCGCGGGATGTCCGGGCAGGTCAACGGCATTGGCGATAATGGTGGCGGCTGCGTCCGCCTCCGACGCGGTGTGCGCTAGCACAGTAACTGCATCGGCTATGCCGAGTGAAAAGCTGCGGCCATGACGGCCGCTGGTCGCAATGCCCCGCGCGGGGTTCTCGGAACCGATCATCATCGTCCGCATCAAGCCGCCCTGCCCGGGCCTGTCCATCAGACCCACCGTGAACTGCTCTCCGTCGGCAAGATGCAGCGCGATATCACCGCCGTTATTGACATAGGCGCGATCGAGCTGGCTCACGCCCAGCATCGCGCATAGAATTTCCTCTGCAACCGCACCGGCAACCGCCGCCATCGGCGTGATGAAGTGGTCGCCGGCGAATGGCGCGACCGCCGCATGCATCCGGCGCGCGACCACGCCTCTCAGTGCGCAACCTACAGGATTGGCCGGCTTGCGCAAATCACCAAGCTCTGCGCAGAGTTCATCAAGCAGGCCGGTGAAGCGATGCGCCGCTGCGTGGTAAGCCGCGCGCAGTTCATTCTCGGCCGCTTTGGCCTCCACGATCAGATCGATTGGACCGTCCTGCAAATGCAGCCGCCTGCCGTCCTTCAGGAGAGCGATTTGCGGGAGCCTTTTCATGTGCGGCCTCCCGGCAGAGGCCGATGCCATGGCACTTGGCGCGTTTCAGCATTGTCCTTTAGTGAAGAGAGCGGACGCACGTAGTCCATATGACCCCCGAGCGCAGCATAGTCGGACAGTCGCAGCGTGAACTCGATCGGTGCGACCAGCGCCGGAGTCGGAACGTAACCGAAGGCGCCGGCCGGCATTTGCGTGACATCGACCATAAAGGTGATGCCGCCACCGGGCCAGACATAGACCGGTGCGCCGCCACTCGTCACCCGCGTCAGCGCGTCCTTTACCGATCTCGTCAGGCGCACGGGATTATCGGTAACTCCGGCGCGCAGCGATCCG
This sequence comes from uncultured Alphaproteobacteria bacterium, assembly GCA_963764155.1. Lineage (GTDB taxonomy): Bacteria > Pseudomonadota > Alphaproteobacteria > Rhizobiales > Xanthobacteraceae > Bradyrhizobium. Next base: position 94,150 of record CAVXRI010000001.1, read on the forward strand.
CCTGCGCCGCCCATGAAAAGCACCGTGCACAGCGCCGGCTCGCAATTTTCCTGAATGCGTTCCACCGACAGTTTGAGGTCGAGCGGCATCTCGGTTTCGATCGGGCGCAACGCCTCGTTCAGGACGTAATACGCCGCGTGTTCGCCCGTCGTCGACACCATCAGCATCGTCATCCCGGGCCGCGCGACCTTGGGATCGAATGGACCAAGCACCGACAGCGGATCGGAAATCATGGTGCCGCCCCAGCCCGTGCCGGGCTCGGCGACCTGGAAATAACGTCCCGGCGTCGAACGTCGTCCTTTCATCTTGATTCCGGTGTCGGGAATATCGAGCAATTTGCCGGCTTGATGTTCACTGAGAACCCCCGTGATGTGGTCGTCCACGACCACGACCTCGTCCACCTTCCCCTGCCACTGCTTGGCAAACATGCCGATGGTGGCCGAGCCGCAGCCGACTCGCATTCGCTCTTCCGGCACTCCGTTGACCACAGGGGGATGACCGGCCTGCACTATCACACTGGCGCCTCCATCGATGATGAGTTCGACCGGTTTGCAATTACTGAGGTCCATCAGCGCATCGCAGGTGACGCGACCTTCCTTCTTCGAACCTCCGGTGAGATGATGAACGCCGCCCAGCGACAGCATCTGCGAGCCATATTCGCCTGTGGTCACATGGCCGATCGCTTCGCCGTCGACCCTAACCGTTGCGGTTTCCGGACCGAGGTGACGATCGGTGTCGATCTTCACCTTGACGCCGCAGTAGCTGAAGATGCCTTCCGTGACCACGGTGACCATATCGACGCCGTCGATCTCGGATGAGACGATAAACGGCGCGGGCTTGTAGTCCGGATAAGTGGTGCCGGCGCCGATCGCCGTGACAAAGATGCCGGGTTGTTGGACGATTTTGCCGTCCCAATCCCCGCCGCTCTGGAACGGGACCAGCCGGCCACCATGCGAAACGGTGCGCTCCAGCACGATATGCGGATCGACACGAACGAGCTGACCATCGTGATTAGCGTAGCGGTCGCAAGCACCTGCGGCACCCGGCTTGATGTAGCACATCACCGGACAAGCATCGCATCGGATTTTGTCGCCAGCGGCGGCGGTCGCTTCAGTCGTCATGACCCAAGCCTATCGTCAGGCGGCTTCATTGACAGCGCTGTCTTCGGCCGCCACGCTTTTGTTCGTACACTAACGATCCTGCGCGCCGAGCCGAAACCTGTCAAGCGCCCGTGCTATTGAAAACGGGCTGCCGAGCAAAAATCAGATGGCCGGACCGGCTTGTTCATAAGCCGCCGTCCCGCCGCATGCGGAAATGCTCGGCTTGCACGTTTGTATGCAAACGGTAATGTTCCGCGATGTTTGCGGCGCAACCGTCCGAGACGGGATAGCAGAATGATTTAACCATGATCCGCCTGAACGTCAATGGCGGGGTCCACGAGATCGATGCCGCTTGCGATACCGCTCTGCTTTACGTGCTGCGCAACGATCTCGGATTGAACGGGCCGAAATATGGTTGCGGCCTCGGTGAATGCGGCACCTGCACGGTGCTGATCGACGGGGTGGCGGGCCGCTCCTGCGTCATCCCGATCAGCGGATGCGTTGGACGCAACATAGTGACGCTCGAAGGTCTCGGTACACGCGAACGTCCCGACCCGGTGCAGCAAGCCTTCATCAAGGAGCAGGCCGCGCAATGCGGCTATTGCCTCAACGGGATGATCATGACCACGAAGGCGCTGTTGCAGCGCTTGCCTCGCCCGACCGAGGCTGAAGTGCTGGAGGCGCTGCGATACAATCTCTGCCGATGCGGCGCCCACGTCGAAATTGCGCGGGCGGCAATGCGTGCAGCCGGCCATATTCCAGAGACTACAGACTGATGGCAGCTGATTTTCCTGCGGATCGCGAACAACGGCATGGTTCGCTTTCCATCGTGCGCCCCGCCGGCTCAGCCGCGAAGGGCATCTTCGAAACGTTCATCAAAATCACGGCCGATGGCTCGGTCACCGCCTATAACGGGCATGTCGATCTCGGAACCGGCATACGCACCGCACTTGGCCAGATCGTTGCCGAAGAACTCGATGTGTCCTTTGCGCGAGTGGTTGTCGTGTTGGGCGACACGTCGCAGGTTCCTGAGCAAGGCCCGACCATCGCGAGCGAAACCATTCAGATCACGGCGGTACCCTTGCGCAAGGCGGCGGCGCAGGCCCGGCACGCCCTGATCGCGCGAGCAGCGGCCCGCCTGGAAGTTCCGGTCACTGATCTGACGGTCGAAGATGGCCTGATCCGAGGGCGGGACAACCGAAGTACCAGCTACGGCGAATTGATTTCCGGCGAGACCATCCGCATCGAACTCGCGGAAGATGTTCCGGTGAAGGCGGTTACCGCCTACACCATCGTCGGCCAGTCCATGCCGCGCGTCGATCTTCCCGCAAAGGCAACCGGCGAACTCGTGTATGTTCACGACGTGCGGGTGCCGGGCATGCTGCACGGCCGCGTGGTGCGCCCGCCCTATGCAGGCGTCGATGCCGGCCCGTTTGTCGGCACCAGCCTGGTCGCCGTCGATGAAAAGTCGGTGCGCGATATTCCGGGCTTGATTGCCGTCGTGAGGATTGGCGACTTCGTGGGCGTGGTCACCGAGCGTGAAGAAAACGCGGTCAGAGCGGCTGCTCAGCTCAAGGTGACTTGGAAGCCGCCCCCTGTTCTCCCCGATCTCGGCGACATCGAAACGGCGCTACGCGCTAACCCATCTACGCGACGGATTCTGATCGACAAGGGCGATGTTGATGCCGCCATCGCATCTGCTGCAAAGCCGATGCAGCGGACTTATACCTGGCCCTATCAGATGCACGCCTCCATCGGTCCATCCTGCGCGGTCGCCGATTATCAGGACGGGCAGATCAGGGTTTGGTCCGGCACCCAAAATCCTCATTTGCTCCGGGCTGACCTCGCGCTCTTGATCGAGCGCCCGGAAAACCACGTCGAGGTGATCCGGCTGGAAGCAGCCGGCTGCTATGGGCGCAACTGCGCCGATGACGTCACAGCAGATGCACTTTTGCTGTCGCGAGCGGTCGGACGTCCCGTCCGTGTACAGTTGACCCGCGAACAGGAGCACGCCTGGGAACCGAAGGGTGCCGCGCAATTGATGGACGTGAACGGCGGGCTGAACGCCGATGGCGCCGTGGCCGGCTATGATTTTGCCACGCGCTATCCCTCAAACGGCGCGCCGACTCTGGCGCTGCTACTTACCGGCAGAATTCCGCCTGAGCCTGCCGTGTTTGAAATGGGCGATCGGACGGCAATTCCTCCGTACGATTACGACAACCTGCGCGTCGTTGCGAACGACATGCCGCCAATCGTCCGCGCTTCATGGTTCCGCGGCGTCTCGGCGCTGCCGAACACATTTGCGCACGAATCCTGATATCGACGAGGTCGCCGCGGAAGCGGGCGTCGATCCCATCGAATATCGGCTTCGATATTTAAAAGACCCGCGCGCGATCGATCTCGTCAAGGCGGTCGCCGAACGCGCCGGTTGGAACCCGCGGCCGGTCCGCGAAGAGAAGCCCGATGAGGGCGAGGTGGCGCATGGACGCGGCTTTGCTTACGCGCTCTACGTTCACAGCAAATTTCCGGGCTACGGCGCGGCATGGTCGGCCTGGATCGCTGATGTCGCCGTCAACAAAACGACCGGCGATGTCAGCGTAACCCGGGTCGTCGCCGGTCAGGATTCCGGCTTGATGATCAATCCGGACGGCGTCCGTCACCAGATCCAGGGCAATGTCATCCAGTCGACCAGCCGCGCCTTGATGGAAGAGGTTTCTTTCGGGCGCCACGCTGTCGCGAGCCGCGAATGGGGCAGCTATCCGATCATCACCTTTCCGGATGTGCCAAAAATCGACGTGTTGATGCTGCCACGGCAGGATCAGGCTCCGCTAGGCGTTGGCGAATCCGCCTCCGTACCGAGCGCCGCAGCGATTGCGAATGCGATTTATGATGCCACCGGTGTGCGTTTTCGAGACCCGCCATTCACACCGGAACGAATTCTAAGAGGATTGCGAGGCAACGAACAGATTTCAGCGCAACCCTCGCCTGCACCGCCGCCCGCCCCCACCAGTTCACACGACAAATGGCACAATCCGTTCGCAGGTCGTCGTAGCCTGTTCGCAGGCGCAGCGGCGGTTTGCGCCGCGGTGGTCGGCATTGGCGCCGCTGTGCTGCCGTGGCGGTCGATCGCACCGATCCCGCGGCCCGATGTATCGGTCTATTCCGTGGCGACGATCGCCCGGGGCAAGCAGCTTGCCGCGCTCGGCAATTGCGCAGTGTGCCACACCAGCGCCAACGGCTTGCTCAATGCCGGCGGCCGGCCGCTTGATACCCCGTTCGGCACGATCTACAGCACCAACATCACACCCGATATGGAGACCGGGATCGGTGCCTGGTCTTATCCCGCCTTTGAACGCTCGATGCGCGAGGGCATTCATCGCGACGGCCGGCATCTTTACCCCGCCTTTCCCTACACCCATTTCGCCAAAGCGACCGATGCGGACGTGCAGGCGCTCTATGCCTACCTCATGACGCAGGCACCGGCCCGCACCGATACTCCCGAAAATCAGCTGACATTTCCATTCAACCTGCGTCCGCTGGTGGCCGGATGGAATGCTTTCTTTCACGAACCGGATTTATTCCAGGCCGACCTGACGAAATCCGAAACCTGGAATTGGGGCGCCTATCTGGTGGAAGGCCTTGGCCACTGCGCCGCCTGCCATTCGCCGCGCAACGCGTTCGGCGCGGAAAAGGCAAAAGCCTACCTGGCCGGCGGCTTCTCGGAGGGATGGGAGGCGCCGCCGCTCACCTCACTCTCCCTTGCGCCGATACCGTGGAACGAGGATGAACTCTACGCCTACCTGCGCTCCGGTGAGTCCCGATTTCACGGTGTAGCCGCAGGCCCGATGGCGCCGGTCGTAAAACAACTGGCAGAACTGTCCGATCACGACATTCGCGCCATGGCAACCTATCTCGCCTCGTTCAACGAAATCGCCGCGGATAAAACCGCGCAGGAGAAGCTCGCCCTCGAAATTGAAAAAAGCATGCGAGTGCTTTCTGTCTCGTCTCTCGGTGCGCGCCTTTACCAGGGGGCCTGCGCCGCCTGTCATGAGGCCGGCGGTCCAGCTCTGTTCGGCAGCCGACCGTCACTGGCGCTTAACAGCAATCTGCATAGCGCAGCCCCGGACAATCTCATCCAGGTGATCCTGCATGGCATCACCGAGCCCGTTTCGAGCGATCTCGGCTACATGCCCGCCTTCAAGGACAGCATGAGTGACGTTCAACTCGCGGAGCTTTTGACATTCCTTCGAAAACAATTTGCGCCGACCAAGCCGGCCTGGACTGACATTGGCGCCGCGATCGGCCGGATCAGGGGCCATTCCATCGGGTCCAGCCCCTAGTGTCTCAAGTCATGCTTCCCGGGATGAAGCAGCGGATGGACGTTCCAAGCGAGCCCTTGATTGGCCACACCATGGTACGGCCAGCGCGATTGGGTTCGGTGATGACGGCATCGTCCGGCACGATGATCCATTGGCCATCAAGCCGGACCCGGTAATGCCCGTCCTTTGAATCCCAGTCGGGATCAGAAACGGCAAATCCATCCGCATCCGAACAACAAGGACCCCTGTTGCTCTTCAGGCTATCGAACCAGGGTTTCAACGGCGACCCGGCGTACCGGCCATCATCACGCGCTACCGCCGCGCCGAGCGAAAGGAAGAAACCGGCCGCCCCGAGAACTAATAGAACGCTCTTGTTCATGCTCGTGCCTTCGGGACGGTGGGGTCAGTACACCATGCCGCGCATGGCTTGGGTCACCCACATGCCTCGCATTTCCGGCAGAGGGGCCTTGCCGAGATTGGCCCAGATACCGCTGCCGAGCAGAAGGATGACAACCGTGGCAAACAGCAGTCGCCCAAAGTAACGCATCGCCATTCCCCATCCTTGACGGGGTCGGAAAACCGACCACCTGCTCAACGCTTCGCTAAATGCCGATCTATTCTGATTGTTCCAAACCGCGAAGCTTCGGAACGGCACGAGTGGCTCGAACAGTCGAAGAAGCTGGTCTTTGGACCACTGCCTCACCGCGGAAAGGGCGGCCCGTCCTCAGCGTTCTGATGACTACGCCGGCGTTGCGCTCAAACAGCGCTCTCCGCGAACTGAACTCGGCGCGGACTGTGTCGACTTCCTGTCGCCTCATGACGTCGCCGACCGGCCGCCCTTTTCGGCAGCCATTGCAACCAAACAGCTTTGTAGATGTTCATGATTTGCTGGGTGGCGATTAGTTACAGGAGCGCACCATGTGCGACTACAGCTTGCATGCTGTCGCAACTCGTCCCGCTGAAGTGGCGGAGACGCTGGTTTCGACCAAATTCCAGTCTACAACGACAAGAGGCTTTGCCAGTCCGGAGAACCCGCATGTCGCGGTCTGTCTTCGTCCCGGTACCGAGCTGGCGTTCGAAAAGAACGTTCAAGCTGACGGGTTCATCTTTCGCAAGAACATTGGCGACCGAATGGCGCGGTTTCGCCAGATAGACCTCGACAAGGCGTCCCACCATCACGATGCGCTCGAGTTTTCGAACGGCACAATCGTTCTGTTGACCGATCTCGTCGCGGGACAAAGGGCAACCGTACTACAGCTGCCGGCAAGCCCGATCGAGGAAAAACGCGAGCTACCGCAATTTGCCGCTCGGCGCGAAAGTGCGGGAATGTAACAGCTTTGCAAGGCGCTTCTGCAATGGCGTCCGCGTTCGCCCTTGGGCGGCGGGCGCCCTCAGCGCTTTGTCTTCGGCTCGTGCGATCGGGCCAGCGGGACTCCGGCCGGCAATGCAAGCCTGAAAAACAGCGATACGACATGAATGCTATGAAACGGACTACCCGGAAGGCAGTGGCAAAGGCCAAGGAAGCCATTGCCGAGGTTCTCGGTGATGGCGATCTGCGCGAGGAAGCCAAGGCTGACCAGCGCAGCGCGGAAGAGGACAACCCAAAAGGCCATGCCGTCAAACCAATGGGAAACCTCGATCAGCTCACCTGACCTCGGCTGACGCGCAGTTGACGCGGCACCAGGACGAATTGTTTGCTGGAGATAAAAGATGTTTGACTATCCTCAACCGCCCTTCCCCACTCAACAGCAGCCGATACCGGGCATTACTGATGCGATGACGCCACGGCCCGACCATGGGGAAGCCTCATACAAGGGCAGCGCTCGGCTCGCCGGGCAGCGAGCAGTTATTACGGGCGGTGACAGCGGCATCGGCCGCGCAGTCGCGCTCGCGTTTGCCCGAGAGGGAGCCGACGTCCTGATTTCGTATTTGGAAGAGCACGATGACGCCCGCGAGACCGAGCGGCTCGTTACCGAGGCGGGAAGAAGGGCGATCTTGGTACCCGGCGATCTCAAAGACCCAAGCCACTGCCGGGCGGTCATAGCCAAGGCCGTGTCAGAGTTCGGCGGAATTGACCTTCTCGTAAACAATGCTGCGCATCAGGCCACCTTCAAGTCGATTGAAGAGATTTCGGACGAAGAATGGGACACCACGTTCAGGACCAATATCTATGCCATGTTCTATTTGACCAAGGCCGCGGTACCCCACATGAAACCGGGAAGCTGCATTATAAATACGGCATCGATCAATTCGGACACGCCCAACCCGACATTGCTGGCCTACGCGACGACAAAAGGCGCAATTCATAATTTCACCGCAGGACTTGCGCAGCTCTTGGCCGACAAGGGCATCCGCGCAAATGCGATAGCGCCTGGACCAATCTGGACTCCGCTCATACCGTCGACAATGCCGGAAGAAGCCGTCAAAAATTTTGGCAAGCAGGTCCCGATGAAGCGACCCGGCCAACCCGCAGAACTGGCGACGGCTTATGTGATGCTCGCAGACCCGCTCTCCAGCTACGTTTCCGGCGCCACAATCGCCGTAACCGGCGGAAAGCCTTTCCTGTGAGATCTTCTAGCGCGCGAACCGGCGGGCACCGGACCTGCACGGTGCGTTCGCGTTACTCGTTGGAATGAACAAAGGAGTTTGTCATGGTCCTCAATGCTCACGAAGATCCCATGACCGAGGAGCAGCGAAAAGAACTCAAACGCCTGTGTCACGAAGCGGACATTCCGGACAAGTCAGGCGAGTTGCTTACCCGCTCGGGCGCGCAAGAGATTATCGAAGAACTGCGCCGAGACCCTCACACTCACAAATCCTGACCGGCGCGTCTTGCCGTGTTGGAGTTGGCGGCGAACCAGGCCGCGAGCATTCCGCCTCCCAACAGAAGGACGCCGCCGATCACCAACGGTGCGACACGTGCCACCGGGCCAGCAGTCACAATCGCCCGCTCCTGCGCTTCGTCCCCGAAGCGACCTCGGGTCCGGTGCAGCGAATGTACAGGGGTTATCAAATTGTCCTTCCGATCAGGCACGACGCGCTCGTTCGTCTCCTGCCCCTCATATGCCACTCTCGCCAAATAGCGATCGAGAAAAGCAGGAAGCACCATATTTCCAAGGATGACCTTGATCGTACTCAGTCCGATCCAGTATTCCCGGCGCGGTCGCCGTACAGCCTCGAACACCGTCCGGGCAATTACCTCCGGCTCGACGACCGGCGCCACCGGCCGGGGCTGGCGGTGCATATGGGTGCGTGCCCAGTCGAATTGCGGCGTGTTGACGGCCGGCAACTCTACCATTGTCAGGCTGATGGCGCTCCCTTCGTGAATCAATTCGGTTCGCAGAGAATCCGTGAAGCCACGTATCGCGTATTTTGCCCCACAATACGCAGACTGCAAGGGAATGCCGCGATAGGCCAGCGCTGATCCGATCTGGATGATCTTGCCGCGGTTGATCGGCCGCATGTGCCGCAGCGCAGCCATCGTGCCGTGGACGAAACCGAGATAGGTCACCTCGGTAACGCGGTGAAATTCCTCCGGCGTTATCCGCCATACCGGCGAAAAAACCGTAACCATGGCGTCGTTGATCCAGACATCGATCGTGCCAAAGGTCCGCTGAACTTTGTCGGCAGCCGCGAATACCGCCTCAGCATCGGACACATCGGCCGCGGCGACCACCGCCATCCCACCGAGCTTCTCCACTTCCCGCCCGACCTCCTCCAGTGCCTCGCGGTCCCTAGCAATCAAGCCTATCCGCCAACCGGATTGGGCAAATCGATGCACGATCGCCCGGCCGACGCCGGCGGAAGCGCCGGTGACCACTACGACCTGCGGGGACGGCTCTCGCGTCCTGTTCATTGAATTCATTGAGGCACACCTTCAAAATTCGCTGTTCATTGTCTCAGTCACGCGTGCTCGCTCGTTCGTGTCGAACGGCGAACGCGCCCAGCTAGTTCTCCGCGTCGGGCTAGAGTGCGGATACGATCCGCCGTCCGGCAGGCGATCGCCTGGATGGTGAGCGACGGGTTCACACCTCCAACGGTCGGAAAAACCGATCCGTCACATATCCAGAGGTTGGGGATATCCCAACTTCGGCAATCGGCATCCACCACGCTCGTCTCGCGATGGGCTCCCATGCGGACCGTCCCATTGAGATGACACGTGTCGTCATCTTGCGTCCAAATATTTTTTGCTCCGACGACCTGGAGCGCCTGCATCATAAATTTCAGCGAGTGATTGATCAGCCGCTTGTCGTTGTCGCACCACGAATAGGTGATGCGCGGGATGCGAAGGCCGTATTGATCAACCTCGTCTGCGAGTGTGACGCTGTTCGACTCTTGCGGCAGCATCTCGCCGACGATTTTCAATCCGACAACGTGATTATAATTTTTCATCTCCTCGACAAGCCGAGAACCCCAAAGTCCGCGCGCACTCATCTGCGTCTGCGCCCATAACTGGGGAAGAGGCCCTTGGCTCATGTAGCAATAACCGCCGAAAAAATCCTTGCCTCTGTCCTCGTAATTCCAGTGCTCGGTGATGGCGAGGGACGGAGGCCCCTTGTACGAGCGAACCTCCTGGTCCATGACGCCCCAGACAGCCTGATTGGACTGAACCATGAGGTTCTTGCCGACCAGTCCGGAACTGTTGGCAAGGCCCTCGGGGAAAGCGTCGGTCGCCGAATTCAAGAGCAGTCGTGGCGTTTCGATTGCATAGCCGGCAACGACCACGTTGCGCGCGCGCTGAAAACGCCAGACGCCTTCGCGCTGATAATGTACGCCAGAAACTAGCCCCTGCTGGTCGACTTCAATTCTGCCGACCATCGCCAGATCACGAATTTCAGCACCGGCCGCGATGGCGCGCGGGATCCAGGTTACCAGGGCGCTCTGCTTGGCGTTCGTCGAGCAACCGGTCACGCAGAAGCCGCGGTAAACGCAGGGATGCGCGAGTTCGCGCGGCGCGGATAATGTCGCTAGCGGCGTCTCGGTCCAGTTAATGCCCATTCTCTCGCAGCCCGTAGCGAGAGCGCGCGCCGCAGCGTTGAGTGGATGAGCCCGATAGGGATAGCGCGGACGACGAGGCCCCCATGGATAGTTCACGGGGCCCGAAATCTTCAGCGCCTGCTCGACCTCAGTGTAGTACTCCCACATTTCGCGCCAATCGAGCGGCCAGTCCGCTCCATACCCCAGGAGCGTACGCGACTTGAACCATTCGGGCCGAAAGCGAAGCGACACCATGGCGAAGTGCACCGTCGATCCGCCGACCGCCTTGCCGCTGTTGTTGCTGCCCATCTGCAGCGGATTGGCACCATCGACGATGCGGTCGTCGGTCCAGTAAAGTTTGGTCTGCTCGCTTTCGTCGGAGGCGAAGTCCTCTAGCGGACGAAAGTAGGGGCCGGCATCGAAAGCCACGACCGAAAAGCCGTATTCGGCAAGCTTGCAGGCCAGCGTCCCTCCTCCCGCGCCGGTCCCAACGATCGCGAAATCAATCGGCTCGCGTTCGCTGTACTCCCGCATCGGCACCCAAGCTCCCGGACGAAACACGTCTGGAGCGCGGCCACCGCGAGCGCGCGGGCTCTTTAAGGGATCATCGAACATTGCGGTTGATCCGGCGCACCAACTCATCGTCGCCGTGGCCTGCCTCTGCTGCTTCCCAGGGATCGCGCTCATCGAAATCAAGGCGAACGTAGCCGCGCGGGCTCGCGGGTCCACCATAACCTATCTCGCTCCAGGCCGCGGGATGGGCGTAATAGGCCAACACGATGTCCCTCGCCATGCGGTGCTTGAAAAAGTCACTTGGCCGCACGTCGCCCCACTCGGACGCTTTCAACTCTCCGTTCTCCATCCGATGAAGCAGCATGTCCTTGAACGAATCCGGAAGACTATGGAATGGCCCGCCATGCGCGGCGCGTGCTTCGGCCTCGAGCGCTTTGAGGCCAAGGCGCCAGGCATCGCGATCCCGCGGCATTCCGGGAGCCCGATATCCGTCCGTCACGCCGTCGTAAAGTTTGCGGTCCACCAGTGCCGCGACAGGTATCGGCGGCCGTGCTGCGCTTTGCGGCACGATGCGAGCCGCGATCGCATTAACCGTCTGGAATTCCTCAGCCGTGAAAAAGCGCGGCTCGGCATCAACAGACAGACGACGGGCGATCACGCGACGGGTCTGTTCATTCCAGGAAGGGCCGGCGCGCTTTGAAAGAACGTCGTAGCCGGGATAACGGCTTTGCTGATGACGAAGTTCGCGTGAGTCACGCATCGGGGTGCGTCTCCATGAGAACGAGCGCCGCCAGGCCGGCAAGAGCAAGACCGGTGAAACTCGGGGGCGCCGGAAGCGGCGGCCCATTCAGGACGTTCTGGCTCCAGTTGCCCCAGCCGCCCATATTGCGGGAGACGCCGTATGCGTGAAATCCAACCCCGGCCAGGCCCATGGCCACCAGCAGTCGCATCCACCACTGCGTAAAGCGGCGGTCGCGCCCGGGTCCACTTGCCGCAGCGAAGCCGAGCAGGATCGCGCCCAAGGGAGGTAGCGTCACCGGGAGCGCCATGAACGGATTATGAAACGCGCCTCGGAAATGAAGTAGCCCCGCCTCCCCTGCGGTCCCCAACAGACCGACACCGGCGACAGCCGAAATAGTGCGGCCGGCGGGCAGACGAAAAACTTCCGGTCGTTTTCCGGGCTGACTCTCGCGGACGCGCTCCGAGCAAAATCCCACAAGGCCTGAGAGTAAAATGGCCATTGGCGCGCCGAGGGGCGCGGCATAGAAGAGGTTCTGCCAGCAGAAGCCGCCGACTCTCTTGCCGACGTTGTAGAAGTGAAACCCGGTCCCGGCGAGACCCGTTGCCGCGGCGAGCACATAGATCGTGTCGCGCGCCCGGTGCGCAGTGGGCCGCATATCCGCCGTTCCATGGGCGCTGGTGGCAAGCGTCAGCGCGGATACCATCAAAGGCGTGAACATCGCCTTGTTCTTGAAGGAGCCGCGATAATGCTCGACTGTGCTGTCGGCGAGGACGGATAACGCGAGCGTTCCGGCCGCGCAATTCAGACGGCGTGCGGCGAGAACCGTCGTCGTCTCCTGCCGAGGCGCTGGTTGCCGACGCCGCTGGAAAGAAGCAACCAGTTTGGGAGCCAACACCAGCGCCGCCGCCAAGCCCCCCAGAACAAGTCCGGCAAATCTTAGATCATTGTGATCGTGAGATCGGCTCATGCGTTTTCCGAAACGCCGTAGCGGGCGGCATCCTGATGTCTGAACGACAGGCCATTTCCGGGCCGCGAAAGATCGGGGCGAATAGCGCCCTCGCTCGGTGCGGGAGCGCCTTCAAACAGCATCTTCTCGATTCGAACATGGTCGTGAAACCATTCGAGGTGACGCAGCCGGGGAGCTGCGCAGGCGACATGCAAATGCAAAGCAGGCGCGCAGTGACCGGAAAGATCGACGTGAAACGCCTCGCAAAGGTCCGCGATCTGCAGGAAACCCGTTATGCCACCGCATCGCGTGACATCGGCCTGCTGAACGTCGATCGCCTCCGCCGCTAGCATATTGCGTACATAGTCGAGCGTGTAAGCGTACTCCCCTGCCGCGATTTCCATTCCGGCCGGCGCTCGCTTGCGTATTTCGCGCAACCCCGCGAGATCGTCGGAAGATACCGGCTCCTCGAACCAGCCGACCCCCATCTCCGCAAATTCATTGGCGAACGCGAGCGCGTGCTGCACCCCGTATGCGCCATTGGCGTCCACAAACAATACAGCACTTTCCCCGACGGCCTGCTTCGCCGCCTTTACGCGATGGACATCCTGGTCCGGATGCGAACCGACCTTCATCTTGACGAACGCGCAGCCCAGTTCAGCAACCCATCCGCCGAGTTGGTTTTGAAGCTCCTTGTCCGAGTAGGTGGTAAATCCGCCGCTCCCGTAGATGGGAATCGCATCGCGATATTTGCCCAGGACCTGGCATAAGGGCTGCCCGAGAAGGCGCGCCTTGAGATCATACAGGGCGGTATCGACGGCGGAGATCGCCGTCGCGGCAAGTCCTTCCCGACCCAGATTGCGCACCGAGCGTTGCATCGCTCGCCACGCGCCTTGCGGGTCCAAGGCGTCAAAACCGCTTATGGTCGGTGCAAGCTTGCGGCAAATCAGGTCGACAATCGATGCGCTCGAATAGGTGTACCCCATTCCGACTTGAGCGCCGCCAAAAGCTTCGACCACGATCAGTGTCGTCGAATTCCAGCTTATCGTTCCATCAGCTTCAGGCTTATCCGTCGGAATCTCAAAGGCCTGTGCTTGGATCTTGTCGATTGACACTTCCGGTTTCATTATTCAGTGCTTCCCGGGGACAATGCTCGTCAGCAATTCCTTGGCGCTGTTCTTCAGAACGCTTCCAAGCTCCGGCTCCGACGGGATCATGCTGATGAAGTTTTTGGCTTCCTTCAGCGTGATGTGCGGCGGAAGCGGCGGCACGTTGGGATCGGTGTACGCTTCGAGAATGACCGGCCGATCGGCTGACAGCGCCTCATCCCAGGCAGCACCCACCCTATCGGGGTTGTCGACAAAGATGCCCTTGAGCCCGATCAATTCCGCATATCGGTGATAGGGGAAATCCGGGATGCTTTGAGTGGATTCGGTTTTTCCGGCGCCCAGCTGGATCCGTTCTTCCCACGTGACCTGATTCAGATCGCGGTTGTTGAGAACGAGAACGATCAGGCGGGGGTTCGACCACTGCTTCCAATACTTGGAAATCGTGATCATGACATTGAGGCCGTTCATCTGCATCGCACCGTCGCCCATGCAGGCGATCACCGTCCGCTCCGGGTAAGCCATTTTGCCTGCCAGCGCATAGGGCGTGCCCGCACCGAGCGAAGCCAACCCGCCGGACAGCGAGGCCTTCATACCACGGCGCATTTTTAGGTCGCGCGCATACCAGTTGGCCACCGATCCCGAAGTCGGCGGTGATGATTGCGTTGTCCGGCAGCCGCGGAGACAATTCCCAGAACACCCGCTGCGGATTGAGCGGGTCGGCGCTGTTCATCGCCCGGCTCTCCAGCGTATCCCACCACTTCCCAAGTCCGGCTTCGATCTCTCGTCTCCACGACGATTGCTGCTTTTGCGCCAGCATTGGCAACAGCGCACGCAACGTGGTCGCGCTGTCACCGACGATATTCAGCTCCATCGGATAGCGCAGGCTCAGTCGACTGCCGTCGATGTCGATCTGGATGCCACGCGCCGCCCCGGGCTCAGGCAGGAATTCGCTGTACGGAAACGAAGACCCGACCATCAAAAACGTGTCGCAGTTCTTCATCAGATCCCAGCTCGGCTTGGTACCGAGCAGTCCGATCGAGCCCGTGACAAACGGCAAGTCGTCGGGAACCGCCGCTTTCCCGAGCAGCGCCTTCGCGACGCCCGCCTGCAGACACTCTGCGACGGCGACCACCTCGTCGGTGGCATCCAGCGCACCCGCACCGACCAGCATGGCGACTTTGCTGCCGCTGTTCAAAACGTCGGCGGCTGCCCGAAGCAAACTCTCCTCCGGCAGCTTGGCGGGACCGGCATAGCCGATGCCCGTATGTGTGGCGCCGTGCGCCATCGGCGGATCGTTGTACTCGAGCTCCTGGAGGTCGTTCGGAAGTATGACGCAGGTAACGCCGCGCTTGTTGTGCGCGATGCGAACCGCGCGATCGATCAGATGGCGCACCTGCTGTGGAACGCTCGCCATAGCCACATATTCTGTGACATCCTCGAACAGGTTCTGGAGATCGACTTCCTGCTGATAGCTCGCTCCCAATCCCATTCTCGCCTGCTGGCCGACAAGCGCGACAACAGGCACGTGATCCATCTTGGCGTCATACAACCCGTTCAGCAGATGGATCGCGCCGGGCCCGGAGGTCGCGTAACATAGCCCGACCTGACCAGTGAACTTCGCATGTGCAGACGCCATGAAGGCCGCCATTTCTTCATGGCGAACCTGGACGTATTCCATGCTGTCCCTGGCTTTCTCGAGCGCGACGTCGAGTCCGCCAACACCGTCTCCCGGATAACCGTAAACCCGCTTCAATCCCCATTCGGATAATCGATGCCAAACAAATTCGCTGACGTTCATGGGATGTCCTTTGAGACCAAGCCGAAGACGGGCAGATGCGATGATCAGCAAACCAACGTCGGCGCCAAAGAAAACGTTCGCATTTGAGCGTGCGTTTGCCTTCAGCAGCCCTGTTTTCACGCTGATTTGAAAGCTTTTCGGACCTCGCGCTCCTTGGACGCAGGCTGGCCTCCGGAACGTCGTTTATCTCCGCTCGCAGGAGCGCCATTCTGCGGCGTCGCGATTGCGGCGATCTCGTCCGTTCGTAGCATATGCTGGCTGCGATCGAGGCTCAGCGAGGACGCACCGAACCGCGAATTCGAGACAGCTCCGCTCAACTTCTCCTTCGCACTCGGCGCACGCTGCTTGATCTTCCGCGGCTTGCCCATCAGGACTGGCTGGAAAAACACCGCGGCGGCCATCGTGCACAGAAGAGAAAAATCATGAGCTGGCCCATGCTCGACATTCCCGGATAGCTCGAGATGCTCATGCTGCCGAAGGAAATCGCGTTTGTCATTGCGCTGAACACCACCGCCCGGGTCAGGGTGGACTGCAGCAAGCCGGTCTTTCCGGCTCGCCATGCCAGAATGTAGTAGATCTTGAAGGCCACTCCGACGCCAAGCAAGAGGGGCAGCGCGATGACATTAGCGAAATTCAGCGGGAAATCGCTGAGCACGCACACTTCGAGAGCGACTGCTCCCGCAATCAGCAGGGGTACCAGCGTCAGAAGCACGTCTCCAAGGCGCCGCAAGGTGATCAGGAGCAAAACGAAAACCGATGCCAAAGCTAACGCGCCGGCTTCGACCAACGCACGGGTGATTGTCCGCCCGAACTCGTAGTAGCTGACGGCCGGTCCGCTCGCGGTTGGCTCTGCCGCCAGCACTGCTCTGGCAAACGACCTCAAATCGTCAGTGTCGTTAGGATCTCCCTTCGGAATAACTTGCACGCGAGTCCGACCGTCCGGTAGCACCCAGCCGCGCCGTAGATCCGGCGGCAAGCTATCGATCGTGATCGGTTCATCCGGACCAAGACTTGCCTTGATCATCGACAAATCGAATTTGAGCGACAGGACGACGGCAGCTTCGGCACGCGCCATGGCGGCCGCATCGGCCTTGGCGAGTTCTCGCAACAGTCCGGACACCCTACGAGCCAAATCTGCAACCGCCCCTTTCGAGTTTCCTGCGGCAGCGGCCAGATCGTCGGCCGCCGCGTTGATCGCCTCGATCGTTTCCTGGGCGGAAGGCGACGGGGCCTCATGCTCAGCCGAAAGTACGGGGTCAAGGCGCGGCTTGGCCCGCCGGATCAACGCAGCCTTTTGCTGCTGCTGATCGGGCAGCAGACTGTTCGCAGTGAGAGCCTGCGAGACTTCCGGCAACGCGGAAACTCGTTTTGCGATTGCGTCGGCGTCCTGCAGCGACGGCGCCAGTATCTCCGCGTCGTTGCCGGCGCTTTCGGCGGTCGTTTGCAGTTCCTTATAGGTTCGTACAGACGGCGAGTTCGGACTTTGCAAATTGACTGGATTGAAATCGAAACGGATATCGAACAGAAGGGGCATCCCGGCCAGCACCGCTATCAGCGTTACCGAGATTATCGCGATCCTGTACCGCTGCATAAACGCATCAAGCGGAGCAAGCGCGCGAAACCCGACCGGCTCCCTCTCACCCGGCGGGTTCACCAACGCCAGCACAGCGGGCACGATCGTGATGCTGCAAATGAACGCTACGATCATCCCGCATCCGGCAATCAATCCCAATTCCCCAAGGCCGCTGTAGCTGGTGGGAAGGAAGGATAAGAAACCCAGGGCCGTGGCGGCCGCAGCAAGCGACAGGGGCATCGCAATCTTCCGTGCCGTGCTGTCCAGCGCTTGAAACAGATCCTGCTGCTCGTGCCGTTCGGTTCGGTAGCGAACCGAGAACTGAATGCCGAAATCGACCCCGAGCCCGACGAACAGCACAAAGAATGCAATTGAGATCAGATTGAATGAGCCGACCAGCGCCAGACCGATGCCGGCTGTCAATGCGAGCCCGACGGCGAGGCTGAAAAACACGGCGACAATCAGTTTCCAGGACCGGAGCGCCAGCCAAAGGACGATGAGGACCCCAATCACCGCCGTCGACGTATCCCGCAAGGCGCTCGCACGGATGACCGAGAACTGGTCGTCATTCATCGGAACCTTGCCAGTCAATTCCACGCTGGCACCGAAGTTCTGCAACAGGTTGAGTTCATCGGCCGCGCGATGAACTCCCTCCGTTGCCTTCTGTCCGGGCTTCAACGTGGAGAAATTCAGTTTAGGATCGAGTTCGATGAAATGACGCAGTTGAGCCGGGGCGAGCGGCGCTCCGCTGACAAGCTCCTGCCAGGAGAAAACCGTCGCCTTTCCAGACAGTATCTCCTTCAACGAAGCTTCGGCGAGCGACAGTGGCCATAAGAGCTGTTCAAGCTTCAGCTGCCCGGCGCGTACGCCGTTCGCGGCCGAAGCAAAGGTCTTCATTACGCCGCGCAAAGTGGGATCGCTGGCAAGCCCACGGATGAATGGTCCCAATCGCACCAGGCCGTCCAGAAGCTTCGCAACATCGGAGGCCGGCCGGAACAACAAACCGTTGCGTTCGAAAAAACCGCCGCTATCCGGCTGCCCGACTTCGCCGAACAGGTCGGCGCGCTTGGAGAGATCGTGCGCCAGCTGATTGGTCGCCTGCTCTGCCCCTTCGGCGGTCGGAGCGCGAACAACGGCCAACATTCCCTTCTGCGGAAAAGCCTTCGAAAGCTCGACTTGACGCTCGTGCCAAGGCAGGTTTTGCGCAATCAGCGCATCCGCGTCGGCGTTGATCGAAAATGCGAGGGCGTCGTACAGACCGGCGACGATCGTCAGCAGGCAGGCAATCAGAACGACCGACCTGCCATGTCGCGCACAAAAATGGACAATTCGAATGACAACGGCACTTAACATGGGTCGCCGGTAAAGTTCCTCGGCCCTGCCACCATGCCGAAACGTTCGGAATAGTATTTGGTTCATAATGCAGGACGTTGAGGCAAGGCGATCGGGTGCTGGCAACTCCGCAGAAGTTCCACTCGAAGGCGGCTGCTCGCGACTGCTCGGGCGCGCTGCCCGGGGTCCCAAGTTTCTAGAGACCCTTCAACAAGCCAGCCGATATCAGAAGGCGATTGAAGCGCCGGACTTCCGCGCCACAGCGGTAAAAAATGCCGTTGCAGCGCCGCAGAATTTTCTTCTGTTCCAGGAAGCTTGCATCAAGCGGCACTCCCGCCGCCTCTTGAATGACCAGGGGCAAGTACGGCGCATCGAGCGTGTCGAGCGCGGAGGACACATCGACCGGCGTGAAATTCACGGCATCGATGGCATAGTAGGTTGTCAGATAGCGCGGGTCCCGTTCGTGTAGCCGAAGCTCAAGCGCCTCTCTGCTGAGCGAGGGATCGATTATGCGGGGACCGAACTGCGGCTGGTGGTCGCCATAACGGACGATCAGGAACAATTCGGTCGGGAACTCCTGGCCCAGTCGCTTCAAAAGCGCACTGTAGTCGTGGGCTGTCATCCCCTGACGACGAACGTACTCGTCAACATCCGGCGCGTTGCCACCCTCTCGCCAATCAGGCGTAAGCTCCGGGCGCAACCGCGTGTCCCAGGGAAAATGATTGGCCACGTTGTACACGTAAAGAAACAGCGGCCCGTTGTCGCGCTCGCGTTGGATAATCTCAACAGCCCGATCGAAGTAAAAGCTATCCGGCTCGAAGCCCCGTGTCCCCAACTCGACCATATCAAGATAGCTGCGCGATCCCGACGGTCGTCTGAAAAGCTCGCGAACCGAGGAACGCGCCATAGAATGGATAGAGGCTGAACGTCTTGTAGCCGCATCGGCTCAATGAGTGCGGCAAGCCCCGGCTGACGCGACCGGCCGCTATCCGGGTCACCGATGTGGCGAAGCGCCCATAGGAGCGCGCCGACAGTCCCGTAAGCACGTTATATTCGGTGAACCAGCTTGGTCCGCCAATGCCCTCTACCAAGAGCTTGCGCGCATTGCCGTCGAACGACTGGAAATGACGACGGTAGTCGGGCGGCACGTTTATGCCGGGAGCCGCCGTGATGTCGAAACTGGATTCATCGTGCAACAGGATAATGTGCGGAAGTTTGCCTGATGGATGGCACGCCGATATCGGGACGGTGTCCAGGGTGTCCGAGTTGCCGTCGGGTCCGATTCCAAAATTCCGTGCGAGGCAAATTCATGAATTGCCTCCACGCCCGTCCGTGCAAACTTCGAAACATAGTTTCGGCCGACGAAATCCTCACCAAGATCTGTTGGGACCGACAGCGCCAGGAGGACAAGAGCGATGATGCAGATCGAACCGGCGGTAAGGCTTGTTCGCACGCGCACGCGATATGGATCTACTCGCCAAAAAACGATCAGCAGCGCGACAGTCGCTGCAGCAGCAAGCCCGATCCAGTTACGCATTGCTGGGAACGCCGTTAAAAGAAAGGCCGACGTGTCCCGATCGATGATCATCAGGTCGACGAAGTCTACCGTCATCCAGAGCTTGTCGTATTTGAACCGTGACAGCAACGTGAGCGCGACAACGAGTTCAAGCGATATTAGCGCCGAGGCCGCCGGCCTGCGAATAACGGCAAGCCAGAAAAGGTTGAGTACGATCCAAAACAGCAGGAATGCGGCTTTGTCGACTAGATCGGTTTCGGTCACCGCCATGATAACCAGCGCGATCACGTGAATTGTCGCTACGAGCCAAAGCGATATCTTGTCCTGGCGAGATGTCGGTGCCCTCGGCACGAGGCGATAAAACAAAGTGGATGCATCCATCGACATGGCTAATCAAAGCCACTGGCGGCAGCGGTCTTTCCTCCGATTTGGCATGTGCTTCGCAACCGGACGGCTCCTCTGGTATCGCCGAAATTCGGCACTGGACGGCGTGTCGCTCACGCTCATAACATCGTTAAGGTACAGAACCCTTTCGCCGCTGTATTATTTCCGATCCGAGACGTGGTTTCCGTGTTTTCCCGTTCCGAGACGAGCGCGTTGGAGGCCTCCATGCGTATCCTTGCGGTGATTGGCGCACTGGCGATCCTGGTCGGCATCGGCGCGGCAGTTTTCTTTTTTGGCGGGTTCTACAGTGTGGCCGGGACAGCGGAAGACCCGAGCATTGTGACCTGGGCACTGACCCGAGTGCGCACGGCATCTATCGAACGTCATGCGCGATGACCAGCCCCCCGGCAACATTAACGACGCGGCCCGCGTGCAGGCCGGCGCCAAAGCCTTCGCCAGCATCGGCTGCCCAACCTGCCATGGCGGGCCGGGCGTCACTTGGGCCAAGTTTTCGGAAGGACTGCATCCCGATCCGCCGGACCTGAAGGATGTCGTCGATGAACTCTCCCCGGCGCAATCTGTTCTGGGTGATCAAGAACGGCATCAACATGACGGGCATGCCAAGCTTCGCGCAGGCCGGCGCCAACGACGATGATATCTGGTCGATCGTCGCGTTCCTGAAGAAGTTGCCGAGCGTCTCGGAGGCCGACTACAAGGCCTGGACCGCGTCAGCCGCCGCTGGGCCGGGGCCCTCCGCACCATCAGCATCCCCAGCGCGATAGATCGGAGCATCTTACCGGTTCAAACACTCGTTTCGAACTTGCGCGGGCAGCGCGGTGACGATGCCGCCAGCGATGCCGGCAAGCACCGCCCAATAGCCGTAACGAAAATCCGAGGCGACACCGACGCCGAAAAAACTAGCGACATAAACGGCGGCCGATCCGCAGACGCCGAACGCGAAGGCGCCCTCCGGCGTCCCGCGACGCCTCCATGCAAAACCGCACAGCGATCATGCAAACCAGCAGCCAAGATCCAACCCGGAACAGCGGCGTCGGTTTGAGCAGATCGTGCAGCGAGGCGAGCAGCGAGGAAGACTGCGACGGTCCGGAAATACGTTTTGGGTCGGATGTTCGATATCGGCAAGCCACATCGTGAGGTTGTCACCGGCTGAGGAAATTCCACATGAAAGCTGCGCGGTGCTGAAGATAGGCCAAGGGATGGCGGAGAATTCCATGCACCCACGCCTCGGTGATCGCCGGTGTCCCAAATAGACCCTGCTCCCGCTCGATCTTGCGCATCACGAAATCGCAGGGCTCGAGCCGCCAGTAGATGTCCCATTGGGTCGGCTGGTAGCAGGTGTTCAAGAGCAGCGCGCTTTCGGCCTCGCTCCAGGCGACCGGGAACTGGTTTTGCTTGGTGAAGTGGCTGATGCCGCCGAGATCGAACATCATGATCGTCTGCAGCGGGTGTTGTCGCGTCGCGCCCAGCGCGCCGTAATACACCACCTGCACCAGCGCGAAGAACCCTAGCATCGCCGGGACGAACAGGATCGCTGTCCGCTTCAGCGAGGTTCGGCCCGGCCAGATGATATAGGCGCCCAGGATCGGCGCGGCGATCAGCGCATTGGGACGCAGCAAGACGCCGAACGCGCATAGCGCGAGCGCAACCATTTGCGCCGGCACTCGATAGCTCCGCGCACGTGTCGGCGACAGCGAAGGCGATCGCGCGGCAAGCAGCCACGTAGATCGCAAACAGCACATCGCGCCAGATGATCCCGACAAATACAAAGGCCGGCGGCATCAAGCGCCAGCACGGGCAGCAACAGCGCGAGCCGCGAGCCTCGGCGTGCGACCGCGAACGCCAGCAGGCCAAAACCCAGCCAGTAGCGAGGTCGCTATCAGCAGGAACATGCTGCCGGCGCCAGGCGCAATCGGGTCGATCATACCCCACAGCACCGTCATGACAGGCGATTGCCAGTCGCCGAGCACGCCCTTGGCGATGTCCTCGTAAACGAATTTGGCATCGTAGGTCATGATGCCGGGATAGAAGATCAGCGAGCGTCAGAGCGTAGCCTGCGCCAATCGAGCACGGCGAGCGCGAGATAGACGTCTCGCCGGACCGACTGAGTGGCGATCAGTCGAGCGCGGCATAGATGTCCCCGGAATTGGCCGCTTGCGGCAGCTCTGTCAGCCAGCGGGCGATCTCTTCGCCACCGACCCAATCGTCGTTCACAAGGATCTGGCTCTCGCCGAGCGCGGCGTTGAATCGCCTGTAGCCCAGCCCGACGCAGCGTTCGATGCAGGCAAGCGCGACCTCGCGCTGGATGGTCGTGAATTCAAAGGACAGCGCCTTGACCGCGCGCGTCAGCCCGCGCAGCGCCTCTTCCTCGAAACCTTCGACGTCGATCTTGATGAAAGCCGGTGCGCCGTACCTCTGCCGATCAGCGCATCCAGCGTGGTCATCGGCACGGGCACCGATTTCGTCCAACGCTGGCCTTCCCAGCCGGGCGCATCGCGTGCGGCCCTCACGAACGCATGCGAGACCGTCGAAACCGTGGGGTTATCGGCATTGATCATCATGCTGGTCGGCCAACTGCGCGGCCGACCGCAACAGCCTCGATCGAGATATCGGCACTGCGCCCGTATAAAAGCCGAGCACCCTGACCATGGCGCCTTGCGGCTCGACCGCGACGATCCGCGCGCCCAGCCGGCGGAACGAGGCCACGCGGTCACCGACATGGGCGCCGATATCGAATACCAGATCGCCCGGTCCGACGAAACCACTATAGAGCCGGTCCATCGCGGCCGCGCGCGAGGCGTCGCCGTAGTAGATGCGAAGCGATCGAACGATTCCGCGCGCGGTTCTCAAGCCTTCGAACACTGGCTCAGACCGCGCTCGGCCTGGGCGACGGCGCCGCCAATTGGATCGCCGGCAGCGCCAAGATCCAGCAGCACTGCCGGGCTGGCGGTCTCCTCAGGCAACCGACCGATGCCGACTCGTGCGGCAAAACTGCCCAGCGAAGGCCACGCGGTCATCATCGCAAACGGGATGGCTAGTGCCGGCCCGCCGGCGAGAAACAGCGCATAGGGAATTGCTGCCGGTTGCATCGCCGCCAAGAGGCCGAGCGCGGCGCATCCGAGCAGCGTGTGCGGCCACAGATTGTGCAGCGCCAGCGTGAACGGCACTGCATGATCGTCACGCGTTTGTCCGATCCAGCCGATTTCGTGTCCGAACAGCAGGCCGGTGAGAAAGATCGTATGCCCGAAGCCAAAGGATCGGACAAAGCACGATCGAATACACGGTTTCGATGGCGCAATTGGCGATGAACAGTCCCGCGCCGCCGAACGCGCGGCGAAGTACTCCGGCCGCAGCACAGATGTCGATGGCGCTTGCAATCTTCGGCGAGAACCACATCACCAGCACGCAGACGAACAGCGCCAGTGCCTGCGTCGGCACGGATGAAGCTGGCCGGCGTATCGGAGCTTACAGCGCGAGCGTGCCGAGAACGAGCAGCCCGATCCAGGCTGGGGAGCCGATGAACATCAAGATCGCCAACACCAAGCTGATAGCGGCTTACCGGCTTGAGGCCCGGGAAGCGAAAGAAACCGCCAATACTGCATGTTGCCTTGGCACCAGCGCAGATCGCGGCGGATGAATTCAAGCAAGGTTGGCGGATTTTCCTCCCAGCCGAGATCCTCCTGCGGCAGCACGCGGACGTCGATAGCCGGCCGCGCGCATCAGCACCGCCTCGATCTGATCGTGGCTGAGGATATGGCGATCTTCCGCTCCGTCAGCGGACGAGAACCGGAAGCTCGCAATGCGCGATGAACGGCTCTAGCCGCAGCACCGCGTTGTGGCCCCAATACGGCCCGCAATCGCCCTGCCACCAGGCGCTGCCGATAGTGTAGGAGCGCATGCCAAGCCGCATGCCGAACTGAAATAGGCGCGCGAACGCGCTGGTGGACGGAAGCCCTACGATCAGCGCCTGAAGAATGCCGAGCCTGGGATCCGCCTGCATGATGCGGACCAGGCGCAAAATGGCTTCGGCGGTCATGAAACTGTCGGCATCGAGCGTCACCGCGAAATCGTGTTTGCTGCCCCAGCTGATCGCAAAATTCACGGATGTTGCCGGCCTTGTACGCCGTGTTGACCGCGCGACGACGATAGGTGATCGCGACGCGGCCGCGCCAGCGCGAGCTGAACTCTGCGAAGCGCCTCTCCTCGCTCGAGGCAATCTGCGCGTCACTGGTGTCGCTGAGAACGTAGAGGTGGAAACGCTCGCCGCAGCCGGCGGCATCAGAGGCCCGCCAACATCGGTTCGAGATTTCGGATCATCCGCTCCGGCAATTCGTTGCGAATGCACAGCAGGATCGCGGTCGACACTGTCACCGGCTCGTCGCCGCGAATGCGGGCCGATCCCGGCATCACTGCTGCAATGGGATCGGCGGAAAACCGCATGATCAAAAACCCGATCACGGCATTCCAGAAGCCCGCCACCATCCATGGCAGCGTAACCGCGAACAGCGCCAGCATTGTCATATCGAGTAATGCCGAAGCCGCCCGGCGACTGAGCGCCAGCGCGGCAAGCGCCAGCGATCCGGCCATGGTGGCCGCAAACAGGACGGCAAACAGCATCCGCCGACCGGAAAATATCATTTCCAGCGGCGTCGGCCTGAATGGCTTGAGGTGGGGAGCGTTCCAACACGCCTATGCGACTTCTAATCCCCAGGCAGACAGTGCAAACTCAAGTGATATAACACCGCGAACCGCGTCAAAGTCCATTCCGGAGAGAAAAACGACTGTGGCTATCAGCCAGCCCGAACGAAGTTGCCGAGGCGCTCTGGTATAGCGGCCCGTGGGCAAGCCGAGATCCGCAAGGAATTGCTCGCGCCACCGAACGTCCGGCGAAGTGCGCGTACGGGCGCTTCACGGCGCGCTCAGCCGCGGCACCGAGGCGCTCGTGCTCGCCGGGCGCGTGCCGGAGAGCGAGTTCGAGCGCATGCGCGCGCCGTTCATGGCCGGCGATTTTCCGTTTCCGGTGAAATACGGCTACGCCACCGTCGGCCGGATCGAAAACGGGACTGAAATTCTGCACGGGCGCACGGTATTCACGCTCCACCCGCACCAGAACCTGTTCAACATTCCCGGCGAGCGCCG
Organism: uncultured Alphaproteobacteria bacterium; assembly: GCA_963764155.1. Classification (GTDB taxonomy): domain Bacteria; phylum Pseudomonadota; class Alphaproteobacteria; order Rhizobiales; family Xanthobacteraceae; genus Bradyrhizobium. Next base: position 119,616 of record CAVXRI010000001.1, read on the forward strand.
CCGCGGTGCTGCCGGAAAATCTGCCGCCCCAACGCGCGGTGCTGGCCGCCAACATGGAGACCGCCCTCAATGCGGTCTGGGACGCAGCACCGGGTCCAGCCGATCGCATCGCCGTCGTGGGCGCCGGCGACTGTCGGCTCTCTGGTTGCCTATCTGTGCGGACGGCTTCCCGGTGCGGAGGTGACGCTCGTCGACATCAATCCGGCACGAGCGGAATTAGCGCGAGTCCTTGGTGTTGGCTTTGCGAAGCCCGAAACGGCCAAGGGCGACTGCGATCTCGTGGTTCATGCCAGCGGCAACGCCGCCGGACTTGGCACCGCTCTCGCGCTCGCCGGCGAGGAGGCAACCGTGCTCGAATTGAGCTGGTACGGCGACGCGGTGATCGCCGCACCGCTTGGCGGCGCTTTCCACAGCCGCCGACTGCGGCTGATATCGAGCCAGGTTGGACGGATCGCGCCGTCGCACCGGCCGCGCTGGACGCATGGCCGGCGCCTCGCCGCGGCGCTCGCGCTGCTGGCCGATCCCGAGGCTCGACGCTCTGCTGGCCGCCCGCGGTGGCGTTCCACGATCTGCCGCGGCGGCTGCCCGATATTCTTGACGCCAGCAATGGCATACTCTGCCAGCCCATCATCTATCCCTGAGGAGGTCCCTTGTTCGCTGTTGAAGTTCGCGACCATATCATGATCGCCCATTCATTCCGCGGCGCCGTGTTCGGGCCGGCGCAGGCGCTGCATGGCGCGACGTTTCGTGATCGACGCGGCGTTTCTTGCGGAGACGCTCGACGGCAACGGCATCGTGATCGATATCGGGCGCGCGCATGAGGCGCTGAAGGCCGTGGTTGCGGACGCTGAATTATCGCAATCTGGACGACGTGCCTGAATTCAAGGACAAAAACACCACCACCGAATTTCTCACGCGGCACATTTTCGAGCGGCTGGCCAAGGCCGCCCGCGCCGGCGAACTCGGCCGCGACGGCCGCGAGCTCAAGGCGATACGGGTCACGCTCTCGGAATCGCACGTCGCGCGGGCCTGGTACGAGGCGGATTTGTGGTGAAGCGCGTTTGCGTTCGCCGTACCGGGCGATCTTGCGACCCCGACCGGCGGCTACGCCTATGACCGGCGCATGATCGCCGAACTCGCAGAAACAGGGTTGGCAGGTCGAACTCATCGACCTCGGCGACGGCTTTCCCGTGGCCCGATGAGGCCACGCGCGCCGCCGCGCAGGCGCGCCTGATCGCCGTACCGGCCGGCCGAATCCATCGTTATCGACGGATTGGCGCTCGGCGTATTGCCGGAAGCCGCCTCACAGCTCGCGAAGCCGCAATCTAGTGCATGGCGCTGGTGCATCATCCGCTGGCGCTGGAATGGGGACTCTCGGCAGAGCAAGCCGAAGCCTTGCGCGCTAGCGAGCGAGCGGCGCTGGCAGCCGTGCAAGGCGTGATCGTCACCAGCGCGCCACGGCGCGGCTGGTCGCTTCCGATTACGGCGTCCCGTCCGGGCGCATTACCGTCGCAAAACCCGGCAACGATCCAGCGTGCAACTCGCGCAGGCGCTCCCGCGACGACGTCATCCAGTTGCTGTCGGTCGGCGCCGTGGTGCCGCGCAAAGGGTTCGATGTGCTGATCGCAGCGCTGGCGACATTTGACCGATCTGCCGTGGCAGCTGACCATTGCCGGCGACCGCACGCGCGACCTCGATGCCGTGGCCGAGCTCGATGCCGAGATCGCGCGTCACGGGCTCGACGCATCGCAGTGTTCTCGCTGGGCGCGGTCTCGCCGCAACGCCTCGCGGCGCTCTACGCTGAAAGCCGACCTCTTCGTGCTTGCCTCCCGTTTCGAGGGCTACGGCATGGCATATGCCGAAGCCATCGCGCATGGCCTGCCCGTCATCGGCACCCATGCAGGCGCCATCCCGGAGACAGTGCCGCCAGCAGCCGGCCTGCTCGTCACGCCCGGCGATAGCGCCGGCGCTGGCACAGGCGCTGCGGCGTGTCATCGGCGATGCCGATCTGCGACACAGCCTCGCCGAAGCGGCGCGCGAAGGGCGCAGCGCAACTCCCGACCTGGCGACACTCCGCGGAAATCTTCGCGCGCGCATTGGAGACGCCGGCATGAGCGGCTTTTCCGCCGACTGGCTGGCGTTGCGCGAACCCCACGATCTGCGCGCGCCGCAATTCGGCCGTGCTCGACGCGGTCGGCACATCTTTCAAAGCGCGCGCCTCGGTGCGGGTAGTCGATCTCGCCTGCGGCACCGGCTCGACCTTGCGCGCGTTGAGCCCGCATCTGCCCGCCAGGCAAAGCTGGAAGCTGATCGATAACGATCCCGCTTTGTTGAAGCGGGCGCTCGCCACGCCGCCGGACAAGCATCTCGCCGTCAGCGCAATGACGCTCGATCTCAGCCGCGATCTCGCAGCCGCGCTGGAGCACCCCGCCGATCTCGTCACGATGTCGGCCCTGCTCGATCTGGTTTCCGAGGCGTGGCTGGATCGAATTCGCAACCGCCATCGCGGCGCGCTCGATCCCGGTTTACGCGGCGCTGAGCTATGACGGACGGACGAGCTTCGCTCCAGCCGATCCATTCGATGCGGCCATCACGGGCGCGGTGAACGCACATCAGCGCACCGACAAGGGCTTCGGAGCCGGCGCTCGGGCCGGCAGCCGCCGCCTTCGCCATCGCGCGCTTCGAAGCGGCTGGATATGCGGTGGTGTCCGGGCGGTCCGACTGGGCGATCGGGCCAGAGGATCGCGACATGCAAACCGAAATGCTCGGCGGGATGGGCGAGCGCCGCGAATGAGACAAATTCGCTTTCGCTCGACGACACCAATGCCTGGCTTGCGCGCCGACGCGCCGCCGTGGCGGCGGGGCGCTCCTCACTGCACGTCGGTCACGTCGATTTCTTTGCCACGCCGATCGCCACACGCTGAGCGCGATAGATCGCAATCGAACAGCACGTCGTCCTCGATCTTGTGGACCCGCACCGGCATCCGGTGCGCCTGATCGGCACGTTCAAGCGGCGGCAGATTCAGGCCGGGCCCCCCCGCCCCCAGGATGATCGGCGCGACCGTCACATGCAGCCGGTCGAGACATCCGGCAGCAATGAAACGCGACACCGTATTGGCGCCGCCTTCGATCAGGATACGGCGCATGCCGCAGCCCGCCAGCGCGGCGAGGATCGACGAGGGAGCGATTTGTCCGTCGGTCGCGGGTAACGGGAAAACTTCGACGCCGGGTGGAGGCGCGCAGCGCGTGCCCTGCGCGGTGATCATCAAGCGACGAACACCGTTGTCGGCGAACAGCTTGGCGTCGGCGCCGAGCCGGCCCTTGGGATCGATCACCACGCGCACCGGCTGAGGTCCGGCGACGCGCCGGACCGTCAATTGCGGGTCGTCAGCCATCGCGGTGCCGACGCCGACGACGACGGCGTCCATCAAGCGCCCGCAGCCGATGCAGATGCTCCAGTCCGCCGGGACCGTTGATGTATTTTGAATGTCCGGATTCCGTCGCGATCCGGCCATCCAGCGATTGCCCGATCTGGCCGACAACCACGAGATCGTCGACGGTGCCCTTCCGCAGCGGACCGAACAACTCCGCCCAGATTTGCGGAAGAGGTTGCTGCCCTCCCCGAAATACATCGATGAAGTCTTCCCAGGGATCGGAAGAGGCGGACTTGCTGGAGGGGAAATTGCTGATCGGCACGCCGGGATCAAAAGCACTCTGGGGGTTCGTTAACAATGCGACTAAGTGCCATCATGCCATAATAACCATCTAGTTGCGACCGGAATGATTTGGATAATCATCTAGTTGCGACCGGAATGATCTGGGGCTCTCGGTGTTAGGGCTACGTAAGGATAGAAAGTTCGGGATGACTGAAGTGCAGAAGGGCGGAAGCTCGGCTTTATTCGGAAGCCGGGGACACACCAGTGTCAGCCGCGGGCTCGCCGAATTCCACGCACGACGGCCCGTCCTCATCACCGCCAAAGGCGAAGCGGTGCTCGCATTGCCGGTGGAAGGCATCGACGGGCAGCGGCTTTCGGAATTCATGGCGCTTTGCGGACCAGTGGTGCCGCGCCTCATCATCACCGAACAGCGCGCGGTAGCACTCGGCCTTGAAGCCTCGACGCCAATGGCGTTGCCGCTCTCGGCCGGTGACGACACGAGGACAATTCTCGCCCTCGTGACCGACGCCTTGAACGATCGCACCTTGGCGGCCAAGCCGGCGAGCCGGGCCGCGGCCGCGGCTGTTCAACTCGTCAAGATATCGCAAACCCTGCCGGCGGTGCTTGCAGCCGACATGTTCGGCCACAGCGTTGGCGCTGACGAGAGCATCGTCAGCGTCGAAGCGGATGCCGTGGCCCTGTTTGCCGACGATGCAATTCGTTCGCTGGTGGTTGCAAGCGAGGCCTCGGTGCCGCTGAGCTCGGGGACGCCGACGCGTTTTGTCGTATTCCGTGACGCGATGGGTGGCAGTCAGGTCGCGATCATTGTCGGCGCGCCTGACTTTGCAAAGCCCGTTCCCGTTCGGCTGCATTCCGCCTGCCTGACCGGCGACGTATTCGGCTCCCGGCGTTGCGACTGCGGAGATCAGCTTCGGCTCGCCCTGACGCTGCTCGATGAGCTCGGCGGCGGCGTTATCCTGTATCTGGCGCAGGAAGGGCGCGGGCTCGGGCTTGCCAACAAGATGCGGACATACAAGTTGCAAGACGCCGGCCTGGACACTTTCGATGCCAACACGACGCTCGGCTTCGATGACGATGAGCGCGATTACGGCATCGCCGCACGCATGCTGCAGATACTGAATTGCACGCGGATCGTGCTGCTCACCAACAATCCGGCGAAGCTCGACGGTCTCACAAAAGCCGGCATTGAAATTGTCAGCCAGATGCAACTCGAGGCCCCGATCAATTCCGACAATCGCCGCTATATCATGGCAAAGGCAGCGCGTTCGGGACACCGGTTCGAGCATCTGGCCGCCGCGCTGGCCGACCAGTCCTAGGCGAGACGAGCGCGCGGAGAGACATCGTGCAATATGTCATCGCCCGCTATCCGCTCCAGCTCCGAGGTCTTGCGCGCGCTGGTGGTCGGAATTGGTATGTGTTGGGCGCTCGCGTTCGCAGCCATTGCCATCACTTATGAGCTGGAGCTTTATGCCGACGGCGCGATGTTTTCCTACGCCGTCGCGGTGCAGGACGTCTGGGCGTTCCACTGGCACAACATCGCCAGCCGCATGTCGGTGTTTTTTCTCACCCTACGGCCGGCGGAAATTTGGGTCGGACTGACCGGAAAGCCCTGGGCCGGGATCGTCATTTACGGACTGCTGTTCTATCTCGCGCCGCTCGCGGGCCTGATCGGGACTTTCGCAGCCGATCGCTCGCCGGGCCGCATCATCTTCGCCTACGCCTGTTGTTCTACCGCCCTGCTCTGCCCGCTGGTGTTCGGCTTCCCGACCGAGATGTGGATGGCGCATGCGGTGTTCTGGCCGGCGCTCGCCGTCAGCCACTACGCGAGACGGACCATCGCCGGGGCCGCGCTGGTATTCGTTGATGCTGCTGACGCTCGCGTTCACCCATGAAGGCGCGCTGGTTCTGGTGGCCGCCATCGTCGCGACACTTGCGCTGCGCGGCTTGCGCCATCCGTGCTTTCTGCGCGCGATAGCCGGTCTGGTTTTGGTTTTGGCTGCTTCGATCGCAACGAAGATCGCATTGCCTCCGGACGACTATTATGCCGGCGTGCTGATGAGGGCCGCGCTGCACTTTTTCGATCTCAGCATCTTTCAGGTCAGCATCGTGCTGTTGCTGTTCGCGGCGCTTGCCGGATACGGCATGATCTACGTGGCGCTTTCGCGGTTCGCGCCGGACAGGGCCTATCTCTATGCCGCGGCAGCCGTGATCGTGATGCTCGGCATTTATTGGCTATGGCTCGATCGATCGGTTCACGCGAGCAGCCGGTATTATCTGAGAACGGCGCTGGTGATGGTCACGCCGATGTTCGGCGCGCTGGCGGCGCTGGTGGCCATATCTCGCGAGGGCCGGCTTGCTCGTGGCGCGGCGACCTCTGGAAACAGCAGTTAGCTGGCTGCGGGACCTGCCCGCGCGACCGCTTGCGGCAGCCTTCATCATCCTGACGCTCATTCACGTCGTCGAGACCGGGAAATTCGTTGCCGCGTGGACGCATTACCGGGCAGCGGTCGCGGCTCTCGCGACGGGAGAGCAATCCGATCCGTCGCTCGGTGATCCGCATTTCGTATCCACCGATCGAATCGCCTCCAGCTTGCGTCCCCTCTCCTGGTTTTCCACGACGCCGTATTTGTCAGTGATCGTTGCGAACTTCATGCCGAACCGGCTGGTCGTCGATCCCGCCGGAAATTATTTCTGGCTGTCCTGCGCCACCGCCACCGCCAACAGCAACGCCGACCGCGCAACTCCAAAGCAAGGCCGAGAGCTCATCCGAATTTACTCATGCCTTCACCGGTGACGCGCCGTCGCGGCAGGAGCGACTCCCCTGGCGGGAGCGTTACTCCCCTGTCGTCGCCCGGCTTGACCGGGCGATCCAGTAATCACCATCATCCGCAATGAAGCACTGGTCGCTATTTATGGGATCTACATCGCTCGATGTCGTACCGCATCGTTTACTGGGTCGCCCGGTCAAGCCGGGCGATGACAGTGGGGGTGGGGTTACGGCAGAGGTGGGTTCGGGTGACGGGACTGCAGGGGACGCGGGAGCGAACTCCCCTTGTCGTCGCCCGGCTTGACCGGGCGATCCAGTAATCACCATTATCCGCAATGAGCACTGGATCATCGCCCCTATGAGCACGGGTCGGGTTTACTGGGTTTACATCCTGGCAAGCGATATCGGGGGTACGTTATACATCGGCGTCACCAACGATCTCGTTCGCCGCGTTTACGAACATCGCTCCAGCTCGGCTGAAGGATTTAGCCGCAGGTACTCAATTCATCGGTTGGTCTATTTCGAGCAATTCGAGCAGATCGAATTTGCCATTCGGCGCGAAAAGCGGCTGAAGAAATGGAAACGCGCGTGGAAGATCGCTTTGATCGAGAAACTGAACCCGAATTGGAGCGATCTCTTTACAGCGATTGCCAGTCCTTAGATACGCCGCTCCATAGCGGCAGTGTCGGTTACTGGGTCGCCCGGTCAAGCCGGGCGATGACAGAGGTGGGGTTCGGGCGATGACAGATGTGGGGTGCGGCGACGACAGAGGAGCGTTACTCCCTTGTCATCGCCTGGCAACCCCCCTTGTCGTCGCCCGGCTTGACCGGGCGATCCAGTAATCACCATCATCTGCAATGAGCACCAGCGGCGCAGCGATCACATCAGGAATTGAACGCGCGGGAATATGACGCGGCGAGTTTGATGACGTCGGCCTGCCGCTTCAGGCCGGCCTTGTCGAAAATGCGCTGCAGATGCGTCTTCACGGTGGATTCGGCAATGCCGAGAAACTTGGCTGTTTCAGGCACGCCGCCGACCTCCGCGATACCCATGAAGACCCGCGTCTCCGCCAAGGTCAGTCCAAAATCCCTGGCTGCCGATCGCGATGCGGCTTGAATGTTGACCCCCAGTTTTTCGACAAACACCGCCGCGGCGACCTTGGGATGTATCGAACGCACCTGATCGCTCATGCCATCGAACCTGAAAACGTTGATCAGGTAACGCTCGCCCGCGGGCGCCGTGAACGAGACACTCCTGCTGGAAAATCCGCCGTTCCTGTTTCCCATCAAGCTCTGCAACGTTCCCTGAGATCCTGCGCCCGCGACCTCGACAACTCCGCAATTCTCCACGAGGATGTCACGCCGAGCCAATAATTCCGCGCCTGTTGCGTTCGCGTGTACCACCCGCGATTGCTCATCGATGAAGATCACGGCTGCGGTCAGCACGTCGAGCATGCTCGACAGTTTCTCAGCTTCGCTTCGCCCGGCTTCCAGCAGCACGCCCATTTTCAACGCGCGGCGAAGATGCGGCACGATCAGGCCGATCTCGTTTTTCAAACTTTTATCGACCATGCGCTTTCCGGAAAGCACCGTCAGCAACACCGGATGCTCGCAGTTCGAAATGTCCAGAACAATGTTGGCCGCATCGACCTGTCCTTGAGGCAGCAGCCATTCGTTGTAGAAAGCGCCTTTCCTGAACGCGCTGTAATCGACGAGATCGGGGATGGCAGTGATCTGCCCAAGCGCGGGCAATGACTGGAGCGGATCGCATTTGCAATAATGCTTGGCGTATAATTCGATATAGCGGGGATCGGCGCCGAAATAATAGTGAGTGATACCCGCCCTGCTTGCAGGGTCTTTCGAGAATATTCCGCACGGCCTTCCGCAAAGCATTTCACTGAGCGAGCGAGCAACATCGCTCCACAACGCCGGCTTCACCGCGGCATCGTAGATCAGCTCAACCAAATCCGATGATCCGCTTCCCGCCCGCATCTCGAAAAATCCAAATGCCGCACGAAGGAAGGCAGAATTCGTAACAGGGCAGAGAACCGCCGTCCATGCAGGCGACTCCGGTGACGTTCTTCGGTGCAGCGAATCTGTAGGGCGTTACCTCACGCGCGTGCTGCACCGGTAGGATGGAACCGCGCTCGCGGTGATGACAGACGCGCCGGTCGCATCATCGGGTCTACATCGCGCGCGATATCGTGCAGCGTCGGTTACTGGGTCGCCCGGTCAAGCCGGGCGATGACAGTGGTGGGTTTGGGCGACGCGCCGTCGCGGCAGCAGCGACTCCCCTTCTCGTGGCGTTACTCCCCCGTCGAAAGCGTTACTCCCCTTGTCGTCGCCCGGCTTGACCGGGCGATCCAGTATTCACCATATCGCCTCAATGAGGCACTGGGAGCGCCGGTCGCACCATCGGGTCTACATCGCGCTCGAGATCATGCAGCGTCGGTTACTGGGTCGCCCGGTCAAGCCGGGCGATGACAGGCGGAGGACCTGTTCAGAAATGATAGTTGATGCCACCTTTTGCGGTGTGCATGTCAAAATTGCCGGCGTGAGTGAGGCCACCGGGAATGACGAGCGTGGTACCACCGCCGCTCGTGAAGTTGAGATAGATGTATTCCGCCTTGACCGACCAGTGGCTCGCAAATGCCCATTCCGCACCGGCGCCAACGGCGTAACCGTAGCGAGTATTCTGCGACGACGCCGCAGTTCCCCTATTGAGGGCCGCAACGAGATCATTAAGATCAGAACCGCCGAATTGCTGAATAGCGATACCGTCGAGGCTAAGGCTTGTCTTGGTCCTTGCCCAGGCCATACCACCAGTCCCATAGAGCAGCAGCGTATTGGCAGCATATCCGAGGCGAGCCCGGACGGTGCCGAAGTCGTCAACTTGCTGGCGCAGGTGAACCCGCCCGGTGAAGTCGATGAATTCTTCCGAAAGCCGACTTCCCCGGTCGACACAGCAAACGGATTTGAACTCTGGCCTTTTATCCGGCCGAAACTCGCGTCTGCCTCGACGCCGAGTACCCAGGGCGAGCCAGCCGGCTGCCAATTGTAACCGATCTGGAAACCACCGAAGCCGCCTTGGGTCGATTCAGAAAAGCCGAAGGCAGGGGTGGTCGTGTTGAAGAAGATCAGCGGCCGGACAGAAGTCGATGCGGTCGTAAACGCGGTGGGGTCGAAGGTGCCGGTGCCCCGGTCGGTGGCATAGCCGGCGTGAACGCCGGCGTAGAAACCGGACCAGTCATAAACAGGCGAAACCGCCATCGGGGGCGCCTTGGCGTACATGCGGGGCGCGGCGATATCGGTGGCCGCGGCGGGCAGCAATCCCGGACCGAGCGCGCAACCCGCGATGCTCGCAAGCAGCGCCAGCTTGAGCGCGCGCGCGCCTGACGAATTGCGTTTCGCGCTGGTGTTAGCGTCGATCTTGTTCATTATCCGCCCCTTGCCTTCTGCACAGCGATATCCCCGGAGGGAATCGCGCTACTCGATGAACCCAAGCGTTAGATGCCGGAGCAGGACAACGCTTGGACGGGAGCGCGCGAACTAGGACGGAAACGAATCCCGCGATAAATTCAGCAGCGATGATGCAATTGGGTGACACGTTCGCGCGGTGGCGTGCAGCGTCGGTTACTGGGTCGCCCGGTCAAGCCGGGCGATGACAGTGCGGTGCGGTTGGGCGATGACAGAGGTGGGTTTGGGCGATGACAGCGGTGGGTGGGCGATGACAGCGGTGGGGTTTAGGTGACGCGCCGGCGCGGACGGGAGCGTTACTCCGCTTGTCGTCGCCCGGCTTGACCGGGCGATCCAGTATTCACCGCTATCGCCGGAGTGAGCGCTGGTCGCATCATCGGGGCTACATTCGCGCTCGATGTCGTGCAGCGTCGGTTACTGGGTCGCCCGGTCAAGCCGGGCGATGACAGCGGTGGGTTGGGCGATGACAGCGGTGGGGTTCGGGCACTGACAGAGGGGGCGACGGCGCGGGGAGTGAAACGCTCCTGCCGTGCCCGCGCCTAGAACGCCATCCTTACGCCGCCGCGGGCGGTTACGGTGCGGCTTTGGTCGGTCATCCACTGGCCTTCGACGGCGCCGAACAGCGCGACGTTGGCGCTGGTGTGATAGTCGAAGCCGGTTCCGACGACGGCGCCCACCGCGCTGCTCTTGCCGGGTGTGGCGAAGGTGAGGCCCTGCCCGATCAGCACCGCGTTGATGGTGGCGTCGCCGGCGCGCTGCAAGCCGATCGCGCCGCCGTGGACCATGGTCTTGAGCAAGCGGCCGCCGAAATCCGTGGTCCTGGACAGTTCAAGCTCGGCGCGTTCCTCGAAATCCTGCAAGGTGCGGCGGCCGATCGACAGCGTCTGCGCCGAGCCGGTTTCGTTGTAGCCATCGAAGAAGCCCGCGACATACCGCACGCGCGACATCGGCGTCAGCACGTAGCCGTTGCCGAGCCCGAAATGATAACCGTAGGAGATCTCGGGGCTGACATACCAGCCGTTGGCGTTGGCGGTGGCTTGTTCCGGCAGGCCGGTGATGCCGTTCTGCACGAGACGGTTGGAGCGGTTGTTGACGCTGCCGCCCTGCATGGTCACATCGACATACTGGTTCGACCATTCGTAGCGGCTATAGACGCCGGCAAAGAAGTAATCGCTATCGACCTTCTGCGAATTTTGATCCACCGACAGATTGCCGGCGCCGCCGCCGGCGAACACACCGATCAGCCAGTCGGGACGCAGCTTGCGATCGACGCCGATCGCGCCGCCGAAGGCGCTGGAGCGCGAGCTCAGGGTGGTGGCCGTGTCGTTCTGGTTGCGCAGGCCGCCAAAGGCGCTGCTCCACACGTTGATCGGCGCGGCGCTCCAGCCCACCGCCGGGGCCTTGTTGAACATCTGCGCGTTGGCCTCGCGCGGATCGGCGGCATAGCCGAGCGCGCCGCCAAAGGCCGATTTGGCCTGCGCCGCCACATCGCTATCCCCGGCATAGCTCATCATCTGCACGTTGGAATTGCCGGCAGTGGCGGAATTGAGCCGGCCCTGCACCATCGAGGACGCGCCGCCCGCGACATCCATCAACACGCGATCCTGCTGCGCCAGCGCGGTCGGATCGAGCGCGGCGGTGACGCCGCCGACGGTCACGGTCGGCTGGCTGGCGCCGCTGGATACACCGGCGATGACGTTGAGGATGTCGCCGGTGGCGGTATCGAAATTGACAAGCTGCGCCTTCAGCGAGGTGACAATGGCGCCGAGGCTGCGGGAAATAAACGACACCCCGTGCGCCACAGGCGGGGCACCCTCGACATTGATGGTGTCGTTGCCGTTGCCCATGTCGATCAGGCCGATAATATTCGAACCGGGCTTGATCGTCAGCGTATCGTCGGCGGCGGACAATTTGATCGCGGTGCCTGTCGCGCCGGCCGTGCTCTTGATCGTGCCGGAGTTGGTGATGACGCTGCCTTTTGTATTGTCGGTTGCCTCAATGGCGATGATGCCGGGGATGCTGCCGGCGTTGACGATCGTCGCCGTGCCCGCGAGCACGCCGAAGGCCAGGCCGGAAACACTGCCGGTGCTGTTCACGGTCGCAGTGGTGGTCGCGCTGATGCCGGCCACGCCACCGAAGATGCTGCCGGCACTGTCGGCGGTGACGGAATCCGAGCGAGCCGATGCCGAAACCGACCCCGGAAATCCTGCCGGTGCTGGCGTTCTTGACCTGGGCTGTCGTGTTGGAGAAAACGCCGTTGCTGTTGGCACCGGTCGACTGGATCAGGCCGGCGTTGGAGACGATGGCTGCGTCGCCGCCAAAGATGGCGTTGCCGTTGGCTCCCGTTGACAGGAACCTGCCGGTTGAGGCGTTGGTGACGGTCGTTCCCCCGGTGCCGCTGCCATCCACGCCGTTGCCGACACCGCTTACTGTGCCCGAGTTGGTGATTACGATTTGTCCGCCGCCGGAGCCGACGAAAAGCGCCATCGCCCCCGCTGATCGTGCCCGAATTGATCGCCGTCACGCTGCCCGCGTTGATGCCAGTTCCAGCGGCGCCGCCGGAGATTAAGCCGCTGTTCGTCAAATTTAGGCCGAAGCCTGCGCGAACGGGCACACGGTGCCGGCGGTTGCCCGGATTTGGCCTCTCGTTTGTGATCGTCGTCGCGGCGTTATTGGCAAAAATGCCGAAATTCGAGGCTGAAATACTGGAGCCGGCGCCGAGATTGTTGATCACGGTCGTGCCATTTCCTTCAATGGCGGTGCCGCCAGCTGTTATGTTGCCGGTGTTGTCAACCCTGAGCGTGGTAGCGCCAAAGATAGCAATGCCATTGGCGGCATCGGCCTGAACCGAACCGGCGTTGCTCACCGTCACGTTAAAGCCGTCGATGGCGGTGCCACCCGAACCATTGGCTGCGATCACGCCACTGCTGTTATTGGTCACATCGACAGTTGAAGCGACGATGCCGAAGCCGAAGCCAGTAGTGCCAAAGCCGGTAATATTGTGCGAATTGTTCACCGTGGCGGTGCCAGCTCCTGCGTTGATGCCCGACAAGCCACCCGAGATGATTCCGGTATTGTTGGTGACAGTGACGTTTACGCCGGCAATCCCGACGCCAGTGTTGGCGCCCGTGGCGGTAATCATGGCGCCGCCGCCGCCATTGTCCACGGTGATGTCCCCAGCCACGGAGTGCAGGCCGAATCCGTCGCCGGTGATCGCACCGCCGGTGGCGGTCACGGTAACGCCGCTTCCGCCGAAAACGCCCGCGCCGCCGACGCCGGTCGCCCGGATGGTGCCGGGCGGAGACGGTAAGGGTCGGCCGATGAGCTAGCATCGACGCCCACAGTCAGTCCCGAGATGGTTCCCCCGGTTTGCTGCAGGGATAGCGAGGTCAAAGAAGCGACGCCGGAGAAGGTCGTGCCGGTGATAGTTCCGGAGTTGACCACGTGGACGCCGTTGTCGCTGAAGACTTCGTCGGCCCCTGATATGGTCCCGACGTTGCCTACAGTCGTGAGAAAATGGCCATCGATGCCTGCACCCGTCGCGCTCGTCACCGCGCCGCCAGCGTCAACATTGACCGCGCCATCGCTGAACTGAATGCCGTTAGCAGCGCCGCCCGCGACCGTGGCGCCGGTATTCATATGATAGGTCAGGCCGGTGTCGGTCGGCGCTCCCTGGTTGGCGTTTGCGCCCGTGCAATCGACATTGACGCCCGTGGTCACGCAGGCGGCCTCGGCCCGGCCCATCATCGCGAACGGCGCGGCCAGCAGCGCCAGGGTGAGCGCGGGGGCTGTGGTGAAACTGCGTTTGGCGGCTTGACGCCGCGCCAGCGCCTTCAGCCTCGCCCGGCTGTTGGTCCGCTTGTTCGCGCCGGTGTTCGCCTGATTGTCCCCGTCCATCGCACTCATTCCCGAGTCCCCACCTGTTCGCCGCGCGGCGCAAACTCATCCCGATGATGAGCGCGCGCAACTCGACGTGCTCCAAGCATTATCGATGGGGCCGGCACGTCGCTTGGACGGTAGCGCCAGAACTAGGACTGGAGCGCCCTCGGCGCGAGTTCAGTGTGGATGATGCAAATGGGAGACACCTTCGCGGGCGCGATGGCGGGGCATGGACGCTGTTTTGGACCGCGCGGTTTGCAGTGTCGGGTACTGGGTCGCCCGGTCAAGCCGGGCGATGACAGTTGGGGGTGGGGCGATGACAGTGGTGGGTGGGTGATGGCAGTGGTGGGTGGCGCGATGACAGTGGTGGGTGGGGCGATGACAGTGGTGGGTGGGGCGACGGCAGTGGGGGGTGGGGTTACTCCCCTTGTCGTCGCCCGGCTTGACCGGGCGATCCAGTACTCACCATCGCCGGAATGAGGCACGGGATCATTGCGCCAATGAGCTACTGGTGGCGTTTGTTGGGGCTGCCTGGTGCGCGATGTCGTGCAGCGTCGGTTACTGGGTCGCCCGGTCAAGCCGGGCGATGACAGTTGGGGGTGGGGCGATGACAGTGGTGGGTGGGGTGATGGCAGTGGTGGGTGGGGCGATGACAGTGGTGGGTGGGGCGATGACAGTGGTGGGTGGGGCGATGGCAGCGTTACTCCCCTTGTCGTCGCCCGGCTTGACCGGGCGATCCAGTATTCACCATCGGCGGACGACGACCGACCGGTTGGCGATCGTTTCGGCTTGCCATAAGGTGGCGCCAAAGCATCGCTCGCGCGGGGCGCGAGGCGGCGAATACGTCAGGGGAGGACGACATGGATTGCTGCGGTGGGGGTTGCTGCGCTCACGGCCACGCGTTCACGCGCCGCCAGTGGATGTGGAGCACGGTGCTGGCCTCGGTCGGGGCCATGCTCAGCGGCGGCGTGGGTCCGCTCGGTTCGACCGCGGCGGCGCAGACGGCTGAAACCGCCACGGTCGCGCTGGAGGTGCTTCGCAAATCCATCTCGGTCGATGTCCACACGCATGGCGGAGCGACCGGGATCACCTCGCAGGCGCCGCCGAGCAGCGATCTCGCCAAGGGGATGAAGGCCGGCTCGCTGGCGGTCGCCTGCCTGGCTGATGTGCCCGACGGTCCGATCCTCGGCCGCAATCCGGCCGGCGTTCTCGGCGCGTTGCGCGTGCCGGAGCCGGGCCAGCTTTATCGGTATCACTTGGGGCGGCTGGATTGGGCGGACGAGCTGGTCGCCCATCACGGCGTCAGGCGCGCGTTGACGGCGGCGGATCTGGAAGCAGCGCATGCGGCGGGACAACCGGCGATCGTCGGCGATGTCGAAGGGCTGGATTTTCTCGAGGGCAAGCTCGAGCGGCTGGAACAGGCGCATCAGCGCGGCGTCCGGCATGTTCAACTCGTGCACTACACGCCCAACGACATCGGAGATTTTCAGACCGGCACCGTCACGCATCACGGGCTGACGCCGTTCGGCGCGGAGACGATACAGGCGTGTCACCGGCTGGGATTCGTCTGCGATGTCGCGCACGCCACGGAGGATACCGTGAAGGCGGCGGTCAAGGTCGCGACCAAGCCGCTGCTGCTGTCGCACACCGCCCTTGCGGAATCCGCCGCGATGGGGCCGACGCCGCTCACGGGGCGGCAGATCAGCCGCGATCACGCCCGCGCGGTCGCCGAGACCGGCGGCGCGATCGGCATCTGGCACTTTTTCCCGAGCCTGGACAAATACGTCGACGGCCTGAAAGAAATGGTCGAAGTCGTCGGCGTGGATCACGTCTGCATCGGCACCGACCAGCAGGTCGCGCCCGGCATCGTGCAGGACTATTCGCAATGGGTGCAACTGGTCGCGGCGATGCTGCGCGGCGGCTTCACGCCCGAAGACGCCGGGAAGATCGCGGGCGGTAATTACATGAGAGTTTTCCGCGCCGCGGTGGGGTGAGCGTCGCTCCTTCCAATGCCCTGCGGCAAATAGCGGCTCGGCGATCATAGAGAGAGAGCAGCGAGGCGCTCGTCGGGAGAGTTACTCCCCTTGTCGTCGCCCGGCTTGACCGGGCGATCCAGTACTCACCATCCTCGCCGCATGAGTACTGGCCGGGTTTGTTGGGTTCACCTGCGCTCGATGTCGTGCAGCGTCGGTTACTGGGTCGCCCGGTCAAGCCGGGCGATGACAGATGTGGGGTTCGGGCGATGACAGATGTGGGGTTCGGGGACTACAGAGGTGGGTTCGAGGACGACGGATTTGGGACGACTCCCCTCCTCGGAAGAGCTACTCCTTGTCGTCGCCCGGCTTGACCGGGCGATCCAGTACTCACCATCATCGCCGCTGCCGTCGGGCCGAGGGCCGAGCGTCAATGGTTCCAATCTCTGCGGCAAATAGCGGCTCGCCTGCGCGTCGAACACTGCCGCGATTTGGGCTAGGCTTGCGGGCGCTGTTCGACAGCCAGAGAATCTTACAACGGAGTTCGCCGAAACAACGGGAGGCATAAAATGACCGTGAGGCCAGACCCTACCTTTCACGCATCGCCGAAACTTGCGATGGAAGCTCCGCCCGAGAATTTCGCTTACACCTTGCTGTTAAGCGGCGACTTCTCGAAGCCCGATGCGCTGGCGGTGATCGACACCAGGCCGGGTTCACCGACCTACAGTCAAATCGTCCACACCGTGACGATGCCCAACAAGGGCGATGAGTTTCATCATTTCGGCTGGAACGCCTGCTCGTCGTCCTTGTCCCCGCTGAGCGGCCACGCCTTCCTCGAGCGCCGTTATCTGATCATCCCGGGAATCCGGTCCTCGCGCATCTACATCGTGGATACGAAGCCCGACCCCACCAAGGCCAGGATTCACAAGATCATCGAGCCCGAGGAGATTTTCAAGAAGACCGGCTATTCGCGCCCTCACACCGTTCACTGCGGACCGGAAGGCATCTACGTCAGCACTCTCGGCGGCAGCGGCAAGGATGGCACCGACGGACCGCCCGGCGTGTTCATCATGGATTGCGAGACGTTCGAGGTCCTCGGGCGCTGGGAGATCGATCGCGGGCCACAGAGACTGCACTATGACTTCTGGTGGAATCTGCCGCGCGACTACATGGTGACGAGCGAATGGGGGCTACCGCCGCAGTTCGAGAACGGAATCGTGCCCGAGGACCTTCTCTCCAACAAGTATGGCCATCGGGTGCATTTTTGGGACCTTCGCGCCCGGCGTAACGTTCAGACCGTCGATCTCGGCGCCAACCACCAGATGGTGCTGGAAGTGCGGCCCGCGCACGATCCCGTTCGCGAGCATGGTTTCCTTGGCGTGGTTGTCGACACCACCAACCTCGAAGGCTCGATCTGGACCTGGTGGCGCGAGGGCGGCAAGTTTCATGTCGAGAAGACCGCCACGATCCCGGCCGAGCCGGCGCCCAAGGAAAAGCTTCCGCCGCTGCTGCAGGGCTTCGGCGCAGTGCCGCCGCTCGTCACCGATATCGACCTGTCGATGGACGACAGGTTTCTCTACGTTTCCTGTTGGGGAACAGGCGAGATGCGTCAGTACGACGTCAGCGATCCCCGCAAGCCGAAGCTTGCCGGCTCGGTGCACACCGGCGGCATCGTCCGTCGCGCTCCTCACCCAAATGGCAAAGCGTATACGGGCGGTCCGCAGATGGTGGAGATCAGCCGCGACGGCAAACGCGTATACTGGACCAACTCGCTGTATTCGACGTGGGACAACCAGTTCTATCCCGAGGGAGTGCCGGGCGCGGAGGTGATGGCGAATGCAAACCCGAACGGCGGACTGGAATTGGCCAGGGATTACTGGGTGAGTTTCCCCGAGGGCTACCGCGCACATCAAATCCGGCTGGACGGAGGAGACTGTTCGACGGATTCGTTCTGCTATCCGTCGGTCTAGATTTGACCGGACCTGCCTGGACATCTGCCGGGCTTTGGTTGGCTGTCGTGGTGAGCGGCCTCTATCACGGGCTGAACCCGGGGATGGGGTGGCCGCTCGCCGTCTCGGCCGGACTCATGGAAAAGAGCCCTCGCGGCCTTGTCGCGGCGCTTTGGCCGCTATCGGTCGGCCATCTCCTGGCCGTGCTGATGATCCTCTTTCCCTTCGCGATGCTCCTCACCCTCGTCGAATGGCAGCGACCGATCCAGATCTGCGCCAGTCTCCTGGTTATCGGATTTGGGGTTTTCCTGCTGGCTCGACGGCGCCATCCGCGGATGTTGGCGCGGATCAGACCGACGCAACTGGCGCTCTGGTCTTTTGTCGTTGCGATCGCGCACGGCGCGGGGCTGATGCTCGTTCCGATTTATCTTGGGCTTTGCCAAGCGGCTGATCTCGACAAAGGACACCGGGCGGCGGACACGCTTGTGAACACGAGTTTCGGCACCGCCGTCCTGGTCTCCGTCGTGCACTCCATCGCCATGATCGCGGCCGGCGGATTGCTGGCGTGGCTCGTCTATCGGTATTTGGGTCTCAAGTTCCTGTCGAGAAGCTGGTTCAATCTGGATGCGAGCTGGGCCCTCAGTCTCGTGCTGGTCGGCCTCATATCCCTCGCCATCAGCATCGGCAGCTACCACTGAGCACCCCGACTTGGCACCGCCTTGCGGGCGTGCCAAGCTATGAAAAACTGGCAGAGGAGGAGACCGTTTGTATCGCCATCTCGTGTTGCTTCTATGCTCGCTCGCGATCGCAGCGAGCTCCGCGTCGGCCGCTCTCGCTGGCGATTCCGAACAGTGTCAGGAATTGGGTCGGCGGTTCCGCGCCGCGAAGCCGCAAATCACGGCGATCGAGGTATCGTTGAGTTTGTTTTCGGCAGCGGACGGGAATTGTATCGCGCTCGCGACTGAACTGCTCGAGTACGGCGCATCGCTCGACGCCCGTGACCGGTTTGGCGCGCGGCCGCTTAGCCATGCCGCACGGTTCGGCCATCTCGAAATGGTCGACCTTTTGCTGGCGCGCGGCGCTCCCATCGACGCACGCAATCTCGCCGGCGCAACTGCGCTCTACTACGCTGCGGAACGCGGTCAGACGTCCGTCGCGCAACGGCTGATCGAACGCGGCGCCGACGTCAAGCTCACCGGACGAAGCGGCATCTCTCCGCTTGCCGCCGCATCCTATTCCGGCAGCGACGCCATCGTCGAAGCCCTGCTCGCGCATGGGGCCGACGAGCGACTTCCCGACGATACCGGCAAGCCGCCGATCGTCTATGCGGCGGCGGGTGCACATCTCGACATCGTAAAGCGATTGCTGGCGCGAAACATCGATATCAACGCGCGTTACCGCAACGATCTCACATTGCTGATGTGGGCGTCGGGTCCAGACGAAAAGGTGCCGGAAGCGGAAGCGATCAAGGTCGTCTCCTATTTACTGGACGCCGGCGCGCATATCGACGATCGGGATGACCGTGGTCGCACCGCCTTGATGATGGCTGCCGAAGGCGGCCATGCCGAAATCGCCAGCCTGCTGCTGGCGCGAGGCGCCGATCCCGCTCTCAAGGACAAGGCCGGCAAACGCGCCGCGGATCTGACCGTGATCTCCAGCTTGCGTGAACGGCTGACGCGGCCCTGATCGTTCCTACAATCCGGACAGATATTCTTCCAAAGCCGCCAGATCGTCAGGGGTCGTCGCCAGCATCAGGTCGGACATGCCCGGATTGTTGCCCCGCGCGCGCGTGCGAAAATCGGCAATGGTCTTGGTCAAATACTGCACGCTTTGGCCGGCCAGTCGAGGCACCGTGCCGTCGCCCTGGAACTGATCGAGATGGCAGCCGGTGCAGCCGACCGAGCGGTTGGCGCTCGCGGCCCGCGCCGAAACGTCCTTTGGGGCTCGCGGCTGGCCCAGATCAGGCCAGCGCTTTGTCGAGAAATATTCCGCGATCGCAAGCATGTCGTCCTTGTCAAAGGACGAGGCGATCGGCTGCATGATCTCGTTCTTGCGGTCGCCGCGTTTAAAGTCGCGAAGCTGAACGTAGATGTATCCAAGTTGTTGTCCCCAGATGATGGGGATGGTCCTGTCGATCGGCTTGCCGTCCTGACCGTGACAGGCGGCGCAGACCTCTACTTTCTCGGCGATGGTTTCGGCAATTGCGGGCGCTGCGCCCGCGCCCAAACACAATCCGAGGATGATTACACCACGAAACAGCCAGCCCGACTTGCAGTGCACCATCTCACTCCCTGAGGCCTCAACGAAAGCGGGGCCGCTGCCGGCCCCGCTCGTTGACCATTGTAACGCCCGCTCGCTCAGTCGAGCGTGAAAGCGATGATGTTGTTGCCGCGCTTGAAGTCGACCTGGGTGTTTCCACCTGCGCCGACCACAATGTATTGCTTGCCGCCCATCATGTAGGTGGAAGGCGGCGCATTCACGCCCGCGCCGGCCCGGAAGCTCCACAGCTCCTTGCCAGTTGACGAGTTGTAGGCCGCGAACTTGCCGTTGCCTTCACCGGTGAAAACAAGACCGCCCGCGGTGGCGAGGATGCCGCCAATCATGGGTTCAGGCGTCTTCACCTGCCATTTGATCTTGCCGGTGTCGTAGTTGACGGCGGTGATGTTGCCGGACTGCTTTTCGCCCGCGATCGCGGTAAACGCACCACCAAGCCACAGCTTCCCATTGGGATACGGCGAATTTTCAACCTTGTAGTTCATGGGTTGATGCAGGTTAATCGCGTACGCGAGCGCCTGTCCGGGATCAGTGGCGATCGGCGACCACTCGACGCCGCCATTCGCTCCCGGAAGCATGCGGGTGCCATCCTTTGTCGGCAGAACCCACATGTTCTCCTGCGGCACCATGGCCTCGGAGAACCGGATCAGGCTGCAATCCTTCCGGTCATGAACATAGATGTGACCGGTCTTTCCGGCGTGGATCACACCGGGGACCGTCTTGCCGCCTTTATCCTTTACATCGACCAGTACGGGTGGGCTCACAGCGTCGAGATCCCATACGTCATGGGCGATGTACTGGAAGTGGCAGACGTATTTGCCGGTGTCGAGATCGAGCGCAACCAGCGAGTCCGTATAAAGATTGTCGCCAGGCCGTATCGAGCCGTCGAGATCGGGAGAAGGATTGCCGACCACGAAATAGATCCGATTAGTCGCGAGATCGACAGCCGGATTTTGCCAGACGCCGCCTCCCAGCTTCTGGTAGGGGTCGCCGCTCTTGTTGAGCTGGTCTTTTTCGGCCTGGATATCGCGGTGCATGTCTCGTCCGGTGGCGTCCTTTGTCGCCCAGACGCCAACCGAATTCTCAGGAACCGTGTTGAAGGTCCAGATCAGCTTGCCGGTCTTCGCATCGTAGGCCTTCACGAACCCACGGATGCCGTATTCGCCGCCGTTCGTTCCGATCAGGACCTTGTCCTTGATGACTGTCGGAGCCATGGTCTCGCTATAGCCGAGCTCCGGGTCCGCGATGTCGGTTTTCCAGACGACGTCGCCGGTCTTCGAATTCAGCGCGATCAGCTTGGAGTCCAGCGTGGCGAGATAAACGAGATCGCCAAGCACCTGGACGCCGCGATTGTTGGGACCGCAGCAGAACGTCGTCACCGGTCCCATCTTGTGGTTGTAGTGCCAGAGCTGAGCGCCGGTTTTGGCGTCGACCGCATAGACATGGCTGAAGGACGTCGTCACATACATGATGCCGTCGACAACGATCGGCGATGTTTCCAGGGATTCCTTGACATCGGTCTGGAATATCCAGGCGACGTGCAAATTCTTCACATTGTCACGGTTGATTTCCCGTGCGGGGTGAAACCGGGTCTGCGCGTAATTGGCGTTGGTCAGAAGAAAATTGCTCGCGTTCTTGTCCGCTGCGTTGAGTTGAGCTTGAGTGACCGTAGAAACCTTTGCCATGCCGGATGAAGACTTGGCGTCTTGCTTCACTTCCTGCTGCGCATTACTCGGCCCTGCAAGTGAGCAGGCCAAGCCAAATAAAGCGGCGTGTGCAATAGAAAATCTCTTCATGATTTCCGCCCCTGATCTGAACCAGCACATTTGCATGCCGGTGTTTTTAAAATCTGCACCTGACCGGGCCAGCTTGACAAGGAAAAAGCCGCATCGAAGACGCGCTCGTGCGCCGAACTCGGCAGTTCGCGGCTGCGAGATCGGCTCGTTGGTGATGGCGCGGCGGAAATGAGGACAGATCGCGGCCTTTATTGCGTTATTCCTAGCTCATGTTCCCCGGGATGAAACATCGGACGATGGGATTACCGTTGAGGTAATAGGGCCAGACCATCGTCCGCCCGGCCAGGTTGGGTTCGGTGATCACCCGGTCATCGGGAACTTCTAACCATTGCCCATCCACACGCGCGCGATAATGCCCGTTTTTGACCTCCCAATCGACGTCCGAGAGCACCATGCCGTCGGCGTTTGCGCAGCATTGCACGCCGTCTTTGCTGTGCAGGCTTTCGAACCAGGGCTTGAGCGGCGAATTGGCATAGCGCCCATCGTCACGGGCGTGCGCCACACCGATACCGAGCATCATCAAAACGGCGACCGTTCGACTGATCATGAGCAACCCATGGCCTCGCTGGCTCTGGTCGACGCAGCCATACGCTACGACGCGCGACGCCCGCACAACGTGGCGTCCACGCGATGGCTCCTGTCGCAGGCCACAGCTTTCAGCTCATGTAACGACGCATCGCACCGCCGGCCGAAAGCGCCAAGACACAACTCCATGCGCCGTCGTTTGATCCTAGCCGTTAAAGGCTCGATCACGACAAAATCGCGTTGTTAACTTGAGCTAATTTCTGGGGGTCGGCAGCGGCCGCGCTAGAGGCCTGAGCGCATGTTCAGGGGCTTGAGAGGCGAATCGAAGAAGCAATCGCAATGCTTGATCTTCAGGTGCGGCCACCCGCACCGATATTGCAGATCGAATCAGGCAGCGCGAACGCTGGCGATGAATGCATCGACCTCTGTACGGAGACGCTCGCCGTTTTTCGACAGCTCTGTGGCGGCATCCAGAACCTGATGAGCGGTCATCCCCGTTTCGTTTGTAGCCTCCGCTACCGTTACGATGGTAGCCGATATCTCGCGTGAGCCTGCGGCGGCCTGCTCGATACTGACCGTGATCTGCTCGGTCGTGCTGCCCTGCCGGTCAACAGACGCGGCGATGCTACTGGCAGTCCCGTGAATTTGACCGATGGTGGCGGCGATGTTCCGAATAGCGGTAACCGCCTCCCCGGTCGTTCCCTGAATTTCCTTGATCTGGGTCGTGATCTCTTCGGTTGCCTTTGCCGTCTGATTGGCCAACGATTTGACTTCGGAAGCGACGACCGCAAAACCCTTGCCGGCCTCTCCGGCTCGGGCTGCTTCGATTGTCGCGTTCAGCGCGAGCAGGTTGGTTTGCGCGGCGATGTCGCTGATCATGTTGACGACCGCTCCGACCTGCTCGGCGGCACGCGCCAGGCCTTCAACGATACGATCGGTCTTGGTCGCCTGGTCCACGGCTTGAGCGGCGATCTTCTCGGATTGGCTAACCTGACGGCCGACTTCGCGAACCGATGTCGCAAGCTCTTCCGTAGCGCTCGCCACGCCCTGCAGATTGCTGGATGCTTGCGCCGAGGTCGATGCGACGACCCCGGTCTGACGATTGGATTCCTCGGCGATGGTCGCCATGGACTGCGCGGAAGCCTGCATTTCCGTGGACGACGCGGCGACCGTTTCGACGAGCCCTGCGATGGTGCGCTCGAAGCGGCTCGCAAGATCGTGCATTGCGCTGCGGCGCTCTGTTTCGGAGCGCATCTTGGAGTCAGCTTGCTCGGTTTCGAGACGGCGCATCTCGAGTGTGTTGTCCTTGAGGACCTGCAAAGCGGCGGCCATTGTCCCGATCTCGTCATCTCCTGCTCGCGGAACATCGACCTGGAGATTGCCCTCGGCAATGCCGCGCATCGCCCGCTCCACGCCGACCAGACGCCGCACTACGCTTCGCGCCACATAGAGCCAGCCGACCAGAAGCCCAACCGCGAGGGCGATTGCAGCAGTTGCCAACAGCATTCCCTTGCTGCGGGTCACCAGCGAGCCAATGCTCGTTGCGGCGCTGCTGACTTCGCTCTTGGCCGAGCCGACCCCGCCTTCAATTGCCTTGGCGAGAGCCACTGCAAGACCGTTATTGTCCTTCATGGCTCCCGCGCGCTGATCCTGCAGCACCAAAAGCTCACGCTTTGCGGCGGGATAGTTCGCCTTGATGATCTTTTCCCATTCGCCGATCAGGGGCTCTACCGCCCTTGCAGCTTTGTCATCGAGATCATCGAGCGCTGCATGCATGGTATCCAGTTCTCTGCGAAGTGTTTGGGTCACCCGGTCGAGTTCTGCGCCCTCGTGTGCCGTCGGGATCTGGAAAAAAGCCGACTGTATCGCAGCATTGGCATTTCCGAGGCGATTGATCGCGCGTACGCCATCGGCCAGCGTCCGGAGCTTCTCCGCCGCTTTCTGCCGCTCGTTGCTGGCGGTTTCCTCAGAACCGAGGGCCGACAGCAAGCCTGTCATCGCGTTATATTGCTCGGTGGCAAACGGCGTCAGTGCTGACGCCGTCTTGAGCCCAATTTGAGACACCTGTGACGGCAATGGTGCCAGGCGGCCTTGATGCTCCAGGGAATTCTTGACAAGCGAGGCGGTCGCTCCGACCCCCATGTTCAATCGATCAAGACTGGTCTTGACGAGCGCGATCTCTGCGTCACTCCCGCCTGCCTTGACGATCCTTCCAAGAAGCTCTGTCGCGCGATCGGTTTCTTCCGCCAGAAGCTTTTGCTGAGCGGCGTAAATTTCATCCGTCTTCGCGTCGGCCAAGCTCAAACCCGCCAGTACAACCCGGTCACCCTGTCGCGCCAGGTTAAGCGAAATTTCAATGCGTGGGAGCTTCTCCACGACGATACCGCTGAACGATTCCTGGATGGCATCGAAGGCGCGCCAGGACACACCGGCCGCCACCACAGGAAGCAGTGAGATCGCAGCGATCGAGACCCAGAGACGAGCACCGACACCAAGGCGAAGCTGAGGCATTTTAGTCACCTGCTTAGACACCCGAACCGCCAAGAAGGGAGAGGCGCGAACAGCGCCTCCCCCTGTTTTGCATCACTTGGATCCGAGCTTTATCGTGAAGCGCGTGTCGATGAGATCAGCGACGGTCTTCTCGACATCTATGTCGGCAGCAATGATGCCGGCGCGCTGGAGCGCTTCGCCAGCCGCTTTGATGGTGCGCTGCTGTGCGTTGCCAATCGCCGAGTTGCGCAGATCGGTGCGTTCAAGCTGCCGGCCGGCGACGGCGTCATCGATCTTTGCCGCTTTGACAAGCGCTGCGCGTAAGCCTTCCGGATTTTGGATCGCCCACTGCCGCGCTTTTTCATAGGTCCGCAGTACGCGTTCGATCAGATCGGGATGAGCTTCGGCGAAATCATCACGAACGTTAAGAACGCCATATGTGTTGAGGTAGGGATCACGGAACAGCAATTTCGCCTTGGAGCCGAGCTCGGCCTGCCCCATCATCGGGTCGAGGCCGGACCAGGCATCGACTTCGCCCTTTTCCATCGCCGCGCGACCACCCGCGTGTTGCAGCGGAACGATCGTGATGTCCTTGTCGGAGAGGCCGGCGTTTTCCAGTGCACGCAGCAGGAAAATGTGCGGATCGGTACCCTTGGTTACGGCGACCTTCTTGCCCTTGAGATCGGCAACCGTCTTGAGAGGTGAGTTTTCCGGAATCACCAGCGCGGTCCATTCCGGACGCGAGAACACGTAGATCGACTTCAACGGCACTTTGGCGGCGCGAGCAAGAAGAGCTGCGGCACCTGCGGTTGAACCGAAATCGATGGTGTTGTTGCTGAGACCCTCGACAGCCTTGTTGCTTCCCGCACTGGCCACCCACTCGATGGCGATGCCGTCCTTGGCGAACTCGGCTTCCACCAAGCCTTGTTCCCTGAGCACCAGGCTCACCGGATTGTAGGATGCGTAGTCGATACGCAATTTCGTCACGGGTTCAGCTTGAGCGGCAAACGTCGCTAGCACTGCTGCCGTGGCCACGGCCAAAGCTGTCATTTTCAGGGGTTTCATTTCTGTCCTCTCGAATTTGTCGGCGGAACGACGAGAGGATGTATGGAAAAGCTTAACAGGACCCCAATACCGCTAGACGTGGCCGCCGGTTCTAGAGTCAAAGGAAAACTGTCCTGAAGCCAACGAGCACCCTCGTTTGGACGTTCGGACCGATTTGTCGGTGTTTGCATCAAAAGCGCTTCAGTTGGGCGCACCAGGGCTCGAACCTGGCCCGCTGGTTAAGAGACTAAACTGATGCGCTTTGGGGTCTTTTCAAAACGGGGGCTTACATCGGAATTGTAAACCGCGACGCACGCGCTTCGAGCAATTCGGGAGTTCGATCAAGATCCAAACGTCGTGCGACCTGTCAGGACGCCAGCGTTACCTCCGCATCAGCAGTGACATAGCGGACATATTTGTAGTCGCGGATGAAGCTGATCTGGCCCGTCACGCCATTCGAGCCACATGAAGTAGCTCGGCTTCGGCGCGGCGCGGTCCTCGAACACCGCGATCACCTCGCGGCCCTCGAGCCAGGCGGGTGCCAGCCACACCGGATCGAGCTTCGAGTAGATGCCGAAGAACATGCCGACATCGGCTCTGCCGGCGCGGACCGGGTACGAGGACTGCTTGAGCTTTACGTCGTTGGCGAGCAGCGCCCGCAGGCCGTCCCAGTCGCGCTGGTTGAACAGCGTGACATAGCGCGCCACCGCTGCTGACGCCGGCCGCGCAGCCGGAAGCGGGCGGGCCTGCGCATTGATCTCGCGAAGTCGCGCGCGGCCCCGCGCCAGATGGCCCTTCACGGCGTCGACCGTGAGGTCGAGAAGCGCAGCGATCTCTGATAGCTGCTCGTCGAGCACGTCCTTCAGGATGACGACGCTGCGCTGCATGGCGGGAAGTTCTGCAAAGCGCGACACGGCGGTCTTGACCGCTTCCTGGCGCATCAGCGTCTCTACGGGGTCGGAGTTCGCCTGATCGGCGACATCAATGGCGGCCTCGATCGGTTCGGTCCGCCGCACGGCGCGGCCGCGCAACAGATCGAGGGCGCGATTATGGGCGATCCGAAACAGCCATGGGCGAAGCGGCGGGGTCTCCAGCACGCCTTGTTGCTCCATTTCCTTGAGCGCCACGACGGCCCGGACAAGCGTGTCCTGCACGACGTCCTCGCCGTCGATGACCGATCCCATCAGGCGCGCGCAATAGCGATGCAATTCTGGCTGCAACTCGCCGGCCAACGCGAGGAACGCAGCCTGGCGGTCGCCGTTCGACGATGGCTGTGCTGCGCTCAAGCCGCCGCTCCCTCGAGTATGGTGATCCCGCTGTCGCCTTTCAGTCCGAAGGCGAAGCCGTCGGCATATTTGGGGTCTTGCAGCACAGATACCACTTTCTCGCCGAATTCGCGCGGCGGCATCGGCGCGCCGAAGCCGGCCAAAAACGCTTCGGCCTTGATGCCCATACTCCGCGCATAGGCGTTGGCGCCGGCGTCGCCGACGCCGGTGCCGCCAATGATTTGCTGCGGCACGATCGCCTGAAAGCGGATTCCGAGATGCTTCTGCTCCGCGACGCCGTTGGCATACTTCGCCATGAACCAGAGCATACGCTTGGCGCCGCCGTAGCCGCCGGACATCGGCGATCCGTTGACGGCGGCCCCGCTCGATCCAACCAGCACCCGGCTGCCGCGCTTGAGCGGCAGGTTCAACGCCGCCTGCAGCCAATAGAGCCCGGCCTTGACGTCTGTTTCCCAGACAGGGTGAAATCCGCCCAGCTCACCTGGTCGAACCGGCCCATCGGCGGCTTGGCGCCGGCGTTCAGCACCAGGATATCCGGGCGGATCTGGTCAAGGATGCGTTGGGCGGCGGTCTCGTCCGTCACGTCGGCGGCTATCGTGGCGACGCCGAGCCGTGCGCGGACGGAATCGAGCGCCTCGACGTCGCGGGCGACGACCGTCACTTTTGCGCTGTGCGCGACGAGCGCCTCGACCAGCCCGAGGCCAAGCCCGCGGCTTCCGCCGGTGACGACGATATTTTTGTCCTTGAGGCTCATCGTTCTGCTCCTGTTTCAGGTGCCCACGTGTAAGCAGGACGATCGAGGCTCGGAAAAGGAGTCACGGATCTGGACCGATGTCTACCGCCCCCTCGGCTGGAGATCAGCTTCAGCCAAGGCGCAGTGTGGAAGGCACTCATCAGAAGGTACATCGGGACCATTCCGCTGAGCGGTGACGTACCCGCGATCGAACACAACGCATCCGCCGATCCGCCACCGAGGACACAAGTCAGCAGCGCCATGGTCGCAAAGGTCGGCGCGGCCGCAAGGTATAGAAAATCGGCCGCGCCTGTCGCTGCCGAGTTGCCGTTTTCACTGCGGACCGCGCCGGAGCGGCGAATGACGGTATGAGTGTCGCTCATTTTGCTCTCCTGCAACAAGATCAGTCGCGGCGCCGGCGAGCGCTGCCGCGCCTCACCGGTCCTGGCTGTCGCGTTTCCGGAAAGCGGCCTCTCCGGCGTCTGACACCTCGACCCATTTCGGGTCG
Organism: uncultured Alphaproteobacteria bacterium; assembly: GCA_963764155.1. Lineage (GTDB taxonomy): Bacteria > Pseudomonadota > Alphaproteobacteria > Rhizobiales > Xanthobacteraceae > Bradyrhizobium. The sequence goes on from CAVXRI010000001.1 coordinate 147,993, forward strand.
GGCGCGGCGTCGGGGACGTAACTCTCGTTCCAGTTCCACCACTTGTACGGCCGGGTCTGGGGATAGCCCTCCGGCAAGTCCTCCCACTCCTCCTGGCGCCCGAGCGCCGTCATGTCGAGGTAGCTCCAGACTGTGCCCATCGCCTCGTCGCCGCGGCCGTTGATGAAGTAGGTGCGGAACACGCGCTCGCCCTCGCGGATAAACGCGTTGTGGCCGTGCCATTCATCCACCCCGAAATCGGCGTCGAAGCTGTCGGTGATAGTGTACCAGGGGATTTCCCAGCCCATTCGCGCCTTCAAGCGCGCGATGTCGGCCTGCGGTGCACGCGAGACATACACCAGCGTGGTGTCACGCGCGTTCAGGTGGACGAGGTTGCTGACCTGGTCGGCCCCGAGCGAACAGCCAATGCAGGCGTGCTCCGGCCAGCCGTGCACCCCGGGCTCGAAGAAGGCGCGGTAGACGATCAGCTGACGGCGGCCGTCGAACAAGTCAACCAGACTAGCCTTGCCCGCAGGCCCTTCGAACGCGTACGCCTTGTCCACGGCCTGCCACGGCATCCGCCGGCGCTCGGCAGCCAGCGCGTCGCGCGCACGCGTCAATTCCTTCTCCTTCGTGAGCAACTGCTCGCGCGCTGCCGCCCACTCCTGCGGCGACACGATCGGCGGGTTTTTCATGGCGATCCGCTTCCTCTCGTTCTCAGATGATGTCTGCATGCTTGACCTCCTCTTTGCAGAGATACTGGGCGTGGCGATAAATTGCGGTCGAGCACCCCCCTCACTTTGGCCGGTGCGGCTGCTCGTCGCTCTTGTGAATCGAGGACGTTTGGGGCCGTGGAAAGGAGTCACGCCGCCGTTCACTTTCGCGGCATCGCGCCTTTTGGGGGCGATCAGGACCCCGCGGCAGATCGGTATTCAGCCGTGATACGCAAACAGCTCGATAGGGTCGCTGAAGCCGCGCACCGGATATTCGCCGACGCGTTCGAGATCGAAATCGCCTTTGACGAAGTCAGCGAACGCGCGGGACAGCAGCACCGTTCTTCCCAATTGTTTGGTGAGCGCTTCGAGACGCGAAGCCATGTTGACCGCAGGGCCGATGACAGTAAAGTCGAGCCGGGTATGCGACCCGATATTGCCGTACATAACGTCTCCCACGTGGACCCCGATGCCGTAATTCAGCGGGGCACGAGTGGCTTCGCTGTTCTTTTCGTTCAGGGCAACCATGGCCTGACGGGCTTCGGCCACGGCATGCAGCAGGTTTGCGCATGCCGACGGCTGGCTGAGCGGAAAAATGGCGAGCAGACCGTCGCCGATGAATTTCAGAATTTCCCCGCCATGTCGCGCAATCGGCTCCGACATCGCGTCGAAATAGCCGTTCAGAAGATCAATGACCTCATCGCGCGGCCAGTTATCAGAGATCCGGGTGAAATCACGCAGATCGCAGATCATGATGGCGGCGCGTACCGTCGTCCCGCTTCCGCGCCTGGTGGCGCCGGCCAGAATTAGCTCGCCGGCATGCGACCCGACATAGGTTTCGAGCAGCGTTCGTGCCAGCCGGTTCTTGACACGGATTTCGCTGACCAGCGCCAGAACCGGCAACAGTTTCAACAGGCCGGCGATATGCGCGTCGTCGAAACCTCCGGGCCGGTCGGTTGCAAAGGTCACGATATGCCGCTTGCCGAGCGTATGGTACAGCGGCCAAGCCACATAATCGGTCAGGCCCCTCGCCCGCATCTCGTCATAGATGGCGTGCTTGCGGCCCAGCGAAGGATCGCGTTCGAGATTCTCGCGCACCTCGGTGGCACCGTCATGGATTTCGTTGGCGGGACTCTCGATGTATTCGGATCGCTCCCTGACATCGTAGTCAACTCTCGCAAGCTCGGCCTGGCGCATCCCGTCGGCCCACATGATCCGGGCGCCAAGCCATTGCGGATGGTGGATTAGGACATGAAGCGACGCCCGCTTGACGGGAATGCCCGCTCGCTGGAGCCGGACACACAGCTCAGCGAAAATATTGTCAATGAAGCGCTCATCGCGCGTATCGTTTGTCAGCCAGTGCACAACGTCGGTGTCAGAATGCACGGTGATAGGATCGATGTTTGGCGGCGCGTTCATATCTTGCTCCGGAGCAGTGACCTGGATCGACGGTACAGGATATGTCGTGTCCTCGCTCGACGGCGTCAACGGAGTCCGCCGGCACTATCTGGTCAGAACCGTCGCGAAGGGGTGTCGCTGCTTTCGAAACTCATGCGCCCCTGCGGACCTCTGGGGTGAGACACGTGGCCTCGCCTCATGATCTGTTTCGATATGAGAAAAGCTGTGCGACCTGGTTCGCATAGTGCGCAGATCTCAGGGCGAAATATGCCCTCACATCCGCGTCGATAGAATCGAATGCCGGCGGCTATTCGACGCCTGTTTTGCGCCTGCTAGCAATCTAGCTACTTCGTAGCTTTACCCTGAACCGATACCACAAATGACCGATCAGCGATAAGATTATGGCAACCACAATTATCGGGAGCCAAATCGACGTGGTTATGATGAAGAAGGAAATGATGACCACACGTCCAAAGACCGATTCGCTGACCGGATGCTTAAGGCGCGAGAAATGGGCGAAGATAATAAAAATGGTGGCCGGCACCATCCACGCGGCGAGAAGCACCAGCAACAGGTCAATGAGTTGGCTGGCATAATGGTGCATGAACGCACCTCCTGACAGGCGTCGGCGCCAATTGCTGTGCTGTCATTGCTGCGAGAGCTGCTCTCATTGTCGAGGAGAATTGGTCTTTATCCGCGTTGACGGGCATGTGCACGCTCAGCGCCGCTGTCCCGCCTACTGCCCAAATTCATCCAAGGCCGAATCCTTCGAATTGCCTGACCTAAGGCCGTTCAATGCGCACTCGTTGAGATGGCTCGCGCAAGGGCTCGTCCAATGCAATCGTAACCATCGGCCGTGTTGTGCAAGCCGTCCCACGTCACAAGCGCGCTTTGTGCAACTCCGGCATTGATCGAGTTTCGCATCAGCGCAAAACGAGAGAATAGCCCGACCCGTTCCTGCTTCGCGACATCGGCGATGATACCCTCCATTGTTGAGTAGCTAGCGGAAGCGAGCACCTGCGGCGCATATTGCAGATCCATCAGCACGATATCGGCAGAACCCGCCTTAAGTGCCCTTACGCCTTCAAGAACGCTCCTCTTGAGCCCTTGGTCCGGCCGGCCACCCCAGGCGACGTCATTGGTGCCCAATTGCCAGATAACAAGATCAGGTGCGTGGGCGAAAACATCACGCTCGAACCGTGCGATGTTCCTTGGAATCGTATCGCCAACTCGACCGCTGTTGATAACGCTAATGTTGGCGGTCGATCTAAGCCTCGTGAGCTCTCGGCGCATCACCTCCGGATACGTGGCCGCGGACCTAAGCACCCAGAGTCCTACCGTTGAGGATGATCCGATCGCGACAATCTTTAATGGCTCACCAGATCTCAAACGCGCAGCAGTGCGGGGCAATTGTGCGCCCAGCGAGAAATCCAAATTTGCCGCAAGGCATCTCTCTCCAGGTGAAATCCCGTCCTGTGCTTGAGAGGGCGCCGTGCTGGACATTCCGATAATCATGGCAGCACCGATCGACGCTATTGTTCGAGCGGTTCGACTTGCGCCTGGCAAAATCAATTGACACATGCTCCCCAATAACTTGTCGATTTTCTCTTGACAACCGCTGGCGTCAACGTCCTGTCATTTGACTACAGGTCGATCTACGCGTGGGCAGCGAGTAGCACGATGGAACAGCGGACAGTCCCGGACAAGGCAATCTCCGGAAAGCCTGTAGCGAAGCGGCTGGTGTTCCATATCGGCGGCTATGATGCAATCACGTCGCATGTCAGCGCGCAACGACGCTTTGTGCGCGAAATTGCCAGGTTCCAACGTACCTGGTCAGTGAAAGCGGCGGTTGACCGCTTGGATGTCACCACCGACCAGATACGATGGAACGTGACGACAACCGGCCCCGATTGGCTCGTCGAAACCGATTACCGTCTGGTCCGATGGCACGATGTGATTGAGGCATTCGGGCGTCGAAGCATTGGCTCACGCATTTCCGTCGGTGTCCTTGCGTTTCTGGATTTCGTTCTAACCGGCACTCTTTGGCGCTACTTGCTGAGCAACTGGCGCTACGCGCTCTTCTTTCTCTATCCATTGGTCATGTTCGGACTGCTCATCGCGGCCGCCTTTTTGATTGGCGTGGTTGCATTCAAGATCACCGGATCAATTGCCATTGCTGCCGGTGGCGGTCTCTTGGGAATAGCAGCCGTTTTGGCGGGCCCGTGGCGCTGGCTCCGCCTGGGAGACTTGTTCGACGATTGGATTTTTTCTCGCGAGTATATTCGATGCGGTAATTCGGCAATCGAGCAAAGACTGGATAGGTTGGCCGCCGAGCTCGTGGCTGCGGCGAACAACTCTGCCGCAGACGAAATATTAGTCATTGGGCACAGTCTGGGCGCGGTACTTGCGGTTGATCTACTTGATCGCGCCTTGAAGCTGGACCCTGCGTTCGGTCGGAGCAAAATTCCCGTCACGTTCTTGAGCGTTGGATCATCCATACTCAAAATCGGCCTGCACCCGAAGGCGATACGCCTTCGCACGACGGTGGAACGCGTCGCCAAGTCGCGCGCGATCTTCTGGGGCGACTATCAGGCCCTCATCGACCTGTTGAACTTTTACAAGAGCCGGCCGATGGCCGAAATGGGCTTGCCGACAGAAAACGAGGCGACCATTAAAGTCGTGAGACTTAGTCGAATGCTTGACGACGAGATGTATCGACGCATCCGCTTCAACTTCTTCCGCTTGCACTGCCAGTTCGTCAGTGGAAATGACAGGCGAACATCGTACGATTACTTTATGCTCACATGCGGACCTATTTCAGCCAAATCCCAGACGCTCGCCCCGGACGGCGCCGTGTCGATGATCGCTGAGGATGGAGGACTTATTGCGAGCGCGCCGCGGTCAGGAAGCGTACTGCCAGCTGATCCGGGCGCAGCAGCCTACTTCAAATGACGCCAATCATTTCGCAAGTCATTTTCGTTGCCATGGTGATCGGCTGGTACCTTATACGCTACAAGTACGCGCGGCGTTCCCGCCGTGCGAGGATTGTGCGGAGCGCTCGCGGTCCCCTGGAAAATGCGCTCCTGCTCATATCTCTTTCGGGACTTGGGCTTGTTCCGCTCGTCTACGTAGCGACAGCAATACCCCGTTTCGCAGCTCGCGGCTTTTATCCCTCCTTGGCTTGGCTGGGGTGTTTCGTTGCAATAGCGGCTTTGGGCGTGTTTCACCTGACTCACCGTGCGCTCGGTCGGAACTGGTCGATCAGTCTGGACGTGCGGGAGAAGCATGAACTCGTCACGGAAGGAATTTACCGCAGAGTTCGACACCCGATGTATTCGGCATTTTGGCTGTGGGCTATCGCCCAGGCATTGCTGCTGCCTAACTGGATTGCCGGTTTCGCGGGCCTGGCCGGCTTCGGGATTTTGTTCTTTGGCCGCGTCGCAAGAGAAGAACGAATGATGCAGCAGACGTTTGGCGACAGCTATCGCGAGTATATGGCGCGGACCGGCCGGGTCTTCCCATGGATACTCTGAAGTAGATTCCGACACATCTTGATCTATCGGAACACGACTCGTCTGGAACCAAACGCCTCGATTTCGTGCCATTTTCGCAACATCCGGCGAGAAAAGGCTGTGGGGACCGCCAACTCCTCCGTCTATTCATTGCCGTCGTGGCGAGCGTCGGGTTATCTCTATGCGCGTCAGGTGTATTTCAATCTACTCGAATCATTGTGAGGACCCGATGTTGAGATTCGTGATACTTGGTATTGCTTCTTTGGCTTTCGTGGGAACGGCAGTTGCTGCCGACATGCCACGGGCACAGCCAGTTGCCGCCGCCCCCGCGCCGGTCGGCAAATATCCCGTCGGCAAATATCCCGTCGGTAAAAGCCCAGTGGGTAAATACCCGGTTGCGGCCCCTGCGCCGTTGGTGACCAAGGGTTGATCTGACTATTCAATCGCACGCCAGTGGCGTTCGTTTAGGGTACTCGGACGACCTGTAGCGTCGGTTCTTGGATCCAACAGGATTCGGAGATGGCGGGAGTGTTTCGAAAATATCCGGGTCTGGAGCTTCTTGCTGGAGCGGCCATGGTTGCGGGCTTGGGGGTCGGGATTAGTAACGCCCAACCTCTCGCCGCGCATTCCGACCATCAGCAACGGGACGCTATCCCCAATTCGGCGACGAAGCATTCGGAGAGCATGGCTGCTGTCTCGTCGGGTGTCCCGCCGGCCACATCAGATGGAAAGCCAGTTCGAGGAGTTGCTGCCAAAGGTCCCTACTACGTTGATTTTCGCGCCCGCACGGCAGCAACGTACGGTCATGCATTCATCTGGTACGGAAAGACCAGCGAAAAGCAGGTCGACGTCGCTGGTCTGGCTCCGGCCGGCAACGAGTTACCGTATATCTTGGGACACATTATGTTTGTCCCCTCTGAGACAGGCGCGAGCTATGGTGATCTTGACGAGCAATATTTAACGGCCAGCTATCGCGTCTATATGAATGAGCCCGATGCCAAGAAGGTGTTTGCCTATATCAAACACCTGCAGGAAACTTCGCCGCTCTGGAATGCAGCAACGACCAACTGCACTGCTTTCATCGGACGCATAGCGACCTTTATGGGCCTCAAGGCTCCGTTTCATCTGCTCAAGCCTGAGGAATACGTAAACCAACTCAGAGAGCTGAACGGAGGACGAAAGACGGTGCAGCTTGAACCCGATCGAGGCTAGGTCCCTCGGGTTGAGCTCATCCAGCTTTCCTGATCAGCAGTCTCCATAGCCGCCCGATCTCCACAAACTCGTGAGCGGCGACATCCGGAAAAAGTGCGGCGAAAGCGGCCTAACAACTTTCGATCGGTTGGAGGAGCGCAGCGAAAGCGCAAGATGCGCATAGCCGCGATCAAGGCGATCGCGACGTAGGCGGCAGGCTGATTGACGCTTTCCAGAATCTGTCTGTGTCCGTCAAATTTTGCGCAACGAACGCGCCGATCGAAATCTATGCATGAGTGCACTGATCGTCGTTAATTGCGCCGGTATTCAGGGGAACGTCAATGCGGGTCTACATCATTCTTGCCGGCCTTACCCTCTTGCTCATTGGAAGGGTCAGCGGCACGGTAGTCGATAAAGGAACCGACGCGCAGAGATCTTGCGGACTGCTTGTTCAGAAATCGTTTCGTGATCAGGACGAAGCCCGTTTCGCCGGCTCATGTGACGGAATGATCGAGACTGCGATGCTCTTTTCACCGAATCTGCCGGCTGAGCTGCGGGCATGCCCTCCCGCGCAAGGCAGTGCTTTGGAAAGTGCCAAGATCCTTCTTCGATATATCGACAATAATCCGGATCGACTGAATGAACCGGGCATTACCCTTGCTCTCGAGGCGTTCAGAGATGCTTGGCCTTGCCATGGGGACGAGGCCGGGGCGCCAGGTAGTCCGAAACAAAAAATGCGCGTGCCGAAAAAATTAAAACAATAAAGAGGGAAGGCCAACAAATGTCAGGCAAGATTGTCACTGGTTTCTGATGCAACGCGTGCCGCTTACCGCCGGGGCCCGAGTTCGCGAGCTGACGAAGCCCCTGGGCCAGGCCGCAGTGGGTGCGTTGACGGTCGGAATACTGCGTGCTGCCCGCTATTTCGACCCGGTCAAGACCGCCAACCTTTTCGGCCGGATCACCCGCACGATCGGGCCCATGTTGCGCGAACAGAAGATCGGCCGCGCCAATCTGATCGCCGCATTTCCTGAGAAGTCGCCTGCAGAGATCGAGGCCATTCTCGCAGGTGTCTGGGACAATTTAGGTCGTGTCGGCGCCGAATTCGCGCATCTCGATCAAATCTGGAAATACGATCCCGCGCGGCCCGAGGATAGCCGAATCGAAATCGATAAGCGGTCCTACGAATTATTCACCCGACTTCGGCTCGACGGCAAACCGGCGCTGATCTTCACAGGCCATCTCGCCAACTGGGAACTTCCCGCCCTGGCTGGCATCGCGCACGGACTGGACACGGCTATCCTTTATCGTCGGCCCAATATCGCGTCGGCCGACCGCATCATCCAGGATATGCGCGCCGTGAAGATGGGAACACTGATTCCGGCTGGTCGTGATGCTCCGCTGAGACTTGCCGAGGCTCTGAGAAGTGGTCTGCACGTCGGCATGCTGGTCGATCAATATCTGACCAACGGCGTTGAGGTCACCTTCTTTGGTCGCAAGACCAAGGCCAATCCGATACTTGCCCGGCTGTTGCGGCGGATAGAATGCCCGGTTCATGGCGTTCGCGTGATCCGCCTGCCTGGACACCGTTTTCGCGCCGAAATGTCCGAAGAAGTAAAGCCGGTCCGTGACGCCGCCGGTCAAATCGACGTTCAGGGAACGATGCAGGCGGTCACTTCGGTGGTCGAAGGTTGGATCCGCGAATATCCCGATCAGTGGTTATGGCTGCATCGCCGCTGGCGTTAGCGCCTGATTAGGCGGCAGCCTCATCGGGGGCACAACGTCTAGCTCGGTTATGCGCCGGTCAATCTCACCGATGACGTGCTTCGAGAACGGCCCGAGGTGCAAGTAAAGCGCCATCAACATCACGATGTAACGCAGCGCGCCGGGATTGGTCTTGGCCACTTCGACGAACGTCTTCCAGAATGGCTCGCGGACCTCCGGCAGGGTCCGCATGATGAGATGAACGCTGTCGATACCCCCGAGCTTTTTACGCATGTCGCCATCCGGCAGATCTCGCCGCCGATCCGAGCGATCGAGCATGACGGCGAGCCGCGACAGGCGTCCCGCGTACGCGCTCGGGCTGAACACGTGTCCCAGCACCGTCTTGTAGTCCACCAGGATCTCCCGAAGCGGACGCTTGGTGTCGAAATTACAGCCGAGCGAGCATTGGTCTCCCGCCTGCTCAGGCCTCATCAGATCATGGCCTTCGTGCAGCCGGCCTTCCTTGGCCAGCCGCCGCGTCAGCTGCGTGCCCGGCAGTGCATAGAGTAGTCCAACCATGCAGACCGGAATGTTGGTCTCCTCGATGAAATCGATCATCGCCTGTCCTATCGAGACTTTCTCGGTATCGAACCCGACTATAAAGCCGGCGGTGACGAACATGCCGTAGCCGTAGATCTTATGGATGCACTCGGCGATGTTGCGCCTGGTGTTCTGCTTCTTCTTCATCTGGACGAGTGTTTCTGGATCCGGGCTCTCGATGCCAACGAAAATCCCGAAGAAGTTCGCGTCCTTCATCGCCTGCAACAACTCGTCGTCATCCGCGATATTGATCGAGGCTTCGGTCGAGAACTCGAACGGATAGTCACGCTCTTCCAGCCAGGCTTTGAGCCGGGGAGTAATGTCCGAAGATTCTTTTTATTCCCGATGAAATTGTCGTCGACGAAATCGACATGCCCGCGATAGCCGCGATCGTAGAGCGCTTGCAACTCGGCGAGAACCTGATCGTTGGTCTTGGTGCGCGGCACTCGGCCATAGAGCTCGATGATGTCGCAGAACTCGCAGGTAAACGGGCAACCACGCGAATATTGCAGGCCGATAAAAAGATAATGGTCGAACTTGATCAGGTCATAACGCGGCATCGGACTTTGTGTGACGTCGATCTTGAATTTCTCGGCGGTGAACACGCCCTTGCGCTCACCCCTATCCCAGGCGGCAACAAACTCCGCAGATGATTTGCTCGGCTTCGCCGATCACCTGAAAGTCTGCATCCGCGTAAAGATGCGGGCTGGAGGAGACGTCGGGGCCGCCGACGCAAACTGGCTTGCCGTGCAGGTGGGCGAGGTCGATCAGGTAAATGAAATCAGGCTGCTGGTTCAGCATGCCGCCGATCATCACGAGATCGGCCCAGTCGAGGTCCGCGTCCGTCAAGGGCTCGGTGTTGCGATTGACGAGACGGATTTCCCAAGCTTTCGGCAGCATGGCGGCCACGGTGATCAGGCCGAGTGGCGCCGCCGGATACTTCGCGCCGACGAGTTCGCAGGCTTCCGTATAGTTCCAGAACGAGTTCGGAATGAACTTCGGATAGACCATCAGTACGCGGCAGGGAATAGTCATGCTGCTCCGGTGCTGGCTTAAAGGTCACAATGCCACGCAGTCTGTCGAGGCTCAAGGGCTCGATCCGCCTATCTCGTTGCGAGTCCCTTGAACACCGTCAGGTCACACAAAGTTCTTTGAGCCGCGTCGTCGCGCTACGTGCAAGGCTTCATGCCAAGACTGAGCAAGCGGCCAATCCACCAATATCCTTGCGGTAAGTGACGAATGGGAAAGATGCGCCGGCGATCGCCGCTGTGCCAGTATCGCTGTGAGATCTCGGCAACTCCTCGAGCTGCGCTTCGGTCCGTGGATCTCGTTGATCGTGAGCGGCATCGGCCGGCAGTTGTGATCGAACTAATCTCCGCAGATGGTCTCCGCAGAACCTTCGCGGAGATGGCTGGAGACTTCGCCAATAAGGATCTTCTAGCCTCATCAAAGCCGGCTGGGAATTGAAAGACGAACTGGATTTGCTTGAAGCGGCGCTTAGGCGACACGAAGCATGGACAAAAATCGCAACCCGAGCAGCAAACCGCAACGAGCGTTCCGCTTCTGTCCACCGCTAAGCTCTTGAAAACCTTGGTGGGCGCACCAGGGCTCGAACCTGGGACCCGCTGATTAAGAGTCAGCTGCTCTACCAACTGAGCTATGCGCCCGAACGCGCGTCGGGAAGGCCTCCGCAAGAGGGCGTCGTTTAGCAAAGCGACCCCCCGATGTCCAGCAAGGGAGCGGCACTTTCCTCAAGGCTTCGGCGAGCGCGCCGAGGCTGGAAAAGCCGCCGGATTCCCGCAGCTTCTGGCCCAGCTTTCAATTGATTGAAACGCGCTCAGAGCCGCTCGGGGCGCCCGTCATCGCCGTCCCGGTCACGGCCGCTTCCGCTTTGGCCCCGGTCCATGCCGCGCTCCATCCAACGCTGCCGCCAGCCTTCGCCGCCCAGCCGCTCTGCCCTGTGCGTCAGGAACGCAAGACGGCGCTTCTGGCCTTCGTCGAGCGTCTTGTAGAGCGGATCAGCCGTGTCGGCGATCTTCCTCAGCGCCGCGGCCGAGGCTGTCATATTGTCGGCGCGCATGCGCAGACGTGTCACTGGATCCTCCCGCTGTTGGTCCTGCGCTTGATCCCGCGAATTCGCGCGTGCATTGGCGCTATCGATCTTGAGCTTGGCGAAATCCCGCACCGCCGCCTCCAGCGGCGGCCAGAGCTTTTCCTGGTCCGGTGTGAGCTTGAGGCCGGCATGAACTGCCGCAATCCGCGCGTCGGCATACGCCGCCCGGTCCTCGGGAGTGATCCGCATCCGCGAATGGCCCTCGAACCACGGACGGTGCTGGGCATAAACCACGGTAGAACCGGCGATGGCGATCGCGGCGGCACCGGCAATCAAGATCTTATTCATGTGAACCTCCAACGTAATCCCGCCAAAGGATGAGCGCGCCGGGGCAAACGATCAACTTACAGTTTGGCAAGAGTTCCGCTCCCTACCAGTAACACGCGCCGTCACCCAAAGCGCAAGGGGTGTCAGATCATCCCGAGCACCCGCGGCAGCCACAGCGAAACCTCCGGCGCGTAGGTGATCAACCCCAGGAAGCCCAGCATCGCGCAGAGCCACGGCAGCACGGCGATGGTGATCTCGCTGATTCCCATCTTCGCGATGCTGGAGGCGATGTACAGATTGAGGCCGACGGGCGGATGGCAGAGTCCGACCTCGGTGTTCACGATCATCAACACGCCGAGATGAACGGGATGGACTCCGAGCTTGGTCGCAAGCGGATACAGGATCGGCGCCATGATCAGCAGGATGGAAGACGGGTCCATCACATTGCCCGCGAGCAGCAGGATAACGTTCACGACCAGCAGGAAGACCCAGACGGAGAAATTCTTGTCGATGATCCAGGCGGCCATTTCCTGCGGAATCTGCTCATGGGTCATCAGGAACGAGAACAGCACCGCATTGGTGATGATGTAGAGCAGCATCGAGCTCATGCTCGCCGCTTGCAGCAACACCTTGGGGACCTGGGTGATCGTCAATTCCTTGTAGACGAACACCGTGATGAAGAACGCGTACACCGCCGCAACGGCCGCTGCTTCCGTCGGCGTGAAGACGCCGCCGTAGATGCCGCCCAGCACGATTCCGATCAGCGAGAGGCCCCAGATACTTTCGCGGAATGCCGTCCATTGCTGGCCGAGGCTGGCGCGCGGCATTCGCGGATAGCCGTTGCGCCACGCTACGAACCACGTCACGGCCGCCAGCATCAGCGCGAGGATCACGCCCGGCACGATGCCGGCCATGAACAGCGCGCCGATGGAGGTGTTGGTGGAGACGCCGTACAGCACCAGAATGATCGAAGGCGGCACCAGGATGCCAAGTGCGCCGGAGGTCGAGATCACCCCGACGCCAAAGCGCTTCGGATAACCGTATTCCACCATCGCAGGCATCATGATCGAACCGATGGCGACTACGGTTGCGACGCTCGACCCTGAGATCGCGGCGAACATCGCGCAAGCGGCAACGCCGGCAAGACCCAATCCGCCCGGCAGGTGACCGACCAGCGAGGTCGTAAACGCGATCATCCGTCGCGCCACGCCGCCGCGGGTCAGGAACGTCCCCGCAAGAATGAAAAACGGAATCGCCATGATGCCGAAATTGTCGAGGCCGGAAAACAGTTTCAGACCGACGCTTTCGATCGGCACTTCCGTCATCGTGAACAGGAAGGTCAGCACGGTAAGACCGAGCGAAATCGAGATCGGCATGCCCGTCAGCATGAGCGCGAACAGCAGCCCGAAGATAAGAGCAGCGCTCATCACGCTTCTCCCAGCGCGATCGGCGCCTTCGGGCTGACTTCCACGCCTTCGACATGCGACGCATCGTGATGCGGCAGCTCGCCGGTCCGCCAATAGGTCCAGGAAACCTGCAGGAAGCGGAAGCACATCAGGTAGGACCCGAGCGGGATACAGGCGTAAACCACCCAGCTCGGTATCTCCAGGTCGGGCGAAACCTGGTCGGTGTGCATCAGTGCGATGACGAATTTAGCCCCCATGCTCCCGACAATCGCCGTGAACAAGGCGCCGCCCGCCAAGCCGAACAGAATGACCCCTTTCCGCCAGCGGTCATTGAGCTGGTTGATCAGCACATCGACGCCAACGTGGATGCCGGTTCGCACGCCGTAGGCGGCGCCGAACTTCGCCATCCAGATGAACATGTAGATGCACAGCTCCTGCGACCATGAGAGATTGATCTGGAACAGATACGGATAAAGCAGGGGGACGTCGACCAGATAGCGATGTGCTACGGCTATGAACGTGATCACGGTAGCCGCGCCCATCAGGGTCGCAATAATGAATTCCTCAAGCCGGTCCAGAATACGCAAAATCATCTATGTCCCCTGCGATGATCGGGCGGTCAAGCCGCCCGGTCACGCACCACTCCGTAACCGTCGCCGGCTAAGGATTCCATCTATTGCGGCTCTCAGGGCCGCTTCATAAGGCCGCTCAGTTGATCGGGCCGCGGCCAGTTTCCTTCAGGAATTCGTCGATCAAGGACTGCGAGACACGCGATGCCATTTCCTTGTAGACCGGCATCATCGCCTTTCGCATCGCCTCGTCCTGCTCCGGCGTCAAGGTGATGATTTCGGTCTTGCCGGCTTTCTTGATTGCCTGCAATGCTTCCTGGTTTTCCTGCGCCGATTGGCCGTTGCCGAATTGAGTGGCCTCGGTCATCGCCTTTGACAGTTCGTCACGAATATCAGCCGGCAAGCCGTCCCAGAACTTCTTGTTCACGACCACGACGTAGCCGATGTAGCCGTGGTTCGTCGCGGTTGCGTACTTCTGCACCTCATGCATTTTCTGGGTGTAGATGTTCGACCAGGTGTTTTCGCCTCCGTCCACCACGCCCGTTTGCATGGCCTGATAGACTTCCGAGAACGCCATCACTTGCGGGATCGCACCGAGCGCCCGGAATTGCGCCTCCAGCACCTTCGAAGACTGAATACGCATCTTCAGTCCCTTGTAGTCAGCCGGCGCGATCAGCTTCTTGTTGGCGGTCATCTGCCTGAAGCCGTTGTCCCAGTAACCCAGACCCGTCATGCCCTTGCTGTCGAGCAGCTTGAGCAGCTTGGCGCCGAGCGGGCCGTCGGTGACCTTACGCAGCGCGTTCAGATCCGGAAGGATGTACGGCAGATCGAAAACTTCGAATTCCTTGATTCCGATCGGTCCGAACTTGGCGGTCGAGGGCGCCAGCATCTGAACTGCCCCGAGCTGCAGCGCTTCGAGCTCTTCCTTGTCCTTGTAGAGCGTCGAGTTCGGGTAAACTTCGACCTTCACCTTGCCGCTGGTGTATTTTTCCGCAAGTTCCTTGAATTTTTCGGCCGCCTTGCCCTTTGGCGTGTCGGCGGCGACGACGTGGCTCAACTTGATGACGATGGGCGATTGAGCCGATGCCGCTCCGGAAAAAATCAATGCCGCAACGCACGCCGCGGCCAGGATCGATCTCTGCATGTTTCCTCCCGCACTTGCAGGGTACGTGCGCCAATCGCGCCGATACCTGCGTTTTTCAACCAGCCAAACCCATACAGAGAAGCCGGGCGGAACACCATTGCCCCTTTAGAAGGGACCCTGATTTCGTCGCTAAAAGGCAGAAGCGCCCGTCTAGCGCACCAAGCAAAACGCGGCGGCACCCGAAAGCGCCGCGTCGTTAACCATCTTGGACCTTGAGTGCTTCAGCCCGCCGCAGCCGCCGGAATATCGCGCTGACGTTTCATCACGATCTTGTTGAGCGCACCGAGATAGGCTTTGGCGGAAGCGACCAGCGTATCCGGATCGGCGGCTCGCGCTGTCATGGAGCGGCCTTCATGAGCCAGCCGCACCGAGACTTCCGCCTGCGCGTCGGTACCTTCGGTCACCGCATGAACCTGATACAATTCGAGCTTGGCCTCATGAGGCACCAGCGCCTTGATGCAGTTGAATACCGCATCGACCGGACCGTTACCTTCGGCTTCCTCAATTCGCGTCTGGCCGTCGATAGCGAGTTTCATGGTGGCGCGCTGCGGCCCATGCGTGCCGGCGATAACGGTCAGCGAGGTCAGTTTGATGCGGTCATGGGACGCCGCAATCTCCTGATCGACCAGCGCCTCGATGTCTTCGTCGTAGATATCCTTTTTGCGATCGGCGAGCGCCTTCATCCGCACGAACGCATCTTCGAGCTGGTTCGGGCCGAGCTTGTAGCCCATCTCCTCGAGCTTGTGCACGAAGGCGTGGCGACCGGAATGCTTGCCGAGCACCAGCGACGACTGCTTCAGGCCGACCATTTCCGGCCGCATGATTTCATAGGTCGATGCGTCCTTTAACACGCCATCCTGATGGATGCCGCTTTCATGGGCGAACGCATTCCGCCCGACGATCGCCTTGTTGTACTGCACCGGAAACGAGGTCGCCGCCGACACCAGTTTCGAGGCGCGTGTGAGCCTGGTGGTGTCGATCTTGTTCCACCAGGGGAATTTGTCGTTGCGCACATTGATCGCCATCACAACTTCCTCGAGTGCGGCATTCCCTGCCCGCTCGCCGATGCCGTTGACCGTGCATTCGATTTGCCGCGCGCCGCCGGCGATGCCGGCCAGCGAATTGGCGACCGCCATGCCGAGATCGTTGTGGCAATGCACCGAGAACACCGCCTTGTCGGAGTTCGGCACCCGCTCGATCAGGGTCCGCATGAACTGGGTATATTCCTCAGGGACCGTGTAGCCCACCGTGTCGGGAATGTTGACCGTGGTGGCGCCGGCCTTGATGACGGCTTCCACGATGCGGCAGAGGAAATCCATCTCGCTGCGGGTGCCGTCTTCGGCCGACCATTCCACATCGTCGATGTGATTGCGCGCGCGGGTCACGTTGGCGATCGAAGCCTCGATCACCTGCTCCGGCGTCATGTTCAACTTCACCCGCATGTGCAGCGGCGATGTCGCGATGACCGTATGGACGCGGCCGCGCTTGGCGAATTTGACCGCTTCGGCGCAGCGGTCGATGTCCTTGGGGTGAGCGCGGGACAGGCCGGCGATCACGGCGTTTTTGGAGCGCCGGGCGATCTCACTGACCGCCTGGAAGTCGCCTTCCGAGGTGATCGGAAAACCCGCCTCGATGACATCGACACCCATCTCATCCAGCATCTCCGCGACCTCGAGCTTTTCCTCGAAAGTCATCGTTGCGCCGGGACACTGCTCGCCGTCGCGCAAGGTGGTGTCGAAAATAACAACGCGGTCCTTTTCGGACTTGCTCATGGTGGTCATCTCTGAATTCCTTTTGGGTCGTGCGCCTTGTTCGGAGCGCTGAAGGGGTCTGGTCATCTCGCGCAACCCCTGAGTGCCCAGGCGCAACCGCCCAGACGGCCCTCAGGGGCCGATAAGAAGCAGAAGCCCGCCAACAGGGAGGGTGGGCAAGGACGCAGCCGGAATCGCTTCGAGACGAACGGCAAACGCCGCCCCATCCCCAACTCCGTACTTTTCGCTGCGAATCAGCATTGCCAGACCCTTTGGAGCGAGATTCTCGGCCAAAACCGTTGACGGTTCGTTGCCGTGAGATGCTCCGCTGCCGTTCTAGACGAGAACCGCCGGAAGCTGCAACCGCCAAAGTCAGTCAGGACGACTGACCTAACGCCACAGATTTCGAAACCGAAAGTCACAGATCCACCTTCACGGCCTTTCTGTCGCTTGAGCAAAGACGTGGATGCCCGGAACAAGCCCGGGCATGACGGCGTGTGTGCGCCTCGGAGCCTGATCCTGAGGAGCGGCCTGTTCGCCGCGTCTCGAAAGATCAGTGGCCTCTGGTTCGAGACGCGCGGCGCTGCCGCGCTCCTCACCATGAGGGTTTCTGACGTCCTCCTGGGTCTCTGACTTTATCCTGAGGTCTCTGCGCTCAATCCGATCTCTGACCTCATCCTGAGGTGTGGCGTCTTCGCCACGTCTCGAAGGATGGGTCGCGGCAAACTGCATCAGACATCACTCCGCGATCTCGCGGCGCGAATGCGCCCGAGTTGTGCATTTCGTTTCGCCCAAAGAAAAAGAGGGCACGGGAAACGCCGGGTGCGCGATGCACCCACAGCCTCGCGTGCGAAAATAAAAAAGCACGGCGAGTTAGTCACCACAGGTTCACCGGATTAACCGGCGTTTCCCGCGCAATGGTTTTAACGGTTTCCTTCGTGCTCTCCCCAGTGACCGGGCTTTTTTGCCACTGTCGTCCGTCGATCGCTTGACGAACTTGATGCCAGCGTCGGGGCATCAGGACCACACGACTTCGCCGCCCGCCTGATTGTCGCCCGTCTTGCGACCATCACGCGTCCACCGCATCCCGCCCCGCGTTCGTGACGATCGCGAAACGCCCCTCTTGCCGGGACGGGATGGATCATCGATACATCTGATTTGGGTTTCGGAAAAAGCGAAATATTTTTCGCAGCAGGGCTGGACAGGTTTTCGCTGCGAGCGCTGATTTTGCCCGACGGGCAAATCAAACCATCCACACGTCGTCCCTGCGAGCTCCCGAGGGAGTTTGTTCCGTCGGGCAAATCACGGTCTGGCTTTTCAAGCCTGCGCCGCATACTGGTTGTCCTGTAGAGCAATCCGGAAACCCCAACGCCAGCGTGGACATCGGGCATGTTTGTTTCATTTTTTCCGCGGCCAAAGCTGTTCTTTGTCTCGGCGATCGTCTGGACGGCGCTGGCGATGGCGTTCTGGTACGGGTTCGCCGACAATATGATCGGGTCATCGGCCCCCGGAGCTGTCGGCGTGGCGATCTTCTGGTCGGCACGCTCGCTTTGGTTCGACCTTTACTTCGCGATCTGCGTCGCAATTTTTACGATCGCCTGGATGTTATACGCACCGCATCCCTGGGCGCCTTGGTCGATCATCGGCTCCGCGCTGATCCTGTTCACCTCTTATTTTCAGGTTCAGGTCAGTGTCGCCATCAACAGCTGGTATGGGCCATTCTACGATCTCGTTCAGGCCGCGCTATCCAAGTCGGCGCCTGTGTCGATCGACCGGTTCTACAGCGAACTGTCCACCTTCGCCGGCATCGCCCTGGTCGCGGTCGTCGTCGGCGTGATGACCCGGTTTTTCGTCAGCCACTATATTTTCCGCTGGCGAACCGCAATGAACGACTTTTACATCGCGCATTGGCCGCAGCTCCGCACCATCGAGGGCGCCTCGCAACGCGTGCAGGAAGACACGATGCGGTTTGCGACCACAATGGAAGGCTTGGGTGTCAATCTTATCAGTGCGGTGCTGACGCTACTCGCGTTCCTGCCGGTTCTCGTTCGACTTTCTAGCAACGTCACCGAGCTGCCGCTGGTCGGCTCCATCCCCTATCCGCTGGTGTTCGCCGCCGTGATCTGGTCAGTGCTCGGAACCGGCGCGCTTGCCCTGATCGGGATCAGGCTTCCCGGCATCGAATTTTTCAACCAGCGCGTCGAAGCGGCCTATCGCAAGGAGCTGGTCCTGGGCGAAGATGATCCGGCCCGCGCCAATCCGCCAACGGTACGGGAATTGTTTGGCGACATCCGCAGGAACTATTTCCGGCTTTATCTGAACTTTCTGTATTTCAACGTCGGCCGTATCGTTTACTTGCAAACCGACGTCATCTTTCCCTACATCCTGCTCGCTCCAACCATCATCTCGGGCAAGATCACGCTCGGCGCGATGAACCAGATCCTGAACGCGTTCACGCAGGTACGAACCTCCTTTCAATATCTGGTCAATTCATGGAGCACGATCGTCGAGCTCATTTCGATCTATCAACGGCTGCGTGGCTTTGAGGCCAAGATCGTCGGCGAGCCTCTTCCTTCCATCGAGGGGGCGACGGAGCCGGTATCCTAAGCAACGCCGTGGCATATTGGAGTGGTCTTGCCTTGAAACGATAAATTGGTGGCAGCCGTATCAGCTGCCACCAATTCTGATTTCAGCTACCGGGTGGGTTGTAGGCCGCACGAAGTTGTTTGGCCTTTTGCCGAACCTGAATCACTTCCTCCTGCGTCAACAGACGACTGAGCTTCACATTGTGAAGAGTCCCGGTTGACACCACGATACCGCAGATCGCAGGAGCTGCGCTGGGATCTGGCACATCGAAGATCACGAGGACGCCGGGGCCATCGGCAGGCGTGCTATACATCGAGATCAGCTTTCCCCCCGCAGCTTCAATCAATTTCCTCGCCGCTTCGGCGCGATTGGTCGTGGGATTTTCCAAGATGTTGTTGAGTGCCTTTGGTGTGTACTGTCCCGTCAAGGAAAAATGCATAGCGATTTCCTCCGATGGTTGCTGATTTCTGTGAACGTGTCGTATTGCCCTCTTCCGGCGATTGGAAAGGGCTTGCTGCAAGTCGAAGATGAAGAGACTGCAATGCGCCGTTGAACAAGGCCGCCGCTAATTCGCGGTACTTCGGCACGTACCGCTGGCGGCTCGTTTATTACTCTACATCAGCCGCCCGCCAGGCGAAAGAGCCGCTGAGTTATTGATGCGGACCGACGTACGGTAGAAAAGTTGAGCGTGAAATACTCTCGGTAAGCACCTTGCGCCGTCTCGAACCATGAGGCCCGTGGCCCATCCTTCGAGACGCCCGCCTGCGCCGGGCTCCTCAGGATGAGGGCGGAGTGGGCGGCAGCAAGTAAGCTGAGAGAACGTAAGCTGAATGAGAGTCAGCTGACAGAGAGTAAGCTGAGTGAGAGTGTACGCCGGGCGCGAAACCCTCGTGGTGAGGAGGCGCATTTGCGCCGTCTCGAACCATGAGGCCCTGGCCCATCCTTCGAGACGCCCGCGTACGCCGGGCTCCTCAGGATGAGGGCGGAGTGGGCGGCAGCAACTATTTACCGGGACGAAGTGGAATTAGGTTTCGACGGGGCGACCGAAGAACCAACCGCCGCCCGTCGCACTTTTTGCGAGCGTTTCCGTTCCGCTCCGCCCTTTCCTTCATTTTCCAATGCCGCGCGCACGCGCTTGAATTCGCCCAGCTCTGATTTGTCGACCGAAGGAAATTTCAGATCCAACCTGTCCAGGGCGCGGACAACGATCGAACCCATGACAACCCGCGCGAACCATTTGTGATCTGCCGGCACCACGTACCACGGCGCCACGGCGCTCGATGTGTGCCTGATCATTTCCTGATACGCCGCCTGGTATTTATCCCAAATCGCGCGCTCGTCGATATCGGCCATCGAAAACTTCCAGTATTTCGTCGGGTCCTCCAGCCGGTCGAGAAACCGTTCGCGCTGCTCCTCTTTCGACACGTTGAGAAAGAACTTGAGGACGATCGTTCCCTGACGCGCAAGATAGCGTTCGACCGCGGAGATATCCTCGAACCGCTCGCGCCAGATATTCCTGGTGATGAGTTTTTGCGGGATCTTCTGCTTTGCGAGGATTTCGGAATGCACCCGCACAACCAGGCATTCCTCGTAATAAGAGCGATTGAAGATTCCGATCCGCCCGCGCTCCGGCAAAGCGACCATGCTGCGCCAGAGAAAATCGTGATCGAGTTCCTTTGACGATGGCTGCTTGAATGCCGTGACTTCGCAGCCCTGCGGGTTAACGCCACTAAAAACGTTGTTGATCGCGCTATCCTTGCCGGCCGCGTCCATGCCCTGGAAAATCAGGAGCAACGACCAGCGGTCGTGCGCGAAAAGCTTCTCCTGAAAATCCCTCAACCGTTTGCGATTGTCATCGATGATTTTTTCGGCCTTGTCCTTATCGAGGCCTCCCTTCTCCGCCGGCTTGTGCGACTTGAGATGAAATTCGCTCGAGCCGTCGACACGGAACGGCAGGATAAAGCGGTCCAGTTCGTCGGCGAGCGACTGCAATGATTTCTTGCTCATGACGGCAGATCCTCTCAGGTCCTGAACTGGCTCTCGATGAAGGCCGTGACAAAGCGCGGCATCGCCGCGGTTATGTCGTGCGTTCCCCGAACCAGATGAATTGCGGCAAGCTCAGGTTGGTGTTGTCGCGCGAGATTGGCTTCGATTTGTTGGCGCGTGTCCTCACCGGGCGCATCGATGTCCAGTATCCGAATGATCGCAATCGCCGGCCCGGAGACGACGCAATGCCAATGCGTATCACTCCGGTAATCGGCCGGCGTCAGCCCGGTTTCTTCCTCAATCTCGCGCGACGACGCTGCCGGCCATATCCACCGCGCCATCCCTGAGGTCGTCCGGGTCCGGCGTTCCAGAGGGAAAATAGACCCGCCCGGCGTTCGCCGTATGCTGGCCCATTTCCCCCAAAACAAAAGCGCCATCCGAGCAACGTAGTGCGCCCATCCCGAAACCGTTGAATGTTTCGCGATCTGGAAAGCCCCAATCACGCCATGCCAGGAAGCTGGCGAAGTCGGTCTCGAAGTAGCTTGCGGTGAAACTCTCCCCGGCAAAAACCGGATTGCGCCCAAGCAGAATGCGCCCGTTCCAGATTCCCGGCCGCTCGCGCTGCTTCGTTGCGAAGTGCGCATCGATATCGGCACGCCGCGTTTGCGCGAACGGCCATGACCATGGCTGGAAACGCAGATCAAGCGTCGCGACGCGATGAATTTCAGGCAACGTCATGACATCCGAACGCCGCTGCTATTTCGGATTCATTCCGGTGGTCTTCTTTGCCTGATCGACAAACTTGTTGGTGAAGGTCTTGCTGACATCGACATTCGCCTTTGCCACTTCAGGGGAGCCCTCGCTGAACACCGCGAGCACCGCGTCAGCGCCTTTGGGATCCATCTTGCCGTTTTCCGAATACATCGGGATGGTGTTTTTCAGGGCCGCAAGATACAGCGCCTTGTCCTTGCCGACGGTTTCGGGGGGCATTTTCGCCATGATGTCTTCCGGCGAATGCGAATGAATCCAGGCAAGCGTGTTCAGGATGGCGTTAGTGAGCCCCTGAACTTCCTTCTCGTGCGAAGTGACCCAGGCCGTGGTGCTGTACAGCGCCCCGCCCGGATACTCGCCTCCGAATGTCGCCAGCGTGTCCTTTTGGGTGCGCGTGTCGCTGAGGATACGAAGGTCGGGATGACTGCCTTGCAACACGGTGACGGACGGATCGAGCATCACCGCGGCATCGATCTGTCCCTGTTCCATCGCGGCGACCGCGGTGGCGCCGAGGCCGACACCGATCACCGACGCGCTGGTCGTTTCCAGACCGTTTTTCTTCAACAGATATTTGAGAAAGAAATCGGTCGAGGAGCCCGGCGCGCTGACGCCGACTTTCTTGCCGGCCAAATCCTTGATCGATTTGATCTCGCCATTGTGCGAGGGCGAGACCACCAGCACCAGCCCGGGATAGCGATCGTAGACCACGAACGCCTGCAGTTCCTGCTTCTTGGCTGCGAGATTGACGCAATGGTCGAAATAGCCGGAGACCACGTCGGCGCTGCCGCCGAGCACCGCCCTGAGCGCGTCCGAGCCGCCCTTGAGGTCGACCAATTCGACAGCAAGCCCCGCCTTGTCGTACTCGCCAAGCTGTTTGGCCAGCACGGTCGGCAGGTAGCAGAGACAAGCGCCGCCGCCGACCGCGATCGTGACTTTGGTTTGTGCCGCGGCAAAACCTGAACTCAACACCAGCGCCAGCAGCATTCCGGGCAGCCTGCCGAACATTTTATGCATCATTTCCTCCAAATTGGTTATCGGCAGGATAGAGCAGCCCGAGTGGCTTGAGAAGATGGCTATGCACGGGAGAAGTCCCCGTCAATCCAGACTCTTTTAGTGCTGGATTGCTTCGGTCGCTTCGCTCCTCGCAATGACGCGGAGAGGACACGACAAATTCAGCTTATGCTCTCCGCAACCGCGGGCCGCCACACCAACAGCCGTCGTTCCACCAGCGTCACTGCGTAATCGATCAAGATGACAAAGGCTGAGAGCACGAACATGCCCGCGAAAACGCCGGCAACGTCGAACACCCCTTCGGCTTGCTGGATCAGATAGCCAAGCCCCGCCGCAGAACCGAGATATTCGCCAACCACTGCGCCGACCACGGCGAAGCCGACGGAGGTATGCAGCGAGGAGAACATCCACGACAGCGCCGAGGGCCAATAAACATGCCGCATCAACTGCCGCTCGTTCATGCCGAGCATCCGGCCATTGTCGAGCACCGTGGCAGAGACCTCCTTGACGCCCTGATAGACGTTGAAGAACACAATGAAGAACACCAGCGTCACGCCGAGCGCGACCTTCGACCAGATGCCGAGGCCGAGCCACAACGTGAAGATCGGCGCCAGCACCACGCGCGGTAGTGCGTTGACCATCTTGACGTAGGGATCGAAGACGGCGGCGACCTTCGGCTGGCGCGCGAACCAGAAGCCCACCATCACGCCCGCGAACGAGCCGATCGCGAACGCGAGGATGGATTCCCACAGGGTGATCGCGAGATGCTTCCAGATAACTCCACTCGAGAACCAGGCGAAGATCTGGCTTGCGACATCCACCGGATTGGAGAAAAAGAACGGCGGCAGCAGCATGCGTCCGAACACCGGCACCGTCGCCAGCAATTGCCACAGAGCCAGGGCGATAATCGCGACCAGCACCTGCAGCGAGACGAGCCTGACCCTCGACATCGCTAGCGCCCTCCCTTTTTCAAAAGCCCGCTCACGGCTTGAGGCCGCTTGCCGATTGCGCATAACCCTTCATCACTTCCGCCTTGAGAACGCTCCATATCTCTCGGTGAAGGGCGTGGAAATCCTTATCCAGCCTGACCTCGAAAATGTCGCGAGGCCTCGCGAGCGGCACCCGCCAATCGCCGATGATACGAGCGCTCGGGCCGGCCGACATGATCACCACGCGATCGGCCAGCGCTATCGCCTCTTCCAGATCGTGGGTGACGAACAGCACCGCCTTGCGGTCCGCATTCCAGAGGTCCAGCAGCAAATTGCCCATGATCTGGCGAGTCTGGGCATCGAGCGGCCCGAAGGGCTCATCCATCAAAAGAATCTTGGGATCGCGGATCAGCACCTGGGCCAGCCCGACGCGCTTGCGCTGACCGCCCGACAGCATGTGCGGATAGCGGTTTGCGAAATTGCCGAGCCCGACCGACGTGAGCCAGGCTTGCGCCCGTTCCAACGCCTGGGCCCGCGGCGCGCCCGCCACTTCCAGGGCGATCGCGACATTGTCGATCGCGGTTTTCCAGGGGAACAGCGCGTCGGCCTGAAACAGATAACCCGCGTCCCGGTTCAGGCCGCCCAGGGGGACATCAAAGATACGCACCTTTCCCGAGGCCAACCGGAGCAGGCCGGCGGCAACGTTCAGCAGCGTCGATTTCCCGCATCCGGTGGGCCCGACAATGGCAACGAATTCGCCGTGGGCGACGGAAAGCCGGGCCTTTTCGACGGCGGTATAGCTGCGCGATTCCGCCAGCCGAAATGCCACCGTCGCGTCTTCAAGCGCGACTGCATTTGGCGTTGCCCTGTCCACCGCACCCCCTCCAGATTTGCATGATGCCTTAGCGCCTTGCGGGGACAAGTTCAACGAAGCGCTGCAACGTGATAGGTCAATCCCTCACTCCCTCAGAACGAGGGAGAGCGAACGATTGCGAACAGGCCGAGGCTCGATGCAAAAGGCGTCACTGATCGTCTATGGGAACGTCAGCAAAACCTTTGACGCCGGCCGCGGCGCCGGGCGCGTGATGGCGGTGAACGACGTCTCCCTTGAGGTCGCCGAGGGCGAATTCCTTGCCATCGTCGGCGGCTCCGGGTCGGGCAAGACCACGCTGCTGCGGCTGGCCAACCGCCTGATCGAGGCCGACAGCGGCAGCGTCACGGTCGAAGGCGAGGACGTGCGCGCGGTGGATCCGGTCCGACTGCGCCGGCGCATCGGATATGTGTTTCAGAGCGGCGGGCTGTTTCCCCATATGAGCGTCGCCGACAACATCGGCATCACACCGAGGCTGGAGGGCACGCCGGCGAACGAGATCTCCTCGCGCGTCGACGAACTGCTCGAACTGGTGCGGCTGGAGCGAACGCAGCACCGCGATCGGCTGCCGCAGGAGCTTTCCGGCGGGCAGCGCCAGCGCGTCGGCGTGGCGCGGGCGCTCGCGGCCAAACCGCGCATCGTGCTGATGGATGAGCCGTTCGGCGCGCTCGATCCCCTCACCCGCGATGCGCTCGGCGACGACTACCGCGCGCTGCACCGCAAGCTCGGGCTAACCACGGTGATGATCACCCATGACATGACCGAGGCCATCCTGCTCGCCGACCGCGTAGCCGTAATGCGCGGTGGAAGGCTGCTGGCTCAGGGCACGCCGGCAGAGCTTTCCAACAGCGACGATCCCTACGTGCTCGAGCTGTTGCGCACCCCGCGGCGACAGGCCGATCGGCTTAACGAGCTCCTGCCAGGCGGCACGGCATGAACATTCTCTCCGATCCGCGCTGGGGCGAGGCGCTGGCAAACCTGCCCGACTATCTGGGCAATCACGTGCGCGTCAGCGTCACCGCGCTGGCGCTTGGGCTCGTGGTCAGCCTGCCCCTGGCGATCGCCTCGCGCAACAAACCGGTGATGCGCGGCGCGCTGCTCGGGCTTGCCAGCATCGTGCAGACGGTGCCGGGGCTCGCGCTGCTGGCGTTGTTTTATCCGCTGCTGCTGGCGATTGCCGCCCTGACGCTGAGCTGGTTCGGCTTCGGCTTTTCCGCGTTTGGCTTTCTTCCGGCCGTGCTGGCGTTGGCGCTCTATTCCATGCTGCCGGTGCTGCGCAACACCATCACCGGCCTGAACGGCGTCGACACCGCCATCCTCGAGGCCGCGCAGGGCGTCGGCATGACGCCGCGCCAATCGCTGTTCACGGTCGAACTGCCGCTGGCGTTGCCGGTGATGATGGCGGGCATCCGCACCGCCGCTGTCTGGGTAATCGGCACCGCGACACTTTCCACGCCGATCGGCCAGACCAGCCTCGGCAACTATATCTTCGCCGGCCTGCAGACCCAGAACTGGGTGTTCGTGCTGTTCGGCTGTCTGGCCGCGGCGGTGCTGGCGCTCGCCGTCGATCAATTGCTGGCGCTGATTGAAAACGGCATCCGTATCCGCAGCCGGCTGCGGACCGCGCTCGGCGGCATCGGGATTGCGGCGCTATTGGCGGCAACGCTGGTGCCTTCGATGGCGCGCTCTTCATCGAGCTACATCGTGGGCGCCAAGACTTTCACCGAGCAATACGTGCTGTCCTCGCTGATCGCACAGCGGCTCCGTGCGGCGGGCCTCTCCGCCACCTCGCGCCAAGGGCTCGGCTCGAACGTCATCTTCAACGCGCTCGCGTCCAACGATATCGACGTTTACGTGGATTATTCCGGCACGCTCTGGGCCAACCAGTTTCATCACAACGATATCAGGCCGCGCCAGGAAGTGCTTGCCGAATTGAAAACGGAGCTTTCCAAGCAGAACGTCACGTTGCTGGGCGATCTTGGATTTGAGAACGCCTATGCGCTGGTGATGCCGCGAAAGCGCGCCGATGCGCTCGGCATTCACACTATCGCCGATCTTGCCTCGCATGCCCAAAGCATGTCGATGGCAGCCGACTATGAGTTCTTTTCGCGGCCGGAATGGGCCGGTTTGCGCGACGCCTACGGCCTTTCGTTTCGGGCACAGCGGCAGATGCAGCCGGACTTCATGTATGCCGCGGTCGCTTCCGGCGAGGTCGATGTGATCGCGGGCTACACCAGTGACGGCCTGATCGCCAAATACGATCTGGTGGTGCTGGATGATTCCAGGCACGCCATTCCACCGTACGATGCCATCATGCTGCTTGCACCGAAAAGAGCCAACGATCAGGCATTGCGAGCCGCGCTCAAGCCTCTGCTCGGGAAGATCAATATTGCCGAGATGCGCGAAGCCAATTTGCGCGCCAGCGGCAACGACGCGAACTCATCGCCCGATGCGGTCGCGCGCTGGCTGTGGGAGGAGATCGGGTCGCACTGAGATCGCGTGAGGTCGGTCCACACTGCCGACAGGCTCTTCGTTGCGCCGGCTAAAGACCGTGGATCATACCTGCATCGATCAAGAGACGATTGAACCGCCGGGCTTCCGCGCCGTCCTTGCAGCCATAGAATATCCCCTTGCAGCGCATCATGATCTGCTTCTGCTCCTCGAACGAGGGATCGAGCGGAATGCCTGCTGCTTCCTGGATCACCAGGGGAAGATAGGGTCCGTCGATTGTCTCCATCGCGGTCGGGGTGCGGACCGGCTCGAAGTTGACCGCGTCCAGCGCGTAGTAGGTCGCGAAATAGCGCGGGTCGTAAATCTCGAGCTTCTTGCCGATACCCGCTTCATCGAGATCGGGATCGAGAAGCTGCGGCGAGAATTCCGGCTGATGATCGCCATAACGCACGATCAGGAACGGCTCTGCCGGAAATCGTTTCTTCAATCCAGCGACGAACGCCTTGTAGTCGATCGCGCTCATGGCCTGTCGACGCAAATATTCATCCACCACGGGTTCATTGCCGGGCGCCCGCCACGAGGTCATCAGATCGGGACGAAACTTCGTCTGCCACGGAAAGTGGTTGGCGGCGAGATAGACGAACATGAACAAGGGCGTCTGTGGCGGCTGCTGCGACATCAGCTTCAAGGCAGAGTGGTAGAAGAAGCTGTCGGGCTCGACGTCTTTTGCGCCGAGATCGCCGGCGTCGTAAAAGCGCTGGATGCCTGTCGTTGTCTGGAAGCTGCGCGCGCTCATGAAGCCGCCGAACGCCGGATAAAACGAGGCCGTGTCATAGCCGCAGCGGCGCAGTGCCAGCGGCAGGCCACGCTCGACACGTCCCGAAGCGATGCGGGTGACAAAATACGAGAACCGGCCGAACGAGCGCGAGGACAACCCCGCGAGCACGTTGTATTCGGTGAACCAGCTCGGGCCGCCATTGCTCTCTGCCAGGAACTTGCGCTCCTTGCCGTCGAAAGATTTGAAGTGGCTGCCATAGCCCGGCGGCAATTTGACACTCCGGGCCTGACGAATGTCGAAACTGAACTCGTCATGTATCATGATGATGTTGGGCCGCCGGCCCGCGGGATGGCAGGCATCCAACAGCGGCACCTTGAGTCGCTCGCCGCCGACATCGCCGGAATCCATGAAGCCGTTGTGGACGAAATCCGCCACGGCGAGGACCCCGGAGCGGGAGAATTTCGACAGATAGCCATCGTCGTAATAGCCGCGCCAGGCTTCGTCCGGCCACATGAACGCGTATCCGGCAAGCGCGGCGAGGCAGGCGATAGCGCCGGTGGCGGCCGGCAGGCGG
Organism: uncultured Alphaproteobacteria bacterium; assembly: GCA_963764155.1. Taxonomy (GTDB): domain Bacteria; phylum Pseudomonadota; class Alphaproteobacteria; order Rhizobiales; family Xanthobacteraceae; genus Bradyrhizobium. Next base: position 176,294 of record CAVXRI010000001.1, read on the forward strand.
CGAACCCGGAACGGATCGAGCCACCACAACGCATACATCAAGGGAAGCGTAACGAGGCCCACTGCGAGAACCGACCAGCGCAAGTTGGGAAAAATCGTAAACAGGAACGCCGCGGTGTCCCGGTCGATCACCATGAGGTCGACGAAATTCGCGGTCATCTGCACGATCTCGTGCTTCAGCCGGGACAACAGCACGAGCAGGACGACCATGCTCAGCGACAAAGCGCCCGACAAGGCGGGACGGCGGAGCAACGCCATCCAGAGGGAATTCAGGACACCCCACGCCAGCAAAAAGCAGGTCCGCGCGCCGAAATCGGTCTCGGTCTGAAACATCAGCACCAGCGCGGCAATTTGGGGCGCTGCAACCGCACAAAGCCTGGCCGCTCCGACAGGAGCGGTGTTCGCAGAGGCGACGGTCGCGGAAGGACCGGGATTCGGCGCGGACGCCATGGACGGGACGCAACACAACCCGGTATGGCGTTGGGGCCTTGGCTGGCGGTGACCAGGAGACGCGCGCCACGGCCGGAGCCCGCAGCGCGTCATAAAAATGTAATGGAACCGTCATGGCGAGGCAACAGAACCGGCCGTGAGACCTTTGGCCCGCGGTAGAAAGTGCCGTCAACCTTACCCGGGACGGTCAGGTCGGCCGATCCTCAGCCTTTCAGCGGCGGCATCAGTCCGAGACGCTTGGCGATAATCCTGTCGACGGTGCGTTTGGGCAGCACCGCCGTGATCAGGTGCCGCATCAAATCGGGCCTGATCGAGTAGCGTACCTTGGGATGAGCCGACGTCAGCGCCTGGAAAATGATTTCTGCAATCCTCTCCGGGGGCAAGCCGGTTTCGCCGAGTTGCAGCATGAAGGCGCGGACCTTCTTCAGCGCAGGGAGATAGGGCGAGTTATCGTAGGCCGAAATATCGACTTCCTCGGCTTTGCTCCAGATCGGCGTTTTTACAGCACCCGGAGCAACCACGATGACATCGATCCCGAACAGCATCAGCTCGCGACGCAGGCTCTCCGACAGTCCCTCGATCGCATGCTTCGAGGCCGAATAGGCCGGGGTCAGCGGGTTGCCGTTCCTGCCGGCGACAGAAGAGATCATCACGATGCGCCCGCGCGGCCCCTTCAGCGACGGATCCGACCCGAGCAGCGGAGCAAAGGCTTGCGTGACGATGATCGGACCGATGACATTCACCTCCATCTGGCGGCGAAATTCGTCGGCCGACAATTCAAGCGTTGGGCCCGCAACCGCAATGCCTGCGTTATTGACGAGCCCGGCGAGCGTTTCACCGTCAAGCGCTGAGCGGACCTGGCGCGCGGCGGCCAGCACCGCCGGCTCCTCGGTGACGTCGAACAACAAAGGCGTGAAGTTTGCGCCGAACTCGCTTTTGAGGCGGTCTGCATCGGCCTGCTTGCGCACGCTGCCGAACACGCGGTAACCCTTGCCCAGCAGCAATTTTGCGGTGGTCCAGCCGATGCCGGTGGACGCACCGGTGATGACAACAGATCGCATGCTCAGCCCTTTCGTGGTGCGCGCGAAGGCACGGATACCAGCTTCAAAGGAGCGAGTACACGCGTCCCTGCTGGAGCTGCGCTTGAGGTTTCGATGACCTCGCAGTCAGGGCGAGAAAGCGTGTTGGATGTTGGTTCTTTTGAGCTGAAGAGCCTGCTTGATCTGCTTCAAGCCAAGAATGCGGTTGAAGTCTCAGTTCTTCACTTGAGGCGCACCCGCCACGCAATCCAGCAGCGCTGCAGGCCCGCGATTTGGCCCGCCCTTCCCCCGTCGAGATCGCGCTTGCGCGATCTCGCTCGGAGAATCTGGTTTGAGCCTAGTTCCTGGTCTTGTCCACCAAGGCGCCCTTCTTGATCCACGGCATCATGTCGCGGAGCTTGGCGCCGACGTCCTCGATCGGGTGCGCGGCGAGCTTGGCTCGGGTCGCCTTGAACGAGGTCTGGTTGACCTTGTTCTCGAGCATCCAGTCGCGCGCGAACTTGCCGGACTGAATGTCGCTGAGGACCCGCTTCATTTCCTTCTTGGTCTCGTCAGTGACAATACGCGGGCCGGTGACGTATTCACCGTATTCGGCGGTGTTGGAGATCGAGTAGTTCATGTTGGCGATGCCGCCTTCATAGATCAGGTCCACGATCAGCTTCACTTCGTGCAGGCACTCGAAATAAGCCATTTCAGGCGCGTAGCCGGCTTCCACCAGAGTCTCGAAGCCGCCCTTGATCAGTTCGACGAGACCGCCGCAGAGCACTACCTGCTCGCCGAACAGGTCGGTCTCGCATTCTTCCTTGAACGAGGTCTCGATGATACCGGCCCGTCCACCGCCGATCGCGGAGGCATAGCTCAGGCCGAGGTCGTGTGCGTTGCCCGAAACATCCTTCGCAATCGCGATCAAGCAAGGCACGCCGCCGCCGCGCTGATATTCCGAGCGGACGGTGTGGCCGGGGCCTTTGGGGGCGATCATCAGCACGTCGAGATCGGCGCGCGGATCGAGCAGGTTGAAGTGGACGTTGAGGCCATGCGCGAAGACCAGCGCCGCTCCCTTTTTCATATTGTCGTGCAGGTGCTCGCGATAGATATCGCCCTGCAGCTCGTCGGGGGTCGAGCATCATGACGAGGTCAGCCCATTTTGCGGCTTCCGCGACTTCCATCACCTTGAACCCGGCGGCTTCCGCTTTCTTGGCCGATGCCGAGCCCTTGCGCAGAGCAATGGCGACATCCTTGACGCCGGAATCCTTCAGGTTCAGCGCATGGGCATGGCCCTGGCTGCCGTAGCCGACGATGACGACCTTCTTGCCCTTGATCAGGTTCAGGTCGGCGTCGCGATCGTAATACACACGCATGGTCGTTTCCTTATGAGGGGCCAATATCGGCCGAATGTTCAGGTTTTAGGGGGCTTTTCGAAATTTCCGGCGTTGTCTAGAGCATTTTCGAGCGAAGGGGAAACCGGTTTCTGCACGGCGAAATCGGCATCATCCGTCCATGAAGACAGGATAAAGCGAGGCGAGCAACAGCAGCGCCATGACGATATTGAAGCCCCGGACGGCTTTTCGGGAAGTCAGGAATGGCCGCAGCAAACTGCCGAACAGCGCCCAGGCCGTGCGTGACAGCACACCCAAAATCAGGCTCAACGCGACCTGGATTGCGATATTCCAGGGAAAGACCGCGATGGCCGCATAGGCGGTAATCGTGCCGATCACCATGACCCAGGCCTTGGCATTGATCCACTGGAACATCGCTGCGCCCCAGAATGTCATCGGACGACGCGCCGCAACCTGATCAGGAACGCCCGGCGCGGACATCGCGATCACGGCCGAGAGATAGACCAGATAGGCAACGCCGGCATACTTCAGAATAGTTTGAAGTACCGGATAGGCTATAAAAATCGTCCCAAGCCCGAGACCCACAGCCCCGATCATAAAGGCGAAGCCAAACGCGATGCCGGCGACATGCGGTAACGTGCAGGCGGAAGCCATAGGTCAGCCCCGAAGACAGCAGCATGATGTTGTTCGGCCCCGGCGTGACAAACATCACGCTTGCAAAGATTACGAAGGCAATGAGAATCGAGTGCGACATGGCTGGCTCACGCTATTTTCGGGAAAGGTCTGCCGACGGTTGGCCAGCAACATGACAGCTATACCGGCGATCACGGTAATCATTCCAGCTAATCGCAGCGGCCCGAATTTTTCGCCGAACACGACACTGGATGCGGCTGAGCCGACGAACGGCACCAACAACGCGAATGGCACGACCTGCGCAGCCGGATAGTCGCGCAACAGCCTGCCCCACAGCCAGTACGCGACGCTCGTGGAGACGCCGCCCAGGCAAAGAATGCAAACAAGACCGGTGAGCGACATTTCGCTGAAGCGCATGCCACGTCGCCTCAGGTCCGTTGGCGACCAACGTCAGCGCGAATAATGGTAGCGCGGCGGCAAGACACATCCATGCAAACAGGTCGAACATTCGCGCGTGGCTGGCCCGCCGCAGCAACAGATTGCCTATCGCGAAGCTGATCGGACAGATCATCAGGATCGCGAACGCGCCGACGCTGAAATCGTAGCCGACAGTGCCGCAGATCATCAACAGTCCGATGGTGGAAATAGCCGATGCCGATCGTTTGCGCGGGGCTCGGCCTTTCGCGGAAGATGACCGCGGCAAGGCCAATCGTGAACAGCGCCTGGCTCTGCACGATCACACTGGACAGACCGACCGGCACGCCATGAGCAATGCCATAGGCCTGCGCCAGGAATTGGCCGAGGAACAGCGTGGAGCTGATCGAGATCAAAACCGGCCAGGAGACGTCGGGCTTGCGCACGAACAGGCAAGGCACAGCCGCGACCGCAAAGCGCAGCGCCGTCATCAGCTCCGGCGAAAATTCGTCGAGCGCGATCCGGCTTGCCACAAAGGCAAGGCCCCAGATAATCGCCACCATGACGGCGATGCAGATGTCGGCGGGCTTCATCGAATCGATCAGCCCTGCTCGCCGGATTTCGGTTTGCGCAAGAGATAAGTCCCGTGCAGCGGCGCGTGGTAATCCGCCGTTACGAGCGTGAAGCCGACCTCGGTCACCATGCGCTCGATCACCCACCCGAAGGTCGAATATTCGTCGCGCATATGATTGACCACACTGCGCGCGATCAAACTCGTGGTTCTTGATGTTGAAGTCCGCCCACTGCCTCGACATTGCGCTCCGAGCCGTCGGGCATGCCGACGAACACGATATCGCGCAGGTAGAAATTCGCGCCGGGCTTCAACGCGGCATAGATCCTCGACAGCGCCACCGCCTTCCAGAAATCGGGCAGATGGTGCAGCGTGAATTCGCTGACGACGAGATCATACGAATTGGGTTGATAGGCGAAACTGAGCAGCCCCGCCGATTGGGTTCGGATCGATGCTTTGCGGTCCTGCGCATGAATTTCTGCGAGCGCCAGCATCGCCGGCGAAATATCAACCGCGTCGACCTCGGCGCCCATCAGCGCGGCCTCGCAGGCCAGCACGCCATTGCCGCAGCCGATATCGGCGACGCGCCAGCCCCGCTGCACGCCAAGCATGGTCAGCGCCGCGCGGGCGCGGTGGTCGCTATCGTCATGGCCGTCGTAGATCGAGGCGACGGCGGAATCCAGCCCGATCCGCCGCCGTTCATTGTAGTACCAGTCGCGCGCCAGCATGGTTCACATCCCCTCAGGCCCGCGCCCGATCGCGGCGACGCCCGGTGCGCGAAACCTCGACCAGCCCGAGCGGACGCATCAGGTCGATGAACTGATTGATCTTGGCGGTGTTGCCGGTGATCTCGAACACAAAGCTCTCGGTGGTGGCGTCGATCACGCGGGCGCGGAACGCCTCGGCCAGCCGCAGCGCCTCGACCCGATGCTCGCCGGTGCCGCGCACCTTCACCATCGCAAGCTCGCGCTCGATCGAGCGGCCGGTCAGCGTCATGTCGACGACCTGATAAACCGGCACCATGCGGTCGAGCTGGTGCTTGATCTGCTCGATCACCATCGGCGTGCCCGTGGTGACGATGGTGATGCGGGAAGATGCTTCTGGCTCTCGGTCTCGGAGACGGTGAGGCTTTCGATGTTGTAGCCGCGCCCGGAAAACAGCCCGATCACGCGCGCCAGCACGCCGGGCTCGTTCTGCACCAGCACCGAGAGCGTGTGCGCCTCGGTCGGGTCGTGGCGATCTTCCATGAAATAGGCGGATGCGGGCTGGTTCATCTCAAATGTCCTGTCGTGTCTCTCTTCGTCATGCCCGGCCTGTGCCGGGCATCCACGTCTTCATTGTCTGCGCAGCAAGACGTGGATGGCTGGGCCATCGGCGCGACGCGAAGTTCGTCGCCTCGCCCGGCCATGACGGCTAAGTGCTGACGCCAGCACCGTGGCTCATCGCCTCGCCTCACCCTCACACCAGCGCCTTGCCGGCGGCGAAGGCCGAGGCGGTGGCTTCATCGGTGGCTTCTTCCGGCAGCAGCATCTCGTTGTGCGCCTTGCCGGAGGGGATCATCGGGAAGCAGTTTTCGAGCGCCGCCACCCGGCAATCGAACAGCACCGGCCGCTTGACGTCGATCATCTCCTTGATCGCGCCGTCGAGATCGCCGGGCTTGATCGCCTGGATGCCGACGCAGCCATAGGCGTCCGCGAGCTTGACGAAATCCGGCAGCGCTTCGGAATAGGAATGCGACAGCCGGTTGCCATGCAGCAGCTGCTGCCACTGCCGCACCATGCCCATGTACTGGTTGTTCAGGATGAAGATCTTGATCGGCAGTTCATGCTGAACCGCCGTCGACATCTCCTGCATCGTCATCTGCACCGAAGCGTCGCCGCCGATATCGATGACCAGGCTGTCGGGATGCGCGACCTGCACGCCGACCGCTGCCGGCAGGCCGTAGCCCATGGTGCCGAGGCCGCCGGAGGTCATCCAGCGGTGCGGCTCTTCGAAGCCGAAGAACTGCGCCGCCCACATCTGGTGCTGGCCGACTTCGGTGGTGATGTAGACGTCCTTGCCGCGTGTCGCCTCGAACAGGCGCTGGATCGCATATTGCGGCAGGATGATGTCGTTGTTCTTCTTGTAGGACAGCGAGTTGCGCGCGCGCCACTTCGCGATCTCCTGCCACCACGCGCGTGATGTCGGGCTTCTTCGCTTCGGCCTTGAACACCTGCAGAATGTCGGCGAGCACGTTGCCGACATCGCCGATGATCGGCACGTCGACGCGGATGTTCTTGTTGATCGAGGACGGATCGATATCGATGTGGATCTTCTTCGAGCCCGGCGAGAACGCGTCGATGCGCCCGGTGATGCGGTCGTCGAAGCGCGCGCCGACGCACAACATCACGTCGCAATCGTGCATCGCCATGTTGGCTTCGTAGGTGCCGTGCATGCCGAGCATGCCGAGCCAGTTCTTGCCGGACGCCGGATAGGCGCCAAGGCCCATCAGGGTCGAGGTGATCGGGAAGCCGGTGGCCTCGACCAGCTCGCGCAACAGCTTCGAGGCCTCGCGCCCGGAATTGATGACGCCGCCGCCGGTATAGATCACCGGCCGCTTGGCGGAGGCGAGCAGCGCGACGGCCTTGCGGATCTGCGTCGCATCGCCCTTCACCCGCGGCGCGTAGGACACATGCACGTCGGATTTGCGCGGCGGATGATAGGTGCCGGTCGCGAACTGCACGTCCTTCGGCACGTCGACCACGACCGGCCCGGGCCGGCCGGTGGTCGCGACATAGAACGCCTCGTGCAGCACCTTGGCGAGATCGTTGACATCGCGCACCAGCCAGTTGTGCTTGGTGCAGGGCCGGGTGATGCCGACGGTGTCGCATTCCTGGAACGCGTCGTTGCCGATCAGATGCGTCGGCACCTGGCCGGTGATGCAGACCAGCGGGATCGAATCCATCAGCGCGTCGGTCAGCGGCGTCACCATGTTGGTGGCGCCCGGGCCCGAGGTCACCAGCACCACGCCGGGCTTGCCGGTCGAGCGCGCATAGCCTTCGGCGGCATGGCCGGCGCCCTGCTCGTGCCGCACCAGGATGTGCTCGACTTCGCTCTGCTGGAAAATCTCGTCATAGATCGGAAGCACCGCGCCGCCGGGATAGCCGAAGATGTGCTTGACGCCATGATCGATCAGCGCGCGCACGATCATCGCGGCGCCGGTCATCTGGTTCGGATCGTGGCTCTGTGTCGCTCATGGCTTGCTCCGGATGCGCTGTTGCCAGCGGCTTTTTCGGTTCGGGCTTTGGGAAATAAAAAAGGGCCCCAAGAGGCCCCATGCACACCGCCTGAATTTGGATGGCCTCAGCCATCCCCGGCGGTGCGCCTGGGTACGACGACGATAAGGAGTTTGGTAATAATATTACGCATTGGAGCTGTCTGACTTCCCAAAGGTTGCGCGGACCATAGCCGCCAGACCCCGAAATGTCAAGGGAGCCGGCAACTCAGCGCGATTTCGCAGCTTAGCCGGTCGTTCGAGGCATCGGGCGAGTGCGAATTTGCCCGTCATGCGCATTCCGGGCGCCACGGCCGATGAGCGCAGCGAATCCGGGATCTCCCTGACAGTCCGGGATGCTCGCTCGCGCTGACGATCCGGTACGCTCCCAGCCACCCCCCCGCCTGCTCCGGCTTCACCCACTCGAACTCCGGCAATTGATGCCGAAACCAGGTGAACTGGCGCTTGGCATAGTGGCGGGTGTCGGCCTGGCCGATCGCCGCCGCCTCTTCCAGCGTGAGTTCGCCCCGGAGATGGCGGATCAGCGCCGGCACGCCATGGGCCTTCATCGCCGGCAGCAGCGGATCGAGCCGACGCGCCGCGAGCGCTGCGACTTCGTCTAGCGCGCCGGCTTCGAGCATCGCGTCGAACCGCGCGTCGATCCGCGCATAGAGCGCCTCGCGCTCGGGCGCGAGAAACAGCGCCGCGAATTCCCGTGCGGCAACAGCGGCGGCAGGCCTTCGCGGTGCCAATCGGTCAGCGAACGCCCGGTCGCCTCGACCACTTCAAGCGCGCGCGCGATGCGGGTGCGGTCGCGCGGCTTCAGGCGCTCGCGCGGAAGCCGGATCGCGCCGCGCAAGCTCGGCATGCAGCGCCTCGACGCCGTCGCGTTCCAGCCGGGCGCGCACGCTGTCGCGTATCGCCGGCGGAATTGGCGGCACCGCCGACAGCCCTCGCGTCAGCGCCTTGAAATAGAGGCCGGAGCCGCCGACGAAAATCGGCAAGCGGTCTTGCGCGCGCGCGTCGGCCAGCACCTTGGCGGCGTCGGCCAGCCAGGCGCCGGCGGAAAAATTCACCGCCGCGTCGACATGGCCATAGAGCCGGTGCGGCACCCGCGCCTCCTCCTCCGGCGTCGGCCGCGCCGTGATGATGCGGAGATCGCGATAGACCTGCATGGAATCGGCATTGATGATGACGCCGCCGGCTTTCTGCGCAAGCTCGAGCGCCAGCGCCGACTTGCCGCTGGCGGTCGGCCCTGCGATAAGCACGGCCTTGCCGCTCTTCGTGCCATGCGAATTCACTCCATGTCTCTCGTCGCCACACTCATCTGCAATCCCGCCGACCCCGCGCTCGATTCGACCATCGTCGACGGCGCGCTGGCCGTTCTGCCCTCGCCCGGATCGGCGCAATGGCTGTTCGACGAAGTCGCGGTCGATATCCCCTTCGACGCCGAAGCGACGAGATCCGCGCCATCGAAGACCGCCTGCGCGAGGCGCGCGGCGATCTGCCGATCGACATTGTCGTGCAGCCTCGGGCGTTCAGGCGCAAGAAGCTTTTTCTCGCCGACATGGATTCCACCATGATCGGCCAGGAGTGCATCGACGAGCTGGCCGACTTCGCCGGCCTAAAGGACCATGTCGCCGCAATCACCGAACGCGCGATGCGCGGCGAGATCGAGTTCGAGCCGGCGCTGCGCGAGCGCGTCGCGCTGTTGAAGGGTCTGCCGGTCAGCGTCGTCGATGAGGTGCTCGCAAAGCGCATCACGCCGACGCCGGGCGGCCGCGAACTGGTCGCGACCATGCGCGCCCACGGCGCCTGGACCTGCCTGATCTCGGGCGGCTTCACGCTGTTCACCAACGCGATCGCCGCGAAGATCGGCTTTCAGGAAAACCGCGCCAACGAGCTGGTGGTGCGCGACGGCAAGCTCACCGGCGAAGTCGTCGAGCCGATCCTCGGCCGCGCCGCCAAGCTCGCGACCCTGATCGAGCTCACCGAAGTCCTTCGACCTCGACGATATCGACACGCTGGTCGTGGGTGACGGCGCCAACGATCTCGGCATGATCCAGCATGCAGGCATGGGCGTCGCCTATCACGCCAAGCCGGCGGTCGCGGCCGCAGCCGCCGCGCGGATCGACCATGGCGACCTCACGGCCTTGCTCTATGCGCAGGGCTACCGACGTGACGAGTTTGTGGAGGGATAGCGTCTCCGCAGTGGCAGGGATAGGCTCCGCAGTCGTCATCACCGCGACTTGTCCCGGTGATCCACGATCTTCGCTTTGCGCTTCGACTTGATCTCGTTACTGCAAGCTCAGCGCCACGAAGCGCAGTTCGCCCTCGCGCGTTGGAGACCAGCAGCAGGACCGACTTCTTGCCGTCCTTTTTCAACTGGTCGACGCGCTTCTTGATGTCGCCGGCGTTGCTCACCGCCTCCTGCGCGACCTCGACGATAACGTCGCCGGCAGATAGCCGCTTCTCGGCGGCATCCGACGTGCCGTCGACACCGGTGATGATGACGCCCTTGACGCTGTCCTTGATCTTGTAGCGGCTGCGCAGATCCTTGCTCAGCGTCGCGAGATCGAGCCCGAGCGCCTTCTGCGTCACCGGCTTCTCTGCCGGCTCTTCCTTGGTCTTGGCGGCGGCCTGCTGCGCCTTCTCGTTATCCTCCAGCCGGCCGAGCTTGACCTTGTGGGTTTCTTCCTTGCCCTTGCGGATGATGACGACCTCGACTTCCTTGCCGACCGCGGTATCGGCGACCACGCGCGACAGGTCCTTCGGCTCCTTGATGTCCTTGCCGTCGAACTTGATGACGACGTCGCCGGGCTCGATGCCTGCCGGTTTGGCCGGGCCCTTGTCGTCGACGCCTGCGATCAGCGCGCCGCGCGCCGGCTTGATGTTGAGGCTCTCGGCGATCTCGTCGGTGACCTGCTGGATGCGTACGCCGAGCCAGCCGCGCCGCAACTCGCCGAACTGGCGAAGCTGATCGACAACTCCAGCGACGGTCTTCGAAGGCACGGCAAAGCCGATGCCGATCGAGCCGCCGGAGGGCGAGATGATCAGCGTGTTGACGCCGATCACCTCGCCGTCGAGGTTGAACAGCGGGCCACCGGAATTGCCGCGATTGATCGAGGCGTCGGTCTGGATGTAGCTGTCATAGGGGCCGGAGGAGATGTCGCGGTTTCTGCGCCGAGACGATGCCGGCGGTGACAGTGCCGCCAAGGCTGAACGGATTGCCGATCGCGACCACCCAGTCGCCGAGCCGCAGCTTGTCGGAATCGCCGAACTTCACCGCCGTCAGCGGGCGTGGCGGCTTGAACTTGAGCACGGCGAGATCGGTCTTCTTGTCGATCGCCGACGATCTCCGCCTTGATCTTGGTGCCGTCATTCATGATGACGTTGATCTCGTCGGCATCCGCGATGACGTGATTGTTGGTGACGACGACGCCGGAGGTATCGATGATGAAGCCGGAGCCCAGCGAATTGGTTTTGCGCGGCTGCAGGTCGCCGTTCTTTTCACCGCCCTTGGACCACCCTTGGAACCGGCCCCGGCGGTTCTTGAAGAAGTCGTCGAAGAATTCCTCAAACGGCGAACCCGGCGGCAATTGCGGCATCGCGCCTCTGCCGTCCGCCCTTGGCTTCGATGGTCTGCGAGGTCGAGATGTTGACGACGGCGTCGATCACCTTCTCGGCGACGTCGGCGATAGCCGTCGGGGCCGCGCGCCAGCGCGGCGCGAGGACAGCAACCGCGCCAATCGTGCAGGCGACAATCGCCGTCAACCAGGGGCGCAGGCGATGGCTCGAAGCTGTTGTCGCACCGATCATGTCGGATTTTCTCCAAGCAAGGAAATTTAAGCAACAGTGCTCCCGAACCGGGCGATTGCGCAAGCACTTGGGTTAGCAAATCATCGTCATTATCTCGCCGCTCAATTCCGCGAACTCGGACGACCACGCGCGCGTCCCGTGATAATCGCGCGAGCGGCCGGCAGCGAAAACTCTAGCGGCGGACGACCCAGATCAGGATCAGGCCCGCGACCGCCGATCCGATGCCGACGGCACGCAGGATGTGGTCCGGCGTCGCCAGCGCGCTCTTCATGGCACTGCGCATCCAGGCCGGGCTTGCCGCGAACATCAGTCCTTCAAGCACAAACAGGATTCCCACACCGATGAGGAAGTCGGCGAACGCTATGGACCTCATCGGATGGGAACCTCCCGTTACTGCTTTTTTTCGGGCCAGGGACGAGAGCTTTGCGCGCCGCCCCTTGGCCCGTGTGAACTCGGCTACGGCTTGGCGGCCGCAGCTGCCGGCGGTGCCGCGGGCCTGCCCGACGGAGCGCCGAAGAAGCGGAAGAACTCCGAATCCGGCCGCAACAGGAAGCGGGTGTCGCTGCTCTTCAGGCCGGTCTCATAGGCGGTCATCGAGCGATAGAACGCGAAGAAATCCGGATCCTTGCCGTAGGCCTCGGCGAACAGCCGGTTGCGTTCGGCATCGCCGGCGCCGCGCGTCTGCTCGGCGGTCGAGTTGGCTTCGGCGACGATGACGGTGGCTTCGCGATCGGCCTTGGACCTGATCTCCTGGGCCTTCTGGCCGCCCTGCGCGCGGAACTCGGCGGCTTCACGCTGCCGTTCCGTCTGCATGCGCTGGTAGACCGCCTGGCTGTTCTGCTCGGGCAGATCGGCGCGGCGGATCCTCACATCGACGACCTGGATGCCGTAGCCATCGGCTTCCTTGTCGAGCTGATCGCGAATCCGCGCCATCAGGGCTTCGCGCTCGTCACGCACCACCTGGATGAAGGTGACCTCGCCGAGCACGCGGCGCAGCGACGCGTTCAACAGCGTCGTGAGCTGGATGTTGGCGGCCTGGATCGAGCCGACGCTCTGATAGAAGCGCAGCGCGTTCTTGATGCGGTAGCGGGCGAAGGCGTCGACCACCAGCCGCTTCTGGTCCGAGGCGATCACTTCCTGCGACGGATTTTCCAGATCGAGGATGCGCTTGTCGATCGGGATCACGCGTGTCGATAAACGGCGCCTTGAAATTGAGGCCGGGGTCGGTGACGACACGGACCGGCTCGCCGAGCCGCACCACCAGCACCTGTTCGGTCTGCGCGACGGTGAAGATCGAGCTGTAGCCGACGATCGATGACGACGAACAGCAGCAATCAGCGCGACAATGCCTGTGACGGGAGACCTCATCGCGTGCCTCCGTGCTCGGCTGCTGCGCCCGTGGTGGGCGCAGCGCGGACGCCGCGGCGTCAATTCGCTCGAGCGGCAGATACGGCACGATGCTCTGTGCCGATGAACCGCCGTCATAGACCAGCTTCTCGGAACCGCCGAGCACGCGCTCCATCGTCTCCAGATAAATCCGTCGCCGGGTCACGTCGGGCGCCTTCTTGTATTCGTCATAGACCTTCAGGAAGCGCGCGCTCTGGCCCTTGGCCTCGGCGATCGCCTGCTGCTGGTAGCCTTCGGCGACCTGCAGGATCTGCGAGGCGCGGCCTCGCGCATCGGGAACCACGCGGTTGGCATAGGTCTGCGCCTCGTTCTGCAGCCGCTCGAGATCGGCGCGCGCCGCCTGGACGTCGCGGAACGCGTCGATCACCTGCGCCGGCGGATCGACCTTCTGCATCTGCACCTGCGTGCACCTGGATGCCGGAGCCGTAGCTGTCGAGCGTCTTCTGCATCAGCTCCTGCACGCCCTGCTCGGTGGTGGTGCGGGCGCCGGTCAGGATCGGCTGGATGTTGGAGCGGCCGATCACCTCGCGCATCGCGCTTTCGGCCACCGCCTTCACGGTGCCTTCGGGGTTCTGGATATTGAAGAGATAATCGCCGACGCCGTCGGGCTTGATCCGCCACAGCACCGTGAAATCGACGTCGACGATGTTCTCGTCGCCGGTCAGCATCAGGCTTTCTTCCGGCACGTCGCGCATGGTGCGGCCGCGCCGCGCCGGATCGTCGATCAGCGTCATGCCGATCGAGATGGTGGAGACGCGCAGCGCCTTCGGCAGCAGCACGGTCTCGATCGGATAGGGCAGATGATAGTTCAGGCCGGGCTGCACGGTGCGGACATGCTTGCCGAAGCGCAGCACGACGCCGAGTTCTTCGGACTGGACGCGGAAGAAACCCGGACAGACCCCAGATCGCCACAGCCGCCGATCAGGACCAGCGCGATGCCCATGCCGCTGAAATGGCCGCCGGGCAGAAGCTGCTGCAGCCGGTCCTGGCCGCGGCGCAGAAGGTCCTCAAGGTCGGGCGGCCTTGGCCCGACCGATTGCGGGCCGGAGCCCCATGGCCCTTTCGGACCCGAGCCCCACGGGCCCCCGCCTTGATTTTTCCACGGCATCGATCAATCTCCTCCGCGGGCCCGGGGCAGAGATGCCCGGCCTCGCATATCCGCCCGGCTTTATAGGGGACCGCCCCGGCCCTTACAACGCAAGCTTGGCGCTCGAAGCAGCTATGCTTGAGCCGATAATTGTCAATGCAAACATTGGTGAATGGCAGTTAATGCGGCTGCTCGCCGGCGATATGTCACATAGGAGAATGTCGGCGCTGTCGTCCGGACCGGCCGGATTCCGCACGCGCGCGACCTCCTCCCATTCCGCCGGGTCGATGGCGCGAAACGCGTATCGCCATCGGGCCGGGCATGCACTTCGGTGATTTCCAGACGGTCGGCGACGGTCCATCCACTGCGCGTAGATTTCGGCGCCGCCGATGACCGCGATCTCAGTGGCGGAACGCCGCAGCGCGTCGCCGTGCGCGATCGCCGTGGCGTCAGCGAAGGAGGTCGTCACCACCGCGCCGGCGGCGCGAAAGCGGCGATCGCGCGTGACGACGATATTGGTGCGCCCGGGAAGCGGCCGGCCGCAGCAAGAATCGAAGGTCTTGCGGCCCATCACGACCGGCTTTCCCATCGTCATGCGCCTTCAAGCGCTGCATGTCGGACTTCAGCCGCCACGGAATGGCGCCGCCGGCGCCGATCACGCCGTTCTCGGCGACCGCGACGATGAGCACGATTTCCATCAGCGCGCCCTCTCCTGCCAGCGCCGTCAGCGCCGGACCGCTGACCCGGCACACCGTCCACTCGTCCATCAGCACCGCGCCCAGCGATTTGTAGAATTCGATCGACGGCGTATTCCAGTCGAGCACCGACCATTGCAGCCGCGACCAGCCGTTGGCCACGCATTGCTTTGCGAGATGCGCCAGCAGCGCCTTGCCGATGCCCTTGCCGCGCAACGCCGGGCGGACGAACAGATCTTCCAGATAGATGCCGGAGCGGCCGCTGAAGGTCGAGAAATTGATGAACCAGACCGCAAAGCCGGCCGGCTCGCCGTTCCATTCCGCGATCTCGCAGAACAGCCGCGGATGGTCGGCGAACAGCGCGGCGTCGATGATCGGCCTCGGTGGCTTCGACCTCGTGCAGCAGCTTTTCGTATTCGGCGAGTTCGCGAACCAGGGACGAGGACAAGCCCGGCCTCACCGGGACGCGCGCGGCGGATCGCGAGGGACATTCAATCGCTCACACCGCGACCTCGGCCTTGATGTGCGGATGCGGGTCGTAGCCTTCGAGCACGAAATCCTCGTAGCGGAACGCGAAGATGTCCTTCACGTCCGGATTGATCTTCATGACCGGCAGCGGCCGCGTCGGCCGCGTCAGTTGCAGCCGCGCCTGCTCGAGATGATTGGAATAGAGATGGGCGTCGCCGAAGCGAGTGCACGAAGTCGCCCGGCTTCAAACCCGTGACCTGCGCCACCATCATCGTCAGCAGCGCATAGGAGGCGATGTTGAAGGGCACGCCGAGGAAGACGTCGGCCGAGCGCTGATAGAGCTGGCACGACAATTTGCCGTTCGCGACATAGAACTGGAACAGGCAGTGGCACGGCGGCAGCGCCATCTTGTCGACATCGGCCGGATTCCAGGCGCTGACGATCAGGCGCCGCAAATCCGGGTTGCGCTTGATCATCTCGATGACGTTGGAGATCTGGTCGATGCTGCGCCCGTCCGGCGCCGGCCAGGAGCGCCATTGCGATCCATAGACCGGCCCGAGATCGCCATTGGCATCGGCCCATTCGTCCCAGATCGAAACGCCGTTATCCCTGAGATATTTGATGTTGGTGTCGCCGGCGAGAAACCACAGCAATTCGTGCACGATCGCCTTCAGCGGCAGCCGCTTGGTGGTCAGCATCGGAAAGCCCGCCGCCAGATTGAAGCGCATCTGGTGGCCGAAGATCGACAGCGTGCCGGTGCCGGTGCGGTCGTGTTTCTCCGCCCCGTCGGCGAGAATCCGTTCAAGCAGATCGTGATACTGATTCATGGCGTTCTGTGTGGCCTTCGCCGGAACGCGAATATATCGTCGAGCAGCCCGATCGAGAGCAGCGATTCGACGTCGCGCTACCTTTATACCAGGAAAAATGTGGTTCTGCGGCGCAAACGACAAGGGCGGAACCTGCGTTCCGCAGCGCCGCCGATCGGTCAGCTCTCGGACTCCACGAAGACCTCGTCGCGCTTCTTGCGCAGGCTCGGCAGCACTGCCAGCACCAGAAGGCCTGCCGCCGCGGCCATCAGCACCGCCGATAGCGGGCGAGTGATGAATACCGACCAGTCCCCGCGCGAGATCAGCAGCGCCCGCCGGAGGTTTTCCTCCATCAATGGCCCGAGCACCATGCCGAGCAACAGCGGTGCCGGCTCGAAATCATGCTTGATCAGCCAATAGCCGACCAGTCCGAAAGCCCCGGCCAGAATGACGTCGACCGGGCGTTGTTGATGGAGTAGATGCCGATCGCGCAGAACACGACAATGGAGGGGAACATCAGCCGGTAGGGAACGCGCAGCAGGCGCACCCAGATTCCGACCAGCGGAAGGTTGATGATGATCAGCATGAGATTGCCGATCCACATCGAGGCGATCATGCCCCAGACCAGCTCCGGCTGTTTCTGCATGACCTGCGGTCCCGGCACGATGCCGTGAATGGTCATCGCCCCGACCATCAGCGCCATCACCGCGTTGGGCGGAATGCCAAGCGTCAACAGCGGAATGAAAGAAGTCTGCGCCGCCGCGTTATTAGCGCTTTCCGGCGCCGCAACGCCCTCGATCGCGCCACGGCCGAATCGCGACGGATCCTTGGCGATCTTCTTCTCGAACGTATAGGCCGCAAAGGAGGCGATGACGGCACCGCCGCCGGGCAGGATGCCGAGAATCGATCCCAGCACCGTGCCGCGCAAAATCGCGGGCGCGGATTCGATCAGATCTTTTTTGGTCGGCATCAGTCCGGTGATCTTTTGCTGGACGAGATCGCGGTCCATCTCCGCGCCTGCGTCGAGGTTGCGAATGATTTCCGCAAACCCGAACACGCCCATGGCCACCGTAGCGAAGCCGAGACCATCCGCCAGTTCCGGGATATTGAAAGCCATCCGCGAAGCGCCGGTCTCGATGTCGGAGCCCACCATCGACAGCAGCAGACCGAACACGATCATCGCGATCGCCTTCAATACCGATCCCTTGGCAAGCACTACGGCGAAGATCAGGCCCAGCACCATCAAGCGAGAAATATTCGGCAGGTCCGAATGCCAACGCGAGCTTGGTAAGGGGAGCACCGAGCACGGCGATCAGCAGGGTGGCAACGCATCCCGCAAAAAACGATCCGATGGCGGCGATCGCCAGTGCCGGCCCGGCGCGGCCTTGCTTGGCCATCTGGAAGCCGTCGAGCGTCGTCACAACCGAAGTCGCCTCGCCGGGAATATTGACCAGGATCGAGGTGGTCGAGCCGCCATATTGGGCGCCGTAGTAAATGCCGGCGAGCATGATCAGCGCGCCGACCGGCGGCAGGCCGAACGTGATAGGCAAGAGCATCGCGACGGTCGCGATGGTGCCGATGCCCGGCAATACGCCAACCAATGTGCCGACCAGCGCGCCGATCAGGCACAGCAACAGGTTGATTGGAGAGACGGCAACGCTGAACCCGAGTGCGAGGTTGTGAAAAAGCTCAATCATGGTTCCTCACTGCACCAGGAAACGCGGGAACAGCGGCATCGGCAGGCCCAGCACATACGGAAAAAGCACCGCGCATCCGATCGTCAGGCAAACGCCGACGATGATGGCCTCCCTCCACCGGGTTTCATGCGTACCGAGCGCCGAGATCAGGAAGCTGGCCAGCCCGGAGATCACCAGGCCTAACGGGCGGATCGCGGCTGCAAAGCAAAGAATTGACAGCGAGACGAACAGCGGACCGCGCCAAGAATAATGGCCCAGCTTAGGGCCGTCGCTCACTACTCCGACCACCATCACCGCGGCGCCCAGCCCGAGCAACAGGACCGCAAACATGCGCGGTGCTGTTCCAGCGCCGAACGAGAAGCCATGCATCCCCTGCAGATCGCTCGACGCCCACAGCGCGAAAAGGGCGATGGCCATCAGCGCTATGCCGCCGAAAAAATCCTGCGGCCCGCGCACCCATTTCGGCATGCTTGAGTTGCCCGATCCTTGGCTCGGCGTGTCACTCATCATCTCTCCCCCGACAGCAGCCTTGCGCCACTCCGTTCGGACAGCGTTGCCCCCTGCTCCGTGCCGTCTTGCTAGCGATTTTCGTCAGACAACGCCAGCGAAACCCCAACGCACTTCGGCGAGCAGCTAGCGACGAGGTTGTCGAAAACCCATAACCACCGGCTTTGATTAGCGGAAGATTGGGACAACTCACTCAGGGAATGGCGAGAAGCACCACAGGCCGTCGTCGCCCGGCTTGACCCGGGCGATCCAGTATTCACCACGGTTTTCCGCAATGAGCACTGGTCGCATTTATTGGGTCTTATGCTGGAGAGCCAATTACGCTTGATATCGCAGCGCGTCGCTTACTGGATCGCCCGGTCAAGCCGGGCGACGACACCGGTGGCGTTCGGGAAGCGACACCGGGTGGGGTTCGGGAAGCGGACCGGGTGGGGTTCAGCAACGCCGGAGAGTCCGGCGCTAAAGTGGTGACGCGCGGTCGCGGCATAGAGCGGGACCTAAGCGGAATGAGTGCCGATACGACAACAGCGCAAGCGTAACCCGGATGAGCGGAGCGATATCCGGGGTCTCCTCCGTTCACCCGCCTGTCGCTGCGCTCATGCGGGCTACTTTCAGAAACCGCTGGGAATCGAGTTTCCTGGTTTGCGGGACCCGCAAAGCTCGTGAAAAGGGCTGGACGGAGCCCCCGCGGGGCCTGTTTTTCGTAAGGTTTCGCCCCTATATTGCGGGTGCCGGTTCGCCGGCTATGGAAATAAAGTGCCGTCGCAATAAACCATTCGGACCCGGGGGCAGTACCCGGCGCCTCCACCCAAGCCCAGTTCCAATCCGCTGGGCTTCGGCGGGGGCGAAACAGGATCGACGAGGGCGTAAAGGGCGTGTTTTTTCTCGGTATGGTTCCGCCGTTATCGGGCTATGCAATAGTTGCAAACGACAACTATGCTCCGGTTGCTCAGGCTGCGTAACGCAGTTTGAAAGACCATCTTGAAGTCCTAACGGGTTAAGCTCCGTTAGGCGGGGTTCGGAGGCACCTGGCAACAGAAGCCTCCACTTCATTGCTTTACGTCGGGCCCTTTGCCGGAATTCCACTGCCGGCGGACCGTGATCCTACTGACCTCGGCCCCTCGCCGGAGTAGCATAGAGACAAGGGCGAGTCGGTCCATGCCGTGGACGGCTGGACGGAAGCGCATCGAGGCGACAGGACTGACAGACAGACAGGACTGATAGACAGGACTGACAATGCCGACCGATCATATCCGATACGACGTGCTGGCCCGCGACGCGCTACGAGGTGTGCTGCGCCGGGTGCTGACCGATGCCGCCGCGCAGGGTCTGCCCGGCGAACATCATTTCTTCATCACCTTTGTTTCGACCGCCGAAGGCGTGAAGATCTCGCCTCGGCTGCTGGCGCAATATCCGGAAGAGATGACGATCATCCTTCAGCACCAGTTCTGGGACCTGGTGGTGACGGAAGATCGATTTGAAGTTGGACTGTCGTTCGGCGGCATTCCGGAACGTCTCGTCGTGCCCTTTAATGCGATCAAAAGCTTTTTCGATCCCTCCGTGCAATTCGGCCTGCAATTCGACGCGACCGAGGGCGCGGAAGCGCCAACGACAAACCTTCCGGCAGCGCCCGCCGCCCCGGGATTGACGGTTGTCGCTCCCGCCGCGGAACCGGACGAGGCGGTCAAGCCAACGGAGGGTGCCGAAGTGGTCCGGCTGGATCGTTTCCGCAAGAAATAGTCCGCGCGCAGCAAAGCCACGGCGCTATAAGATTGAATTGCGTCAGGTGGTTTTCCGAACGAACGGACACGCTTAATGGCTCGATCGACCGCATCAACGCGACGCAGTTCCACGCGCGCAGAGACCGACAGCTTTGGCCCTATCGATGTCCCGGCCGACCGTTACTGGGGCGCGCAGACCGAACGATCCAGGCGCAATTTCCGTATCGGTCATGACCGGATGCCGATGCCCATCGTGCGCGCGCTCGGCATCGTCAAGCTGGCGGCGGCGGAAACCAACCGGGAATTAGGTTTGCTTGACGAGCGCAACGTCGAGGCGATCGTCCGCGCCGCGCGGGAAGTGATCGACGGCAAACTCGATGACCATTTTCCTCTGGTGGTCTGGCAGACCGGCTCCGGCACGCAAACCAACATGAACCTCAATGAGGTCATCGCCAATCGCGCCAATGAGCTGCTGGGCGGCGAACTCGGCGCTAAAAAGCCGGTGCATCCGAACGATCACGTCAACATGAGCCAGTCGTCGAACGATTCCTTCCCGACGGCCATGCACATCGCGGCGGCGCAGGGTATTTGTTCCGATCTCATTCCAGCACTCACTGAACTCCTCGAAGCCTTGCGTAAAAAGGAAAAGGCGTTCGCCGGCATCGTCAAAATCGGCCGCACTCATACCCAGGATGCCACCCCCCTGACCTTGGGCCAGGAATTTTCAGGCTACGCGGCTCAGGTCGAGAACGGGATCGCGCGACTGCACGTGGCGGTCAAGGACCTGTATCCGCTGGCGCAAGGCGGCACCGCGGTTGGAACCGGGCTCAATTCGAAACCCAAATTCGCAAAGATGTTTGCGAAACACGTGGCCAGCGTCACGAAGCTGCCCTTCACCAGCGCAGCCAACAAGTTCGAGGCGCTGGCTTCCAACGACGCCTACGTGTTCGCGCACGGCGCCATCAATTCGGTGGCAACCGGCCTGTTCAAGATCGCCAATGACATCCGGCTGCTGGCCTCCGGTCCGCGTTCCGGTCTGGGCGAACTGATCCTGCCGGAAAACGAGCCTGGCTCCTCGATCATGCCGGGCAAAGTGAACCCAACCCAGTGCGAGGCCATGACCATGGTCTGCTGCCAAGTGTTCGGCAACCAAACCACGATTACGGTGGCCGGCAGCCAGGGGCATTTCGAGCTGAACGTCTACAAGCCGGTGCTGGCATATTGTATGATGAATTCGATCGAATTGCTGTCCGACGTGGTTCGCTCATTTACTGAGCACTGCGTCGAGGGCATACGCGCCGACGAAGAGCGTATTCGCGATTTAATGCAGCGCTCGCTCATGCTTGTGACCGCGCTGGCTCCCAAAATCGGCTACGATAACGCCGCAAAGGTCGCAAAATCGGCTCACAGCCGCGGAACGACATTGAAAGAAGAGGCCGTACGGCTTGGCTTTGTGGAGCCGGCGGAGTTTGATCGCTTGGTCCGGCCGGACAAAATGACACATCCCGGCTGAATATAGTGGAAGCGCCTCATCTTACCGTAGAACTACGGGTCATAAAGCGATACTCATAGCTCACGACCGAGACCCAATACTGAAGGCCGATACTGATCATCTGTTGCCGTTTCACCGGAACTGATTTTTTTAAGTGATATCATTGAGACATCAACAAGGATTTCTAGATGACCCAGTTTGTCCGCGCGCGGCGCGACCGATTTCGTTTCTTCAATAAACCATCTTTCCTCGCGAAATTTGGATGATTGGGCCCAGCATGGGGGACGTGATCAACCTGAAGCGAATTAAAAAGCGCAACGAGCGAGCGAAGTCGGCGAAACAGGCCGACACCAATCGTGTGCGATTCGGCCGTACCAAATCCGAACGCGCATCCGACGAGCGAGACGTCAAGCGCGCCGGCGACTTGCTGGATCAGCACCGCATCGAGAGCGGGGACGCGAAATGAAATCGCCCGTAGTAAAACGCTCGATCGTCGTCGCCGGCCACAAGACCAGCGTCAGCCTCGAAGAGGCCTTCTGGAACGGCATGAAAGAAATCTCGGGGCTTCGGAACATGACGCTTTCCGAGCTGGTAGGCGAGATCGACAACAACCGTCAGCAAGGCAATCTGTCCTCCGCGATCCGTCTATTTGTTCTGGACTATTTCAGAAGTCGGGCGCTATCCGCCGCGCCGGAGTCAAAAGCGGCGCACGGCTAGGTTTGCGCCGTAACTCACGCGGCCGAGCCCGGCATTGCGACCTGGGCTGGCCGATGTCACGCAAAGGCACCGGCCATGGCCTGTTCCGCTGCCGATTGTTGCATTAAGCCTTCCCGGCGCAATCTTTAAAATCGCTCTAAGGTAATGCGGATTCGTTCTGCTGTGCTTGACCTGCCGTCGCGCGGTTGAAATTACAGGTCATGGCCGAAAGCAGTGACATTCGCCCGCACATGCCGCTGGGGCTGGCCTCACGCGGCTATGCGGGCGTGATCCAGCGCCTCGCGGCCGGCAATGCAGGATCTGCCCTACCGGACGTCGAGCTTGAAAGCCGTCTCATCGAGCTTGGCTTCGTCGAAGGCGCCAAAGTCGAGGTGCTTCATGAGGGCATCGTCGGGCGCGATCCGATTGCGGTCCGGGTGGAGAACGTCACGATCGCGGTGCGCCGGCGCGAAGCAATGGCCATTATCGTCGCCTGACGCGATCGGATCTTTAAGCGATGGAAGCTCCGTTGATGCATTTGGCCCTGGTGGGCACGCCGAACAGCGGCAAGACCTCGCTGTTCAATGCGCTTACCGGCAGCCGGCAAAAAGTCGCGAACTATCCGGGCGTAACGGTTGAGCGCAAGGAAGGGTCGTTTGTCACGCCGCATGGGCGTCAGGTTTCGCTGGTCGATCTGCCCGGCACTTATTCACTCCGCGGCCGCAGCCCCGACGAAGAGATCACCCGCGACATCGTGCTCGGCCGCACGCAAAGGCGAAGCCGTCCCGGACCTCGTGCTCTGCGTGGCCAATTCCACCAACCTGCGGCTCACGATCCGTCTCGTGCTGGAGCTCAAGAACACCGGCCGCCCATTGGTGCTGGTGCTCAACATGTTCGACATCGCGACGCGGCGCGGGGTTTCCGTCGACGTTCCGGGGCTCTCGAGCGCGCTCGGAGTGCCCGTGGTCACATCAATCGCAGTACGCAAGGGCGGCACCGCGGATCTTCTGCGTCTAACGGACGAGATTGCGGAGCAGGCGCAAGCGCCCGATCGACAGAATGTATGGGAGCCGCTCACGGTCTCCCAATTGCGCGCCACCCAGCGTGAGGCCGACCGTATCATCGCTTCCACCGTCAGCCTGCCGGCGCGGCCTGATACCTGGACCGCGCGGATCGATGCGGTTGTGCTGCACCCGGTCGCGGGGCTCGCGATCCTCGCGCTGATCCTGTTTGTGATGTTCCAGGCGGTGTTTGCCTGGGCGCAGCCGCTGATGGAATTGTTGTCGGCGGCTTTTGCAGCAGCGGGAGATTTTGTTCACGACACCCTGCCCGCCGGCTTGCTGCAGAGCTTTCTGCAGAACGGCGTGATTTCCGGCGTCGGCAGCGTGATCGTGTTCCTGCCGCAGATCATCATCATCTTCCTGTTTATCCTGCTGCTGGAAGACTTCGGCTACATGGCGCGTGCGGCGTTCCTGATGGACCGCATCATGGGCGGCGCCGGCCTGCATGGCCGCGCTTTCATTCCACTGCTCTCAAGCTTTGCCTGCGCAATCCCGGGCATCATGGCCACCCGCGTGATCGACAATCGCCGCGACCGGCTGACCACCATCCTGATCGCGCCGCTGATGACCTGCTCGGCGCGAATTCCAGTTTATACGCTGATCATTTCCGCTTTCATCCCGCCGAAACAAATCTGGGGCTGGGTCAATCTGCAAGGATTGGTGATGTTCGGCCTCTACACGACCGGCATCGTCAGCGCGCTTGGCGTGTCGTTCCTGATCAAATTCTTCATGTTGCGCGACTACGCGCCTGCGCCCTTCATGCTGGAACTGCCCGATTACAAAATGCCGCGGCCGCGCAGCATCGCCATCGGCATCTACACGCGCGCGAGCATGTTCCTGCATCGCGCCGGCACGACGATTTTTTCGATGATGGTGCTGATCTGGTTCGTAGCGTCGTTTCCGCAGCCGCCGGCGGGCGCGCAGGACCCCGCTATCAATTACAGTCTTGCCGCCATGATCGGCAAAGCGATCGAGCCGTTGCTCGCGCCGCTCGGGTTCAACTGGCAGATCGCGGTCGCGCTGATCCCGGGCATGGCCGCGCGCGAAGTGGCCGTCGCCGCGCTCGGCACCGTTTACGCCATCGAGGGCGGCAAGGAAGCGGCGGGCCAAATCGGCCAGGTGCTCGCAACCAAGTGGAGCCTCGCGACCGCCCTGTCGCTGCTCGCGTGGTACATTTTCGCTCCGCAGTGCGCCTCGACGCTGGCCGTGATCCGTCGCGAGACCGGAAGCTGGAAGTGGATGGCGGTCACCTTTGCCTACATGCTGGCGCTCGCGTATGCGGCGAGCCTCGCCACCTACAACATCGCCGTCGCGCTCGGCGCAGGATAGCTCCGTCCGGCTGAGCTGCTGATTCAATCGATCGAGGACAGCCGATGAGCATCAAGAACTTCCAACAACTCGCAAATTACAATCACTGGGCCAACCGCCGCATCTATGCCGCGGCACTGGAACTCTCCGAAGAGCAATATCGCCGTCCGACGGGAGTTTTCTTTGGCAGCCTGCATGGCACGCTCAATCACCTGCTGCTGACCGATCGGCTCTGGTTGAAGCGGCTGACCGGGATTGGCGAGCATCCCGATCGCCTCGACGCTATCCTGTTTGAGGACCGCAGCCAGCTGGTTCGTGCCCGGATGGCCGAAGATGCCCGGCTCATTGCTGTGGTCGGGGGCTACGGCGACGCCGATCTCGGCAAATCCGTTTCGTACCAAACAACATCCGGCAAACCGCAGCAGCAGCCGCTCGAAGAGATTCTGCTGCATCTGTTCAATCATCAAACTCATCACCGCGGCCAGGCGCATTCCTGTTTTTCGATTGTCACCGGCAGCGAGCCGCCCTCGCTCGATCTGCTGCTTTTTCAGCGCGGCGCTCCCGTACCGAGCCTGGCTTCGTAGCTCATGGATTGATCGAGGGCGGCACCAGCATCAGCGGCGGTCGCGGCTTCGGCTTCACTGGCGCGGGCGCGGGCGCGGGCCGCACCTCGATCGGCGGCGGGAGTGGCGCAACGTGCTGACTGACGAGCGGCGGACCGGGAGCCGCAGGCGCGCCGGCGGGACGCAACGGAATCATCGGCTTGGGCTTCGGCTGAAAACGGCGCGGCTCGCGGCCCGGAAGCGGCGTTTCGGGCGTGCTACCCGGTAAGGCCGGCAAAGGCAGCGCGGCGGTCGAAGGCGGCGCCTCACCGCGTTCGATCGCATCCAGTCTGCGGGTTTCTCGATCGATAGTCCTCACCGCCAGCCATGAGGAAAGGGCGGTGACGTCCACGGTAGGATTGAGCGCATCGGGCGGCCCGGCCGCAAACAGTTGAATTTCGGGGCGACTGCTCGCCGAGCCAGTCGCGGTCGAGGTAACACTGGCGCGAATGTCGGCTTGATCGGCCGGGATGTCGTAACCGCCAGACACCACGGCACGCGCGCCCTGCGCGTCGAGCGTGGTCGCGCCGATACGAAGCCGGCCATCCCTGATCGTGAACGGAATTTGCGCTGAAGGAACCGACAGCGCGCCGGACCATAGCGCGGGCTCAACGATTTGCCGCAACCTGGCATCGTCAGTGGCCTGACCGCTGTCGCTGGCCCTGATCGCCACCTCGAAGGCGCGCGGATCGAGGCCCGCGATAGCTGCGGATTCCAGGGTCACGGTTCCGTTGCCCGACAGCGCTCCCGTCAGTGCCGAGATGCTGCGGCCCTGGGTCACCATCGTCATCTGCATGGAGGCGCGTCCCGAAGGCATTTTTAGGCTGCGATAATGCAGCGCTCCGCCATTGACGCCGGAAAGTTCGACGCGAGCGTTGAGCGCGATGCCGTCGGCGGTCTGCCTGGCGTCGATGTTCGCGGTCGTCGTCCCGCCCCCTATTCCGCCCTTGATGGAATCGAATGTCAGCGATTGTCCATCACTCCTGACGGTGCCGCTGACCGGACGCAATTCGCCGCCCCCCGGCAACGCACCGCGCAGCGCCTGAAACGCGACACGGCCGCGCCAGCCTTTCAGGAGACCGGAGCCTAGCGGCTCTTCGGAATTACGACCTGCCGCCCCGATCGCAAGCTCGAACACCGGGGCGAGGTCAATCGAATCAAGGCCGATTTCTCCGTCGGCGTTTTTTTCCTCCCCGAGCATCAGCCTTAGATGTCCGCGCAGCCGCGAGCCGAAAGCCGCGCTATCGAGATCGTCAAACGTCAATTTGTCCCCGGCAAGCGAAACGCGCGAAGACAGGCTGATGTCTTGCGCGAGCGCATCGGATTGCTTGAGCCCAAACAGTGGCGCGAGATTGATGTGACGGATCCTCAAATTGGCAACAGCCTTGGGCTGCGTCGTCCATGGCTCAGCCGTGCCCTGAATGTCGGCATAAAGCCCGGCGCCGATGATGGCGGCACTCACGCGCAAGGGTGCTTGCCATGCACCGCTCACCAAGGCTTCAAACCGCGCCGGGCCCTCGCCGACGCCGACGATGCGGTCGAGCGCCAGCAAGCTCAGCAACGACCGGCCCCGCTCGGAGGACAATTTCGATTCGATACTGATGTCGCCGCGCCGCAGCCCGTCGAAGTCCAAACCGCGGATCGCGGCAATTTCCGGATTGGCCGTGATTGTGGTGACGCCCTTGAGCGAAGGTGTATTAACCTCGAGCGCGGCGCGGGCATTCGCATGATCGGCATGGTCGGCGTTCTTACTCACGTCCAGCGTCAACTTCAGATTCGCCGGTCCCGGTATTGCTCCCACTCCCTCGAAACGCGAGACGAGGGCCGGCGCGAGCGGTGCGATCATCGCAGTGAGCGGCCCGAGCGAAGCGGCGCTTGAATCCAGCACCAAATTTCCGGTCGCATCGGCGCGGTCGAAACTGCCGGATCCTTGCACCGTCACGCCACCCGCCCCGCCGATATTCAATCGATCGAGCGAAATCTTGTTCGGGCTATAAGCGAGTGTCGCCGCGAGCGGTCGGAATTCCTGACCGGCGGATACGGCGGTGCCGACATCCAGCGACAGCACCGCATGATCAGGCCAGTCGGATTGCGGACCGGCCAGTGAGCGAGCAAATGCGCCCGCCGCATCGAGATCGAGACGGTCGGCGTTTAGCATGGCCTCGACCCGCGGACCTCCGTCCGCCGTCTGATTGAAGATCGTGATCCGTCCTTCGACAGTTCCGCCGTCGATCTCGGCCTTCAGCCCTTCCATGGCGACATGGTCCGCCAGCAGATCGAGATTGCCGCTAAGCCGTAGCGGCTTCTGGCTGCGACGAACGATTTCCGTCCTCCCCTGCAGCCACCCCAACAACGCATCCGGATCGGAAGATTTCGACCTCGAGCCCGCCTGCTAGACTGCCGGACGTCCCCGGCCCCGCCCCGCTACCGTTCAGGACAACATGGGTTGCGCCGGGCGCGCGGACGTCCAGCCGATCGACTATCCAGCTCTTGGTGTCCGTATGCAGTTCGGCAGCCAGGTTCTGCAGCGGCCGCCCGCCCAGCATGATCTGTTCCGCGCTGAACTCGATTTCCGCCGGGATCGGAGGTTGCGATACGGCGGCGGCGAAAGCGCGCAGCCGCGGCAACAGCCGCGCCGGCTCGCCGCCATTGTCCTTGGCAAGCTTGTCGGCGTCGAGTTGACGCGCAAACAGCGCGGCTCGCAATCGCGGCGACGCGCCGAAACGAACATCCGCGACGCCCGACGCTCTCAGCGCCGTATCTTCAGGACCGTAGCTGGTCTCGACCTGCTCGAGCCGGGCGGAGGCCGGATCAGCCTTGATCTTCGCGGAGATTTTCCAGGGGGTCTGCGATGGGCCGCTGCCCTTCGACTTCGGCGCAACCGGCGCCGCCAACGTGATCAGGCCCTCGAAGCGCGGCGCACGAGACTCGAAGTTGAGTACGCCGTCGAGGTCGGCTGCGATCAGCCGCTCCCCCGGATCGATGCTGAAATGAACACGAGTGCCGACGCCGTCGGTGGTTTGCCCGGACGAGATGCGGAACGGGTAGCGCGTTCCCTCGATAGCGAACCCACCATCGCCGCGCACCGAGCCCGCCAACGAGCGGACGTCGCCGCTGAAAGCGATGTCGTTCAGCTCGAGGGTCCGTCGGCTCGCGGCATCGTGCAGCGCGATCCGGCCGGTAAGATTTAGACGATCGATCGCAAGCAATTTGAGATTGAGCGCTCCGTTGGCGGCCGGCAAATCGATACGCCCCTGCGGATCGAGACCGATATCGACCGCCATGCCGTCGATCGTCAACTCGTTGGCGCGCCACTCGCCGCGCATGAGATCGCCGAGGCTGAATTCCACATCGAGCTTGTCCGCGCCGATCTTGCCGAGATCGTTGGCGCCCCCGACCGTGACCGAACGCAGGCGCAACGAGGGCGTCGGCAGCAGCCGCGCATCCAGCGCTCCCGCCACGCGCACCGGCGCGCCGATCACCCGCGTCGCTTCCGCCTCGAATTGCGGCCGGAACTGGTTCCAGTCGATAAAATGCGGGCCTACGAGCGCGGCCACCAGTGCAATAATGAAGGCAATCGCCAATCCGAGCAGCGTCGTCTGCACGGGGTCTCCTCTCGGGCACGCTCCGGCGCTACTGCCGCCGCTGAAATGCTACGCCGAAGCAGCGTCAATATAGAGGGAAGTTTGGCGAAGTCACAGCAATGCTGCGTGACGGTGGTTAACCAGCCGTCTCTACCAGCTCGCCGGCAACTGCTTCAGGCCCCGCAGCACGAACGTCGGACGCCACTCGGGATTCTCCGCGTCATCGAGCCGCAGGTCCGGCACGCGCCGCAACAGCGTGGAGATCGCGATCTCTGCCTCGATGCGCGCGAGCTGGGCGCCGAGACAGAAATGGATGCCCCCTCCGAAAGAGAGCGGCCTGACGTTGGGACGAGTGATATCGAGGCGATCGGGTCGGTCCGGATATACTGCGGGGTCGCGGTTGGCTGAGCCGAGCAGGCACAACACCGTTTCGCCTTTGGGGATTCTCTTTCCGCCGAGATCGTCGATGTCTTCCAGCGTCACGCGGCCGGTCGATTGCACCGACGAGTTGTATCGCAGAAATTCCTCGATGGCGTTGGTGATGAGCGAGGGATTGGCCCTGAGCAGCGCGAGCTGATCCGGATTTCGGTACAGAGCCAGCAGACCGTTGCCGATCAGATTGACGGTGGTCTCGTGGCCGGCGCCGAACAACAGGATGATGTTGGCGGTCAGTTCATCGTTCGAAAGCTTGCTTCCATCGTCCTCGGCCTGCACGAGTTGGCTCGTGAGGTCTTCGCCCGGGCTGCGGCGCCGCAACTCGAACAGTTGCTCGAAATACATCCGTGCCATGAGGTTGCCGGCATTGGCTTCCGCAATTTCGGCCGGCGACAGCGGCACCGGATCCAGCAGCCGACCGCCGTCGCGCGAGCCCTTGTAGAAGGCTTCGCGATGGTCCTCCGGTATTCCAAGCATGTCGCAGATGATCGTCACCGGCAGCCGGAACGCGAAATCCTCGATCAAATCCATGCGGCCTTGATCGACGATCGCATCGAGCGTTTGGTCAACAACCTGCTGGATGCGCGGCCGCATGTCCTCGACACGGCGCGCCGTGAATGCTTTCACGACCAGCCCGCGCAATCGAGTGTGGTCGGGCGGGTCCTGCTGCAACATCCAGTGACGCATGCTGCCGAAGGCCGGTTCGTTCATGATCTGCGGGCCGTACCGGCGCATCGTCCGGTCGACGAAATCCTTGCCGAACCGCTTGTCACGCAGAACCAGGCTTGCCTCGGCATGGCGGCTCGCGACGAAAATGCCGAATGGCGTGAGGTGCATCGGATCGCTGGTGCGCAGCCGCTCGTAGTAAGGATAGGGATCGCGGATAAATTCCGGCGCGAGGGGATTGAACAGCGATTCGGATTTCGCGGTCTGGACGTGCTCGTTCATGAGCGCCCTCACTCGGTAGAGTTCACAGTGAAGAATTCCAGGGCGATTTGCCCACAAGCCGCGTTCATCGGCAAGCCCCGTGACCGGCTTTGCCGCTAACCGGAGCCGGCCTTGCCTTGCGCGCTGGCCAGTTTGCCTGCCACCATGCGAATTCGACCGGGCGAGGCCTGCCAGATCGCTATCGCCGACAGCACGCTGACCACGATGCCGATCGCGAAGGCCGTCGTATAACTGCCTGTAAGGTCGTACAGAAAGCCTGTGACCCAAGGTCCCGCCGCGCCACCCGCGAGCGCTGCAAGCATGATGCTGCCGAAGATACTGCCGTAATGTTTGCCCTGGAAGATCTCGAGCACCACCGCCCCCATGATGGAGGTCAGGCCATAGCCGAGCGCGCCTTGCGCGAACACCATCAAATAGACCAGCGGCAAGTTCGGCGCGTATTTCAGCGCAATCAGCGCTCCGAAGCAGATCGCAAACCCCAGGCAGCTCGCGGTCCATACCCACTCGCGCCCGATCCGGTCGGAAACATGTCCGAGCAGTATTTGGCCGGGAATTCCTAGCAGGCTAACCGCCCCGAGCGACCACACGCCCACGCTCGGGCTGAAACCGACGTCCAGAAGAAACTTGGTCTGGTGAACCTGCACGGCATACCAGACGTAAAGGCCGCAGAAATAGCCGAGCGCGATCCACCAGAACCGCGCGGTACGAAGCGCGCGTCGCAGGGTCCAGTCGGTGCCGGCCCACACGGGATCCACGATATTTGAGATTGCCTTGGTAGAGGAAGCGAAGGGCGCGGGATCGCCGTCCGGCTGAAGCCCGATATCTTCGGGGCGTTTGCGCATCAACAAGTTGATCGGCGCGAGCGCGACCAGGACGAGTATGCCCATCGCCGTGCAGGCGGTGCGCCAACCGGTCTGCTCGATCATGTGCTGCACCCATGGCAGCAGCGTCATCGAGCCGATGCCGACCCCGGCGAACGCCATTCCCATCGCAAGGCCGCGCTTGCGGATAAACCAGTTCGGCAAGAACAACGATTGCCCGGAATAACCCAGACAGACGCTGCCCGCTCCGACCATCACGCCAATGGTCAGGTAAAGATGCCACGGCTGTGTGGTCAGGGGCGCCAGCAACAAGCCTGCCGCCATCAGCGCCACGCCTACCTCCATCACGGCGCGGGGCCCGGAGCGATCCATCAACCGGCCGATCAACGGGCTAACAAACCCGGAAATCACAAAGCCGAACGAGAACGCGCCGGCGGTCACCCCGCGCTCCCACCCGAACTCGGAAACGATCGGCGGAAAGAATAGCGAAAAGGCCGTACGGGCATTAACGCCGATCGCCATGGTGACGAAGGTCACCGCGACGATGATCCAGCCATAGAAGAATGGAAGCCGCATCAGCGCGTTTCCCGCGTCCAGTTGCGCTCGCCATGCTGCTGGCGGCGGAACTCCGGCCTATGCGTGAGCAGGACTTTCAACGACCCCCCTTTGTCCGCGCTTGCTTGGGATCTGTTCTTGTTCGTTCCGCAATTGTTGCCGCGGCGAGATATATTCAAATCTATTGACCAGACCGAACGTTGAGGCAAGCCGACACGAAACCAGAGCTGTGGCGCCGGCCGCGCACCCCTTATTCGGCGAGCAAGGGATGCTCTTTCTGAACTCCCTCCCTGATCGCGACGGCCTGTATCGCCCGAAAAAGGATGCGGGCTGTCCTGAGGTCATTGGCCTTCATACACAAATCGATGATCTGGCTTACCGAAGCATCGCGCATGAGGTCATCGGAAATCTTCATGGCGATTTCCATTGCAGTTCTCGCAGCGGATTCGTAGCGCTCGGTCTCGTGTCGCCCGTTGTCCTCTCGATTGCCGGCATCCGGGCCAGCCCCAAAGCCGCCGATTGCCTGAGCGCTGCCGGCCGCGGACAGGCATATCTGCCGAATCTTCTCCGCCGCTTCGATATCACCGATGGGCCACTGAATGGCCTCATCCCAGATTTCCGTGCGCTTGCCCTTCTTAAACTGCCACATCGCGAAATCCCCGGAAAATAGCCGCGAGCACAAGGCTTGCGGCACGATCGGCGAAGCCGCTACGGGTCGGACTCCGATCCTAGATTGCCGGCACAATTTTTCCTGGATTGAAAATGTTTTGCGGATCGAGGGCCTGCTTCAGCGCACGCATGGCGTCGAGGGCCTCAGGGCCAAGTTCGGATTCAAGGTATTTCTGCTTGCCCTGCCCGACGCCATGCTCGCCGGTGCAGGTGCCGCCCATTGATTGCGCACGCTCGACCAGGCGGTGCATGAAGTCCTCCGCCCGCGCCATCTCCTCGGGGTCGTCCACGTCGCACAACAACGAGCAATGGAAATTTCCGTCGCCTACATGGCCCACGATCGGCGAGATCAGATCGAGCCGCTTCAAATCCGCTTCGGTCTCGGTGACACAATCGGCCAGCCGTGAAATAGGCACGCATACGTCGGTTGCCACCACGCCGGCGCCGGGCCGCAACGCCTTTACCGACCAATAGGCGTCGTGCCTAGCCTGCCACAGCCTGTTGCGGTCTTCAGGTCTCGTCGTCCAGGTAAAATCACCGCCGCCGCATTCCTTGGCGATCTCTCCGAAGTTTTTCGATTGCTCGGCAACCTCATTTTCGCTGCCATGAAACTCCAGCAGCAACAGCGGCGTTTCCGGCAGAGACAATTTCGAATATGAATTGCACGCACGCACCTGTGCGGCGTTGAGCAATTCGATACGCGCAACGGGAATGCCGGTCTGGATCGCCAGGATCGTGGCCTGGCAGGCGCCCCGAACGCTGTCGAACGAACAGGCTGCCGCCGCGATCGTTTCAGGAATGCCCCGCAGCTTGATAGTGAGTTCGCAAATTATGCCGAGCGTGCCCTCAGCCCCGACGAACAGATGCGTCAGGTCATAACCGGCGGAGGATTTTTTCGCTCGCGTGCCGGTGGTGATGATCTCGCCGTCGCCGCGCACTACTTTCAGCGCGAGCACATTGTCGCGCATCGTGCCGTAGCGCACCGCATTGGTGCCGGAGGCCCGGGTCGAGGCCATGCCGCCGAGCGAGGCGTCCGCTCCGGGGTCGATCGGAAAGAACACGCCTTGATCCCGCAAATGCTCGTTAAGCGCCTTGCGCGTGACGCCCGGCTGAATCACGCAATCGAGGTCGTCGACATGCACCGCGAGCACTTTGTTCATGTCGCGCAGATCGATGCAGAGACCGCCGGCTGGCGCGTTGACATGTCCCTCCAGCGAGGTGCCAGTGCCAAACGCGATCACGGGCACGCGGTATTTCGCGCAGATCCGAACCGCATCCTGGATGTCTTCTGTTTCCTGAGCCATCAAGACCGCGTCCGGCGGCTGTGGCGGCAACCAGGTGGTGGTATGGGCGTGCTGGTCGCGCACCGCCTGCGAGGTGATCAAGCGATTGCCGAACCGCGCCGCGAGCGCTTCCAGCGTACTCGCCAGCGCTCCCGGTTCCGGGCGTTCCAAATTCCCTGCCGTCGCTGTCGCCACAAACTTCCTCCCGGGTTCAAAAGAACGTGGCAAAGGATGAATAAGTGGTCAAGAGTGCCAATCGAGGATGCGAAACAGGACACGCGATGACGACAGTTATTGCCGCCAAGGATACGCCAACTCCCGCAACGCCGTTCCTGTCCTCGGTGATGCACATCGAGCCGCAATGGATCGATTACAATGGCCACCTCAACATGGCCTATTACAATGTCATGTTCGATCGCGCGATCGACGAGCTATGGCTGCAGCTTGGGATCGGTCCCGCTTACATGAAGGAACGCCACGGCTCGACCTTCACCGCCGAATGCCATGTGCGCTATCTGCGCGAGATTAATCTCGGTGATCCCTTGCAGGTTTCGGTCCTGCTGGTCGCCGCCGACGAAAAGCGGCTGCATACATTCGAGGAGCTGCGCCACGCCACAGAAGGTTGGCTGTCGGCTACGTCGGAAAACATGACGGTCCACGTCGACATGAAAACGCGAAAAACCGCACCGTTTCCCCCCGACATCCGCACGCGCATTCAGGCGGTCGCGAACGCGCATGCGGGAATTTCTCGTCCCGACGGCATCGGTCGCAAAGTCGCGATGCCATCGAAATAAATCCGTCGCTAAAAGGAGGCTGCACCCTCCCTTTTCCGGATCATGCAGGTCTCACCGCGCCTAAACTCGCGTGCGTCCTCGCATCAACCCGATCACGGCTGAAATCAGGAACAGCACCACGGCGATGAAAAAGATAATCTTGGCGATTTCCACGGAAGCGCCGGCGACGCCGCCGAAGCCCAATACGCCGGCAATCAAAGCAATAACCAAAAACGTAACTACCCAGCTCAGCATGACACGAACCTTCGTTTGTACCGCTGCCTTGATGATTCAACCCGGCCTTGGAACAAATGTTCCCGAGCGCCAAGCCGGTAAAGCCGCCTGAGCTTTGGAACGGCATCTTCAGCGGAAAAACGGCCGTGAGCGCGCGCCGATTAATATGTAAAATGCTTCGTCGGAACCCTATATAGCCATTGATCCCTGCTAAGAAGGCTCCCTTTCACGGCCCTGCGGTGCCATCGTGGGATAACAGACGATTCGCATGACCGAGCCGAACAACTTCACACCTCTCCGCGTTCCCGACCACCAGCCCGTGTCTGGCGGAATCGCGGCGCGCGCCCGTGCCTCCGCAAGCCCGGATTACCTCGCCGGCTTGAACCCCGAGCAGCGCCAGGCGGTAGAAACTCTGGACGGACCGGTGCTGGTGCTGGCTGGAGCCGGAACCGGCAAAACCCGCGTGCTGACCACACGCATCGCCCACATTCTGAGCATGGGCCGGGCGCGCCCGAATGAAATCCTGTCGGTGACCTTCACCAACAAGGCGGCGCGGGAGATGAAGCTGCGGCTGGGACAGATGCTCGGCCAGGCCGTGGAGGGCATGCCGTGGCTCGGCACCTTCCACTCGATCGGCGGACGCATTCTGCGCACCCATGCCGAACTGGTGCAGTTGAAATCCAATTTCACCGTGCTCGATGTCGACGACCAGATCCGGCTGCTGAAGCAGTTGCTGCAGGCGGAAAACATCGATGACAAACGCTGGCCAGCCCGCATGCTCGCCGGCCTGATCGACGGCTGGAAAAATCGCGGCCTGATGCCCTCGCAAGTGCCGCCGGGTGAGGCCGCGGTGTTCGGCAACGGCAAAGGCGGCAAGCTTTACGCCAGCTATCAAGAGCGGCTCAAAATACTCAACGCTGCCGATTTTGGCGATCTGCTGCTGGAAAACATCCGCCTTTTTCGCGAGCACCCGGACGTACTGCGGCAATACCAGCATCGCTTCAAGTTCATCCTGGTCGACGAGTACCAAGACACCAACGTCGCGCAATACCTGTGGCTGCGCCTGCTATCGCAGGCGCCTTCGTCCAGAGCCATATCCGCGGTGACACCGGAGAGCGCCGAGGGCGCGGAGGCCTCGCCTGTAGTGCATCCAGAAATAGCGGCGCCTTCCGCAACCCCCTCCTCTCCGCTCAAGAACATTTGCTGCGTCGGCGATGACGACCAATCGATCTACGGCTGGCGCGGCGCCGAGGTCGACAACATCCTGCGCTTTGAGCACGATTTTCCCGGCGCCAAGGTCATCCGCCTGGAGCGCAATTATCGATCGACCGGCCACATCCTGGCGGCAGCGTCGCACCTGATCGCGCACAATGAGGGTCGGCTCGGCAAGACGTTGCGCACTGAAGATGTTGACGGCGAAAAGGTTACAGTGACCGGCGCCTGGGATTCGGAGGAGGAAGCTCGCGCCATCGGCGAGGAG
The DNA here is from genome assembly GCA_963764155.1 of uncultured Alphaproteobacteria bacterium. Lineage (GTDB taxonomy): Bacteria > Pseudomonadota > Alphaproteobacteria > Rhizobiales > Xanthobacteraceae > Bradyrhizobium. The sequence goes on from CAVXRI010000001.1 coordinate 212,139, forward strand.
CTGGAGGAGTTGCAGCGCGCCGGTCACAACCTCAACGAGGTCGCGATTCTCGTTCGCGCCTCCTTCCAGATGCGCGAGTTTGAAGATCGCTTCGTGACGTTGGGCCTGCCCTATCGCGTGATCGGCGGTCCAAGGTTCTATGAGCGCGCCGAAATCCGCGACGCGCTGGCCTACCTCCGCACGATCAATTCACCCGCCGATGATCTTGCCTTTGAGCGCATCATCAATGTGCCGAAGCGTGGACTTGGCGACGCCACCGTGCAGATGCTGCATGATTATGCCCGCAAGCGCCGCATTCCGCTGTTCGAGGCCGCGCGCACCGTAGTCGAGACGGACGAACTGAAACCGAAGGCGCGCGGCTCGTTACGCGATCTGATTTTGCAATTCGACCGCTGGCGCGCGCAGCGCGAGGTGATCGCTCATACCGAACTCGCCGAGATCGTGCTCGAAGAGAGCGGCTACACCGACATGTGGCAAAAGGACAGATCGGCAGACGCGGCCGGGCGTCTCGAAAACCTCAAAGAGCTGGTGCGCTCGATGGAGGAGTTCGAAAATCTGCAAGGCTTCCTCGAACACATTTCGCTGGTGATGGACCGCGACGGTGGGCCTGAGGAGGAAGCCGTCTCGTTGATGACACTGCACTCGGCCAAGGGGCTCGAATTCGAGAATGTTTTCCTGCCCGGATGGGAGGAAGGATTGTTTCCGAGCCAACGCACCCTCGACGAACAGGGTCGCGCCGGTCTGGAAGAAGAGCGCCGCCTGGCTCATGTCGGACTGACCCGCGCGAGACGTCGCGCCAAATTGTATTTTGCCACCAACCGGCGAATTCACGGCACCTGGTCGACGACGATCCCCTCGCGGTTTCTCGATGAATTGCCGGCACCCAACGTCGAAATCACGGAATCCAAGGGCGGCTCGGGCTGGGGCGGCAGCGGCGGCTACGGTCCCTCCCGCTTTGATAATGTGGAGTCCTTTGGCTCAAGCTATGCGACGCCGGGCTGGCAGCGCGCCCAGGCGAACCGCGCTCGCGGCCAAGGCAACTGGCAGGAAGGCCGGCAAGGAAAGCATCAAGGAAACCATCAAGGCCAGGCCCGAGGCGGGTTCGACGAGGGGCAGTCGCCATTCTCCAGTTCACGCAGCGGCGCCTTCTCGCGCGGCGATGCCGCTGGCGGTTTCCCGCGCAACAAGCGCGAGCCCCTGACGATCGAGGGCGAATTGGTAGCGAAGTCGACCGGCACCGTCTCGGAATTCTCGCTCGAGGATCGCGTGTTTCACCAGAAGTTCGGGTACGGCAACGTCGTGAAGATCGACGGCAACAAGCTCACCATTGCTTTCGAGAAAGCCGGCGAGAAGAAGGTGGTCGACAGCTTCGTGGAGCGCGCTTGACGCGCCCGCCGCGGTTCGAGCCTCGTTCGCTACTCGGAAAGGTTAACTGAATTTCCGGCATTTCAACCAATTTCTAGACCCAATCCTCATCCGCTACCTTTACGGAATACTTGGGTATGGATGGGCATGGTCGCCCACTGTTCGTTGGCGGGCGCTGTTCGCCGGGCTTGGGGCTGCTGGATATGACTGAGGCAACTTCGTTTCTTGAGGCAAATTCGTTCTTGAAAGATCTGGACGAGGCGGTTTCGCGAGGAACGCCTGAGAGCCGCATGCGCGCTCTATGGTACACGACTGATCTTTTGATAGCCGGCAGCTATAGCGACGAAGAGGTCACGACCTTTGGCGAGGTCATCGGGTGGCTCGCGGACGAGATCGAAGTCGCAGCCCGCGCGCAACTCGCGAAGCGGCTGGCCCGCATCGACAATGCCCCGGTCAATGTCATTCATAAATTGGCGTTTGACGACGAGATCGAAGTCGCCGGACCGATACTCCAGGATTCGGAGCGGATCGAACCTTACGCCCTGGTCGCCAATATCAATCTGAAAAGCCAGTCGCATATGCTTGCGATCTCGAAACGAAGGTCGCTCGAGGAATCGGTCACAGACCTGTTGGTCACGCGCGGCGACCAGGAGGTGGTGAAATCAGTTGCGGCCAACGACGGCGCGCGTTTCTCGGAGTTCGGCTTTCTGCACATGATCAAGCGGGCAGAAGGCGATTCGATTCTCGCCGAGCAGCTCGGCTTGCGCAAGGACATCCCGAGGCAGGTCTTCCAGCAACTGATCGCAAAGGCATCTGACGACGTCAGAAAGCGGCTCGAACTCGAGCGCCCGGCCATGATCGGCCATATCCAATCATCGGTCACCGACGTTACCGGCTTGCTGCAATCAAAGTTCGGCCCGGTATCGAGAAGTTATTTCGTCGCCAAACGGCTCGTCACGACCCAGCACCAGTACGGCAATCTGAACGAGAGCAGCATTTCCGCATACGCTTACGCTCACCGGCTCGACGAGGTCACGATCGGAATGTCCTTGCTGTGCGCCTTGCCGGGCGATGTCATCGAACGAGTGTTGCTGGACAGGAACCGCAAGACGCTGCTGATCCTGGCCAAGGCACTGGATTTCTCCTGGACCACGGCCATGGCTTTGCTGTTTCTCGGAGCAAAAGACCATCGCATCACCAAGAACGATTTGAGCGATTTGGAAAAAGAATTCAGTAGCCTCAACGTCGAGACATCCCGGAGCGTTCTGGAATTCTATCAGTCTCGAAAGAACGCGGCAGGCACCAATTCCGAATTCGAGCGCCGGCCCGCGGCGCTTGTGCAATAACGGGATCGACGGAGTATCGCCATGAAGGCATTCTCATCCGGCGCCGCCGCTCGCGAACGCTTGGCCGACCAGGCGAAGCCCGACAAAAGCATCGATGCAGCCTGGAACGTCCTCGAGGCCGCCAACGATCTCGGCGACACCGTCACGATTGACGCTTGCCGACGCGTGATCGATGCGAGCCTGAACGGAAGGGCTGCCTTCGATGCTGACCTGCACATCGTGATCAATTACTTCAGGTAATTGCAGGTCCTGGATTCGCTTTTGATACCACGCCGGACGCTCTCATTTAAGCAATCAATGTGGGTCTGCGACGATTGCGCGACCAAGTGAGCGTTGTTATCTGTCCATTGCCGTTGCTGATCCGGCCAACGCGTCACATCCCGTTTTCGCGAGAGACTATCCAGCCCTCCATGTCACCTGTCATATCCGTTTCCAATCTTACAAAGACCTACAGCTCCGGCTTCAAGGCGCTGAACAATGTCAGCCTCGATATCCGCCGCGGCGAGATATTCGCGCTGCTTGGGCCGAATGGTGCGGGCAAGACCACGCTGATCAGCATCATCTGCGGCATCGCCAACCCGAGCCAGGGCAGCGTCTCCGTCGGCGGGCACGATATCGTCAAATCATACCGCGCTGCGCGCTCGTTGATCGGCCTTGTGCCGCAGGAGCTTCATACCGACGCATTTGAATCGGTGTGGGCGACTGTCAGCTTCAGCCGCGGCCTGTTCGGCAAGCCGAAAAACCCCGCCCATATCGAAAAGGTGCTGAAGGACCTCTCGTTGTGGGACAAGAAGGACGCCAAGATCGTCACTTTGTCCGGCGGCATGAAGCGGCGTGTGATGATCGCAAAGGCGCTCTCGCATGAACCGCAGATCCTGTTTCTGGACGAACCGACCGCCGGCGTCGATGTCGAGCTGCGCAAGGGCATGTGGGAAGTGGTGCGGACGCTGCAGGCGTCAGGCGTGACCATCATTTTAACCACGCACTACATCGAGGAGGCCGAGGAGATGGCCGACCGAATCGGCGTCATCACCAAGGGCGAAATTATCCTGGTCGAGGAAAAGGCCGGGCTGATGCAGAAGCTCGGCAAGAAGCGCTTGACCGTTTACCTGCAAAGCAGGATCGATGCCGTTCCCGCAGCACTTTCACAGTACAGTTTGAAACTTTCCGATGACGGCTACGAATTGACTTACGACTATGACACTCAACGCGAACGCACCGGCATCACAAGCCTGCTGAGCGATCTGCGCGATGCCGGAATTCGGTTCGCCGACCTCGACACCACGCGATCATCGCTGGAAGACATCTTTGTCAGCCTGGTGAGGGCTTCATGAACTTCGGCGCCGTCCGCGCGATCTACCTGTTCGAAATGGCGCGCACCTGGCGCACGCTGCTGCAGAGCATCGTCTCACCGGTGGTCTCGACTTCGCTTTATTTCGTGGTGTTTGGCGCGGCGATCGGCTCGCGTATCACGCAAATCGAGGGCGTCAGCTACGGCACCTTCATCGTCCCCGGGCTGGTGATGCTGTCGGTCCTGACGCAAAGCATCGCCAACGCCTCGTTCGGCATTTACTTCCCGAAATTCGTCGGCACGATTTACGAAATCCTCTCGGCGCCGATTTCCTACGTGGAGATTGTGCTGGGCTATGTCGGGGCCGCAGCAACCAAATCGATCATTCTGGGCCTCATCATACTGGCGACCGCCGGGCTGTTCGTTCCGCTGCATATTCATCACCCGTTCTGGATGCTGACCTTTTTGGTGCTCACCGCCGTCACCTTCAGCCTGTTCGGCTTTATCATCGGTATCTGGGCCGACGGCTTTGAAAAGCTGCAGATGATCCCGATGCTGGTGGTCACGCCGCTGACTTTCCTCGGCGGCAGCTTCTATTCAGTGAACATGCTGCCCTCGGGCTGGCGCACGATCACCCTGCTCAATCCGGTAGTGTATTTGATCAGCGGCTTCCGCTGGAGTTTCTACGAAATTTCTGACGTCAGCGTGGGCTTGAGCATCGGCGTCACGACGGCCTTTTTGGTCGTCTGCATGATCGCGGTCTGGTGGATATTCAAAACCGGATACCGCCTGAAGAGCTGAGCCGAGAACACCGCCAAACATAGTGGCGGAAGATCCCGAGCGGCCCATCGCATCGCCTCCCGCTCGCGAAAATGTCAGCGGCGCTGGTCTCCTGCGGGCCGCCGCTGCCTTGTTTGCGCCGTCGGAGACACTAACATGTGGAACTAAACCCGTGGCCCGGGCATATTGAATGCCGGGTACAAGAACGCGGCAAAAACCCGGCCCGGAGGCCAATGTAATGCGTTCCTTCCTCGTCGCTTTTTCTGGTTTGGCATTTTTTGCGGCTAGCGGCGCCGCCCAGGCGAATGTCTCGATTTCTGTCGACAAGAATACTCAGACGATGACGGTCGCGGTGGATGGCGTCGAGCGCTATCACTGGCCGGTTTCCACCGGCATTCCGTCTTACGAGACGCCGAACGGAAGCTTCCAGACCTTCCGGATGGAGGAAGATCATTATTCAAAGGAATTCGACGATGCGCCGATGCCGCACTCGATCTTCTTTACCAAGATCGGTCACGCGATTCACGGCACCGACTCTGAAAGCCGGTTAGGTACGCCCGCCTCCCACGGCTGCGTACGGCTCTCCCGAGCTCATGCCTCGACGCTTTACGCGCTGGTTCAGGAGCAGGGCGTGCTCAAAACAACTGTTACGTTGACCGGCTCTTCCCAGGTCGCGCTTGCGCGCAATCCGCGGCGTGGCAACACCGCTGTCGCGCGTCGTGAAACCGACCAGCAATATAGCGCCTCCGGCGATCCGGTTGACCTCGCGCCACCGCAGCAAATTCCCGGTCGCCGCCTTGCGCCTCAGGTGCAGGCCGATGACGGTTACATCTACCCTGCCGACGGCAGCTCGTCCGAGGCACGCTATCCGGCGCCTCGCCGGCGGATTTACGACGCGCAAGCCATCCCGCAATATTACAACAGCCCGGGCTACGCACAGCCGCAGCAAGGCTACTACCAGCCGCGGCCCTATCAACCCCGCGCCCTGTTCAGCTATCAGTAGCAAACGGAGGTAACGGCGGCGGATGCTCCGCCGCCTGCGTCGTTACAGATTGGCTGATGCCAGACGTGCCGTTCTAGGGCTCGTTTCGCAATCGCCGGTACACCGCGCCCAGCACATTGGAATAGTCGTCCGTCCAGACCCGCCGGGTTTCGTCGGCCTCGGTCGCCATCCATTGACCCGATGATGCCAGCCTTCCGATGTCTGCGGCGGCGCGCGCCGAAATCACGACATCGGTTGCAAAGATATATTCATCGTCGCGCCCGAAATCCTCGTTGAACACCCAGCTTTTGAGATCGTTGGCGTCGGCGATCCCGACGACGACGCTCTCCAGCTCCAGATGCCGGTTGGAGACGTGCATCACGACGGCGCCCTGCGGCGCCAGCCTGTCCTTGTAGATCTTCATCGCCTCCTCGGTCGCCAGGTGAATCGGAATGGCGTCCGACGAATAGGCATCGACAATGATCAGGTCATAAACTCCGTCGGGCTCCCTCGCGAAGGTCAAGCGGGCATCGCCGATCACGGGTTTCAAATCGGGATCGCAGTGCTGGATGTAGCTGAAATATTTCGGATTTCGTGCCGTATCCACCATGGTCTGATCGATCTCGAAGAACTTCCAGCTTTCGCCCGGCTCGGAAGCGCAGGTCAGCGTGCCCGCGCCTAGCCCGATGACCGCCACGTTCAACGGGCCGGCCTTGCGCTCGCGCATCGCACTGATCGCCTGCCCAATGCCGCCGTTCTTTTCGTAGTACGTGATCGGCTCGGGGCGGCCGACAACCGGCGTGCCGTCGCTGTTTTGGAATTTCTGGGCACCGTGGATGGTGGTGCCGTGCATCAGCACGTGATACTGCCCGTGCGGCGTCACCAGCATCTTATGAACGCCGAAAAAGCTGCGCACCGTCTCGACGCGTCCTTCGTCCGCCGGATAGACGCGGATCAACACCAGCGCGACCACGACAGTCGCAAATATCTTCCAGCGATCGGCATTCAACGCCAGCGCCAACAGTGCCGAGAGCGTGCCGACGGCTCCGGCCACCCATATCCGATGAATGATTAGCCACGACCCGGTTTTTCCGCTTGAATACGACAGCGCGACCAATCCCACCGCAAGCACCGCGAGGAACGGCCAGTACCATCGAGACCAGAGCGGCAGCCGTTCCTTTGGCGCGCCGGGACGGCATAGCGCAGCGAGCGCCAGCAGGATCGGGTATTCGGCGATCCAGGAGAATGTGAAGGGCGCGATCAGCCCCGCGAACAGGCCGCCGAGCATCCCGCCAAACGATAACGCCACATAAAATCCCGTCAGATATTTTGCAGCCGGCCGGGTGCGAGCCAATTCGCCGTGGCAGGCCATTGCGACGACAAAGAAGCAGAGCAGATGTCCGCCGAGAGTGAGGAGCAGATTGTGTTCGCCGCCGACGGCGAGCAGGACGACCGTGCCGGCGATGGCCAAGGGCTGCGCCAGCAGCATCCATCGATGCGGCAGCAGCGGTCGCGACTGAAACACCAGAACCCAGGTCAACAGATACAACGACAGCGGCAGCACCCATAGCAACGGCGCCGCGGCGACGTCGGTGGAGATATGCGCGGTCACTGCAATGAGCAGGCCCGACGGAACGGCGGCCAGAAATATCCACCGCGCGCGCTGCATCCACGTCGGCGCGGGAGCGTCTGTTTCAGCGGTCCGGGCATCGGGCGCAGCAACAACCGGTGAACGGAGCAACAGCACGCCGCAGCACGCTATCAGCAGAAACAACAGCGCGTAGCCGCCCGTCCAGAGCAGGTTTTGCTTGCGCAAGGTGAACACCGGCTCCAGCAACACCGGATAGGACAACAGCGCCAGAAAACTGCCGATATTCGAGGAGGCATAGAGAAAGTAGGGATCGGGACCCGCGGGATGGCCGGTGCGCACAAACCATGCCTGCAACAGCGGATTGTTCGCGGCGAGCGCAAAGAATGGCAAACCGATCGAAACGGCAAACAGGCCGAGCAGCCAGAACGCATAGCCTGATATTGGCGGCTCACCCCACGCGGTCGCGATTGAAAGCGGCAAGCTCACCAGAGCGGTTAGCAGAAGTACAAGGTGCACTGCGACCGGAACCGCGCGGTTTCGGATTTGCATGAGGAAGTGCGCGTAGGCATAGCCGGCGAGCAGCAGCGATTGGAAAAACACCATCGCCACCGACCACACCGCCGGCGAACCGCCCAGCCGCGGCAGCACCATCTTTGTGAACAGGGGCTGCACCGAGAACAGCAACAGCGCGCTAACAAAAATCGCGGCCGTGTAAACCGACAAGACCAGCCGGTTTCGCGAAGCAGATAGCTGATCCTTGGTAGCGAACGGCTCGGGAGGCATCCTGAAAACTCCGGGTACGGCGATTGCGAACGGAAGTAGCACCGTTTCGAAGCCAGCGCCTTAAACAGCTTCAATCATTCGTTGGACGCTGGAACGCGCGAATGGCGCATGGGGAGACACCGCGAGAAATGCGGGATAAGACACCTCACACCGGGCGATGCGCCGGCATCGAATCGGAGGAAGTTGCGGTTTCCGGGTCTGGTCCATCGACCATTCCGGAATTCTTCATCACAAGCCAGTTGAAAGTGACATGACCGAGACAGACGTCATCATCGTTGGCGCCGGACATAACGGCCTCACCTGCGCGGCCTACCTCGCGATGTCAGGCTTGCGGGTGAAGGTGGTCGAGCGCCGCAAGGTAGTGGGCGGCGCCGCCGTGACGGAAGAATTTCATCCGGGTTTCCGCAATTCGGTCGCGGCTTACACCGTCAGCCTTCTCAACCCCAAGGTGGCCTCGGACCTTAAATTGCATGATCACGGGCTGCGCATCATCGAACGCCGCGCCCAGAATTTTCTACCCTCCCCCGACGGGAGCTATCTCCTGACAGGCGAAGGCCGCACACTCAAATCCGTCGCGAAGCTCAGCGAACACGACGCCAATCGCATCGAAGCCTTCTCGCGGGAGCTCGAAGCCATCGCGGACGTGTTGCGCCAATTCGTTCTGCGCGCGCCGCCGAACCTCGTGAGCGGCTTCGGCATCGGCTCGATCCGCGAAGCGCTGAACGCGCTTCGTTCCGCCGACATGCTGCGCAGCCTCTCGCTCGACCAGCAGCGCAGCTTGCTCGATTTGTTCACGCGCTCCGCCGGGGAGATGCTGGACGAACGCTTCGAAAGTGATCTGGTGAAAGCACTGTTCGGGTTCGACGCGATTGTCGGCAATTACGCGAGCCCCTATGCCGCGGGCTCGGCTTACGTGATGCTGCATCACGCCTTTGGCGAAGTGAACGGCAAAAAGGGCGTGTGGGGTCACGCCGTCGGCGGCATGGGCGCCATCACGCAGGCAATGGCGCGCGCCGCACGCGAGCATGGCGCGGAAGTCGACGTCGGCGCCGGAGTGCGCGAAATCATCGTCGAGGGCGGACGCGCCGTTGGCGTGAGCCTCGATAGCGGCGAAACCGTGCGCGCTAAGTATGTCGTCTCAAGCGTCAATCCAAAACTGCTCTATACCCGGCTGATAGCGGCGGATGCGCTGCCGGCGGAATTCCTCGGGCGTATCAAGAACTGGCGCAACGGCTCCGGCACGTTCCGCATGAACGTCGCGCTGGATGCCCTGCCCTCTTTCACGGCGTTGCCGGGCGCAGGCGACCACCTCACGGCCGGCATCATCCTGGCGCCTGATCTCGGCTACATGGATCGGGCCTGGCAGGATGCTCGCGCGCTCGGCTGGAGCCGCGAGCCCGTCATCGAGGTGCTGATCCCCTCGATATCAGACAATACGCTCTGCCCGAGCGGCCGGCATGTCGCGAGCCTGTTCTGCCAGCACGTCGCGCCGGAATTACCCGGCGGCCGATCTTGGGACGATCATCGCGACGAAGTCGCCGACCTCATGATCGCGACGGTGGACAGATACGCGCCGGGCTTCGCCCGCAGCGTCATTGGCCGGCAGATCCTCTCGCCGCTCGATCTGGAGCGGCAGTTCGGCCTGTTGGGCGGCGATATCTTCCATGGCGCGCTGACGCTCAATCAATTGTTCTCGGCCCGTCCGATGCTGGGCCATGCGGACTATCGCGGACCACTGAAGGGCCTCTATCATTGCGGCTCAGGCGCGCATCCCGGCGGCGGCGTCACTGGCGCCCCCGGGCACAACGCGGCACGCGTGATTTTGCGGGATCACCGGGCGCTGTTCAAAAGCAGTTGAAATGGCTGTGGAGAGCCTGTGGATAACTTGTGGAAAAGGCGGTGGGAAGACGCAGCTCCTGCGTGTGGAAAAAGCGTTCTGAACGTGTTGAAAGTCAGGGTATGTTGGGTGACAGAGGGGGTCAGCACCGTCGCGACACTCAGCCAGTCCAGATTGCCTTCATGCTGAGAAGCCGCTTTACGAATGCCTAAACACCCATTCCCGGCCCCAATGTCTTCCTCCATCACCCCCGCCACCCACCGCGCGAGCTTTGCGATCGGCGAGCAAGAGACCGCCAAGCGCGTTGTCGATGTGCTGAGCGAGATCTTCGTTGAGAATCAGACGGACGGTCAGCTCTATGAAGGCGAAGCCGCCGTCGCTGCTTTTGAAGCCCCGGACGGCCGTTGGCATATCAGCATGCATTTTGCCGACGCGCCGGATCAGGCGCTCGTGCGTGAACTCGTCGGTAACGCCGCCGGGACCGAAGCCGCGCGGGCCATCACGCTTCGACGCCATCCAGGCCAAAGACTGGGTCAAGGCCAGCCTCGAAGATCTCGTTCCCGTGCCGGCCGGGCGCTTCGTCGTCCACGGCCAGCATGACCGCGCCCGTGTCACGGCGAACAAGATCGGCATCGAGATCGAGGCTGCGCTGGCGTTCGGCACCGGCCACCACGGCACCACGCGCGGCTGTCTGCTGCTGCTCGATCACGTGCTGAAGGCGCACCGTCCGCGGCGGGTGCTTGATCTCGGAACCGGGACCGGCGTGCTGGCAATCGCGGCCGCGAAAGCGCTTCGCGGCCCGGTGCTGGCCAGCGACATCGACCCGCTCTCGGTGAGGGTCGCGCGCGAAAACGCGCACCTCAACCAGACCGGACATCTTGTCGAAACAATTCAGGCCACCGGATTTTCGGCGCCGCAATTTGCCCAGCGCGGCCCCTTCGATTTGATACTCGCCAATATCCTTGCCAATCCGTTGCGGCAATTGGCTGGGCCGATGGCCCGACATCTGGCCCCATCTGCTTCAGTGATCCTGTCCGGCTTGTTGACGCATCAGGCGTCCAGCGTCATCGCCGCGTATCGCGCGCGCGGGCTTGTCCCGGTGCGGCATCTGCGGATCGAAGGCTGGAGCAGTCTTCTGCTGCGCAATGTCGGGTGAACTCAACTACGTTTCTGCGGCCGCTCGGCAATGCCGCCCTTACCACTGAGGCTTCGCTTGACGCGTGCCTCGACCAGGCGATCGAGCATTTGAGAAATGACGCCGCGCCGTTTGTTGGCGATCGGCGGAACTCGGTCCGCGGGAGACCGGCGGCGAAATCTTCTCGAACGAAAAGCGAGCCATTGTGCATCTTCCCGTCATTGAGTTGAACCAGTCTTCGACTTCCCTTTGCTCAGATAAGGTCTATGTGGCCTCGAAAGATTCCGGCTTGTTCATCACGACCGGACCTTTTCAAGCATAACCTATGCCAAAATGAGCGAAATTGCGTCGCGTTGCGAATTTCTTCCTCAAATCCTAAAGTGTCGAGACAATGTTCGAAGCTCAGTTCCAAACGTTCGATGAACCCGAAACCGGCGTCGCCTTGTCAGCACGGCTGTCGGCCTTCCGCGAGGAATTGGCGCGGCGCAAGCTTACCGGGTTCGCGATTCCCCGCGCAGACCAGCAGCAAAATGAATATGTACCGCCATCGGAAGAGCGGTTGGCTTGGCTGACCGGCTTCACGGGATCGGCCGGACTCGCGGTCGTCCTGACCAAGGAAGCCGCGCTGTTCGTCGACGGCCGCTACACGCTTCAGGCCAGAAAGCAGGTCGATGCCAACGCGTGGTCGATCGAGCCGCTGAACGATCCGCCGCCGGAAAGCTGGTTGTCGAAGCACCTGAAAGCCGGCGATCGCTTCGGATTCGATCCCTGGCTGCACACATCGGCGGCAGCCGAGCGGCTCGCCGCGGCCTGCGCCAAGGCGGGAGCCGAACTGGTGGCCCTCGACAGTAACCCGCTGGATGCCGTATGGACCGGACGCCCTCCCCCGCCGCTCGCGCCAGTAGCCGTGCACGGCACGCAATTCTCCGGCGAGGTGGAAGCCGAAAAACTCAAGCGCATCCGTCAGGAGATCGAAAAACTCAGGCGTTGAGGCGCTGGTCGTGTCGGACCCGCACGCGGTGGCCTGGACCTTCAACATCCGCGGCGCCGATGTCGCGCACACGCCGCTCCCGCTATCCTATGCGCTGGTGCCCAAGGACGGCCGGCCGATGGTGTTCATCGATCACCGCAAACTTTCAAACAGCGCGCGCGATCATCTCGAACGTTCTGCCGACGTCGAGCAGCCGGACGCGCTGACGCCAAAGCTGACGTCGCTTGCCCGCGGCGGCGCCTCGATCGCACTCGATAATGCAACCGCCTCCGACGCATTGAGCCGCCTCATCGTTGCGGCCGGCGGCAAGCCGGTGCGCGGCAACGATCCCATCAGCCTTCTCAAGGCCGTGAAGAATCCGACCGAAATAGAGGGCACGCGGCGCGCGCATCGGCGCGATGCCGTCGCGCTGGCGCGATTTCTGGCATGGATCGATCGCGAGGCCCCATCGGGTGCGCTGACCGAGATCGACACCGTCGAGGCGCTGGAGACCTTTCGCCGCGAAACCGGTGCGTTAAAGGACGTGTCGTTCCCGACCATTGCCGGCGCCGGCCCGAACGGCGCGATCGTGCATTATCGCGTCACCCGCAAAACCAACCGGCGGATCGAGCGCGGCGAACTCCTGCTGATCAACTCCGGTGCACAGTATGAAGACGGGACCACCGACGTCACGCGAACCATCGCAATCGGCGAGCCTTCGGACGAAATGCGCGACCGCTTCACCCGCGTACTGCTGGGACATATCGCGATCGCCCGCGCCGTATTCCCCGACGGCACCACCGGGGCGCAGATCGACACGCTGGCGCGGCAGTTCTTGTGGCGAGCCGGTCTCGATTTCGAGCACGGCACCGGGCACGGCGTCGGCAGCTATTCCTCGGTCCATGAAGGGCCCGCGCGAATTTCCAAGCTCGGCGTCACGCCGCTAAAGCGCGGCATGATCCTGTCCAATGAGCCTGGATATTACAAAACCGACGCCTACGGGATACGGATCGAAAATCTGGAGCTCGTCATCGGCGCTGACATTGCCGAGGCCGAGAAGCTGATGAATGCGTTCGAGACGCTGACGCTCGCGCCGATCGACCGGCGGCTGATCGATACGAAGATGCTCGGCAAGGCGGAACTGGAATGGATCAACGATTACCACGCGCGGGTACATCGCGAAGTCCGCGCCGAAGCTGGACGACGCGACCGGTAAGTGGCTCGACGAGGCGACGGCGCCGCTACAAAGCTGATTTTTGTATGACGCGTTTTCTTCACGCGAACCGAGCTCCGCTTCGCTCGAAAACGCTCCAACCGCCATGCGGCTTCATCTCCCGACCAGCTTCAGCCACTCGTCTTCGCTCAGAACCTGAACCCCGTGCTTCCCGGCCTCGGCGAGCTTGGAGCCCGCGCCGGGCCCCGCGACCACATAATCGGTCTTCTTCGATACCGAACCGGAGACCTTTGCTCCCAAGCGCTCGGCACTCGCCTTGGCTTCGTCCCGCGTCATCTTCTCGAGCGAACCTGTAAAGACAACTGTCTTGCCGGCGACTGCCGAATTGCTCTTCGGCTTCTCCGCGTCGAGGATAGTGACCTGCCTTGTCAGCCGTTCGACAATTCCGCGGTTGTGGCTCTCGCCGAAATAGGCGTTGATGCTTTCGATCACGGTCTCGCCGATCTGGTCGAGCGCATCCATTTCGGCCATTGCCTCCTCATCGTTCTTGGCGACCCTGAGGCAAGCATCGTGAAAGGCCTGCCACGACCCGTAGCCGCGCGCCAGCGCGAGCGCCGTGGTCTCGCCGACATGGCGCATACCGAGCGAATAGATGAATCGCTCCAGCGATATCCTGCGCCGCTGCTCGATCGCGGCGAACAGGTTGCGCACCGACGTTTCGCCGTAGCCTTCGATCGCCTCGAGCTTGATCCTGCCGTTGCGCGCAGGCAGCGTGAAGATATCGGCCGGCTCCTTCACCCACTCCTGCTCGACAAAAAATACGATCTGCTTTTCTCCGAGGCCATCGATGTCGAAGGCGCGACGCGACACAAACAGTTTCAAGTGCTCGATCTTCTGGTAAGGACAGGCGAACTCGCCGGTGCAGCGGGCGCGCGCGCCCTCCTCACCGGTCGCGGTTTCCTCGCGCACCACATCGGTGTGCAGGTGACACGGACATTTCTTCGGAAACAGAAACGGCTTTGCGTTCTTCGGCCGTTTCTCGATGATGACGTCGACTACTTGCGGGATCACGTCCCCGGCGCGCTGGATCACGACGGTATCGCCGATCCTGATGTCGCGCCCCTCGCGCAACGGCTCGCCGTCGCCACCGATCGCCTTGATGTAGTCCTCGTTGTGAAGCGTCACGTTCTGCACGATGACGCCGCCGACCCCAACCGGCTCGAGCTTGCCGACCGGCGTGAACGAGCCGGTGCGCCCCACCTGAATTTCGATATCCTTGAGTACGGTCGTGGCGCGCTCGGCGGCGAATTTATGCGCGATCGCCCAGCGAGGCGTGCGCGACACGAAGCCGAGCCGCTCCTGCCAGTCGATCCGGTCCACCTTGTAGACAACGCCGTCGATGTCGTAGTCGAGCTCGGCGCGCTGTTCCTCGATCCGGCGATGGAAGGCGAGCAGTTCGTCCACCGAATGACAAAGCTTCGTCAGCGGATTGGTCTTGAAGCCGCAGCGCTCGAACCAGTGCAGCATGCCCGTCTGCGTATTCTCAGGCATCGCACTCATCTCGCCCCAGGCATAGGCGAAAAATCCGAGCGGGCGCGACGCGGTGATGGATGGATCCTTTTGACGCAGCGAGCCTGCGGCCGAGTTGCGTGGATTGGCGAAGATGGTGTCGCCGGCAGCCTTCTGACGCTCATTGAGCGCCAGGAAAGCTTTCTTGGTCATGTACACTTCGCCGCGCACCTCGCAGACCTCAGGCACGTTGCGGCCCTTCAACTTCTGCGGCACGTCCTCAAGCGTGCGGATATTGGCCGTGACGTCCTCGCCCTCCGCGCCGTCGCCGCGCGTCGCGGCGGTTACAAGCTCGCCCCGCTCGTAACGCAGTGACATCGAGAGGCCGTCGATTTTCGGCTCGGCGCTGAAATCGATGTTGCTGTCAGCGAGCTTCAGGAAGCGCTCGATGCGACCGACAAACTCACGCAGATCGGCTTCATTGAACGCGTTGTCCAGCGACAGCATCGGCAGCGCGTGGCGGACTTTCTTGAAACGGCCCGACGGCGCTGCGCCAACCTTTCGGGACGGCGAGTCCGGCGTGACCAGTTCGGGAAATCGGGCTTCAATGGCTTTGAGGCGCTGGCGAAGCGCGTCGTATTCGGCATCCGTGATGGTTGGAGCGTCCTGCTGGTAATAACGCCTGTCGTGCTCCTCGAGCTCCATCGCCAGCCGCTTCAACTCCACCTTGCCCTGCGCCTTGGTGAGATCGCTGACGCGGGTAAGCGTTTTTGCTTTTGCTGTCCTGGCCATGATCATTGGATACGACGAACGTCGTTCAGAGAAAAGCGGCCATAGAGCCGGCCTTCCCGAACTTTCCGCGCGACCGGGTGGCTGCTGATCCCCGGGTTCAAGGTTGGTGTTTGGCTAGCCCCGAATTGGCTGAGATCAGGCCGTCGCCGCGCGCAGCAAACGTTCCGCCGCGGCCCTCGCCTCCGCGGTGATTTCGGCGCCGGCCAGCATGCGGGCGATCTCCTCGCGGCGGTGATCGGCGGCGAGCGCGTTGACGCGGGTGGCGACCCGCTTGCCCCTGTCCAGCGCGTCTTTCGAGATCAGCAAATGCTGATCGGCCCGGGCTGCCACCTGGGGGGCGTGCGTCACCGCCATGACCTGGACTTTTCCGGCGAGCCTCGCCAGCCGCGCGCCGATGGCGTCCGCCACCGCGCCACCGACCCCGGTATCGATTTCGTCGAACACCAGCGTCGGCGCGGACCCGCGATCAGAGAGCACGACCTTGAGCGCCAACAGGAAGCGCGACAACTCTCCGCCCGAAGCGACCCTCATCAGCGGCCCCGGCTTGGTGCCGGGATTGGTCTGCACCCAGAACTCCACGCGATCGAAACCCTGCGGGCCCGGCGATTTGAGATCGGTCTCGACCTGGGTGATGAACTTCGCGCGTTCGAGCTTCAGCGGCGCAAGCTCGGCGTTCACGGCCTTGTTGAGCTTTTCCGCGAATTTTTCGCGCGCAGCGGAGAGCTTGCTGGCGGCCGCTCCGTAGTGCTTGTCTGCTTCGTTTGCGGCCGCTTCGAGTTTCTTCAACTGGTCCGCCCCGGCATCGATCAAGGCGACGTCGGCGGCATATTTCGCGGCCAGTGCCGCCAGCCGATCGACCGGCGTGGAATATTTGCGCGATGCGGCGCGAAGCGCGAACAGCCGTTCCTCGATGCGCTCCAGCTCTGCGGGGTCGAAGTCGGCTGCTACCAACGCGGCGGCGAGGTGCTGATCGGCTTCCTCCAACGCGTTGATTGCGGTATCGATCGCCTTGACCGCCGGCTCGACCAACGCCGGCGAATTGGCCGCCCGCCGCTCCAGCCGCCGTACGGCTGCCGATAACGCCGCCACCGGCGAGCGATTGCCGCCGACCGCGTCCTGCGCCTCGCGCAAGTCGGCGGCGATCTTCTCGCCTTGCATCATTGTGGTCCGCCGTTCGGCGAGCGATGTCTCCTCTCCCTCCTTGGGCGACAGCGTCTTCAACTCATCCGAGGCATGGCGCAGATAGTCCGCTTCGCGTGCGGCGCGCTCCATGCTCGCGCGATGCTCATCGAGGGTCGCGTTTGCGGCCCGCCGCGCTTCCCATAGCCGTTCCAGTGCGGCGACATCTTTCTCGAGTCCCGCAAATGCATCGAGCAGACGACGATGGGTCGATGCATCGACCAGAGCGCGCTCGTCATGCTGACCGTGAATTTCGACCAGCGCCGTTCCAACCGCCTTCAGGGTTTGCACGCTGATAGCCTGATCGTTGATAAAGGCGCGGGTCCGGCCATCGGCGAGTTGCACCCGCCGCAGGATCATCTCGCAGGAATCGGCAGCACTCCGGTCCTCGAGCCCGTTGTCGGACAGGATGGCCGTGACCGGATGGCCCCGCGGCACGTCAAAAACGGCGGTGACCTGGCCCTGCTCGATACCATGGCGAACAAGGCCCGCGTCGCCGCGGCCGCCAAGCGCCAGTGCAAAAGCGTCGAGGAGAATCGATTTGCCCGCGCCGGTTTCGCCGGTCAGCACGGCGAGGCCACGGGAAAACTCGATATCGAGCCGTTCGATCAGGACGATGTCACGGATCGACAGACGCGCCAGCATGCGAAGGAAATTCCTAGCCGAGGCCCATTTTCTTGAAGGCCCTGGAAATGTAGGACCCCTGATTCTCGCTCGGCTCGAGACCGCCGGACTTTACAAGATTATACGCGTCCTTGTACCAGCGGCTGTCGGGAAAGTTGTGCCCAAGCACGGCCGCCGCTGTTTGCGCCTCCCCGACGATCCCGATCGCCATGTACGCTTCGGTCAACCGGGCCAGCGCTTCCTCGACATGCCGCGTGGTCTGATATTGCGTAACCACGGTCTTGAAGCGGTTGATGGCGGCGGTGTAGTCGTGCTTGTCCATGTAATAGCGGCCGACGTTCATCTCGCGGCCGGCGAGCTGATCGCGCGCGCCTTCGAGCTTGGCTTTGGCGCTGACCGCGTATTCAGAGGTTGGATATTTGCGGATCACCTCCTGGAGCGCGGCGATCGCCTTTTCGGTGCGGCTCTGGTCACGCGTGATGTCGGGAATCTGGTCGTAGTGCGAGGCGGCGATCAGGTATTGGGCGTAAGCCGCATCCGTGCTGCCGGGATGCAACGTCACATAGCGCGTCGCGGCGCCGATACAGCTATCGTAATCGCCGGCATTGTAGAAGGCATAGGCCGACATCAGGAGCGACTTGCGGGCCCAGTCCGAATATGGATGCTGGCGGTCGACTTCCTCGAACTTTTTCGAAGCCGCCTTCGGATCGTTCCTCTGGTTCATCATGTACAAGCCCTCGTTGTAGAGCTTGTCCGCAGGCTCCTCGACAAAGGTGTCGTCTTTGGCCAGGAATTTGTCCCAGAGCGCGCCGGTGCCGCATCCGCCCAAGGGCATGGCAAGCAAAACCAGAAACGCTGCCGGCCGCAGCCGGCGGGCGCCAGCCAGTGTCCTGCGTAGTTCGCGCATTGTACGCTGTGCCGACATAAATCTAAGACCTGACGCTTGTAATGCGGTCGCCGCCCGCGCCATGAATGCGGTCATGGTCGCAACGAATGCCCGGGCCCCATGCCATGCAACCAAGGCCTCTCTACCCGAAACGAGACCGCTAACCAACCGCATAGGCAGGTATTTCGCCGGGATTAAGGCGGGCGGGAGGCGTCCAAAAGTCAGGACACGTCCGGGCTGTAAGCCGGGGCGATCATGCCACCGGCCATTCCGGCGCCAGCTTCGGCAGGGGTCCGGGAGCGGCGGGCTGCATCAGCCTCGATCACGCGCCAGGCGCTTCGATCGGCCATTAAAGCGGTCAGAACGGCGTAATTGAGCTTGTGACCGCCGCGCACCGAGCGATACAGGCCGAGCAGAGGCAGACCGGCCAAAGCGAGGTCGCCGACTACATCCAAAACCTTGTGCCTGACGCATTCGTCGCTAAACCGCAGTCCTTCCGTGTTGAGGAGGCGAGCCTCGTCGAACACAACCGAGTTATCAAAGGACGCGCCCAGCGCAAAACCAGCGGTCCAAAGCCGCGCCACATCGTTCATGCATCCGAAGGTGCGAGCCCGGGAGATCTCGCGACGGAACCGTTCGGGGTTCAGATCGAGCGTGTATTTCTGCTGTCCGATCACCGGATTGGCGAAATCGATCTCGACCTCGGCGCGGAACCCGGCGGCGTAGGGACGCAGTTCACCAAACAACTCGCCCATCACGACCTGGACCGGCTTGAGAACCTGGATGAAGCGGCGGACAGCCGATTGCTGCGTGATCCCCGCTTGATCAATCGCCGCCACAAACGCAGCCGCGCTGCCGTCCATGATCGGAACTTCCGGACCGTCGACCTCGATGGTGGCGTTATCGACACCCATTCCGCGCAAAGCCGCCAGCACATGCTCGGCGGTAGAAACCAGCGGGCCGTCGCGGTCGCCCAGAACGGTGGCGAATTCAGTTGAGATTACCGAGTTCGGCTCTGGCGTGGAGTTCGCGGTCGCACCCCTCCAGTCCGGTCCGGAGAAAAATAAAACCTGCATCCGCAGGTGCAGGTCCAAGCGTCAGGCTGACGGGCGAGCCGGAATGAACGCCAATGCCCGTCACAGTGGCTTGCGACCGAAGCGTCGTTTGTCGGCTGAACTTCATCAAAAATCGCCCCACCGTGACTTTCCCGAGACCGAGCTGATCCGCTACCGCGGACCGAATTGACTCTGGTATCCCCAAGTCACGTCAGACCTTAGTTCCTGACCGAGAGAGCTCAACTCACGCTTTTTTACCGATTGTTACCCTAACTCTGCCGTATTCGGGCCAAAGCTTAACCAGATTACGCCATGACCCGTTACCATTTCGGTTAACGAACCCGATTTCCCCAACGTGAATTCGCCTGTCATATCAGTCGGTTCTTGGCGATCCTGCACACCCGACTAGTGAAAAAGGAAAGGTCCCGGGCTTTGCAGCGCCGGGATCTTTCCGCTCTCAGAAGTGTAACAATTTCACTTCACCTGCCGCCGCAAAAAGGCGGGGATATCAAGATGGTCGTCTCCCTGTGGCGTTTGCGCAACAGGAGCCGGACGGCCATGCACGTCCAGTCCCTGCGGAGCCGGCCGGCGGGCGTATTCCGATACGGGCTCGTTAGCCGCGATTTGCTGCGCGACCGAACGCTGTGGCTTGCGTTCCGGCAGCGGCGCCATTCCCGGGGCTGACGCGCGAGCCGCGATCGGCGGCTCGGCTTCTTCGTCGCGGCGGCCGAGACCGACATTGGCGAGACGCTGCAGCAGCGACAGACGGTTCTTTTGCGGATGGTCTTCCTCGGCTTCGCCGCGGGCCTGCCGGATCTCGGCTTGCGCGGGCATCGGCAAGTCTTCGAACTTGGGCATCCTCGGAGCGCGCACCGGAGGTCGTTCGGCCTGCTGTGGAATGAACGTTCCGGGAGTTACCGGTTCGCTGATCTCGGCCCGCGCGGTGTCCTGATCGGGAAACAAAGTGGGCTTCTGCGCGATCGGGCGAACCGTCACGTCGCCGTAGGACGCGGACTGCATCGGTGCGGATCCCGGGACTTCCGGGGCGACCGCAGCGGCAATCGCCGCAAGCGCGGCACGTTCCACATTGTTGGAGGGCCGCTGCGGCGCGGCTGATGCTGCGTGCGCCGCCGGTTGAGCCTCGAGCTTCTGGGCACGCTCTGCAAGGCGCTGATTATCGGCGCGCAGCCGCGCCGTCAGGTCGGCAAGACGGCTTTCCGGCGCGCTCGAAATCACGGTGCCGGGCGTGCTCGATACGGCGGTGTTCCGCGCGATCTGCGCCTGTTCGATGCCTGTCGCAACAACCGAGACGCGGATGATGCCGTCGAGGTTCTCGTCGAACGTAGCGCCGACAATGATATTGGCGTCCTGATCGACCTCCTCGCGAATCCGGGTGGCGGCTTCGTCGACCTCGAACAGTGTCAGGTCCCTTCCACCGGTGATCGAGATCAGCAGGCCGCGGGCACCCTTCATGGAAAAGTTGTCGATCAGCGGGTTGGCGATGGCCGCTTCGGCAGCGGTCAAGGCGCGTTTGTCGCCGGAAGCTTCGCCAGTGCCCATCATCGCCTTGCCCATTTCGCGCATCACGGCGCGGACGTCGGCGAAATCGAGATTTATCAGACCTTCCTTGACCATAAGGTCGGTAATGCATGCGACACCTGAATAAAGCACCTGGTCGGCCATCGCGAATGCGTCGGCGAAGGTGGTCTTTTCATTGGCGAACTCGAAACAGATTCTGGTTCGGGATGATCAACAGCGTATCGACCACCTTGTGCAGTTCGGCGATGCCGGCCTCGGCGGTGCGCATTCGGCGCTGGCCTTCAAACTGAAATGGCTTTGTAACGACGCCGACGGTGAGGATGCCCATTTCCCGCGCACACTTGGCGATAACCGGTCCTGCTCCGGTGCCGGTGCCACCGCCCATCCCCGCGGTGACGAACACCATGTTGGCGCCGGAGAGATGATCGCGGATTTCATCGATCACTTCCTGCGCCGCGGCTGCGCCGACATCTGGTTGAGAGCCTGCGCCGAGCCCTTGCGTGACCTGAGTGCCCATCTGAATAATGCGTGGCGCCTTTGACATCGTGAGCGCCTGGGCGTCGGTGTTGGCGACCACGAAATCGACCCCCTGCAATCCGGCGGTGATCATGTTGTTGACGGCATTGCCGCCGGCTCCGCCGACGCCGAAGACGGTAATGCGCGGCTTCAGTTCGCTGATGTCGGGGGGAGTTAGGTTGAGTGCCATGGTTGCCTCTCGTCAATTACGCGCGCGTTGTATCGCCTCGGCCGGCGGCCGCGGGAGTTGGTGAAAGTCGGAATGTGCGGAAAAGACTCATCAAAACCCCTCGCGGAGCCATCGTCCGACCTTTCCGAAATAGCCGTCGGTTCCTGTCCTGAGCTGCCGCGTATGCCGCGGTTCGACGTGTTCAAGGTGAGCATATTGAGGATAGACCAGCAGCCCGGTCGGAACGGCGAATGACGCGTTCTTTGCCTCATTGGGCAGCCGGCCGAAGCCGAGTGGACGGCCTATCCGCACCGGACGGCCGAGAATCTGGGTTGCGAGTTCGGCAAGGCCGGTGAGCTGGGATGCGCCGCCGCTCAATACGATCCGCGCCTTGGGCTCGGCGGCAAAGGGAGAATCCGCAAGCCGGTCTCGCACCATCTCAAAAATCTCCTCGACACGTTGTCGGACAATGTTAGCGATCGTGGCGCGGGATACGATTTGGGGAACATCCCGCCCGTTGTCGCCGGCGGTCGGCACGGACATCAACTCACGCGCGTCGGACTCGCCAGTCAGCACCGTGCCATATAACGTCTTGATTCGCTCGGCATCTGCAATGCATGCCCCGAGACCCCGCGCCAAGTCCATGGTGACGTGCTGGCCGCCGACCGCAAAACCGCTGGCATGAACGAAATTCCCACCCGAATAGGTGGCAATTGTCGTCGAGCCGGCTCCCATTTCCACTACGGCGGCGCCGAGATCGCTCTCATCGTCGGTCAAAACCGATAAGCCCGCCACGTAAGGGCTAGCCGCCATGGCCTCGACGTTGAGATGACAGCGCTCGACCACCAGCATGATATTGCTGGCGACTGTCGCGTCGGCCGTGACCACATTCATATCGATGCCGAACTGCCGCGCCACCATGCCTCGGGGATCGCGGATGCCCTTGACGCCATCAAGGGCGTAGCCGATCGGGAGGGCATGCAGTACCGAACGGCCCTCGCCTGTGGCGTGGCGCATGCCGGTCGAGGTCAGGCGAGCCACGTCCGCAGAAGTGACGGCGCCGCTGCGAACATCGGCAGCGGCTTCGATCAAGTGACCCTGCAACCTGCCGCCCGATACCGAGAGCAGCACCGACTCAACCCGGACCTTGGCCATGCGCTCCGCCAGCGCTACCGCCTGGCGCACCGCCTGCTCGCACTCGGCGAGATTGACGACCGCCCCGCCCTTCACTCCGCGCGACTGGATCTGGCTGTAACCGATCAGTTCGACGGCATGGCTGCGCCCGCGCAAGGCCTCGCTTGGCGGGCACGGCTTCAACCGCGCGATCATGCACGCGACCTTGCTGGTGCCGATGTCGAGCGAGGCGACAAGCGCCGTGCGGTTCTGCGGCATTGGCCGAGTTTTGGGCGTCTGGCTGCGATCGAGGCCGGTCATGCTTCACCGGCCCTCTTTTTGGGCTTCTTGTCCTTGGACAGTTCTTCGCGCGCTTTGGCAGCGTCGTCCGACAGTTGCACCGTGAGCCGATCCGGCAGACGCATGTCAACCGCGACGATGTCGCGCGAGAACAACTTGTCTTCCTTGTCGAGCTTGCTCAATTCGGCAAGCGCGTTGCCGATATCGCTTTCAGGCAGCCGGATATCCAGACCGTCGTTAAGACGCAGGTTCCAGCGCCGCTCCCCGACGAAGACCGCGGCCTTGGTGACCGAGCGCACCTGTGGATATTGGGCAAGCAGCGCGAGGAAATCCCGCGCATGAACTTCGGCTCCCTTTCCGACGACCAGCGGCAGCGAGATAAAACGCTGCGAGACATAGGGTTCGAGCACCACGCCGTCCTCGGCGATCACGGAAAGCCTGCCGGCCCGCTGCCACAGCGCGAAAGCCGAACGCTCCGTGAGGTCGATCTGGAGCTGGCCGGGGTAAAACTTCAATACCGTCGCGTCAGCGATCCACGGATTGGCTTTCAACCTGTCGCGCACCGTGGCCGCATCCAGAAACAACAACGACGAGCGGCCATTGACGCCGCCGATCGCAAGCACCTCATCCTGGGTCAGCTGCTTACTGCCGTTGATAGCGACCGCGGTGATCCGAAATCCGGCTGAATTGGCGATTGCATTGCGCGTGTCGCTCGCGGCGTTGATGAATTCATCGAGGTGACCGCCCCTCACGATGCCGAAACCGGCGCTGGCCAGCAGCAACAGCAAGGTCGCGATAGTACCGGCGCGAGGCGGCAGATTACGCTCGATCATTGCGATCAGCCGATGCGGCGGCTCGCGCTCCGACAACGGGCTGGCGCGGCGGCGATCACCGCCGAACCAAGCGCGCGCTGCAACAACGGCGCCAACGGCGTCCAATTTCAGCTCAGCTTGGGGCCGCGGCGATCTCAGCGATCGATCGGGGCGTCCTGCACCATCCATTGCACGAGCTCGTTAAATGTTGCCCGCAAATTTGCGAGTTCCGGCACGACGACGTCCTGGCCTGGCGTGCGCGGCCAGCGTTAACCTTCGGACTTACTGGTAAACAAAAGGTAAAATCGGTCGGAGCAGGACGCGTTTTGATGCACCCTGTGAGGACTTTGCCAAAAATTGTTAACAATTTTACCTGTGGCGCGCTCCGCGGTCTCCGAAGCGCCGCGCCAGAGCGCTATTTCCGGCAGCGCATTTTCGCCAGAACAATTTGGTCCCGCATGAAATCGGCGAACTCGATCCCCTGCGCCTTCAACGCCTTTGGGTAAAGCGAAGCCTTTGTAAGACCCGGCAACGTATTGGTTTCCAGATACATCAAGCCGTACTCGGACACGATGAAATCGGATCGGGAATAGCCGCTGCATGACAGAGCCGTGTGGGCACGTAGCGCCTGATCCCTGAGTTGCGCGGTGATCTCCGGGCTGAAGCGGCCGGGGCAAATTTCCTGGGTCGACTTGGCAAGATACTTCGCCGTGTAATCGAAGCCGCCCTCCGCGGGGACGATCTCGATGGGGGGTAGCGCCGAGATGTCGCCATCGGATCGCTCGATCACGCCGCAGGTCGCTTCCACGCCTGCAATGAACGGTTCGATCAGGTACTCTTCCGTTTTGGCCGCGCGGCGGACGGCGACCAGATCCTGCCTGGAGTTGACGAAGATCAGGCCGTAGCTCGATCCGTCCCGCACCGGTTTCGCAATCAGCCGGCCGTATTTCGCCAACGCCGCCTCCGCATATTCGAGTGTGACGCCGAGCGGCGCCTTCACGCCTGCGATGGCAGCGAAACGTTTTGCGGCAATCTTGTCGAAGGCCAGATGCGAGGAAGCCGAGCCGGAGCCGGTAAACGGAATGCCCCGCATTTCGCACATCGTTTGCAGTTCGCCATTCTCCGCCGCGCCGCCATGCAGGGCGAGCACCAGAACCCGGTTTTCGGCTCCTGCCTTGTCCAGCGCCAATTCCAGCCGGCCCAGGTCTCGGCCATCGGAGGACTTGAACGGCTCCTCGAACGGCCGCGCGTGCTTGAGCAGCGCACTGGAGCTAACTTCATGTACGCTGTCATCAACATCCCAGAACCACAGATCGGCCTCAGGCAGAGCCAAATGCAGCGCCTGGCCGGAGGCGACCGAGACCAGCCGCTCCGTGTTCGTGCCTCCGAACAGAATTGTGATGCGCATCAACCGGTTCTCTCGATCATCTCATGCATATCCCGCGGACCATCTTGATCTTCTATGTTAGCTCTATTCCGACCCGTTTGATCTCCCAGTGAAGTTCAATCCCGGAATTCTCCTTGACCCGCGCGCGAACCGTCTCGCCAAGCGTTTCGATATCCTGACCGGTCGCATCGCCCGTGTTGATCAGGAAATTGCAGTGCATTTCCGAAACCTGCGCTCCGCCGACACGCAGGCCGCGGCAGCCGGCTGCATCGATCAATTTCCACGCGCTGTTGCCGGGAGGATTCTTGAAGGTCGAGCCGCCGGTCTTTTCTCGGATCGGCTGCGCGCTCTCACGGTGATTCTGCACTTCATTCATCCGCGCACGAATGGCTTCCGATCTCTCGACACGTCCGCGAAAACGCGCCGAGGTGAAGATGACGGAGGCATCAATTCCGCTGTTGCGGTAAACGAATTTCATATCGGCGTTCGAGAATACCTGCTTGCTGCCGTCGCGGCCGATCCCGACGGCCTCGAGCAGCACGTCCCTGGTCTCCGCGCCGTTGGCGCCGGCATTCATCCGAAGTGCCCCGCCGATCGTGCCGGGAATACCGAAAAAAAATTCCAGCCCGCCGAGGTGCGCGGCAGCGGCGGTTTCGGCCACACGCTTGTCGAGCGCCGCAGCCCCGGCGCTGACGATGTCGCCTTCCGCAATGCTCTCGCCAAACGCCCGCGGCGACAACCGGATCACGACGCCCGGCATGCCGCCGTCGCGCACGATCAGGTTGGAGCCGACGCCGACCACATCGACCGGCAACTCCTTTGGCAAATGCTTCAGGAAGTAAGCAAGATCGTCCTCATCAGAAGGCGTGAACAACACCTGCGCCGGCCCCCCGACGCGAAACCAGGTCAGATCCGCCAGCGATTGGTTTGCGAGCAGCCGCCCGCGCAATTTCGGCATCGCGGCTTTGAGATCGGGCGTGATGTCGGAAAAAGCGCCCACTTAATCCAGCGCCTTCAATTCGCCCGGCAGGGCATAAGCCCATTGCGTGATGTTGCCGGCCCCGAGACAGACGACCATATCGCCGCGGTCGGCCAGGCCGTGAATGACTTTGGCAAGCTCGCCGGCGCCGCTTTGCAGCGGGACGACCTCGCGATGCCCATGAGCCCGCAACCCGAGCACGAAGTGATCGCGGTCGATCCCGGGAATCGGCGCTTCGCCGGCCGGATACACTTCAGCGACGACGACGGCATCGGCATCGTTGAAGCAGGTGCAGAACTCCTCGAACAGCGACTGGAGCCGGGTGAAGCGATGGGGCTGGACCACGGCGATGACCTTGCCGTTCGTGGAATTCGCGCGCCGCTCTCAGCACTGCGGCGATCTCGACGGGATGATGGCCGTAGTCATCGATCACCGTGACGCCATTGGATTCGCCGGTGCGGGTGAAGCGCCGCTTCACGCCACCGAAGCCCGTAAGCGCCTTTCGAATGGCATCGTCCGAAAGCCCGAGTTCGCGCGCAACCACGATTGCCGCCGTCGCGTTGAGCGCATTATGCCGGCCGGGCATCGGCAGCACGATTTCCGCGATCTCATGGGTTCTGTCCGTCTTGCGATCGCGGAACGCGACGTTGAAACGGGAACCACCGCCCATCGGGACCAGATCGATCAGCCGCGCATCGGCCTGCGGATTCTCGCCATAGGTAATAATGCGGCGATCCTCGATGTTTCCGACAATGCTTTGAACTACTGGATGATCGGTGCACATCACGGCGAACCCGTAGAACGGCACGTTCTCGACGAAGCTGCGGAATGCCTCCTGCACAGCCTCGAACGTCTTGAAATGATCGAGATGCTCGGGATCGACATTGGTGACGATGGCGACGTCGGCAGGCAATTTCAGGAACGTGCCATCGCTCTCGTCGGCCTCCACCACCATCCACTCGCCGGCGCCGAGCCGCGCGTTGGTGCCGTAGGCATTGATGATGCCGCCGTTGATCACCGTGGGATCGAGATCGCCGGCGTCCAGCAGCGCGGCGACCATTGACGTGGTGGTGGTCTTGCCGTGGGTGCCGGCGATTGCCACGCAGCTTTTCAGCCGCATCAATTCGGCCAGCATCTCCGCACGTCGCACCACTGGAATGCGCTGCCCGCGGGCCGCCATCAGTTCGGGATTGTCGCGCTTGATCGCCGTCGACACCACCACAACGTCGGCACCGTCGACATTCTCGGCCTTGTGGCCGACCGAGACGTTGATGCCCTTGTCACGCAGACGGCTGACATTGCCGCTCTCGGAGGCGTCCGAACCGCTCACCGTGTAACCAAGATTGCAGAGGACCTCGGCAATGCCGCTCATGCCGATTCCGCCGATCCCGACGAAGTGAATGGGTCCGATCTCGCGCGGCAGTCTCATGGCTGGTTCCGTATCTTGCCGTCGTCCCGGGCAGAAGTCGATTTCCAGCCGGATCTCCGGCCCACAAATCGCCCTCAGTTGATACGAAAGGCGTGGGTCCTGGCACTCGGTATAGCCGACTGCCCTTCATTTTAAAGCACCCTGTCAGACAATCCGGCCAGGTGTGACAAGCCTGCCATCAAGCCAAAAATGCTAAATCCACTGCTTTTGGCCTACAGCCCGGCGACTTTGATCACCAGATCGGCTAGGCGCTCGGCGGCATCGAGCCGGCCGACGGCGCGCGCGGCCGTCGCCATCGCGGCCAACCGCGCCGGTTCGGCGGCAAGTCCGGAAATTTCGCTAGCCAGCCGATCGGAAGTGAAGTCGGCTTGGGCAATCCGGAGCGCGCCGTTCACCTGCGCCAATACGCCGGCATTGGCGAATTGATCCTGATCGATCGAGCCCGGTAGCGGCACAAGAATAGAAGGACGGCCGATAGCGGCGAGTTCGGCCACCGTTCCCGCGCCGGATCGCGAAACCACCAGATGGTTCGATGCGAGCCGGGCCGGGAGATCACCGAAGAACGGCGCCAGTTCGGCGTTGATCTTCAAACGGTCATAGACCGCGCGAACGCGGCTCATGTCTTCCTCGCGGACCTGCTGGGTCAGGATCAACCTGCGCCGCAAGGCCGGCTCCAGACGCTCAATGGCTCCGGGCACGATATCTGCCATAACTCGCGCGCCCTGGCTTCCTCCGACGACCAGCAATCGAAACGGCTCGGTCCTCGCAGGGGGCACATAGGGGATCGCGGCGGCGGCGAGAATGGCCGGGCGCATCGGTGTGCCGACCATGCTTGTTCTTTCGAGCCAGCGCCGGATCGCGATCGAGCACGCCCGGTAACGAGGTGGCGATGGCGCTGACATGGCGCGCAAGAAACCGATTGGCGCGGCCGAGCACCGCGTTAGCGTCGTGGATGATTTCCGGGGGTGCGCAACACCCGCGCCGCGATCAATGGCGGCAGTGTCGGATAGCCGCCAAAGCCGATTACCGCCGCGGGCTTCAGACCCGGATCAGGTTCGATGCAACCGCGGTGCCGGCGGCGAGAACCATGCCGGTGCGGGCGAGCGACCACGGCGTGCGCCCGCGCACGGTCTCGCTCGGCACGACGTCGATCATCTCGGCGGAAAACAATCCGCTGTAGCGCAGCGCGCGCAAGTCGGTGACGAGCGGCACACGCAGGCCGCGCTTGATCAATTCGATGCCCAGCGCCTCGGCGGGAAACAGATGGCCGCCGGTGCCACCGGCCGCCAGCAAGATCAAAGGCGCGTTGTCCATAGAGGCATTCTTACCGTTTTGCGAAAGTCGGCACAACGAGAAGCTGGTTATTTCGCCTTGCTCGCCACGACGAAAAGCGCGTCTTCGCCGTAAGTCAAGCGTAGTTGCGGAGCGCACCGGCGGCGCCGATCAACTCCATCTCCGTGCGCGGCCGCAGCCGCGTCAGCGCCAGCATCATGCCCACACCATAAGCCAGCGACACCATGGAGGAGCCGCCATAGGAGATGAACGGCAGCGTCATGCCCTTTCGCGGGTATCAGTTGCAGGTTGACCGACATGTTGATCGCGGCTTGCACCCCGAACAGGATCGCAAGACCGGAAGCGGCAAATCGCGAGAACATATCCTCGCTCGCGTAAGCCCGCGACAGCGCACGGATCACGATGAAGGCGAACAGCACAAGCAGCATCAGGCAAAGGATAATCCCGAATTCCTCCGCCGCCACCGCGAACACGAAATCAGTGTGACTGTCCGGCAGGCTGCGCTTGGCGATGCCCTCCCCGGTCCCAGTCCGAACCAGCCGCCATTGCCGAAAGCTTCCATCGCGGTATCGACCTGAAACGTGTCGCCGGATGCAGGATTGACGAAGCGTTTGATGCGGCCTGCGACGTGCGGCACCAGCAGGTAGGCGCCGAACAATCCGGCGCTCGCGACACCGGCAAGCCCCGCCACCCAGATCATCCGCATCCCCGCGATGAAAAACAGCGCGCCCCATACCAGCAGGATCAGCATCGTCTGACCGAAATCGGGCTCCATCACCAGGAGCGACACCAGCATCATCAGCGTCACCAGCGCGATCGAGGTCGCCGGCATTTCCGGCCGCTTCGTCAATTCCGCAAACAGCCAAGCCGCGATTACGACGAAGGCAGGTTTGGCGGATTCGGATGCCTGGATGTTGACGCCGATTAGAGTGATCCAGCGCCGCGAGCCCTTGACCTCCGGACCGATCAACAGCGTGGCCACGATCAAGGCGATGCTGATCGCGAACACGATCAGCGCGCCGCGCCGGATCTGCCGCGGGGACATGAAGGAGACGCCGATCAGCACGATAAAGGACGGCAGCAGAAACATCATATGGCGGCTGAAGAAGTGAAACGGATCTAGTCCGATCCGTGTGGCCACCGGGGGGCTTGCCGCCAGCGACAGAATGACGCCGCCCAGCATCAGCGCGATGATCGCTCCGAGCAGCGGACGATCGACGGTCCACCACCACTCGGAAAACGGGTTGCGTTCTTCACGGGAGAGCATCGGCATTCCCAACGGTCAGGGCTTGCCCATTCGTCGCCGTTAATGGTTTCGGTAGGGTTAAGGCGCCGGTAACTTTTCATTTCGGCATACTGCGTACCCGAAGAACGCGCTGTGGCGCCCAAAGGGTCACATCACCGGCTTCACGCCGGGCAGCGCCATCACCAACTCACGAAATTTCGCGCCGCGTATTTCGAAATTCCGGTACTGGTCGAACGAAGCGCAGGCAGGCGACAGCAGCACCACTGGATCAGCCAAGCCCGACGCTTCCGCATCGCGCGCGGCATGGGCTACCGCGACATCCAGCGTCTCACTGATCTCATGCGGCACGGCGCTGCCGAGGGTGCCCGAGAAATCCTGTGCGGCTTCGCCGATCAAATAGGCTTTGCGGATACGTGGAAAATAATCGGTGAGCCCCGTGATGCCCCCAAGCTTCGGCTTGCCGCCCGCGATCCAGAAGATATCCGCAAACGACGAGAGCGCATGCGCCGCCGCATCCGCGTTGGTGCCCTTGGAGTCGTTGACAAAGAGCACGCTGCCACGGCGACCCACCTGTTCCATGCGATGTGCGAGTCCGGGAAAACTGCGCAGGCCGTTTTGCAGGACATCCGGTTTCACCTCCATCGCCAGCGCACATGCCGAAGCGCAAGCGGCATTCTGCGCGTTGTGCAGCCCGCGCAACGAGCCGATACCGCCCAATCTCGAGATGTCGGTTCGTGCGCCGCCAGACGCGCGCACGATCACTTCCCGTTCGACATAGAGCCCATCGGGAAGCGGATTTTTCACGGAGATGCGGACCACGCGCTTGCCAGCGCGATCGATCCGGTCGGCGATGTTGCGGCTCCAGCCATCGTCGACGCCGACGATCGCGGTCCCCTGCGCCTGCACGCCGGCGACAAGACGCTCTTTCACCGCGGCATAATGCTCCAGCGTTCCGTGACGATCGATGTGATCCTCGCTGATGTTGAGCAGGATGCCGACCGAGGGATCGAGCGAGGGCGCAAGATCGATCTGGTACGACGACATTTCGATGACGTGGACCCGACCCATGCGCGGCGGCTCCAACGACAGGATCGCCGTACCGATGTTGCCGCCGATCTGGGTGTCATAGTCGGCGACGCGCATTACATGGGCGATCAACGCCGTGGTAGTCGATTTGCCGTTGGTGCCGGTGATCGCGACAAAGGGTGCATCCGGCGCATGACGCCGCCGCTCGCGACAGAACAATTCGATGTCGCCGATCACCTCTACGCCGGCCTGCCGCGCGGCCACTACGCTCCAGTGCGGCGCCGGATGGGTGAGCGGCGCGCCGGGAGTAAGCACCAGCGCTGCAAAATCGGCCCACGATACCGTGCGCAGATCAGCGGTAATGAAACCGGCCCGCGCCGCCTCGGCGAGCCGATCGGCGCCGTCATCGCCGGCAATGACCTCCGCCCCGCCTGCTTTCAAGGCGTGGCAACTCGCAAGCCCGGAGCCGCCCAATCCGAACACGGCGACCGTCTTGCCCGCGAAAGAAGTGACGGGGATCATGACGCCGCCATCACCGTAGCTTCAGCGTGGCGAGGCCGGCCAGCGCCAGCATCACCGAAATGATCCAGAACCGGATCACGATTTGCGGTTCGGTCCAGCCCAGTTGCTCGAAATGATGGTGAAGCGGCGCCATCTTGAAGATTCGTTTTCCCGTGAGCTTGAAAGAAGTCACCTGCACGATCACCGAAACCGCTTCCAACACGAACAATCCGCCGATTACCGCGAGCACGATCTCGTGTTTGACCGCGACTGCGATCGAGCCGAGCATGCCTCCGAGCGCCAACGAACCGGTGTCGCCCATGAAGATCGAAGCCGGCGGCGCGTTGAACCAGAGGAATCCCAGACCGGCCCCGAGCACCGCGCCGCAGAGCACCGCGAGTTCGCCGGTTCCAGCGACGTAGTTGATTTGCAGGTAATCGGAGAACACGGCGTTGCCGGCGAGATATGCGATCATACCGAAGCTTGCCGCCGCGATCATGACCGGCACGATCGCGAGACCGTCCAGACCATCGGTCAGGTTCACCGCGTTCCCGGCGCCGACAATGACGAATGCGCCGAAGATCACGAAGAACCAGCCGAAGTTGACAATCGTCTCCTTCAGGAACGGGATCGCCAAGGAGGTGGATGACGCTTCGCGTCCGAGGCGCACCAGCGCGTAACACGCCGCGAGCGCGATCACCGCTTCGATCGCAAGGCGCATGCGACCGGCGAACCCGTCGTGGGATTGACTAGTCACCTTGAGATAATCGTCATAGAAGCCGACGAAACCGAACCCCAGGGTAACCGCGAGTACAA
The DNA here is from genome assembly GCA_963764155.1 of uncultured Alphaproteobacteria bacterium. Taxonomy (GTDB): domain Bacteria; phylum Pseudomonadota; class Alphaproteobacteria; order Rhizobiales; family Xanthobacteraceae; genus Bradyrhizobium. Next base: position 244,564 of record CAVXRI010000001.1, read on the forward strand.
TCCAGACATAGGGATTGAGCGGATTGGCCCACAACACCGTGGAGACCACCAATCCGGAAAGGATCATCAGCCCGCCCATCGTCGGCGTGCCTTTTTTCGAAATGATATGCGACGGCGGACCGTCGGTGCGGATCGGTTGACCCTTGCCCTGGCGCAGTCGCAAATGATCAATGATCCACGGACCGAACAGGAAAACGAACAGCGCTCCGGTCGCGACCGCCCCGCCGGTCCGAAACGTGATGTAACGAAAAACATTCAGCAGTGCGCGAAACGGGCCGAAGCCGGGAATGGTGTTGGACAGATCAATGAGCCAATAAAACATTCAATGTGCCCTATGCCGCTTGTTGTTGCGCGGCCTTGCGCAGAAAGCGCCTTGCGAGCGCCAACGCATTTTCATCTTCTACGCCCTCGCCTGCAAGGCGACCAGCAGCCTTGGCACGAACTTGTTCACCCAAAACATTTTTTTGCTGCCCTTGACGACCACGACATCGCCGGCCTTCAACAAGGCTGCGATCTCCTGCGGCTCAAGCGTGGCCGGATCTTCATGAAGGCCGAGGCCTTGTTCGATCGGCAACAAATCGTACAGATGGCGCATCAAGGGGCCCACGCAGTACACGCCGTCGATGCCCCGCAGATATTCCGTCAACTGCTGATGATAGGCCGGCGCGTCGGCGCCAAGTTCCAGCATATCGCCCAACACCGCAATGCGCCGACCCTTCTTTACCGGATGCGCCTTCAAACTCTCGAGCGCCGCCGCCATGCTGGCCGGATTGCCGTTGAAGCTGTCGTCAATAACAGTCACTCCGGCAACGGTCTGCTCTACTCCGCGCCCGCTCATGATGCCGACCTGGCCGAATTTCTTCGCAAGCTCTGTCGCATCCAGACCGGCGGCCTGAGTAGCGGCCAGAGCCGCCAGCGCATTCTGCACCCGATATGGCGCGCCCGGCGTCAGCTTGAACTGAAGCCTGCGGCCACACACCTCGGCGGACACATTCCAACCATCACCACTCGGCTCGTGTTCGATCTCATGCACCGGCGAGCGATCGCCAAAACGAAGGATGGTGCCGTTCCATTCCGGCGCCTCAACTTCCGTGGGCAGCACCAAAACGCCACTCCTTGGCAGGCCTTGCACAACGCTCACCTTCTCACGTCGTATCGCTTCCAGACTTCCCAGTTTCTCGAGATGAACCGGCTGGACGTTCACAACGAGTGCCACGGTGGGTTGAGTCAGCTCGCTCAATCGGGCGATTTCGCCAGGCTGATTCATGCCCATTTCAACGACCCACAAACTTGCTTGCGGGTCGGCGTTGCACAACGTCAGCGGGACTCCCCAAAAATTATTGAAGCTGCTCGGGCTGGCGTATGACTTGGGATAGGCAGCGATGAATTCCTTTGTGCTGGTTTTTCCGGCGCTGCCGGTCAGACCGATCACCGGACCTTTAAACCGCGCACGAGCAGCTCGCGCCAGCGCCCATAGCCCATCCGTGAGAGTGTCGCCTACCACCAGTTGCGGGATGCCAACGCCCTCAATCCGGTGCGGCACGATCATGGCCACTGCGCCGGCTGCCTCGGCCTTGCCGGCGAACTCCCAACCGTCGCGCGCACTGGCGAAACTCGACACGAAACCACCGCTCGGCGTCCCGCTCAAAGCCACAAACAAGCTTCCCGGTTTTACTAATCGGCTGTCCTGGGTGACGAAATCAATTTCCGTTTGAGGAAACGTTCCAACCACGCCCAAAGCGCGAGCGACGTCCGCAACAGTCCATAGCGGCTCCACGCTCATGCGACCCTCGGCGCCAGCGCTGCGGCGACAGCGTCATGATCGCTGAACGGCAGCACGCGGTCGCCGACGATCTGCCCGGTTTCGTGGCCCTTCCCCGCGATCAGAAGCGCATCGCCGCTCTGCAAGCCATCTATCGCGATACGGATGGCGGCGGCGCGATCGCCGATCTCCTTTGCGCCGTTTGCCGCGCCCAGAATTGCGGCGCGGATCGCTTCGGGATTTTCACTGCGCGGATTGTCATCTGTCACGATCACCCTATCGGCATTCTCCGCCGCGATCGCGCCCATCAGGGGACGCTTGCCCGCATCGCGATCGCCGCCGGCCCCGAACACAACGACAAGTTTCCCACTCGCGTAAGGCCGTAGCGCCTGCAGCGCTTTCGCCAACGCGTCGGGCTTGTGCGCGTAGTCGACGAAAATCGGAGCACCATTACGCTCTCCGACGCGCTCGAGGCGACCCTTTGCGCCTTCGAGGTGTTCCAGGCTCGCGAACACGGGACTTGCCTCGCTGCCGGTTGCGATCGCGAGCCCCGCGGCGATCAACGCGTTCTCGACCTGAAATTGTCCGACCAGCGGCAAGCGAATCGAAAAAGTGCAGCCACGATGTTCCAGCGTCAGTTTTTGGGCGAAGCCATCGATCTCGGCTTCAACCAGCCGAATGCCCTCGCCTGCGCCCTCACCTTTCACGCCAACACTCAGGATGCGCAGCCCTCGCGCTCGCGCCGCCTCGATCGCCGGCCGGGAGCAATCGTGATCGGCCGAGATCACCGCGGCACCGCCAACTGCGACGAGATCGCCGAACAGTCGCAACTTGGCAGCAAGATAGTGCGCAACGTCAGGATGGTAATCCATGTGATCGCGCGACAGATTGGTGAAGCCGCCAGCCGCGATGCGGACACCGTCCAGCCGGTATTGATCGAGACCATGCGATGATGCTTCAAGCGCCAGATGAGTGACGCCGTCGCGTGCTATTTCATCGAGCTGCCGGTGTAGCGCGATCGGATCCGGCGTTGTCAGCCAGCCATAGATGTTTCGTTTCCGCGATACCAGCCCGATGGTGCCGATGCTCGCCGAGTTGTGGCCAAGCCGCTCCCAAATCTGCCGGGTGAAAGCGGCGACGGAAGTCTTGCCGCTGGTGCCGGTGACAGCCGCAATGGTCGCGGGTTGTCGCGGAAAAAATTTCGCAGCAGCCAACGACAGCGCTCGGCGCGTGTTACGGGTCCTGACGAACGGCACGGGAAAATCAGCTCCGGGCGCATGTTCGCCGGCGACCGCCACAGCGCCGGCCGCGACCGCCGAATCGATGAAGCGCGCGCCGTCGGTCGCATGACCGGCGAGTGCGAAGAACAGGTCGCCGGGTTTGACAACGCGACTATCCAAGGCAAGGCCAGAGATCTCGGTCGCACCCGCGATCTCGGTCGCACCCGCGATCCCGGTCGCAGCCGCCGGCGGATCGATCGTGGCGTCATCGCTGAACAGGTCGCGAAGTTTCATGATCTTTGGATTCGGCCGATGCAGGAACTTCACTCGGCGTATTACTGGGTTGTCTTCGATGCCGCAAGAATAAGGCGGTCGGACGGCGGTAGATCGAAGCGTGGTTCGATACCCAGAAGCGGTGCGATACGCGAAATCACGTTGCCGCCAGTCGGCACCGCGTTCCACCCCGAGGTGATGAAACCGAACGTCTCCTTTAACGATTGAGGTTCATCAAGCATGATCAGAAGCTGATAGCGGGGATTGTCCGCCGGCAGAATCGCCGTGAAGGCGGTAAGCACGCGCTTTTTGGCGTACCGGCCGTTGACGACCTTTTCCGCCGTCCCGGTCTTGCCCCCGATGTAGTAGCCTCTGACGTCAGCCTTTCGCGCGGTACCGACCTCTGCATTCAGGCGCATTAAAAACCGCATTTTTTCGCTCGTCTCGGGTTTGATCACCCGTTTCGCAAGCGCCATCGCCTCCTGTTCGGTACGTTTGAGGAAGGTCGGCGGAATCAGATAACCGCCGTTCACCAGCGCATCGATGCCCATCACGGCTTGCAGCGGTGCGACGGCAACACCGTGCCCGAATGCAATCGTCACCGTGTTCAGTTCACTCCAGTGTTTCGGCAGGAGCGGCGATGCGCTCTCGGGCAACTCCGTGCGTAGCCGGTCGAGCTGCCCCAGCTTGCGCAGGAACGCCTTGTGCGCCTCAACTCCTTGCGACAGCGCGATACGTGCGGCACCGACGTTGGAGGAGAACGTGAACACTTCTTTCATGCTGATGAAGCGGCCCTTCGGCTCGTCGTCATGGATAGTGAATTTCCCATAGTGCAGCGGCCCCCGCGCATCCCAGGTCGAGTTGAGGTCGAACTTTCCTGTATCCAGCGCCATCGCCAGCGTGAACGCCTTGAAAGTCGATCCCATCTCGTACACGCCCGTGGTCAGGCGGTTGATGCGGTCAGGATCGTGCGCCTCTCTCGGGTTGTTGGGATCGAAGTCCGGGACCGAGACCATCGCAACGATCTCGCCGGTCCTGACATTCGAGACGAGGCCGGAAGCCGCCTTGGCCTGGTACTTTTCCTTTGCCTTGAGCAGTTCGTCACGAAGCGCGTGCTCGACCCGCAGGTCGACCGACAGCTCCACGGGCCGCTGCAGACGGTCGGTGGCGAAGCCGGCGCGATGCAAATCGGCAAGCCCGTTGCTGTCGACGTATTTCTCAATCCCGGCAATGCCTTGGTTATCGATGTTGACCAGTCCGATCAGGTGGGCGACTTCGTTGCCCGTGGGATAAACCCGCTTGTTCTCGCGGAGGAAACCTATCCCGGGAATGCCGAGGCGATGAATTTCCTGCTGCTGCTGCGGGCTGATTTCCCGCTTCAGCCAAACGAAACCCTTCCTTGCAGAGAGGCGATCGCGAACCTCGCCCGTGTCGAGATCCGGCAGCGTAGCCGTCAAAAGCTCGATCGCCTCGTCCTTGTCGATGATGCGGCGCGGCTCACCGAACAGGCTCGGAGCCTTGACGTCGGTCGCCAGCACCTCGCCGTTGCGATCCACGATGTCAGGACGCGCGGTGGCGATGGCATCCTGTGATGCCGTACGCCGCGCGCCATGGCCATCGGCGCCGACAGCGAACATAACAAGTCTTCCGCCGATGACGGCATAGATCATTGCAAAGGCCACCATCGCGAAGCCTACTCGGGCACGCGCCTTTACAGTGCGGTCGACGTTGCGCCCGTACAGCAGACTACGAACCAGCCGTTGCCGCCAAGGTTCAGTCGTTTTGACTTTGGCCCGCGGAGAAATGGTCATGGCTTGTTCTCCGACGCCGGGACTGAGCCGGTTGCAGCGGGATCGTCAACGCCGTCGATCGTGACGATCATCGAGCCGATAAGATCGCGATCACCCGGCTTGACCAAACTCGGCCGCTCCGGAAGATTCTTCAAACTGTCGTATTGCGCGGCGTTAAGAGGCTTCAAGGCCAGATGGCGGTCGGCCAAGCCCTGCAATCGCAGCGGCGCGTCGAGCTTCGCCCAATCTGAGCGCAACACGGCGATGGCGTTGCGCTGTTCGCGAATTTCCGCATGCAACCGCAGCACGCGCTCGGTGCGCACGGTCAAGTCCATTTTGATCCGGTAAACGTAAGCCGCGGCGAAGACGAGGGCTCCGATCACGAGGAGGTGGATGATTCGCAAGTCAGCCTCCCCTCATCACGTCGGAGAGTTCTTGGCCATGGCGGCAACTCGCCAGGCACGTGCGCCGGGGCTTCGGTGCGTTCGGCGGCCCGCAGCTTTGCCGAACGCGCGCGCGGATTGAGCTGACTTTCTTGTTCGCCGGGCGCAATTGGACGGCGGGTCAGGATTTGAAAACTTGGCGCCGTCTGCGCGAGTTCGGGCAGATGCCTGGACGCTCCGGCGATCTTGCCACGCTGGCTGAAGAAATTCTTGACGATGCGATCTTCCAGCGAGTGAAACGAGACCACGGCGAGCCGGCCACCGGGTTTCAGCACGCGCTCAGCACCCGAGAGCGCCAGATGGAGCTCGTTGAGCTCGTCGTTGACGAAGATTCGCAAAGCCTGGAACGTCCGCGTGGCAGGGTGGATATCGCCAGGCCTGGAGCGCACGACTTTTGCAACGATATCGGCAAGCGCCCGCGTGCCGGTGATCGGCTTGTCTTTGCGCGCAGCGGCGATGGCGCGGGCGACAGCGCGGGAACGTCGCTCTTCACCGAAGATGTAAATGATATCGGCAAGATCGGCTTCCGATGCTTTCGCCACCACATCAGCGGCGGTCGGACCGTCCTGCCCCATCCGCATGTCAAGCGGGCCATCGAGGCGAAACGAAAAGCCGCGGCCGGCCTCATCAAGCTGCATCGAGGAAACGCCGACGTCCATCACGACCCCATCGGCGTTGGAGAAACCGTGGGCGGCGGAAATTTCGTCAAGTCGCGAAAACCGGTCTTCGACGAGGGTCAAACGCCCTTCCGATCGATCGACCAGATCGAAGCCGGCGGCAATGGCTGAGCGATCGCGGTCGATACCGATGACGCGGGTTCCAGCGACATCAAGGATAGCTCGGCTGTATCCGCCAGCCCCAAAGGTGGCATCGACATAAATGCCGCCTTCTCGCGGTGCGAGGATATCGATGACCTCGCGACCGAGGACCGGAATATGCCGCGCGGCCGGGCTCATGCGCCCGCCGCTTCGGCGGTCCGCCGACCGAGGTGGAAACTGGACGCGAACGGGCCCATTGCGCCTCAAATTCCTCCGTTTCGCCGGGCTTTCCGCCGTAAAAAGCCGCAGCGCCGCCCGATCGCCGCACCTCCCGGGCTGCAGACCCTGATTTCCACATGGAATTTGCCGGGTTGCCATGGGGCTTGGAGCGCAAAGAGGGCCTCGGCCGCCCCCAAAACGGGTCGGCTCACCAACCACTAACGGCAGTTGGCGTTAAGAAAGCGTTGCCGGGTTACGACAACATAAACCGGTGCATGTGCGAGCCCGCATCTCGGCAGCGCCTTCGGCGCGAGCCGGCGATGGTTGCGCAACCTGTGGTCAGCGTGGCCCGCTGATCAAATCAAGTGCCGCGAGGCGAACTGTGGAAAACTGCCTTTGCTTTGACCACGCAGCCCGCTCATTTTCGATCTGATGATGCTTCCGATCCGCACATGGCTTAAACGCAGAGCTGCCGCGGCTAGGCAAATTGCGCCGGTCGCGACGCAATGAACAGCAGACGATCGTGTTTCAGCGCCGTGAGTTGCATTTGTCCTGTCCGGTTTGAGCTTTGTTATGTCCTTTGGCTCGTTCGCGTCCGATAGTGTCAATTCGAAGCGACAACGTGCCCTTCCGATTCCGGGGGCGAGCGCGAGCATGAAGCCATTCACCCCCGACTCATCGATCGCTTCCGATGTAATCCCGTCGGCTAATTATGGCGACAGGTACAACGAGCGGCTGCCCGATATGATTGTGCTGCATTACACCGGCATGCCCGACGTCGAAGGCGCGATCGCGAAACTCTGCACCGCGGGAACCGACGTGTCCGCGCATTATGTGGTTCTGGAAGACGGTCGCATCGTGCAATGCGTTCCCGAAGCCAAGCGCGCATGGCATGCCGGCGTTTCCTACTGGGCGGGCGAGGAAGACATCAACTCCTGTTCGATCGGCATCGAAATCGCCAATCGCGGCCATGACTGGGGCTATCCGGAATTTCCGCTTCGCCAGATTGCCGCTGTCATCGCGCTGTGCCGCGGAATTATGCTCCGTCGCAAAATCGCTTCGCATCGCGTGCTCGCGCATTCCGATGTGGCGCCTTCGCGCAAGAGGGACCCGGGAGAGAAGTTTCCGTGGCATTCGCTTGCGAATTCCGGCGTCGGGCATTGGGTACAGCCGGCGCCTATCATGCGGGGCGAAGCGCTCAAGATCGGAGCGATCAACGAAGACGTCCGCGATCTTCAGCAGGCGCTTGCGAAGTATGGCTATGGCGTCCCGGTCAGTGGAAAATTTGACGAGGCGACGATGGAGGTGGTCACCGCCTTTCAGCGCCATTTCCGTCCCGCGCGTGTCGACGGCATCGCCGATCGTTCGACACTCGCGACATTGGAGTCGCTGCTGGTAAGTCTTCCGGCCGACGCGATGACGAGTTTGGCGAGATAGCGGCTTTGGTCGCTCATTTTTCACAGCCGAGCTCCGCCAAACGCCGCGCATACAGCCGCCGCAACGGCGCAAGTTGGGTGGCCTCCGACGCGGCAATATAGGCCTCGCGGGCCGCCTCTGTGCGGCCGAGCCGGCGCAACAGGTCGGCGCGGACGGCCGGTGTCAGCTCGTAACCCTCGAGTGCGCCGCGGGCTTGCAGCGCGTCGACGAGCGCAAGCGCGCGTGCCGGCCCGTCAACCATCGACACCGCCGCCGCGTGGTTAAGTTCGATTACTGGCGAGGGGCTGATCCGGAGCAAGACTTCATAGAGCGCCGCGATCTGCGGCCAGTCCGTCTCTTGGAAATTCGGAGCGCGGGCATGCAGCGCCGCAATCGCGGCCTGCACCGCATAGGATTGCGGCCGGCCCGGCATGCGCAGCGCTTCTTCCACCAGTTTCAAACCCTCGTTGATCTGTCGGGAATCCCACAGCCCACGATCCTGCTCTTCCAACAGAACGATGTCGCCGGCAGCGGTCTCCCGCCCAGCCCGGCGCGCGTCGTGCAGCAGCATAAGCGCGAGCAATCCTTTGACCTCGCCGCGCTCTGGCACCAGGCGATCAAGCAACCGGCCAAGCCGGATCGCTTCACGCGCCAGATCCGGCCGCATCAGATCGCCGCCCGATGTCGCGACATAGCCTTCCGTGAAGACGAGATAGATCACCGCAAGCACGCCGCGCAGCCGCGGCTCCAGCGCTTCGCGCTCGGGCACCTCGTAGGGAATGCCGGCGAGGCGAATTTTCTGTTTAGCGCGGACTAGCCGTTGCGACATCGCCTCCTCGCTCACGAGGAACGCTCGCGCGACCTGTCCCGTGGTCAAACCACACACCGTCCGCAATGTCAGCGCGACCTGAACTTCCGCAGCGAATGACGGGTGGCAGCAGGTGAAGATAAGTCGCAGCATGTCGTCGTCGAACGTTTCGTCCGCCACTTCGTCCGACGCCGTCGCGTTGAGCTCGATGTGATAAGCCAGTTGTTGTTGCCTGCCGCGAAACGCGATTGTCCGGCGCACCCGATCGATCGCCTTGTTACGCCCGACATTGACCAGCCACGCCCGTGCGTTGGACGGCGGATGATCAAGCGGCCAACGCTCCAGCGCTACTGCAAACGCGTCCTGAAGAGCGTCCTGGGCGAGGTCGAAATCGCCGACGAGGCGGATGAGCGTAGCCAAGGCCCGGCCCGCCTCGTCTCGGAAAAGTTTTTCAATGTCACCGGAGGTCATCGCGTCAGCTATCCTTCGTTCCGAGCAGAGAGCGGAAACGAGCGAACGCCCTTTAGTTATAGACCCAGATCGGCCTGACCTCGATGGAACCGAACCTCGCGCCGGGAATGCGGGCGGCAATGCCGAGCGCTGCATCGAGGTCCTTGGCCTCGATCAGGTAGTAACCGCCGAGTTGCTCGCGGGTCTCCGCGAACGGACCGTCGGTGGTCAGAGTCTTGCCATCGCGCACGCGCACGGTCGTCGCGGTCGCCGTCGACTGCAGGCGATCACCCGCCTTGAAATTTCCGCTCTGGATGATGGACTGGGTGAACGCGCCGTATTCCGCCAGCATCTTCTGGCTGGTCGCGGCGTCGATTTTGCCGTACTCGGCTTCGTTCTGATAAATCATCAGCAGATACTGCATTTCGGTTACTCCTGTTGATCGGCTGGATCGCCGACATCCAGTCGAACGGGCAAGTCGGCAAACGACATGTTCGGGATCATTTCTTCCTCGTCACGCGCCGGTTCGTCCTTTCTAACGGGTTTCCTCGACGCGAACTGCTAACCACTCCGCACAAAAGCACTGGGTCGGCTTGACGCGGCACATTTAAGTCCCCATGCCTAGTTCGTCAGTCGGCCGGACGGCCGCTCCGGCAATCGTCGAAAGGCGGCCGGAGAGGAAAGTCCGGGCTCCATCGACATACGGTGCCGGATAACATCCGGCGGGGGCGACCCTAGGGAAAGTGCCACAGAGAACGAACCGCCCTTCTTCGGCCCTCCTGGGTCTGGAAGGGTAAGGGTGAAAAGGTGCGGTAAGAGCGCACCGCGGGTCCGGCGACGGAGCCGGCATGGTAAACCCCACCGGGAGCAAGACCGAATAGGGACGGCAACTGCGGGCTGTTCGCGAAAGCGATAACGACGCAAGGGCGATGTCAGGCTCGCCGTCCGGGTAGGTTGCTTGAGGCAACGCGCGAGCGTTGTCCCAGAGGAATGGCCGTCACGTATCGTCCGTTCATTCGGGCGGTGCCCTACAAAACCCGGCTTACAGGCCGGCTGATATCTTCGCGACAGCCTTTTCAAGCGAAGATGACCTTTGCTTCGCGTTAAGAAAAGGCGACTTGCTGAGAATGAGGGGTTCGGCGCAACACGCCGGACCCCTCGCCACGTCCGGACACGGTTCATTCGAGCACACGAGCGGCGCGGAGGAGCAGGACGATGCGATTCACAATCGGGAGTCTTGGGTGTTGGTCGAACTAGGTAAGGGCGATCTGTAATCGAATGACTACGCTCGTGGTTGTGCTGCTGTTCGTTGGCGCTTTCGCCGGCGGCTTCGTGTCGGGCCTTGCTGGCTTCGGCACGGCGCTGATGACCCTCGGGATCTGGCTGTATGTGCTGCCGCCGTCGCTCGCCGTTCCGCTGGTGCTGATTTCCTCCGTTATTGCCCAGACCTCGACCCTGCCGTCGATGTGGCGAACATTCGATCTGACGCTGGTCTGGCCCTTCCTGATCGGCGGCCTCGCGGGTGTGCCCCTGGGCACTCTGCTGATCGCTCACGCCGATCCACACAATTTCAAACTGACCATCGGTGTCTTTCTGCTGGTGTTTCCTGTCGCGCTGTATTTCCAGCGTGCGCCGATGGCGATCCGCTTCGGCGGCAAACTGGCTGACGGCGCGATCGGATTTGCCGGCGGAATTCTCGGCGGGCTGGCGGGGTTGTCCGGCCCGCTGCCGATCCTGTGGGCAAGCGTGCGAGGCTGGGGCAAGGACGAGCGGCGCGGCATTTTCCAGATCTTCAACTGGACCGTGCTCGCAGCCGCGTTGGGTCTGCAGGTAGCTTCCGGCCTGGTGGAGCGGCAAGTGATCTGGTTGGCGCTGATCGCGTTGCCCGGAACGATCCTCGGCGCGGCTCGGCGCGCGCGTGTATCATGCACTGAGCGACAACAATTTTCGCGACGTCGTGCTCGGCCTGTTGTTTCTCTCCGGTGTCGGCCTGGTCTGGAGCAGCCTTTAAGTACCCCTTGCATGGCCGCCATGCCGCGCGCGCGAAGGCTGTACCGGCGGGGCCGAAGCAGATACTTGTCTCGCCAGATGTCCTCTTCTTCATGCTCACGCGATTCTTCCCCTCCACTGTCGCCCGAGCGCCTGGGGCTGTTGCTCGGCTTTGTCGGCATGGCGATCTTCGGCGGCACGCTGCCGGCGACGCGTATCGCGGTATCGGCGATTGATCCGATCGCGGTGACCGCGCTGCGCGCCGCCGTCGCCGGGCTGTGTTCGCTGGCGTTGTTGATCGTCTTGCGCCGTCCCTTCCCGCCGCGCCGGCTCTGGTTTCAGCTCGTCGTTGCGATGCTTTGCGTGTGCATCATGTTTCCGTTCCTGATGGCATTGGCGGTACAGACCGTCGATGCCGCGCATGGCGGTGTGGTGATGGGCGCGCTCCCGATCGCCACGGCCCTGGTTGCGGTCCTCATCACGCACGAGCGGCCCAAACCGCTGTTCTGGATCGCCTCCCTCGCCGGAGGCGCGCTGGTGATCGCGTTCGCCTTGCGCCAGGGCGGCGGCAAACTCTCGTCGGGTGACCTCTTGCTGTTCGCCGCCGTGGCAGCCTCCGCGATCGGCTACACGTACTCCGGCCGGCTCACCTCGGAGATGCCGGGATGGGAGGTCATCAGCTGGGTGCTGGTGTTCGCACTGCCGATCTCGCTGCCCGCCGCCGCGCTGACGATGCCGGCGGACCTTACCCATATCGCGCTGAAACCCTGGCTGGGGCTGCTTTACCTCGCGTTATTTTCGCAGTGGATCGGGTTTTTCGCATGGAATGCCGGCATGGGGATCGGTGGCATCGCGCGCGTGTCGCAAATTCAATTGCTGCAGCCGTTCGTTACGTTCGCGCTTGCGGCCATCTTCAATGATGAGACCATCACGCCCCAGATCGTACTGTTCGCCGCTGCCGTCGTCGCAACGGTCGCGATCTCTACCCGCACGCGCGCCACGATCACAACCGCTCCGGGCTAATCAGCGGATCGGTTCGTCGATCAACTGCAAGGTCTCGATGCCGCGCCCCGCTGAGCGTGATCCCTCCACTCAGCCGCTTCCTGAACTCCAGGCGCAGCAGCCACAAACTCAAGCCCGCCTGCAGTGTGGTCGTTGCGATCGAGACGTACCACACCTACTCGATGCGAAAATCGGGCCTCCCCGACAACCAGATGACCGGCAGCGCATAGGTAATCAGCCGGACGCCGGAGCTTAACAGCACCGGCTTCGTGTTGCCCAAACCCTGAAACATGCTTGAGCAGGCGAAGATCAATCCCTGCGCGACGAGGTTCAAGGAGACCATCTGCAGGAACAGCACGGCTACCGCTGTTGCCTCGGGGTCTTTGACAAAGCCGCCCAGCAGCAAGGCCGGCTTCCATTGCGCGAGGCTTGTGAACGCGACCATCACAAGCGTTCCGATCAGCGCAACCTTGTTGAAAGTTTCCTTCACCCGCGCGTGATTTCCGGCGCCGAAATTCTGTCCGGCGATTGGCCCGGCTGCAAATGCGATCGACATCGCCGGCACTGGATCAGACCCAGCACGCGCGATCCGATTCCGAAGCCCGCCTGAGCAGCCGGGCCAAAATCTCTCAGGGCGTAATAGATCACCGCCATGTAGACGAACATGATTGCGAACTCACCGCCCGCCGGCAGACCTACATTCAATATCCGTTTCCATTGCTTCAACTGCGGCCGCCACTGTGCGCGATCGATGCCGACATACCGTTCCAGCCGGTGGAAATACACCCACAGCATGCCGACGCCGGCCAGGATAGCGAGCGAGGTTGCCAGCCCGGCACCGGCAACGCCCAGCGCATGACCTGTGCCCCAGCCCTTAATGAGGATCGGCGCGAGGACAATGTTGATCGCCACGGCGAGCGCCTGCACGATCATGGAGGGCTGCACGATCCCGGTGCCTCGCAGCGCAGATCCCATAACGAGCATCGCGAATTGCAGCGCGAGCCCGGGCATAAACCAAAGAAGATAGGTCGTCCCTGCCTTGATAGTTGCTTCATCAACGGCAACCCAGCGCATGTAGCTGGCTGAGAGAACAGCACCCGTTATCCACGTGATCAGGCCGCAGATGGCCGACAAGCCGAGCGATTGATTGAACACCAGATTGGCGTCTGCGCGATCCTTGCGTCCAACGGCATGCGCGATAAGCGCGCCGGTGCCTACGCCCAACACCTGCATCAACGCGTTCACAAGAAACCCCGCATTGCCGGCCGCAGCGACGCCGGCAACAGCGGCGTCGCCCAGACCTGAAACGAAATACAAATCGATCAGTCCGCAGAGCATCACCATGATCATGCCCGCGAAGATGGGCGGAGCCATCGTCAGGATGTGGCCCGCGATCGAACCTTGAGTGAGGTCTTTCATGTCGGATCTGGTTCAGTGCGCCGGCCCGGCCGGAATGGCGGCCGGCTTCTTCAGCAGCATCACCAGCAGGCTGAGGCCGAAATAGAACAGCGTCAGGATGAAGAAGGCGTCGCCATAGCCCATCACCACCGCCTGGCGGTGAACGATCTGCGACAATTGCTTCATCGCCATCAGCGCGGCGTCGCCCATGCCCTGCAGGCGCTGGGTGAACATGTTGAGCGTTTCGGTCGCGGTGGCGTTGCCCCAGGTCACCCGCTCCTGCAGCCGCGAGATGTGCAGGTCGGTGCGCTCGTTCAGCACCTGGTTGATGACGCGCGAGCCCGACCGCGCCGCCGAGGTTGCGCGTCAGGTTGAACAGCCCCGAGGCGTTCTTCACCCGGTCCGGCGGCAGCGTGCCGAGCGCGATGTTGTTGGTCGGCACCATCGCGAACATCATGCCGATGCCGCGCAGGATCTGCGGCACCAGCAACTCGTAGAAATCGTAATCGCGGGTGATCCAGGTCATCTGCCAGGAGCCGAGCGCGAAGATGACGAGGCCGGCCGCGATGATGTAGCGCATGTCGACCTTCAGCATCAGCCGGCCGACGATCGGCGCGGTCAGGAACATGGTGACGCCGGAGACGAACATGGTCTCGCCGATCATCAGCGCGCTGTAGCCGCGCACTTCGGCGAGATAGCGCGGATACATATAGGTCAGGCCGTAAAGCCCGATGCCGACGCAGAACGAGATCAGGCAGCCGACGCCGAAATTGCGGTCGGTGAAGGCCCTGATGTCGACGATCGGCTCCTCGCGCGCGTCAGCACGCGCCAGAAGAAGGCGATCGCCGAGACGGCGCAGATCGCGGCGCAGACCGCCACCGAAGTGTCCTGCAGCCACTCATATTGCGGCCCTTCCTCCAGCACATATTCGAGCGAGCCGAGAAAGCCGGCCATCGCAATCAGGCCCCACCAGTCGAAATGCTCGAGCAGCTTGAAATTCGGCTGGTCGAAATCGACCAGCGCCAGCACGCCGATGGTGATGCCGATGCCGGGAACGACGTTGATGAAGAACAGCCAGTGCCACGACATCGCGTCGGTGATGATGCCGCCGACCGTCGGGCCGATGGTCGGCGCCAGCGTCGCGACAAGGCCGATGATCGGGCCGACGATATGGAATTTCGAGCGCGGAAACACCGTGTAGGCGGACGCGAACACGGTCGGGATCATGCCGGCGCCGAGAAATCCCTGGATCGCGCGCCACAGGATCATCTGCTCGATCGAGGAGGCAAAGCCGCAGAGGAAGCTTGCGATGGTGAAGCCGGAGGCGGAAATCGCAAACAGCAGCCGGGTGCCGAGCGCGCGCGACAGGAAGCCCGACAGCGGAATCGCGATCACTTCGGCGATCAGATACGCGGTCTGGACCCACGACACTTCGCTCGAGCTCGCCGACAGCCCGGCCTGGATTTCGGATGAGCGAGGCCGAGACGATCTGGATGTCCAGGATCGACATGAACATCCCGAACACCATGATCAGGAACGCAAACAGCCGCCGCGGCGCGATGCGCTCGGACGGCGGCCGCGGCGTTCATCAGCGACGGCGGGGCGGTGGTGGCGTCAGCCATGGTCTGCTCAGGTTCAACGACGTGCAGTGGCGGCGCGACGACCGATGCGCGAAATCATTGCGGGTGGATCATCGTCGGCGAATCGAGGTCGGCGTCGCTGTCGGCATCGTCGGCGCCTTCGCTGGTATCGACGGTGGCATAGACCGACATGCCCGCGCGCAGCAGGTTTTGCCTCGCGACGTCCTTCGGCACGCGAATCGCGGACCGGCAGCCGCTGCACGATCTTGGTGAAGTTGCCGGTGGCGTTGTCCGGCGGCAGCAGCGTGAACACCGAGCCGGCGGCCGGCGAAATGCTGTCGACGATGCCGGCGAATTTGCGATGGCCGTAGGCATCGACCGAGATCGTCACCGGCTGGCCCGGACGGATGCGCTTGAGCTGGGTTTCCTTGAAATTGGCGTCGATGAAGACGTCGTCGAGCGGCACGACGATTGCCGAGCCGCTGGCCCAGGCCACGATGAAGTCGCCGGTGTTGACCAGGCGGTTGGAGAAGGTGCCGTCGACCGGCGCGCGCACCGAGGTGAAATCGAGGTCGCGTTCGGCCTTGGCGAGCGAGGTCTGCAATTCCGCGAGTTGGGCGCGGGCTTCGGCCTGCTGCGCCTTGGTGACTTCGACGTTGTCGCGCGCCGCGTCATAGGCCGCCTGCGCCGCCTTCACCGCCGCCACGCCCTGGTCGCGGCCGGCTTCGGATACTTCGAAGGTGGCGCGCGAGGCAAACCCCTTGTTGCTCAGCGCCTGCTGGCGGTCGTAGTCGAGACCGGCGCGCTTCAGCCCGGCTTCCGCCGAAACAAGCTGCGCCTTGCGCCTGCTCGACCGCGCTTTCCAGCGCGGTGACCTGCCGGCCGATGCGGTCGATGGTGGCCTGCTGGGTCGCGATCTTGGTGCGCGCGGCATCCACCGCGATACGGTAATCGCCGTCGTCGATCCTGAAGATCACGTCGCCGGTGCGAACCAGCGCATTGTCGCCGGGAAAGATCGCCGCGACGTGGCCGGACACCCGCGCGCCGAGCATGGTGTTGTTGGCGCGCACATAGGCGTCGTCGGTCGAGACGAAGAAGCGGCCGACCAGGAACTAATGCACGCCGTAGCTCGCGGCGGCGAGCGCAAGCAGCAAGCCAACGCCCATCAACACCAGTTTTTTGCGCTTGCCGGATTTCGCTGCGGCGCGGTTGGCAGCGGCGCGCGCCGGCTTATCGATCGCGGGCGGCGTCGGCGTCTCGGCAGGCCGGCGCAGCGGTCTCTTCGGCACATGTGGGCGAATTGATTCGGCGACCGCCTCAGCCGACGCCGGCGCGCCATCGCGTGCGGCCTCATCCGGCCTGTCCAGGTCGGGACGAAGAATGCGCGCGGCCTGGTCTCTCGCTGCGGCCATTGACGGCCTCCTCACTGCAATACAAGCGATCCGCCCAGCTGAACAAAGTCCGGACTGGTCGCCAGCCGATCAAAATTAGCATTGACCGAACGGTTCGGTCAAGGTAATATTGTATCGGCTCGAACGTAAAGGCGAGAGGCCCTTCCGGGGCGTTTCCAGGTCTCGGAATCGTTTCCGAGAAGCTAAACCAATGGTTGCTGCGGATCGCAATCTCGCTCCACTTGTCGGCGACGAGGACAGCTCGAAGCGCCGACAAATCCTCGATGGCGCCCGCAAGGTCTTCATGGACCTTGGGTTTGACGGCGCCAGCATGGGCGAGATCGCCCGCTGCCGCCGGCGTCTCCAAGGGCACGCTCTACGTCTATTTCGCCGACAAGAGCCGGCTGTTCGAAGCCATCGTCGAAGAAGAAACCCTCGAGCACGGACAGATGGTGTTCAATTTCGATTCCGGACGCGACGTCTCGACCACGCTGCGGGAGTTCGGCCAGGCCTATATTGCGATGCTGTGCCGGCCGGGCGGCGGATCGGCGATCCGCACCGTGATGGCGATTGCCGAGCGGATGCCGGACGTCGGCCGCCGCTATTACGAGCGTGTTCTGGAAAAAACCATCAGCCGCCTCGCGATCTATCTCGAGGACCGGGTCAAGGCAGAGCGATCTTGCGATCGACGATTGCCAACTCGCGGCCTCGCAATTCATGCTGATGTGCCAGGCGTCGCTGTTCCTGCCGTTTATTTTTCAGGCGGCGCCCCCGCCTTCGGCCGAGCGCATCGCGCAGGTGATCGACAGCGCGACACGGATGTTCCTCGCTGCTTACCAGGCGAAGGTGGATTGAGCGGGACGGCATTCAAAACGATTCCAGTTTCAAACAGCGTCCCGCCTCCGACCCTCATCCTGATGAGGAGCGGCGTCTTCGTCGCAAAGGATCGGTGGCCTCTGGTTCAACAACGCCCCCCTGTCGTCGCCCGGCTTGACCGGGCGATCCAGTATTCACCACCGTCGCCGAAATAAGCACTGGTCAAATCCATTGGGTCTAGATCCCTGCGCTTTACGCGCACCATCGGTTACTGGGTCGCCCGGTCAAGCCGGGCGATGACACCGGTGCGTTCGGGCGATGACACCGGTGATGTCGAGCGACGATACAGGTTGCGTTCGACGATACAGATGCCGTTCAACAACACTCCCCTTGTCGTCGCCCGGCTTGACCGGGCGATCCAGTATTCACCAACATCGCCGGAATAAGCACTGGTCCCATTTATTGGGTCTACATCCCTGCGCTTGATAACGCGCTGCATCGGTTACTGGGTCGCCCGGTCAAGCCGGGCGATGACACCGGTGCGTTCGGGCGATGACACCGGTGGGTGCGGGCGATGACACCGGTTTACGCATTTAAGCTGGTACACACACACCTCCGCGTCCTCGCTGCGCGATCAGCGCCCGAGTTGATGTAAAATCCTTTGCCTCCACTAAAGAGGGCGCGGGAAACGCCGGGTGCGCGGTGCACCCGCAGCCTCGCGTGCGAAATAAATAAAGCACGGCGAGTTAGTCACCACAGGTTCACCGGGACACCCCGGCGTTTCCCGCGCAATGGTTTTAACGGTTTCCTTCGTGCTCTCCCCAGTGACCGGGCTTTGTTGCCACTGTCGTTCGTCGATCGCTTGACGAACTTGATGCCAGCGTCGGGGCATCAGGACCACACGACTTCGCCGTCCGCAAACCTGCATCGTTCGTCTCATCGATGCCGCTGCGTCCACCGCATCCCGCCCCGCGTTCGTGACGATCGCGAAACGCCCCTCTTGCTGAGACGGGATGGATTATCGATACATCTGATTTGGGTTTCGGAAAAAGCGAAATATTTTTTGTGCGAGGACTGGACAGGTTTTCGCTGCAAGCGCTGATTTTGCCCGACGGGCAAATCAAATCATCCACACGTCGTCCCTGCGAACGCGGGAAGCGTTGCACTACTCCACTTAGCGTGATGCTTTGTATCGCATGCCGATGTCGTGGTACGAACGATGATCGCGCAACGCCGTCCGCCGCAACGAAACGAATGCGGCACGCCCGAAGACGCCGGCGGTAAATCAGGAGACTCGAATGAGCAGCATGCGGATCAACGGCCGCTCCGAGCCGCTTCCTGAAAGCCGTGAAGTGCTCTTGATCGATGTCATCCGCGATACGCTCGGGCTTACTGGAACGAAACTGGTGTGCGGGGCCGGCGTGTGCGGTGCATGCACTGTGCTGCTCGATGGGGTCCCGGTCGTCAGTTGCCTGCTGCCGGCGCAAGCGGCGGCGGGAAAATCAGTGACCACGGTGGAAGGCATCGGCGCTCGCGGCTTGCACCCGATGCAGAAAGCCTTCATGGCGCACGATGCGCTGCAATGCGGTTTCTGCACGCCCGGTTTCATCGTGGAAGCAACCGCATTTCATGACCGCTGGCGCGCGACAAGGGGAAGGGCAACGCCTTCCAGAGAGGAAATCGCGGCCGCGCTGTCGGGCCATTTGTGCCGCTGCGGCGCTTATGAAGGAATTTTTCGCGCGGTCGGCGAGGCTTGCGCGGGCCGGTTCGACCCAAAGGACGACATCGTTCCGCCGCGGATCGAGGCGCGCGAGAAGGTGACGGGAGCAGCGCGCTACACTGTGGACATTCGCCACGACGGGCAACTCGAAGGCGTCATCCTCCGCTCGCACCTCCCGCACGCCAGAATCAGTGAACTTGACCTCGCCCCGGCGCGAGCCATTGCCGGAGTAGCCGCTGTTATCTCGCTGCTCGGCGAAGACCGCATGGTGCGCTATGTCGGCGATCCCATCGCTGCCGTTGCCGCAGAGGATCGTGAGACCGCGTTGCGGGCAATCGCGGCGATCAAGCTTCACAGCGAGCGCCTGCCCGCCTCGATCGGCCTTGATGCGGCCCGAAGCTTTGACGCGCCGGTCGTGTTCGACAGCAAGAACCGCAAGAAAGCAGGTAACGTATCGGAGGGCGGCGGATCTCCGGCGCCGTGGAAGGGAAACGTTCGGGGGCCGTCCGCGGCTTTCTCCCAGAAAAAGAGCAAAGCAAGGGGATGGCTGAGCGAGGCCCAGCAGCAGCAAAATCCGTTGCTGGTTGAAGCGACGTTCCGCACGGGGACCCAGTCCCATGCCTGTCTGGAGCCACACGCCACGCTGGCGCGCTTCGACGGCGATCGGTTGACGGTGCACGTTTCGACGCAGGCCGTTTTCCACGTGATGGAAGGCATTGCGAAGCGATACAAGCTCGCACACGACAAGGTGCGCGTGATCGCCGATCACGTCGGCGGCGGCTTCGGCTCGAAGGGAAGCCTCGGCGTCGAGACGATTGCCGCAATCGAACTGGCGCGCGCGGCCAACGCGCCTGTCATGATCGCCTACGACCGGCAGGAAGAGCTATCCGTGACCGGTTATCGTCCGGGCGCCGAGGTCAATCTCGCGCTGCTTCCCTCCGCGCAAGGCGAGCTCAAGGCCTTATCGCTCACAGCCTATGCCGATACGGGAGCAGCGACGAATTCCACCATTGCCGCGCTTGCCCGGCTGATTTATCCGGCGCAGGCAAAGGAGCTTGCGGATTTCGATGTGCTCAGCAATTTGCCGCCCGGTGCGCCGTTCCGCGGACCCGGCGGGCCGCCGATGGCTTTCGCGCTGGAACAAGCGATCGACGAAGCGGCGCTGCGCATGCAGATCGACCCGATCGAGCTGCGCAAGCGATGGGATACAGATCCCAACCGCCAGCGACTTTATAATTGGGCCGCCGGGCTCGATGTCTGGCGAAACAGGAAGGCGGCCTCCGCGCAAACCGGCCGGTACCGTCGCGGCGTAGGTGTCGCAACCGGGTATTGGCTTTACTTGTGGCAGCCGGGATCAACCGTCGAACTGGCGATCAAGGGCGGACGCATCATCGCAAGCACCGCCGTGCAAGACATCGGCACCGGCACCCGGACGGTGCTAGCCAACACGGTGGCCCGAGAATTCGGATTAGAGGCGCAGGACATTGACGTCAGGATCGGAGACTCACGTTGCCGGAAGGGCCAGGCTCGGGCGGCAGCAGGGTCACCGCCTCGATCGTGCCGCCGACGTTGCTTGCAATCGAAAAGCTGAAGGCCGCGATCACACGATCCGCGGCGCGGCCACCGCTGCAAGGCTCCAACGCGCCATGGCGCGAGTTGATCGCCGCCTCCCCCGATCTCACCGTTACGGCCGAGAGGCCGAAAGACTCAAGCCCGACGGCACCCGGAATACGATCTCCGCTCAAGCAAGCAGGCTTCATGGGCATGGTGTTGGCCTGGATGCTGCGCCGCTTCTCCAACCTGGTTGTCGGCGCGGGCGTCCCCAGTTCCGTGCAGGTGATCGAAGTCGAGGTCGACACATGGCTCGGGCATGTGCGCGTTCTCAACGCTCACACAGGTATTGCGATCGGTAAAGTGGCGGCTCCCGCACTGGCACGAAGCCAGGCGGCGGGCTCGCTCATTCAGGGTATCGGCTATGCGCTTTACGAAGCGCGCGAGATCGATGAGAGGTCCGGCCATATCCTTACCGCCGGCATGGAGGACTATCGCATACCCGGCATTGCCGACACGCCGCAGATCGATGTGCATTTCGATGAAGCCGGTTTCGATCATGTGCCGGGCGGCAGCGTCGGCATCGGCGAAGTCGCTACCGTTCCGACCTCCCCGGCGATCGCAAACGCCATCTGCAATGCGATCGGCGTCAGAATGACCGAGATACCGATCCGGCCCGATCGCCTGATCGCGGCGTTGAGAGGGAGGGCCGTCGCTTGAGCAACGCATCGAGACGGACGTGGCCGCCGCACCGGAATTTCGCGCCGCAGGCACCGATCTATCCGAACGGCGGCGCAGCGGCGTTTCGCGCGGGCCCCTGATCGATATTGCTTCGGCCGCCGATACCGGGATCGAATGGAACGCGGACGGGGCGGCGAGCATCGGGGCCTTCACGACCATCGCGGCCAGCGCCGCCGACCAGCGCATCGCGCAGGCGTATCCCGGATTTTCCGCTGCCGCGCTGGGGCTCGCTACTCCGCAAATCCGCCATCTCGCAACGATCGGCGGCAACCTCGCCCAGCGCTCGCGCTGCTGGTACTATCGCAACCCGCGTATCGATTGCCTGAAGAAAGGCGGCAGCGACTGCCCGGCGCGAAGCGGCAACCACCGTTACAGCGTGGCTTTCGATCTCGGCCCTTGCGTCGCGCCGCACCCCTCCACCATGGCGGCAGCGCTATCGGCGTATGAGGGCACGGTCGCCACCGATCGTCGAAGCGGATTGACGGTCGCAGCGCTGTTGGGCGACGGTTCCAACGGCGGTACGGATCACGCACTTGCCTCAGGCGAACAGATACGGCGGATCACGCTGCAAACACCGCTCGGCGGCGAACGCGCCCTGTACAAGCGTGCGATCAGCCGCAGCCACGCGGAATGGCCCCTCGTCGAGGTCTGCGCCCGCGCCGTGCTCGCCAATGGCAAATTCGAGTTCGTTCGCATCGCCGCCGGTGGGATCGCGCCGGTGCCGCTTCGTCTTTCGTCATCCGAAGCCGCGCTGCAGGGTGCTACGATTAGCGCGGCAAGTATTACCGAAGCTGCGCGGCAGGCAACGTCGGGGGCCACTCCACTGACGATGACGGGCTACAAACTCGACCTGCTCAGGGGGCTCGTTCGTGACGTGTTGGAAGGACTGACGGCGTAGACCCTCATCGAGATAATCCGGAGCGCGATATAGATGATAGCGACTGATCCGACGCGGGAGATATGTGCTAGCCTTACGAGCCGTCAATCTCGGATCGGGCGATAGCAATGTTGGAAACCGACAAGGTATTCGCCGGATCGATTCCGGAAAACTACGACCGGTATATGGTGCCGTTGATTTTCGAGCCGTACGCCGCGGATATTGCTCAGCGAGCAGCGTCCTTGTCGCCGAACGCCGTTTTGGAAATCGCCGCGGGCAGCGGGGTTGTTACCCGCGCCTTGGCGCCAAAACTGCCCCCGAACGCAAACTATATCGTAACCGACCTCAACCAGCCGATGGTCGACTACGCCGCATCGCGACAACCTCCGGACACTCGCATCAAATGGCGCCAGGCGGATGCTCTGGCGCTGCCGTTTGAAAACGCGACCTTCGATCTCGTTTGTTGCCAGTTCGGCGCGATGTTCTTTCCCGACCGCATATCGGGTTACCGCGAAGCAAAGCGAGTTCTGAAGCCCGGTGGACATTTTTTATTCAACGTATGGGATCGCATCGAGGAGAACGTTTTTGCTCATGATGTGACGAATGCGCTCGCAACAATTTTTGCCGAACGATCCGCCGCGCTTTCTGGCACGCACGCCGCACGGTTACCACGACACGGCACTGATCCGTAGCGAACTGGAGGACGCAGGTTTCTCCCGTGTGGTGATCGAGACGAGAGCCGAACAAAGCCGCGCATCCTCACCGCGCATTCCCGCCGTTGCTTATTGCCAGGGAACACCTGCTTCGCAACGAGATCGAGGCCAGAGAAGCGGGAAAACTGGAATCTGCAACCGACTACGCCGCATCCGCGATTGCGGACAGACATGGCAGTGGCGAGGTTGCTGCCAAAATTCAGGCACACGTCATCGTGGCTGTGGCCTAGACGTCGGGATTCCCCTTCTGCCACTTCGCGTCATTTAGCTGCGCTTCAAGATTGGTCGCCGGTGGTGCGTAGATTGAACAATCTTATTTATTGATCGTCGAACTCGTCTTCTTCGTTGATCTTGTTCTTGCGCGCCGAAGCCGCCCCTTTCCGCGCGCCCAGCGATCCCGTCACCGACGGCGCACGCGACGCGTATGGGCTGCGCTGCGACGCGCGAGCGGCAACCTCCTCGCCCGAAATCGCGGCCGGCTCGCAAATCAGGCGCTGGCTGGCGCGGCGCATCAGATCGACGTGGATATGATCGTAGTGATAGACGTTCGAGCCGGGCGCCAGCACGGTCGAGAATTGCTGGCAGGCGGCAGCCTGTATGTCGCGCAGGAACCCCTGCTCTTCCGGCAGACCCTTCCAGCCGTCTTTTACGGCGATCCGCCGTCCGTCGGCGAGCGTGAACGCTGCGATGTCGAGGGCGTTGCCGAACGCATGCTCGGAAATGTGCGCGTGCGGGTTGCCGTTCATGCCGCGGCACGAATAGGCCGATATCTGCTTGATCTCGACAACGCGCGCGCCGAACCATCGTGTGGCCGCGGGCTGCACGGAATCGGCTAGCCAGCGATCCAGCGCCGAGACGATCGGACAAGCGAGTGTTGCGGTCGGATTGACAGCGACCGGACCGAGCGCGGCTACAGAATTGCCTTGCGCCGGCCCAAGCCGCGGAAGCCGATCGGGTTGCGAGTAATTCGGGGCGGGCTCGATACGCGGCGGGTATGGCTGGGAATACCGATCGCGCGGCGGATATGTCGGGCTCTGAACGCCGACATAAGGCGCTCGCGAAATTGATTGCCGCGACCCCGGCAAAGCCTGAGGCGGCAGATCGATATCATCTTCTTCCCGCGCGACACCGGGCGCTGCCAACGAGATCGGGCCACCCGGCGAGAGCCCGTTTGCGCGCGGTGAAACGGCGGGCTGGGGATAGCCTGGAGATTGCGGATACGCTGGCTGCGGATAGTCTGAGTTCGCGGCGGCGAGATCGGCCAGCGCGGCTGGTTGCCGATGTTTCCGGGCGGCCTCAGATCGTCGTCGGCAAAGCCGTAACTGGTGCTGGCTTCGCCGAGTGCGGCGACCTTGAGCGGAAAGTCGGCACCGCATATTCCGGGACCAGAGATTGGGTCGATCCGGACCACTTCGGCGCTTTCCCTCACCGCGCCGGATTTCAGGCAAGCGATCTCGGCCTCGGCTCGCCACGGTTCACGTTCCGCGGTTTGAAAAAAGCCGCGGCCGCAACCTGCCAACGAAACAAGGACGAAGGAGCCGACGAGATACAAACGAACTCCGCGCGTCATCCGCGCACGTTGGGTGAATTTATTTAAGGACTCTTCAACGCGTTGATTTCACCACTCTTTAACCACGTCGGCGGCGGTTCCGTGCCGTGCAGGGACGCGGATAGACAGTGGCACTGACTTTTTCCGGTCCAAACGGTTTGGTAGTTTTGTGAGTTGCGGGCAGCGACGTGAACCAAGGGTGCGATCCCATGACTTTCGTCGGAAAGCTGAGCATTGTCACGGCGTACGTGGCCTTTGCCTTTGTCGGCGCCATCGTGCTCGGCGTGATCTAGCTAGAGAGGCCGCCGCCGGAACTCCGAGAGGCCGCCGGCCCGTAATCGGTGGGCCGCCAACAAGCGGAGCGAGCAACGGCGCTAAAGCTTCTTCAACCGCAACAGCGGCTGGCCGGCGCGTATCTGCGCCTGCTCGGACACGTTGTCGCAAAATTCGAAGTTTTCAGGTGCAAGCAGGATGATGGTCGACCCGTGCTCGAACCATCCGAGCTCGTCGCCCTTGGAAACGCGGACGTCGCAAGGGAAGACCACCGGCCCCCGCGTTTGCCTGTTGAGCACGAGGTCGAGAAAATGCAGCCGGATGCTGGCCACGAGAATCGCCGCGACTGGCACGACGGTCAACGCCTCGCCGGTTGCGAGATGCGCTCGGATCACCGCGCGTTCGTTCTTGCAAAATAGCCGCTCGATCCGTTTTAGCGCGATCGGATTCACATTCCAGGTGTCGCCATGAATCAAGCGCACCTGTTCGATCCGGCAATCATGCGGTGCGTGAAATCGGTGATACATGCTCGAGGTCAGCCGCAGCGTGACGAATCGCCCGTTGCGGTGTTGCTCGGCCAACGCGGGATCGCCGAGCAGGTCAGGCAGCGAATAGGGCGCGCCCTTGATTTGGTAGAGTTCGCCGTCGCGAACAGTTCCGAACGCGCCGACAATGCCATCCGACGGGCTGACCACGATCGACGGATCGGGATCGGGCGGCCGCAAGCCGGGACGAAGCTCGCGGATGAAACAGTCGTGCAGGCTCTTGAATTCGCTCTTCCGGGCTTCCGAAAGGTCGAGCTCGGAGAACAGCCGCCAGCATGCGATCGACAGGTCGCGCACCAGCGGTTTTTCGATTTTGCTGAACCAGCCCATGAAGCGGGTCAGCGCCGCCCGCGGGACACGATTGGTCAGGAGGAAGTTGAGGTCTTCCTGTTGTGTGAAGGTGGAGATGAAAGCTTTCACTGTCATGAATTTGTCAGCAGGACTGGTTAGCGCTTGTCGTCATGGGCTCGCCTTTTCCGATTCTCTACCTGTCCACCGCGGCAGTCGCAGGCGCCGCGGCAGTATTCCCGAAATTGCAGGCGCGGTTGGCGCTGTCGCGGGCCAAGCACCGCTCGCTGAGCGGACATTCGAAAATGTCGCGCATGATCGCGCGCATGGTGCCGTTCTATGAATTCGACATCGGCGAATTCTTTTGCTCCGACGGCGCGCCGCCGGCCGTCAGCATAAAGCGCCAGGACGGCTTCTTCCGGCTCGCCGAGCTGTATCGGGAACGCTTCGCCAAGGGCCGGCAGATGACGTCGGAAGCGGCGAGCCGAATCTCCGACCTGCAATTTACCGAAAAATACCGTGTGCCCTTCCAGTACAGCCGGCTCGTGCGCGAGCATCTCGGCACCGGCGCTTTCATGCAGTCCTCGGCCGGGGTCACCCTCACCGATCTCGACGGCAACACTTTCTACGACCTGACCGGCTCCTACGGAGTGAACATTTTCGGCAACGACTTCTACAAACAGTGCATCGAAACGGCCGAGAAGCGCGCGCACGCGCTTGGGCCGGTCCTCGGCTCCTATCATCCCGTCATTGTCGACAATGTCCGGCGTCTTTGCGAAATATCCGGGCTCGACGAGGTCTCGTTCCACATGTCCGGAACGGAAGCCGTCATGCAGGCCGTACGCCTCGCGCGCTATCATACCCGCCGCTCGCATCTCGTTCGCTTTGCCGGCGCCTATCACGGCTGGTGGGGTGATGTGCAGCCAGGCGTCGGCAATCCGGTTTCGCCGCGCGAAACCTACACGTTGGCGGAAATGTCGGAACGGACATTGCAGGTGCTGCGGACGCGGCGCGACATCGCCTGCGTGCTGGTCAATCCCCTGCAGGCACTGCACCCCAACGGCAACGCGCCCGCCGATTCCGCGCTGGCGGACAGTTCGCGAACCGCAACATACGATCGCGCGGCCTACAGCGAATGGCTCAAGGCGCTGCGCCAGGTCTGCACCGAACGAAAGATCGTGCTGATCTTCGACGAAGTGTTCGTCGGTTTCCGCCTCGCCGCAGGCGGCGCCCAGGAATATTTCGACGTCCGCGCCGACATGGTGACTTACGGCAAGAGCCTTGCCGGCGGGCTTCCCGTCGGCGTGGTCTGCGGCCGCAAGGATCTGATGCGCCGCTTCCGCGATGACCGGCCCGCCGACGTCTGTTTCGCGCGCGGCACGTTCAATTCGCACCCTTATGTCATGACGGCGATGGACGAATTCCTCAGCCGCCTCGGCAATCCCGGGACTCGCGCTCGCTATGCCGGGCTCGACGAGCTCTGGAACAAACGAGCCGAGCAATTGAACCAGCGGCTGGCGGCGCAAGATCTGCCGGTCCGGGTCTCGAACCTGTCGTCGATCTGGATGGTTCATTACACGACGCCGTCCCGCTACAATTGGATGCTGCAATACTATCTGCGGGCGGAGAAGCTGGGGCTGAGCTGGGTCGGCACCGGCCGGCTGATCTTCAGCCTGAACTACACAGATGCGGAGTTTGCCGAGGTCGCCGACCGCTTCATCGCGGCCGCGTTGCAAATGAAGCAGGACGGCTGGTGGTGGAACGACGCATCCCTCACCAACAAACATATTCGCCGCCAAATCCTGAAGGAGATGCTGAGGCGCAAACGGCCGCGGTGATTTCAACGGCCGTTTGATCGTCTCACGCGTGATTGACGTGCTTGTCCAGGCCGGGATCAAGCAGTTCTCCCCTCAGCAGGAACAGCGGCGCCTTGTGATAGAGCTTGAGGTCATGGAACGGGTCGGTCAGGATTTTGGTCATCCAGACAAGGCCGGTCTCGACATCGCGAACAAAGAACAACTGGATGGTACGGAACAACAGCCCGCCCACGCCGAGAGCAAGCCAGATCTTCGCTACCTGCCGCATGAAATCGGCCGGCGAAGTCCAGGGCGCAAACACCCCGAACAGGGTGGGATCGAGCAACAGCACCAGCGGCGACAGCGCCCAGATCACCAGCAGGACGATCTTGCGTTGCAGATTATAGCCAACCTTGATCTCTTCCTTGTGCTCGTGGGTCGCATGGTTGACGTGGTCGTAGCCCTTTGGCTCAAAGAACAGATGGCCGACCTGCCGCGTCGTCATCGAGACCAGCCAGCCCACCAGCGCGGCGCCGATCGGATCAAAGAAGATCATGACATAGCCGACCAGGAAACTAGCGGCGCTGACGAAGTGAAGGCTCTGGTTGATGCGGCTGTGATGATAATAGCGGTGGTCGTCCCAGCGCTGGGTCCGCAGTTGTTCCCGGAAGTTCTTGATCATTCTTTCCCCCAAGTCAGGTCGATCGATATCTTGCTATAGCGATTCGATGTCCGGCTTGTGACATCATGATAGTGACACATATCGTTTCGCGGCCGGGCGCATGCACCGGAAGGCGCGACTACTTGCGCGTTGCCGCGGTCTCAATTTTGCGGAAGCGGATCAGCGAGAAGTGGCCGAGCGGCGGCACCGGCAGGCGCTCGACCAATCGCATTGCGTGAGCGCCCTCGAGCCATTGTTCAAAACGCGACCACGCGAATTCAGTTCGAAAGCCGAGCGGACGCACCACCGGCTGGAGCCGCTGCTCGATGAAACGGCGCATGCCGGCATCGGCGCTGACCCTGCTCAGGACAATCATCTCGCCACCCGGACGCAGCACGCGCGCAAACTCGTCGAGCGCCGCTTCCGGATTGGGTACCGCCGTCACGACGTATTGCGCCATTACGACATCGAACGAATTGTCCGCAAATTCGAGCTTCTCCGCGTCCATGACGGCGAGACCTTCGACATTTTTCAAGCCGAGATCGGCGACCCGTTGCCTCGCCTTGCGCAACATCGGCTCCGAAATGTCGGTCCCGAAGATACGAAGGTTCGGCGCGTATTGGGGCAACGAGATTCCGGTGCCGACGCCGACCTCAAGCACGCGGCCCCCGATCTGGTTGGTGGCGTGGATCGCCGCGCGCCGGCCTTTGCTGAACACGCCGCCGAAAACCAGATCGTAAATCGGCGCCCAGCGGTCATATGCGTGCTCTACCGTTGCGCGGTCGAAGTCCAACTGCGGTGCAGCCTGAAGATTGATCGTTTCTGCCATGATGCCTCCAAGTGGTTGTCAAGTGGTTGTTGACCGTCCGACTAGCCATGCGCGGGGCTTCTGCCCGCCAACAGACGAACCGGTCGCAGCGAATGGCTCGGCTGCGACGCCGTTAAATTGCCGATGAATTGCCGCGCGCTGTTTTCCCAGGAACGCGAAAGCGCGAAAGCCCGGCACGCTTCACGCGAAATTGTCAGGGCGCGAAGGCAAGCTGCGCGCAGGTCTGCATCGAGAGCGCCGATCGGGTGGTCGGCGATCACGTCCAGCGGCCCTGTCACCGGAAAAGCCGCGACAGGCGCACCGCAGGCCAGCGCTTCGAGCTGCACCACGCCGAACGTATCGGTGAGGCTCGGAAACACAAAGACATCCGCTGCCGCCAAATGGGAAGCCAAATCCGCACCCTTTTTCTCGCCAAGAAAGCGGACCGCCGGATATTTCTTTTCGAGTGCGGCTTTCTGCGGCCCGTCTCCAATCACGACCGTTGAGCCCGGCAGATCGAGCGCGAGGAATGCCTCGAGATTTTTTTCGACGGCAACACGGCCCATGGTCATGAAGATCGGCCGCGGTAGATCGAGCTGAACTGGATTATCCGGCCTGAACAGATCGGTATCGACGCCGCGGGTCCAGAAGCCGAGCTTCGTGAACCCTTTCTCGTGAAGCTCTTGCTTCAGCGAAGCGGTAGCCACCATGGTCATGGCAGCGGCGGCGTGAAACCGCCGTAGCACGCTATAGCCGAGACTTGCCGGCAAGCCCGTGCGCACGGCGACATATTCCGGAAACCGCGTGGTGTAAGACGTCGTGAAGGCGAGCCCGCGACGGCGACAATACGCCCGCACCCACCAGCCGATCGGGCCTTCGGTCGCAATGTGGATAGCATCGGGCGATGCCGCTTCGATCCTTCCGGAAATCTCGCCAGCGTTCGGCAGTGCAACGCGCAAACCCGGGTAGGTCGGGACACCCAGGGATGGAAACCCCTCGGGCGTCACAAACTCGATGTCCGCCCCGAGCGCCGATGCGGCGCGGCTCAACGACGTCAGCGTGCGAACGACGCCATTCACCTGCGGATGCCACGCATCGGTCGCAATCAATATCCGCATGAAGAAAACCCGAAACTTCCATGATTCTCTATTACCGACGTTCAACCATGGATATTTCAGAGGTGTGACGGCATCGAAGTGTTGCGCGGGTTTCTGTTGATGGCCGGATTCGCCCCTCGCTCATGAAACTGTCATGAAAGGTTTTTTGCCACACAATACGCCGCCCTCATCCTGATGAGGAGCGCGCCGCAGGCGGGCGTCTCGAAGGATGGCCCGGCCTCATGTCGACGGCGCAAGAGCGCCGCCTCACCAGACGGCGGAGGGCGCCTCCTCACCATGGACGTGTTTCGACGGCTCAATTTCCCTCGCCGACCTTCAGGCCACGCTCATGGTTCGAGACGGCGCAGGGCGCCTCGTCACATTTACGGCTCTTTCCCTCGCCACTCCCGCCTCATTTTCTCTTTCCCTCTGTCACTCACTCTGCCACCGCCCTGCCTTCCATCGGGACTGACACTTTCTCCGCACTCCGCCCTCATCCTGAGGAGCCCGCCGCAGGCGGGCGTCTCGAAGGATGGCGAGATGCGCGCTTCGATAGATCCTTTAATGCTGCCATATTGCCCCGAATGAACGCCTCCTTCTTCGCTCGACTCCATTTCTTGAGCTTACGTTCGCTTTCGATTGCATCGGTGACCCGCTCGAACCATTGTGAAAAGATCAGCGTCACCGGCCTGCGCGACGCGGTGTAACCTCCGAATGTTCCGGCATTGTGCTGACTGATTCTGCCTTCAAGCGTCGATCGCGTTGTTCCGACGTAATAGCTGCCGTCTGAACACCTCAGGATGTAGAGG
This sequence comes from uncultured Alphaproteobacteria bacterium, assembly GCA_963764155.1. Classification (GTDB taxonomy): domain Bacteria; phylum Pseudomonadota; class Alphaproteobacteria; order Rhizobiales; family Xanthobacteraceae; genus Bradyrhizobium. The sequence goes on from CAVXRI010000001.1 coordinate 275,307, forward strand.
TACGCTCCATCCGTCATTCCGGCCGTCCAATCCCTTGAAATTCAGCGATTACGCTGCTGCTCAGCATAATGCTAACGCCGGAAGTTGAGCTAGCGAAATGAGCCGTCAAATCCTCGTGGTGAGGAGGCGCTCTTGCGCCGTCTCGAACCATGAGGCCCGTGGCCATCCTTCGAGACGCCCGCCTGCGGCGGGCTCCTCAGGATGAGGTTGAGTTTGTGGCAGCAAGTAAGCTGAGTCCCGATGGAGAGTGTGCGGCAGAGCGGCGCGCGGATTGAGCTAGGGAAGTGACCGTGAGCGCGGGAAATGGGCGAGGGAAACGAGCCGTCAAATCCTCGTGGTGAGGAGGCGCTCTTGCGCCGTCTCGAACCATGAGGCCCGTGGCCCATCCTTCGAGACGCCCGCCTGCGGCGGGCTCCTCAGGAGGAGGCGGAGTTTGTGGCAGCCTCGCGGGCGGGCTCCTCAGGATGAGGGCGGAGTGTGTGTGGGGGAAGCTCGCGATTAGGGCGGAGTGTGTGGCAGAAGTAAGCTAAGTCCCCGCTCGAGTATGTGCGGCCGGAGGTCCCTTAGCCTAGCTTCGGCCTCCCCGGCCCTGTAGAATCATCTCGCTTGAATCGCTCGGGGAACCCATGCGTCTGCCGATACCGGTGCGGCTTACCACGGTGCTGATCGCAATCGCCGTGATCGTGGCCTCCTTTTTCGTTAGCCTGTACGCACTCGACTGGCTGTCGCCGCGCGGCGCAACGCCAGCGCCGGCGATTGCCGAGTTGCCGCCACTGCCGCCGGTTTCGCGCAGCTCTGTGATCCTCGCGCCGGTCGCAATCGCGCTGTCGGCGCTTCGCGATGCCGCCGATCGCGCCGCGCCGCGGAATTTCGCCGGCACGGCCGACAATCCGGCATCGCAGATCCTGCAAAACGCCGACATCGGCTGGACCGCATCGCGCGGACCGATGAGCGCAACCGGCGCGCAGGACGTGCTGACGCTGACCACGGCACTGGCGGGGAAACTGAACGTGACGGGCTCGTTGTCATCCAAAGCGACCGGCGCGATTGGCGAGGCGCTTGGCAGCTTGCTCGGCAGCAACGCCGCGAAGCAGATCAGCAACGTCAACATCAAGGCGCTCAACGCCAGCGCGGAGATCAAAGGCAACGTCACCTTCACCTCGCGGCCGAAACTTGCCGCGGCCTGGCATCTGGAGCCGAATTTGTCCGCGCAGGTCAGTTTAGGCGACACCAGCGTTGCGTTGGCAGGCGCCCACATCAACGTGCCGGCTCAGGTCAAGCCGCTGATCGACAAGACGGTCGGCGATCAGGTCAACGCGGTGGCGGAGCGAATTCGCAGCGATCAGAGTCTGCAGCGGAATGCGCGGGCACAATGGGCCAAAGCCTGCCGCTCCATTCCGCTGCAAGGAGCCGGTACATCAGCATCGCTGCCGCCGCTTTGGCTTGAGCTGCGGCCGACCCGCGCTATCGCGGCCCAACCGCGCGTCGACGCCTCGGCCGTGATCGTTACACTTGGCATCGAGGCGGAGACCCGCGTCACTCCGGCTGAGACCAAACCGGAGTGCCCGTTTCCCGAGAAGATCTCGATCATTCCGCCGACGCAAGGCGGCGTCAGCATTGGCGTGCCGATCGATTTGCCGTTCACCGAGATCAACAAGATCGTGGAAGCCGAGTTCGCCGGACGAACGTTCCCGGAAGACGGCTCGGGCCCGGTGGACGTCACCGTGAAGCACGCCAGCGTCGCCGCGGCGGGTGACCAGCTGCTGATCTCGCTTCTCGTCAGGGCAAAAGAAAAAAAGAGCTTCTTCGGATTAGGCGCCGAGGCCAGCGTGCACATCTGGGGCAGACCGGCGCTCGATCAGGCGCAGCAGACCTTGCGGCTTACCGACATTCGGCTTGCGGTGGAATCCGAGGCCGCGTTCGGATTGCTCGGCGCAGCCGCGCGCTCGGTCATGCCGCATCTGCAGCAGGCGTTGGCAAATAAAGCGAAAATAGATCTCAAACCGTTTGCGGAAAACGCGCAGAGAAAAATAGCCGACGCCATCGCCGACCTTCAGAAGAACGAGGATGGGGTGCGGGTGGACGCGCGGATCGACAGCCTGCGGCTTGCCGAGCTTGCTTTCGATTCCAGGACCCTGCGCGTAATCGCGGAGGCCGAGGGCACCATCAACGTCAACGTCACGGCGCTACCATCGTTGTAGCGGCAGCCTAAAAGTGGGGCTTTCCCGGTCCAGCCGAATGGGGCTAATACACCCCCCTCATTGAAGCCCTTAACAAGAAGCCAGGGAGAACAACCATGAAATCAACTGCAGCCGCGTTCGCGGCGGGCCTCGCCTTTGCCGGTATCGGCAGCGCGGCCCAGGCGCAGATTTCCGACGATGTCGTCAAGATCGGCGTCCTCACCGACATGTCCAGCCTCTATGCCGACGCGACCGGCAAGGGCTCGCTGGCGGCGGTCACGATGGCGGTTACCGATTACGGCGGCAAGGTAAAAGGCAAGCCGGTCGAGGTCGTCTCCGCCGATCACCAGAACAAGCCCGACGTCGGCGTCAACATCGCTCGCAACTGGTACGACAACGAGAAGGTGGACGCGATCTTTGACGTGCCGACGTCGTCCGTGGCGCTACCGATCTCGGCGCTTACCCGTGAAAAGAACAAGATCAACATCAATTCGGGCGGCGGAAGCTCCGACATCACGGGCGTCGCCTGTTCGCCCAACACGGTGCACTGGACCTACGACACCTACGCGCTGTCGAACGTGGCAGGCAAGGCCATGGTCAAGCGCGGCGAGGACACCTGGTTTTTTGTCACGGCAGACTACGCGTTCGGCATGGCGCTGGAGCGTGACGCCGCAAACGTCGTCAAGGAGAGCGGTGGCAAGGTGCTTGGCGACGTCCGCCATCCCCTCAACTCTTCCGACTTCTCCTCCTTCCTGCTGCAGGCGCAAGCTTCCAAGGCCAAGGTCGTCGCACTGGCCAATGCCGGCGGCGACACCACCAACGCGCTGAAGCAGGCGGCGGAATTCGGGATCACCCAAGGCGGGCAGAAGATGATCGCGTTGTTGCTGGAGATCACCGATGTCCATGCGCTGGGCGCCAAATCGACGCAGGGCCTGATCGTCACCGACGCGTTCTATTGGGACACCAATGACGAAACCCGCGCCTTCTCCAAGCGCTTCAACGACAAGGTCGGCCATATGCCGACCATGATTCAGGCCGGCCTGTATTCGGCGACCATGCATTACCTGAAAGCGATCGACGCCATCGGAAGCGACGAAGCGCCAAAGGTGATGGCGCAGATGCGGGAAACTCCGATCAACGACTTCTTCGCCAAAAATGGCAAGATCCGGATCGACGGCCGCATGGTCCACGACATGCATCTGTACGAGGTGAAGAAGCCGGAAGAATCCAAGGGCGAGTGGGACCTCTACAAGCTGATCGCCACGGTTCCCGGCGACGAAGCGTTCCGTCCGCTAGACAAGGGCGGCTGTCCGCTGGTGAAGACGAATTGAGGAGCAACCCTGCTCTCCCCGCCTGGCGGGGAGAGCATCGGTTGACGATTGCCGAACCGCAGGATTCGCAAGCCGCCGGCGCGCTCAGGCCGCGATGCCGCTCAAGTGCCCTCGAACTTGAATGAGACGTTAAGCTTAGCGCGGTAGGCTTCTATCTTTCCGGCGGCATCGAGTTGCAGATCGAGCTGGACCACTTGGGCGACGCGAAGATCGCGCAATGTTTTTGACGCCTGCTCGACGGCCGCCGCCGCAGCTTTTTCCCAGGAATCCGTGCTGGTCCCGATCAGTTCGATGACCTTGTAGACGCTATCCGGCATAATCGTCCTCCCGTTCTCGATGAAGCAGGAAGCAGGTTGCTCCTGCCGGGAGCGAGACTAGCATCGGGACGCAGCCGCTGAAAGCATGCGCCTTGTCATCCGGCCGTGACAGGCGATGGCATGAATGCACGATCATGCAGCAATAAAAAAGCGCGTCCGGGAAACCCGGACGCGCCTCGCCTTATCGATCAACTCAGTGCCGTGTCAGCTCGAAAACTTGAATTCGGGCATGGCCTTCAGCTGGTCCTTGGTCGCATTGAACACGGCGTGATCAGGGTACCACGGGTTGGGCTTGGAGTTACTCACCGTGGCCGGCGGGGTGTTGGTATTTGCTGCGCCGGTCGTGCTGGTCGAAGCCGGCCTGTTGGCGGCTGTGCTGTTCGTAGGCGCGGCGTTGTTCGTACCCGCTGCACCGGTGTAGGCGACGGGTTCGTTCACGAATTTCATCTTGTCAAAGGGAACAGCGACCAGATGCGAGCCGACGCCCAGGAAGCCGCCGACGCTGATCACCACTGCCTTGATATTCCCGCTCTTGTCGGTCAGCAGGTCGTTAATCGAACCAACGTTCTCGTTGTTGTCATTGTAAACGTTGAGGCCGACTACCTTCGATGCGCGCCAATCACCCTGGAACAACTCGTTGGAGGTCGCCTGTGATGCCGGCTGCGCCGATTTGGCGCTGTCGGAAGTCGTCGCCGGAGTTTGCGCGAACGCGACGCTCGTGAGCAACGCTGAACCGGCCACGCCGGCCATGATGTATTTCGCTAACATGTTGTTCTCCCTCGAAATGATGCTCGGGGAAAACTCGTCGGACCGGCCCGTCGTTCCCGTTGCGCTGCGCAATTTCTCGCCTAGCGGATGCGGAACGTTTGTCGGGTTCCGCGAAATTGCGTGTTGGCATGCGGATAACCGGCCGCTCGGACGATATCGGGGAGGTCGCCGCACGTGCGAAGCCGGCAGCACGCCAGAACGGGTGCTTGACCCACTAATGCCTACCGGGACGAAATAACTTCGCAGAAGCACACTCAGGCGGCGAGCGGTTCTTCTTCCCTGCGGGACTCGTCGAAAAACGCGATCGCCTCGAAGCGGTAATCGCAAGCCCGGCAGCACCAAAGGTAGGACATTCGGCCGGGAGCACTTTCAACCCAATCCGGAGCGGGAATTGGTGCGCCGCATTGAGCGCAGGGATTTTGTCGGGGCAAGTAGCCGAGGGCTGCTTTGGCCATGGCGCGTCTCCCTTTGCTTTTTTCGTTGAACTGATCGGACAGGTTTGCTGTCGCAAGCGCGTCCGTCCCCTTGGGCGCGGTTACGAAAACAATGCGTCATTAAAGCGGCGTGAAGTTTTCAGTTTCGCATGATCTAAAAATTTATTTCTGCTCGGGATTGACCGCCGGTTCCACAGCGTGCATCGCACCCGCCTTGCGTAGATGGATCGTGGCAACCTCGTCGGAATAGATTTTGCGCCAACCGTCGACGTGGTCAAGCAATTTTGTCGCAGCACTTTGCGTTCGCATCAACGTGGCCTCGATCTTGTACTCGTCCAGCAGACGGAACAAATTCTCCGGCTCCATCAACCCGGAAGCCGCGTTGTGATCGACAAAAAATTTCTCGCCATACAACTCTGTGCGGCCGTCGATGAACGGAGCGACGCCGCTGGAAATCAGATAGCCGCCGAAATCGTAATCATTGAACACGCGCGTGAGATTGAGCTTTTTCAGCTCGGCCACTGCTGCCACCGGTGAGCCCCGCGTCGCCGGTTCGAACCGATGCACCGACGCGTAGCCGACGGTTACGGCGGCAAGCGCGATGGCGAGCGCGCCGATCAGCGCACTGCGCAGCGAAGCAGCGCTCGAATTCAAAACCTGGGCGCCGCCGAACTGAATAGCCAGCGGTGTTGCGAGAACAAGCGGGGCAAGCAGCGCAAGGTTATCAGCCGCGCGGCTCTGGGCCAGCGCCATGTGCAACAGCCCAAGCAACAGCACAATTCGCATTGGCGGTAATGTGAGCCCGCGAGCAAGCGCCAGCCCCGTGCCGAGAAGCAGAGATATTTCGAACGGGCCGATGCTGCCGAAATCCGCCGCTCTCCACTCCATGATCAGCGGCAACGCGCTGCCGAGCGCCAGAATTTTTTGCGCGGCCAGCAGCGAATTCCAGCCGTACGGCGTGCAACAACCGGCGGCCAGCGCAGCGAACGCGAATGCCGCCCATCGCAGCGCCAGCATTCGGCGCACCGTTGGATCGGCGCTTAAGACCGCATCGAGCGCGATCGGCGCGATCAGCACCAGGCCAAATACGAAGCCGCCGTGCAGATTGGCCCACAGCGTCATCAACGGCAGCAGCCAGAACGATGGCGCGAAGCGCTGGTCCGCCGCGGCGATCAATCCGCCGACCCACAGCACCATCAGCGGCATTGCCAGCACATGCGGCCGGGCCAGCAGATGCGGCGCGGTCAGCGCGAGCGCCGCCGCGACAAACACCAGCGTCGTGCTTTCGCTCAAGCGCCGGGCCAGAAATTGCGCGAGCAACGCAAAGGTCGTCGCGATCGCGCACGCGGCCACCACCACCGGCCCGCTCCATCCGGCAATCGCATAGGCCTGCGCGTAGAGCACTTGCGCCAGCCACTGCGTGGAAATCCAGGGCTGGCCGCGCATGGTGAAGGAATAGATATCGGTCTCGGGCACGGCACGATGATCGACGATCCACTGGCCGATGGTGATCTGCCACATCGTGTCGGGATCGATCAGCAGCCGGTTTCCGGCCAGCAGAAACAGCGCATAGATGCCCGCGCCGACCCACAGCGGAAGCAGCCCGCGCGTTTGGCGGGTAGTGTCCACGACATGGGCGACGGACATTGTCATTTGGCCTCATCCCCCGTCAGCGCGAATTCCGCGGGGTCGGCATAGCTGTCGCTCGCATCGAAACACGCCAGGGCATAACGCTTGGTAAATCAGGCGGCCGGATCACGGGGTGAAGCCGCTCAAAACGCCCGGTTTTGACACCTCTTATCCCAGGCGATTGCCACAAAAGGGGTAAAGCGTTAAAGCGCAGTTCCCTATGTATTTCGAGGCCATTTCGATGAGACGTTTACTTTTCGCAGTCTCGCTCGCGTTCAGTGCGGCGCTGGTTTTTCCACAAATCGCACATGCCGGACACAGCGAATATGACGCGCTGATCGCGACCCATGCGAGCGCCAATAACGTGCCCGAAGCGCTCGTACATCGGGTTATCCAGCGCGAGAGCCGTTATCAGCCGCGACTGATCGGACGTTGCGGCTGCATCGGCCTGATGCAGATCAAGCTCGCGACCGCCCGCGGCCTTGGCTACACCGGCAACGCCGAGGGGCTTCGCGACCCCAACACCAACCTGACTTATGGGGTGAAGTACCTCGCCGGCGCCTACCGCGCGGCAAACGGCGATCATGCCCGCGCCGTTCACTATTATGCGGCCGGTTACTACGAGGCTGCCAAACGACAGCGGCGCGAGCCGATCGCCGCAACGCCGCTCCAACTCTCGAGCAGCCCGCAATGGGCGCTTCCGGGCACCGTGCCGAACGGCAAAAGCTCCGCCAGCGCGCGGGCCCAGGTTCCAAAGCCGTAAGTCCGCCCCCACAAAGCGGGCTACGCGCGTTGACACCTCTCACCATCGGCCTACATTAGGGCTGTTCCGAGGGGAGCTCCGAAGAGGAGCTGAGATACCGCAAGCTCTGGCAGCCAGGCCGGAGACCGCGGTGACCCTTTGAACCTGATCCGGGTCATGCCGGCGAAGGGACAGGGATGTACAACCGAACTGACAAGCCGCGGGATGATTCCGCCATATCTGTGATCGGAGCTGGCATTGCCGGCGCGTGGCAGGCGCTGCTGTTCGCGCAAGCCGGCCACGATGTCACGCTGCACGAGCGCACCGATGGCGCGATGACGCTTTCCACCAGCTACTGGGCCGGAGGCATGCTTGCGCCGTGGTGCGAGGCCGAGGTCTCCGAACCCGTGATCAGCCGGCTCGGCATACGCGCGCTCGAACTCTGGCGCGCGAACGTTCCGCAAACTCCGTTCAACGGCTCACTGGTGGTGGCGCATGCGCGCGACCGCGTCGATTTCGAACGTTTTGCAAAGCTCACCACCGGCTACCAGCGGCTTGACGCGTGCGCGCTAGGTGAACTCGAGCCATCCCTGGATGGTCGTTTTCGCGACGGGCTTTTTTACCCCGGCGAAGGCCATGTCGAACCGCGGCGCGTGTTGCCGCAATTGCATGCCCAGATCGCCAAGGCCGGCGGCCGGATCAAATTCAACAGCGAGGTCAGGGCGGAAGACCTCGATGGCGTGGTCATCGATTGCCGCGGGCTTGCAGCCCGCGATACCCAGAGCGAACTGCGTGGCGTCAAGGGCGAGATGATCATCGTCGAGACCGATGAGGTCGAGCTGTCGCGCCCGGTGCGGCTGATCCATCCGCGCTGGCCGCTTTATGTGATTCCTCGCGAGGACAATCGTTTCATGCTGGGAGCGACCTCGATTGAAGCAGAAGACACCGGCGTCAGCGTCCGCTCGGCGCTGGAACTGCTGGGTGCGGCCTATGCAGTGCATCCGGCGTTTGCGGAAGCGCGCATCGTCGAGTTCGGTTCGGGACTTCGTCCGGCGTTCGCCGACAATCTGCCGCGTATCGCCATTGAGAAGGATCGGATCGCGGTGAACGGGCTTTATCGCCACGGCTTTCTGCTGGCGCCGGCGCTTGCAGAACTGACGCTGGGCTATGTCGAGCGCGGCCTTATCGACAACGAGGTGATGCAATGCGCGTGATCGTCAACGGCGAGCAACGGGAGATCGCCGCATCCAGCGTCGACGCGCTGTTGAGCGAGCTCGAATACGAGGGCACGCATTTCGCGATCGCGCTGAATTACGATGTGTTGCCGAAGAGCCGCTGGGCGGACACGCCGCTGAAAAGCGGCGATGAGATCGAGATCATCACCCCTCGGCAGGGAGGATGATGATGCAATTCATCGACGAGAATGGGATTTGAGGCCATGCTGAATTTCTACGGCCGCCAATTCTCCTCGCGTCTTCTGATCGGGAGCGCGCTTTATCCGTCGCCCGCTATCATGCAGGCCGCGATCCGGGCGTCCGGCGCCGAAATCGTCACGGTGTCGCTGCGCCGCGAATCCGCAGGCGGCAAGACCGGCGATGCCTTCTGGTCGCTGATCCGCGAGCTCGGCGTCACGGTTTTGCCGAACACCGCCGGCTGCCGCAGCGTGCGCGAGGCGGTGACGACCGCAAAACTGGCGCGCGAATTGTTCGGCACGAACTGGATCAAGCTCGAGGTGATCGCCGACAATGACACGCTGCAGCCCGATGTGGTTGGCCTGGTCGAGGCTGCTTCCGTCCTGATCAAGGACGGCTTTGAAGTGTTCCCCTATTGCACGGAGGATCTGGGCGTCGCGATGCGCCTGGTGGATGCCGGCTGCAAGGTGGTGATGCCGTGGGCCGCGCCGATCGGCAGCGCCAAAGGAATCACCAACGCCGACGCCTTGAGGCTGTTGCGCGACCGCCTGCCGGATGTGGCCTTGGTGGTCGATGCCGGTTTGGGCGCGCCGTCGCATGCGGCGCAGGCACTCGAACTCGGTTACGACGCCGTGCTCCTGAACACCGCGATCGCCAAAGCGGCCGACCCCGTCGCGATGGCGGCCGCTTTTCGCGCCGGCGTCGATGCCGGGCGCGCCGCCTATCAAGCCGGGCTGATGCAAGCCCGCGATTTCGCTTCACCTTCCACTCCAGTCGTCGGGACCCCGTTCTGGCATGCCGTATCCTGATCGCAAGGCGTATCCTGATCGGTTTTATCCGGTCGTCGACAGCGTCGCCTGGGTGGCGCGGCTGAGCGCGCTCGGCGTCGGCACGATTCAGTTGCGGGCCAAAAATCTTGGCGATGCCGAGGCATTGCAGATCGTCAGCGACGCGCTCGATGCGATCAAGGGCACCGGCACGAAATTGGTTGTCAACGACTACTGGCGCGCGGCTGTTGTCGCCGGCGCCAGACATCTGCATCTCGGGCAGGAAGATCTGGCCGAGTTAACGGCTACCGACCTGAAGGCGATCCGCGACGGCGGGCTGACGCTCGGCATTTCCACCCATGACGATGAAGAGCTTGAAATCGCGTTGCGCGCCAGCCCCGACTACGTCGCGCTGGGCCCGATCTTTCCGACCACGCTCAAGTCGATGCGTTTCGCGCCGCAGGGCATCCCGAAAATCACGGAGTGGAAGAAGCGCGTGGGCAAGATCCCGCTGGTCGCGATCGGCGGCATCAAGCTTGAGCAGGCCGCGGAGATTTTCGCAGCCGGTGCCGATTCGATCGCCGTGGTCAGCGACATCACCCAGAATGCCGACCCCGAGGCGCGGGTGCGCGCCTGGCTCGGACAGAACGCGGAGGTCGCGTGAATGAAAAAAATACCGTCTGCACCGTCATTGCGAGCCAACGGGTCGGGCGAATGCCCGCCCGATGACAGGCTCCGCGAAGCAATCCAGTTCCGGCCACTTGCACAAAACGGCTGGATTGCTTCGTCCGCTACGCTCCTCGCAATGACGGAAGACTTTTTTGAACTCAACATCCGGATCAATCCGCCTTCCGCGGACCGTTCGGAACGACAGCAAGATAAAAGGAGGACGCCATGAACATTCGTTCCAATCCGGACACCACGCTTCCGGCCGTGACTACCGGCCCCCTGCCCTCGTCGCGAAAAATCTTTGCGACGCCGGATCAGGCACCGGATCTCCGCGTGCCCTTGCGCGAGATCATGCTGAGCGAAGGCGCCGGCGAGCCGAACTTGCCGGTGTATGACACCTCCGGGCCCTACACCGATCCAAACGTGGTGATCGACGTCAACGCCGGCCTGTCCCGTCCTCGTCTCGCCTGGGTGAAACAGCGCGGCGGCGTCGAGGAGTATGACGGGCGTGTCATCAAGCCGGTCGACAACGGCAACGTCTCGGCGGACAAGGCGGCGACGGCGTTCACCGCGCATCACAAGCCATTGCGCGGCCTGGACGGTCACAAGGTCACCCAGCTCGAATTTGCCCGCGCCGGCGTTGTCACCAAGGAAATGATCTACGTCGCCGAGCGCGAAAACCTCGGCCGGAAGAAGCAGCTTGAACGCGCGGAAGCCGCACTTGCCGACGGTGAAAGCTTCGGGGCATCGGTGCCGGCGTTCATCACGCCCGAGTTCGTGCGCTCCGAGATCGCACGCGGCCGCGCCATCATTCCCTGCAACATCAATCACGCCGAACTGGAGCCGATGATCATCGGCCGCAACTTCCTCACCAAGATCAACGCCAACATCGGCAACTCCGCCGTGACTTCATCGGTGGAGGAGGAAGTCGACAAGATGGTGTGGGCGATCCGCTGGGGCGCCGATACCGTGATGGATCTTTCCACCGGCCGCAACATTCACACCACCCGCGAATGGATTTTGCGCAACGCGCCAATTCCGATCGGGACGGTGCCGATCTATCAGGCGCTGGAAAAGGTCAATGGCGATCCCGTGAAGCTCGATTGGGAGGTCTACAAGGACACGCTGATCGAGCAATGCGAGCAGGGCGTCGATTACTTCACCATTCACGCCGGTGTGCGCCTGCCCTACATCCACCTCACCGCCAATCGCGTCACCGGCATCGTGTCGCGCGGCGGCTCGATCATGGCGAAGTGGTGCCTGGCGCATCACAAGGAGAGCTTCCTCTACACCAGGTTCGACGAGATCTGCGACCTCATGCGCAAGTACGACGTCTCGTTCTCGCTCGGCGACGGCCTGCGGCCGGGCTCGATCGCGGATGCCAATGATCGCGCGCAATTCGCCGAGCTGGAGACGCTGGGCGAGCTGACGAAAATCGCATGGGACAAGGGCTGTCAGGTGATGATCGAAGGCCCCGGCCACGTGCCGATGCACAAGATCAAGATCAACATGGACAAGCAGCTCAAAGAATGCGGCGAGGCGCCGTTCTACACGCTGGGGCCGCTGACGACCGACATTGCGCCGGGCTACGATCACATCACTTCCGGCATTGGCGCTGCCATGATCGGCTGGTTCGGCTGCGCGATGCTGTGTTACGTGACGCCCAAGGAGCATCTCGGACTGCCCGACCGCAACGACGTCAAGGTCGGCGTCATCACCTACAAGATCGCCGCGCACGCGTCCGATCTCGCCAAGGGCCACCCCGCCGCGCAGTTGCGCGACGATGCGCTTTCACGGGCGCGGTTCGACTTCCGCTGGATGGATCAGTTCAACCTCGGTCTCGACCCCGACACCGCGAAACTCTACCACGACGCAACCTTGCCAAAGGAAGCGCACAAGGTGGCGCATTTCTGCTCGATGTGCGGTCCAAAATTCTGCTCGATGAAGATCACGCAGGACGTGCGGGACTACGCGGCTACGCTGAACGATCCGAACTCGGTCGGCATGTCGATGTCAGGCACCATCGAAGACGGCATGAAGCAGATGAGCGCCAAGTTCAAGGAAATGGGCGAGCAGGTTTATGTGGAAGCGGACAAGGTGAAGGAGAGCAACAAGGTATTGTGAGCACGGCGCTAACAGTCAGATCGAGGAAGCTCGATGCGATTTGAAGTGCTACCCGGACTGCCGCCGGTTGGACCTGCGGCGGTATCGTTTACTGAGAACGGCCCTCGCGAATGGCGCGAGGGCCTCGTCATCCGCTTCTTTCCACTGACAATCGACCCGTGGGTCGGAAATTTCCTTGGCGGTTCGACCAAATTCAATCTCGTTGTCTTCCATCCCAATGAGAGGGACGTCATCGTGGTTGCAAAGGGAGAGGCCTTCATTGTCGATCCCGAGAGCCGAACGGTGCGCGACCGTTTCGGATACGACATCGAAGCCGTCATTCCCCTGCCAACGCAAGGATCTCTCGTTTTTCAAGGCAGAACCGACTTCCGCGCGGTCAGAGCGGACAATTCGAGTTGGCGCAGCTCACGAATTTCGTGGGATGGTTTCCGCGATATCCAAATTCACGGGAGCGAGCTAAAAGGTGAGGCTTGGACGCCGATTGGCGATGAATGGGTGCTCTTCTACCTCGATCTGATCACCGGGTATTGCCCCAACCCAGCATACAAGGCCTAGTTCGTATTTAGCGAAACGTAATCCGCCAGCTTTTTCGTGCCGAACGAGTGGTGGGTTAGGCCTGCGGCTAACCCACCCTACAGGCGCTCCGCTCTATCTCAACGTGATCGCGAGCCCGCTCAGATCGACGTTGGCCATCAGCCCGACCTGCCGGCCGGCTAGTTCCAGCACTGCGCCTTTTTGGTTGGTCAGCACGATCGCGCGCGCGCCGCCGCCGACCGCAAGTCCCGCGCCCGCCGCGCCGTAGACACCGGCGACATCGGAAGGGCGATAGATGTTGCTGACGCGACCGCGCAGCACCGTCTTCGATCCGCCGAATACAAATCCATAGTCCAGTCCGCCAGCCGACAGCGCATAGTTCCTGCCGTGAAAACTCAACGTGCCGCCGCCGCCGGAGCCACCGATGACCCATCCGGCCTTGTAGATCGTCAGCGCCACGGTGCCTTCGTCGGCGTGACAGACGGAACCGGCGCCAGCGAAAACCGCCAGCGCTGTGAGCGCGGCGCGAACGGCGGATGAAATCTTCATTGGAACTCTCCCGGAAGTTTGTGAGAAGGCGTGATGTGGTGAGCAGGCATGATGTTGTGAAAGCGTTGTGAGAAAGCGTGACGAAGCAGATCGAATCGCCGCTGGAAGGTTTGTAGCAGCCGCAGCCCGGTTCTGCACCGGCTCATGATCGTCGCGCGAGATTGTCGGTTTCTGCGACTGGCTTGTTCCCGCCTCGCCGGTTAGGCTGGTTGATCCTCGAACCCTAGGGGAGTTCGAATGCTCACGCTCTATTCTTACCCGACGCTGTTCGGGGTCGCCGACAACAACGGCTATGGCCTGAAGGTTTACGCGTTCCTGCGGCTGGCAGGCTTGCCGTTCCGGCACGAGCACATCTTCGATGCCTCGAAGGCGCCGCGCAGCCAGCTTCCCTACATCGTGGACGACGACCAGACGGTCGGCGACAGCGAAACTATTCTTGCGCTATCTCACCAAACAAATACCGGCTGACGCATCGACGCCGCGCTGACGCCGGCGCAGCGCGACCACTAATCTGCTGATCACGCGCATGCTCGACGATCTCTATTGGGTGATGTCGTATTCACGCTGGAAGGACGAGCGGTACTGGCCTTCGTTCCGCGACGCGCTAATGCGCGAGCATCCGAGCCTGACGGAAGAAGGCCTCGCCAAGGCTCAGGCGTTCAACGCCCAGCGTTATCATTATCAGGGCATCGGCCGCTACGACCCCGATGCCGCGATGGCGCGCGGGATTGCCGATCTCGGGGCCATCGCCGCTCTTATTCCAGAACGCGGCTACGTGCACGGAGAGAAGCCGACCGCCATCGATGCCGGCATCTACGGCTTCATCGCCAATATCTATTTCTACGACATCGACACCCCGCTCAAGCAATTCGTCACCGCGCACGACAACATCGTGCGGCACTGCCGCGCCATTCACGACGCCGTCAGCAAGGCGACGTGAACCGCGGCGTTGCGGCGCGCCACGCCCAAGCAAAAACGGAGAAAAGCATGCCCCTTCTCCAAAAGCACATCGCAGCTATTACCGGCGCCGCGTCCGGCATCGGACGGGCAATCGCTGCGGGCTTTGCCCGCGAGGGCGCGCATGTCGTGCTGCTCGACATCAACGAGAAAGCGGCGATCGAAGCGGCAAAGGAAATCCGCGACGCTGGCGGACGAGGCGGAAAGCTTCGCGCTCGATGTGACGAAACGCGAGGACTGCATCGCCGTGGCCAAGAATATCGCCGCCAAGGTGGGACAGGTCTCGGTGCTCGTGAACAACGCCGGCATCAATCGGCGTAATGCTTTCACCGGCGATCCCGACGCGGTGCTGAAAGACTGGCAGGACATCATCGCGATCAATTTGAGCGGCACCTTCAACGTGACCCATGCGTTCCTCGAACCGCTGCTCGCGACCAAAGGGCGGATCGTCAACATCGGATCGATTCAATCGTTCGTGCATGTGCGCACGCCGAACTCGCCGGCTTACACCACCTCGAAACACGGCGTTCTCGGATTTACCCGCGCGCTTGCCGCCGAACTCGGCAAGCATGGCGTGCGCGTGAACGCGATTGGACCTGGATTGATCGAAACGCCGTTGAACGCACAGGTGCGCGCCAACGACCCGGGCCTGGTGAAAATCTTCATCGACCACACACCGCTCGGCCGCGCCGGTCAGGCGGAAGACATTGTCGGCCCCGCAATCTTCCTCGCTTCGGACCTGTCGTCCTATGTCACC
The DNA here is from genome assembly GCA_963764155.1 of uncultured Alphaproteobacteria bacterium. Lineage (GTDB taxonomy): Bacteria > Pseudomonadota > Alphaproteobacteria > Rhizobiales > Xanthobacteraceae > Bradyrhizobium. The sequence continues at coordinate 290,477 of CAVXRI010000001.1, forward strand.
GGATCGATCGTGATGGCGGATGGCGGATACCGGTCCATCTAGCGCCCTGTTGGCGATCGCTCGAAGCACGGTGATCCAACCGTTGCTAGCTCCGCGCCCGCGGAGAGACCGTTGCAAAACGTGGCGGAAATTGGATTTTCCCCAGTGCGGGTCGGCGCGCGGCCTCGCGTTAAGGAGTTGTTAACCGACTTCGCTCAGGTTTGACGTGCCTGGGGGTAGTTGGTTCTCGATGTTTCCGCTCGACGGTTTCGGGCGGGCGTTGATCGGGAGGTTGCCGATGTCCCAAGGTTTCGAATTTCATTCCGACTTTTCCGAGCCGGCATTGCCGGCTGCCTCGCTAGCGCCAAGCCTGAGCTTACATCAGATCGTCCCGTTGCTGATCGGATCCACCGTCGGTGAGATCGAGCGGGAGCTGGTGCTGCAAACGCTTGCGCGCTGCGACGGAAATCGCACCCGCGCGGCTCGCGTCCTCGGGGTCTCCGTCCGCACCTTGCGCAACAAGATCCGGCTCTACGCGGCTGATGGGATCGACGTGCCCGCGCATGGTGAGTAGCAGCGCGCGTTCACAGCGATAACGTCGGCGCGGCAAACCAATGCCCGCGCCTTCAGCCGAATCTCAATTTGTTGCGCTCTTTGGCTTTTTCGGCCTCGATCTCGCGGTCGCGGGCCGGCGCATTGGTGTGCAACGAGATCAGAAGCCGCCGGGCGGAATCGGCGACTTCGGAGACCGCGCGGTCGAACGCCGCCTCGTTGGCCTGCGACGGTTTGTTGAATCCGGAGAGTTTGCGCACGAACTGCAGCGCGGAGGCATTGATTTCATCCTCGCTCGCGGGCGGCTCGAAATTGAACAGCGTCTTGATGTTCCGACACATTGTTTTCTCCTACCGCCGCGAATGAGGCCTCTCACTGTTCCAGGACGATCGACAGACCCTGGAATCCTACATCTCGGACCTTATTTTGTCACAGAATGGGCGGCGCAATCACCCGTTCCGCGCTACAAAGGGAGTTCGCGATGATCCACGTCAGCTACAAGATCGTCGAGCATGATGGCGGTTGGGCCTACAGCGTCGATGGCGCGTTTTCGGAGAGTTTCGCGAACCGTGTGGATGCGGTGGCCGCTGCCCGCCGCGCCGCGGCCGAGCAGCGCATTCCCGGCCGGACCGAGGTGATCGAATACGAGACGGCGGACGGCAAATGGCACACCGAGACCGCCGCTGGCGGCGACCGTCCCGAGACTGAGGTCGAGGACGACGCCCAAGGCTAACGGCCTTTCAGACGCCCGCGACCACCCACTTCTTGTCGGATCACCCGATGTGCTAGGTTCCCGCCGGGAGCGGCAGGGCAACGAGCCGCGTCGGGGGAGAAACGTCATGAAAATTTGGTGCGCAACGCTGTCGGCCGCTTTGGTGTTGATGTCGGCGGCGGCAATGGCTGCGGATTATCCCGCGCCGAGACAAGGCGACTGGATCGCAAAAGATTTCAGGTTCCATACCGGCGAGACGATGCCGGAGTTGCGGCTTCATTATACTACGATTGGCGAGCCGACCGGCCAGCCGGTGCTGGTATTGCACGGTTCGGGCGGCTCGGCGGCCAGCATGCTGACGGCCGGCTTCGGGGGTGAGTTGTTCGGCGCAGGCCAGCCGCTGGACGCTTCGAAATACTACATCATCATCCCTGACGGAATCGGTCACGGAAATTCCGCGAAGCCGTCCGACGGCCTGAAGACCGCCTTTCCAAAATACGATTATGAAGACATGGTCGACGCGCATTACCGGCTGGTGAATGAAGGGCTCGGCGTCAAACACCTGCGGCTCGTGATCGGCAACTCGATGGGCGGCATGCATACCTGGATATGGGGCGAAAAATATCCGCAGATGATGGACGTGCTGGTGCCTATGGCATCGCAGCCGTCCGAGATGGCCGCGCGAAACTGGCTGCTGCGGCGGATGATGCTGGAAACTGTTCGCAACGATCCGGATTACAAGGGCGGCAATTACACCACGCAGCCCCGAATGATGAAACATGCGATTGCCGCTTACCGCGTCGCCAGCGCGGGCGGCACGCTCGGCTATCAGTCCCTGGCGCCGACTACGGCAAAGGCCGACCAGATGGCGGATGAATTGCTCGCCTCGCCGGTTACGGCAGACACCAATGATTTCCTGTACCAGTGGGAAGCGTCGCACGATTACAACCCCTCCCCGGGGCTGGAAAAAATCGAGGCGACACTCCTTCTGATCAATTCCGCCGATGACGAACGCAACCCGCCCGAAACCGGCGTGACCTCAACGGCGATGAAACGCGTCAAAAACGGCCGCGTCTACCTCATTCCCGCAACTAGCGAAACGCGCGGGCATCTCACGACGGGCAGCGCTTCGTTCTACAAACTTCAACTGCAGGAACTGCTGCAAAGCGCGCCGCAGCGGACCATGTGACCGGTACTGCTCGCGCGCTGGCTCCGAGGCGCGGACCGGGATGACGCGGATCGCGCACGGTGGTAATCTAGGGCCAAAGTTTTTCGGAGCACGCCATTGACCGATTCCGCAGCCGATGTCCTCTCGATTTATCCGAAACCTACTCCGCGCGTGATCGCGAAGGCGCGGCCGGAGGTCGACCAGCACGCGAAAAAATTCATCGCGATGTCGCCGTTTTGCGTGCTCGCCACATCAGGCGGCGATGGCAGCGTCGACGCTTCTCCGCGCGGCGGCACTCCCGGATTCGTCCACGTGGCCTCGCCGAACCGGCTGTTGATGCCGGATCGCTCCGGCAACAACCGGATCGACAGCTTCAGGAACATCGTCGAGGGTTCGGGCTTCCTGCAACTCATCTTCTTCGTGCCCGGCCTTGACGAAACGCTGCGCGTCGGCGGCAAGGGGAACGTGACCGCCGAGCCGGAGCTGTTGGCGAAGATGGTGGAATTCGGCAAATTACCCCGCGCCGTGCTGAGCATCGAGGTGCACGAGGCGTATTTTCATTGCGGCAAAGCGTTGATGCGCGCGGGCCTGTGGGCGCAAAACGCGCAAGTTCAGCGCGCCGAATTTCCAAGCATCAGCGAGGTGATCCACGACCAGACGAAGTTGGGCGAGCCGGAAAGTCAGGCGGCGGTCGTGGCGCGTTACGCAACCCAGCTATAGGCGGCTGCGTCCGTCACACCGGAGCGGCTGATCCTTACTTGGAGGAGTCGCTCTCCAGCCCGCCGACATGCTTCTGCGTGTAGAGCTCCAGGCCAATCCGACCAATCAGGTCAAGTTGCGTCTCGAGGAAATCGATGTGGTGCTCCTCGTCCTTCATCAGATCCTCAAACAGGTCGCGCGAGACGTAATCCTTGACGCCGTGGCAGTACGTCGCCGCCTCCTGGTAAAGCGCGCGGGCTGATATTTCGGCGGCCAGATCGCACTCGATAATTTCCTTGACGTCTTGGCCGATGCGCAGGGGATCGAGCACCTGCATGTTCGGAAAGCCATCGAGAAACAGAATGCGATCGGTGAACCGGTCAGCGTGGTTCATCTCTTCGATCAATTCCTTGCGCCAGACCTTGGCCATCTCCAGCAGGCCCCAATTGCTCAACAAGCGGAAATGCAGCCAATATTGGTTGATGGCGGTGAGCTCGCTGCGCAGGCCCTTGTTGAGGTAATCGATGACTTTCAAGTCGCCCTGCATTGTGCACTCCGGGTTCGCGGCCTGCGCCGAGAAGATTGATTTAGAACGCGTCTAAGTGAGATCGAGCCACGGAGCAACCCTCATGGCCCGAGAAGGTTGGGGAATACCGAAGCAGGGACAAGTCGGAGGGATACTAGCCGGCAGCGACTGCAAAATCGCGATGCATCGGCTCCTGCGAAGCGACCCTGTTGTGCGGACACCCACTGCAGCAGGAAGCGGCACAGGCCCCAAGCGCTTCATCGATGATGGCCTTGATCGTGCGCGCGCACCGGCCGCACTCCGCGCTGCAACCGAGGCAGCCGTAAAGCTGCTTGGCGTTACGCGGAAGATCATCCGCCGCGCTGACGGCGCTTCGAACATCGTGGTCGGTAAGGACGTTGCAGGAACAAACAATCATGAAAAACAAAAACGCCTTGGCTGATGCGCAGCAATCGATATTGAAGAGCATGGCGCGATGCAAAAGGAAAAACCGGCTTTTGAAGCGATTCCAAACTGGCCTCGAGCCAAGCTGGAATAAGTTTAATAACGCACCCCACCGGTGTCATCGCCCGGCTTGATTGGGCGACCCGAGTAACCGATGCGGCGCGTATCAAGCGCGGGGATGTAGACCCAATAAATGGGACCAGTGCTTATTCCGGCGAAGATGGTGAATACTGGATCGCCCGGTCAAGCCGGGCGACGACACGGGCGCGTTGTTGGGGCGCGGGGCTGATCGGCATTCGCGCGCCCGGCACATTCGCACGCTCGATTGCCCGCTGATGGCTGCACCGCTGCCCTCTGCCCCACCCGGCGCCGTTCGCCCTCTTCATCGCGGCCCTTGCCGTCGCATGATTACCGCCAAATGTGGCCTTCTCGTTCATTGATCATTCAAGGGAGATATGGAACTTTGAGCTGAGAGAACGCGGGTTTCCGCGTTCACCTTCGGGAGAAAGGTTAAAGCCATGAAGAAAGTTTTGATGGCATTGGCTGCCGTGGCTACCCTGGCTGTATCAGCCGTAGCCCCGGCCCATGCGCAACGCGGCGTCGGTGTCGGCATTGCCGCCGGACTGCTCGGTGGCGCCATCATCGGCGGCGCAATCGCGTCGAATCCCTACTATTACGGTCCGGGATACGCACCCGGATACGCCCCGGGCTACTATGGACACTCCGGCTACTACGGCCAGCCCGCCTATGTCGCGGATGGGCCGTATGGCTGCTACTGGCAAAGGCAGCGGTTCTGGGACGGCTTTGGGTGGCGAGCGCGCAACGTGCGTGTTTGCGGCTGATCCGTTCACCTTCATTAAATTTGCGACAGAACGTCAGGAAACTGCAGGTTGTGCCGGAAAACAGTTGGTTTTCCGGCATCCGCTGATCGGAAAGCCCGGAAAAAACCTCTTTTGCGGCTCACGAGGCCGCAATCGTTTACGCTGGATTGACCATTTGCGCGCTTTCTAAGCGAAACGGCCAATTCCGAAAACGGCGCGTTGAGTGACTTTCACCCCGGCGCTGCCGAGGCGCCAACTTCAAGGAGAGCCCAAGAGATGAAGAAGACCATTGCCGCCTGCCTCGCGGTCGCAACGATCGCCGGTTCGCTGAGCGTAACCCCGGCGAGCGCACAGCGTGGCGTTGCCGCAGGCGTAGCAGCCGGATTGATCGGCGGCGCGATCGTTGGCGGGGCTATCGCGTCCAGCCGCCCGGCCTATGGCGGCCCGGTCTATGTGGAAGAGGCCGCTCCTCCGCCCTGCCGTTGGGTTCGCCAACGCTTCTGGGACGGTGCCTACTGGCGCTACCGCCGCATGGAAGTTTGCGACTGATCTGAAGTCGGCGCACGCGTCGCAACGTCAAAAGACCCGGCCAGTCATTCGGCCGGGTTTTTCTTTGGGGCACGTTCTATCGCGCCGCACTAATCGAGCGCAGCACCGCCTCGCTGGGCCAGCAATCGACCTTTAGTCCGGCCGATTTCTGATACGCGCCAAGCGCCGCGCGCGTTTGCATTCCGGCCTTGCCGTCGATCTTGTCCCGGTAAAGACCGACGCGCGTCAGCCCGCGCTGCATCGCCTCGACATCGGCGGTGCGCAGTTGGCTCGATGCGGACCAGGGCGTCGCGAAAGCTTGCGGGCTCAGCATGCGATCGCTGAGGTGACCGACGAACAGCACGTACAGATCGGAAAAATTGTATTCCTTGATGACGAAATAGTTCTTGGTGGTGAGGAACGCCGGGCCGTAGATCCCCTCCGGCTGCAGCAGCGACGCGGGCTGAGCCTGTTCGGCCGCGCTAAGCGTCTGTCCGCGAACCGGCACAAAGCCCGCCCGCAGCCATTCGCCGATAGGCTTGGTCACCTCGGGAACGCCTTGCGTGCAATCGGCGTTTGACGGCGCACGTACTTCATAAGCCCAGCGCACGCCGCTTTGCCAGCCCTTGTTGACGAGTTGCTGCGCGGCGGACGCAAGCGCATCCGGCACCGAATGCCAGATATCGACCCGGCCGTCGCCGTCGAGATCGACGCCGTGCTTGTAATATTCCGAGGGCAGAAATTGCGTGAGCCCGGTGGCGCCGGCCCACGACGAGCGCAGTTCCTTTCGCGCGACCTCGCCCTCGCCGAGAATCTTCAGGGCCAGAATGAATTCGTTGCGGTACTGATCCTTGCGCCGGCCGACATAAGCTTGCGTCGCCAACACGCGCACCGCATCGTTAGGCAGGCTGTAGCGGCCGTAATCGGTTTCGCGGCCCCAGATCGCGAGCACCACCGAAGCGGGAACACCGAACTTCGTTTCGATCGCATTCAACGCCGGCCGATACTTCTGCATCAACCGCTGCCCCTCCGCCGCGAGCCGCGCGATAGAGGCTTCCTTTAGATAATCAGCAGGCACCTGCACGAATTCCGCCTGCGACGGTGCGCCGGTGGCGGGCCGCCCCGGCAGGATCAGGTCCGGCAGATTGTAATCCGGGTCGAGGCCGCAAGTCTGGGTATCGAACGTCGCCCGCGACACACCCGCCGCCTGCGCCTCCGGCCAGAGCGAGGCGATGAAGTTAGTGAACGCGGCATCCGCAGCGCGGGCGGGTGATAATGGTCCCGCCAGCAGCCCCAGCACGAAAATCAGCGCCAGACGATTCAGAGCACCGGCACCCTTGCGATGTTGCACATTCGCCCCTGCTGTTTTCCAGTTACGCAAGAACACGAGCTGAGTGAGCATCCCCAATCAGATTCACCAAAGGAGCTTCGGCCAATTCAGGACGAACCAACCGCGCTCCAACGAGATCACCGCGTCAGCTTCTTGTACTTTACCCGGTGCGGGATGATGAAGTCCTGACCCAGCCGGCGCATCTTGTCCTTTTCATAGTCCTGGAAATTGCCTTCGAACCATTCGACATGGCTCTCGCCTTCGAAGGCCAGAATATGCGTCGCGATACGGTCAAGGAACCAGCGATCATGGCTGATGATCACGGCGCAACCGGCGAAATCCTCCAGGGCCTCTTCGAGCGCGCGCAGCGTATCGACGTCGAGATCGTTGGTGGGTTCGTCGAGCAGCAACACGTTAGCGCCGGACTTCAGCATCTTGGCCAGATGCACGCGATTGCGCTCACCGCCCGAGAGCGAACCGACCTTCTTCTGCTGATCGGCCCCCTTGAAGTTAAAGGACGAGCAATAGCCGCGTGAATTGACCTCGCGCTTGCCGAGCAGGATCAACTCGTTTCCGCCGGAAATTTCTTCCCAGACCGATTTCTTGCCGTCGAGCGAGTCGCGCGACTGATCGACATAACCGAGATGCACGCTCTCGCCGACTGTGATGGCGCCCTTGTCCGGCTCCTCCTGCTTGGTGATCATCCGGAACAGCGTCGTCTTGCCGGCGCCGTTGGGGCCGATCACACCGACGATACCGCCCGGCGGCAGTTTGAAGGTTAGATTGTCGATCAGAAGCCGGTCGGCAAATCCCTTGGTCAGCCCTTCGAAATCAATGACGTTCTGCCCCAGGCGTTCCGCCACGGGAATCGTGATCTGCGCGGTCTGCGTCTGTTTTTCGCTGGCCTGTTTCAGAAGATCTTCGTAGCGCTGATAGCGCGCCTTGGACTTGGCCTGCCGGGCTTTTGGAGAAGCCGCGATCCATTCCTGCTCGCGCGCCAGCGTGCGTTGGTGCGCGGCGTCTTCGCGTCCCTCCTGCTCAAGCCGTTTCTGCTTCTGCACTAGCCAGGACGAATAATTGCCCTCGTAGGGAATACCCTTGCCCCGGTCGAGTTCGAGAATCCAACTGGTAACGTTGTCAAGGAAGTAGCGGTCATGGGTCACAATCAGGATCGCGCCCGGATAGTTGCGCAAGTGACCTTCCAGCCACGAGACCAACTCGGCATCGAGATGGTTGGTCGGCTCGTCCAGCAGCAAAAGCTCGGGCTGGTCGAGCAACAATTTGCAGAGCGCGACGCGGCGCCGCTCGCCGCCGGAGAGTTTGGCGACGTCGGCATCGTCGGGCGGACAACGCAACGCGTCCATGGCCTGATCGACCTTGCTGTCGAGATCCCAAAGGCCCGCAGCCTCGATCTCGTCCTGCAATTTCGTCATTTCGTCCGCGGTCTCGTCGGAATAGTTGACCGCCAGTTCATTGTAGCGATCCAGGATCGCCTTCTGTTTGGCGACACCCAGCATGACGTTCTCGCGCACGCTCTTGGCAGGATCGAGTTGGGGCTCCTGCTCGAGGTAGCCAACCCGCGCGCCCTCGGCCACCCAGGCCTCGCCATTATATTCCTTATCGAGGCCGGCCATGATCCGCAGCAGGGTCGATTTGCCGGAGCCGTTGACGCCGAGAACGCCGATCTTGGCGTCCGGGTAAAACGACAAATGGACGTTATCGAGCACCTTTCGGGTCGGGTAGCTCTTGGTCAAACCCTGCATGAAATAGACGAACTGACGGGCCATCGCGATCCCTTGGAAACCGTTGGAATTTTGGAAATTTGTTGCCGCTGATGTAGCGGCGCGAGCCTCAAAGGGCAACCGCGCTCACCCGTTTTCCATCCGTTCACCAGTCCTGACAGGTTCGCCTCGGCTCGGGGGCGGATCGCTACAATTGAAACCTTCTTTTAAGGAATCGGGCGAAAACTGGATTCCAGCACCGAAACAGGCGCTTTCGCGGCAGAAGTCGCGAACGAAACAGAGGCCGCGTCATGGCAACGATCACCTCAGGGACCCTTCCCACCAGGCTCATCAGCCGCCACTCACGAACTCGCCCCGTTGCCGACCTGAAGGCATATTGGCGTCAGTTCTTCGCCAAAGCCTTCGACCCGTACCGCCCCGAATTGCATTACATGCGCGGCCCCGGCCCGGCCTGGCGCGCCAAGCACAAAGCGTCGTAGCCGCCGCATTCCGCTTGATCGGGATCGAGGGTCCGCCTCCCTTTGACGGTTTATCCTTGCCGGCCGCTTGCGCGTTCAAGCGCGGCGCGCGACGATGACCGTCCAGGCGATATCCCCATCGCCATCCTTGCCACGAACGGACCTCCCGATGACGCGCCTGCGCTGTGCAATTCTCGACGACTATCTTAATCTCGCGCTTGGAATCGCTGACTGGTCCAAGGTCACCGACCGCGTCGACGTGACGGTCTTCAATCAGCCCTTTGCCTCCGAGCAAGCTGCCGCCAGCGCCTTGAAAGATTTCGAGATCATCTGCGCCATGCGCGAGCGCACGCCGTTTCCGCGCAGCCTGTTTGCGGCGCTCCCAAAACTCAAGCTGCTCATCACCTCGGGGATGCGCAACGCCGCGCTCGATATGGAGGCCGCCAAGGACCAGAAGGTGGTGCTGTGCGGGACGCAATGGGGTCGCGACCCGACCGCGCCACTGACCATGGGCCTGATTTTGGAGCTGACGCGCAATATCGGCCGCGAGAATGCGCGCATGCATGCGGGCGAGCCCTTGCAGAAATTCGTCGGGATTGAAATCGAGGGCAGGACACTCGGCGTGATCGGGCTGGGCAAGCTCGGCAGCAAGGTATCCGCGCTCGCCAAGGCCTTCGGCATGAACGTGATCGCTTGGAGCCCGAACCTGACGCCGGAGCGATGCAAGGAAGTGGGCGTGACCTACGCCAGCAAGGAAGAACTGTTCAAGACCGCCGACATCATCACCGTACATGTTGTGCTGAGCCAGCGCTCGCGCGGACTTGTGGGCCGCGAGGATCTGGCGCGCATGAAGCCGACCGCTTTCCTCGTCAACACCGCTCGCGGACCAATCGTCGATGAAGCGGCTTTGTTGGAAACGCTACAGCAGAAGAAAATCGCGGGCGCCGCGATCGACGTATTCTCCGTCGAGCCGCTGCCGGTCGATCATCCATTCCGCAAGCTGGACAACATCGTGGTGACACCGCATCTCGGCTATGTCACCGAGGACGGCTTTCGCAACCATTACGGACAGATGGTTGAAGGCATCGATGCCTGGTTCAAGGGCGAACCGGTGCGGCGGCTAGCCTGAAGCTTGCGGACGCGCGCGTTGCAGTGTTGACCTTATCGCCGAACGAAAAAAGCGCGCTGGCGCGCGCCTTTCATGTTTTGATTTTGTCGAGGTCGAGACCTAGCGGACCGTTACCGGCGCGGGCAGCGGCGGCACGACGGTGGGCTGCGTGCCGGCAATCGGTGCGCTCGACATCTGCGTCGGCGAAGGGCCGGCGGCGTCAGCGGAAGACCTCGGCATGGGTTGCGCGGAGGCGGTCGTGCTCCCCGGCGGCGGACCGCCCGGCAGCACGACGACGCGGGTGCCGACCTTTACGCGATCGAACAGATCGGACACATCCTCGTTCAGCATGCCGATGCAGCCCGACGAAACGAATTTGCCGATCGTCGAGGGCTGGTTGGTGCCGTGGATTCGATACACCGTCGCGCCGAGATACATGGCGCGGGCGCCGAGCGGATTGCCAGGGCCGCCGGCCATGAAGCGCGGCAAATAGGGCTGACGCTCGATCATCTCGGTCGGCGGAAGCCAGTCCGGCCACTCGGCCTTGCGCGAAATCTTCTGCACGCCCGTCCAGGTGAAGCCATCGCGACCGACGCGCACACCATAACGGATCGCGCGACCGCCACCCATGATGTAGTAAAGGTATGTGTGCGGAGTATCGACCACGAGAGTTCCCGCGGGCTCTTTGGTGGCAAACGCGACTTCCTGCCGTCGCAGGTTCGGCGCCAGTTGCGGCGTACCGACCTCGGGCTGTTCTTCCGGCGGCAGCGCCGAAAGAACGGTCGGCCGGCCATCAGCTCCGACCGGCGGCTGCACGGTTCCGGTCACTGCGCCGGGGGCCCCGATTGCGCCCGGGGGACGCAAAGCGCCCTCATCCCGGTTGGGATCAAGACTTCCACGATCGGCGGGATACGCTTGGGGTGCCCCGTACGCTTGGGGCGCGCCGTAAGCCTGCGGTGGCCCGGCGGCACCATTGCCATAAACCACCGGCGGCGGTCCGGCAGGCCGGCCATAACGCGGATCGTCCGGTGAAAGGATCGGACCGGTCGGCATGGCGCGGTCGGAATAGAGGGGACGGCCATGCGGCGAAGCGTCCGGAGAAAACCCCGGGCCGGGCGGCGGCAGCGCTGCTGAACTCTGCGGCGCGTCGTCGTCGTCCTCAAGCAAGTCGAAATCGGGCAGGCCCGGACCGCTGCGATAATCGGCGGGGTAGCCGGCGGGCGGATAAGCCGTCGGGGCCGGCGAGTAGGCCGCTCCGGGCGGAAGCGGGCGGCTTTGCTGGGCTCGGGCCAACGAGGTTCCCACCGCGACAGCCGCCACGGCGACAGAAATCGTCAGAATGCGTGTGATCATCATCGCTCTTGTTATAGCCCCAAGCCCCCACCGGACCGTTAACGGCAGATGACCGAAGATCGCGGCGCATTCAAGACAATTCCGGCGGCTTTGCACCGGGTTCCAGCATTTGTGATCGCACCGATTACCGTTGCCGGGAAGCATCAGGATTCGCCAAAAGGTTTGCGCGGCCTGACGAATTTGCGCGCGCTTCGTCTTTTCGCGAACGGCGCCAAGCGGCTTGCGGTATTGTGAGAAGAGCCTAATTCGTCGCGCGCTGATTTGTCGATGCCGCGAAGTTGGCCCGTTCTGTAACCGCCGCGTTCCCGATAGCTCAAGGCCTTTGCAGCAACCCTGCCAAGGGCGGAGTTCGCTTCGTCATGCTTCCCGGCTTCCGCTTCTTGTTTTCTGCGATCGTGCTGTCACTTTCGATACTGGTGTTCGGATTGGGCGCGGCCGCGCTCCTGCGCGCCGCCCACGAGGAATTTGTCAGCAACCCGACATGGCGCGCGCCGGCTGAAACAGTCTTTGCGCAGCAGAATCCGGCGGCGAGGCCCGTGTTGGCAACGCTGGTGATCGAACCGGCAAGCGATCCGAAACTTCCCGCCGCTGAGGCATCGGCCGCCATCGATGCTGGTCCATCGGCTGAGCCAGACAAGGTGGCGACGCTGACGCCAGCGCAATCGGCGCCGAACGAAATCAGGGCTGAAACTGCAGAACCCGAGATTGCGGTTACAGACAAGGCCATGGCGGAAAGCCCGGCGCAAACCGAACCGGCCCCGGTTCAGGCAGATCTTTCTGCCGCTGCGCCGCTTGCTGCAGGTGACACCCAAACCGCGGCGGTGGAGCAAACCTCATCAGTTGCAGAACTCTCGCCGAGCCCCAGTAGAGTCAGTCCCGGCGGGTCTGAATGAACCAACAATGTCGCTCGTCGCGCCCGTCGCCGAGACCGACAAGATCGCCACGCTGGGCGGTCCTTCCGTTGAGATCGAAAAGCCCCCGTTGCCAAAGCCCGCGCCAACTGCACCGGATCAAAGCGCGATCAAGAAGCGGCTGATGGAGGAGCGAGCCAGAGAGAAACACAAAGCAGCCGTTCGGCGCGCGCGTCTGGCGCAGCAAGCAGCGCAACAGCGCCTGCTCTATCAGCAGCAGCCGCAATTACAGCAGCAGCAGCAATTGTTGCAGCAGCAGCAACAGCAGTTACAACAGCAGCAGTTGCAGCAGCACAACTACAGCAGCAAACGCGATTGCAGCAGCAGCCGGCTAGCCCATTTGGCGGCGACCAGCGCAACGCGCAGCCGGTGACGTCAAGGGGTCACGCAGGTCCGATCGCGATATCGGGACCGTTTGGCAGTCCCCATTCAGCCCAGGACCCGTCATAAAGCGCCGTGCCGCGCACCCCGAGCCGATACAGCGCCAGCGTCAACACCAGCGCGGAAACGCCGGAGCCGCAGGTCGTCACGATCGGCTTGTCCAGATCGATGCCAGCACCCGTGAACGCCTTGCGCAAATCGACCAGAGGCTTCATGGCGCCGGTCGCGGGGTCGAACAGTTCGGCATACGGCACGCTCCGGCTGCCGGGGATGTGGCCAGAGCGCCGTCCGGGCCACGGCTCGGTGACACCGCCCTCGAAACGCGCACGGGGACGCGCGTCGACCACCTGCTCCTGACGACTTTTCAAATTCCCGAGCAGTTGCTCCTTGGTCCGCACGAAACCCGGATCCAACCTGGCCTGGAATTTACCTGTCTTGACCGAGACCTTGCCGGACTCGGTGGGGCGGCCCTCAGCGCGCCATTTCTGCAGTCCGCCGTCCAACACCTTCACATTGCGATGACCGAACGAAAGAAACATCCACCATGCCCGCGGCGCTGCGACCCAGGCGCCGGAATCATAGGTGACCACCGTATCTGAGGAGGAAATGCCCAGCGCCGAGATGTCGCGCGCGAACTGGTCGGCGTCCGGATACATGTGCGGCCGCGGATCGTTGGGATCGGCGATGGCGTTGACATCGAAGAACACCGCGCCCGGTATGTGGGCGGCAAGATAATCCTCCGAAGGCGGCGGTTTGACGCCCGGCATCTTGTAGGACGCATCGACGATCTTGAGCCCGGGGTCACCGATGTGCGCGGCGAGCCAATCGGTCGAGACAAGCGGGTCGTCGTTGGTGGTCATGGCCTCAGCCCTTTCGGTTCGTACGGGCCGGGCTTAACGCCGGCTATCCACGTGTTGTCTGTCGCGATGCGGTTGAGAGGACAACACGATCACTGCGCTAGCTCTTCTTCTTCGGCTCGTATTTCTCCACCGGCCCACCGGCATCGCGCCAAGCCGCAAACCCGCCGCCCAGATGCGCGACCGGCTTCAAACCCATGTCCTGAGCAGTCTTTGCGGCAAGCGCCGAGCGCATCCCGCCGGCGCAGTGGAAGATGAATTTTTTGTCCTGCTGAAAGATCGGCTTTGCGTAGGGGCTCGCCGGATCGATCCAGAATTCCAGCATGCCACGCGTGCAGGAGAACGCACCGGGGATGCGGCCGTCCCGCTCGATCTCGCGGGGATCGCGGATATCGACGATCACAACGTCTTCGCTTTGCGCCGCCTCGATCGCGTCGGCCGCGCTCATGGTTTCGATCTCCGCGTTGGCCTGATCGATCAGGGATTTGATCCCGCGATGAATGGTCTGGGACATCAAGCTTACCTCGTTGTTTCCTCATTCCGGCGCTCGCCACCAGCGAACCCGGAATTCACGCGGCCTTTCCGGACGATAGCTGCGACTACCGCACCAGTTCCTTCATTGCGGCTTCGAGGCCTTCGATTGTGATCGGATACATGCGCTCCGAGAACAACCGGCGGATGATGGTGGTGGATTCCGAATAATCCCAATGACGCTGCGCGACCGGGTTGAGCCACACCGCATGGGGATAGGTGCGGGTAATGCGATCGAGCCAGACCGAACCGGCCTCTTCGTTGACGTGCTCGACCGAGCCGCCCGGAACCATGACCTCGTAGGGCGACATCGAGGCGTCCCCGACGAACACCACCTTGTAGTCGTGCGGATATTTATGAAGCACGTCCCAGGTCGGGGTGCGGTCGGTGAAGCGGCGGCAATTCTGCTTCCACACGCCTTCGTAAAGGCAGTTGTGAAAATAGAAATATTCCATGTGCTTGAATTCGGTTTTCGCCGCCGAGAACAATTCCTCGACCTGCTCGATATGCGAATCCATCGAGCCGCCAATATCGAAAAACACCAGAACCTTCACCGCGTTGCGCCGTTCGGGCCGCATATGCACGTCGAGATAGCCGTGGTTCGCGGTCTCCTTGATCGTGGTGTCGAGATCAAGCTCGTCCGGCGCGCCGGTTCTGGCGAACTTGCGCAGACGACGAAGTGCTATCTTGATGTTGCGGATTCCAAGTTCAACGTTGCCGTCCAGGTCCTTGAATTCGCGGCGGTCCCAGACCTTCACCGCGCGGAAATTGCGGTTCTTTTCCTGTCCGATCCGAACGCCTTCGGGATTGTAGCCGTGCGCCCCGAACGGCGAGGTGCCGGCGGTGCCGATCCATTTGCTGCCGCCCTGATGGCGCCCCTGCTGCTCCTTGAGCCGCTGGCGCAACGTCTCCATGAGCTTGTCCCAGCCCATGGCCTCGATCTGCTTCTTCTCTTCTTCGGTGAGATATTTCTCGGCGAGCTTCTTCAGCCATTCGGCGGGAATGTCCGCCTTCTCCATAGCGTCAAGCAAGCTCTCAAGGCCCTTGAAAACAGTGCCGAACACGCGATCGAACTTGTCGAGATTGCGTTCGTCCTTTACCAGCGCCGCGCGCGAGAGATAGTAAAAATTCTCCACCGTCTGCTCGGCGAGGTCGGCGTCGAGCGCCTCCATCAGCGTCAGATATTCACGCAACGTCACCGGGATTTGCGCGTCGCGCAGCGATGTAAAGAATTGCAGGAACATGGCTGACAGATTGCCCGCCGGCTGCCGTCCGTCAAGGGCCCTGCCGCAAAGCGGGGCAACTCCCCGACGGCGCCTGACGCATCCCCCCATTCCCCGGGGGAGGCTGTTTCGCCGCTCGTTTCCTGTTAAGGCAAGGTGCGCCCCTGCGCTCCAGAACCAAGGCAAAAGGCTCGATGAAATTTACCGGTACCAAGGACTACGTCGCCACCGATGACCTCAAGGTCGCCGTCAATGCTTCGATCGTGCTCGAGCGCCCGCTGCTGATCAAAGGGGAGCCCGGCACGGGCAAGACCGTGCTGGCGGAGGAAGTCGCGAAAGCCATCGGCGCGCCCCTCCTCACCTGGCACATCAAGTCCACCACCAAAGCGCAGCAGGGCCTGTACGAATACGACGCCGTGTCCCGCTTGCGCGACAGCCAGCTCGGCGACGCCAGGGTTTCGGATATCTCCAACTACATCAAGCGCGGCAAATTGTGGGACGCCTTCACGGCCGAGAAGCGGCCGGTGCTTCTGATTGACGAGATCGACAAGGCCGACATCGAATTCCCCAATGATCTCCTGCTCGAACTCGATCGCATGGAGTTTTTCGTTTACGAAACGGGCGAGAACATCAAGGCAAAGCTCCGCCCAATCGTCATGATCACCTCCAACAACGAAAAGGAATTGCCCGACGCGTTTTTGCGCCGCTGCTTCTTCCACTACATCAAGTTTCCCGACGCCGAGACCATGGGCCGGATCGTCGACGTGCATTTTCCCGGCGTCAAGAAACGCCTGGTCGAAGAAGCGCTGCGAATCTTTTTCGAGGTCCGTGAGGTGCCGGGACTCAAGAAGAAGCCATCAACCTCCGAGCTTCTGGACTGGTTAAAGCTGCTCCTCAACGAGGAAATGACGCCGGAGACGCTCAGGGAGCGCGACCCGCGCAAGCTGATCCCGCCGCTGCATGGCGCGCTGCTCAAGAACGAGCAGGACGTGCATTTGTTCGAGCGGCTGGCGTTCCTCAGCCGAAGAGAGGTCTGAGACGGCGCAGGCGCAAGCAATAGCTGCCAGTAAGTGGCGCTGTCCTATATCCGGCACGGGTGGATGCATGATCCCGCCAGCGGACGCGATTACGCCAAGCGCTGTGGAGGAGGGTTCCCTGCACTACGCCGGTTGGCGGGTGGTGCTGACCTGTTTTCTTGCAGCGCTGTTTCTGTTCGGCTTCGGCCTCTATGGTCACGGGGTATATGTTGCTGAGTTGCAGCGCCTTCGCGGCTGGCCGGCGGCGTTGATCTCAGGTGCAAGTACCCTGAGTTTCCTGATCAGCAACATCACCGCAACCTTTACCAACGAATTGGTCGCCCGGCTTGGCCCAAAGCGGCTGATGCTGCTCGGCGTTGCAGCGCTGGGCGCGTCGACCACACTGCTGGCATTCGTGACAGAACCCTGGCAGCTCTACGCTGCCTTTCATCCTGATGTCGCTCGGTTGGATCGGCATGGGCACGGTCGTGATCGCAACCGTCGTGAGCTTCTGGTTCGTGCACCGTCGCGGCCTCGCCATCAGCCTCGCGTTCAACGGCGCAAGTTGTGGCGGGGTGATCGTCGCCCCTTTGCTGGTGCTTCTGGTCGGACAAATCGGCTTTACCGCCGCCATGCTAATCGCAACGGCGATCATGCTGCTCGTTCTCGTGCCCGTTATCGTTGCATGGATCGGCCCGCAACCTGCGGCCGGCAAACGCGCCGAGGCCAATAATCCGGGCCGCGAACAAGTCTCTGTGGCTGAAAGCCGGATGTCGCGGGCGACTGTCGTGCGCCGCTTGGCGTTCTGGACAATCACAATGCCGTTCGCACTTGCGTTGGTGGCGCAGATCGGTTTCATCGTGCACCAAATCGCATTGCTGGAACCCAAGATCGGCCGCGCCGGTGCCGGGTTTGCCGTTGCGCTGACAACCTCTATGGCGGTTATCGGACGCCTCTGCCTCGGCGTCGTCGTGGACCGGCTCGATCCGAGATCGATCGCGGCAGTATCGCTATGCAGTCAGGCGGCGGCGCTGCTTGCCATCTCGCAGATCGACAATGTTCCGAGCTTATTCGCCGCGAGTGCAGTGTTCGGATTTTCGGTCGGCAATCTTATAACCCTGCCCCCTCTGATCATTCACCGCGAATTCAATTCCAACGCCTTTACGGTGGTGATGGGATTGTCGACAGCGATCAGCGGAACCATAGGCGCTCTCGGGCCCGGCCTCATCGGTCTCGTTCGCAGCTGGAGCAGCGATTATAGCGCAGCCCTCGCGCTCTGCATCACCCTGGATCTTTTCGCTGCGGCATTGGTACTTCGCCGCGGGAAATTATAATCCACCGACGGCCAAAGCTTAGCGGGAAAGCGCTTCGATCAATGGGGTCGCAGCAGGATCGCCCTCAAGCGGCTTCCGCCCGCGGATCAAGTCCGACGCCTTGTCCGCGATCATCATGGTCGAGGCGTTGAGGTTCGCCGAAATCATGCGCGGCATGATGGAGGCATCGATCACGCGCAGCCCCTGCAGCCCGTGCACGCGCAGCTGATCATCGACCACGGCCCAGGTGCTCCCGGCAGGTCCCATCCGGCAGGTGCACCCTGGATGAAATGTCGTGGTGCCGCGCTGCGTCGCCGCGGCCAGGAATTCGTCATCGCTCTGTACGCCAGGTCCCGGAAAATCCTCATACGCGTAATACGGTGCGAGCGGCGCTGATGCGAGAAGCCGCCGCGCCAGCTTCATGCCGGCGACGATCACGCGCCGGTCCAGCTCTTCGGCCAGATAGTTGGTCTGAATGATCGGTGCGTCGAACGGATCGGCCGAACGGATACGAACATAGCCGCGGCTTTCCGGCCGCTGCTGCCACGAGGCCACCGTCATGCCGGGCTCGTCCTCAAGTTGGCCCTGAACGCCTTCCTTGTAGCTGGCCGGCGTGAATGTCAGCTGCAGGTCGGAGCTCTCAGTCGTCTCGCCGGAGTGCCAGAAGCAGTAGACCATCGTGGGCGAAAGCGAGAGCAGGCCCCGCCGGGTCGTCGCCCACTTCAACGCCTCAATCCAAAGATTAACCCCTCGCCTCAATTCGTTGATGGTCTGGATGTTCTTGACGCGGGCAACGGAACGCGGTGCGTAGTGGTCCTGCAATCCCTCACCAACGCCGGGCAATGCGTGACGCACCTCGATATCGTGCAGGCGCAGCAGGTCCGGCGAGCCCACGCCAGATAATTGCAGAAGCTGCGGCGAATTATAGGTGCCGCCCGCGAGAATGACTTCCCTGGCCGCGCGCACTTCCGTGAGCGCGCCACCGCGTCCGCCTTTGCGGTAGCGCACGCCGACGGCGCGTTTTCCCTCGAATATGATCTCGGTCGCATGCGCATGCGTGCGTACATGTACATTCGGCCGCTTGCTGGCGGGATGCAGAAAAGCGGTCGCCGCACTGACCCGGCGACCGTTCTGGATCGTACGCTGGGCATAAGACACGCCCTCCTGAATCGCGCCGTTGTAATCCGGGTTGCGGGGTATGCCGAGCGAAATGGCGCCGGCCATGAATGCTTCGCAGAGCGGATCTTTCCAATCCATCGTGGTGACGGTGAGATTGCCGCCACGCCCGCGATAAGCGTCATCGCCCTCGCCGACGCGCCGTTCCAGCCGCTTGAAATAGGGCAGCACATCTGAATAGCCCCAGCCGCGATTGCCGAACTGGGCCCAGGTGTCGAAATCCATGCGCTGGCCACGATTGTAGATATGCCCGTTGATCGAGGAAGAACCGCCCAGCGTCTTTCCGCGCGGCGCATAGATGCTGCGGCCATTGGTCCAGGGGCCGGGCTCCTGCTGATACGCCCAGTTGATGCCCTTCATGTGGAAGGTCTTAATGAACCCTGCGGGCAAATGAATGTAGGGATGCCAGTCGCGCGGTCCGGCCTCGAGCACGCAGACGCTGGTGCCGGCATCCTCGGAAAGCCGGCTGGTGAGCACGCATCCGGCAGAGCCCGCGCCAACGATCACGTAATCGAATGTATCCGCCATCTTGCCTTCCGGAGTCTTTTTGTTGTGAAGCGTTTCCCTTAAGCGAAACCGGTTGCCGCTTCGCTCGAAGCGCTCTCCCTGCTTATCTCGGCTTCTCGCTCAATTGATAGGTGAGGTGCGATTTCACGGTCGGCCACTCGCTGGCGATGATGCTATAGACCACAGTGTCGCGCAGCGTGCCGTTGGGCGCAATCTGGTGGCTGCGCAGGATTCCGTCGAGCTTGGCGCCGAGCCGTTCGATGCCACGCCGGCTCTGATGGTTGAAAAAGTGTGTGCGGAATTCTACCGCAATGCAGTTGAGCTTTTCGAACGCATGGGCCAGCAACAGCAATTTGCATTGCGTGTTGATCGCACTGCGCTGAACTCGCTTCGCGTACCATGTCGATCCGATTTCGACGCGCCGGTTCGCCGGATCCACATTCATGTAAGTGGTCATACCGCAGATTTTACCGTCGGCGTCGAACACGGTGAACGGCAACATGGAACCCGCCGCTTGCAAGGTAAGCCGGCGATCGATCTCCCTGATCATCTCTTCGGGGCGGGGAATGAGAGTGTACCAGAGCTTCCAGAGCTCGCCGTCCTGGACGGCTTCCGTCAGTCCTTCGCGGTGCTCGTGCGACAAGGGCTCGAGCCTTGCGTGCTCACCGCGCAACGTTACGGGTTCAAGCCAGGTCATCGTCGACGTTCCTCAACGTAAAGCGGATGCATTCCATCATCATTTGTTCAGAAAATTCAACGGCAGGCCGGGGCGCGGCCAGTCCATCGCGATCAGTTCGCCCTTGCCGGACAGCGTGATGTAGGCGGTCTTCAGTTCCGCTCCGCCGAAAGCAATGTTGGTGGTGACGCGGTCGCCGGTCGGCACCTGCTCGACAACAGCGCCATCGGGCGCGATGACCGAGATACATCCGGAAATCAGGGTCGCGACGCACACATTGCCCGACGCCTCCACCGCAAGCGAGTCGAACATCTGGTAACCGCCGAGCCCGGCGATCGGCTTGCCGCGTTCCCCACGATAGATCACGTCGCGCGGTTTGACCGTGCCCGGCGCGGACAGGTCGAAGGCCCACAGCCGCGCCGTCGGCGTCTCGGCGATGTAGACGGTGCTTTCATCCGGCGACAGTCCGATGCCGTTGGCCGGCATCATGCCGAACACCCCTTCGACAATGTCCTTCCCGCCCGGCTTGACGTAATAGAACGCGCCGACATCCATGTCGCGCGGCCGGCGCTTGCCAAGATCGGAAAACCAGAGGCCGCCATGCTTGTCGAACACCAGATCGTTCGGTCCTTTCAGGGGATGCTCGCCGCATCTGTCGACGACGGTTTCGACCTTCCCGGTCGAGAGATCGACCCGCTGGATCGAACCTCCGATATATTCGTGGGGTTCGGGCGCGCCCGGCATCAGCATGCCGCGCGACGGCACCCAGCTGAACCCGCCATTGTTGCAGATGTAGCATTTGCCATCGGGCCCCATTGCAGCACCGTTGGGGCCGCCGGGAATTTCCGCGATCACCTGCTTGCGCCCGTCCGGCCAAATCCGGGTCAGCCGCCGGCCGCGAATTTCGACCAGCACCACCGATCCGTCCGGCATCGCCACCGGCCCTTCCGGAAATTCAAGGTCGGTCGCGAGAACGCGAATGTTCGGCATGAAATCCTCCCGAGATTCTTATGAGCTGCAGGCGGATTTCAGGCTTGATCCCGCACGCGCGCCAATTCGTTGCGTACGGTTATGGCAAAATCGGCAATTGTTGCCAAGCAATCCGCGGCGCCCCGCAGGGCTGGGCTGGGTTGCGGTGTGGCCTGGTCGTGATCGGAAATTAGCCACAAGCAGTCGCTGGCAACAGCGCCTCTATCGTGCATACTGCAGGAGCATTCAGATCCGACGGCTCACAAGCTGCCCTAAATCAAAGACTGCATGAGCCTCGGCCAGCACGTCAGGGAGGACGATGATGCATTATCGTGTCTTGAATACCGGGAGATTTATAACCGGCCTGTTTGCCGGGCGTCTCGCCTTATCCATCGCGCTTGCCGGACTGCTGGCGGTTGCGGTTGCTGGCGCCGCGCACGCGCAGAAAAAATACGATCCGGGCGCAACAGACAGCGAAATCAAGATCGGCAATATCATGCCTTACTCCGGGCCGGCGTCGGCCTATGCGACCATCGGCAAGACCGAGGCCGCTTATTTCAACAAGCTCAATTCCGAAGGCGGGATCAACGGCCGCAAAATCAATTTCATCTCGTATGACGACGGGTACAGCCCGCCAAAAACGGTCGAGCAGGCACGCAAGCTCGTTGAGAGCGGACGAGGTTCTGCTGATCTTCAACTCGCTCGGCACTCCCGGCAACAGCGCGATCCAGAAATACATGAACGCGAAAAAAGTGCCGCAGCTTTTCGTTTCCTCAGGCGCCGCCAAATGGAATGACCCGAAGAATTTTCCATGGACGATGGGCTGGCAACCCAACTATCAGACCGAAGCCCGTATCTATGCCGCACTATATTCTGAAGAATTATCCGGCAAAACCATCGGCGTGCTTTATCAGAACGACGACTTTGGAAAGGACTACGTCATCGGGTTGCGAGAAGGCCTTGGCGAGCAGGTCAACAAGCTGATCGTCATCGAGACATCCTACGAGACCTCGGCGCCGACGGTGGATTCGCAGGTAGTGCAGATCAAGGGCGCCAACCCCGATATTTTCGTCAACATCGCGACGCCAAAATTCGCAGCACAGGCGATCAAGAAGGTTGGCGAACTGAAATGGAATCCGGTGCATTTCCTCACCAATGTCTCCAGCTCGATCGGCGGCGTGATGAAGCCGGCCGGCTACGAAAATGACCAGGGCATCCTTACTACCGCCTATTTCAAGGACCCGGTTGATGCGAAGTGGAACAATGATCCCGCGATGAACGAGTGGCGGGCGTTCATGACCAAATGGTATCCCGAGGGCGACCAGCAGGACGCGGCAACCGTATTCGGCTATGGCATCGCAAAAGGTCTTGAGCAGGTGCTGCGCCA
This sequence comes from uncultured Alphaproteobacteria bacterium, assembly GCA_963764155.1. GTDB lineage: Bacteria > Pseudomonadota > Alphaproteobacteria > Rhizobiales > Xanthobacteraceae > Bradyrhizobium. The sequence continues at coordinate 312,844 of CAVXRI010000001.1, forward strand.
ATGCGGCGACAATCTGACCCGCGAAAACGTCATGAAGCAGGCGGCCAATCTGAACTTCGAAATCGGAATTTATCTGCCGGGCACCAAGATCAAGACCAGCCCGACCGATTTCGCCCCGCTGGAGCAGCTTCAGATGATGCGCTTCAAGGGCGAGAGCTGGGAATTGTTCGGTCCGGTCATGTCCGGCGAGAAAAGCTCCTGAGAACCTCGTCTCGATGCTAAAGCTGCCATGACCGGGTCAAGCCGGCCGTGGCAGCGATGGACTCGCCTGGGCTCGCTTGAGTTACTTCCCGCCCTCCTTTGGCGGAGCGCTGTCTTTTGCTGCCGGTTGCGACGCTTTGTTGTTCTGACCGTCCGGCACCTTCTGTTCCTCGACCGGTTTCTTCTTGGTCGCCTGAAGGTCATCCATCGTCTTCTGCAGGGAGGCGACGCTGGCCTTTAACATTTCGATCTGCCGGTTTGCGGCATCCAGCTTTTGCTGGTGATCGGTGCTGAGCTTAACGATTGTTTTCTGCAGGAAATCGACATTGCTTTGCAGGCAACTCGTGCGGCGTTCCATGGTTTTTTCGACCGTGCAGATTTCAATGCCGGGAATGTCCTGCGCCCCGGCGCTAGACGACAGCAGCACGCAGAGCGCTAAAGACGACTGCGCGATAAGCGCGAGTCGCCCGACGGTGAAGTTTTTCATTCGTGGAATGCTTTCAGCTATCGCTCATCACGGCAAATTGCATTAACGAGACAAAGGACGCGGACGATACCACACTGAAACCTCAATCACGCTGTGAGATTTGCAAAACGAGGCCGGTGAACAGTGCGGGGGAGCACAACGCCGGCGCTTTTACAGGGGAGAACGTGAATGGCAACGCGCGAACGACGTCTCGCTGAGTTCGACGGCCACGGGGAACCGCCGCCCGGCTTACCGGTTCAGGTGCTCTGCGAGGATCACAGCGGAACGTATCAACTTCCGTTCGCCTGTCGTTACATCGACGGCGAATGGCGCAATGACGATTCCGGCGACACCGTCGAGGCCACAGTAGTGGGCTGGCGAGTGCCGCGGGCAAGGCAGGCGCGCACTGCTTGAGCACCATTGCTGTATCAAAACGCGACGGATCTGCCGGACGAATTAAGGTTCGGAACGCGGCCTGAACAAACCGCGTCCGAATCGGACGTTGGGACTTGTACTCGCCTGTTCACGGCTAGCTATCGGCGCTATTTCGAACCACCTCACGATATGCAGCGCGCTCGTCGACCAAGCGAAGCCGGCAGGCGACGACGACGTTAACTCGTCGGCTCACGGCTCCTGCTCTACTTCCAGGGTGTTACGCTCGGCACCTTGTCAGTCGCCGGTGGCATGTCGACGGTCTTGAAATCCGCCGGGCTGACGATTTCGAGATACTCCATGTCGGGCGAGTAATCGAACAGGTAGTGCACGATACCGGGACGCTGATGCACCACGTCGCCCGCCTGGACGAGCGTGGGCTTGTCCTCGTACATGAAGCGGGCCCAGCCCTTCATCATGATCACGATCTGGAAGTCGCAGTCGTGGCGATGCCAACCAGTGCCGTCCTCCGGCGGCAAATCCGGATTGGCCTTGACCAGATGGCAGATCACTTGTCCGCCGGTCGCGGCGGCGATGCCGAGATCGCGATACAGGAAGAAGTCGCGCAACCCACCTGTCTCGAAATCCGTGTCGGTTGGTTTGACGTGGGAGAATTTGCTGACGAGGGCGTGCTGGTTCATGAGAGCCTCCACCGTTTTGTTGGCGCGAAGCGGCCGTCACCAAGTCAATCCTGAATTCGGCAGCGCCGCGTCGTCGCGTTCACAGCTTCATCCAGCTATGCGAAATTCGCGCCAGCACCGCGGGTTAGTAATTCCATCTCGTCGCAGCCGAGATGATGCCGAAAACACATCGAGAAAGGTCGGCGTTTCGTGAGCGGGGGTGCCCATGCACCTTTGGCGGCCGTGGTATCCGAGCGTAATCAGGTCCGGTGATGGCTCTAGCTTGAGCAAAGAGTGCCCGTTGCTTGAGCGCCTTAAACAAAGGACAACGCCCCCTCGGCCTAATATTCAACCTCGAGTTCTTCGATTTCGGCAGGCTCCGCGCGGGCTGCCTCGATCCATTCGTGCATTTCCGGCATAGCCATGACGACCGAGGCATAGGTCTTGAGCTGCGGTTCAAGCTTCACGTCATAGGTCATGAAACGCGTCACCACAGGCGCATACATGGCATCCGCCATGGTGCGCTCGCCGAACAGGAAAGGCCCGCCTGACGTGGCAAGACAGTCGCGCCAGATCCCGCATACCCGATCGATGTCAGCCTGCGCGCGCGACCAAATCTTGAAACCCGGGAAGTGACCTTTGAGATTGACGGGCAGCGATGCGCGCAGCGTCGCAAAGCCGGAATGGATTTCCCCGCAAATCGAACGGCAATGCGCCCGCTGAACCCGGTCTGCCGGCAGCAAGCCCGCATTGGGCATGATCTCGTTGAGATACTCGGCGATCGCCAGCGTATCCCAGACGCTCGCGCCTTCGTGCCGCAGACACGGGACCAGGATCGATGACGACAACAACAGGATTTCGGCCCTTGCCGAAGCATCATCCGGCGCGGTGATTATCTCGTCGAACTCCAGCCCGGAGAACTTAGTCAGCAGCCAGCCGCGCAGCGACCACGAGGAGTAATTCTTGCTGCTGATGGTCAGTGTCGCCTTGGCCATATGACCTCTTCCTCACCCCTTGATCGGACCCAATGCCGTCAGGATCTTGGCGGTCGCGGCTCACCGGCCCGCCCGGCCCCTCGGGCCGTTAGTTTCACGAGCAAGCGACGTGCCAGTTCGGGCAAGCGCTCCAGGCGCCGCTTTGGCGTCGATATTGCATGGCGTCACCGGCAAGGGCGGGCGTGAACAATGTCCATGATGTACCAGGCGTATCAGAACCACATGGACCTGACTGAGCCATGGCGGTCAGGGGCGGCCTCCGCGCTGCGATACCTCAATCTCGTTCCACAGGGCGTCTCGGACAAGCTGTTCGGGAGGTTGGCAGCATCCCTCGAACTGATCTCCCGCTCTTCCCTGACGTACACCCGCCCTGCTTACGGGATCGAGCGGGTGCAGGTCGGAAACCGGGAGTTGGAGGTCACCGAGGAGGTCTGTTACGCGACGCCGTTCGGCTCCTTGCTGCATTTCAAAAAGAAGGATTCGCCCGAGCAGCCGCGAATGCTGCTGGTGGCGCCGATGTCCGGTCACTTCGCGACCCTTTTGCGCGGCACGGTGAAGACGCTGCTGCAGGACCACGATGTCTACATCACCGATTGGCATAACCCGCGTGAGATTCCGCTCGACCACGGCAGGTTCGGGCTGGACGAATACACCGAGCACCTCATCACCTTCCTCGGAAAACTAGGGCCGCGTCCGCATATGGTCGCCATCTGCCAGCCCTCGGTATCCGCGCTCGCGGCGGCGGCGATCATGTCGGAAGACGATCATCCGTCGCGACCGGCGACGCTGACCCTGATGGCGGGACCGATAGACACGCGAATTCAGCCCACCAAGGTCAACGATTTCGCCAAGAGCAAGCCCCTGAATTGGTTCAAGGACAATCTGATCAACTACGTGCCGGTGCAATGCAAGGGCGCGTTCCGGCAAGTCTATCCCGGGTTCGTGCAACTCACGGCCTTTGTCTCGATGAATCTCGAACGGCACCTCAAGCAGCACGTGGAGCTCGCCAATCATCTGGTGAAAGGTGAGAGAGAAAAAGCCGAAACGATCAAGACTTTTTATGACGAATATTTTGCGGTCATGGACCTGCCGGCAGAGTTCTATATCGAAACTATTCGCGATGTATTTCAGGACCATCTATTGCCGAAGGGCAAGCTGACCTATCGCGGCCGGCCGGTGAATCCGGCATCCGTCAAGCGAATGGGGTTGATGACGGTCGAAGGAGAAAAGGACGACATTTGCTCGATTGGCCAAACGCTCGCGGCTCAGGAGCTCTGCACCGGGGTTCGCAGCTATCGCAGGCTGCATCACATGCAGGCCGGCGTCGGCCACTACGGCGTGTTCAGCGGCAAACGCTGGAACAACGAAATCTATCCGATGCTGCGCGATTTCGTGCACGTCAACGCCTGATGGGCGCGCACCATCGCTTACTGGATCGCCCGATCAAGCAGGGCGACGACATCGGTGGCGTTCCATCACTTCATGCGGATCGGCGCGTCGTTTAGACCGTTGTCGTCATAGACCTTGCGCAGAACGCCGTTCGAAGTGGCTTCGGTCATGAACTTCGTAACGAACGCCAGCGCCTGCGGATGATTCAGCGGCACCGCGACCGCCGTCACCGTCTGCTTGAAGGTCTCGTCCAGCACGCGCGTGCCCGGTATTTTCCTGGCCATCGCATTGAGTTGATCGCGCGAGAGCGCGAACGCATCGATCTCGCCGCCTTTGAGCAGCCCGAATATTTCGTCATAGGTTTGATAGCCGGTGACAACAGCGTTCTTCAGATGCGCCTGAGCGCCGCGCATCGTCGTGGTATTGTTGACGGCCGCAACTTTCACCCCCGGCCGATCGAGCGTCTCGAAATTCGAAATAGCCGAACCCGGCTTGACGATATAGGTCGCATCCGCGACCTCATAGATCGGTCCAAAAGACATCCTGATTTCGCGCTCAGGGTCTTTTGGCAGGAAGGCGACATCCCAAGCGCCCTTCCCGGCAGCGTCTGTGATCTGTCCTGAATTCTGGTGAACGACATACTCGACGGGAACGCCGAGTTGCGCTGCAATCTCCTTGCCTAAATCGACAGGAACACCGGCATAGCCGCCGGTTTCGGTTTTGGTGGACCAGAACGCGCCGCCGGCCGGGCTGATCGCGATCGCCACCCGCAATTTGCCGGTCGGGGCGAGTTCATTCTTTGCACCTTCGGCGCCGGCTATCGCAGCGGACGCGACCACCACGGCACTTATGAAAAGGCCGGTGAGAAGCGGTAGCGATCCATTTGCCATCTAGCACTCTCTTTCTATCGGCCGCCTGTGTTACCGCCGATCACCAAATTTCGATCCTGAGTGTGATTGATCCGAACACATTTTCAAACCAGAAATCCCCGATCAAAACGATCAATTGTCAGGGCTCTTGATTGCCGGTAGCATTATCGACGCCGTCGGTGTCGGCCTGCTTTCAACGTCTGCAAGCGGATTGATGCGATGCAGAGCCGAAGCAGGCCCGTCTCACGGACGCGAGATCGGGGGCTGCAATGAGGCCTGCGCGTCGATGTTTCACGCCGACTAAGGGCAGGCACTTCGCGCTCGCGGGCCAGGCCGCCAGCGCCGCTCTCGCACTCGTCCTGCTCGCTGGCTGCGAGCAAAACACTTTTGTGCCGCCACCGCCGCCCAAGGTCGACGTCGCAACTCCTGTGCAACGCACGATCACGCGTTACCTCGAAGAGACGGGAAACACCGCAGCAACCCAATCGGTCGATCTGGTAGCGCGTGTGCAGGGCTTCCTGCAATCGATAGATTATCAGGACGGCTCGGCTGTGAAGGAAGGCACGACGCTGTTTACGATCGAGCCCGAGACCTACAAGCTGAAGCTCGATCAGGCGCGTGCGGCCGAAAGCGGTGCGCAGGCATCAGTGAAGCAGGCCGAAGCCGACTTCAAACGCCAAAGCGATCTGGTCGCGCGCCAGGCGGTCTCGCAGGCGACGCTGGACCAGTCCACGGCCGCCGATCAAAACATGAAATCCAACCTGCAACAGGCGCAGGTCAACACCAGGATCGCCGAGGTCAACTACAGCTACACCAAAGTCACCGCCCCGTTCGACGGCATCGTCAGCGCGCATCTGGTCTCGGTCGGCGAACTGGTCGGCGTAGCCTCCCCGACCCAGCTCGCGACCATCGTAGCGTACGATCCGATCTACGTGAATTTCAACGTCAGCGAACAAGACGTGCTCCGCATCAGAGCCGAAGCGATAAGAAGGGGATTGACGACTGCCGAGCTGAAGTCGATGCCCATTGAAGTGGGCTTGCAGACCGAAGACGGCTACCCGCACGAGGGCAAGCTCGATTACGCGGCCCCGACGGTCAACCAGTCGACAGGCACTCTTGCAGTGCGCGGAATTGTGCCCAATCCGAAGCGGCTGCTGCTGCCGGGCTATTTCATCCGCGTCCGTGTTCCCGTGAACAGAGAGCAGAACGCATTACTGGTTCCGGATGCCGCGCTCGGCAGCGACCAGGGCGGGCGCTATGTGCTGGTGGTGACAAGCGAGAACGTGGTCGAGCAGCGCAAGGTACAGACCGGGCCGCTCGAGGGAGGCTTACGCGTCATCGAGAGCGGCCTGAAGCCCGAGGACCGTGTCGTGACGGCCGGCCTGCTCCGGGCAATTCCAGGCCAGAAGGTCGATCCCCAACTGCAGAAACTTGAGCAGCCCACTGCATCGGCCAAATAGGACGGCCCATGATTTCAAAATTCTTTATAGAGCGGCCGGTTCTTTCCAATGTGATTGCGATGCTGATGATACTCATCGGCGGCGTGGCGCTGTTCGAACTTGCCGTGGCGCAATATCCGGACGTGGTGCCGCCGACCGTGCAGGTCACGACACGTTATCCGGGCGCCAGCGCCAAGACATTGATCGATACCGTTGCGCTGCCGATCGAGCAGCAGGTGAACGGCGTCGAGGACATGCTGTACATGCAGTCCTATAGCAGCGCCGACGGCACCTATGCGCTGACAGTGACGTTCAAGATCGGCACCGACCTCAACTTCGCGCAGGTGTTGGTGCAGAACCGGGTCGCAACGGCGCTCCCGTCATTGCCGCAATCGGTTCAGAACCAGGGCGTTACCGTCCAAAAGAAGTCGACGGCGATTTTGCTGTTCGTGACGTTGACCTCGCCCGATTCCAGCTATGACAGCCTATATCTGAGCAACTACGCGACGATCAACATTCGCGACGAGCTCTCTCGGCTACCCGGGGTCGGCAATGTCACGGTGTTCGGCGCCGGACAATATTCGATGCGAATCTGGCTCGATCCGAACAAGCTGCAGGTCCGCGGATTGATGCCGCAGGACGTCATCCAGGCGATCCAGCAACAAAGCCAGCAGGTCACGGCTGGGCAAGTCGGGATGCCGCCGACGCCAGCCGGCCAGGCATTTCAATATACGCTCAACGTCAACGGCCGGCTCGATGACAAGGCACAATTCGAAAACATCATCGTCAAGACCGGCACCAGCGGAGACGTGACGCGCGTGCGTGACGTCGGCCGGGTGGAACTTGGCGCGCAGACCTACAGCCAGACGTTTTCGCTCAACCGCCAGCCTTCCACTGGCATCGGCGTGTTTCAGTCGCCGGGCGCCAACGCGCTTCAGGTCGAGCAAGCCGTGCAGAAAAAGATGGCAGAGCTTGCGCGCGCATTCCCGCAGGGCATCAAGTATGACACCCCCTTCGACACCACGAAGTTCGTTTCGGCTTCCATTCATGAAGTCTACAAAACCCTGTTCGAGGCCGGCTTCCTGGTGCTGGTCGTCATCCTCGTGTTCCTGCAAGACTGGCGCGCGATGCTGGTGCCGGCCACGACCGTGCCGGTCACCATCATCGGTGCCTTTGCGGCAATGGCCGCGCTCGGTTTCACCATCAATCTGTCGACGCTGTTTGCGATCGTGCTCGCTATCGGCATCGTCGTGGACGACGCCATCGTTGTGGTCGAAGGCGCGGCGCATAACATTGAGCAAGGTATGTCCAGTCATGACGCCGCGATCAGGGCGATGGATCAGTTGTTCGCTCCCATCATCGGCATCACGCTGGTCCTGATCTCGGTGTTTTTGCCGGCGGCGTTTCTGTCGGGACTGACCGGGCGCATCTACGCGCAGTTCGCGTTAGTGATTGCGGCGACCGCGCTGCTCAGCGCAGTCAACGCCGCCACCTTGAAGCCGACGCAATGCGCGCTGTGGCTGCGCCATCCCGTACCCCCGGAACAGCGCAACTGGTTCTACCGCGGCTTCAACAACGTCTACGGTCGGCTTGAGAACGGCTATGCCCGGTTGATTGGCCGCATGACCGCCCACAGCAATATTTCGGTGATCGTTGCGCTGATCCTGATCGCCATTGGCGTCTATGGCTTGTCACGCGTGCCGACCGGCTTTCTCCCGATTGAAGACCAGGGCTACCTGATCGCCGCGGTGCAGTTGCCCGATGGTGCGGCGCTTGACCGAACCCAGAAGGTGCTCGGCGAGGTAAGCGAGATCGCCAGCCAGACGCCCGGGGTCGCGCAGGTCATCACAATTGCGGGCATATCGGCGCTCGACAACAGCGCGAGCCTCGCTAATGGCGGCGTGGCTTACATCATTCTCACGGACTGGGACTCGCGCGGACCTGGAGAGGATCTGCGCTCTCTGGTGATCGGGCTGAACCAGAAGGTCGGCGCGATCCTCGATGCGCGCACACTGGTGCTGCCGCCGCCCCCTATCCAGGGGATCGGCAACGCGGCGGGATTCGCTATGCAAGTCGAGTTACGCGACGGCAATAGCGATTTCGCCAAGCTGCAGGCCATTACCGGCGCCATTGTCGCCAACGCGCAGAGCCAGAGCGCGTTGCAACGGGTCAATTCGCCCTTCCGTTCCATGGTGCCGCAATTCGATGTCGAGGTCGACCGAATCAAGTCGCAGACGCTGCAAGTCACTGTTGACCAGGTATTCTCGACGCTGGCCTCATACCTCGGCTCCTCCTACGTCAATCAGTTCAACAAGTTCGGCCGTGTCTTCCAGGTCTATGCTCAGGCGGACTCCCGCTTTCGCCTGACGGAGCGCGACATCGCCAACATGATGGTGCGCAACCAGCAAGGCGAGATGATCCCGATCGGCACCGTGGCTAAGATCACGCCGGCGGTCGGCCCCTCCCTGATCAGCCTGTATAATCTCTACCCTTCAGCGACCGTCATCGGCCTGCCGGCACAAGGCTATAGTTCCGGCCAGTCGCTGATATTGATGGAGCAGATCGCGGACAAGACGTTGCCGCCAGGCACAGGCTATGAATGGACGGCGATGTCCTACCAGGAGAAAGCGGTCACCAACCAGATCTACTATGTGTTCGGTCTGGCGATGCTGCTCGTCTATCTCGTCCTGGCCGGACAATACGAGAGCTGGTATGCGCCGGTCTCCGTGATCCTGGCCGTCCCGCTCTCGCTGCTTGGCCCGATGGCGGTGCTGACCGGGCTTCGGATCGAGAACAACCTTTACACCCAGATTGGATTGATCCTGCTGATCGCATTATCAGCCAAGAACGCGATCCTGATCGTCGAAGTCGCGCTCGAACTTCATGTGCGTGACGGCAGGCCGTTGCTGGAATCCGCCGTCGAGGCGGCGCGCGCACGCTTTCGGCCCATCCTGATGACGTCGTTTGCGTTTATCCTCGGCGTCGTGCCGCTGGTCATCGCGAGCGGCGCTGGCGCGAGCGCGCGCAAATCGATCGGCATCACCGTGTTCTCAGGCATGCTCGCCTCGACCTGCCTCGCCGTCCTTTTCGTGCCGGCGTTTTTTGTGGTGGTTCAACGGTTCGAGAACTGGCTCGCGCAACGAAAGAAGAAAGCTCCGGTCGTGCAACCGCTCTCGCCCGCCGGACCGTGATCAGGCGATCAGCTTGCGCCTGGCGATGGAGTCCTGATCTCCCGGGGGAGCAAGACCGCGGCCGCGATCACAAGCAGGCAAAGCGTTCCAAACGCGTGAAGCATGGTGACGAAGCCGCCCTGCTCGTAGAGCCACGCTACTAGCCCGACCGAGGCGCCCGCGGCAGTGAAGCCGACGAAATAACGCACCGCATAGGCGCGCGATCGCCATTCTTCGCTGGTGTACTTGCCGATCATGGCATCGTTGACGGTGACCTGTCCGAAGGCACCCATGACAATGCCGACCGAGACCAGGATTAGAGGCAGGTTCGACAACGTCGCCGCCAGGTAAAGCATCGGCGCCAGCATGAAAGACAACGGCAAGGCGATCGTCTTCAGCGAGTGGCGGTCGAGCAGCTTGCCAATTGTGTATTGTGTCATCGCCCCGAAAACATAGACGCAGGCCGCAATCAGACCCAACATCGCCGGGCTCCTGGTGAGGTCGGCCAAGCGCTCGGCAAATAGTTTCGGCAGCGCCACCGTTACGGCGTTGAAAGTGGTCGATATCGCGATCACCACAATCAGCAGCGCCAGAATGACGCGCCACATATCCTGTTTCGCGACGCGCGCCTGCGCGGCCGCTTGTCTCGAGCCGGTGCGGTCTTCATGAACCACCAGCAATGAAAAGGCCACGCCGATCAGGGCGGTGACGACACCCGGGATGATGAAAGCGAGGCGCCAGCCGAGATACTGGCCGACGACGCCTGTAACCAGCGCGGACGAGGCCACGCCGAGATTGCCCCAAACGCCGTTCAGTCCCATCTCGCGGCCCAGACGGTCGGCATAGGACACGATCATCGCGGTGCCGACCGGATGATAGATCGAGGCGAACACGCCGATGGCCAATAGCGCGGCACCAAGCTGCAGCGGGGTCTGCACGAAGCCGACCGCTATCATCGAAGCGCCGATCCCGGCAAAAAAGATCACCATCATGTGGCGGCGGCTCCAGCGGTCACCCAACCAGCCCGTGATCAGCGATCCCGCGCCGAACGCGATGAAGCCCGGTGTCGCATACGGCAACAGCTCGGAATAGGTCATGCCGAGCGCGGGCCCCATCACGATGACGGCGGCGGCGAAGATCAGCATGGCGTAATGATCGATGAAATGGGCGGCATTAACGAAGCCGATCACGCGGCTTGGGTTGTTCATGAACGATTCCCGTATTTTCCGGCCTGAAGTATAACCGCTTTGGCAGAACGAGCTGCTATTTTCGGCAGAACCTATCTGGCAGTGCGATAATTAGCGGCAATCGCCGCAAATCATGCGGCCCAGGGTTAGGCTGTTGCGCCGAATGTCCGCTTGACTGTGATCGGCTCCGCATTAAATCCATGTACTCCCGCCGGTCCGGATTCGAGACGCCGCCATGAGCAATGCCTTCTTCTCGGATCTTCTCGCCTCGATTTCCGAGCGCGGCCGGACGCTGCTTCGCCGAGGCGGATCATCGAACGGAAAGCAGGATACCTCCGGCATTCTGGACTTGTGCGAGGCGCTGTTGTCAGGCCGGGGCGAGGCCTCGGGCACCGCGATGGCACGCGAGGTACTCGATCGCTATCATCACCTCGACGACGCCAGCCGGGTTGCGTTTTTCGAGGCACTGGTCCGCGATTTCGGCCCCGACCGGGAAAAGCTTTCACAGGCGATCGAGTCCTGGCGCGCCCAGCCGAGCGATGAGGACGCCAGCGATCTGCATTTCGCATCCGAACCGCGTCGGCAGGAATTGATCCGCCGCCTGAACCGCGCCCCGGGCGGCACCAGCGAATTGGTGGAAATGCGCGCGGATCTGCTGCGTCTCCTGAACGGTTACAAGGACCTGGCCGCGCTCGACCGCGACGTCGTGCATTTATTGTCTTCCTGGTTCAACAGGGGATTCCTCGTGCTGCGCAAGATCGACTGGTCGACACCCGCGAACATCCTGGAAAAGATCATTCGCTATGAGGCGGTGCACGAGATTCGGGACTGGGACGATCTGCGCCGCCGCATCGACCCGGTTGATCGGCGCTGCTACGCCTTCTTTCATCCCGCTCTGGTCGATGAACCCCTGATCTTCGTCGAGGTGGCGTTGACCGAGGCCATTCCCGGCGCGATTGCGCCGCTGCTCGCCGAGGACCGGCAGTTGGTGCCGATTGAACGAGCTCGCACCGCGGTGTTCTATTCAATCTCCAACACTCAACGCGGGCTCGGCGGCATTTCCTTCGGCAGCTTCCTCATCAAGCAGGTGGTTGAGGAATTGCGGCGGGAATTGCCGAAGCTGGAGAACTTCGTGACGCTGTCACCGGTGCCCGGCTTCATGCACTGGCTGAAGCAGGCCGCCGATGTTCCCGTAACCGATGAGGACCGTGCGCTGCTCGACGAACTCGACAAGCCGGACTGGTTTAGCGATCCGGCGATGGCGGCGCAGCTGCGTTCGCTGCTCGAACCGCTGGCGGCCTTTTACTTCTTGAAGGCGCGCACGCCGAAAGGACGTATGATCGACTCGGTGGCGCGTTTCCATCTCGGCAACGGCGCGCGGCTGGAGCGGATCGACTGGCTCGGCGATATCTCTGCGAAGGGACTGCGCGAGTCCGCCGGCTTCATGGTCAACTATCTCTATCACCTCGAGGATATCGAAAAGAACCACGAGGCTTACGCCAACCAAAACGAGGTAGCAGCCTCGAGCGCGGTGAAGAAGCTGCTGAAGAACGATGGCCGGCGGCTGCTGGACATGCGGCTGTCGTAACGTCATCCGACGCTTTGGGATGCGTTCAGTCGCGCGGCTGGGCTACGCCGCAAGCGCTTTCATTTCGGCGTAAAGGTCCGATTTCCCTTCGAAGCCGATGCCCGGTAATTCCGGCATGACGATGTGGCCGTTCTCGACTCGAACGCCGTCCGGGAAACCGCCATAGGGCTGGAACAGATCGGGATAACTCTCATTGCCGCCGAGCCCGAGACCGGCTGCGATATTCAGCGACATCTGATGGCCGCCGTGCGGAATGCAGCGGCTGGGCGACCATCCCAGCGTTTGCAGCACGCCCAGTGTGCGCTGGTATTCGCAAAGACCGTAGGAGAGCGCGCAATCGAATTGCAGCCAGTCGCGGTCGGGCCGCATCCCGCCGTAGCGGAGAAGGTTTCTCGCGTCCTGATGGCTGAAGAGGTTTTCTCCGGTCGCCATAGGGCCGGGATAGAATTCGGCGAGTGCGGCCTGCAATGCGAAATCCAGGGGATCGCCCGCCTCTTCATACCAGAACAGCGGATATTCGCGCAGCATCCTGGCGTAGCCGATGGCTGTCTCCAGATCGAAGCGGCCGTTGGCGTCGACCGCAAGCTGCGCATCATTGCCGAGCTCCTTCAGCACGGCCTCGATGCGTTGGCGATCTTCAGCGATCGGCGCCCCACCAATTTTCATCTTCACAACATTGTAGCCGCGGTCGAGATAGCCGCGCATCTCACCACGCAGCATTGACACGTCCTTGCCCGGATAATAATAGCCGCCCGCGGCATAGACGAACACGCGGGGATTTGCAGAACGTCCGTGGCGGTCGGCAAGTAGTCGAAAGAGCGGCTTGCCCGCGATCTTCGCCACCGCATCCCATACCGCCATATCGATGGTGCAGACCGCGACCGAACGCTCGCCATGACCGCCCGGCTTTTCATTCGACATCAGCTTCGCCCAGACCTCGTCCGGATCGAGGTTTTCACCGGTCTCGTCGAGGAGTTCGGCGGGATCTGCTTCCATCAGGCGCGGCGCAAAGCGCTCGCGGATCAGGCCGCCCTGCCCGTATCGGCCGTTGGAATTGAAGCCGTAGCCGACCACTCGCTTTCCGTCGCGCACTGCATCCGTGACAACGGCAACCAGGCTTGTCGTCATTTTGGTGAAATCGATATAGGCGTTGCGGATCGGCGAAGAAATCGGCTTTGTGATTTCTGTGATATCGACAATACGGACGGACATGCGTTCGACTTTCGGATTGCTCGCGGGCGCATTCGGCTGCACCGTCTTTACAAGCACTAGCTAGGTAATCGACTGCAAGAGAACGATCGGTTTCTTGCACACTCGCTGCGATGACTGAACTTCAGGACGGTTTCTTGTCGCGAAAATACGGTTCGACGGGGCCGTGCACCTTCATGGTGAGTGGATTGCCGTGGCGGTCTTTGGCGGTCCCGGCAGTCACCCTCACCCAGCCCTCGCTGACGCAATATTCCTCCACGTTGGTCTTCTCGACGCCCTTGAAACGAATGCCGACGTCACGCGCCAGCACCTCCGCGTTGTAGTACGGGCTGCTCGGGTGGATCGAAAGACGGTCGGGCAGTTGCTCGCTCGTGGCTTCGGTTTTCTCGTTCACAGTAGCGCCTCGATTTCCTTTTTCAGCCCCGCCGGGGTTGCCGTCGGCGCGTGCCGCGCGACCACTTTGCCCGCACGATCGGCGAGGAATTTGGTAAAATTCCATTTGATCGAAGAACCAAGCAGGCCAGACTTCGCAGCCTTCAGATGTTCGTAAAGAGGATGGGCGTTCCTGCCATTCACATCGATCTTCGCGAACATCGGGAAGGTGACGTGATAGTTGTTGACGCAAAACTGCTCGATCTGCCTGGCGTCGCCTGGTTCCTGACCACCGAACTGATTGCATGGAAATCCGAGAACGGCAAAGCCTCGTGGCGCGAATTCGCGATGCAGCACTTCCAGACCTTGGTATTGCGGCGTGAAACCGCAGGCGCTGGCGGTGTTGACGATCAGCAGAACCTGTCCTTCAAACCGATCAAGCCCGATCTCTTCGCCTCCCAGCGATATTGCCTTGAAATCGTAAATGCCTGGCATCCTGTTTTAGCTCGCCTGAATCAAACGGGATCGATTGCGGCAGATGGCGTTCCGCCGGCCTCGATGGCCTCGCCGGCCAGCAGGCAAAGGTCCTCACGGTAGCGGCCCGAGACGACCTGAACGCCTACCGGAATTTGTCCGACCAACCCTGTCGAGACCGTCAGCCCGGGCAGCCCCAAAAACGGAATCGCGATCTGGGGTAATTGCGCGCGCCACACCCGCTTAAACGACGCCTCGTCTTTCTGATCGAGGCCGTCGGGAAACGGCAGTTCAGCGGATACCGGCATCAGCAGAACGGCGTATTTCTCAAACAGGCCGAGCCATTGCCGCATCAGGGTCGCGCGCCGCGTCAACGCTTTCGCGAAGGCCGCCGCGTCGAACGGAAACACGACAGAGCGATTTCCCCGCAAGCAGGCGAGCGCACCGGGATCGCCTTCGCGTTCGGCCGCGTTCAGTTGCGCTTCATAGCCATCGCCGAGCCACAGCTTGGTCTGCCAATCCGCGGCCTCCTGTAGCGGCGGGGTGCTTTCAATGATGTCCACCGTCCAGCCGGCGCGCTCCAGACGCTTGCCTGCGTCGGTTACCGCGGCTTTCACTTCCGCAACGGTCTCGAGACCATCGGGGCGCAGACACAGCGCGGCGCGCTTCGGCATCGTAGGCCCCTCCAGGGGGGCCGGCACCCACCACGGATCGCGGAAATCTCTTCCCGACATCGCGGCCAGCGCGATCCTCAGATCGCCGATCGTACGCGCCAGCGGACCCGACACTGCGGTAATCTGGGCGCCGATGCTGCGTTCCGGCAGCCCCGGATTGAACGCCGGGATACGCCCGACCGTCGGCCGCAAGCCGTGAACGCCGCAGGCATAGGCGGGATAGCGGATCGATCCCGCGATGTCTGTGCCATGGGCGATGTGGCCGATTCCCGCGGCGACGGCCGCCCCGGCCCCGCCAGACGAGCCGCCCGGCGTGATCCCGCGATCGCGCGGGTTTTTGGTATCTCCGTGAATCAGGTTCGTGGTGAACCAGCGATAGGAAAAGGCCGGGCAATTGGTGCGCCCGAGAACAACGGCGCCGGCCTTGCGCAGATTGTCGATGACCGGCGAGTTGGCCGCTGCGATCGCTTCGCGTTGCAGCTTCACGCCGTTGGTCGTAGCGAAGCCTTCCTGATCGATGTTCACTTTCACCGTGACCGGGACGCCTGCGAGCGGACCCACATCATCCTTCCGGCCGATCGCGGCATCCACGGCATCGGCCTGCCTCAGCACGTCCTCCGGGCGATGATCCACGACGGCATTGATCCTGGGGTTGACGGCATCAAGCCGCGCCAGCGCCGCCGACGCTGCCTCTCTGGCAGAGACTTTTTTAGAGCTGATGAGGGTGGCGAGTTCGGCAGCCGAAAGGCGCCAGAGATCTTGCATGGCTTGCTCCGTTGGACGGCACGACTTGTAGCGCGCTCGTCACGACAAGGCCAGCGGTGGCCGCAAGCGAAACGCCTAGCGCACGCGGGCCAGATAATAAGCCAGATCGGCAATCTGCTCCGGCGTGACCGGCTGCATCACTTCGGCCATGGTCGCGTCGTAGCCGTGGCGGGTGTTGTTCTTGTAGTCGGCCAAGGTCTTGGCGAGATAGTCTTCGCGTTGGTCGGCGATACGCGGGACGTTGTCGCCGCCGGAAAAGTCCGCCTTGTGACACGAATTGCAGTGATTTCGCGTCACCAGTGCCTGGGCGCGCTGCATGCGAGCGCCATCGCCTGCGTCTGCCGTCGGCATCGGTTTCGGCAACTTGCCGATGAAATCGGAGAAGACTCGAAGGTCGTCGTCGCTCAGCGTTTTCGCCATCTCGTTCATCGGCTCGAACGCGCGCAGCTTCTCGCGAAACATGAAGAGTTGGATCAGGACGTAAGCCGGCTGCTGCCCGCCCAACGAAGGCGTATTCTCGGTGTCGGATTGTCCGTGCTCGCCATGACAGGCGAGACACGGCGCGGCGCGATCTTCAATCGTCTCCGCACAGGCCGCGGATGCGATGAAAGTGAAAGCCAAACCCGCAATTGCGCGACGCATCAATCGAACTCTCTTTTTTCGTGATCACTAGTCGACGGGGGAAATCGCGGGGGAGAGAGTTGCACCAGGCAATCCAGAGCTTTCGATCAGAAGGCGCCGGATTGCCTGGTCGTATTCGCACACGAGGCTTCTACCGCGTAGCGACCTTCGGTTTTGCGTAGCTGATCCGGTAGACGGCGCCGTTCCAGTCGTCTGAGACCAGCATCGAGCCGTCCTTCAGTTGCAGCACGTCCACGGGGCGGCCGATGTAGCTATTGTTCTCCAGAAAACCGGTGATCAGCGGCTCAGTGGATTTAACCGTGCCGTCCTTGTTCAGCTTGACGACGACAACGTCGCCCCCGAACTTCTTCGACCTGTTCCAGGAACCGTGCCTGGCAACGATGATGGCGTTCTTATAGGCCTTTGGAAACATGTTGCCGGTGTAGAAACGCATGCCGAGCGACGCTGAGTGCGGGCCCATCAGCCCGACCGGCGGGACGAATTCGCTGCAGGAACGTCCCCAGCCGAACTCGGGGTCCGGAAAATTGCCCTGATAACAATAGGGCGCGCCGAAATCCTGGCCCATTTTGGTCACGCGATTGAGTTCGTCCTCGGGGACGTCTTCCGACACCCAGTCGCGGCCATTGTCGGTGAAATACAACTGCTTGTTCTCGGGATTCCAGTCGAACCCTACGGTATTGCGCACGCCGAGCGCATACACTTCAGCCCCCGAACCATCCAGATTCATGCGCCTGATCTGGCCATGGGCATCGTCGTGCAGCACGTTGTTGCCGGGCTGTCCGACGGGAACGTAGAGCTTGTTGTCGGGCCCCACCGCGATGAACTTCCAACCGTGCGCTTCATCCTTGGGGAGGTTGTCGTAAATCACCGTCGGCTTCGGCGGACTGTCAAGAACGTCCTCCACCTTCTCGATTTTGGAGACTTTCGACAGTTCGGCGATGTAGAGCGTACCGCCGTGATAAGCGACGCCGTTAGGCCTGTAGAGGCCTGACGCCAGAACCTTGACGGTCCGTTTGCCGTCCTTGTTGACGATCGCATAGACCTTGTCGACGAGACGGCTGCCGACGAAAACCGTGCCCTTGTCCCCCACGGCCATCTCACGGGCGTTGGCCATGCCGGCTGCATAGACCTCAAGATTAAAGCCAGCGGGCACCTTGAGCTTGCCGATTGGCAGTTTGTCAGCCGCTGCCGGGATAGGGGGCGGTGCGACCGGCGCGAGCTTTGCTGCGGCCTCGCCATCGGGCCGGCCGATCAGGGGCGAACCCGGCGGCAGCGGTTGCGCGGCACCAGCGGCCGGTGGATTGGCGGGCTGCTGCGCCATAGCGCCAGCCCCAAATGCGCCAACAAAAACGCCGGCAAGCAATAAGCCGCGCGGCAACGAGCAAATCGTCATCTAACCCCCCTGTGGCGGAGACCGTTTTAGGGCGGGCGCATACATTCCCCCGCCCCTGTCTTCCGGAACAGCAGTTTCACGTGTTTCCGCGGTCGCCGCAATCCGAAAAAGGCCGCAACCGGCTGATCCCCGCCGCCAAAGGGCTCGATCGCGTTATTGGGGATGAGGGGGTGCGCGCTAATGCTTCGTAGCCGGCTCGTCCCAGACCTCGAGCATGGCCTCTGCAAAGGGAAACTCCAGAACGACGTCCCCTTCTTGATCGGTGACTTCGATCACCGCATTCAAGAGGCTGGCCTGCGCACCTTCGGTGCTCAGCAATTCCAGGATCATGGCTCGCGCGGCATTCCATGCGCTGTCTGCGTCGCGCAGCACTTCGCCTTCGGGGTCGGAGATCAATTCATCGCCGATGCGGGTATTGAAAAAATATCGCGGCATAACCTGACCAGTTGGGTTGTGAAGGCGTAATCGGAAGTACGCCAATTTCACAAGTTCTTTATCTTCGCGTTCCCTTTCCGGAAGGCAACCCGGACAAGCGCTCCGCTTCATTCAGCATGAGGTCGAAGCTATTGATGGAATGTCATTTTGCCGTCGGGCGCGCGATGGAACCCGAACGTTTGTTGCGGCGCAGCGGAGCCAAACAACGGATGATGAGTGAAAGATTTAGCTGGCGAACTTCTCTTTCCACGCTACTTTAAGGGCGAGGGCGGGGTTTCGCCCGGTTTCAAAGGAGCGCCAAAATGGCCTGGAAAGCACCAAAGATCGTTGAAGTGCCGGTCGGCATGGAAATCAATATGTATATGTGCGCGACCCGCAAGTAAGCGGCGAGCTAACTTCTACGTTGTGCAGGTGGACCTCCGGGGATAACGCGTTTCCATCAAGGGTGCGCGTTTGAAGTGGTGTCCACCTTCTCAGCGTTTAGACCTCCAGGAGACGGATCATGCTTCGGGTCGTCGTCCTGGGCGCTGCAGCGGGCGGCGGCGTTCCACAATGGAATTGCGGTTGTCCAGTTTGCCGGATGGCGCGAACCGAACACCCCGAACTTCAATCTACGCAGGCTTCAATCGCCGTCAGCGCCGACAACGAGCATTGGTTGCTGATCAACGCCTCTCCCGATCTGCGTCAGCAATTGATTGCGACGCCGCAGCTGCATCCCAAAGCTGGCACGCTTCGACATAGCCCGATAGCTGGCGTCATCCTGACGAATGGCGAGGTTGACGCCGTTGCTGGCCTGCTTTCGCTGCGGGAAGGCTCGCCGTTTTCGATCTACGCGCACCCCAAGGTACTTGCGATTCTCAAGGCCAATAACATCTTCAATGTCTTGAACGAAAAAAATGTGCGGCGCGTGCCGGTCGAAATCGACAAGGCGTTCGAGCCAGATCTGCCCGATCGATCGCTGTCCGGTATCGAGATTTTGCCCTTCGCGGTTTCGGGCAAGGGTGCGTGGTACCTGGAAGGCAAGGCCCACCCCGGCGGCGACGATGCCAGCGGCGACACGCTCGGGTTACGCATTGCGGACAAATCGACCGGCAAGTATTTCTATTTTATCGCCGCGTGCGCGGAGGTCAGTGACGGCTTGAAATCCCGGATTGCCGGCGCTCCCCTCGTGTTCTTCGATGGCACCGTGTGGCGCGACGATGAACTGATCGCGGCAGGCCTCGGCAACAAAACCGGGCAAGGCATGGGACATATTGCTATGTCAGGAGACACCGGCGCCATTGCAGCGCTTGCCGGCCTCGATATCGGCCAAAAAGTGTTTCTGCATGTCAACAATTCGAACCCGGCGTTGTTGCGCGGATCGAGCGAGCGCAATATTGCCGAGCACGCCGGTTGGCAGATCGCCGCTGACGGAATGGAGATCACGCTTTGAACGTTGCACCAACCAAGGGAATGACAGCCTTCTCGCTGGGTAAGGGCGTCATACTTGATAACGCCGGCGAGCTGGAAGCAGCGCTGCGCCACATCGGCGAAACGCGTTATCACAGCCTGCATCCTTTCCATCGCCTTTTGCATGGCGGCAAGCTGAACAAGGGGCAAGTGCAGGCCTGGGCGCTAAATCGCTACTATTATCAGAGTACGATTCCGATCAAGGACGCGGTAGTGATTTCGCGCTTTCGCGATCGCGCAATCCGGACGGAATGGCGGCATCGCATTGAGGACCATGATGGCGACCTTGGCAGCGAAGGCGGTATCGAGCGCTGGTTGAAATTGACCGAGGGACTTGGGCTGGACAGCGTGTATGTGGAGTCGACCGAAGGCGTTTTGCCGGCGACACGGTTCGCGGTGGAAGCCTACGTTCATTTCTGCCGGGACAAGACGCCGCTCGAAGCCATCGCCTCCTCGCTGACCGAATTGTTCGCGCCCAACCTGCATGAAGAACGCATTTCGGGGATGCTGCAGCACTACGATTTCGTCAATCCCGACATCATGAGCTACTTCAGCCGGCGTTTGCAGCAGGCGCCGCGGGATGCCGGATTTGCACTTGAATACGTCAAGGCCAACGCGAAAACCCGGGCGGAGCGCGAATCCGTCTGCAACGCGCTGATCTTCAAGACCAACGTGTTATGGGTTCAGCTCGACGCGCTTTACCATGCTTATGTCGAGGGTCATATTCCGCCGGGCGCGTTCGTGCCCAAAGCAAGCTAGAGGCGAGATGATGGCAGGGCCGCGCAACATCAGCGTCAGCGAAACCAGCCGGCCGATCCTGCCGCGGCACGCCAAACTGAAATTCGACGACACGCGGCAGGTCTGGGTGATCCTGGCGCCGGAGCGCGTTCTGGCCCCGGACGAGATCGCGGTCGAGGTGCTCCATCTCTGCGACGGCGTTCGAGACGTTGGGCAAATGATCGATGAGCTCGCGGCGAAATACGCAGCCGAGCGCGGCGCAATCGCAAGCGATGTCATCGCAATGTTGCAGGACCTTGCCGACAAGGGCTTTTTGACCGAGGTGCGCGAGAAGACGTCATGAGTGAATCGACTACTCACGCGAACGCCACAGCCCCCGCAACCAATGACGGGCTGGCGGTGCTCGAGCAGCGCAAATCGACCGCGGAGACTTTCGGTATCCCGCTCGCGGTACTAGCCGAGCTGACGCATCGCTGCCCATTGCAATGTCCGTATTGCTCGAACCCGGTCGAGCTCGACCGCGGCAACAGCGAGCTCACCACCGAGGAATGGAAGAAAGTTCTGACGGAGCTCGCCGAGATCGGCGTGCTGCAAATCCACTTTTCCGGCGGCGAGCCTACCGCGCGAAAGGATCTCGCCGAACTCGTAAAACACGCAAGCGATGTCGGCCTCTACACCAATCTGATCACCTCGGCAGTGCTGCTGACCCGCGAAAAGCTGACGGCGCTTGCCGATGCGGGGCTTTGCCATGTGCAGATCAGCTTCCAGGGCAACGAACCCGTGGTCGCCGATCGCGTTGCCGGCCTGAAGCATGCGCATCGCAAGAAGATCGAAGCCGCAAAGTGGACGCGTGAGCTGGATTTGCCGCTGACGGTCAACGCCGTCATGCATCGCCAGAACCTGCATCAGCTTTCCGATATCATCCAGATGGCCGTCGATCTCGACGCAGACCGGCTCGAGGTTGCGAACGTCCAGTATTACGGTTGGGCACTTAAGAACCGGGCGGCTCTGATGCCGACACTCGCTCAGATCGAGGAGACCAGCCGTATCGTAGAGGAAGCGCAGGAGCGATTAAAAGGCGTTCTCGCCATCGACTACGTGGTGCCGGATTATTACGCGCTTCGGCCCAAGAAGTGCATGGGAGGCTGGGGCCGGCAGTTTTTCAATATCTCGCCCGCGGGAAAGGTCCTGCCCTGCCACGCGGCCGAGAGCATCACAGGGCTGCAGTTCGAATCGGTGCGATCCAATCATTCGATCGCCTGGATCTGGCAGAACTCCGAAGCGTTCAACCGATATCGCGGCACCGGCTGGATGCCAGAGCCGTGCCGGAGTTGTGAATTCAAGGAAGTCGATTTCGGCGGCTGCCGCTGCCAGGCGTTCGCACTGACCGGCGATGCCGGCAACACCGATCCCGCTTGTACCCTGTCGCCGATGCATGAACAGATTTTCAAGCAGGCGGAGCGCGAAGCCGCGGCTGAAAACAATCGTTTCACCTACCGCAACTTCGCCGGTGGGACGCTGGAGACTGGCGGCGAACATGGCGCCTGACGCCGACGCGGGAAAGTCCGGTCGCGCCGATCCCTTTGCGCCGCTGACGTCTGAACTGATGCCGGTCGGCGATGGCCACGAGATCTACGTAGAAAGCGTCGGCCGCACGGAGGGCATTCCGGCCGTGTATCTGCATGGCGGTCCCGGCAGCGGCTGCCAGCCTGACCACAGGCGCCTGTTCGATCCCGAGCGCTTCCACGCTGTGCTGTTCGATCAGCGCGGCGCAGGCCGGAGTCGACCCAAGGGAGGCCGCAACGCGAACACGACGGCGCATCTGATTGCGGACATGGAGAAGATCCGGCAAAAGCTCGGCTTCGAACGATGGATGGTTGTCGGCGGCTCCTGGGGCGCGACGCTGGCCTTGGCTTATGCGCAAGCCTACCCCGCCCAAGTCTCGGGCCTTGTGTTGCGCGCGACGTTCCTCGGCACCCGCGCAGAGGTGGAACACGCATTCACCAATGTACTGTCGTGCTTCTATCCCGATCTCAACGACGACTTTCTCGATGTGCTGCCGACTGAGGAGCGGGCCAACCCGCTCGACGGGTACTGGCGCCGCATTCTCGACCCCGACCCCGCGATACATGGCCCGGCTGCGCGCGCCTGGAACGATACGGAGCGTATCTTGTCCGAGCACGTTGCGGCGCGCGTTCGGCTCGATCTCGCCTCGCCGAATTCGACCGGTGCGCTGCCCTCCACCGCCTTCATGGAAGCGCATTACTTTCAAAACGACTGTTTCATGCAACCGGACCAGCTTCTGCGCGAGGCTGGCAAGCTGGAGCGAATCCCCGGAGTCATTGTACAAGGCCGCTACGATCTGCTCTGCCCGCCGGCGACTAGCCATGCGCTTCGAGCGGTCTGGCCGGCCTGCGAGATTCGTATGATCGAGGGAGCCGGGCACACCTTGTACGATCCCGGCGTGCGCGATGCTGTGATGAGGGCCATCGCGGATCTCGCTTCCCGCATCACCTCTTAGGAGCATCACAAATGCCGCTAGCCGGGCAAGGCATGCTGCTGACCTCAATGGATATCGATCCGTCGGACGAGGCCGACTTCAACCGTTGGTACGATCGCGAGCATCTCGAAGAACGTGTCGCAATCGACGGCTTTCTCGAGGCCCGGCGTTACGTCGCACACAAGGCCAATCCGAAATATCTCTGCCTCTACTCAACCGCTGATATCGAGGTGCTCGACAGTCCGGCGTATCGCGCGAAATTGGCCAACCCGACCGAATGGTCGAGAACGACGATGGCGCGATTTCAAAACGTGATACGCGCCGTGGCACGCATCAGTATCAGCCGCGGGCAAGGCCGAGGGGCCGCGCTTGGCATCGTCCGGCTACGTGCTCACCCCGGCAAGGAAGATGCGCTGCGCGCTGTATTGCGCGAGCGCCTCGATCCGGCAGAGCGCGACGGCATCATCTCCATGCACCTGATCGAGTCCGACCCCGCGCTTTGCGGACCGACTACGGCTATCCCTTTCGAGGAGAGCGCTGGCGCAGGCGACTGGTTCGTGCTGATCGATGCAACGGACCTGGAAACTGCAACCGCGACCATCGCTGCGCAATTCGCAGGCTCCTCATTGTCAGCGTTAGGAACGCAGGTTTCGTGCGGCAGTTACAAATTGATGTGGGATTTGGCGAAAGGCGAACTCCCTCGCCTATGAATCGATCGAATTGGATCAGTCTTATGTTGCAGCGCCGCATTCGATGCGACGCCGTTAACCGCAGAGTATTTCAGCCGGTGAAAAACAACCCTCTCGCAAATTTGCCTTTGTGCGTGATGTTGAATGGCTCTAATACGGGGTAGCACTTCGATCCCGTTCGAAAACCATAAGAGCGCCGGTTAAGCGCTCGCAGGCAAAGAAAAAAGGCCGTGCGGCTTTTCGTATCGCGCGGACAGGTAGGAATGAAACCGACTGATATCTCGGCCCCCGACTACTTTCACAAAGTGGTCGATTGCCAATGGGCCTGTCCCGCGCACACCCCGGTTCCCGAATACATCCGGTTAATCGCAGAGGGGCGCTACAGCGACGCTTACATGATTAATTGGAGGTCGAATGTGTTTCCCGGAATTTTGGGACGCACCTGCGACCGCCCGTGCGAGCCTGCCTGCCGCCGCGGTCGGGTCGAGGAAAGTCCCGTCGCCATCTGCCGACTGAAGCGCGTGGCCGCCGACTTCAAGGACGATATCAAGCATTGCCTTCCCCGGCCCTCGGCGAGTAACGGCAAGCGCATCGCGCTGATCGGCGGCGGCCCCGCTTCGCTTGCGGTCGCGCGCGACCTCGCTCCGCTCGGTTATCAATGCACCGTCTTCGATTCCGATCCCAAGGCGGGCGGAATGATGCGGACGCAGATCCCGAAATTCCGCCTGCCGGATTCCGTGATCGATGAAGAAACCGATTACATTCTCAACCTCGGTATCGAGTTCAAGGGCGGCCAGCGCATCGAGAGCATGAAGAATCTTCTGGCCGAAAAATACGACGCGATCTTTGTTGGCTCCGGCGCGCCGCGCGGCCGCGAGCTGGACATTCCCGGCCGCAAGGAAGCCGCCGCCAACATTCACATCGGCATCGAATGGCTCGCCTCGGTGTCGTTCGGTCATACCGACAAGATCGGCCGTCGCGTTATCGTGCTCGGCGGCGGCAATACCGCGATGGATTGCTGCCGAACCGCGCGCCGTCTTGGCGGCGAAGAGGTAAAGGTGATCGTGCGTTCGGGGTTCGAGGAGATGAAGGCCTCGCCCTGGGAGAAAGAAGATGCCCTTCACGAAGACATTCCGATCCTCAATTTCATGGTGCCGGTTGCATTCGTTCACGACAAAGGCAAGCTTACCGGCGTCACCTTCCAGAAGGTGAAGGCGGAACATGACGCCAATGGCCGGCGCAACCTCGTGCCGTCGGGCGAGCCTGATCAAACCATCAATTGCGACGAAGTGCTGGTCGCCGTCGGGCAGGAGAATTCGTTCCCATGGATCGAGCGGGATTGCGGCATCGAATTCGACAAGTGGAACATGCCGAAGGTCGACCCCAAGACCATGGGTTCGAGCAATCCGAAAGTGTTCTTCGGCGGCGACGCGGCGTTCGGCCCGAAGAACATCATCTGGGCGGTGGCGCACGGCCATGACGCCGCGCTGTCAATCCACAAATTTTGCTCCGGCGAAAATATTACAGAGCGTCCGCTTCCCGAGGTGCAAATCTCTTCGCAGAAGATGGGCATCCACGAATGGAGCTACGACAACGATATTTCCAGCGACATCCAATTCAAGGTGCCGCACCGCGACAAGGTAGTTGCGCTAAAGGACATCCGAACCGAGGTCGAGCTCGGTTACGATTTGAAGCTCGCATTGGGCGAGGCACAACGCTGCCTGAATTGCGACATCCAGACCGTGTTCTCAGCGCCGCTTTGCATCGAATGCGACGCTTGCGTTGATATCTGCCCGATGGACTGCATCAGCTTCACGCCAAACGGGGAGGAAGACGATCTACGGCAACGGCTGAAAGCGCCCGCGCCGCACCACGATCAGGCGCTTTATGTCGCCGATGGCCTCAAGACCGGACGCGTGATGGTGAAGGACGAAGACGTCTGTTTGCATTGCGGACTCTGCGCCGAACGCTGTCCGACCGGCGCCTGGGACATGCAGAAATACCTCATCGATATGGCTCACGCAGGTTCATCATGCCCAACCAAAAGCCGATCAGCCGCGTAAACGACTTCGTCGTCCGCTTCGCCAACGTCAACGGCTCCGGTTCGGCGAGCGCGAACGAGCTTTTCGCACGTTCAATCCTGCGTCACGGCGTGCCGGTGTCGCCGCGTAACATCTTTCCCTCCAACATCCAGGGACTGCCGACCTGGTACGAGGTGCGGGTTACCGAAGATGGCCATCTCGGCGCCCGTGGTGGCGTCGATATGATGGTGGCGATGAACCCGCAGACCTGGGACAAGGACGTCGCTTCGATCGAGCCCGGCGGCTACCTGTTCTACGATTCAACCAAGCCGATGCCGACCTCGAAATTCCGCGCCGACATCACCGTGATCGGCGTGCCGCTGACCGCGATTACCAATTCGACCTATACCGATCCGCGCCAGCGGCAATTATTCAAGAACATTATCTATCTCGGCGCGCTCTGCGCCCTGCTCGACATGGACCCGAAACTGATCGAGCAATTGATCGGTGAGCAGTACAAGGGCAAGGAGAAGTTGCTTTCCTCGAACGTTCACGCGTTACATCTTGGCCGCGACTGGGCGCTGCAAAACCTGAAATGCCCGACCGGGCTGAAGGTAAAGAAAGCCGACAAGGTCGGCGATCGCATTTTCATCGAAGGTAACAGTGCCGCTGCGCTCGGTGCGGTCTATGGCGGCGCCACAGTGTGCGCCTGGTATCCGATCACACCCTCCTCTTCCCTTGCTGACGCTTTCGCAAGTCACTGCAAAAAACTTCGTCACGAGGACGCGACCGGCAAGGCCAAGTACGCCATCGTTCAGGGCGAGGATGAACTCGCCTCGATCGGTATCGTGATCGGCGCCTCCTGGAATGGCGCCCGCGCCTTCACGGCGACTTCCGGTCCCGGCATTTCGTTGATGACGGAATTCATCGGCCTTTCCTATTTCGCGGAAGTACCGGCGGTTATCATGAACGTCCAGCGCGCAGGTCCCTCGACCGGCATGCCGACGCGGACCCAGCAATGCGACATCATCGCCTGTGCCTACGCTTCCCACGGCGACACCAAGCACGTCCTGCTGTTCCCGGAAGATCCGGCCGAAGCCTTTGAATTCGCCGCGCACTCCTTTGATCTCGCCGAGCGCCTTCAGACCGTGATCTTCCTGATGCTCGATCTCGACATCGGCATGAACCACAGGCTCTCCCGTCCGCTGAAGTGGGACGATGCCCGCCAGTACGACCGCGGCAAGATCATGACTGCGGAAATGCTGGACGAGGGGCGCGACTTCGGGCGCTACCTCGATGTTGATGGCGACGGCATCCCGTTCCGCACTTATCCCGGCACTCATCCGACCAAGGGCTCGTTCTTCACCCGCGGCACGTCGCGCGACCGCTATGCGCGATATTCGGAGGAAGGGTCGGTTTACGCCGACAACATGCAGCGCCTGGTGCGTAAGTTCGAAACCGCGCAAGACCTGGTTCCCCGGCCCTTGCAGGCAAATGCGGCGAAGCCGACGAAATACGGCGTGATCTATTTCGGTTCGACCGCGCCGGCGATGGACGAGGCGATCGGCCTGTTGGAAGCGCGCGGGCACCAACTCGACCGGTTGCGGATTCGCGCCTTTCCGTTCCACTCAAGCGTTGCGAGCTTCATCGCGGATCATGATTTCGTTTACGTAGTCGAGCAAAACCGCGACGCCCAGCTTCGCTCGCTGATCGTCAACGAGAACGGCATCGATCCGGTCCGGCTGGTTCCGATCCTGCATTACGACGGGACCCCGATCACCGCGCGTTTCATCGCCAAGGCTGTTGGCGACCATCAGGATCATCTCAAGGTGACCCCACTTCGCAAGGCCGTGTCATGACTTATATTACCAAGCCAAAATTCCATCATCCCAGCCTTCCAAAAAACGAACTCGGCTTCACGCATCGCGACTACGAAGGCAAGATATCGACCCTGTGCGCCGGCTGCGGGCATGACTTGATCACGGCGTCCATCATCGAGGCCTGCTTCGAGCTTTCGATCGAGCCGCATCGCGTCGCCAAAATTTCGGGCATCGGGTGCTCCTCGAAAACCCCGGATTACTTCCTCGGCAATTCACACGGCTTCAACTCGGTCCATGGCCGCATGCCGTCGGTCCTGACCGGGGCCAATCTCGCCAATCGCGATCTGATCTATCTCGGAGTTTCCGGCGACGGTGATTCAGCCTCGATCGGCTTCGGCCAGTTCGCGCATTCAATCAGGCGAGCGGTCAACATGACCTATATCGTGGAGAACAACGGCGTGTACGGCCTGACCAAGGGCCAGTTTTCGGCTACCGCCGACCGCGGTTCAAAGAACAAGCGCGGCCTGATGAATACGGATAACGCCATCGACCTCGTCGCTATCGCGCTGCAGCTTGGCGCAAGTTTCGTGGCGCGCAGCTTTTCGGGTGACAAGAACCAGCTGGTGCCATTGATCGCTGCCGCAATCCGACACAAGGGCGCCGCCTTCATCGACGTCATCAGCCCGTGTGTGGCCTTTAACAACCATGCCGGATCCACCAAGAGTTTCGACTACGTTCGCGAGCATAATGACGCCGTCAACCGCCTCGATGTGATCACCGGCCGCGATCCGATCACGGTGGACTATGCTCCGGGCAGCGTTCAAATGGTCGAGCAGCACGACGGCACGCAGCTCGCGTTGCGCAAGATCGACGCCGACTACGATCCGCATGATCGGCTGGGCGCAATGACGTTCCTGCAGAAGCACGCGGCAAAGGGTCAGATCGTCACCGGGTTGCTCTATGTCGATCCGGATTCGGAAGACCTGCACACCCATCTCAACACGGTGGACGCGCCCTTGAACACGCTCGATGCCGGGCAGCTGTGCCCCGGCTCCGCGGCGCTGGACAAAATCAACGCCAGCCTGCGGTAATCAGAGCTACTAAGCGGCCGCAGCGATACCGCGCGGACTCAATACATATTCCTTGACGACTTTGCCTGCAGCGTCGACTTCGACCAGCGATACGTCATAGCTCCAAAGATCGGCAGGTGCTGAAGCACCCGCTTTGCGTCCGCCTCGTTGAGCTGGGCTCCCTTTACCACGGCGTGGCGCAGCATCAGGCGGCGATCGCCGGCAAGATCAACGTCCACGACCTCGATGTTGGCGTCGATGAAGCCGACATCATACTGCCTGCGCCAATTCGCGCCGGACGCGGCGATAACCGCGTTCATCATGGATAGCATCGACCAGGACACCCGCGCGTTCTTCCGGATCGTCGTGCAGATGAAACATGCGAAACTTTCGCATCAGCCGCGGGCTGAGAAACTGGCCCATGAAGCTTTCATCACGATAATTGGTCCAGATATCACGCAGCACGCCCATGACGTCACCGCCACCGGCGATATCGGGAAACCACTCGCGATCCTCGTCGTCCGGATCGGTAACGATGCGCTCTATGTCCTGCATCATTGCAAAGCCCAGCGCATACGGATTGAAGCCGGAGAATCGCGGATCGTCGAACTCGGGCTGAAATACAACGTTGGTATGCGACTGCAGGAACTCCAGGAAATTGCCGTCGGATATCCGTCCTTGCTGATGCAAGCGGTTCAAAATGCGGTAATGGACGTAGGTGGCGGTACCTTCGTTCATCACTTTTGTCTGGCTCTGCGGATAGAAGTATTGCGCGATGTGCCGAACGATGCGGAGCAGCTCACGCTGCCAGGGCTGCAGGCGTGGTGCCGTTTTTTCGAGGAAGTACAACAGGTTTTCCTGCGGCAACCCCAGCAGTTTGCGGCGACGCTCGACGTTCAGCAATGCGTCGCTCTTGACCGGGCCGGTCGGAACGGTTCGCCACAAATCGTTGAATGCGCCCTCCTCGTGCAGGCGGCGCTTGCCCGGCGCGCTTTTCCTCGGCGCGGAGATCCAGCTTCTTTTTGCCGGGATAGCGGTCGATTCCGTGCGACATCAAGCGCGTGCGCGGCGTCGAGCGTCTGCTCCACCGCTTGCCGACCATGACGCTCCTCGCATTGCGCGACATAAGCCTTCGCGAATTCGAGATAATCGAGAATGCCGTCGGCGTCGGTCCATTGCCTGAAGAGATAATTGTTCTTGAAAAAATGGTTGTGGCCGAAAGCCGCGTGCGCGATCACCAGCGCTTGCATGGTCGCGGTGTTTTCTTCCATCAGGTAGGAAATGCACGGCGAACTGTTGATCACGATCTCGTAGGCAAGGCCCATGAGGCCCTTGCGATAGGACGCCTCGTGAAAAGCGAAGTGTTTGCCGAACGACCAATGCTTGTAGAACAGCGGCATTCCGACGGAAGAGTATGCATCCAGCATCTGCTCCGCGGTAATGACCTCGATCTGGTTGGGATAGACATCTAGTCCCAGCTCGGAACACGCGATCTCTTCGCAGGCATCATGAATGCGCTGCAGCATCGGGAAATCCCAATCCGCCCCCTGAAACAGTCGTTCGGCTGTCGCGGTCATGGCGCGGCCTTCTCCTGCTTTCCGCGGCGCTGGAATAGATCGTGAAAGACCGGAAAAATTTCGCTGCGCTCACTGACTTTGCGCATCGACAGCGGCGCTCCGTCCATGCGCAGGCGCTCGTATAAGGTCCAAAGCGACGAGTTCGGGCATATCGAAATTGTATCCGCCGGCCTCGCCGACTTCGAGATAGGCGAAAAATTGGCTGACGGGCAGGATCAACTCGGTCAGCAGCCGACCCGCGACCTCTCCGTCCGATATCGAGTTATCTCCGTCGGAGGCTTGAGCGGCGTAGATATTCCAATCCGCCGGACGAAACCGCGACCTGACGATGTCGTGCATCGCCTGCAATGCGCTTGAGCACCAGCGTGCCGCCCGATGCGGGGCCATGAAAGAAAGTGTCCTCATCGACCTCCTCGGCGCGATCCGTGTGACGAATGAAGACGATTTCAACGTGGCGATAGCGACGCTTCAGAAAGACATAGAGCAACATGTAGAAGCGTTTGGCGAGGTCCTTCATGTGCTCCGACATCGAGCCGGAAACGTCCATCAGGCAAAACATGACAGCCTGCGCCACCGGCTTCGGCACGGTCTCGAAGCGGCGATATCGGATGTCGATCGGGTCGAGGAAAGGGATTCTGCGGGCTTTTGCCTTCAACGCCTCGATTTCGACCGCAAGTTCGACCCGGCGCGCCTCGTCACACTCCGCCATCTCGGCTTCCAGCCGCTCGATCGTTTCCGGCCGTGGCCGCCGCAACGCCACCCGTCGCGCCAGCGCCCGCCCGACTGTGCGACCGATCGAGATATTCGCGGGCGAGCCGGAGGTCGAATATCCGGCCCGGTGGATACCCTGGCTTTCCGCTTCCGCAAGTTTACGCTTGGCGAGATCAGGCAGTTCAAGGTCATCGAGGAACAGGTCGACGAACTCGTCCCGGCTCAGAACAAACCGGAACGCATCCTCACTGTCGCCCTCACCCGGCTCGTTACCGCTCTTTCCGCTACCCCCACCCTGTCGTGGCAGGATGTCGCCTTCGATGAACTTCTTGTTGCCTGGGAGTACCATGTCGCGCGTGCCGCCCTCGCGGCGAAAGCGCGGCTCGTTCATACCATCGAGCGGAATGCTTACTTCTCCGCCTTCCAGGACATCCTTGATGTCACGGTCCTGGGAGGATTTCTTGACAGCGCCCCGAACCAACGACTTCGCGCGACGCAAAAACCGCTGACGGTTTTCAAGAGCTCTTACTACCCGGATTCAAGCGCCGATCGACGATATGAATGGCCACTGTTGCATCCGCCTCAGCCGGCTTGTTTCACCCGCATATACCACTCGACAAGTCGCCGGACCTGACGTTCGGTGTAGCCCCGATGCACCATTCGCGCGACGAATTCGCCGTGCTTCTTTTCGGTATCGCCGTCTTTTTTCGAACCAAAGGAGATCACCGGAAGCAGGTCTTCGACTTGTGAAAAGATCCGCTTCTCGATCACTTCGCGGATCTTTTCATAACTGGTCCAGCTCGGGTTCTTTCCACCGTTCTGGGCGCGCGACCTCAATGAGAATTTCACGACTTCATTTCGGAAATCCTTCGGGTTGGCTATCCCCGCCGGCTTTTCGATTTTCGTGAGCTCCTGATTTAGCAGTTCGCGATCGAGCAATTGTCCGGTGTCGGGATCCTTGAAGTCCTGATCTTCAATCCAGGCATCGGCATAGTCGACATAGCGATCAAACAGGTTTTGGCCGTAGTCGGAGTAGGATTCGAGATAGGCCTTCTGAATTTCATGACCGATGAATTCAGCGTAGCGGGGCGCCAGTTCTGCCTTGATGAATTCAAGATACCGCTTCTCGACCTCGTCCGGAAGCTGCTCGCGCCGGATCGCCTGTTCCAGAGCATACATCAAATGGACGGCATCCGCCGCAAGCTCCGCCGTATCGTGGTTGTAGGTGGCAGCCAAAACCTTGAACGCAAAGCGCGTGGAGGCGCCGTCCATGCCTTCATCGACTCCGGCAGCGTCCTTGTATTCCTGAACGCTGCGCGCCTTCGGATCGGACTTTTTCAGGCTCTCGCCGTCATATACCCGCATCTTCGCAAAAATCGTCGAGTTCTCGTGTTTGCGTAACCGCGACATAACCGAAAAACGCGACAGAGTTTCGAGCGTTGCCGGCGCGCAGGGGGCGGTGGCCAGCTCTGAACCCTGGATCAACTTCTCGTAAATCTTCTGTTCTTCGGTAACGCGCAGGCAGTACGGAACCTTGATGACACAAATGCGATCGATGAACGCTTCATTGTTTTTGTTGGTCTTGAAGCTCTGCCATTCGGATTCGTTCGAATGGGCGAGAATGACGCCCGTAAACGGGATTGCGCCGATGTTTTCGGTACCGATGTAGTTGCCTTCCTGCGTCGCCGTCAACAGCGGATGCAGCATCTTGATCGGCGCCTTGAACATCTCGACGAATTCGAGGATGCCTTGATTGGCCCGATTTAAGCCGCCTGAATAGCTGTAGGCGTCGGGATCGTTCTGAGCGAACGTTTCCAGCTTGCGAATGTCGACCTTGCCGACGAGCGAGGAGATGTCCTGGTTGTTTTCGTCGCCCGGCTCCGTCTTCGCAATGGCGATTTGGCGTAACCGCGACGGCTGGACCTTGGCGACCCGAAATTGGGAAATGTCACCTCCGTACGCCTCAAGCCGCTTGTAGCACCACGGACTGATCAGGCCATTGAGACGGCGGCGAGGAATGCCGTATTTCTCTTCGAGCATCGGCCCCAGCGATTCCGGATCGAACAAACCGAGGGGACTTTCGAACACCGGACTGAGCTCGTCACCGGCCTTCAAGACGTAAATCGGATGGGCTTCCATCAGCGATTTGAGCCGCTCGGCCAAGGACGATTTTCCGCCGCCTACCGGTCCAAGCAAATAAAGTATCTGCTTGCGCTCTTCCAGACCTTGAGCCGCGTGCCGGAAGAATCCGACAATGCGCTCGATGGTTTCCTCCATGCCGTAGAACCCGGCAAAGGCAGGATACGTGCGCATGGTGCGATTTAAAAAGATACGGCCAAGGCGTGGGTCCTTGGCCGTGTCGATCATTTGAGGCTCGCCGATTGCAGCGAGCAATCGCTCGGCGGCGTTGGCATATCGCATGGGATCGTTTCGACACGATTCCAGATATTCCGCCATCGACATATCGGTCTGGCTTCGAGCCTCAAATGACCGGGCGAAAGCATTGAACAGAGAATCGTTGTACATGATCCCTCTCCAGATCTGACGAGCGCACAGATCAAACGAGCCAAGCCGCCGGAGTGTTCCCGTCACCGGCCCGAATCAGCACCAGCGCATGCGATCATTGGACACTCGACGGACTCTGCCGCGCAACGCGCAAGCGAGGCATCGGCTGAATTACAAACAGGCAATTGCCCAGCTTTTGCGCGAAACGGCCTGCGTTTGTCCGAATCTCGGCGTGTTGTAGCCGGGCCGCAACAACCCATAATCCTGAACCGGGCTGCAGCCAGTGCCCAAACCCGCCTCGTTCGCCCCGAATTCGCATCGGGCATCGCGTAACGCATCAACCCACATTTCACAGCACGGCACTCACATCCTCGCCGGCTGGGTAACCTGAGAATCTAGGCAAATCGCGTCGGATTTAAAGGAAATTTCCGGTGATGACTCCGTCAAATCGTCGCATTCCGGTGAGACTGCCGCGCTCCGCCCAATGGTTACTAAACCTCAAAGGATCGATACGTTGTGAATAGCGTTACCCGAGAAATACGCTTATTCCGCTGGTTGGTTCCTCCGAGGGATCCCGTTGACAGCAATCCGCGTCTTGCCGGCCGCTGGAACCCGCGAAACTGACCGGCTACAACAGAAACAGGCATCATGAATCCCGTCAAAGCACTCGAAAGCCACGGCCAGGCTGTCTGGCTGGACTTCCTTGCCCGCGGCTTCGTCGCGAGAGGCGACCTGAAGAAGCTGATCGACAACGACGGCCTAAAGGGCGTCACGTCAAATCCGTCGATCTTCGAGAAAGCCATCGGCGCTTCGGACGAATATGACGGCGCGATCGGAACGGCGCTCAGGAAGGGCGACTGTTCGGTTGCCAATCTGTTCGAAAATCTTGCCGTCGAAGATATCCAGCATGCTGCCGACGTGTTGCGGCCCGTTTATGACCACCTCAAAGGAGCCGACGGCTTCGTCAGTCTCGAAGTGTCACCTTACCTGGCGATGGACACCAAGGCGACACTCGCCGAAGCGGAGCGGTTATGGAAGGAAGTTCGGCGCAAAAACCTTATGGTCAAGGTGCCGGCAACCGCCGATGGGCTGCCCGCCATTGAGCAACTGATCGGCCAGGGTATCAGCATCAACATCACGCTGTTGTTCTCGCAAAAGGTCTATCTGGAGGTGGCGGAGTGCTATCTGTCAGGCTTGGAGAAGTTTGTGGCGGACGGCGGCGATCCCTCAGAGGTGGCGAGCGTCGCCAGTTTCTTCGTCAGCCGCATCAATTCAGTCGCAGACAAGCAGCTCGATGAGAAGATCGCGAAGGCAAATGATCCGACTGAGAAGGAGCGTCTCGCCGCACTGAAGGGCAAGGTAGCCATCGCCAACGCAAAACTCGCCTACCAGGAATACAAGCGCCTGTTCGCCGGCCCGCGCTGGGATAAACTGGCGGCAAAGGGCGCGAGGCCGCAACGGCTGTTATGGGCTTCGACCGGCACCAAAAACAAAGAATACAGCGACGTGCTCTATGTCGAAGAGCTGATCGGCCCGAATACGATCAACACGATGCCGCCAGCGACGCTTGATGCCTTCCGGGATCATGGCAAGCCGCGCGACAGCCTCGAAGAGAATGTCGATGGCGCCCGCCGCGTGCTCGACGAGTTGGAAGTCCTCAGGCATTTCGCTGGACGCCATCACGGCCGAACTGGTCAAGGACGGCGTCAAGCAGTTCGCCGACGCCGCTGACAAGCTTTACGGTGCAGTGGCCTACAAGCGCGCGACCGTGCTGGGCGACGGCATCGACGGGCAGAAGATCGCGCTGGATGCAAGCATCGCAAACGCGATCGAAAAAAGCACTGAAGAGTGGCGCGCCTCGGCCAAGATCCGAAGGCTTTGGCAGCACGACAAATCGATCTGGACTGGGGGGGATGAGGATCGGTGGCTGGGCTGGCTGGATAGCGCATCGAAAGCCGACATCGATGACTATGAGGACTTCGCTCAACGGGTGAAGGGCCAGAAGTTCAGCGACGCGGTGGTGCTCGGCATGGGCGGGTCAAGCCTCGGACCGGAGGTGCTGGCGCAGACGTTCCCGAACCAACCTGGTTTCCCGAAACTGCATGTGCTTGATTCAACCGACCCGGCTCAGGTCCGCAGGATGGAATCCACCGTCAATATCGCGAAGACCCTGTTCATTGTGTCCAGCAAGTCTGGCGGCACGACGGAGCCGAACGCGATGAAGGCTTATTTTTTTGATCGCGTCTCCAAAGCGATCGGGGCCGACAAGGCCGGCCACAGGTTTATCGCGGTCACAGATCC
This sequence comes from uncultured Alphaproteobacteria bacterium, assembly GCA_963764155.1. Lineage (GTDB taxonomy): Bacteria > Pseudomonadota > Alphaproteobacteria > Rhizobiales > Xanthobacteraceae > Bradyrhizobium. The sequence goes on from CAVXRI010000001.1 coordinate 348,545, forward strand.
CGGTTCATCGCTGGAAAAGACGGCGATCAAACAGGGCTTTGCGCGCATATTCCACGGAGAACCCAGTATAGGGGGCCGCTATTCCGTGCTGTCTCCGTTCGGTTTGGTCCCTGCCGCCACGGCAGGCCTCGATGTTCGCAACCTGATCAAGCATGCGCTTGCAATGGTGCGTTCCTGTGGACCGGATGTGCCGCCGCACGAAAACCCGGGAGTGCAGCTTGGGCTCACCATGGGGCTTGCCGGACTGGATGGCCGTGACAAGGTGACAATTCTTTGCTCGGCAAAAATTGCAGATTTCGGCGCCTGGGCCGAACAGCTGATCGCGGAATCCACCGGCAAGGAAGGCAAGGGTCTAATTCCAATCGAGGGAGAGCCGCTGGCCGATCCAGCTTGTTACGGCAACGATCGCTTGTTCATCGACATGCGCACCAAAGAGGAACTCGATGCCGCGCATGAGCAAAAGTTGGCGGCACTGGAAGACGCCGGGCATCCGGTTGTACGAATTGTCATGCAATCGATTGACCATATCGGCCAGGAGTTCTTCCGTTTCGAAATGGCGACGGCCGTCGCAGGCTCAATTCTTGGCATCGATCCCTTCAATCAGCCTGACGTGGAAGATGCAAAGGTAAAAACGCGTGAACTGACTGCCGCGTTCGAAAAGACCGGTTCACTTCCCGCCGAACAAGCTGTGCTGTCGTCGCACCAGGTCGACCTTTACACCGATGATGGTAACGCCGCTGCGCTGCGCAAGGCCGGCGCCGATGGCGATCTGGGTTCATGGCTCAAAGCCCATCTCGCCCGCGCTAGCGCGAACGATTATGTGGCGCTGCTCGCTTACATCGATCGGGATCCTGCGCATCTCGATGCACTGCAGAAGCTGCGACTTAAGGTGCGCGATCGTCGCCATCTCGCGACTTGCGCCGAATTTGGTCCGCGCTTCCTGCATTCCACGGGACAGGCCTACAAAGGTGGGCCTGATAGCGGCCTATTCCTGCAGATCACGGCCGAGGACTCCGCAGACCTTCCCGTGCCCGGCCAAAAGGCAAGCTTCGGCGTGATCAAGGCAGCGCAGGCGCGTGGAGATTTCGACGTCCTGACCGAGCGAGGCCGGCGCGCGTTGCGCGTACATTTGAAGGGCGATCTGATGTCGGGACTGCAGATGCTCGACGCTGCAATATCTGACGCGCTTAATTGAACGAGGGGTCCAGGATGCAACTCGGCATGATTGGCCTCGGCCGAATGGGTGGAAATATCGTCCGCCGGTTGATGAGGCATGAGCATTCGGCCGTAGTCTACGACAAGGATCCGCAAGCCGTGGCTGCGCTCAGCGCTGATGGCGCCGCCGGCGCCAAGGCGCTGGAGGACTTCGTCAGCAAGCTCGAGCGGCCGCGAACCGCTTGGGTGATGCTGCCTGCAGGCAAGATCACGGAGACGACCATCGAGGTGCTTTCGAAGCTGATGCAGGCCGGCGACGCCATCATCGACGGCGGAAATACATTTTGGCAGGATGATGTGCGGCGCGGCAAGACCTTGAAAGAGCTTGGCATCCATTACGTCGACGTCGGCACCAGCGGGGGCGTGTGGGGTATCGAGCGCGGGTATTGCATGATGATCGGCGGCGATAAGGCGGTGGTCGACCGTCTCGACCCTATCTTTGCCGCGTTGGCGCCCGGCATCGGCGACATCCCTCGAACACTCAGACGCAAAGGGAAAGATGCCAGGATCGAGCAAGGCTATATCCACGCTGGCCCGATCGGCGCCGGCCATTTCGTAAAGATGGTCCACAATGGAATCGAATACGGGCTGATGCAGGCCTATGCCGAAGGCTTCGATATCCTGAAAAATGCCAAGATTGACGCTCTGCCGCCCGAGCATCGATATGATCTCGATATCGCGGATATCGCAGAAGTTTGGCGGCGCGGCAGCGTCATCCCCTCCTGGCTGCTCGACCTGACAGCGTCCGCGCTCGCCGAGAACCCTACGCTGGAGAACTATTCCGGGTTCGTTGAGGACTCCGGCGAAGGCCGCTGGACCGTCAATGCTGCGATCGACGAGGCTGTCCCGGCCGAGGTTCTGACGGCGGCGCTCTATGCGCGGTTTCGCTCGCGCAAGGAACATACCTTCGCTGAAAAGATTCTGTCCGCCATGCGCGCCGGTTTTGGCGGCCATAGGGAGCCGCAGCAGGGCATGGCGTCGAAGCCGAAGGCCTAAACGATGGTGGACGGTCAAGGACCACAGAAGAAACCTGAGCCCTGCGCTTTCATTATCTTCGGCGTCACCGGGGACCTGACCCATCGTTTAGTCATTCCCGCACTTTACAATCTTGCGGCGACCGATCTCCTGCCGGAAAAATTTTGCGTGATCGGTGTCGCACGCAAACTCATGTCCGACGATGCTTTGCGCGAAAGCCTGATGAAGGGCCTGCAACAATTCGCGACCCGCCCGGTGGAGGACAAAGTTGCCAGGCGCTTACTGGAATGCGTGACTTGCATCGAAGCCGACCCAAAGGACCCAGCCTCCTTTGATTCTCTGAAGCAGAGCATCGAAAAGCTCGAGGCAAACCAAAAGACCGTCGGCAATCGGTTGTTCTATCTGGCGACACCACCTAATGCTTTTGCTCCGATCGCCCGCGAACTCGGACGGGTCGGTTTGCTGCGGGAAGAGAACGGCGCCTGGAGGCGGCTGGTCGTCGAGAAGCCTTTCGGCAACGATCTCAATTCCGCGAAGGTCCTGAACCAGCAACTGCTCAACATTGTCGATGAGCACCAAATCTACCGGATCGATCATTATCTCGGCAAAGAAACCGTACAGAACATCCTGGTGCTTCGCTTCGCCAATGGGATGTTCGAGCCGATCTGGAATCGCAATCATATCGACCACGTGCAGATCAGCGTGCTTGAGAAACTCGGCGTCGGACACCGTGGTAGTTTTTACGATTCGACGGGCGCGCTGCGCGACATGGTGCCGAACCATCTGTTCCAGTTGCTGTCGCTGGTCGGAATGGAGCCGCCGGCGCGCTTCGATGCCTACACCGTTCGCTCCGAAAAGGCCGAGGTGCTGGCCGCGATACAGATCCAGAGCGAGGCGGATGCACTAAAGAATTCCGTTCGGGGGCAGTATACGGGCGGCGTCATAGATGGCACTGAGATCGAGGATTATCGCAAGGCCGAGAACGTCAACGCAGACAGTGTGACCGAGACGTACGTCTCGCTCAAACTGGCGATCGATAACTGGCGCTGGGCCGGCGTGCCGTTTTACCTTCGCACGGGAAAGGCGCTCGGGATCAAGCGCACTGAAGTTGCGATCAAGTTCAAGCAGGCGCCATTTGCGATGTTCAGTTGCACGCCGGTCGACCAACTATCCCAGAACTATCTCGTCATCGGCATCGAACCCACCGAAGGCATCACGCTGCAGTTCAATGCCAAGGTGCCGGGGCCAACGATCTCGATCGATCGGGTCGAGATGAAATTCCGCTACAAGGACTACTTCAAGGCCGACCCAAGTACCGGCTATGAGACGCTGATCTACGACTGCATGATCGGCGACAACATCTTGTTTCAGCGGGCTGATGGCGTGGAGGCGGGCTGGCAGGCAGTCCAACCGTTCCTGGATGCCTGGAAAAAGGCCGGCCGCAACGGAATCGAAACCTACAAGGCCGGCACCGAAGGTCCACGCGGCGCCGAGGAACTGTTGAAACGCGACGGCCGAAGCTGGCGGAAACTCGGCTGATGATGTCGAGCGACCATCGAACCGTGATCACCGTTGCGGACCCTTCCGCCCTCGCCATAGCCGCCGCCGATCGCATCCTCGCCAGACTCGCTGCCAATAGCAATCGCATCGCGATATGTCTGACCGGCGGATCGAGCCCGAAACGACTTTACGCGCTGCTTGCCAACAAGTCCTATCGCGACCGCATTCCATGGGAGCGGGTGCACTGGTTCATCGGTGATGAGCGTTTTGTTGCGGAAAACGATCCCCGCAACAACATGACAATGGCGCGGCGGACATTTCTTGACGGTCGGGCGCCCGTCCCTAACATACACCCAATTCCGACCGATACCGCCGATCCCGACGAAAGTGCGCAGCGTTACGAGCACGAGCTAAGATCGTTCTACGGCGCAGCGTCATTGGACCCTGCCCGCCCCCTCTTCGATGTGGTGTTGATGGGGGTTGGACCCGACGGTCATACGGCTTCGCTGTTTCCAGGCTATCCAGCCTTAAACGAACGCGAGCGTTGGGTAGTGGGCGTTCCCAAAGCGCATGTCGAACCGTTCGTGCCGCGGGTGACATTGACCCTGCCCGTGCTCGCGTCCTGCCGCGAAATGCTGTTCGAGATCAGCGGCCAACAAAAGCGCGCGATCTTGACGCGCGTGATCAATGGCGACAACCTCCCCGCGACCCGCGCGCAATCCATCGGCGAGACAGTCTGGCTGGTGGACAAGAACGCGCTTCCGGAGGATTTTCGTGGGTGATGAGATTGGTCCGTGCGCGCTTGTTGTAATGGGCGTATCCGGCTCGGGCAAAAGCACCATTGGCGAGAAGCTCGCTGAACGGATAGGTTGGCGCTTCGAGGATGGCGATGTATTTCATCCCGCAAGCAACGTCGCCAAAATGAGCGCCGGCCAGCCCCTAACTGACGAGGATCGCTGGCCTTGGCTGCAGGCGATTGCCGACGAGATAGATCGGGTGTGCAAAGCGGGTGAGCATGCGGTGATTGCCTGTTCGGCTCTCAAGCGCGCGTACCGTGATATCCTTGTGCATGGACGCGACGACGTCCGCATCATATTTCTGAACGGAACGCAGCAAGTTATCGCAGAGCGGCTCGCCCGGCGCAAAGATCATTTCATGCCGCCGAATTTATTGACCAGCCAATTCATCGCGCTGGAGTCCCCTCAAGAAAACGAAAATGCGGTCACTGTTTCGATCGACCCGTCGGTCGAACTTATCGTCGAAAAGATCGTGGCTGATCTGAAACTGGACCCGGATCGGAGCATGCCGCACCGGAGCCGTTCATGAGCCGCATCGCGCTAATTGTTTCTGATATCGACGGAACGCTATTGACCCACGACAAGGTGCTGACGGAGCGCGCCAAAGACGCGGTGCACCGAGTGCATCAGGCAGGCGTGGGTTTCACCATCACCTCAAGCCGGCCAACCATTGGCATGCGCTTCCTGCTTGAACCGCTCGCCATTACACTTCCGGTTGGCGCGTTCAACGGAAGCTCAATCGTCGATGCGAAGATGAATCCCATCGAACAGCACCTGATCCCGTCCTCCACAGCTCAGCGTAGCCTGGATGTTCTCAACGAGTTCGGCGTTGATATCTGGCTGTTCACGAACGACAAATGGCTCACTCGAAACGGCAATGGCGAATACGTTCCGCTCGAAATACGCGCTATCCGGGCCGACCCGACCATTGTCGGAGACTTCACGCCCTTTCTATCCAACGCCTGCAAGATCGTTGGCTCCAGCTCCAACCCGGAGTTGTTGCAGCGTTGCGAGGCCACCATGCAAAAGGCTGTCGGGACGCAGGCGACCGCGGTCCGCTCGCAGACTTACTATCTCGACGTCACCCCGCCCGGATGCGACAAGGGCACGTTCGTGAACACCATGGCGAAACGCCTTGGTATTTCCACTAATGCGGTCGCCACGATCGGCGATATGCAAAACGATTTGGCGATGTTTCGAAACAGCGGCGTCTCGATTGCGATGGGGAATGCCAGCGATGACGTCAAGCGGCAGGCAACGTATGTCACGGCTTCAAACGATAACGAGGGTTTTGCCGCCGCGATCGACATGATCCTGAACGGAAGCGGTAGCTGAACTGAGTTTTCAAGCCTCGCGGACGGCCTGCTCAGCTCTTTTGTCCCTCGGGCGGATTGTCGACGAAATCCACTCGCGCTCCCTTTTTTATACTCTTGGCGAGCAAGGCGACGTCCCAGTTGGTCAGCCGAACGCAGCCGTGTGACTCGCTCTTGCTGACCTTCGATGGGTCAGGCGTCCCGTGAATGCCATAGCCTTCTGCGGACAGACCAATCCAATATGACCCCACCGGATTATTCGGGCCTGGATTGATTGTGAATGGCCTTCTCGATTTCACCCCCTTGAATTTGTATTCAGGATTGTAGCGATACGTCGGATTTGCATCGATAGAGACAACCTTGAACGTGCCGCTTGGAGTAGGTTTTTCCTCGCTACCAACTGTCGCCGGAAACACGGCAACCAGCCCGCCCGAGGCGTCGAACCCCTTCACGGTCTGACGGGAATTATCAACCTCGATCCTTTCGATTGATAGTTTAGGTTGGTTGTTCGGCAAGTTGGCAACGTTGATGATTTCGCCGGCCCGATCGAACTTCTTGCCTGGATTTAGAGCCGCGAGCAGCGCTTGGCTCATGTGAAACTTTTCGGCGATGGCCTCGCGCGGGCTCGTATAACCGAGCGCCTTGAGCCGTTTCATGTCTTCCATCTTCGCGGGAATCTTCTTCAGAAACGGTCCCTTTACGTCATTTCTGGAGATTTCGTATTGCGTAATCACGGGGTCGTCGCTGGTCCGCGAAAGCTTTGTCCATATTTCCGGCGTGAGCGGCTGGTCGGACGCCACCCCGTTCGCTTCTGCAAAGGCCTTTAGCGCCTTGTCTGCGTTTTCACCGGACTTGCCATCGATTTCTCCAGGGGAGAATCGAGCGCGATCCAGCAGTACTTGCGCCTTTACGAGGACCGGATCGATCTTGTCTTTGCTGACAGGCTTGGAGCGAAACTCGGCATTGTTGATCGCCGCTGCGTCGAGGCTTGCCCCCGACGCCGGCATGATGAGCCAGCCCAAAACAATGCTCGCCGCGAACAGACGGACCATTCGGCAATCTCCAGCCCACGCCGGTAACAATGAGTTTAAGGCTGAGAGGTTCCCTTGGCCGCGGCAAGCCGGGCACCCGACGCTTGTTGTTTTCACTAAATTGAGCGCTGCACGGCCGGCTTTTCGGCGTGTTTCATGGCGGCGCTGAGGTTGTGCGCCGTGTTGATTAACGCAATGTGGGTCAATGCCTGCGGAAAATTTCCTGTCTGACGTTTGGCGTCGGAATCAAATTCCTCTGCCAGTAGCCCGAGGTCGTTGGCGACGTTCACGACGCGATCGAACAGTGCCCGGGCTTTGTCGATTTCTCCAATTAGAACGAAAGCATCGGCAAGCCAGAGGCTGCAGGCAAGAAAGGCGCCTTCGATTGGTGGTTTCTCGTCGGAAACTTCACGGGGATCGTGCCGAAGCACAAATCCGTCCCGCATCAATACTTCTTCAATCGCCTCTATTGTCCCTCGAACGCGCGGATCCGACGGCGGGAGAAAGCCGACCGCCGGAAGCAGCAGAATACTGGCATCGAGCAGTTGCGAGCCGTAGGATTCCACGAAAGCGTTCTGCCTGGAATCGAAACCCTTCTCGCATATGTCACGGTGGATAGTCTCGCGATGCGCGCGCCACTCCTCGATCGGCGCTTTGAACCCGAACTTTTCGGCGCTCTTGATGGCACGATCAAAGGCAACCCATATCATGACTTTCGACAGGACGTAGTGCTTGGCCTCGCCGCGCCGCTCCCAAATTCCGTGATCCGGCTGGCCCCATATGTGGGTCACATGCTTCAGCACCGCGCATTCAAGGTCCCAGGATTCTTTATCGAGCTCAAGCTTTGACGTGCGTGCCTGATGAAGGGCATCTATCAACTCGCCGTACACGTCGAGCTGTAATTGGGCGTGCGCAGCATTGCCAATCCGAACGGGTTGCGCGCCCCCGTAACCGGGCAGCCAGTCCACCTCCCATTCCAGCAGGCGGCGCTCTCCCATAATGCCGTACATGATCTGCATGTGGGCTGGCGCGCCCGCGACCGCGCGCAACAGCCAATTGTGCCAAGCGACGGCCTCCTGACTGTAGCCGGAGTTCATCAGTGCGAGCAGCGTAAAAGTGGCGTCGCGCAGCCAGCAAAAACGGTAATCCCAGTTCCTTGCGCCGCCGAGTTTCTCAGGCAGCGATGTCGTCGGCGCGGCCACAATCCCGCCCGTCGGCTTGTAAGTAAGCGCCTTCAGTGTGATGAGCGATCGCATCACCAGGTCTCGGTAGCCTCCTTCGTAAGTGCAGCGGCCGCACCACTCAGCCCAGAATTGCCTGGTTTCCTCCAACGCGACCTCGGGATCGATCGGCTTCGGCACTGGCAGATGCGACGGTCCATAGGTGAGCACGAACGGGATCGTCTCACCTTCGCTGACCTCGAAATCTGCGACAGTCTTCAGATCTTCTCCGCGCGTTTCGATAGGCGTGCGCAACACCGTCATGTCCTGGCCGCAAATTGCCAGCAATGCTGAACGGTCCTCGGTTCGCTTCACCCATGGAATGTCGGTGCCGAACCCGAAACGGATCACCAACTCCATCCGGAGCTTAACCTTGCCTGTCACGCCGCGCACGAGGCGCACGACATCGGAGGCGTGACCGCGCGGCGGCATGAAGTCGATCAACGCCACCGTTCCCCCCGCCGTCTCGTAGCGTGTCTCCAGGATCAATGTATTGTCCCAATAACGGCGCGAGGATTTTGTTGTCTTTTCCGAAGGCGCAATCAGCCATCGGCCGTTGTTGCTGGTGCCGAGGATCGCAGCAAAACATGCGTCGGATCCGAATGACGGCCAGCACAACCAGTCAATCGATCCGTCGCGACCGACCAGCGCCGCCGTCTCGCAGTCGCCTATCAGTCCGTAATCTTCAATCTGTTGGGACAATTTGCTGCTCGTCCAAAAATGCTTGCTGTCAGGTTGGTCGCGACCGTGCCGCGGTCGCCTGTTTAAGCTCCGCAACATTGATGGCAGATGCAATTTCATCGATCGCGAGCGGCAGCCGTTGTCGCCAATTCGGATGCTCGTTCACAGTGCCCGGAATGTTGGGCTGGTCGATCACACCGAGCAGATCCTCAAGCGATACCGCCAACAAGCGGGATTTGGTCCGCGCCAAAAATTTGATAACCGCGTGGATGTCGTGCCGCTCGATGCCGTGATGGCGCAGCACGTCGTTCAGCACCGTTAATGCGTGCCAACGCGCATCGTCGCTCTCCCCTGGATCCATTCCGAGCGACCGCTTCAGTTTCAGATCGCTGAACGATCGCCAGCCAGCATACGTCGAGAGATCATGAGTATTAAAGGTGACGAGCGCATTGGCCGCGTAGTCCTCAGCGCCACGAAACCTGCCGTGCTCGTCTCGCTCAAACAGCATCACCTGGTACGACCATATGCCCCAATCGGCCATCTGCTCGCGAAAACCCTCCGGCACGGTCCCGAGATCCTCGCCGATCACAACGCAACGATGCGCCACGCTCTCCTGCGCGGCGACCCCCAGCAATGCCTCGAACGGCATTTGCACATACACGCCGTTGTCGGCTGCGAAACCGTGGGGAACGAGATAGAGACGCTTCAGTCCCAAGACGTGATCGAGCCGGATCGCGCCGGCGTAGCGCATGGAGGCCCGGAGCATTTCCCGAAACGGCTCGAACCGCCGCTCTTCCAGGCCGGCGGCGTTGAAGCCGGCCAGCCCCCAGTTTTGGCCCACCGTGTTGAGCGAGTCAGGCGGAGCGCCGACGGAGAGATGCCGGGAGATCGCGGCCTGCTCGTTCCAGGCATCGAACCCACCGGATTGAACCCCAACGGCGACGTCAAGATACAGGCCGACCTGCATTCCAAGCCGGGCCGCGAGATCCTTGCAAGCCTGCAACTGCCCGTCGGCGGTCCACTGCACGAACTCGACGAACTCTACCTCTTGTCCGTCTGGACCCCTTCTCAGTTCGGCGATTTTTGTCTCATCGGGCCGCCGCCACTCTTCCGGCCATTCCCACCACGGCTTCTTGTAGCGGTGCCTTAATACCTCGAAACAGGCGAAACGTCGCAGCAGTGAGCCCCGCTCGGCACGAAATTTCACGAACTCGTTGCTGCGCGCGGCCTTCGGACTAGTGCAAAACGCCTTGTAAGCTGAGCGTAGCGCTCGCCATTTCAGCCCGGCGACAGCGACATAGTCGACCACCTCGCTCTGCCTTAGCCGGGGAGTTAGCTCGGCCGCCTCGGCGAATGCATCGGGTGAGAATTCTGGAATCTTCTCAACGTCGATGTATAGCCCGTTCAGAAACAGCCTGCTGTTCGGCGCGTAAGGGCTGCAATCGGAAGGACTATCGTCAAACAGGGCATGCAGCGGATTAAGCCCGACACCATTCGCTCCGAGGTGTTTGGCCAGTTCAAGCAGGCTCTCAAGGTCGGTGAAGTCGCCAATACCCCAATTACGTATCGAGCGCACGCCATACAGTTGCACCGCCAATAACCAGCAGCGATCGAAATCGCCGGGAAATGCTTGTGGCGGCGCAACGATGAGGGGCGCTTCTTCATGTGAAGTTGACGCATCGGTCAAATTAACGACGTATGAGCCGATCGGCATCTCCGGCGGCCAGATGATGTTGCGATCGCGAGCCTCGCCCCGGGCGATCACATCCGAGCCGGCCACCACTGTCCAGCTCACCGGCAGCTCGGCGGTGTCGCTAAGTATGCTGCGCGCCGGCAAACCAGACCTGACCACCACGGCGGCGTCGAGGAATTTGCAAGCTTTATGTGGCGGAAGGGCATCAAGGATGGTCTTCAGCGCCGCTTCGCCGGTGACGCGACGCCGGCCTTGGCCGTCGATGAATTCCGTTAAAATGCCGAGGTTTTTGGCTTTGGTGAAAATATTCATTCGGCACGCGGTTTGCAGACGTTGCCTTCCGGTTTGCAGTGCCCGGAGGCGTCACGAAATAGCCAGATGCGGGAACAGAATAGCTTCAACTCCACCGTCGCCGAGCCGTTCCCTGGGAACCAAAGACGGGTGAGCGGCTTGTAAGTAGACGGCGGGTTGCCTCGCAAACAAACGAGGCGTCCCTCCATTTCAATGGCATCACCGTGAACAAGACAACTCAAACTGTCGAGAGTGCCGCTGGCACGTTCCATATTGAAGAGGTTTATCCTCTCGTCGAGTGCGGACGCTTTCCAGTCAAACGCATCGCCGGTGAGCGAGTTGAAATTTGGGCAGATATTTACCGTGATGGACACGACATAATCGACGCGGCGCTGATCTGGCGGGGCGAGCTTGATCGGGAATGGCGGCGCGAGCCCATGGTCTATCACAGTAACGACCGCTGGGGCGGATCGTTTGTTCCGAAGACGCCCGGCCGGTACCTCTACGCGATCGAGGCGTGGACCGATGAGTTCGCGACTTGGCGTCACGGGTTCGAGCTGAAGCAGAAAGCAGGCAATGACCTCGGACTGGATGCGGTCGAAGGAGCTGGCATGCTGACGAAGGCCCAGGCAGGTGGAGCGGCCGCGGCAGCAATCATTGTCCGACAATGCGAGGAGTTTCTGAAAACTGGCGATGCCGCGCCTCTGCTCTCGCCAGAATTGCAGGACGCCATGACTGAAAGCCAGCTTCGGCCCGATTTGACCCGGTCGCAGCATTTCCCGCTCATCATCGATCGAGCGCGGGCCCGATATGGGACGTGGTATGAAATGGTTCCACGAAGCCAGGGCCGAACACCGGGTCAGCACGGTACGTTCAAGGATTGCATCGCGCGGCTCGCGGACATCGGAGCAATGGGCTTCGACGTAATATATCTCACGCCTATTCATCCGATCGGAAAGACCAACCGTAAGGGCCGCAACAACGCGGTGATCGCGGCCGAAGGCGATCCCGGCAGCCCCTACGCGATCGGCGCTGCGGCTGGCGGGCACGATGCGGTGCATCCGGAATTGGGTACGCTGGCTGACTTTCGGGAGTTCGTGGCCGCCTGCCAGTCGCTTGGAATGGAGGTGGCGCTCGATTTCGCGGTTCAATGCTCGCCCGATCATCCCTGGCTCAAACAGCATCCGGATTGGTTCAAGCGTCGTCCCGATGGTTCGATGCGCTATGCGGAAAACCCCCCAAAGAAATACGAGGACATCGTAAATCCGGATTTTTCTTCGCAAGATGCCGGCGCGCTGTGGAACGCGCTTCGCGACGTGGTCCTGTTCTGGATCGATCAGGGCGTGAAGATTTTTCGGGTCGACAATCCACACACCAAGCCGTTCCGATTTTGGGAATGGTTGATACGCGAGGTCCAGCTTCGCCATCCCGACGTCATCTTCCTTGCAGAAGCCTTCACGCGGCCGAAACTGATGAAGGGTTTGGCGAAGCTGGGCTTCACTCAGTCCTACACCTACTTCACCTGGCGAACTCAAAAAGGGGAGCTTGAGGTATACCTCAACGAACTCACACGCTACCCGGAACGCGACTTTTATCGCCCGAATTTCTTCGTCAACACGCCTGACATCCTGCCGTATCATCTCCAGAGCGGAGAACCATGGATGTTCAAATCCCGCGTCGCCCTGGCGGCAACCCTGTCGAGCAGTTACGGCATCTACAACGGTTTCGAGCTACTCGAACACGAGCCCATTCCCGGTCGCGAAGAATATCTGAATTCGGAAAAATACGAGATCAAGGTCAGGGATTGGGATAAGCCCGGCAATATCAAGCCTTATATCGGCGATCTCAACCGCGTGCGCCGACAGAACCCGGCGCTGCAACAGACAAGTAATCTGCACTTCATCGGGATTGAAGATGGCAACGTGATCGCCTTCTTCAAGGAATCCGTCGATCAGACCAACACGGTTGTCGCCGCGATTGCCTTGTCGCGCGACGTCCATGAGTTCTGGCTACCGCTCGGCGACATTCAGGTCGGAACTGATGCCGAACGCCGGCAAGTCGTCGCGCTCGAAAACCTGATCACCGGAGAACGATTCCCGCTGGATTGGGGCGGCATTCGCCTGCGCATCGACCCTTCGCGCGACCCTGCCCTGCTCTTCCGCTGCCTGGCATGAGAAAGCCAGCGCCATGAATGTGATGTCGTCCGTCGACGAGAAGGTGCTACCGCTCACCCAAAGCGGCGATGACTTCTGGTACAAGGACGCCATCATCTATCAACTTCACGTCAAGGCGTTTTCCGACAGCAACAATGACGGGATCGGCGATTTCGCCGGGCTCACCGAAAAGCTCGGATACTTGCAGGACCTTGGCGTTACCGCGCTTTGGCTGTTGCCGTTTTATCCCTCGCCCGGACGGGATGACGGTTACGATATCGGTGACTATGGCGCGATTAATCCTGATTTCGGGACCATGAAGGATTTCCGCCGCTTCATCGTCGAAGCCAAGCGGCGTGGGCTGCGGGTAATTACCGAGCTTGTCGTCAACCACACCTCCGACCAGCATGACTGGTTCAAGCGCGCCCGACGCAGCGATCCGAATTCAAGCGCGCGCAATTGGTACGTCTGGAGCGACACTGACCAGAAGTATCTGGGCACTCGAATAATTTTCACCGACACCGAGAAATCAAACTGGACCTGGGATCCGGAAGCGGGGCAATTTTACTGGCACCGCTTTTTCTCGCATCAGCCAGACCTGAACTTCGACAATCCGCGCGTTGTCAGAGCGATCGTTCAGGTGATGAAACGATGGCTCGATGCCGGTGTCGATGGCTTCCGTCTCGACGCCATTCCGTATTTGTGCGAGCGCGAGGGAACGAGCAACGAGAACCTTCCCGAAACTCACGCCATCATCAGGAAGCTGCGTGCCGAACTCGACGCCTATTCCAGGGGTAAAGTGCTGCTGGCGGAAGCCAACCAATGGCCGGAGGATGTGCAGGAATATTTTGGCCGAGGCGACGAATGCCACATGGCCTATCATTTTCCGCTGATGCCGCGAATATACATGGCGATTGCGCAGGAAGACCGGTTTCCGATCACCGACATTCTACGTCAGACGCCGGATATCCCGAGTAACTGCCAATGGGCGCTGTTTTTGCGTAATCACGACGAACTGACGCTGGAGATGGTCACTGACGTCGAGCGCGACTATTTGTGGTCGACCTATGCAAACGACCCGCGCGCCCGCATCAATGTCGGTATTCGCCGACGACTTCGCGCCGTTGATGGACAATGATCGGCGCAAGATCGAACTGATGAACTCACTGCTTCTCTCGTTTCCCGGCACGCCGATCATCTACTACGGCGACGAGATCGGGATGGGTGATAATATTTATCTGGGCGATCGCAACGGTGTTCGCACCCCGATGCAATGGACGCCGGACCGCAACGGCGGCTTTTCCCGCGCCGATCCGGCCCGGCTATACGCCCCGACGATCATGGACCCGGTCTATGGCTACGAAGCCGTAAACGTCGAAGCCCAATCGCGCAGCTTGTCCTCGCTATTGAGCGCGACCAAGCGGCTGATCTCGGTGCGCAAGTCTACTCTCGCTTTCGGACGCGGCAGCATGGCGTTCATCCGTCCAGCCAACCGCTCGGTGCTCGCCTATGTGAGGCAATATCAGGACGAGGTCCTACTCTGCGTCGCCAATCTGTCGCGCTCCGCGCAACCGACGGAGCTCGACCTCTCTCCATGGAAGGGACGCGTTCCGCTGGAAATGCTCGGCCGTACCCGCTTCCCCGCAATCGGCGAACTGCCTTACATGATCACGCTCGCACCCTACGGTTTCTACTGGTTCCGGCTCCAGGAGCGCGACAAGTCGGACCCGGAAGTACCGCGTGCCTTGCCCGAGTTCGAGACGCTGGTGGTGCCGGTCAACTCGACGTGGGTATCCCTCGCGCGCACGCGCGGCGTTTTCGAGCGCGACGTATTGCCGGGATATCTCGCGCGCACACGCTGGTATCCGGAACGCTCGCCAGCCGCGATCCATCCAAGGCTCACCGCTGCGATCCCGTTCTGTGATATCGGCGACAACCGACCCTGGCTCGCGTTCTTCGAGGCAAGGCAACGAGGCGAGACCGCACGCTACGTTCTGCCGATGCAGATCGAGTGGGCACGCTTCGATCGCGAGCGCTATAACCCCCGAGCATTCGCGGCCGTACGCCAGGGCGCGCGTGAAGGAACGCTGCTAGACGTCGCTAGCGATCATATTTTTATCGCGCTTTTGCTGCGCAACTTGAGGGAGCGTCTGACCGTCGTAGAGAATGGTTTTCGTCTCGAATTCAGACCGACCAGCAAGTTCTCCGAGAAGCCGATCAGGCAGCCCGAGCGTATCCGAGCCGTCGAAACCGAACAGTCCAACAGCACAGCCCTGGTAGACAACGACTACGTGGTCAAGATCTATCGCAAGCTCGAAACCGGCACGAATCCAGAAGTCGAAGTCGGTCGCTTTTTGACCGAGGTCGCGGGTTTTTCGAACACGCCGGCACTCCTCGGCAGCGTCGAGTTCGTCGAAGGCGACGACCGTAGCGCCGTCGGGGTCGTTCACGCCTTTGTCGAAAACCAAGGGGATGGCTGGACCGTCACCGCCGCCTACCTCGATCGCTTCGTGGACGAGCAGCGGATGCTGCCGGCCAGCGAGGACCCCGGCAGGAGCGAGGAACTGGTTCCCTACCTTCGCTACATGTCGCAGACCGGGCGGCGTGTCGCCGAAATGCATGTAGCACTTGCCGGGAATTCCGAACTGGCCGATTTCGCACCCCAGTCAACCCGGCCCGACGACGTGGAGCGCTGGATCGGCGAGGTCCTGTCACGCGCCGAGCGGGTATTCGAAACACTCCAGCAACGCGGGTCAGGCAAAGAAGCCGATCGTCCCCTTTTCGATCGATTACTGGCGCAGCGCGCGACCCTACCCGAGCGCCTGAATACGTTGCTGCCGCAAGACGTCGATGGCCTGAACATCCGTCACCACGGCGACTTCCACCTCGGGCAGATGCTGATCGTAAAAGACGATATTTTTATCATCGATTTCGAGGGCGAGCCTCGTCGACCGCTCGCCGAACGCCGCCGGCAGGCGCCCGCTGCCCGCGATGTCGCGGGCTTGATCCGTTCAATCGACTACTCCGTCACCGCGGCGCTGGAGCGCGCGCTGAAAGTGGCGCCCGACGAGCAAGGCAAGCTTGACGCGGCGCTCGCGCACTGGCGCGATCGTTCATCAGAAGCGTTTTTGTCCGGATATCGCGACGCCATGAGCAATCGGCTGATGTGGCCGGCCGGCTCTCATGCCTCCGATAACATGCTGAAATTTTTCCTTTTGGAGAAGGCTTTCTACGAGATCGAATATGAGATGGCCCACCGACCCGATTGGTTGCGCGTGCCGGTAACCGGAGCGCTTCGGATCCTCTCTGCCTCCGCAACGGAGGCTGCATGACCAAACTGCCCGTCGAGGCCTACGCGATCGTAGAGGGCCGGAACTCCGATCCCTTCCAGTATCTCGGCCTGCATAAGGACGGCGAGAAAACGGTAGTGCGCGCGTTTTTGCCGGAAGCATCCAAAGTGGAAGTGGTTGGCGAACATGGTGAGACGGCAAAACTCGCGCGCATCCACGACGCTGGACTGTTTGCCGGCGCACTGCCGAACGGATCAAGGCGCTATCAACTGCGCGCGCAATTCGGCGACAAGGTCGTCGATCTCGACGATCCCTATCGTTTTCCGCCAGTGCTGAGCGACTTCGATCTCTATCTCCTCGGTGAAGGCACCCACCAACGTCTCTATGACAAGCTCGGGGCGCACCCGATGACCCTTGATGACGTCGACGGCGTCGCTTTCGTGGTGTTTGCGCCAAACGCGCGACGGGTCAGCGTCGTCGGCGACTTCAATTTCTGGGACGCTCGCCGCCATCCAATGCGCGTGCGCGGCGCCGGCTATTGGGAATTGTTCGTGCCACACGTCAAGCCCGGCGATCACTACAAATTCGACGTTACCGGCCCACGTGGCCAGCATCTCCCGCTCAAATCCGACCCGCTGGCCTTTGCCGCCGAACTACGCCCGAAAACCGCTTCCATCGTGCTTGATGAAACGAAAATTCCCCATCCACGGCCGGCGCCGTCAGCCGTCAATGCGCTCAGCTCGCCGGTTTCGATTTATGAGGTGCATCTCGGCTCCTGGCGCCGCAAGGGCAGCAATGAGTGGTTGAGCTATCGCGATCTCGCCGAGCAGCTTCCCGCTTACGTGCGAGATCTTGGCTTTACTCATATCGAATTCCTTCCGGTGAATGAACATCCGTTCGACGGGTCGTGGGGGTATCAGCCGACGGGCCTGTATGCCCCGACCAGCCGGTTCGGCTCACCAGCCGATTTCGCGGGGCTCGTTGATGCCTGTCATCGCGAGGGACTCGGCGTGATGCTGGACTGGGTACCCGGTCATTTCCCCGATGATCCGCACGGCCTCGGGCAATTCGACGGGTCCGCGCTTTACGAACACGCCAATCCCTTGCAGGGCCGTCACCTCGACTGGGGTACGTTGATCTACAACTACGGCCGCACGGAAGTGGCGAACTTCCTGGTATCGAACGCTCTATTCTGGCTTGAAAGATATGCCGTTGACGGGCTGCGCGTCGATGCCGTGGCCTCAATGCTCTATCTCGACTACAGCCGGCCCGCAGGCGGCTGGATTCCAAACAAATATGGCGGTCGCGAAAATCTGGAAGCGATCGATTTTCTGCGCCGCTTCAATACCGAGGTGTTCGCGCGTTTCCCGCAGGCGACCACAGCCGCGGAAGAATCGACGGCATGGCCGCAAGTGTCGCGCCCGGTTGAAAATGGCGGGCTCGGTTTCGGCTACAAATGGAATATGGGCTGGATGCACGACACGCTGGACTACATCAGCAAGGACCCAATCCATCGTAAATATCATCACGGCGGCATCCTGTTCGGCCTGCAATACGCTTTCTCAGAAAACTTCATCCTTCCACTCTCGCACGACGAAGTCGTCCACGGCAAACGTTCGATCCTGGGCCGCATGCCCGGCGACGACTGGCAACGCTTTGCAAACCTGCGCGCCTATTACAGCTTCATGTTCGGACACCCTGGCAAAAAGCTGATGTTTATGGGATGCGAATTCGCTCAGGAGCGCGAATGGAATCACGATCACGCGCTGGACTGGGATCTGCTCAAGCACGACAAACATGTCGGCGTCCAATCGTTGATCCGAGATCTCAACCGGCTCTATCGCGCCTTGCCGGCTTTGCACGAGCTGGATTGCGATCCAGCTGGCTTTGAATGGATCGTCACCGAGGATGCCGATCGCAACGTGTTCGCCTGGATACGCAAAGGCAACGATGCACGTGCGCGCTGTCTCGTGGTCGTGAATTTCTCACCCAACGTATATTACAATTACCATCTCAGAGTGCCTTTCAACGGCAAATGGTACGAGGTTTTCAATTCAGACTCCGCGCATTACGGCGGAAGCAATGTCGGCAATGTCGGCGAGGTTTTGACGCTGGACCGCCTGGTGCCTGAACTCAACCTTACCATTCCGCCTTTGGCCGCGATTTTTCTCGTACCCGAAAGCTGAAGCATGCGACTGACCGCTGGAACCTACGCGCGTCTCGGTGCAAGCTGGGACGGACGGGGCACCAACTTTGCGCTGTTTTCGGCACATGCCCGAAAGGTCGAACTGTGTCTATTCGACAATCAGGGCCGGCGCGAACTCGAACGGATCGAATTGCCCGAACGTACCGAAGATGTCTGGCACGGTTATCTGAATGACGTCTCGCCCGGACAGCTTTATGGCTACCGAGTTTATGGACCGTACGAACCCGAACACGGTCATCGTTTCAATGCGAACAAGCTGCTGCTGGATCCTTATGCCAAACGTCTCGCGGGGCGACTGGTCTGGAGTGATGCTCATTTTGCCTATCGTACCGGTAGCCCGCGCGAAGACCTCTCATTCGATCGCCGGGACAATGCGCGCGGCATGCCGAAGGCCGTTGTCGTCGACGAAACTTTCAACTGGGGTCGGCGCGAAATACGCCCCAGCATCCCTTGGGAAGACACCATCATCTATGAGGCGCACGTCAAGGGCTTGACCCAGAAGCGCCAGGACGTGGCGCCGAACCTGCGCGGCAGCTATGGCGGCCTCTCCGCACCGGCGACGATCGAGCATTTGAAACGCCTCGGCGTCACCACGATCGAACTGCTGCCCATACACGGCTTTGTCGACGATCGTATGCTGGTAGAAAAGAAACTGTCGAACTACTGGGGCTATAACACGCTGTGCTTCTTTGCGCCGGAGCCGCGTTACGCCCAGGACAACCCGCTCGACTCGTTTCGCACCGCCGTGGCCCGGCTGCACGATGCCGGCATCGAGGTGATGCTCGACGTCGTCTACAATCATACGGCCGAGGGCAATCATATGGGTCCGACGCTGTCGTTCCGGGGCATCGACAACGCCTCCTACTATTGGCTGAAGCCCGACAATCCGCGCTACTACGACGATTTCACCGGCTGCGGCAGTTCGGTCAATCTCACCCATCCGCGCGTTCTGCAGATGGTGATGGATTCACTGCGTTATTGGGTAGAGGTATGCCATGTCGACGGCTTTCGCTTCGATCTCGCCACCACGTTGGCGCGGGGGCCGAACGGCTTCGATCGGAACGCCGCATTTCTTACGGCGGTTCGCCAGGACCCGGTGCTTGCATCGGTCAAACTGGTCGCGGAACCATGGGATCTCGGACTGGGCGGGTATCAGGTCGGCGCGTTCCCTTCGCAATGGTCCGAGTGGAACGACAGCTACCGCAGCGCGATGCGGCGGTACTGGAGCGGCGAAGGCAGTCTGATCGGCGAGGTGTCGAGCCGCATGACTGCTTCCTCCGATCGTTTCAACCATGACGGTCGCGCGCCGCGCGCCAGCGTCAATCACATCACTGTCCATGATGGCTTCACGCTGGCGGATTTATTCAGCTACAACGAGAAGCACAACGAGGCGAACGGCGAAGATAATCGCGACGGTTCCAGCGACAATCACAGCACCAATTGCGGTCATGAAGGCCCGACCGACGATCCAGAGATCGTCGCGCTGCGCCGAAGATTGCGGAAAAACCAGCTCGCTTGCCTGCTGCTCGCGCAGGGAACGCCTCTCATCCTGGCCGGCGATGAGGTCGGAAACACGCAGTTCGGCAACAACAACGCCTATTGCCAGGATAATGAAATCGGTTGGGTCGGATGGGAGAACCTCGGAAGGCCCGGCGATGACCTTACCGATTTCGTCGCCCATATGACCGCGCTGCGCCGGCGATTCGGACAACTTCGCTCCCAACGCTGGCTCGATGGACGTCGTCCGGACGGCTCCTACGGTGTGCTGTGGCTGACACCTGCGGCCGAAGACATGAAGGAATCGGATTGGAAATTTCCCGAAGGCCGGTTCCTTTCCTATGTTCTCGGACCAATGGAACAAGGACAAGCGCCGTTCTTTATCGTGCTCAATGCAGCACCCGAAGAGATTGCTTTCAAGTTGCCTAAGGTCGCCGACCATAAAAGCTGGCAGCAGGTGTTAAACACGGCCGACGAAGGCCTGACCGCTGTCGAGCTCGCCGGGGGCGGCGATGGCGTTGCGCCTCCCCGCTCCGTGCTCGCCTTCGCGGGCTTGGCATGAGCGCGCGGCAGTTCGGCGCTACGCCAACGTCGGCCGGAACGCGTTTTCGGCTCTGGGCGCCTGCGGCAACGAGCGTGCAGTTGCAACTGGACAATGCACACCCCATGCAGCGCGGTGAGCACGGCTGGTTTTCCGTCGACTTGGCTGGTGTGAGAGCCGGCGCGCGCTACAAATTCCGAATTGACGACGAAATCGATGTCCCCGACCCGGCTTCAGCTTTCCAACCGGAAGATGTCTCGGGCCCCAGCGAAGTCATCGACCACACTAACTACCGATGGCGGGCCGAGCATTGGCGTGGACGACCGTGGCATGACACCGTCCTGCTGGAATCCCATGTCGGCACGTTCACGCCGGATGGGACCTACCGCGCCATGGTCGACAGACTGGACGATCTCGTCGCCACTGGAATCACCGCCCTTGAATTGATGCCGCTCGCTGATTTCGCAGGCCGCCGCAACTGGGGCTATGATGGCGTGTTGTGGTACGCCCCCGATAGCGCCTACGGTCGGCCCGATGATCTGAAATTTCTGATCGATGAATCGCATCAGCGCGGGCTCATGGTTTTCCTCGATGTGGTCTATAACCACTTTGGTCCCGAGGGGAATTATCTCAGCCGGTACGCGCCAAACTTTTTTACCGAAGCGCACACGCCATGGGGTAGCGCGATCGACTACCGCGTGCCCCAAGTACGCACGTTCGCCATCGAGAACGCTTTGTATTGGCTGCAGGAGTACCGGTTCGATGGGCTACGCCTCGACGCGGTCAATACGATCGTTGAAACCGGCGAAATTCCTATATTGCACGATCTTAGTCTCGCGGTAGGGAAGCTTGCCGCGGAAACCGGTCGCCATATTCATCTGGTGCTCGAGAACGGCGACAACCGCGCGACCCTGCTGGATCCGGCGGAAGATCCATTGCGGGGCAAGTACCGCGGACAATGGAATGACGATTACCACCACGTATGGCACGTGTTGCTCACGGGCGAATCTCAGGGATATTACGGCGATTACCAAGCTTCGCCGCGAAAGGGGATTGCCCGAGCGCTTGGTTCGGGCTTTGTCTATCAGGGCGAAATTTCCAAATTTTGGGGTGGGAAACATCGCGGAGAGCCGAGCGGAAAGCTGGCTCCATCGGCCTTTGTCAATTTTTTGCAGAACCACGATCAGATCGGCAATCGCCCGTTCGGAGACCGGCTTGAAGCGCTGGCGGATCCGAAGGGAATAGAAGCCGCGCTGGCGATCACGTTGCTGGCGCCGATGACACCGATGCTTTTTATGGGTGAGGAATGGGGCTCGAAAGCACCATTTCCTTTCTTTTGCGATTTTCAGGGCGATCTCGCGAACGCGGTCCGTAACGGGCGTCACAAGGAATACGCGTGGGCGTACGCAGAATATGGCGACGAGGTCCCCGATCCGCTCGATCCCGCCACCTTCCAGTCGGCTGTTCTCGATTGGCAATCGCGCAATAGGGTCGCGGGACAAAAGCGGCTAGCGCTGGTGCAGAATTTACTAACGATCCGCCGGCGAGAAATCACCCCGCGCCTTGCTGGGGCGATTTTTGGCGACGCGCGGGCGGACGACAGCGGATTGCTGAACGCAAGCTGGCATATGGGCGACGGCAAGGCATTGCGGCTCATCGCCAACCTTTCGCCGAACGAGATCGCCTACTCATCGAACAACGCGACCGGCGCGCCGATTTGGGGCGGCGAGTTCGGCAATTCGATCCCGCCGTGGTCAACCTTCTGGCGCATGGGAGGCTGAATTTTGCCCCCGGCGATCCCGATCGCGACTTATCGCCTGCAGCTCACCTCAAATTTCGATTTCGACAGAGCTGCCGAAGTCGTTCCCTATCTGAAAGCGCTCGGCATCACGCATCTCTACGCATCGCCATTCATGAAGTCGCGCAAGGGATCCACCCACGGCTACGACATCATTGATCACGCTAAACTCAATCCGGAACTTGGCGGTGAAGCCGGGTTCGAACGGCTGAGCGCCGCGTTGGCGCGGCACGACCTCGGATTGATTTTCGATTTCGTCCCGAACCATGTCGGCGTGCACTTTGCAGACAACCCATGGTGGCTCGACGTGCTGGAGTGGGGACCCGCCTCCCCGCACGCGGCATCGTTTGATATCGATTGGGAGCAGTTGCCCCACCGATCGCGCGGCGGCGTGCTGGTGCCGATCCTTGGCTCCTCGTATGGAAGCGCGCTGGAGCACGGCGAGATCGAACTGCGCTATGATCCCGATGAAGGCAGTTTTTCAGCGTGGTATTTCGAACATCGGCTGCCGATCGCGCCTGAGCGTTATGCCGAGATGTTGGGAGTGATCGTAAGGCAGGCGAACGCTGAGCGCGAACCGGCAGGCAAGCGCATACTCGAGCTTGCGTCTCGCTACGAGGAGTTGCGTCGTCCCAACCGCAAGGAGGCGCCCGCCCTCAAAAATGAGCTGAAGGACATCGAAGGAAGCGCTGGTGTCATCGAGCGCGGGCTCTCCGCCTATCGCGCCGGGCCGGGTCGTTCCGCGCAAACGCACGCATTTCACCTCTTGCTCGAACGCCAACACTATAGGATCGGCCACTGGCGGCTCGCCTCTAGCGACATCAACTATCGGCGTTTCTTCGACATCAACACGCTGGCCGGATTGAGGGTCGAGGACGCCGGCACCTTTGAGGCTATTCACCGCATGGTGAAAAGACTGATCGCCGAGCGCAAGTTGCAGGGTTTGCGGCTCGATCACATCGACGGATTGCGCGATCCCGCGCAATATTTCCAGCGGCTGCGTCGTCTTATTCGCACGGCACAGGGCAACGACACCGGTTCATTCTATGTCGTGATCGAAAAGATTCTCGGCGAACATGAGAAGCTGCATGCCTTTGCCGCTGTCCATGGCACCACTGGCTATGAATGGATGAACGCTATCACGCAACTACTGATCGATGCCCAGGGGCTCGGTCCGCTCGACGAGGTGTGGCGGCAGATCAGCAACACGCCGCCGCGGCTCGAACCTTACCTGAAGCAATCCAAGCGTCGGGTTCTTGAGACCTTGCTGACCAGCGAGTTCACGGTACTGGCGCGACTGCTCGCGCGCATTGCCAGCGGGCACTACTCCACCCGCGACTATTCCGCGGACAGCCTGCGTCAGGCGCTTGAGCTCTACGTGTTGCACTTTCCGGTGTACCGCACGTATCTGACTGGTACCGGACCGACCGCACACGACCGCGAACTGATTTCAGAGACAATCACGCGGGCTCGCTCTGACTGGTACGCCGCCGATGACGGCATTTTCGACTTCCTGCGGGACGCGCTGACGATGGACTTGATCAAGCCCGGAAGGCGCGCCCATAGCGCGCCGCGAGTACGGCGTTTTGCCCTGAAAGTGCAACAGTTCACCGGTCCGTTGATGGCAAAGTCGCTAGAGGACACAGCATTTTACCGCTTCCACCGTTTGCTGGCTTTCAACGAGGTTGGCGGCGATCCCGCGGCCAATGCACTTTCGATCGACGCGTTTCATCGAATGATGCAAACGCGCTCGAGAGAATGGCCGCATGGGATGACCGCGACCGCGACGCACGACACCAAGCGTGGCGAGGATGCCCGCGCGCGTTTGATCGGCCTGACTGAAATTCCAGGCGAATGGACCAGCGCGGTAGCACGATGGAAAGTGCTCAATGCGCCGCATGTTGTCCTTGATGGCCAAATGCGCGCGCCATCGACGACAGCGGAATACATGCTGTACCAGGCCCTTCTTGGCGCACGGCCCGTCGGCGATCGCAACGGTACATTCGTTGAGCGCATTCAGGCCTACGCATTGAAAGCAGCACGCGAGGGCAAACAGGAAACGAGCTGGCTCAATCCCAACGAACAATATGAAGAGGGGTTGAAAGCTTTTATCGATCGGATACTCGATCGCGCGGCATCGGCCGAATTCCTGGATTCGCTGGAAGCATTGAGCCGGCGCGTCGCACTGTTGGGCGCGCTGAATTCGCTCAGCCAACTTACCCTCAAAGCCACCATGCCGGGCGTGCCTGATTTCTATCAGGGCTCCGAGCTATGGGATCTGTCGCTGGTCGATCCGGATAACCGTCGGCCGGTGGATTTTACCGAGCGCGCTTCGATACTCGCCGCGGTCAACGACCCAGACTGGCAAAACCTCGCCCAGGACTGGCCGAGCGGCCGAGTGAAGTTCGCCTGGACTTCGGTTTCTTTTGAAAATGCGCAACGATCTTCCGGAGGTCTTCACTTCCGGAGACTATGAACCGCTGGAAGTCAGCGGGCCGCACCGTGACCATGTCATCGCCTTTGCTCGGCGACGCGGCAAAGACGCGGTAATCTCGGTCGTCGCCAAATCATTCGCCCCGTTCTCGCAAGCTGGCCGGGTCTGGCCACGCCCGGAGGCCTTCGACGCCTCAATCAGGCTGCCCGGCTATTCCGTCCAGGGTGTCGAACAAGGTGCAATGCTACCAGTTTCAGCCCTGTTTGGAAACCTGCCTGCCGCTGTTTTGAAGGCGCGATTTGAGGGCGTTGCCTCGGAGCCGGCGAAAAAGCGTGTTCGCGCCTGAGCGAGCTAGCGCTTGGTCAAAAGCAGATCGCCGCGTTTGCGAATGGCCGCTTGCGCAACCTGGGCGAACCGTTGCAACAGCCAGGGAAGCGTGACTTCCAGCCTGACGTGATCGTCGGCGACGTCAAGATGACCCGACGCTAGCTGGCCAAGCGCCCGCACCCGGAAAATCATGCGGTCCTCTTCCCACCGCTCCTCCTCAACCTTCAACACCGGAATGCTGTCGGCGGCGCGCGTCAATCCTGCCCTCAGGCGGCGCGTTGCTTCTTCGCGCCCCAGGCGATGCGGAATTGAAACAACGAGCGGTGCGGACATCGGTTGATCCTCTTGCCTGGCCAACTGGATGTAATTTCATCGGCTTTGAAAAGAAGGGGCACAGGCCGACGGGATCGCGGTTTCAAATATGGAACTTTCTCGGGTTCCCTTGGTTATTGACGCAGAGGGCGGCGCAGCGCTTGCGACCCGCCGGGCTGGAGGACAACAATATGTCTATCGGTACAATCATCCTGATCATTCTCATTATCGCCCTGCTCGGCGGTTTCAGCGGCATCGGAGGTGGCCCGTTCTACGGCACCGGTTATTACGGTGGCGGCGGCCTCGGGTTGATCATCGTCATCCTGCTAATCCTGGTCCTCTTGGGAAGGATTTGACGGCTGCTTGGTGGGCGGCCCGCACCTTGTGGCGGGCCCTTCATCAAAACCCATGTTTGTGTTCACGGGGAGCCATCATCCCTGTTTTTCTGCAAGCTTCCTGATCGCTGATTTTATCGAGGAAGCCGCTTCATCGTATCCTTCCCAAGCCGTGGTTTTGGCAAGCAGCCGCGGCACGGTTCGCATGGTGAAGCGCTTCGGATCCAGATCACCCTTCACCTGCGCCCAGGTAAGCGGCATCGAGACCGTCGCTCCCTCGCGCGCGCGTGGCGATAATGGCGCGACCGCCGTCGACATACGGTCGTTGCGGAGATAGTCGAGGAATATCTTTCCCTTGCGCAGCTTTTTCGACATGTTCAGAAGGAAGCGCTCTGGATCGTCGTTAGCCATCCATTGACAGATCCCTTGCGCGAATGCCTTGGCTTCCTTCCAGCTCACCTTTTCTTTAGCGCCATAAAGCAACGGCACCACAACGTGCAGGCCCTTGCCGCCGGTCGTCTTGCAAAAGCTTTCCATCCCAACGTCCGCCAGACGCTGCCGCATCTCCTTGGCGGTCTGGACAACTTCGGTAAACTCGACGTTGGGCGCGGGATCGAGATCGAACACCAGCCGACCCGGTGTGTCATAGGCATACGGCGCGCAATTCCAGGGATGAAGTTCAAGGCCGCCGATCTGCGCCGCCGCGGCGAGGCCTTCGACGCGGTCGATCTGCAAGTAAGGCTTGCGGTCTCCGGAAACCCTGGCGAGCTCGAAAAGGTTCGAGGCGCCCTGCATGGCATGGCGTTGGAAAAAACATTCGCCGTGAATTCCATCCGGTCCACGAATGAGAGAACATGGCCTACCCTTGATGTGGCCGATCAACCACTCACAGACGGCCTCAAAATATTTTGCAAGATCCAGCTTGGTGATGGCCTTGCCGTCGCCCCCGTCGGGCCAAAGCGCTTTGTCGGGTTTTGAAATCACAACGCCCATCACGTCGGCAGATGTCTCTCCGCTACGACTGCGCGCCTTTACTAATTTGGCGGGCTTTCCTGTGGGTTCGGCCAACTTTGCGGCGGAGGGCTCTTCCGCCTGCACCTCTTTCGCCGGCTTGTCCTGCCGCAATCCCTTGAAGGCGGCTTGCCGGATGTTGCCGTCGCCGGTCCAGCCGGCGAACTCGATCTCTGCGACCAACTCCGGCTTCAGCCAATGAACGTCACGTCCCTTGCGCGGCGCATTAGGACCGCCGAACGGGCTGTTGCCGGAGGCTGCCGCCTTCAGCGCCGGCATGATGCGCCTGACGGTTTCCTGGCCAAAACCCGTTCCGACCGTGCCGACATAGGCGAGATGTTCGCCCCGATTGACGCCGGCGAGCAATGAACGGAATTTTCCGTTCGTGGTCTTCCAACCGCCAAGCACCACCTCGTGTCCGGCGCGGCACTTTGCCTTTGTCCAGCTGTCGGTTCGGCCAGAACGATAAGGTCCATCCAACTTCTTCGAGACGATGCCCTCGAGGGCCAGCTTGCACGCGGATTTGAGCACGGCCTCACCGCCGCTCTCGAAGTGTTCGACATAGCGGATCAACTTCGGCTTGCCCTTCCGCGCCTCAAGCAATTCCTTCAATTGCGCCTTGCGATCCCGCAGCGCGACCGGGCGAAGGTCCACTCCGTCATGAAACATCAGATCGAACGCAAAGAAGATGAGATCCTCAGTTTTTCCGTCAGACAGGGCCGCTTGTAACGTGGAAAAATGCGGTGCACCATTGTGGTCGAGCGCCGCGATCTCGCCGTCGATTATCACATCAGGCAGCGGGCTCGCCTCTTTTGCGATCGCGCTGAATTTCTCGGTCCAGTCGAGACCTTTTCGGGTCTTCAAAGTTACCTCGCCGCTTTCCACGCGGAGCTGCACACGGTAGCCATCGAACTTGATCTCATGGCACCAGTCTGCGCCGGGTGGAGGGCGGTCAACCAACGTGCAAAGCTGGGGCGCGATGAAGTCCGGCATCGCGACGGGTTTGCCCGACACAGCGCGTAACGGAATTGTCCTCACCTTGGCGGGTGCCTCAGCGTTCTCCTCTCGGTTAGAGTGCCACACTGCATCCGCCTTACCGCGACCGCTCTTTGCAGTCATGAACAGCCTGGGGGCGCGTCCTTTACCTTCGGCGATCTCTTGCATCGAACGTCCCGACGCAACCGATCGATCCTCGTCCAGAACTTTATTGTCCTTGCTTTCCCTCGCGTATTCGTCGCGATGCTTGATCAGCAGCCAATTGGTTCGCTTGCCGCCGGTGCGGTCATTTCGCATGCGCACCAGGACCCAGCTGCCGTGAAGCTTCTCGCCATCAAGGCTGAATTTCAGGTCGCCCTTTTTGAAGCCACGCTCGGGATCGTCCGATTCCCAATAGCCACGGTCCCAAAGCTGCACGGTGCCGCCGCCATATTGTCCTTTGGGGATGGTGCCTTCGAAATCGCCGTAGTCGAGCGGATGATCTTCCACCTCTACCGCGAGCCGCTTGTCGTGCGGATCAAGCGAGGGCCCCTTCGTCACCGCCCAGGACTTGAACACCCCGCCGAATTCCAGCCTCAGATCGTAATGCAGCCGGGTTGCGGCGTGCTTCTGGATAACAAATCGCCGTCGCTTCGACGATAAAACCGGCGCGTCGCCGGACGGCTCGTCGGTCTTTTCGAAGTCCCGCTTTTTTCGATAGGCGGAGAGATTTCTGAGCGACACGGTCGATCCCGCATTTTCCCGTTGAAGTCCAGCCTAGCAGCAGCGCCACGCTGACGAAATTACGGCGGAAGATCCGCCCTACCGTTTCGACTTGCGTCCCGATTTCTTGCCGCTCTTCTTTTTCTTTGAACCTTTCTTCGGAGGGACCTTCTTTCCCTCGCGTCGGGCCTCGGACAGACCGATTGCGATGGCCTGCTTTCGGCTCTTCACCTTGCGTCCTGAACGGCCGCTCTTCAGTGTCCCGGCTTTACGCTTCTTCATTGCGCGTCCAACTTTGGCGGACGCCTTCCTCGAATATTTACGTGCCATGATATCCTCCCGGAGCCAGGAAACTAATCATCGCAACTTGCGAAAGTTCCAACCGCTGAAACCCTTCAATCCGCCGCGCGCAAACGATAGCCCACCCCGGTTTCGGTCAGCACGAATTTTGGACGTTCGGGATCAACTTCGATCTTCTGCCGCAACTGGCGCACATAGACCCGCAGATACTGTGCGTCGGTCAATTCGTCCCATAATTCTTTCAGGAGAAAACGATGGGTCAACACCTTGCCAGCGTGCTGTACCAGCACACGCAACAAATCGTATTCCTTCGGCGAAAGCTTTATATCTCGTTCGCTTACCTTGACGATGCGGCGCACCAGGTCGACCGAAAGATCGCCTGAGCGAAACAACGGACGCTCGCCATGCACCTGCAATTGATGTCGCAACGCAGTTCGCATACGGGCGAGCAACTCATCCATCCCGAACGGCTTTGTCACGTAATCGTCTGCACCCAAATCCAGCGCCTGCACCTTGCCGGCCTCGTCGCCCCGGCTCGATAGCACCACGATCGGCACGCTGTCGTCGCGCCCGCGTAAGATGCGCAACAACTCGTGGCCCTGAACATCGGGCAAGCCTAGGTCGAGAATGATGAGTGCTGGCCCCTGGGCGAGCATCTCGATCGCTAATTTGCCGTTCGATGCCTCTAGGACGTCGTAGCCTTGAGTGGTCAATCCCATCCGCAACAGCTTTCGGATTGGCGGCTCGTCGTCGATGACGAGGACCTTGATCGGCATGGTGTTCATGCGGACGTCCTTGGCATCAGAAGCGAGTCTGCTATTCGGTTCGACTTGTTAAGGTCTTCGTCCGAACGGAACGCAATGGCATCCGGCAGGACCGGCAAGCTGATGCTCAGCACCGCCCCGGTGCGGTCGGTGCGATTGCCTGCAGAGATGGTTCCATGCATGGCTTCGACAAAACCGCGGCAAATGGCAAGCCCGAGGC
This sequence comes from uncultured Alphaproteobacteria bacterium, assembly GCA_963764155.1. Classification (GTDB taxonomy): domain Bacteria; phylum Pseudomonadota; class Alphaproteobacteria; order Rhizobiales; family Xanthobacteraceae; genus Bradyrhizobium. Next base: position 378,147 of record CAVXRI010000001.1, read on the forward strand.
CCGTGCCGGGACGGACGTGATCGCCTTTTTGCGCACGATAAAATTTTTCGAAAACGCTTTCCAGCTCGGCCGGCGGAATGCCCGGTCCTTCATCGATGACCTGCAACACGACATGATCTCTGTTTAGCAGAGTTCTGATCGATATTGTCGTCCCAGCGGCCGAATATCTCGCCGCATTGTCCAGGAGATTGAACAAGACCTGCTCGAACAGCACTGCGTCGAGCTTCAGCATCGGAAAATCGGCGCCTAGCTTCAGCGAGACCTCATGTCCGGACAAAATCTTGCCAGCGCGCCGCAACGCGCTTCCAATGATGTCGCCGACATCGTGCCGCGACGTGTTCGGCACGATTGCGCCGGATTCCAGCTTCGTCATGTCGAGCAGGTTGGCGATGAAGCGGTTTAGCCGCTCCGACTCCTCAATCACGGTCGCCAAAAGATCGCGCTTTTCCATCTCCGTAAGATCATCGGCGAGATCCCGCATCGTTGACGCGGCGCCGAGCACCGACGCTAGCGGCGTCTTTAGGTCATGCGAGATCGAGGTCAGCAGCGCCGCGCGCAAACGGTCCAACTCCGCCGTGCGTTTGACGCGATCCATATCCTCGACCAGCAGCACCCGCTCGATCGCCAGCGCGCCCTGGTCCATTAACGCATCGAGCAACCGGCGTTGGTCCGGTGTGAGCAGAGGGCCTGTCCGGTCGTTGTCGATGCCGATGACGCCGATCGCCCCTCGCCCAGTACGCATCGGAAGAAACAGTCGCTTGGCTCCGGGCAGGGTATCCGACCCGCGTCCAGCCAGACGGTCGTTGCTCCAGGCCCAATTCGCAGCCGCGAAATCAGCCTTGTCGAGCTGATCCTCGGGTGGATAGCCCGCTTTCACGGCCAGCGCGCCATCATCAGCCAATAGCAGCACCACGCGTACCTTCAGCATCAGAGCGGTCTGGTAGGCGGTCGCCCACAGCACATCGTCCAGCGTCGCGGTGCCTGCGAGCTTTCGGCTGAACGCGTAGAGCAATTCGGTGGTCCTGATCCGGCCCAGCGCCGTGTCGGCCTGGCTACGCACGCGACCCGCGACATTGGATACCAGTATGGCGATTAGCATGAAGAAGAAGAATGCGGCGACGTTGGTCGGGTCGGTGATCGTGAACGTATAGATCGGTGGGAGGAAAAAGAAATTGTAGCAGAGCGAAGCGGCGACGCTTGCCAGGAGTGACGGCCAAAGGCCGTATCGAACCGCGACGCCCACCACCGCGGTGAGAAAAACCAGATCGACATTCTCGATGCCGAACCATGGCAGGATCAATTGGCCGGTGCCAAGCCCAATCGCCACGATCAGGAGCGACATCAGATAGGGCCGCGGATTAAACGGCTCCGGCCGCGCAGCCGTTTGCACTGCGGATTTGGCGGCAGGCCCAGACGGCAGTTCGTCCCCGGCGATCACGTTGACACTGATATTGCCAGCGCGGCGCACCAGCTCGTGCACCACCGAGCCGCGCATGATTTCGAACCAGCGGGAACGCGTCGATTTGCCGATTATGATCTGAGTGACGTTGTTGGCATGCGCGAACTTGATCACGTCGTCCGCGAGTCTGCGCCCCAGAGCTGGAATGGTGAGCGCTTCGGCACCGAGCGCCTCGGCCAACCGCAAGTTATCGGCAAGACGGTCGCGCTGCTCATTCGTAAATTGAAGGGTTCGTCGCGTTTCGATGCTGATCGCTGTCCAGGGCGCATGCAATCGGTCGGCCAGCCGTTTGGTGTAGCGAACGAGCCCTGCCGCTCGCGGATCCTCGCTGAGACAGACAAGAATACGCTCTCCCGCGGCCCAAGGCCCGGCGATAGCGTTCGCCTGCATGTGAGTGAGTAGCTGCTCGTCCACGCGCTCGGCCGTGCGACGCAACGCCAGCTCGCGTAGCGCGGTCAGATTTCCCGGCGAGAAATAATGCTCGAGGGCCCGTTCGGCTTGCTGGGGGACGTAGACCTTGCCTTCCTTCAGCCGCTGGATGAGGTCGTCCGGCGTCAGGTCGATCAGTTCGATTGCATCGGCGCGATCGAATACCGAATCTGGCACTGTTTCGCGCACACGCACATGCGTGATCTGGGCAACCACATCGTTCAGGCTTTCAATGTGCTGGATGTTCACGGCGGTATAGACGTCGATGCCGCGCGAGAGCAGTTCCTCCACGTCGAGGTAGCGCTTGGGATGGCGGCTGCCTGCGGCGTTGGTGTGAGCGAGTTCGTCAACCAGCACGATTTGGGGATGACGTGCAATGATCGCGTCTAGGTCCATCTCCTCGAGAAGTCTGGTCCTTGTATTCGAACCGTCGCCGCGGAATGACCTCAAGCCCGTGGAGCAGTACTTCGGTTTCGGTCCGCCCGTGAGTCTCGACCACCCCCACGACGACATCGAGGCCGCCCTTCAACCGGGCATGGGCGCTCTGAAGCATCTCGTAGGTCTTGCCTACGCCCGGGGCGGCGCCAACGAAAATTTTGAGCCGGCCGGCATGTTCATTCTCCCGTCGTGCGGCCTCGAGCAGCGCGTCCGGCGACGGTCTTGCTTCGCTATCGCGTCGCTGATTTCCCATGTGCCATTATAGCCTCGGTACGGAAGCGCGCATAGCTCGCCCTACTTCGCAATCGCATCCAGAGCCAGGTTCAGCGCCAGCACATTGACACGCGGCTCCCCCAGCAGCCCCGCGAAACGACTACGGGCATTTTGCGAAATCAGAAGCCGGACTCGGTCTTCCGGCATGTTCCGCGCGTTGGCGACACGCGACACCTGAAACAACGCGGCCTCCGGCGAGATGTCGGGATCGAGGCCGCTACCTGACGTGGTGACGAGATCAACGGGGACGGCGTCAGTGGAAGAATTTTTATTCTTTAGCGTTTCCATATCCTCCTTGATCCGGTCGTTCAGAGCCTTGCTCGTCGGTCCCAAATTTGAGCCACCGGAATTCGCTGCGTTGTAAGGTGCAGGAACCGTCTTGCTGGAATCCGCCGGGTCCGGCGCCGAAGTCGCCGACGGCCGACCATGAAAGTATTTCTCGTCCTTGAATTCCTGCCCGATCAAGGCTGAGCCGACCACCTTGCCGTCCCTCTCGACCAAACTGCCTTGCGCCTGCTTGGGGAAAACCGCGCCACTGATCGCAGTCATGCCCAGAGGATAGATGAGCCCTGTGATGACGCTGAGTGCTAATAGGATGAGGACGGCCGGACGGATTTCTCGAAACATGATCTCTCTCCCAGGTCGTTACGAGCAGCGAAGGCCGCCGCGGGTCCAGCGGCTTCACGCCAGATGCAAGGCGACGACCACGAGGTCGATGAGTTTGATGCCGATAAAGGGAATGATGATGCCTCCGAGCCCGTAGATCACCAGGTTCCGGCGCAACAGCGCACCAGCGCCCACCGCCCGATAGGTGACGCCTTTCAGCGCCAGCGGAAGCAGTGCGATGATGATCAAGGCATTGAAGATGATCGCCGACAGGATCGCGCTCTGCGGGCTCGCCAGACGCATGATGTTGAGTACGTCGAGCTGCGGATAGAAAGCGAGGAACATCGCCGGGATGATCGCGAAATACTTTGCCACATCATTGGCGATGGAAAACGTCGTCAGCGCACCGCGGGTCATCAATAGCTGCTTGCCGATCTCGACCACCTCAATGAGCTTGGTGGGATTGGAGTCGAGATCGACCATGTTGCCGGCTTCGCGCGCGGCTTGCGTACCGGTGTTCATGGCGACGCCTACATCGGCCTGCGCCAGCGCCGGCGCGTCATTGGTGCCGTCGCCGCACATAGCAACCAACTTGCCCTTGGCCTGCTCGTCCCTGATCAGCTTGAGCTTGTCCTCGGGGGTCGCCTGCGCGAGAAAGTCGTCGACCCCCGCTTCCGCCGCGATTGCTGCCGCTGTCATCGGATTGTCGCCGGTTATCATCACCGTGCGGATGCCCATGCGGCGCAATTCGGCAAAGCGTTCGCGGATACCACCCTTGACTATATCCTTGAGCTGCACGACGCCGAGCAGGCGTCCGTCCTTGGCGACAGCGAGTGGCGTTCCACCAGCTTTCGCGATCTCGTCCGCAATCTCCTGGACTTCGCGGCCTATCTCGGAACCGACAGCAGGCTGGAGTGCCCGGGCAGCATTGCCAGAAGCAATGGCGAGCGGCGCGCCTGCGCCGGTGTAACCGATCCCGAGGTAATTCAGCATCGCCTCGACAGCGCCCTTGCGGACGGACGATCCGCCAGCATCGACGCCGCTCATGCGAGTTTGCGCCGTGAAGGGAATGAACGTCGCATCCAGTTCCGCCATGTCGCGGGCGCGAATGCCGTAGTTTTCTTTCGCCAGCACGACGATCGAGCGACCTTCCGGGGTTTCATCCGCAAGCGAGGCAAGCTGCGCCGCGTCAGCCAGCTCCCGCTCGGTCACGCCACGGACCGGGCGAAACGCCGTCGCCTGCCGGTTGCCCAACGTGATCGTGCCGGTCTTGTCAAGCAACAGCGTATCGACATCGCCGGCGGCCTCTACCGCCCGGCCGGACATAGCCAGCACATTGAAGCGCACAAGCCGGTCCATGCCGGCGATCCCGATCGCAGACAGCAACGCTCCGATGGTGGTCGGGATCAGCGTCACAAACAGCGCTACGAGTACCAACACCGAAATGGATCCTCCGGCATAGGCCGCGTAACTCGGAATCGTCACGGTCGCGAACACGAAAATAATCGTGAGCCCCGCGAGCAGGATGTTCAGCGCGATCTCGTTGGGCGTTTTCTGCCGCTCGGCACCTTCAACCAGCTTGATCATGCGATCGATAAAGGTGGAGCCTTGCGCGGCCGTAATACGAACTCGTATCCAGTCGGACAGGACTTGCGTGCCGCCTGTCACGGCTGAACGATCGCCGCCGGATTCGCGGATCACCGGCGCGGACTCGCCCGTGATCGCAGCTTCATTGACGGACGCTACGCCTTCCACCACTTCGCCGTCGGATGGAATGTTGTCTCCGGCTTCGACCAGCACGATATCGCCGACCTTGAGGCTGGTTCCCGAGACGAGCCGGTAAGCTTTGTCTGGCCCGCTCAGCAACTTGGCCTGGCTTTCAGTGCAGGTTTTCCGGAGCGATTCGGCCTGGGCTTTGCCGCGGCCCTCCGCCACAGCTTCCGCAAAGTTGGCGAACAGCACGGTGAACCAGAGCCATAGGATGATCTGGAAGGTGAAGGCGAGGTTCGCGCCACCGGTCACGAGATCGCGCAGAAATATCAGCGTTGTCAGCGTGGCCACGATCTCCACTACGAACATCACAGGATTTCTGATCATCACCCGCGGATTGAGCTTGGCAAAGGCCGCCGTAACCGCAGCGCTGCCGATCTTCGGATCAAGCATCGCCGATACCGGCATGCGCTTTTTCAGTTTCATGCTTTGCATGGAAGTCACTCCGAGAGTATCGATCAGAACAAGGTGCCAGCGGTCATCGCGAGATGCTCGACGATCGGTCCAAGCGCCAACGCCGGGAAGAACGTCAGGCCGCCAATAATCAGGATCACGCCGACAACCAGACCGACGAACAACCCGCCGGTGGTCGGGAACGTACCGGCCGAGGGCGGAATCGACTTCTTGCCGGCCAACGAACCCGCGATGGCCATTGCCGGGATGATCATGAAGAACCGGCCAACGAACATCGCGACTCCGCCGGTGATGTTGTAAAAAGGAGTGTTGCCGGTCAGGCCCGCGAAGGCGGAACCGTTGTTGCCGGTTTGCGACGTATAGGCGTACAGTACCTCCGAGAAGCCGTGCGGCCCCGGGTTAGCGATTGAGGCGAGCGCCGACGGCAAGACGACAGCAAGCGCCGTCCAGCCAAGATACATCAAGGGCAGCACAAGAATGGCGAGCATCGCCATTTTCACTTCGCGCGCTTCGATCTTCTTGCCGACATACTCCGGCGTGCGGCCGACCATCAGGCCCGCCACGAAAATCGCGAGCACGACGAACAGCAGCATGCCGTACAGCCCCGCGCCGACGCCGCCGATGACAATCTCGCCAAGTTGGATGTTGATCAGCGGGATCATGCCTCCGAGCGCCGTGAAGCTGTCGTGCATCGCATTGACTGCGCCGCAGGACGCCGCGGTCGTGATCACCGCGAACAGGGATGAAGCTACAATTCCGAAACGGACTTCCTTGCCCTCCATGTTGCCGCCGGTCAGCCCCAACCCATTCAGCGCAGTCGTTCCATTGGCTTCCGCCCAGTAAGTCACGGTGACGCCGGCGAAGAACAGCACGCCCATCACCGCAAGTATGGCCCAACCCTGGCTCTGGTTGCCGACCATCCGGCCGAACACGTTTGTCAGCGCGGCGCCAAGTGCGAAGATCGAAATCATCTGGACGAAATTCGACAGCGCAGTCGGGTTTTCAAAGGGATGCGCGGCATTGGCATTGAAGAAGCCGCCGCCGTTGGTGCCCAGCATCTTGATGGCGACCTGCGAAGCGACAGGACCGACCGCTATGGTCTGTTTCGCACCTTCCAGCGTGGTCGCCTCGACATAAGCACCGAGAGTCTGCGGTACGCCTTCCCACACCAGGAATAGCGTATAGACAATGCAGATCGGGAGCAGCACGTACAGCGTGCACCTCACCACATCGACCCAGAAATTGCCGACCGTGCGCATCGATGAACGCGAGAAGCCGCGGATCAAGGCGATTGCAAGCGCAATTCCGGTCGCCGCCGACAAAAAATTCTGGTGCGTCAGGCCGAGCATCTGCACGAGATAGGACAGCGTGCTTTCGCCGCCGTAATTCTGCCAGTTGGTATTGGTGATGAAACTGATCGCGGTGTTGAACGACAGGTCCTCCGCAACAGCGGTCTGCCCGGCCGGATTGAACGGCAATAACGCCTGCAGCCGCATCAAAGCGTAGATGATGACAAAGCCGCCAACGTGAAACAGCAGCATGGCGACGGTATAGGTGAGCCAATGCTGTTCGCGCTTTTCATCCACACCGCCGATCCAGTAAAGCCCGGTTTCGACCGGTCTCAGGATCGGCGACAGGATAGTAGGCTCGCCGTTGAATACGCGGGTCATATACCAACCGAGCGGCTTCACGAGTGCCGCCACGATTGCGCAATACAACATGATTTGAAACCAGCCGATGACGGTCATGGTGCTTGCCTGTGAATATGGGAGATCAGAACCGCTCGGGCCGCAGCAGCGCATAGGTCAGGTAAAACAGCAGACCAAGCGACACGAGGCCCGCGAGCGAATAATCAAAGATCATCTTCCCTCTCCTCAGAGCCCCTCGCAGGCGTAGGCATAGCCAATAGAAGCGGCAAAGAAGGCCGCTGCGAGCGCCACCATGATAAAGTCCAGCATCGGAATGCTCCTGCGCAAGGTGGAGTGTCAGCGGGGCCGACGGCCTTCCGCCCTGGTTGTGAGGTGCCACGGGGCGCATAGGTTTTCGAGATTGCCGGCACGGCAATGTTATAAGAATCTCATAAGCATGGCCAACTCGGCGAAAGCGGCGGGCGCAAACTGCAGCTCGCCCGCGCTTATGAACTTCCTATATTTCGACGCCCGACCCCATCTCGCTTTCAAATGACGTCCTGATGAATTGTCAGGCGCGGTCAGCAATCCAGGGCCGCTTCTTTGCGAGATGACGCCATGCCCCAACTTCCAAACCATCACGACCTCGACGAACTCGGCGAGCGACTTCGCGAGGCTCCGGCGATGACGACCGAACTGATCTCCGCCGCCATCTACAAAACGTGTCGGCGCTTTCCATCCTTGGGACAAAGCGCCAGGGCAAATCAGATCGAGCGATTGATCAGGTCGGGAGCCTGGACGGATGCGGTGCTGGCGCTGATCGATTTCGAAACGCCGCAGTGGCAGGTGCGCCGTATCGCATACGACGAGGGCGAATGGCAGTGTGCGCTCTCGCGCGAGCGCGAGCTTCCTGACTGGCTCGACCAATCTGTCGAGGCCCGGCATGCCGATTTGGCTGTCGCGATGCTAGGCGCATTCGTCGAAGTAAGGCGGCTCAGCGGGCCCAAAAGCCGAACAAGCGTGCCCGCTGTGTCGCGCGAGACGGGCGCGATGTACGAGCCCGTTTGCAGCGACAACTTCGGCTGATCGACCGCGGAACTCGAGACGCACGGGTGCCGCGCCTGGCAGGCGCGGCACAGTCCTCTATTCCGCGGCGGTGCGCAGCTCGACGCGTTCGGCGCGAACGGCGCAGAACTTGAATTCAGGGATTTTGCCGAATGGATCGAGTGCCGGATTGGTCAGGAGGTTGGCGGCCGCTTCGGCGTAGCAGAACGGCATGAAAACCATGTTCTCCGGTACGTCGCGGTCGGAGCGCACCTTTAGCTCGACTGCGCCGCGGCGCGTCTCCAGCTTGATGAATTCGCCGGGGCGCACGTTCATGCGTCGCATGTCTTTTGGCGACATGAAGGCAACCGCCTCCGGCTCGATCTGGTCGAGCACCTGCGAACGGCGGGTCATCGATCCCGTATGCCAGTGTTCGAGAACACGACCGGTCGAGAGCACCATCGGATATTCGACATCGGGCAATTCATCGGGCGGGATGACGTGCGCCGGGACGATCTTGCCGCGGCCGCTCTCAGTCGGGAAGCCGGTGGTGAAGATGATCTCGTTCCCAGGCTTATGGGGATCATCGACCGGATAAGTCACCGCGCCCTCGCGCTCCAGCCGTTCCCAGCTGATGTTGTTCAAGGACGGCATAACGAGCGTCATCTCGGCAAATACATCGGCCGGACCGTTGTAGTTCCAGGGTAGGCCCATGCGCTTTCCGAGCTCCTGGATGATCCAGAGATCCTGCCGCGCGTCACCGGGCGGCTTGATGACCTCGCGCGCCAATTGCACGCGGCGATCGGTGTTAGTGAACGTTCCGGATTTTTCCGCGAAGGCGGAGGCCGGCAGGATCACATCGGCGTGGAACGCGGTCTCGGTGACGAACAGATCCTGTACGACGAGATGTTCAAGCTTGGCCAAAGCCTCGCGGGCATGCTGCAGATCGGGGTCCGACATCGCGGGGTTTTCGCCCTCGATGTACATGCCTGTGATTTCGCCGGCGTGGATCGCGTTCATGATCTCAACCACGGTGAGACCGCGCACGGGATCGAGGTCCTGGTGCCAGAGCTGCTCGAATGGTTCACGCAGATCGGTGCGCCCGACCGGCTGATAATCCGGCAGGAACATCGGAATCAGCCCAGCGTCGGACGCGCCCTGCACGTTGTTCTGACCGCGCAGGGGATGCAGGCCGGTACCGGGACGGCCCACCTGTCCAGTGATCAACGCCAGCGCGATCAGGCATCGCGCGTTGTCCGTGCCGTGCACATGCTGGCTAATGCCCATGCCCCAGAAAATGATGGACGCGCGTGAGCGCGCGTAAATTCGCGCGACCTGGCGTAGCGTTTCAGCCGGAATACCGCAGATCGGCTCCATCCTCTCCGGTGTGAATTCCCCAATTCGCGCCTTGAGGTCTTCAAAGCCCTCGGTATAGCCGGCGATATATTGCTCGTCCGTCAGGCCTTCGGTGATGATGGTGTTGATCATCGCGTTCAGCATCGCGACGTCGCTGCCCGGCTTGAATGCGAGATGCTTGTAGGCATGGCGGGATAGCATTTGCCCGCGCGGATCCATGACGATCAGCTTGGCGCCGCGTTTGGCTGCATTCTTGATGTAGGTCGCGGCGACGGGGTGATTGATCGTCGGATTGGCGCCGATCACGATAATCACTTCGGCGTCCATCGCGGCCGCGAAAGGCGCGGAGACCGCACCGGAGTTCAAGCCTTCCATCAGCGCTGCAACCGACGAAGCGTGGCAGAGCCGAGTGCAGTGATCGACATTGTTGGAGCCAAAGCCGGTCCGGACCAGCTTCTGGAACAGGTAGGCCTCCTCGTTGGAACCCTTGGCCGAACCAAAACCGGCCAGCGCCTTGACGCCCTTGCTGTCACGTATCTTGACGAGACCTTTGGCGGCGATCTCGAGCGCTTCTTCCCAGGAAGCCTCGCGGAAATGCGTGAACGGATTAGCCGGATCAACCTGGTCGTTGGCATCTTTTTTGGCGTTCGGCAATCGCACCAGCGGCTTGGTCAGGCGGTGCGGGTGATGAATATAATCGAACCCGAAGCGGCCTTTGACGCAGAGCCGGTTGTGATTGGCGGGGCCGTCGCGGCCCTCGGCATAGATCACCTTTTCGTCCTTGACCTGATAGGTGACCTGACAACCGACACCGCAGAATGGGCAGAGTGAGTTCAACCTCCTTGTCGGGGTAGGTCACGCGGGTCTGGTTTTCATCGAGCATCACCGCCGGCATCAGCGCGCCGGTCGGGCAGGCCTGCACGCATTCGCCGCAAGCCACACAGGTCGACTCGCCCATCGGATCGTCGAAGTCGAACACGATCTTGGAGCCGTGACTGCGATAGGCCATGCCGATCACGTCGTTGACCTGAACCTCGCGGCAGGCGCGCACGCACAGGCCGCACTGGATGCAGGCATCGAGGTTGACGCGCATTGCGGGATGGCTCGCGTCGCCTTGCCAGCGCTCGGCGGCCGGGAAACGGCTGTCTGTAACGCCGGACTTCTCGGCCCAATGCCAGAATTTCGAATCGGGATCGTGCGAGGTTTCGCGCGGCGGCTGATCGGCGACCAGCAGTTCCATCACCATCTTCTGCGCGGCGACCGCACGGGTACTTGCCGATTTCACCTTCATGCCCACACTTGGCGTGCGCTTGCAGGACGCTGCCAGCACGCGCTCGCCCTCGATCTCGACCATGCAGGCGCGGCAGTTGCCGTCCGGCCGATAATCCGGCGCCGGCGAATAACACAGATGAGGAATTTCCTGGCCCTGGCGTTTTGCTACTTGCCAGATGGTTTCGCCCGCTTCGGCCTCGACCTGCTTGCCGTCAAGCTCGAACTGAATGCTGGTCATTCGGCAGCTTCCTTGAACTCGTCGGGGAAGTATCTAATCACGGTGGTGAGCGGATTTGAGGCTGCCTGGCCGAGGCCGCAGATGGAAGCATCGCGCATCGCCTGGCTCAGTTCGTCAAGCAATTCGCGGTTCCAGACCGGCCGCTCCATCAGCAGCGCCGCTTTCTGGGTGCCCACCCGGCATGGCGTGCATTGGCCGCAGCTTTCATCTTCGAAGAAACGCATCAGGTTCAGCGCGGCGGCTTTAACGCTATCGTGCTGGGACAGGATGATGATCGCCGCGGAGCCGATGAAGCAGCCGTATTTTTCCAGCGTGCCGAAGTCGAGCGGGATATCGTTCATCGACGCCGGCAAAATGCCGCCAGACGCGCCGCCCGGCAAGTAAGCTTGGAAGGTGTGCCCCTCGGCCATTCCCCCGCAAAACTCGTCGATCAATTCGCGCACGGTGATGCCTGCCGGCGCGAGCTTCATGCCGGGATTCTTGACCCGCCCGGAGACAGAAAAGCTGCGCAGCCCCTGCCGTTCGTGGCGGCCATGGCTCTTCCACCAGTCTGCGCCCTTCTCTACGATGTCGCGCACCCACCACAGCGTCTCGACGTTGTTGATCAGGGTCGGCATTTCGAACAACCCGACCTGAAACGGATATGGCGGCTTATGCCGCGGCAGTCCGCGTTTGCCCTCGATGCTCTCCAACAGCGACGATTCCTCGCCGCAAATGTAGGCGCCCGCGCCGCGCCGCATATGCAACCTCGGGCCGCCAGTTGGAAGCTTGGCGATTTCGCGCGTCAGAATTTCGCGAGAGGCCGGGTATTCATCGCGGATATAGATGTAAACGTCCGGCGCTTCCACCACATGCGCGCCGATCAGCATGCCCTCGATAAAACGATGAGGATCGGTTTCGAGATAATAACGATCCTTAAATGTACCCGGCTCGCCCTCATCGCCATTGATCGCCATCAGCCGCGGTCCGGGCTCGCCGAGCACGGCGCGCCACTTCCGCCCAGTTGGGAACCCCGCGCCCCCTAGTCCGCGCAGGCTGGCATCATCGAGCGATTTGAGCAGATCTTCCTTTGCCAGTTCGCCCGAGCGCAGGCGCTTCAGCAGCGCGTAGCCGCCGCCCGCCACATACGCGTCGTAATCGATGTAGTCAGGCAGATGCGTATGGGTGTCGTCGTGCTTGACCGCAGCGAGCACGTTGTCCACGGTCGCGTGATCGACGAAGTGGTGGCCGACCTCAGCCGCGGGCGCGGTATCGCAACGGCCGACGCAGGGTGCGCGGACCACGCGGATGCCGGAACCGGCAGCGCTCTGCAATTCCTGCAACAGCTTCTCCGCGCCGAGCATCGCGCAAGTCAGGGAATCGCAAACACGAATGGTAAGCGGCGCGACATCGGCTTCGCCCTCCTTCACCACGTCGAAATGCGCGTAAAACGTCGCGGTCTCGAACACTTCGGCGAAGGAAAGCTTCATCTCGTCTGATAAAGCCGCGAGATGCGCGGCGGAAATCTGGTGGTACGTGTCCTGGATCAGATGCAGATGCTCGATCAGGAGATCGCGCCGACGCGGCCGCTCGCCCAGCAGAAGTCCAATTTCGTGCGCCGCGGTCGGGTCGATTTGGCGGCCCTTGGGCGTCGCCTTGGCCCGCTTGCGTCCCCCGCCCGGATGTTCGAACGGACGAACCTGATGCGCGTCATGACTCATGGAAACGTCTCGGTTTTCTTCTGAATGTTGGGAGCACTCTAAATCGTGGCATGCCAGATGCCAAGACAAAACGTACGGCTCGCAGGCGCGCTTGGGGGGCATGCAGTCCTGCTGTCATGCCCCCCTTGAACGACTAGCGCGATTTGAAGTCAGGTCTTGCCCATGCAGTCTGAGATGTAAAACCAGCGATCATCGCCGGCCAGACTTTGGCCTTCACCTCTTTGCGACAGGCCTTGAGCTTTGGTCGGTTGGCGCTCCACTTGGCCTTCATTTCTTTCAGCCTCTCTGAGGTCAGTTTCATTCTCGAAGGTTTCGCGTCAGAAGCAGTTTGGGCTGAGGCGGTATGAAGCGCGCCTGCGAGAAGCAGCATGGTGGCAAGACAAGCACCGGTACGAATCATAAGGTCCCCCTAAAATTATTCATTGATTTCAAATGGAGAGGGCGACACCCGCGGGACCTTGCAGTCCCGCGGGTGATCGATGGCTCAGAATATCTTGGCCGCACTTTCCAGCGTCTTCCAGACGCCCCAAGCCAAGGGAACGCCGACAAAAGCCCAGAACAGGACGGCTTTAAAGTCCAACCCGCCTTTGCCGATGCCGAACGAGCCGGCTTTCACCCCGGCCGCGCCCTTCGCGTTCGCCGCCTGCAGTTTGGCGACTTGCTCGGCGCTCATGTTCCATTTGGGGTCGACCGGCTTGATGAGATAGTTGCAGATCAGGCCCGCAATCAGCATCGCGCAAAGAATGTACATGGTGGTGTTGTAGAGCTGGTCCCGCGGGACCCCGGCCGCGAGCTGGAACTCGCGGATGTAGTTCACGACCACCGGTCCTATAATCCCCGCGGTTGACCAGGCAGTCAGCAAGCGGCCGTGGATGGCGCCCACAAACTGTGTTCCGAACATATCGGCGAGATACGCCGGGACGGTGGCGAAACCGCCACCATACATCGACAGAATAATGCCGAAGCCCAGGACAAACAGCAGCTTCGAGCCCATGGCCGCGAAAGTGGGTGCGAGCGCGTACAGGGCAATGCCGAGGATGAAGAACGTGTAGTAAGTGTTCTTCCGGCCAATGTAATCCGACAGCGACGCCCAAAAGAAGCGGCCGCCGATATTGAACAGCGACAGCAACCCTGCGAACCCGGCCGCAATCCCGGCGATCGCCGTTTTCTGCTCGACCGAGAGCTGACTAAAGGACAGCTGCGGCATCCCGATGAGCTTACCAGCGAAGATTTCCTGCAACATCGGCGAGGCCATGCCGATCACGCCGATGCCCGCCGACACGTTCAGACACAGCACCCACCAGATTAGCCAGAATTGCGGTGTCTTGTGCGCATCGTTGAGATGAACGTGGTGCTGCGAGATCATCGTCTTGGTTTCGCTCGGCGGGGTCCATCCTTCCGGACGCCAACCGGCGGGTGTCACCCGATAGGCGAAGGCGCCTATCGTCATGAAGACGAAGTAGATCACCCCCAAGGTGGCAAAGGTTTCCCAGACACCGACTGAGGTCGGTGTCTTGAAGTAGTTGATCAGGAGATTCGCCAAGGGCGCACCGATCATGGCGCCGCCGCCGAAGCCCATAATGGCCATGCCGGTCGCCATGCCGCGGTGGTCGGGAAACCACTTGATCAGTGTCGAGACCGGAGAAATGTAGCCGAGGCCAAGACCGACGCCGCCGATGACGCCAGCGCCGAGCCACATGATCCAAAGCTGGTGCAGGTAAATGCCGAGCGCGCCAATCAGGAGACCGCCGCCCCAGCACAACGCTGCGACAAATCCGGCCTTGCGCGGGCCGGCCCGCTCAAGCCAGCCGCCCCAGATCGCCGCGGAGACGCCGAGCACCACGAAGAACAGCGTGTACATCCATCCCAGGCTGGCGACCTTCCAGTCGCAAGTGGTGGTGAACAGTTCCTGCCACAGTGAGATATCGGGGCAGGCCTTCGGCGCCGTCAGTCCGATCGCACGCGACAACGGCAACCAGAACACGCTGAAGCCGTAGGCCATACCGATGCAAAGATGGATGCACAGCGCTGCCGGTGGCACCAGCCACCGATTAAAGCCGGCTTTTGCAATCGTGTGCTCGCGATCGAGAATTCCCGCGCCAGCGCCCGACATTGTCCCGGCGCCTTCATAAGTAGCCATTGCGTCCCTCCCTGCACCGCCCGCGTGTGTCCGGGCAAATTCCTTGCGTTCCCGTTGCCTCGCTTTAGCGGCGCGGCTTTTAAAGTGTTAGATTTTTAAGTCTGGTAGTTTGGTTGCTGGTTTGCGTCCTTCCACCCATTGCGTGTCTTTCCCATCAAATTGCGCTGAAGGCACAACTCAACTCCGCAACTCTCGCGGAGATAATGGAATTGGACAAGAAGCCGCACCCCGTGTCGATAGATAAAAGGTAGCGCCGCACACCCGTCCAGAACGCGATGGCACGAAAAATGTGACTTTTTCCTGTCAGATTTTCCATAAAGTACGGCAATTAATGCTCCAACCCGCTCGTCGCGGGAATTCTCCTTCAGGGTTCCTGAAGTTACCAGCCGGAGCGGAGGCGATCAGGCGCCTAGTCTGGCCCCATATTGAATTACCTGCACTTTCTCGAGGGTGACAAGGCCGCTGGTCATCATTCCATCCAGCACCGGCAAAAAGTCGTTGATCTTGTCCTCGCTGTCGATGATCTCGATTACCAGCGGCAAGCTTTCGGAAAGACGCAATATCTTCGTGGTGTGAAGTCGGCTTGAAGCGCCGAAGCCCATAGGCCCGCGTAGCACCGTCGCGCCGGCCAAATGCAACTCCCGCGCCTTAAGCACGATTGCCTCGTACAGCGGCGATGCATCGAACTTGTCGTCTTCGCCAATGAATATCCGGAGCAGCAGCGCCTGTTTCGGGATTTGCATCGTTAGCTCCCTTTCAATCGCGTCAGGCGAGTTGCGAGCCTGTCCCCCAGCCAAACGGCAAACAGCCACGTCGCGACGGAGACGGCGATGTTCAGCAGCGCCGTCTTGGTCATCCCGGCTTCAAGTAGTTTGAAGGTTTCCAGGCTGAAGGTGGAAAACGTCGTATAGCCCCCGCAAAATCCGGTCATGACAAACTGCCGTTGTCGCACGCTCGCGAACAGTCTTCCGTCGGGGCCGCTAAGCGTGCCGTAAAATCCGACAATAAACGAGCCGGTGACGTTGACGAACAGGGTCGCCCACGGAAACGCGGGGATCATCTGCAGGAGCAGGGATATGACGTATCGCGCAACCCCGCCCAGCACGCTGCCGGCTGCGACGCAGCCGTAAAGAGTCGCGGTGCTTCTTGAGGTGTTTCCGCCACTCATTCCAGATCTCAATTCACTTCAGCAAATCGACAATGGTGAGGCCCAGCGCGGCAGCTCCAATGGACAGAGCTACAGACAGGATCACGTAGCCGGTTGCGCGGCCGCCCTCCCCGTCTTTCGCCAGCGCCAACGTCTGCAAGCTGAACGAGGAAACCGTCGTGTAGCAACCCAGAAAACCGGTCGCGGCGAACAGCCATGGATTTGATGACGCAAACAGTAAGGCATGGTCTCTCGCTAGCGCAGCGAAGATTCCGATCAGGAAGGCGCCGCTGACATTGATTGCCAGCGTGCCCCAGGGAAACGTCTCCCCCACCCGCCTCGCAATGAACCCGGAAAGAAAATAGCGCGCAATGCCGCCCAGCGCGCTTCCCAGGACGACGCTGATCAATCCGCTAATCACGTGCTTGAATATCCGCCAGAGAGGCAAGATGCCGTATCAGATTGAAGCACGAGAGGACCGCTTGGAATCTTCTATTGAGCCATCTGCCTTTTTAATCAGGAACACGATCCGATGCTCCGCGCGTTCCGTGATCTCCACCTTGTCGCCGGTTTCCCGGATCAGGTTCGGAATGTCGATCACCGACAGCGGATCGGTGCAATGGACTTCCAGCAGATCGCCTGCCTCCAGCGGCTTCAATGCCTTGCGCGTCTTCAACGCCGGCAATGGACATTTCAGCCCGGTAAGGTCGAGCTTGATCGTTTTCATGAGCGTCAACATGGCGAAGCGGGGTCGGATCGTCAACGCCCGCCGGCGGTCACATCAGACCCGCATAACCCAGAAAGCCAACAACCTGACCAGGTTCGACCTGCGTGACGGCCTCACCCAATTCAACGAGCCCGTCGGTATCGATCAGCGACGATAGCAAGCCTGCGCCCTCGCGCGGAAACTTGATCGCTTCAAGCACGCCGTCGTCAGCTTTCCGCAAGCTCACGCGGACGTATTCGCGTCGGCCGCCCTTTTTCTTGTAGAGGAAGGCCGCGCGAACCGGCATGGGAATGAGATGCTGCTGCACAGCGCCGGAAAGCGCCAGCACCGTTGGCCGGACAATGTGGACAAAAGTTACAAAGCTTGCGACCGGATTACCCGGGAGCCCGATCAACGGCGTGCCACCTATGATTCCCATTGCCACCGGACGGCCCGGCTTGATCGCCATGCGCCACAGCACCAGCGAGCCTGCACTTTCCACACCGGCCTTGACGTGGTCCTCTTCGCCGGTCGAGACGCCGCCGGTCGTCAGAATCAGGTCATGTACTACGGCCACCTTTTTAAGCGCGCTTGCAAGCGAGGCGGGCTCATCTTTGAGGATGCCGAGATCGCTTACGTCGCAACCGAGCCTGCCAAGCATGGCCATCAACATGAACCGGTTGGAATCGAACAAATGCGCGGGTTCGCGAGCTGTTCCCGGCGACACCAGTTCGTTGCCGGTTGAGAACACCGCGACGCGAATGCGCCGGTAAACCTCGATCTGCGTGAGGCCGAAGGCCGCTGCTAACGCGACATCCTGGGGCCGCAGCCGATAACCGGATTTGAGGGTGATTTCTCCCTGAGCAATGTCTTCGCCCGCAGGCCGCACATTGGCGCCGGGCCGCAGGCCTGCGGGCACAATGACATGACCGGCTTCGACGCGAACATCTTCCTGCATGAAGACGGTGTCGGCGCCTTCGGGCATCGGCGCCCCCGTAAAGATCCGAATGGCCTCGCCAGCTTTAATGGGTGTTTGCGCAGAGGCGCCGGCCTGGACGCGTCCAGTCACCGCCAGGTTCGTTTGCTTGCCTCCGGCAACGTCGCCGCTCCGCACTGCGTAGCCATCGACAGCGGAATTGGTGAACGGCGGCAACGGCAGCGGCGCCGGAAGATCGCGCGCGAGAATGCGCCCATCGGCCTCGGCAAGTGAAACGGTCTCCGTTTCGCGAACCGGCGTTACCCGCGCGGCGATGATACCCACAGCCTCATCGACCGACATCAGCGGCCCGCCAAAGGCAAAGCAATCGTCGGACAGTTGCGCCATCCCGCCCCTCAGACCTCACGACGAAAAGTTTTTCGAACGCTCATTCCGAAGTACCTCTCTAACCGGACCATGATCTGCTCGGAAGATAGCTCCACTTTTGGGATCATGCTCTGCTGATACTGTTCGCCAACACCTCTTCGACCGATATCGCGGAGCGTTGCATCAAGGCTGCAACGGCCTCGACATCATCGAGGTGGGCGGTCGGAAGCGCGGTTTCCAGGGTTGCGTCGGTCACGATTCCGACCACCGCCGGATCGTCTGGAAACAGCAGCGGCTTGCCATTGGCTGCGCGATGCACCTCGATCTTGCGATGCGGCTCGCGCTTGAATCCCTCGACGAGCACGAGATCGACATCCGACATCTTCTTGAGTAACTGCGGCAGCAGCGGCTCATCGGCGCCGCGCAATTCATGCATCAGAGCCCAACGCCGGGTCGAGGATACCAAGACTTCGGTGGCGCCGGACTGGCGATGAACCCACGAATCCTTGCCGGGCACATCGACATCGAATTCGTGATGGGCGTGCTTGATCACGGAAACCCGCAAACCCCGGTCAATATAATAGGGGATTACGCGCTTGAGCAGCGTGGTCTTGCCGGCCCCGCTCCATCCTGACAGCCCGATGACTTTCATCTTGTTCTCCGAAGCGACCCGGGAACCGGGGCTAGCCATCGCTTTCAGGTGCTTTATATCGGCTCAATCGAAATGTCATGCTAACCTCCTGATATGATGAAGGTCGAAAAAGCGCCGGTCCCCCTGATCGTCCCGAATCCGGACGACCCGAGGCTGACCGAACGTGTTGCCGGGACGGACCAGACCGGGGCCGAGGTGGAGATCAAGGTGCCGGTGGAGCGACCGCTCACGCTGTATTTGAACGCGCAGGAGATCGTCACCATGATGACGATCGGCGACTACCCGGAATATCTCGCGCTCGGTTATCTGCTGAACCAGAACATGCTGAAATACGACGATGTCGTCACAGAGGTCGAATACGACGACGATTTGCAGGTGGTGGTGGTTCGTACCGGGCACCACACCAATTTCGAGGCGAAGCTGAAGAAGAGAACCCAGACCTCGGGCTGCGCACAGGGAACGGCGTTCGGTGATCTGCTGGAGGCGGTAGAAAGCGTTCAACTGCCAAAGACCGAGTTGCGCACCTCCTGGCTCTACCAAATGACCCGCACGATCAACACGATGCCCTCGCTTTACCTCGAGGCCGGCGCGATCCACGGCTGCGTGCTGTGCAAGGAAGGCACGCCAATCTGCTACACCGAGGATGTTGGCCGCCACAACGCGGTCGACAAGATCGCCGGCTGGATCTATCGCCACAACGTCGATCCCGCGGACAAAATCCTTTACACCACCGGACGGCTAACCTCGGAGATGGTGATCAAGACGGTGCGAATGGGAATACCTATTCTGGTGTCGCGTTCGGGGTTCACCGCGTGGGGTGTCGATCTGGCGCGGCAGGTCGGACTGACGCTGGTGGGGCGGGCACGCGGAAAACGCTTCATCGCGTTGTCAGGCCAAGAGCGCATCGTCTACGACCAGAACCTCGCTTTCGTCGAAGAGGAATCGGCGCGGCACAAGCGGAAAGGCGAAGCGAGTGACGAGTGAGGCGACGTCAAGGGACGCGCCGGCGACGTCAAACGACGCGCCGGCAAGGTCAGGCCACGCGGTGAAGATTCCAGGCGTGCTGCTCGCCGGCGGCTTGGCCAGAAGAATGGGCGGCGGTGATAAACCAATGCGCCGGATCGGCGGGCGTACCATCCTGGAACGCGTGATCGCGAGACTAAGCCCGCAATGCGATGGGCTCATTCTCAATGCCAACGGCGATCCCGCGCGTTTCAAAGGATATGAATTACCTGTCATTCCCGACAGCGTCGCGGATTTTCCCGGACCTCTTGCTGGCATACTCGCCGCGCTGGACTGGGTTGCGGTTAACCGGCCCGAAGTGTCCCTCTTGCTGAGCGCGGCGGCAGACTGCCCGTTTCTGCCGCGCGACCTCGTGTCACGTCTTCATGAGGCGCTCGCACAACAAAAAGCCCAACTCGCGGTCGCGGCATCCGGCGGACAATCGCATCCGGTGATCGGACTGTGGAGCGTGGCGTTGCGCGATGAGCTTCGCCATGCCCTGGTCGTTGAAGACGTCAGAAAGATCGATCGCTGGACTGCCCGCTACAACGTCGTGACCGTGACCTGGCTGACAGTACCGCTCGATCCCTTTTTCAACGCCAACACCATGGATGACATTGCCGAAGCGGAGCGCTTGGCCGCACTGGATGCGGGTTGAAACGTGTTGGCTCACTGCCGAGCCCAATGCGCTTGCATTAGCCCTATGGCCGCGTTGACGCAGACCGTCGAACAATTGCAAAAAGGCGTAATCGGCAGTCTCAGGACTTACGGACAAAACAAAAGCGGCCAAGAAGCCCAGAATAACGGGAGGAGACCAGGATGTTCGTCAGAACTCTAGCTATGCTCGGAGCGCTCGCTACCGCGATGCTCACCCCGACTTTCGCCCGCGCCCAGGTCTCGGATGATGTGGTCAAAATCGGCGTCCTCACCGACATGAACGGGCCGGCATCCACACCGACCGGTCAGGGCTCGGTCACCGCGGCACAGATGGCGGTGGATGATTTCGGGGGCAAGGTGCTCGGCAAACCGGTTAGCGTAATTGTGGGAGATCATCAGCTCAAACCGGATATCGGCGCCGGCATTGCGCGGCGCTGGTACGATGTCGATCAGGTCGACCTGATCGTCGATGTGCCGGTATCGGCCGTGGGGCTCGCCGTGCAGAACATCGCCAACGAAAAGAAGAAGCTGTTCATCACGCAGTCGACCGGAGCGGCAGATTTTCACGGCAAGCTCTGTTCGCCCTACGCTATCCAATGGGTGTTCGACACCCGCGCGCTCGCCGTCGGCACCGCGCGAGAAGTGGTGAAGCGCGGCGGGGATACATGGTTCTTCATTACCGACGATTATGCGTTCGGACATTCACTGGAACGGGACGCCTCGGCCGTAGTGACCAGCAATGGCGGCAAGGTCATCGGATCGGTGCGGCCGCCGTTTGCGACTCCCGACCTATCCTCGTTCATCCTGCAGGCCCAGGCCTCGAAAGCCAAGATCATCGGCATCGCCGCCGGACCGCCCAACAACATGAACGAGGTCAAGACCGCAGGCGAGTTCGGCGTCCTCAAGGGCGGCCAGAAGATGGCCGCGCTGCTCGCGCTAATCACCGACATTCATTCGCTCGGTCTGCCAGCAGCCCAAGGGCTGCTACTGACCACATCGTTCTACTGGGACATGGACGACAAGACCCGCGAATGGTCGAAGCGCTATTTCGCCAAGATGAACCGGATGCCGACAATGTGGCAGGCCGGCGTCTATTCGTCGGTGACGCACTACCTTCAGGCAATCAAGGAGAGCGGCACAGACGAACCATTGAAAGTAGCGACCAAAATGCGCGAGAAACCGATCGAGGATTTCTTTGCGCGCAACGGCAAACTGCGGGAGGACAATCTGATGGTTCATGACCTGATGCTGGTGCAGGTCAAGTCGCCGGAGGAGAGCAAATACCCGTGGGACTATTACAAGGTTCTCGCGAACATTTCGGGCCAGGATGCGTTCGGCCCGCCCGACCCGGCGTGTTCGCTAGTGAAAAAATAAGCGCTGTGAAGACGGAGAGCGGAGAGGTTTCTTCGCTACTCCCGAACTTACTTCGCTACCCCGATCTCGCGAAAATATTTGAGCACGCCGGGATGGATTAGATCCGGATTCGGCGCCGCGGCGACGGTGTTCGCCGCCGTGGTCTCGCAGGCCTGCTTCAGCTTTCTACAGAAGGCAATTTCGACACTGTGCAGCGTGCGCGCCAGTTGGTAGGCAATGTCGTCCGGCAGGGTCTCGCGCGCCAGGATGAAGCTCCACGAGCCCACGGAGTTGATCGGCGCGCTCTGGCCCGGATAGCTGCCGGCCGGCACCGTCAGCGCTTTGAGAAAATTATGCTTGGCGCGAAGCCTTGCAATCTCGCTGGCATCGGGCGCGATGAACCTCGCACCACCGGCGCTTTCCGCCATCGCGGTGAAACCCGGCCAGCCGATGCCGGCTCCCCAGAGCGCAGCGGCCCGTCCGTCCAGCACCATGAGCGGGCCATCGCCGGCGCGGTCGAGATAGATCGACTTGAAATCCTCATCCTGCTTCAAACCCAGACCATCGAGTACATATCGCGAGAGGATAGGAAGACCGGAACCCTTGGCGCCGAATGCGACGGGTTGGCCGATGAGATCGCGAATGGTCCTGAAGGGACTGTCAGCTCGCACCGCGAACATGCCCGGGCTCGAATACATCGCGGTCAGGATTTTCAGTCGCGTGGCAGGCCGCCCGATCCCCGCGAACGCCTCGTAAGAGGGTTCGCCCGCCACCAGAGCTATATCAAGCTGGCCGGCTTCCAGCAGCGGAATGTTCTCGTTGCTGCCTTTGGTATTGCGCGGTTCGATCGAGAACGTCGGGTCTGCGGCGTTCATGATTTCGGCGAATGCATTGCCATAGAGCGGAAAGCCCCCGCCCGGCGTTGCCGTCCCCAGGCTGATCGCGGTTTTTGGAATGACCTTACCTCCATCCTGGGCAGCGGCGTTGCAGGTGAGCAGCAAAACACCGGCACAGACGATCTGCATGAGTTTCATTTATCGGCCTCAAAACAGGGGGTTGCTACCTCAACGTCACCAATCACTTGCAGCAAGGTTGTAGGCAAGCCCTCGGTTTTATGGAAGCATGTGTTCGATCAGAACGACAAAGAAACGACGGGGAAAATCATGATGCGATTGTTGCGCTCAGGTTTGTTCGGCCTGATTTGCTTATCGATGCTCACTGCGGGAAGTGCCCCCTCCTCGGCCGCCGATTATCCAAACCGCCCGGTGCACTGGCTGATCGGCTTCGCCCCTGGCGGCCCGGTCGATATCGTGGCGCGCATCATGAGCCAATGGTTGTCGGACCATTTCGGCCAGCAATTCATTGTCGAAAACCGCACCGGCTCCGGAGGCAATATCGCCGCCGCAGCAGCAGTCACCTCGCCGCCGGACGGCTACACGCTGTTGTTCGTCGCGCCCAACAACGCGATCAGCACCTCGCTTTACAAGAAGCTGCCGTTCGACTTCATGCGCCATACCGTGCCGGTTGCGAGCATTATGCAGCTGACCAACATGCTCGTCGTCTCCAACGCATTGCCGGTGAAGACCGTTCAGGAATTCATCGACTACTGCAAGGCCAATCCGGGCAAGGTATCTTATGCCTCATCCGGCAACGGCACTTCGGTGCATATGTCGGCGGAACTGTTCAAGGCGATGACCAAGATCGACATGGTACACGTGCCCTATCGCGGATCGGCCCTCGCCTTTCCCGATATCATCTCCAACAAGGTGCAATTGATCTTCGACAATCTACCATCCGCGCTGGAGCAGTCGCGCGGCGGCAGCGTTCGCGCGCTGGGCGTCACCTCCCCGCAACGCTGGCCGGGCGTGCCTGACGTCCCCGCCATCGCGGAGACGGTGCCGGGATTCGAGTCGGTCGGATTCTACGGCATCTCCGCGCCAAAAGGCACACCCCCCAACATCGTCAACGTCCTCAACAAGGCCGTCGGAGATGCCCTCAAGGACCCCAAGCTGGTGGCGCGGCTCGCCGAAATCGGAGGCATTCCCAAGGCGATGACCCCGGCCGAATTCGGCAAGCTGATCGCCGACGAGACCGAAAAATGGCGCAAGGTAGTCGAATTCGCCGGGGTTTCCGTCGACTAAGCCACGGCATTGCACCGTGGCGGTCGGCCTTGTAAAGGGTTCCGGCACCGTTGCTTGACCGCCCTCCGCGGCAGCTCGCGGCGGGCCTGTAGCTCAATGGTAGAGCCGGCCGCTCATAACGGTCTGGTTGCAGGTTCGAGTCCTGCCGGGCCCACCAATCAGATCAGGTACTTTCTTAGATTTTCAGCTGAGTACTTCTGCTGCCGCCACAGAAACCGCCTCAGATACCGCGTTGGTTTGTTCGCGCTTTGGTTCGCGACCGATGAACGCCGGCCTCAAGCAATCTTATCGCTCCGTGACTTAGGGAAGCCCGCCGGTGCGTTTTGCTGGTGCGCCGCCGTTGTGGGGCCCCACGCGATTTGACGTCCCCAGGGCCGCCGCTCGACTCTGCGGCTCGTCTTTTGGGCGCAGTGATCATGAGAACCGCGTGCGGGAGCTACTTTTTTAAACAAAGACCGACCGTGGGAGAGGTCCCGCACTTCGCGCCGTCAGGCGCACCACCTCCGGGACAAAACACGGAGACAAGACTCTCGCCGCTATCGCAGTTAACCGCGCCATCAGCTTGCACAGCGCGGATATTCGCCGCAGCGCTATCGCCTTTGTCGCCTTTATCACCTTTAAGCCCCTGCGGTCCTTGCGGTCCCTGCGGCCCTTGGGCACCGGGGTCGCCCTGATCGCCTTTTTCGCCCTTATCGCCCTTGTCGCCTTTGATTCCTTGCGGTCCTTGCGGGCCTTGCGCACCGGCAGGTCCCTGAGGACCCGGGACGCCTTGAACACCTTGGGCACCTTGGGGACCGGCTGGGCCTTGCTGTCCGGGATCGCCCTTTGCTGCCGGCTCGCGGCCGCAGCCCGCAAGCGCCAGAGCAGCCGTGAGCGCAACCGCTGTAAGGATCTTTTGCATTTGCACCTCCACCCCACCCGACCAAGATCAATTTATGGTTGGGTTGCTGAATTACCATTCGCGTTGGGCGGGCGAGCGGGTGAGAACTGCGGTTGCTGCACCCGCCTAATTCAAGAACCAGAACGAAAAGCGTCGAGAGCATGGGCCATTAGAATGCCGATGCTCAGAACAACGAAAATTCCTACCACAGCCGAATACACAGCAACTTCCCCGTGGGTCATCTAAGCAGATGTAGGACCACTAATTCAGCCGTAGGCGTGGAGTTCCGGAATTTGGCGATAGTGATGGTTTGCCACATGCGGAACAATGCCCCTCCTGGTGCCTACACTGCCGGCTTTGTAAGCACTCGCGATGCTTGCTGCGCCGAAGTCACGCCGCGCTGTCAATGAAATCTGAACGCATCGAGGACCCTGTGGATAAGGAGGAAAAGTGCACAGGCCTGTCTGTTCGCATCGGTGGATGTCGTGGAATCGTGGTGATCGGGGGCGCACCTGAATGGGGTATGACCATGCAAGGTTATCGAGTTTTCTTCATCGGCTCTGATGACCATATCGCAGACCGCACCGAGTTCTTTTGCTCTGACGATGCCGTTGCGAAAGAGCGTGCGAAGCAACTGACTGATGGGCGCGACATAGAATTGTGGCGATTAGATCAGCAGATCGCGCGTTTTGATGCGAAGCAGCAATAAATGCCAGCTCGAGCGAGACAGCCCCAGCGGGGGGAAGCTGGGGCTGTAACGGGCTGCCGAGCTTTCGCGCGCTGACGGTGCGGCAGCGCCGAAGCCGCGGCTATGTTTAGGGCGCGTGTGAAAACGCGCGGCATTGGCCGGGTCACGACAGAGCGAAGGCCGATGACCAACTCGAGAGCGCTAACCCGACCCTGGACACCCGAAGAGGAACACGAGCTCCAGTCGCTGCTGGATGCGGGAAAGACGGCAGCAGAAATCGCAATTGATCTCAACCGCACGAGTTACGCCGTTTACGCGCGCGTACAACGCTTCTACAGAAAACCAGTGGCCCCAAAGCCGTACCCTTCCGCTCGTCAGCGTCACGTTTTGCAGATGCTACTGCGCGGCGAATGGATGCCGTTGTCGAAGCTTGCAGGAGTCAGTGAGACTATGCTGGGCCACCTCTTGGACAAAGGCTGGATCGAACGCCGGTCTCCCGAAAAACATGGCCCTATGTACAGGATCACCGGCATATGACAGACGGCATTCAGAACGCCGATTCCCTTGAGATAGCGCACGGGCTCACCAAGTCTGCGCAGGAACGAAATGTCATTCGGCTGGTAGACAAGCATCGAAACCGACCGCGATCTTGAGCTGGCAGCTTGCGCCAGAGGGCGAAGCTGGCAGCTTGCGCCAGAGGGTGAAGTCATGAGTGCAGATGAGCGAAGGGTGCTCACTCCTGCTGAGCGAGAAGCCCGAGCCGTCTTCAAGCAGGCAGAGGCGGAAAGAGCCATGAGTGATTATGAGAAAGCAGATGAGGCCTTCCACAAAAACCGCGAACGTCTGAAGGCCGACCGGCTGGCCCGAGAGGCCGCTAAAGCCGAACCGGAGATTGCCGGGACCCACGGCAAGCGCGGACGCGGGCGCCGATCCTGAGCGCAGCGGCTTTGGCTTCCCTTGGGTGAAAAGATGACGACCGTGGCAACCCTTCTTGCGCGAACGCGACAATTACTAGAACGGCTGGAGGACAACCCCGGCCCAAACGAGCGTGAAGAGATAGAGCGCCTCCTGGAGCAGATCGGCACAGCGCTGGACTGGCTTGAGGGAGAGGGACCGGGCGAACCGGGCGGCGAGCAAAAACCTGAGTAACACGGCTCCCACTGGATGGCTGTTTGCCGCATCCGCGTTTGCTAGGGCATTCGTTCCTGAGCCTTCCCTCTGATTGGAACGAAGCTCGAGGGTGCGCCCGTGTCAACTGGGCGGCCAGCGCTTCGGTGTTTGCGCGAACAGATCAGCTGTGTTCGCCACTGAAGGCAAAATGATCACGCATTGATTGGGCGTAGGCTCGCTTCTGGGCGAATTGTACGGCTAGACGATCATACAGCACGATTTCGAACTTCCAGCGATCGTCTGGATTGCCGCCGCCACTGGCCAGTTTGTCCGCTGTTCCTGAGACCAGGGCGGATACCTGTTCCGGCAGTAAGCTCGCGATCAATTCCTTCTCATGTTCAGTTACCGCCTGGGGTTCACCCGGCAACTTATCCATCCCGAACTGATCTACGATTGCCTCAGCCATAACGTGTCTCCTGTTGCCAAGGGGCTCGGCGATCGGATTACAATCAAAAAGCTGGACGATTGCATGACTGGCGCAGCAGCGCTTGTAAGCCGATGTCCAACTATGGCGGATATCAACCAAAAGCTTTTTCTGCCATCCATTACAAATTTTGGCATTGACCCTCGCCCTCCTTGACCGACGGCATCGTGCTGGGGATGGGGTCTGGCTCCGTACAAATGCGAAGGCGTTCGGAGAATGTTCAACGCCTGCTTGTTGGCCCTAAGCTCCCCCTGCAATGCCAAAGGCGCCAGAGGCCGTCCGCTTGATGATCCGGCTGGCTGGTTTTCTTGGCCTGCTCACGCTCTTCAAACTGAAAAGCAACTTCTTTCTTCTTGCACTGCGCTCCCCTCCGTCCGCGGACGCAACTGCGGGAACAAATGCCGTCATTTGATATTGATAAATGTTACGACTGGCCGGCTCTGGCGTCGTGGACAAGATGCACATCGGTGAGCTGTCTCGCTGGCGAGGCGCCTGCGGTTCGACGCGCGTGGACCCGATGCAACGGAGGCATGAATGAGGATCGCGCAAATTGCTCCACTTTTCGAGAGCGTGCCCCCACAGCTCTACGGCGGAACCGAACGGGTCGTATCCTATTTGACGGAGGAGCTGGTTAGGCAAAGGCATCAGGTCACTCTTTTCGCGAGCGGAGATTCCATGACCTCCGCCGAGCTCGTCCCGTGCACCTCCCGCGCCTTGCGTCTCGATCCGGGCGTTCGCGATCCGATCCCGCACCACATGCTGATGCTGGATAAGGTTCGGGAGCGTGCTGACCAATTCGATATCCTGCACTTCCACATCGATTACTTGCACTTCCCGCTATTCCGGTCCGAACCGGGACGAACCGTGACGACGCTTCATGGCAGGCAAGACCTTGCCGATCATATACCGTTTTATCTACGTTTCCCGGAGATGCCGCTGATTTCCATCTCCAATGCGCAACGTGCGCCGCTTGCGAGCGCAAATTTCATCGGCACTGTCCATCACGGGCTCCCCCTCAACCTTCACAAGCCGAACTTCGCGCCGCGCGGCGGCTATCTCGCGTTTCTCGGCCGCATCTCGCCAGAGAAGCGACCCGACCGCGCCATTGCCATCGCCCGCGCAGCCGGCCTTCCGCTCAAATTAGCCGCGAAGGTCGACAAGCTCGATGAAGCCTACTTTCGGGAGGTCATCGCGCCGCTCTTGGACGGAGCGGGGGTAGAGTTTGTCGGCGAGGTCAACGAGAGCACCAAGACCGAATTTCTCGGTCAAGCGGCCGGCTTGCTTTTTCCGATCGACTGGCCGGAGCCCTTCGGCCTCGTGATGATCGAGGCCATGGCATGTGGAACTCCGGTGCTAGCGTTCCGGTGCGGATCGGTCACGGAGATCGTCGAGGACGGACTGACCGGGCGGATCGTATCAAGTGTTGATGAGGCGATGCGGGCCGTTCCTGAACTGCTTGCGCTGGACCGCAAAGCCATTCGCCGCCGGTTCGAGGAGCGCTTCTCCGCGAGGCGAATGGCCTCGGACTATCTGAAAACCTATCAGGCAATACTCCGCCACGGCGTTGGACCGCAGATTTAGCTTACTACCCTCGACGCCAGCTCGACCGCTGCCCGGGCGCACAGGCCCCGCTCAGAGGAAGCTCGGCATGAGGCGCTTAAAGAAGCCATTATGTCCAACGGCGGAGCACTCCAGAAGGGCTCAATAGCCGCTTCGAAGCAAAGCCGGCCAAACTGAGCATTCGAAGTGAAAGCCGGCTCCTAATCGGGGCGGCTAGTCGCGGGATGTGTCCGAGAATGTTGCGCGCGATTGCGCCGCCGCTGCGATCAGGAAGGCCGCGAGTTGCCGTCGTGTCTGCGGGATTTCGTGGAGCGGCTCGATTGCGGACCTCATCGCACTTAGACTTGGAGAGGTGTCCTAAATTGCCTGTGGACTCTACGACCGTGTACTGATTACAGCTGCTGAACTGCGCGGGGAAGCGAAGCCCACGCCCGAGCAAAGCCTTTCCGATTGGTCGGGTTCGAATTGATTTTTCGGACTCGCGCGACAGATCGACGAAGAAGGCCCATCAGGGAATGAAATCGGTCTTGCTGCCGAAACTGTACGGCCTGTTCAGGAAGAAATCGCGATTGCCCAAGGCAGCCTCCGCGTATTGGTCGATGCTGACGATGATCGCCTGGAAATCCGGATAACAGTAGCCTTCACGCGTCGCGAGATGCCGGACGTCCGCGAGCGCCTTAATCACGGCGGGTGGTCCGCTTTGTGATCTACCAATTCATTCCCCGTTATCAGAACAGAACACGAACAAAATGGCAAGAGTGATCCGTCGCCTTCCTTTGTCGGAACGAGACCGGCGTGTTCGTCTTGTATTCGTGTTCCGTTGCGTATCTGGAGTAATCATTCACATGGCCCCGCGTGCCAATTGGAAGGGCTTCCTGCGCCTTTCCCTCGTCACCTGCCCCGTCGCCCTTTATCCCGCGACATCCGATAGCGAGAAGATCAGCTTCAACCAGATCAACAAGAGCACCGGTCATCGGGTTAAGTACCTGAAGGTCGATGCCGACACCGGCGAGGAGGTCGCAAACGACCAGATCGTCAAGGGCTACAAGGTCGAGACCGACACCTACATCGAGGTGTCGAAGGACGAGCTTGAAAACATCGCGCTAGAGTTCGACGCGCACCATCGAGATCGACGAGTTCGTGCCCCGCGAGCAGATCGACCCGCGATATATTTGATCCGGCCTTATTATCTTCGACCCGATGGCAAGGTCGGGCACGACGCCTTCGCGGTGATCCGCGAGACCATCCGCAACATGGACAAGGTCGCCGTCGGTCGCGTGGTACTCACCAGTCGGGAGCACATCATAGGGCTAGAGCCGATCGGCAAAGGACTGATGGGAATGCTGCTGCGCTATCCCTACGAGGTTCGGGACGAACACGAATACTTCGACGACATCGAGGACGTGAAAGTCACGAAGGACATGCTCGATCTGGCCAAGCACATCGTCAATCAGAAGTCCGGCGACTTCGAGCCGCAGAAATTCGGAGACCACTACGAGGAGCCTTGACCGAGCTGATCAATCAGAAACGGGCGGGCAAGACCATAGCGCCGAAGCCGCGGCCGAAGGGCGAGAACGTGGTGGACCTGATGGACGCGCTGAAGAAGAGCCTTCACAGCGATCACGCCGCTCCGGCCGCGAAGAGCAAGAAGCCGCGAAAGGCCTCGGCGGGTCAGAAGGAAATGCTGCTGCCGATCGGCGGGAAGCCTGCCGCGAAGGCCTCGTCGAAGAAGGCCCACAAGGGTCCCGCCGCAAAGGCGAGGAAGCGAGCCTAAACGGCCGCACCGTTCGGATGTTCAAGCGCGGGCGAGCAAACCTGGTCCGTTACTTTCGCTCCCTAGAAAACTAAGGAGCGGCCCCGGGTTGGTTGGGGACCACTTGACCGGGACCGCCCGGCTCTGCACGACAAAGGGGGGCGATGCGTACAGATACCGAGCGCAGAAACTCGAGAGCACGTCCTCACTGATGATCGGGGCGCGATAGTCAGCCGATCAACCGACGAGAGCCGAGACCGTCGTTGACATCCCGCCTCTTGCGATCAGACCTGCCGAACCCAGTGACCGCAGCCGCGGCATCTTAGTTCGAGGTCTCGATGCGCCCCTTCCAACCGGTTCGAGCGTCCGAAATTTACGGACATCGGCCAAGCGTGGCACCGCGGGCAAGCCACTAGTACGGCGCGGACTTCGGTGTCGGTCACGGCAGGGCACTCCCTCTCCGTCCCAATAGCGAAACACCAGGCACTAAGACCGCGTTCCTCGGCCGAAACTGCAAACCATCTTGTACTTTATTTTTCCCGTCGGGAGGATGGCGTCCTGTGAGGTTGCGCGGGAACAGCAATAAGAAGTGGAGGCAGGAGGACGACCAGCAGTTGCTGGAGCTCCTAAAAGCGCAAGCCTCTTGGCCGCTGATCGCCGCCACTCTCAAGCGCAGGTTCAGCGCCGTGCGATACAGAGCGTGGAAGCTACGGTCGGGTGTGGAGCGCTCGCCGAAGAAGAAGTAAGGCACGACCTCACCCATATGAGGCCAGGCCGTGCAGCCGACCAATTACCAACCGCCGTGGAAGTGACGACGATAGCCCCAACCGCCACGCCAGCCCGGACCGGCGTACGCATACACGCGCGGTGCCGCGTAGACCGGATATTCTTCCTCAACCACCACCGGAGCCCGCTCTACAACCACCGGCCTGGGAACCACGACGGGAGCCGGCTGCTCGACGACAACAGGCCGGTGCTCCACCACGATAGGCCGGTGCTCGACGACGACGGGTCGGTGCTCGACGACGACCGGTCGGGTTCGGTGCTCGGTAGTGTGGACTTCCCGCTCGTAGATTGAACGCTCGCTATAATCGGCGGCCAGTGCTGGCGAGGCAAACGCCAGCGCAGTTGCCGCACATAAGAGGACTTTACGCATTTATAGTTTTCCTTTTGACTCGTGCTCTGGGAGCAAAACGCGGGACACCCTTGGTGGGTCCTTCGCGTTCGAACTTGCGCGGATTATAGTTTTTGGTTTTGCAATGCCAACTGAACAGTACATTCAGAGACGGTTCAGCAACGTGAAGAAGAAGTAAGGCACGACCTCACCGGGCTTTTGATGGGGGCTTCTGAGGCGAGGCCGTGCGGGCCAGTCTTGCGAGCTGACCCATCGGCTTAATGACAAATGCCAATCGCCAGTTCGGCAATTCGCTGATCACGATTTAACTGCGTTATCGACAGCTGATCACCTCGGAACCTATGTTCACTTTTGATCTTTGCTTCGTGGGATAGATGGCGATGAGTAGCGTCAGCAATCGTCCAATGTGTCCGACCTGTAAGCACAGGATGGGCTTGGCACGCGTCTCCCCCGGCAACCGCGGTTCCGACGACTACACGTTCGAGTGCTCCACCTGTCATCGCACTGAGATGGTTTCTGTCGTTGTGGACCCGATGAGAACGGATGCCGCGGGCTGGTTCGCGGGCGAGCTGCGGCCGCCACGCTAACATTTGATAGGAACGTTCTTGGAGCGGCGGTGTTGCGGCTCATGCTCAGCTGGCTACGCCGCGTCTTGCAGCGCACCTTACAACCGAAGCGGCGAGAACCGGAGCATCAGCTCCGTCCGCGGAACGACGATCGGTCGAGCATGGCGGAACTCGTCCGCATACTGGAAAAAGAAGATCAGGTCAGGCAGGACCAACGGAGATAAGATCCAAGAGATGAAGCCGCTCACCGCTTAATTCGTTGTGCATAGGAGTATGTGCAGCATGTCCGATACCAGACCCGAACTAGGCAAACGGACTGACGCGAAGTGGCGCGAGAAGCGCGAAGCTATGCTTCTGCGAGCACAATCCATGCCCCATGGCAGAGAACGCGATGACCTGGAGCGGCAGGCGCGCCAGCTAGAAACTGCCTGTCATGTCAATGAGTGGATTGGATCAGCCGGACTTCGGCAGCCGACGTAGGTCCCTGACCACCGAATTACTGGAACATCGGCGCCCGCAACACGCGCAGGAACGTGGCACCGCTAGCGGAGCTCCCCGACATTTCGGAGGCCTCGGCGTGCTCTTTCCCTAACGAAGTATGACCGAACGAAGCGTCAGTCCTCGACGCATGTTCATCGTTCTCTTAGAAATCGACGCTAACGTTTTGCGATGGACAAGCGAGCTGCGCCACGGCACCAGGTACGCAAGGCTGGAACGATAGAGTTCGGCGGCGGGGCATTCAGTTGCATGGTCCGCGACCTATCGAGCGCAGGTGCGGCACTGGACGTGCCGAGTGCAGCTGGCATTCCGGATCAGTTCGCATTGATTGTTCCGGCCGACGGCCTTCGGTTCGGTTGCCACACCATTTGGCGAAAAGAGATGCGCATAGGCATCCGGTTCGATTACGTCACATCAGCTCGCGCTTAGGTCTGTCTGCTCCTCGCAAAGAATGCCCCGGGCTGGTTCGCCGGTGAGCTGCGGCCGCCCGGCTAGATCCCCTTTCTTTTTCACTATCCTCATGGTTGCAGCGGCGTATTATCGTTTCGTAGTTGCGCTCGGAGGCTTATCCATGAATGCGCATCGAACGGCGTTAGTCTTGTTTGCTGTTGCTCTAGCCATCGCGATTATGGTTGCATCGGTGACCCCATCGGAACGCTTCAATACGCACGAAGCGAGTAACGACGCCCCGCCTGGCACCACCGGGCTTGCGAAACCGCACCCCCCGCTTGACCGCGCACCGGGTGAAGAAATATCGAAAAGATCGGTAGGTACGCCTTAGGCCAGCGTTCGCTCCCCCCGGATCACGAGCTTGCGATTTGGGAAATGCGTGTCGTAAAGCCGGAAGTGATGGCCCTTGTCCACTTGACCAACTTGGCGGGCACTGTCCAGACAGACTTAAATGCATCAGTGGCTGACCGAAGATGTGGGTGACCTACGCTCGCTCAGCACCTTCACATTTTGATGATGTTCCAGCGGCTCGCGATAGCGAACGGCTACGGGTGGCAGCGGTTTTTGCATATGGTCGACCAAGTACTGCCAAGGCGGGGCGACACCCTTCAACTTCCCTTTGAAGACCAGACCGAAATAAGAAAGAGGCCGCCAACTGAGGCGGCCTCGACATTCAGCCGAAACCTCTGGCTCGGCAAGCTACTGAAGCGCTCCAGCGAGGCCAGCCGTAAGGCGGCGGGACCTCTCCCAGATCACCGCGATGGGGGCGAACCGAGTCCCGAAGGCGATTTGAGCCCACAGCGGCCTGAACACATCAAGGAGAGGGGCAGCAAACCTGAACCCGTAGCGCCAACCAGCACCGTTCAGGTACCAGACTGAAGGACTTTCCAATGACGCTAGTGATCGTCCTTTCCTGCCTGGCGTTCAGCAACGCGGCGAATGCTCAGGGCATCTCCACGCCCGGGACGGCAACGGCAATCTCGTCGAAAGGGGTGCGGGAACGCGAACTTACTCGTTATACCTGGGAGCGCCCGTATTGCCAAAGTTGAAGCTCCTGAGCGCGGCTTCCGTTCGCGACCGGAGGTTTAGCTTTACCAGAATATGAGAGACGTGGATCTTTATGGTGTTCGGAGAGCGCGAGAGACGAGCCGCTATTTCCTTGTTTGTCATTCCTTGACCTAAGAGGAACAGAACCTCCCGTTCCTTCTCCGTCAGAAGATCGGTCGGTTTATTCCCGGCCGGGGTCATTTCCGAAAAATCTATTCGAGCGAGGTGGTCAGTCAGTGCGCGCGAAGTGCTCCATTCCACCGCCTTGGAAACGTGATTGTTAGAATAACTCCCAATCATGGCACTAATGTTTAGATGGAGCAGAACAAAGATCGGTTTGGGCCCGTCGCGCAGCGGAGCGCCTATTAAAACGAAACTTCGTCTTTTGCGGGGTGAGTTGCAGCGATAAGGGAAGCTCACTAGGTCAACGTCTCCGACTAGTAGGCTTCTGATCTGCTGAACCGATTGCGTCGCCTCGCGGTCTGTGGACGTGCAATATTGAAGGTAGTTCGTACCTACCCCGAAGCGGGGCGTTCGAAGGCCGTTGTGCCGCCCAAATCGCTTCCAGCCTTCGTTGATTGAGACAATCTCACCCGATGCTCGGATTAATGCCAAATTGACCGGGAGGGACGACTTGGTGGTTTGCATGACAAATCCAGTTCACACCTAAACAGTTAGCTGAAGTCGATGTCCCGAGCTAGCCCATCGGGGCTATTGGAGAGCTTTGCCTCCCTGCTCTAAAATTTGGGAACTGAGATCACGTGAACCGGGAGAGTGGGCTTGCCGATATTTCGCGTCGTAGTGACTGTTGAAACAGGGAGAGTTCTCTGCCCGTTGTTTGTAAACGCGGCGAACCGAAGTGCTGCACTCGATTTGGTGCGGGCTCAAGGGCTTCTCATGAACGGCGAGAAGGCGAGCGTTACATGGATTAAGCGCAATCCAATATCTCTAGGCTTCGGATCGATTGCCATCGGCTGATTTCTGTCCAAGGCTCACCCCGATGCGGGCAAGTTCGTTCTGGGTCACTAGGCGATATGGCCGCAGACTTCCATGAGGCCAGGAACTGAGCGGATGAGGCTCTTACGTCACGGGCACGATGGGCGGTGACCTCTCTCCGTTCCCGTTCTCCGGGACCAGTTGGCCGGTTAGCCGATCGATGAAGTGCAGTTGAAGGCAGGCGGGGCACTCGACGCTCTCGAAGCTGTCCTGATCGGACGACGACGGCACACCCTCCACCCAATGTTGGATGTTCATGCCGGTACCGGGACATCGGAAAGACACGTCGGCCATTGGCGAACTCTCGTACCAATGTGTTCCCGACGTTTGATCTAGCGCAAGGCTACGAGACCTGCCCGATCATGCCACTTCGTTACTTCTTGTAGCCCGCCCTGCCGAAACGTCGCTCAGCACCTATGGCTAGCCCGATGCCAAGTGCCGTGCCGGCAAGGCTTAAAGAGCGGCTGTCTACAAGTCCTCCATCTAACGAGCTCGCTTTCGATGTTCGTCGCTTGATCGGCTTGATATCGCGCCTTGATCATCAATCAGAACGTATTCACGATACCCGAAACCGGGACACCTCAGTCCGAAATCTCGATGTGCCCATTCGAAACGGTTCGAGCGACCAAAATTCACCGACATCGGCCAAGCATGGCACCGGGGGCAAGCTACTAGTAAATCAGTAACTCCGGTTTCGGCCACGGCAGGTCACTCCCGCACCGCCACACAGGGAAGGCACGACCTCACCGGCATCATGAGGGGCTACTGAGGCGATGCCGCGCAGGCCAATCGTGACCCACCGTTGCCGATACTGCTCACTCGCGGTGCTCGTCTGTTCAATTGTGGACACTGCCGGAATTTCGGCCTGTACCGGCGTGCCGCCGGTTTGTGGATGCACGCTTGGTTGCGCCGAAATCTTTTTTGGCCCCGGCCCTTGCGAACCAAAGCAGCAGCAAGGGAGTAGTTTCGAGGAGCGACGGTTAAAAATGTGTGTGATGGGTTTAAATCCAAGCGCGCGAAGAGAGCGCGAGAGGGTTGGCCGAAGCGCGGAGGTGGATGCTGCACGTGGAATTGAGTTTGTATCGGGATCGCGCCGATACGTTGCACAAAGAGAGGGCGCAACGCCGCTGATGATGTCGGGGTCGTCCCAAAAGACCTCGGCGTCAGGATTTACCGGCTGGTCTGCCGGAAGCGTGCGGGGCGACATTCCGATCTATCAGCCGACCAAGTTCGAGCTTCTGATCAACCAGAGCACGGCAAAAGAGCTTGGCCTCGTTCTCCCGCCCGCCCTGCTGTCGCGCGCCGACGAGCTGATCGAATAAGCCGACGAGGCGTTATGTCGAGCAGAACAGAGCATAGTTCGACCAACGCATCGAGAAGTCGAAGCGACAAAATGAGAGGAATTGAACCTGAAAGCCTGCGGCTTCCAGTTTGAAATTTTTTCCTCTACCAGGGCCGGTCCACCATCGGCCTACGTATCTGATTCTTTCGGTCTCATAGGCTGGCGATTATCTCGCCGGAACTTTAGGTTCCAATCAGAGTTCCATCCAGGGCCACAAGGAGGACTGAGGATGGCGAAAACAGTAAAGAAGAAAACCGCACGAGCCCGCAAACCGGCTCGTGGTGTTGCGGGTGAAATAGCGCAGTACGCTCGCTCGTCGGCACGGGCCGTTACCAACGCTGCTAGGAAAGCCATGGGTGACGGAAAGAAAACGCGAAAAGCGAAAGCCTAAAACGTCCCGTCCTCGACCCGCTTCATCGGCGGGGAGTTCGGGTTCTTGATCTTCAACTTCGCTTAGACCTTCCGCTTTGACACGGGGGGTCTTTTCGTTTTGCGACTCGCGACGGCGCACCGCGCCAGTGGACTAAGGACACCACGCTCGCGTAAGATGTGCGTGGCTGCAGGGCTGATCACTTTGAAGAGAGGGTCGCATTTCCTTTGAGACGCGCCGCCAATGTTCGATGGAGGACATGCTTATGACACCTCGCCTGCGTTTCGGCATTTTCCTCGCGCCCTTCCATAAGCCCGGCATCAATCCGACGCTAGCCCTACAGAACGATCTGGATCTGGTCGCTTGGCTCGACCGCCTCGGTTACGATGAAGCGTGGTTCGGTGAGCACCATTCCGCCGGTACGGAGATCAGCGCGTCACCCGAAATCATGATCGCGGTTGCGGCCGAGCGCACCCGTCACATCAAGCTTGGCACTGGCGTCGTCAGCCTCTCCTATCACAATCCGCTGTGGGTTGCGGAGCGCATTGTGCTGCTCGATCACCTGACCCGCGGGCGCGCGATGTTCGGTGCCGGACCAGGCTCGCTGCCGACGGACGGCATTATGATCGGGGTCTCTCAGTCCGAAACCCGTGAGCTGCTTGAGCAGAGCCTTGACGTGATCATGAGGCTGCTGGCAGGAGATGAGCCGGTGACATTCAAGAACCATCGTTGGGATCTGCGAGATGCACGGCTGCATCTACGGCCTTATTCCAATCCGCTTTTCGATGTGGCGGTGGCCGCCGTAGCGTCCCCGACGGGTGCGAAGCTTGCAGGACGGCATGGCATCGGGCTGCTCTCGGTCGGCGCGACGACAGCGGCCGGCTTCGATGCCCTGGCACTGCATTGGAATGTGCTGAGCGAGGAAGCCCGGGTTCACGGCAAGACGGTCGACCGCTCGAACTGGCGCCTCGTCGGCCCGATGCACTGTGCGGAAACCAAGGAGCAGGCGATCGCCGACGTGCAATACGGCATCGAGCATTGGTTCCGTTACTTTCAGGCGGTTGCCGCCTTCCCGCAAATGGCCGTGCTTGGCGACAGCGCCGCTGAAATGATCGACTTCATCAACAAGTCGGGGCTCGGCGTGATCGGAACGCCGGAAGAGTGCGCCGCGCAGATCGACCGGCTGGTCAAGCAATCAAACGGCGGCTTCGGTTGCTATCTGCTGCTCGGCCACAATTGGGCGAACCCGCAGGCGACCGCCAAGAGCTTCGAACTGATCGCCCGCCACGTCATGCCCCACTTCCAGGGGCAGGCACAACCGACTCTCGATTCCGCGGAGCGCGCCCGCGCCGCGCGGCCTGAACTCGCTGGTCTGCATGCCAAAGCTGTGGAGGCTGCTGGCGAACGTTACGCCAAGGAGCGTGGTGCGCGGACGCGATAACGATCCGGACGCACCGATCATCAGGTCTTTGCGGCGGTGACCAGTGCGAGCACAATCCATGCCCCATGGCAGAGAACGCGAGGACCTGGAGCGGCAGGCGCGCCAGCTAGAAACCGCCTTTCATGTCAATGAGTGGATTGGATCAGCCGGACTAGGTCCCTGGCCACCGAATTACTGGAACATCGGCCGTTGGTCGCCACCACCGCCGTTCCGCGTCATGCGCGCCTATCCAACACATCATCGACCGTTGGTCGCAGTGCGACATGCATTTGTTCTGATACCACCCACGTGCGGTGCGAGCCTTCCATCTCCAGCGCTGATCAGAACGCTGGTCTCTGATTCCAGTAAATCACTGATCCCTCGTTGTCCTCTTTGGTATTCGTCTCTGTTGTTTCGATTTTGCGCA
This sequence comes from uncultured Alphaproteobacteria bacterium, assembly GCA_963764155.1. Lineage (GTDB taxonomy): Bacteria > Pseudomonadota > Alphaproteobacteria > Rhizobiales > Xanthobacteraceae > Bradyrhizobium. Next base: position 416,601 of record CAVXRI010000001.1, read on the forward strand.
ATACATCGCCAGAGTTTGCCGATCCGAGAGCTCGATTGACTTTGGCGTAGGCTACGAGATTGGCTCCGTTTTCGAACTCTAGTTGGACCTTCACCCAATCAATCGTCCAGGCGTCTTTTTCGTTCGAGTTGATAAAAAAGTAGGATTCAAATCCCTGGCACTCCTGAAACGTCGAGGCTGGCGCATCGACGGTCGCCGCGATCGGCTGGCTGCTCTCGCCAGACTGCATGTTGCAAGCTCCCTTGCAAAGTTCACCTTCCCGCAGCGACGCCAACTTTGTCTTGTGGTCTCTGGTAAACACGACGAGGTTCAGCGACGGGCTTTCGCCTTTCCGGTCACTGCCTGATCCAATCCACAAGGTCGCTTTGCTGAGTTTGGCATTGGGGTCTTGTCCCGCCAGCTTGGGATTGCTGTCCTGAGCCCACACCGCACATCCCGGCATAAGCATGATCCAGAGGACCGCGATCGTTTTCCTCCCTAACATCTCTCCCCTCCTCTGGCGCCTTTTTGCTCAAGGCCTCAACCCAATGTAGGTCGGTATGGTTCCATGGTTATGTGCAGCAGCGCGACGGCCGGCCATCTGCCAATGAACCAGCACGTGCGAGATCACCCAAGCGGCTGACCGGCGGAGAAGCTTCCACGAACGGTCCAAAGAGCTGCGGCGCTAACACCGAGCTCTAGCGAATTCAGAGCAAGTCCGGAAAGACGATAGCCGAAGGGCGAGAACGTGGTGAAATTGATGAACTCACGAGGATGGATGGGGACGCAGCTCGCAGAGAGCGAGGTCAACCAGCACGCACAGGCCGCCTGAAGGCAGCGTTTTCCAGGCCAAGTAGTAAACCGACGACGATCAGGAGAATGCCAGTCTTGCGCTAGGAATACGGATCGATCCTTTGTGCTTTGCGTACGCGTGCGTCACTTCGGCACCCATTAGTAAAATTTACCAAAGTGAACAATTTTCGGGCTCCGTCGTCTTATATAAGACGGAGCGTGGCATGGACGCGAAGACCGACCCTCGCAAACTCGTGCATCAAATTGAAGTAGCCGAAAGAGCGGCTTCAACGGTCACTGATCAGACGATCGCTCAGCGGTTCAGAGCCTTTGCGAACGAACTGAAACAAATGCTCCAATTGCAGCTAATCGCGAGGCGACGGAAGCAGGAGATTAGAGCGCGGGCCTTCGATCTGTGGGATCAAGCGGGCCGGCCGTCGGGTCGCGATCTAGAGTTCTGGCTTCAGGCGGAGCGTGAACACCGTTAACATTCTTGTTTCTTACCACCGACCTGAAGCGCGGCGACGGGCAGAGTTTTCTTCATCGGCTCTGACGGCCATATCAAAGAGCGCGTCGAGTTCTTTTGCCCCGACGACGTCGCTGCGTGCAAAGCCGCCTTAAACGGCTCCCAGCCCGAAACACGAAACAGCCCCAGCTCTCCCCCGAGCTGCGGCTGTGAGGGGGGTCACGCATTAGGGCGGCAAGGATGGCAGCTTGCAGCAAATCTCTTGCTTACGGGTCGGCTCGGGGCGCTTTTTTCCAACAAGGTCAGCGCGATCTCCCGCGCTGTCATGGGGTTGTTAACCCGCCGCAGCACGTCCAGGGCGCCGCGATAAAGCGTGGGTCTCATGCTTTGTCAAAGTTGCAGGTTGAAGCTGGTTCTCCACCTGCCGGGCCCCCCAATCGCTTTATGCGTCCGCGCTGCCCCAAAGAGCACCAGGTTCAGTCGGCCATCTTTGCCCAGGCCGCCCGCTCGAAATCGACCATAAAATCGCGCGTGATCGGCACCGCATCACGTTTGGTCGACAGCAGCAATTGAAACACCATGTGAGAGCCATGCAGGAATTCGAGTTCGACGGCGGCGAGATAGAATTCCCACATCCGGCAGAACCGTTCGTCGTAAATCGCCGCAGCCCGGGCTCGATTTTTGGCGAAGCGCTCGCGCCAGTGTTTCACCGTGTAGCGATAATGCAGCCGCAGCACTTCCATGTCGTCGCACCACAGCCCGCAGCGCTCGGTGGCGGCGAAGGTCTCGGATAGCGCCGGCACATAGGCGCCAGGAAAGATGTATTTGCGGATGAAGGGACCGGTGGTGCCGGGCTGCGACATCCGGCCGATGCAGTGGATGAAGGCATAGCCGTCAGGCGTCAGGAGCTCGCGGATCTTGAGGAAATACTCGTCAAAATGTCCGATGCCGACATGCTCCATCATGCCGACCGAGACCACCCGATCAAACTGGCCGGTGAGTTGGCGATAGTCCAACTCGCGAAACACGACGCGATCGGAAACGCCGGCGGCCTCGGCATGAACGCGCGCTGCCTTGATCTGCTCGGGCGAAACATTGACCGCAGTGACATGGGCGCCGGTTTCGCGCGCCAAATGAATGGCGAAGCCGCCCCAGCCGGAGCCGATCTCGGCGACGGTCATGCCGGGCTTTAATTGCAGCTTGCTGGTGGCGTGGATCAGCTTGTTGCGCTGCGCCTGTTCGAGCGTTTCATGCTCGGGGTCACGAAAATAAGCGCAGGAATATTGCATCTGATCGTCGAGGAACAGACGGTAAAGTTCGGTCGAGATGTCGTAGTGGTGGCGGGCGTGAGCGGCGGCAAGCCCGATCGGATTGGCCTGATGCCAGCGCCGCAATCCCCGCCACACCCGCCGCATCAGCTTCTGTGAGCCGTACGAATAAAGCCCGGCGCGGTTGACCGAAAACAGCAGCAGAAAATCATGGATTGCGGCACCGTCCTCCAGCGTCAGCGTGCCGTCCATATAGGCTTCGGCGGCGTATAGCTCCGGATTGATGAACAGCTTGGTGTAGAGCTTGCGATCGTGAAGGCGGATGGCGACGTCGGGGCCCGGGCAGCCGTTCGCCGAAAACATGGATTTTGCCGTCGGCGTCGCGGACCCGCAGCGTGCCATGGCGGATGAAGCGTCGAAGCAGATTGGACAACAAAAGCACGTGGAAGTCCTCCGTGGTCGCCGCAAATCTCTGTAGCAATGTACCCGAAGCGACCACGCGCCGACGGACGAAGCAGTGCTCAAGGGCCGAACTTCACTCCATCCAGGTCCGTCGGCTCCAACGGACCCGGGTCGCGTCTAAGCTCGATCCGTTCATCCCTGGACAGCAGACATACGGGTCCTGCGGCTCGCAAGCGGATATTCGCAGGAATTTATAAAACCGGTCTTGCAGAACAAGCAGTCTTATCATTGTCGCCTTGCCATCTTCTTGAGCGCGGCAATTTGTCGGAAGAAGTCTTTTATTGGCTGCGCAGGGCTTCCGAGCACTTTAGCGCCTGGAGCCATATCCGAAATGACGCCGGCCTGCGCGCCGATCTCCGCACCTTGACCGATCCGAAGATGCCCGGCCATGGCTGCCTGCCCCCCAACCCGGACGAAATCTTCAAGCACCGTTGAACCCGAAATGCCGACCTGTGCGACGATGACACAACACCGGCCGAGGATAACATTGTGGCCGATCTGCACGAGGTTATCGAGACGAGAGCCAGCGCCGATCACCGTGTCTCGCGATGATCCCCGATCAATCGTCGTAGTTGGCGCCGACTTCGACATCGTCTTCAAGAATGACGCGCCCAAGCTGAGGGACCGTAGAAAATCCATCGTCTGGTGCGAGGCGAAGCCAAAGCCCTTCCTGTCCGATCCGCGCGCCAGGATAAACGTAAACGCGTGCTCCCAAGATCGCGTAGCTTAGGCTCACATGTGCGCCAATCCGGCAGTCTCGGCCGACAATCACGCCGCTTCCGATAACTGCGCAAGGTCCGATCCGGCAGCCGGGTCCTATTTCTGCTCCGGTCTCGATCACAGACAGCGGTCCAACTTCCGCCGACGGATCGACGAGCGCCCCATCTGCCACAATTGCGGACGGCGTGAATACCGGTGAGACGGCGGTGGCACAGGATAGAACAGTGCAGCAACCCGCGCCCAGGCCGCGTATGGTTCGTTCGTCACGGATCGCCACCGTGCCGTACGGGCACTCGCGCTGCCATGTCCGGATGCACAATCACAGCACCGGCCGACGTCTGATCCAGCGCCGAAGCGTAACGCCGATTGTCCAGAAAACTCACTTCATTCGGGCCCGCCGTTTGCAGGGGAGCCACACCTTCAAGGAGCAGTTCGAGTTCATCCGCAACCCCGCGCGCCGCCTCGCAACAACTGCCAGCGGATATGGCCCGCTTCGGCGAAAGAACCTGGTGTTGCCCAAAATTGCTTCGACCATCCCGTCCCCTGAAGCCATGAATGAGCGTTTCCCTCGGTAGCCTGGATGTCGAAGACGATGCTCCCGGGTCAGAAGGCAGGGGTCAGAAGCAGATCTAACGCCGTGCCCGACCTCATATGGCGAGTTTGCTGCAAGCGGATGTTGACTTATCGCAACCAGGGTGTGCTCGGACTACGCGTTGGCTTTGATTTACTGGGGCTACCGGAGAAGTCGGATGCCTCGGCGTCGCCCCCGGCATCATTCGCGAGTTGCCGCAGCCCGTAGCGGTTGAACAATCAACAGAGCGCCAACCGCTTCGACAAGCAGCTGATAGGCAGCGTCGACGATGTCGTCCAAGGAAATCGTCTTCGGAAACATGTTTAGTGCTTCAGCCAGGAGACGCTCTCGAGTTGGCATGTTCGGCAGACACCCAATCCAGAGCAAATCAGCCCGATGTCGCACCAGCAAAAACATGTCCCGGACCGACGGCAACTCGGAATGATGGACTGACGATTTGATCGCAAGCGCGATGTGCTCGGGATTGAAACGTGCGGCGAGTTGCTCTGCCGTTCGTCTTATGACGCGTGATCGCAACCGCTGCTTATTGCGCAGAACCTGCTCGGAAGGAATTTTCAGATCCCAGACGATCCCGAGCCAAGACAGAAGGACCAGAACATACCAGGTCATGTCCATCTCCCACCAGCGGAAGCCCTGTCGCGCGCTACTTTGGTAGGCGTGATGATTGTTGTGCCACCCCTCGCCCATCGTGAACAGTGCCAGTAGCCAGTTGTTGCGGGAATCGTCACCCGTCACGTACCGTTTGCTGCCGCGAACGTGCGCGAGGGAGTTGATGCAAAATGTGCCGTGATACAGCAGGACGGTGCTCCAGAGGAAGCCGACCACGAGCCCAGAATATCCGGCAATGAGAATGCAGAGCGCTCCGAGTACAATCGCTGGCAAGATCTCCAATTTGTGGAGCCACATCAACTCAGGATACGAAGCAAAATCGGCAACCTTCACCAGGTCGGTGGCATCGTGCTGTCGATAGAAAATCCAGCCGACATGACTAAAGACGAAGCCCTTGTGCCTGGGTGAATGCGTGTCCTGTTCGGTATCCGAATGCAAATGATGATGTCGATGTTTGGCGGCCCACCATAGCACGCTTTTTTGAGCGGCGCTTTGCGCGAAAAACGCAAGGACGAATTGAAATACCCGGCTTGTCGAGTAGGCTCGATGCGCGAAGTACCGATGATACCCGGCCGTTATCGCAAACATGCGCAAGCAATATAGAACGCCGCAAATCGAAATGGCCTGCCAGGTGAAGCCCGTCCAGATCGCCGCAACGCAGCCTGCGTGAACCGCCAAAAACGGAACGAGATCCGGATATTGGATGTCGTCGTGATCTAGATCGATGTTGGTGGACAAGCTCCGGACCTCCGCCTGGATTGAACTCAGGTCATTCGATATCGTGGTCGATAATAAGTCTGCGCCGCCGACCTCGATCGCCGCGTGCCCCAGACCGATGTTGGCGAGGCCGCTCAAATCGTAAGCCCCGCCCGGGATGTCTCCAGCGATAAAGGTCATGAAGCTTGTTCGCGCCGGCGTGATCAGGTTTGCCCCGCGCTTGAACGAACCATGCGCTGTCCGATCTTCTCGCGCACTACTTCCTGTCCCGCCACTGCAGAAATTTTTGTAGCAGCGCTTGGGATTCTTCAGGTGAGGTATTGGCGGCAGCCCACGAGGCCATGGCGCGATATTCGGAAACCGCGGGCTCGGTAGAACTTCCCTTCGATAAATTCGGAACGAGGATGAACAGAAGGATCCCAGCTGTGGCAAAAACAGCGAACGCTATCGCAAATCCGGCAGCAAGGCGGAAGAAGGCGCGTGGTCGAACGCGTTCATGGATGATTTCGGGCTCCAGCGGATGCCGCCTCGATCTGGCGACGGCCTTATCGAGCATGGTATCAAAACGAGATGGAGAGGACGAGTTGAGGGATCCCGCCGGGATGGACTCAGATCGGAGGTTCGCTGCAAAGTTGAAACCCATTCCGAGCTCCCGCTGATCAAGCCCGGCCGTAGGCCGGTCATGTTACTTGATTCTTTGTGCCTCAGTGTACGGGAAGCGGGAAGATGACGCGACCCCAAGCAATCGCCTTCTCACATGTAAATGCGCGGCCTCCGGCGGAGCGCATCGATTTTGGGGAACCCTACTGCCGGCGCAGCAATGGATCTCGATGCGTTGTATTTTGCTATCTCAATCGCGTATTGGTCGTGTTCGCTTTCCCGCTGAAGTCTTGCAGTCTCCAACCAGGGCCAGCCGCCAAAATTCGCAAAACCCTCCTCGTGGATTGTTTCAGGGGTTGGCCGGTCCTTCCAGCTACGGCACACGACTAGACTATCGTCAGGCCACGGGAAGCCAGAAAGGGGCGGCGATGGTTGTGGTTCTCAGTATGCTCGATTGCTTTCCATTTGAACTCGCCTGCGGCCACCATGTCGTCTTGGGGCGGCTCCAAGGATCGCAGTCGTGGATCTGTGAGCGGTGTGGCCGGCCGACTGATCTCACTGACGAGCCATACAAGACGGCGCTCTACCACATGCTCCGCGTCGCAGAGGGTATTGACGTCCGAGAACGAGAAAGCGGCAACACCGTCACTCGCGTTTGCTGAATGAGCGGAGCGAGGAGATTAGCTTCGGAAGCAAAGAGCGCCCCGGCGCAAGTAAGTAAGGCGGGACTCGGCTTGCGATGGCGCGCTGGTCTAAGCCCCCTTTTGCGTTCAACCGCCTGAGCCCAGCAACGCACGCCTGGGCGCGTCCTGTCGCTCGCGACGATAGTACGAAGGTTGAATGAACTTGCCTGTATTTCCATTCGTACATTGAGTCCAGGAACGATTATCCTGCCCGAAAGCAGGTAGTGATAGGCCAACTCGCTCCACCGTTGGCCAGGGAAGGAAACCGCAAGGTTCGTGCTCGGCCTTCGAACACGACTTCCCAGCAATTCGGGAAAAGGTGCGGCAACCGTTCATTGGATTTCAGGAATGAACGAGAGCATTTCATCTCCGTTTATCCGCTACCCGATCGGAACGTCGCTGCTGATGGCCGGCATTCTGTTCGTCGGGTCCGTCGCATATCCGCTGCTTCCGGTCGCACCACTGCCGCAGGTCGACTTCCCGACCATTCAGGTATCGGCCAGCTTGCCAGGCGGCAGCCCCGAAACCATGGCCTCCTCAGTAGCGCAGCCGCTGGAGCGGCAGCTCGCGCAGATTCCCGGCATCGCTCAAATGACGTCGACGAGTTCACTCGGCTCGACCTCGGTCACGATTCAGTTCGATCTGAACCGCAGCATCGACGGCGCGGCTAACGACATCCAGGCGGCGATCAATGCCGCTGGTGGCCAATTGCCTAAGAACCTGCCGTCACCGCCGACCTATCGCAAGGTCAACCCGGCGGACTCTCCGATCCTTCTGTTGTCGGCGACCTCGCACACCCTGCCGCTGATCCGGGTGAGTGATGCAGTGGACGCCCAACTCGGGCAGCAGATCAGTCAGATCTCGGGCGTGGCCCAGGTATTCATTGGCGGCCAGCAGAAGCCTGCGATTCGCGTGCAGATTGACCCAGCGAAGCTGGTAGCCAAAGGACTCTCCCTGGAAGATGTTCGGAGCCAGGTCGCTATCACAACGGTCGACAGTCCGAAGGGCAACGTCGATGGCGAAAAGCGGCAGTACACGATTTACGCCAATGATCAGCTGCTGGACGCCAAGGAATGGAACGAGGTCATTGTCGCCTACCGCAATGGTGGCCCCCTGCGGATTCGCGACATCGGCCAGGCTGTCGCCGCGCCCGAAGACATGAAGCAGGCCGCCTGGGCCGACGGCAAGCGAGGCGTATTTCTCGTAATCTTCAAGCAACCGGGCGCCAATGTCATCGAAACCGTCGACAAGATCAAAGCGCAGCTTCCGAGACTGATTGCCGCCATTCCGCCTGCCATCAAGATCAAGATCATCAGCGATCGGACGCTGACCATCCGCGCCGCGGTCGAAGACGTGCAGCTCACATTGCTGATCACGATCGTTCTGGTCGTGATAGTAATCTTCATTTTCTTGCGCAGCTTTTGGGCGACGGCCATTCCCGCCGTGACCGTGCCGCTCGCCCTACTCGGCGCTTGCGCACTGATGTGGGCGTTCGGTTACACGATCGACAACCTTTCCCTGATGGCACTGACGATTGCGGTCGGCTTTGTGGTCGACGACGCCATCGTCATGCTGGAAAACATCACGCGGTATGTCGAGCAAGGTGAGCAGCCGCTTGCCGCGGCGTTCAAGGGCGCCAGCGAGATCGGATTTACGATCTTATCGATCAGCATTTCGCTGGTGGCGGTACTGATTCCCCTGCTCCTAATGGGCGGTGTCATCGGCCGGCTGTTCCGGGAGTTTGCGGTAACGCTGGCGATGGCAATCTTCGTCTCGCTGGTGGTGTCGCTTACGCTAACGCCGATGATGGCGTCGCGCTTCCTGCGCGCGCAGAGCGAAACGAAGCACGGCCGGCTCTACCAATGGAACGAGCGGGTGTTCGACAGCATGTTGCACGCTTATCAACGCGGCCTCGATCTGGCACTGCGGTGGAGCCGCACGACGCTGTGCATCTTCTTCGCGACGCTGGCGTTGTCGGTTTATCTGTTCGTGCTGATCCCCAAGGGCTTTTTCCCGCAACAGGACAATGGCTTTCTGACCGCCGTGTCGGACGCAGCCCAGGACATCTCGTTCGCCGACATGAAGCGGCATCAGGAAGAACTCAGCCAGATCGTCCAGGCTGATCCTGCCGTCGACAGTATCGCCATGTTCATCGGCGGTGGCGGCACCGCACTCAACTCCGGCCGTATGTACATCACCTTAAAGCCCCGCGAGCAGCGCCACGCCGATGCCCAGCAGATCATCGCCCGGCTGCGGCCAAAGCTTGAGAAGGTCGAGGGTGCACGCCTTTACATGCAAGCCTCCCAGGACGTGCGGCTGGGCGGCCGCGCCACCCGGACCCAATTCGAGTACACGCTACAGGACGCAAATCTTGCTGAATTAAACGAATGGGCGCCAAAGATTTTAGCAAAAATGAAGACCCTGCCGGAATTGCGCGACGTCGCCACCGACCAGCAAACCCAGGGAACCACGGTGACGATGACCATCGATCGCGATACCGCATCACGCTTCGGTATCCAGCCGCAATTGATCGACGACACGCTGTACGACGCGTTCGGCCAGCGCCAGGTCGCCCAGTATTTCACCCAACTCAACAGCTATCACGTGATTCTGGAAATACTCCCGGAGCTGCAGGGCGATCTCGACACGCTGAACAAGCTGTACATCAAGTCGCCGACGACTGGCGATGAGGTGCCCTTGTCGGTGCTCTGCAAGTGGACGACAGTTCCGGTGCGCCCGCTCTCGATCGCTCACCAGGGGCAGTTTCCCGCGATCACCATCAGCTTCAACCTCGGTCAGGGTGTGGCGCTCGGCCAGGCTACCAATGCCGTCCAAAAGGCGGTCTACGATCTCGATGCGCCGGCGACGCTCAGTTCGAGTTTTCAGGGCACCGCACAGGCGTTCCAGCAATCGCTGGGCACGGTCCCGCTGCTGATCCTTGCGGCGCTGGTGGTGGTCTATCTGATCCTCGGCGTGCTCTACGAGAGCTACATTCATCCGCTCACCATATTGTCGACGTTGCCGTCGGCGGGCGTGGGTGCGCTGGCGATCCTGATGGCATTCGGATTCGATTTCAGCCTGATCGCGCTGATCGGCGTCATTCTGTTGATCGGCATCGTGAAGAAGAACGGCATCATGATGGTTGATTTCGCTATCGCGGCCGAACGGGAGGAACATCTGTCGCCACGCGAGTTGATCCGGCAGGCAGCTCTGTTGCGTTTCCGCCCGATCATGATGACGACGATGGCGGCGTTGCTCGGCGGCGTGCCGCTGATGCTGGGCACCGGTACCGGGTCGGAAATCCGCCAGCCGCTCGGTTATGCAATGGTCGGCGGCCTTCTCGTCAGCCAGGCGCTGACGCTGTTCACGACACCAGTCGTCTATCTTTATCTCGATACTTTTTCCAACGCCCTGTCGCGCTGGATGACGCGCAAAGAACGCGAGCCGTCGGCAAAGGCCGCACCGGTCAAGGACGCTGCCGAATAGCTCATCACGCTCGGATCTTTATTTGGTCTTTGTCATTCCGACTAGCGTGACCGAATTTTCTAATCGCAAATTCAATCAAGATCACCACAGTCAACCCTGCCCCCTTTCGAAGCTAGCCAATATGATTTGTTTTGCTTTACACGGCAAGGTAGTGTATCAATCCGATCGATTACACAAATTGAGGCACTCGGAGACACACGGTGACCGAAAACAACAGTTCCCCTTTGACGAATGCCGACGAGGATCGTCGCAAATTCCTGGTAACCTGCGGAAAATTCGCCGTGGTCACGCCTCCGGCAATTACCCTGCTTCTTTCAACTTCCCTTAATTCCACTGCCATTGCGCATTCAGGCGGTCGCTCCAGTGAGGGCGGGCATGGACACTCGGAATGGGGCGGCTTTAAAAGCGCGGGCCATCGCGGACGCGATAAAGATTGAACTTCCGTTGCGGGCTCGGTGATCGGTGGCAAGCGGGGCTTTCACTATGAATATCCCGCTAGGGCCGTCTTTCGAAACGATTACTGCAAACCTCCTCGCGCCAAAGCAGCTGTTGCGGCCGCCGCCAGAAGATCCTGGCCCAGACGAGCGCGAGAATCCAATCGAGCAGCAGAATACAAGAAATGCGTTCGAGCGCACGTGCATTGCCGGCGCGATCGTTCTGGTGCTTGCTACGCTGGTGCTCATGCTTTAACGCGTTCTAGAGTTCTGGCTTCAAGATCGGCCCGTGACGAACAAATGACGGCTTGTTTTTCAGACCTATTTGCGAACCAAGTCATCCGCCCGCGGGAGGGTCGTCGTACCTTGGTCCTGCGGGATGAGGTCTCCTGAAATATTCGTGATCCTCAGAAGTGTTGTTGCCGATCCGCCTGCAAGGGATAATGTGCCTACGGGTTGATCGGACCGGTCTCTCGCACCACCGGCGCCGCAGCGACCAGAGCCAAGCGTGCCAGTGCCCGACGGGGCCAGCGCCGAGTGCGCCAGCGTCTCTGCTGCAGAGAAAGCGAGCATCAACCTCCGCGCGACCCGGCTCGCAAGCGCTTGCGAGACGGGTCGGGGCGGTTTTGTCGCGCGAATGGGGTCCCGTAGGGCCTTCGACGCACGGTGTGCTTACACCGAGCTTATGCCGGATCGGTTCAAGTTTTTGGAGATCGACCGTATAAATTGAACTTGCACCAGGTCATGTTTCTCATCGGCGAGCCTGCGAGGCCTCGCAATGGCCGCACAGCCGCCCGAGCTCACGCATCCGAACAACAGAACAAATCTGGAGGTCAGGAACCTGATCAGCCAAATCGAGTTGCACCGGAGGAGTCCGGAATGCAAACGAAACGGAAGTCTCGCGTTTCAGCCGCTGCGTTCAACAGCGCGTGCATAGCCGCCGCCGTCGTTCTGGTGCTTGCGTCCTTGGCCCTTATCTCGATGTAAATTGCCGGTCGGGTTGTTTTTCCTTGGCGCCATCGGAGGCGCCTAGAGATATCGCGGCGATTTCCGGGCGGCTAATTGCGCTTCTCTGACTTGCTCCCGAAGTCGGCTCACTTCGGACAGTTGTTTGATCAAATCGGCGGACGAATTGGCGAGTGCCGTAATCCGCGTCTGAAGGCAGATGATCATTTAAATCTCCAAGGCCGCCAACGTGCAGACCCCCGCGGCATCGGTCGGACGACGGAGCATAGGAAGCCGATTGCCTGGCGCGGGGTTCCTAAAAAAACAACGACGCCTGCCAACGTGAGTTCGCTGCCCGCTGCTGTCACGCGCGAGCAGACGTCTGCCTGATTGGCCGAGCGTTGGGCGGCGCTTGCAAATTATCGCCGAGGAGGATCGGTGTTACTTACAGATCTATTCGTCAGATTTGATCGTGAGGCATTCACCTCAGTGCTTATTGCTCTCGATCCTATGTTTGAGGTTTTCGCAGGTCTTGCGAACGTCCTCGGTCAACAAAGCACAATCCTCAATGCGCTTGAAGATCCTCTTGGCCTCCTCACGATAGGCCGCTGCGGTTTCGTGCATGTAAGCAATTGCATTATGCACTTCTGCGGTCATCGCCTCGCATTGTTTCGCGGCGTCGATCAACCCTACTCCCATTGCTTCGATTTCCTTGGCAGCGGCTTCGTACTCCCGCACCACCGCCTCGGCACTGAGCGCACCGGCACGCGGAACGCCGTTTTGATGCTCGACGTAGTCTGGCAGCGGCCCAGATTGAGCCGAGGGCACCTTCGGGCGGGCCAAAATGGCGGCATCGCGTTCGGTTTGGCCGCCGGTGGTGTTCACAATATGTGTCATACGACAACCTTCGATGCGTAAGTGGGAACAACCCAGCCGCCGCAAGTTGCGGAATTACCACGACCGCGTACATCCCAGCTTACTAGCCCATTAGCCGATGAAATTCGGCGGTTCAGTTCAAAATTGAACTCAGGGCTCAAGAGAGAGTCGCTGAGCGGCGCTGCTGATCAGCTCTGTGCACGCGGATTTTGGTCTCAACGCGTGAGCGGGCACAAGTGAAGGGCGCCTTTTTGTTTGCACATTCTGGATTTCTCACCCGAGCCCGCGCACCGAACTAACTCAAGGCGATGCGACTTAAAATCGCCATGAGCATGAGTTGACACGGCCAAAATCTCGGGGGAAATCGATTTGGAGTAAGTGTAATGACTCGTTCCGAATTTCCTGGCAGCTCCCCCTCGATCAGTTCCGATGATTTGGAACAGGAAAGCGGTACGCTCATCCCTCGGAATACGCTACGTCTGAGGCGGCTTTCGCCGCTGCCGGATTATCTTAAGCACCGGGACGGCGTTCCATCGGTCGGTTTTCTCAGCGTCGCCGAAGCTGTCGCCGGCGACTTTGAGGCCGCGGCCATTCAGATAGAAGCGATGGGTCCCGCGCTGGTGGGAGCGGCGAGCAAATGCGAGGCGATCACCGCTGACGTACACAAAGCGATTGCTTCCATCCATGAGACCGCGACCGGCTATCGCGACTGCGCCAGGAAGATTTTGTTCCGCATCGAGGAATGCGCGACCCTCAGCGGCCAGCTTCGCAGTACGTGCGAGAAAATGCGCAACAAGGTCGCGGATGGTCCCGAACGAGAAGAATGACTTGATAGTCGATCAGCGGATCCCCTGTTGAACTCGACCACCTGCTCCAATCCACCGGTGTGAGCGCAGGATCCTTTGGAGCAGGACAACAATCCCTTCATCTCAGGTAGGAGTGTAGCCGTGCTGAACGACAGAGAACACATCTTAAGCGCGCTCCGCGAGAAGCCGCTCAAACTTTACGAGGTCATGAAACGCGCCAATCTTGCGAATGAGCAAGCGTGCCAATCCCTCCTGTTGAAAATGCGAGATGAAGGTTTGGTGAAGTTCGACATTCACAAAGGGCTATGGCTCATCGGCGCCATCGGCTAATCAACGGCGGTCCAGCGCCGAAGGAAACAGGCCGGCCGTTATTCAAGCCCCTGAACTGGCGGAACGGTTGTTACGCCGGCATACGTTTGCGGAGCTTTGATATTAGGCGGCGGAGTTTCCGGCCTCTTCGAGATTGGGGTTTCCCTTGCGGCGACCGATTGTTCGGACGTCCCGGGACCTGATTGCCCTGTACGCCGAACCCCGTATTGCCGCGCGGGATGACCAACTCCCCAGGAATGCGCGATCGCGGGGCCTGCGGTATATCCGATCAGCGCACCTGCAACAGCGCCCACCGGGCCCAACACCACCGCTCCCGATACCGCACCCAACGCAGCACTTCCAGCGCGCTCCTGAGCTTGTGCTTCGAAAGAGATAAAAGAACCTGCAATAGCCGCCGCAACAACCACTCTCTTCATGGCGGTCTCCTTCAATGCGCCCCGCGGCAAAGCACCTCGGCATTGCGGCAGCACGAAGGTAATCACTCGAATGTCGCCATTCCCCAAGTGGATGTAACGCTGGTGCAACACCTCCCGCGGTTCATCCGGTGAAAAGGGCTGTGTCGACCTCGTTCGGCCGTGCCTGCCAGGGACCCGGTAAGTTCCTAGCGTTGCAGAATAGGTTCGAGTCCATTTCTTGTGGACCAAAGCGTCATGAACGTCAGACGCCATACCTATGCTGCTAGAGAACACTCCGGCAGAGGAGATCTCAACATGGCCGATATAGCGCAAGGCGTGCTTTTCATCGTGGCGTGTGCATCCTTATACGGCTTGGCGGCTTTTCTGTTTCGCGATGAAATCAGGAACAGGCGGCCTCGCTGACGTCCTCACAGTCGGCCTTCCATTCGAACGCGCCTGCGGCCATGAAGTGGTCCTGCGGCGGCTCAACGCGCGGAAATGAAGCGCGAACACGTTTGTCAGAAGGAGAAATCCAATAGCGCTATCAGCACCAACGAACGGGCCTTAGTCATAGCGAACGGGACCGGACTGCGAGCCAGCAAAAGGCCAGTCTCGTCAGCCGATCCCATTATAAAAATCGACCTCGTGACGGCAGGCCACCTGGTTCACCTTGCCCTGGTCTTCAGGCCGGCTTCACGAGTGGTTTGCCCTTCTCCACAATGTAATTGATCAAAAGCCTGGTCTTCGAGTTCGGCGGGTTTGCCGCCGCCATGCGGGGTCTCGGGCGGGATCTGGAATGCGTCTCCAGCTTTCATGATGAGCGTTGGCTGGCCCTCAATCGGAAGTTCCCCACCACCACCTTCCATGACATAACTCAACTCAACTCCCGGATGGGTGTGGCGCGCAACCGGGACGCCCGGCTCTACGGTCACGTCCATGATTAGGGTTGTGTAACCCGGGACGGGGCCGTCAATCTGCGACAACAGCTTGCGGGTAACTCCACCCGATGTGACAGCTTGAGCACCTTGGGCAGAAGCATCCGCCGCCAGGAATCCCTCAATCCCACAAATTGCACACGACGCTACACCTGCAAAACCTCGGCGTGTCAGCATGACGTCCCTCCCCTGAATCACCGGGTCATTGGCGCCCGGACGAGCGACGCATGGTAAGGTCTCTTCTTCAGCTGGCAAGACAAAACGCTTTGCCTCTCGTCCGTCTAGATGCCGGACTTTGAGGCGGCCTGGCGTTCGTCAAGATTGCGGTCCCTCCCAGTCTCGTGGCGACTGGGAGATTGCGATCAGCACGCAGACATTCGCCCATCTTCACTCCTTCTTGGCGGCGGCTCCTGGCAGATCCAGATTCCAGCTATCCATAGCGGCAAGCCATTTTTCTCCTTCTTTGACAAATGTCATACCGAAACCGCCCTTGATGGGACTTCCGCTCGGGTCTTTCGGAGTGCCCATCCAGGTGCCGCTCACGACTGCCGTGGAGTTCATTCAGTGCCAAGGCGTTTTGGCAGTTGCCTGACATAGACTTGAAGGTCTGGAAGAATTCGGCATAGTTTTTCTCAATGGCTTTCCGACCTATCAGTATCCCTGCTACTGGCATTGGGCCTATGAACACGGCGTTTTCCGTGTAGAAGCTATTCACTAGCTTCGCAGCATCACCGCTAGCCCCAAGCGCATTGAAGTTGTCGCAGGCCTGCTTCGCCGCCGAGGCGGCATCTTGTGCGAAGGCCGGCGTTGCCAATCCAACTGCTAACACCACTAGAATAGCCGATGAACGTCGCATGACTTCTCCTTTTGACTGCGTGAGCCCATAACCGCGCGAGCTTCACGATATAGGTTGAGCCCGTCTGTTCTAAACGTCACCAGCCCGCTCGATTCCATAATGATGGCGCAAATGCTAGGAAGGACCTGACTCTCGGATGGTGGGATGTTGCGGGCGCTGTTCCTTGGAATGTTATTGTTCGCGAGCCCATTCTTGAGCACGTCTTGGGCGCAAAATAAAACGGAGCCGCCCCAAACTGGGCGCTTATTCCCGTTCACAAAAGCTACCTTTCGATGGGATTATTCTTGCGCGGCCGGCGTAGCTTGCTCATTCGCTTGTACGGGTGGAGGAGCGAGCCACTTAATGCCACTTAATCAAATTGAGCTTGTACTTGGGAACGGTCCCCCTTGATAGCAGCCAAAGCGCACCTGCTTTATTCTACGAATTCACTACGAGAGAAATTCCTCACTCGAGCGGCTTCAGCATAGGCGCTGGGCTCACCTCGTTGTCGTGCCAAGTCAACGGCATGACCTTGGATTATTCTGGCGTACCGAAATAGAAGATGCACTCGCTAGGGGTGCTTGCCCGCGCTACCCATCCTCTCTGCTCTCGAGCGCGAGCGCTGCTTTAACTCACACGGACATTGCTCACGCTATGGATGCGCTTTAGCATCGGCGCTGTTGGATATCGGCTTAAATTTTTTCAGGAACATCGAGATGACTGCGTTCGTGTTGGTTCACGGTGCGTGGGGTGGCGCACACGGCTTTAGACATGTGCGTCGACTGCTCCGTTCTGCACAGCACGACGTTTCAACGCCCAGCTTGACGGGGGTTGGTGAACGCATCCACCTTTCGAGCCCACTGGTCGGCCTGGGCACCCATATCCGCGACGTGGTCAACCACGTCATCTATGAGGATCTCCAGGAGATCGTGCTCGTCGGCTTCTCATACGGCGGCTTCGTCGTCACAGGCGCTCTGGAGCACATCGCGGAGCGCGTATCGCACCTTGTTTATCTAGATGCATTCGTTCCAAGCAACGGGGAGACGGTTTGGTCGCATGTTGGGCGCGAGGCCCGCGCCAAGATCGAGCTTGGTCAGGAGTGGCTCCTAACAGGTCCTGTACGTGAATACGACAGCCCTACGGAAGCGGAGTGGATGGGCGCGCGACGGACAACTCATCCGCAAGGGTGTTTCACGGAGCCCGTCTTCCTTGCACAACCGCTGGAGTCATTCCCTTCACCAGGACCTATATCAAGGCGACACAGGCTCCAGAAAACGACGTCGGTAACGAGGCGTTCTGGCGGGCTGCTCGGGAGGCCAAGGGGTCACCCGCTTGGCGTTACCACGAGATCGCTACGAACCATATGGTCGCAAATGACAGGGCCGAAGAGTTAGCCCGGCTACTTGCCGATATCCGTTAGCGAGCAACCGAGAGCTGCGCCAGCGCTGCAGCGAACTAGACGAAGTTTCGGCACGACTAGGGGATTTGTTGGACAGCCGCTCCGGGCCGACGCCGCCAGCATTCGCCCTCAGCCTGCCCGAATCGCAATCGTATGATCGGTTCAGAATGCGGGCACTGAAAGCGGGGACATGACCGAGAACCGGGAGGAGTTTGTCCGGCACCTGATTGCGCGGTACAACGCGGGCTCCCTTGAGAAAGATTATGTGCTGCAAGGCATCGCCGAATTCGACGCTCTAGCAGCGACAAAGCGCATGCGGCTGTATTCCGTCGTTGCCACATTAGCCGCAGCCATTTCGGCACTGGCTTCTGCCGTGGCCGCTTACTTCGCCTACCTCACCGTTCACCACTAAGCGCCGCGGCCGGTCACCCCCGTGGCTCTCGGCTAATAGTGCGGCACTGGGGCTTTGCCCATGGGGGCCTTCCCAATCGGGGCCTTGCCAATTGGCATCTTGCCGACGTGCGCCTGTTCGTAGACGGGCTACGGGTGTGGCAAGTCGGCAGCCGCAACGGCATTCACCATGGCAAGCGTTGCACCTGTTACGAGCAAAATCTTCACCACGGTGTTTTCTCCTCAGGACTTGGAAGCCACAAGCCGTATCCTGCAGCGCGATTCCTCTCAATGCTCTGCGTCCTTATGAAGCTCCCAATTCCTTTACGTGCGGCAGATATGCCACAGCGTGCGGGTGCCGCGACCGCGATCTGTGGCGATTGCCTGGATCGGTGAAGCATCGCGCCATGGTGCACACCTTCCGGAACGGCGGCTGCTTCCATCATCTGATAAGCGCGCTAGGGCACGGAAAGTTGAAGCTTGGTGACTGATTTCGAATGCGTCTTGTTTGGCGGTCCCATGGTCGCCCAAACGGCCACCGCAATGACGATGGCGGTCAGGAAGTACGGCGCTACAGTATCCTTGTGCATAGTCAACCCGCGAGACGTTGTTTTCGAATGTCGGCTAGATGGGCCCGGCAGTATTCTTCGTAGATGGCGTTGATAATCGCCGACATGATCGAACTCCGTTGCTTGACATCGATATGCTGATCGACGTTCATTTCTGGCCGGCTTCGCGGATACGCAAAATGGTTTCGTCGGCTAAGATTGTTTTTCCGACGTGATTTGCGGATCACGTCATCCGCCCGCCAGAGAATGGTCCCACCGCTGGTGCGGCGGATAAGCTCTCCTGAATATCCGAACGTGATGCCGATCGGCCTGCAAGGGATAATGTGCGCACGAGTTGATCGGACCGGTCTCTCGCACACTGAACTGTCAGCCCCAGTAAGGATGGCTATTCTCTGCTTTGAAACGGGCGAGCGCCTTGCGGCCTGCCCTAATCATTGGCGGAGTCATCGCTGGCCGCTACCACCTGGACTACGAGGGCGTTCTCAAACCAGCCTCACGGGCCCAGCAGTTTGCTCAACTGACTAACGTCAGCAACTCGGAGCTCGCCGCTCGCGACAGTGCTATTTGGTACACAGGAACTTCGCAGGGCCACGCCGACCCACTTATCTCGACGAATTGATTGGGCCTCCTTACATAATTTATGGAGGCGGATTTCAGCTGCGTCACAGAAAAGGTTGGAAGCGCAATCTCGGAGCGCAATGATGAGCATTGACGCGGGCGACGCCGCTTCGGGCGTCGTTCATCGGCCTATCCTGGAGGATCGTCGTCCCGCTGGAACTCGCACGCGATAAGCAGAACGCATGAGCAGAGAAAAAACACCGCGCGCGGCCGCCAGTAAGCTGGTGCCGCGAAAAAAGGTCGAGCGGCGGCGCCGGGGACTATTCAGGCCCGCGCGGCAGCCATGGGTAATCACGGAATTCCAGTCCGATGCGATTGAGATCGAGCAGCGAACTCCGCCGCGTCTCGCCCGTCTGACGCTCTATTGCGTGCTGGCGTTGCTTGTCGTCGCGGCCGGCTGGGCGACGGTGTCGCAGGTCGACATGATTGTAACGGCGCAGGGCAAGTTGATCACCACGCGCCCGAATCTCGTGGTGCAGCCGCTGGAGACCTCGGTCATCCGAGACATCCACGTTAAGGTCGGCGATCGTGTCAACAAGGGCGACCTGCTGGCGACGCTCGATCCGACTTTTTCGCAAGCGGACCTCGATCAACTGCGAAACAAGGTTGGTGCTTTTGACGCATCGATCACTCGTTTGCGGGCAGAGTTGGGCGGCCGGGAGTATGCCGTACGCGACACGTCAAGCGCCGACGAGTTGCTGCAGAGCAAAGTATTCCTGCAGCGCAAATCCTCCTATGACGCACAGATGCAGAACTACGACGCGCAAATCGCGTCGGCACGGGCCAACCTGCAAACGGCGCAGGACGAAGAAAAGGTACTGATCCAGCGGCTCGACACGATGAAGTCGATTGAGTTGATGCGCAGCACGCTAGCGCAAAAGGAGGTCGGCTCGAAGCTGAACCTGCTGCTTTCCCGCGACGCGCGCCTTGAAGTGGAAAGTAATTTGGCTCGGGTCCGCGGCAGCATTGCCGACAATTCCCACCGTCTCGACAAGGCCCGGGCGGACCGGAAGGTATTCGCCGAGGAATTTCGCCGCACGGCCTATCAGGATCTCGTCGAGACCTTGGCGAAGCGTGACAGCGCTGAAGAAGACCTCAAGAAGGCCGAGCTGCGCAGGCAGCTCATTGTGCTGAGGGCGCCGGCCGACGCCATCATCCTGGAGATCGCCAATCGCACCATGGGTTCAGTTGTCCGCGAGGCCGAGACCCTGTTTGTACTGGTTCCCCGCGACGTGCCGCTGCAGGCCGAAGTCAATGTTGAAAGCAGGGATATCGGCCAAGTGTCCGTTGGCCAGCCGGTACGAATTAAGTTCGAGGCTTTTCCGTTTCAGAAATACGGGACCGGGACGGGGGCAGTTCGTGTCATCAGCCAGGATTCATTTGCGCCCGATCCAAAGGCCGAAGTCGCGCGGCATGCGGCTCCATATTATCGCGTCCTGGTCAATCTGGCGGATGCGCACCTTCGGTTGCCGCAAGAGCGCGTTCAGCTAATTCCGGGCATGGCAGTCACCACCGAGA
The DNA here is from genome assembly GCA_963764155.1 of uncultured Alphaproteobacteria bacterium. Taxonomy (GTDB): domain Bacteria; phylum Pseudomonadota; class Alphaproteobacteria; order Rhizobiales; family Xanthobacteraceae; genus Bradyrhizobium. Next base: position 437,025 of record CAVXRI010000001.1, read on the forward strand.
TGAAGGTCGGGCGGCGCAGCGTGATCTCCTATTTGCTTTATCCCCTGCTCCGCGGGCTAGATGAGAGCATCCGGGAATACTGAGCGCAGTATCCCTTCGCTTGGCAAATGTGAGACAGCACACAAAGCTTCTGCCCAAGCTGGCGTACCCTTTGCATCTCGCATCGCGCCTCGCACCCTGTGAGGCCACCGAGTTAAGGGGTACACAATGGCCGCATTTCTGATCGCTGCGTCACGGGCGTTTTCGTCATCCTTCGAGGAAGGCGAGGCGTTCAAGCAAATCGTCATGCTTTGTGCCGCCGGCCTTCTGGTATCGGTGCTTTTGCTAAGCTACGGGGTGGATCTGAGTCCGGGCTTTTTCTGACAAGTGCGAGACAGGGGTTCGCTAGCTTAGCAAACCCGAGTAACCGTGTTGCCGCTTTCCCGTTCTCGATTGTCAATCCCCTGTGCGACGCGGACCATGTGGTAGAGCGCCGTCTTGTATGGCTCATCGGTGAGATCAGTCGGCTTGCCGCACCGCTCACAAGTACGTCTTCAATCCGTCGAGCCGCCCCAGGGCGACTTCATGGCCGCAGGCGAGATCAAATGGAAAGCGATCAAGCATACTGAGAACCACCATAGCCACCCCTCTCTGTTCCCCGGTTTGAGCATAGCCGAGTCGTTTGCTGTGGCGGAGGGACCGGAGACGGCGGAAACAATCTGCGAACAGAGATTTGCGGTATGTTGGTTTTGTGGTTTTGCGGTTCACCGATTTCTGATTCAGTTCTGTAATCAGCTTTCGCGTATTCTCAGTGATATGGCGCCGAGTGGTGCTAAACGGCAGAGATGAATTGTGTTCGCGATCCGCGAGAAGCCGAGGTCATGCCTTTGAAACGCGCCAATGTTGCGGATGAGCAAGCGTGCCAGTCGCTCCCGTTGAAAATGCGCGTGATGAACTTCGTTGGAAGTTCGATATCTACAAAGAGCAACGGCGCACCGGCGCGATCGACTACAGCGCCCCGAATTAACCTGAGCTAGAACCTGCCGGGCAATTCCCCTCACCGCGTCGCAAGCTTGATCCGATCGAATTCGTTCCCCATGCGGCAAATTCGACACATCCTGCACGGCCTAGCGGGCTCAGAGTAAGACAAGGCCCGGCGTCCTCGCTACCCACGTCCCCGAGACCGCGGTGGAAACATGTCGCGATGTGGATCGCCCGTATTTTCACATGGCGCGGACCGATCACCACTTCGCCCGAACAAACAACCTCCCGGGTCGCGCTGCTTAGCCGTTTCGTGTTGCCCCGCCACCCTCTCTTTGGCTCTCCGGACCGCTTCTCGTAAGCCGAGCAGTTCGATCATTTCATTCGTCAGAATGCGACTTATTTCTGCTACACGTCGTAATTGCTGTGACGTCGTCATCATTGAACGGCCCTCGTCAAAGCGAAAGCTTTAGCGAGGGAAATTTAAGTAAGTACCCCGATTCTACTTTGCATTTGATCTGATCAAAAAAGCGTAAAGCACAGAATTATCGGTTTCCCCCAAAGCAGTATTGAGCGAGCAATGCACCCGTTTAGCTGGAGGCCAGGTATCGGTGATCCAACGATCGGGGGTTGGCTAACTGTGCTTCTTTATTTTTTGGCAGTCTGGAGCACCTGGAAAACGGCTCACTCCCGGAGCGCTTCAAGTGAAGGCCATTTTTGGTACGTCATCTCAATCCTGTTCATCGGTCTCGGCATCAACAAACAGTTGGACCTTCAAACCGCGATGACGGAACTGGGCCGGGTGGTCGCCTTCCAGCAAGGCTGGTACGGAGAGCGTCGAACGGTTCAGGTGTGGTTTATCGTTGGTGTAGCTCTGGTCTGCATCTTGATTGCTGTCGCCTTGCTGATCCGAGCGCGAAAACTCCGGCCCCGACATGGTTGGCTCTTATGGGAACGACCACCGTATTGGTCTTTGTTCTGATTAGAGCCGCCTCATTTCATCATATAGACAAATTCATTGACGATCGAATTCTAGGACTGAAGTGGAACTGGGTTTTGGAAATGACCGGGATCGTGATGGTGATCATCGCAAGTGAATGGCGGAAATTAACCCACCATGCAGGCAAGCTACCGGCTAATCCTCGTCGTATTAGCAACGTGTGTAAAAACCAACACGGATGACCGCTGCAACAGAGAGTAAAGTGGCGGGCCTGAAATTCAGCGCGTCTAAGGTAACCGTCCGTGCCCCGCTGATCGACACCCTCCTCGGCTATTCTGAACCAGCCGAACGAACAAAGTTCAGTACCTTCGCCAGATGGTAGCTCACGGCCTGAGTGGATAACGGAGTACGCGGTAGACTGGCCCGTCGACGGCTTCGTAGCATGCCTTGAGTGACGGCAGGTGGTCGGGGGATCTATGAGCACTTATGGGGGAGTCGAAGCAGTGTTGCAGGCGCTTCAGCGGCAAGGCCGCGAGGCCGGTCTGGTCCGGGCCGTGCCATTTTACGAGCGCTTGCCCGCGGCACCGTCCGGGCCGGAACCTGGCCTTCATTGGGCAAGACAAGAAGCAGAGAGTAGCGAGGTTCTGAAAGGCAAGGACAGCTTTATCAAGGTTAGATATGCGTTTGACGGTGTTGCGAGTTGCTCAAACCCTTGATCGGGAAACCGCGGCTCGGCTGATCCGTGGACTTGCGCGCGACGTTCCCCTGCCAGGCGAGCGTCCGGAGCTTGCGGGCGGCGTTCACCGACGCGCGATCGAGGTATTCGTTCGATTAGCCGCCGGCTTGGCCGAACCGATAGGCTCAAACCAGCAGCATCTTTGGACCGCGGCCCAAGACGCCACCAAGGACTGGCTTGCCACAGTCAACGCTCAGCGACTCTCTAACCGAGCTGAACCAGGAGAGCTAGTTCGCGCTGCAAGGCCTGCTGCCAGGACGGAGGCGTCACACCGAAAACTTCGCGCAGCCGCGACAGGTCAAGCCGCGAGTTTGGTGGGCGCATGGCCTTCGTTGGAAACTCCTTTGTCGTGATCGCTTGAACGGCGTTGACCGTGACCGCCTGTCTCCTCGCCTTCAATCCGTCGACGATTGCGCTCGCAAAACCGTGCCAGCTCGTGCTGCCGGTGTTAGCAAGATGCACGAGGCCGTTTGCCGCTGCGAAGTCCTTGGCGAGCCCGGCGGCTGACGAGCTGCGGGCCAGGATCACTGAAAGCGCCTCGGCGATCGAGAACGCAGACGTTGGCGCACCGAACTGGTCAGCGACGACGCGCAGTTCGTCGCGCTCGCGCGCAAGTCGCGCCATTGTGCGAAGAACTTCACATTTAAAACGGCTATTCCGGCTCCTTTGCCGGCATGCGCGGCGCCAGCAGCGGGGTGAAAACCAGGCCTTCGCCATGGGCGAAGCCGGGATTGAGCGCGCCGCCTGTCGCGGGATCGCCGCCGTCAAGCGTCAGGATCGAAGTCGGCGTCGTCTCGGTGGCAGTGGCCTGTCCGGCGCCGCCATCGCCGGCGCCGATATCCGCTGTGCGGCCGCCTTGCGGATGGCCGTCAGCGCTCGCCCTGACCGCCGCTTCGGTCTTTTCTGCGAGCCTGGCACTGTAGGGCAGCCGATGGGCGCGCGGAACGTTGCTGGGAAAATTGTTCTCGTCGATCGCCTCGACCCAGAGGTAGATCGAACCGGAATCGTCGGCACGCGTATGCGGTTCGACGATGCGCGCACTCAGGAGCTTGAATTTTGGCGGCAGCGGATCGTCCGACGACCAGCCAAGCAATGACCGCGTCACGAAAAAGTTCGACACGTAGAAGGCGCTGGTGACAGCGATCGCCGCAGCCTTGACCGGCCAAGGCAGGCGCGTGAACAAGCAGGCCGTGAGCAGAAGGATCCCCAGCGCGGCATAGCCGATGGAAAGACACAGCACGGTCGATTGCAGGCTGCTCATAGTTTTTTCCGATAATTGGTTTTCGGATCGAGATCGGCCCCGTTGAGATGTGTGCTGCCGAAGGTTGCGATTAGCGATTTGGCGCGGTAGTTCACGTCCGTTACCTTGCCCTCCACATCGAGCGTGAAGCGGACGGCAGTTTTCTCGTCGCCCGTATGATCGACAAACAGCGTGTTTTCGTGAATGACCTGCACAGTCGGATTGAGTTTTTGCACTTTCACCTTGACGGGCACCGGCAGCCCCGTCGTCGCCGCGAAATGCGAGACATTAACCGTATATTCGCCAGCGACGATGCCGCGAATGGTGACAATTTCCTCGCGGATCGGAGAGGTGATCTTTTTCCCGTTGACGCGGATGCTGTCGTTCGCCCCGCCGCGGTCGTCGCGGTCGAGTACCAGAAATCCAGCTTCGCGATGGCGATACCACGTGGTATTGCCGGCCGGGTCTTGCACGAACAGATCGAGATCGTCGGGATGCTTGTCGGGCCAATCCATGGTGACAATGAATTCGGCCTTTGAATCGATTTTGCCGTCCCTGGCCTCCGGCGACATCGCCAACAGCGCGATGAAAAACAGGAAAGAGATCACCTGCAAGGCCTTGAACAGCATCAGGCTGAACGGATCAAAGGTCTCCTCGCGTGGATAAAGGCCGAATTCATCCAGCATGACGCCGTTCCAGGGCAGGAACGACGCGCGTTTCGGTCAGCGTCACGGCTTGCGAGAACGCCTGCGCCGCGGCGCCGTCGAGCGCGTAATATTGGATCTTGATCAGGATCGAGCCGACGAGACCGGCCAGCGTCGTATACATCGCCACCGCCATGCCGTCGCTCATCAGTCCCATAGAGGACTTCATCAAGGCGCGATCGCCCGCGTCGAGCCCAGCGATGGGCGCCAGCATAATGATAAACCCGATGATCGTGCCCAGCAGCCCGAGCTTCATCGCCGTATCCCCGGCAAAGGTGCCCAGGCTGTTGGAACCGCGAAATTTGTCGGCAAGCGCGCGAAGCAGCAGCGTCTGGTCGAGGCGGCCGGCGCCTTGCGCCTCCGCCTTCACGACTAGATTGCGGATATGATCGGTGACGAGTCCGGACGGCAGGACGCCGAGGTTTGCCTTGACCGAATCTTGCCTGGAAAAATCGACGGCGCCCGAAGCGATCAGTTGCGCAGCTAGCGCCCCCGCCGCCGCCTCTCGTGAAAGCGCTATCGTGCGCCAAAGGCAATGCAGCGACGCCGCGACATAGAGTAAGCAAATGACCGAGGAGATGTACGTGCGGTCAGAACTCAGCATCAGGCGGATGAGGCCGTAGCGCCAAAGCAGGGTCGCTGCGAAAACCGTCACGCCGGTGAAGATAAGCCAGCTCAACAGCGGCGCGCGATCGGCGGCGGAGCGCGCGCGCGGCTTATCTGGGGAGAGGACGAGCCCACTCATGTCTCAAGCTTCCTGCCCGAGGAGCGAAAATTGTTCTCTAACATGCGGTGACGCCTTCTGTGGGTAACATTCCATAAGGCCCGTCAAGCGTCCAGATGCGGATCTGCGGTGCCTTCTTGGCGTGCCTACTTCTCATGCTACGCGCGCGTCGCGGTAACAAAGTGACGTCACTTACCATCGCTAAGACGCACTTGCTGGCCCTCCCCGACCAGATCCGGAACTTTAGCTACAAACATTTGTTTTTGCTGGCGGCCCGAACGGCTCGAACAGGCGACTCACGGTTTGGGAACCACGGGCCGACAGGACGCGGGGCCAAATTGGCCAAAGCCGGTACTTATCTGGTTTTAGTCCTCAAACGGCCGTGCATCTCCGGCAGACCGAACAGTGCGGATTGCATCTCGAACGTTGCCGGCGGCGCGGCAGGAAGATCTGCGCGGGCACTTCCGTACTTTGATGTAGATTGCCGAAAGTCCCGCTGTGAGGCCCATTCCGAAACCACATCGGGACGAGTTGAGGAGCGTCTTTTTCAGAAAAAAGCTCTGGGCCGAGCGGAACGTGAGATGAATTCATCGGGCCCGCGTGATCATCGTCAGCTGAGCTTCATAGTTGGTGATCACAATTATCTTTGGTCGCTAGAACCCGTCGGACCCTCCTCACAAATTGATGGCGGATGCTGATTTCCCTGAGCAGTCCGATGCGCCGACGTTGCGCCGCGATCATAAGTTGATCGAACATGTCGAACAATTCTCTGGCCTGCACGAAAACCTCGGCGTTCACGTCGATGGCGTCAAACCCACTTCGGTTAAGACGCGCTTCGATTTCGATTGCAGCCTCTCGATCATCGCGCCATTCTGCGGCGGTCCGCCTCGCTTGTGCTTTGACCATCGGCATGGCCTCTGTTGGCATTCCCTCACCATTTATTTGCTGCAAGATTGCTCCGATTGCCGCCACCCGGTGGGCGTCCAGGATGCTCCTCTTGAGACGGCGGTAACGCAGGATTTCCCAGGACAGATCGACCAGATCGAGCGTCCAAAGCCATTCGACGTTGGTCTCGGGCTGGATGTCGTCGATCATCATCTGGCGGATCGCCTCAAACTCGTGGCGGCTCTCGCCCGGAAGCAAGAAGAACGGATCCGAGAACGGTTTAAGTTCAGCTGGAACAGTAAGTGAGCCGGAGGCGGCTCCGATTGTTTGGCTATTCTTCAACACGAGCGCCCTCGCCTGTTCTTTTCTCCGCTGAGCTTCCCCGCTCGCGAGTGATCAATCCTTGTGAAGAAAGCTGGGTTGCTTGCCAGAGCTCCTTTGCCGCCTCGATCGGGGTGATCTGAACGTTAGCCCACCACGAGCCTTCGTTGCCAGAACGATGCAGGTCGATGTGATGTTCACGGCACAACGGCACGGTAAATTCGTCGCTGACCTTGCGCCCGAGCGCCCTTGGCTGCGCGAATTTCAGATGATGCGCATCAGACGGCGAGCGCTGACAGACAAGGCACCGCTGCGCCGCGACGAACGCGAGATGGACCTTGTTTCGCCGCCGCACTGGTTTCGGTAACGGCGAAACTGTTTTGAGACTTGATTTCTGTTCTCCGTTAGTCGTCGAGCCATGGAGGATCGCCTCTCCCGGGGCTGAGTTGCTCGATTCCGGCGTTGAAGCTGGGACCTCTTCCGCGCCATCTTGGGCGTACACCGAGCGAAGGATCGCTTGATAGGCGGCTTCCACTATTTGCGCATCGCTCGCGATAAGAGTATTCTTGGCAGCGAGCCGCCGATGGGCCCAGAGAGCCAGATCGTCATCATCATTTAGCACCCGAATCTCTGCGACCAGCTGATCGCGGAGCGTGGCGGAAGGCTCTGCGCTCAGCAGGGGCTTGGGCTGTCGCGGCTTGTGAACCGAACCGTTCCGAGGCCTCCGGAAGATATTTGCCTCTGCGGCGTTTGGTTGGACGGCAGCCTCGGTCCCCGGAGAGGGCTCGACCAGGAGATCCGGCGCATCGAGATCGTCTTCGCCGCATATGCCGACCAGCGCGAACAGGGCGTAGCGACGTGCGTAGGTCAGCGCCGCGCCCATTCGGTGGGGAGCCGCGGTTTCGCTGACCGCGCAGACCGGCCAATCAGAGGAGATCCATTCCCCGGAGGCGTGGGCGAGCAGCGTGGTGAGTTGGATTTGCCCGGTGGCCTGATCAATGGCCGTGGTCTGGACGGTCGCGATCTCCTGCTGGCCAAGAGACTTGCGGACGATCTCAAGTCCGCTGGCGAGCGAGGCATAGCGGAAGGTCCGATCGCCCTCGCGCGGAAACGGCGAACGAATGGTGGCGATCAGGGACTTTTCCGGATTTGTGAGTTCGCCTTGCGCCTTGGCGAGAGCCGCTGCAATGGCGCCAATGGTTTCACTGGAGCGGTGCATCGGCCGCCTCCGTATCCATCAGCTCAAAGCTGATCGAGCCTGATTTCGACCGCTTTGCCCGCAGCCCATGTCCCCTCGCCTCTTTGGCATCTTCCGGCACCAACTTTTTCAGATCCCCTTTCGCGGCCTCATGTTCCTGATAGGCCGGTCGGGTCCGGCGGAAGGTGGCGGCAAACTCTGCCCAAGAATTCGAAGCACTCATGTCGAGGATTTGGACCGCCTCTAACCGGGGGCGGGGCAGCTCTACCCCGAACAACCGAGGCGGCTCACCGCTCTGCACACAGCGCCAGAACTTCTTCTCCGCGGTGAGGATAAGATGTTGATAGAGCGGATCGGCATGAATTGTAATTTCAACCCATTTCCCACCCCCCGTAATGATCGACAGCGCGGCGGATCTCGCATTGGCGACCCACATGTTATGCTGAAGCTGGGCCATGTGCTTTTCAGCTGCGCCCTCCTCTGAGAACGTCCACGGCAGCATGAACTTGGCTTCAAAGACGTCGCCGCCTGGATCGATCAAGCCGTCCAGAGTAGCCGCCATCCATTTGATAACCGGATGCCGGATCCGTTTCTGTACATCCTTGATCGCGTGACCGGTGTTGCGCTGGTACCAGCGCCGGTTGAGGTCCTCGGTCACCATGCCGAGCTGGACGATCAGGTTCTCAGAAAGATTTTCCGGCTCGAGTTCGCCGCGCTTCTCCCGCCAAAGCCGAACTAGCGCAGCCTCGTCATCGCCCATAATGATTTGGGCATCCGATCCGCCAACGAAGGAGCGTCTGTCCGGAAACAACATGGGCCATCTCCATATAAATAACATGTAATAATATAAAATTTATCAATAAAGCTGTCAATAAAAAAGCTACGGAATTGTGCAATTTCTTCGCTCGCATCATCGTGTGGCGATGATTACAGCGGCCCAATGCAGAGCAGCACGCGGACTAGTCGGCTGGACCCAACAGGATTTGGCCAGAGAGGCCGGCGTTGGAACGGTTGCAATTCATCAACTAGAAAGCTCATCAAGCCAGCCGCGTCGCGCAACTCTGGACGTGGTTAGACGGGCATTCGAAAAGGCCGGCGTTGAGTTCATCGACGAGAACGGCGGGGGCGCCGGCGTTCGTCTTCGAAAGCCCAGCGGCGTCAGATCGAAGAAGAGATAAGTGCGTGTGAAAAGGCGGTGCCTCGAGTTCACCGGCGAAAATGGCCGGGCGACCGACGGCCGATTGAAGAAGCCGGGTTGCTGCAAAGCTCGAGACGAAAACTAACGAGCGGAATATCGCTCTGCGCAGGTTTCGACTGCGCCCTCTCCGTGCCCCCAGCTTGTCATGAGGCACGCCGCTGCGGTTAACCTTAAGGCCGCATCACAAAAGTCGTTGCAGCCCTCCAAATATGTTTTGAGCCGGCCGAAAAATTTGGCAGGAATAACCTCGGGGGAGAGGTTATATCAAAAGGTGAAGTTATGAGTGATGAGCAAGATAAGCCGACGAACCCAGTCGATTTTTTCGGTCCACCCCCGCTGCTGCGCGGCGAGAACGAAGCGCTCTACTTTGCCCTTCAGGCCGAAGTGGAAAGCATGGTCAAACCCAAAACCATCCTGGATAAAGCCGACGCCCGGGACATCACCGACAAGATCTGGGAAGCGCAACGCTGTAAACGCTTCGCGGCACTGCTAATTGAATCAGCCTGCGTCAGCGCCTTGGCCCATATTCTTTCGCCGATTTTCAATCTTGATGGTGCCGCCGGATTTGAAGCCGCCAACATGTATTACGGGCGTGATCCCCAGAAGCGCAAGCTGGCGGTGGACCTGTTGGCCAAACACAAGATCACGGAAGAGATGATTCACGCCAAAGCGCTTGCTCAAAATTGCGGTCAGATAGCCTATATTGATCGGATGATTGTCAGCCGTGAGATCGCGCGCAATCGCTTGTTCCGCGATCATGAACAACGAAACGACGCCACCACGTCGACGCGCAGTCGAACGTCTATCGGAGTACAGATTTCCCCACCCCGCCCTGCTCTGGCAAAACGGCCCGCCACGACGGTGTCGTAATGGCCACCGAAAAGCAGATCGCCGCTAACCGCGCCAATGCCAAACGCAGCACGGGACCGAAAACGGGGGCCGGCAAATCAAGGGCCAGCCGCAACGCGTTTCGACACGGGTTGTCGTGCCCCTTGGCGCTGGATAGCTCAGAACAGGTCGGTGCGCTGTCGCGCCTCCTCGCGGGTAAAGAAACTGACGAGGCGCAGCTAAGGTCTTTGACGGAGGTTGCTCACGCGCAGCTTGAGCTGCTGCGCATCCGCAAAATCCGCTCCGAGCTGATGGCGCTGATCGACCTCGGATCTCGCGACCCCAGGCCGCTCTGGCGCCTGATGTCCTTGGACCGCTATGAGCGATCTGCATCGACCAAAAGGCGACGAGCCGCTCGCAACTGTGACATTTGACAGACTGGTCTCGGAATCATTTTGGAAACACAGTTCCCTAGAGCCAAGTCGGCATCGGTACTGCGGTCCCAGTCTTCGAGTTTGCCAAACGAACCCAATCATACCCAGGCCAGTTTCAGGGCCCGCATCTGACGCCAGTGGGCTTTTGTAGACTGACCCCGGCACCTCCGCCGTTTTCGTCGCTGAACTCAACGCCCGCGCCTTCCAGAGCTCGTCAGATCGCCTGATCTTCGAAGCAAGCAGCGGGCGTGTGAGCCGCCAGCAGCATTGGGTGCTGAACGTTGTGGTACAGGGCGTCACCGTCACCAATGCACTCCAACCTCAGTCGAGCTGCAAAGGGGAGGATTTCAGCCAAGCTGGCCTGTGAAGAGCCGAACCGGATTGTAGTTTCTGCAGTCAGAAACGAGCTTGCCCGATCCGTGGGCTCCTCTTCATCAACAGGCAGTTCGGGTTTTTGGCTTAGTGAAGCTTCGCCCTGGTGCGCCATGCTCTTTTCGAGAATTCTCACCAGGCGTTCACCATTTCCGATTGACCAGGAGGTCAAATGACCAAACAAGCCGCGAAATCATCTGCCGAAATGATACCCGCGTCGCGCGCCTATCCCAACCTGCTGTTGACCGAGGCACCAGATGAGTTCGAAGTCAATGCGGGAAGGGCTGAAGCGGGAGATCAAACCGAAGAGCTTCATCGAGCACATGTATGTCGAAGACGTCGCCAACATCCTCTGGGACATCATGCGGCTTCGCCGTTTCAAAGCCGATATCATCAACAACCGCTTTCGCGCCGCTTTGGAGAAAATCCTCGAGCAAGTGTTGTGCGAGCCCAAGTTCCAGTTTGGCGTTAGAGACAAAGCCGAGAGGCTTGCCCACGATTGGTTTCACACGCAAAAAGCCAACAACGAGGTTGCAAAGCTCCTTCGCCAATATCAGCTTGACGAGCATTCGATTGCGGCAGAAGCGTTCAGGCAGACGGCCCAAGACATGGACCGGCTCGACCGGATGCTGACGTTGGCGGAGGTTCGCCGCGACCGGGCCCTCCGCAGCATCGCCGAGTATCGGCTCAGCCTCGCAACGCGGGTTCGGCAGAGTTTAGATCAGATCCTCGACAACGACGAAGTGCCGCGTCTCGTCGCGGTGGCCAAGCCCACGGATTGGCGATGGCCAGCGAACGGCAAATCGCGGCGAACCGGCGCAACGCGTGTAACAGCACCGGGCCCCGCTCCAGCTCTGGGAAGAAGCGGGCGAGTCAGAACGCCTACCGGCACGGCCTGACGCTGCAGATATCAGGCCCAGAACTCGAACGGCGGCTGGAAATTCTCGCGCGCCAGATCGCCGGCGACACCCTGGATGAAACGACACTCCGAACAGCCCGCGGCGCTGCCGAGGCGGAGCTTGAACTTGGCCGCGTAAGGGGCGTTAAAACCGCGCTGATTGAACGCGTGGTTGCGTTGGGAGGCCTCGAACCCCTCAAGCATTTCCGCTCTGAAAACCATAAAGTTCGCTGGCTGAGTGTCACGCTTCAGTGGGCGGCCGGAGAACGGCGCATCAGACCTCCCCTGCCTAAAGCCGAAGACCTCGAGGCAACAATGCCCTCGCAAGAGCCGGATCGCTCCGCAGAAGCAGCACGACGAATCCTTCCCGAACTGCTCAAGCTGCACCGGTACGAAGCCCGCGCTGTAGCGCGAAGAGATCAGGCAATCCGATCCATCGGGTCGAAGAATAAGAACTGATGAGCAGTTTACTGCAGTGCCTTGATGCAGAATGATGCGTCGGAGATTTTGCGAGAGAGCGGTGGTCCTGCGGCTTGCGTTTCTGCCGCTTTGCTTTACCAGGCTTGCACGGTCGTCCGCACGCCTTGAGGCTCAACCCTTCCAACCGGCTTTGCGCAAACCTTCGACGAGATGAGCGTGGTCTTCTGGCCGAAACCACGGAACTCACCGTCGAATATACATGTCGAATGCCCCCGGTGCGCGGGAGACGGCCTTGCCGAGTTCTTCGTTTGCTTCCGTTGTGCGCCCAAGCTGGCCCAGCGCCGCAGCGGACCAGCGGTAGATCATCGGAAAATCGGGATACGACCAAATCAGCCGTTTCGCGGCCTCGATCGAAGCATCGAATTCGCCGCAGAAATACAGACCGCACGCAATGTGCAACAAACGGACTGCCAGATACGGATCGCGGGGATCGAGCCTGATGCAAGTTTCGAGTGCCGTCAGTCCCTCCTTGGGCCGGCCCGCGAAGATCAGCGTCGCGCCTCTGTGGCCATGCGCGATTGCTAGATTTGGACTCATGGAGAGAGCTCGCTCGATCTCCGCCAACGCACCGTCAGCTTCGCCGCGCGCTTGCAGCGACCAGCCGAGACATGAACGGGCTTCCGCATCGGCGCCGTCAAGCGCCACCGCGCGGCGGGCCAGGGCTTCGGCCGAGCGTTGCGCGCTTGGCAGGTCCAGTTTTTGGTAAAGCGCGGCAGCTTGCAGCTGGTACAAGGCAAGCGCGCTGTAACCGCCGCCGAAGGTCGGATCGAGATCGATTGCCTTTTTAAAAAATATCTCTGCGGTCGCATCGTCGTCTGCGGTGGCTCTGCTCAGATGCCACAGACCGCGCTGATAGGCTGCCCAGGCATCGAGGCTCCCCGGTGGCTTGCGCATGGCGCGTCGCAGCTCGGCGTCTGCAATGGCGGGCGCCAAGGCGGTCGTGAGCGCTTCCGTAAGCTCGTCCTGCACAGCGAAGATATCGGCGAGATCGCGGTCGTAGCGCTCGGCCCACACATGATTGCTCGTCGCTGCCTCTATCAGCTGCGCCGTGACGCGGATTCGATTGCCGGCCTTCCGCACGCTACCCTCGAGCACATAGCGCACGCCGAGCTCGCGCCCGACCAGTCTCACATCGATCGTTCGACCCTTGTAGGTGAAAGACGAGTTCCGGGCGATGACGAACACCGACGTATAGCGCGATAGCGCCGTGATGATGTCCTCGACGATGCCGTCGGAGACGAACTCTTGCTCGGGGTCGCCGCTCATATTGGTGAATGGCAGTACGGCGATGGACGGTTTGTCGGGCAACGCAAGTGCCGGAACCTCAGATCTGGGCGCTGCCGACCGCGGTCCGGGCTCCATGATAATACGGTAAACGTGGACAGGCCGGGCGATATGCTTCAGAGCTTGCTCGCCCGCGTCCTCGACTTCGAAAGCTACTTTGTCGCGGGCGTGATTGAGCACTGTCTGGGAGATACATATGCCGCCGGGCTCAGCGAGCGCCTCGAGTCGCGCCGCAATGTTCACGCCGTCACCATAGAGGTCGCGGCCTTCGATCATCACGTCCCCAAGATTGACCCCGACGCGAAACTCAATTCGTTTCTCCTGAGGCAGGTCGGCATTGCGTTCGACCATGCCCTGCTGAACTTCTATCGCGCAGCGCATTGCATCCACGACGCTTGGAAACTCAATTAGAATTCCGTCACCGGTCGTTTTCACAAGGCGGCCGTGATGTTGCTTGTTCTTTGGATCGATCAGCTCGCGCCGAAGCACCTTGAGGCGGGCAAGCGTGCCCTCCTCGTCCGCACCCATCAGCTGGCTGTAGCCAGCAATATCGGCGACGAATATAGCGGCAAGCTTGCGTTTGGTCTGATCTGGGGCCATTGACCTCGACCTCCCCCAGTTCCATCTGAATACTATCACAAATGCGATGCTTTTGGAGTGATTCACGGCGATGGCGCGCCTTAGTGGGCTCCGACGTTGGGCCGCGCTACTCCATGATCGAATCATCGTTCGACCACGACCTCCGCTGGCCGAATTGCAGACCCAACGGCTGCAACGCCGCTTTATTCGTGACTTCAGTGACTTGGGTTTCTGACGCTTCTCAGTCCGCTGTGCTATCATTCTTGGCGCTAAATAATATTTTGCCCACCGGAAACCGCCCTGCCGCTTTCGAACGTGACGGGTCTAATTCATCGCCAGCCGGTTTCGGTGCGCCACTTGTTCCTACTGATTCCCGGATGCACTCATCGAGCGTGCCGTCGACGAGTAGATGGTCGGCCGCGCGCGCCGCATGGTGGACACCAAACAGGCCGGGCAGCCATTCCATTTGGCCGGCGCCCTTGATGGCCACATCGATCGGGGATTATCGTGCGAATTGAGACCGAGGAAGAGAAATGCCGAGAGGATTGGCGAAGATGTTCAACAACGAGCGGGGCTTCGGATTCATCATGCCCAGATGCAGGCGGAGCGGATATATTTTTCCATGTCTCGGCCTTACGTGAGGCACGAGATCAGGACAGGGAAAGCGGTCACGCTCGACATCGGCACCGACGCGAAAACCGGAAAGTTGAAGCCTGCCAGCCGTCGATTTGGCCTGACGATCGCACACGGCGATCAACGGTGATCCAGGAACACAACCGCCAAACAGCGCGCAACTATTCGAAAACCGCGCGCAGAAGAACAACGACCGTCGCGGCCAAAACGATCGATATTAGCGCTAGCAACAAATTCGGCCAACCGGTGTTCGTAACAACATCTTGGAGCCATTTTGGCAGGGGCTTCATCTCTGGTATTTCATCTCCGCATCGCCCCCACCGCCGGAACTATCTTGGCGATCTTCGCGCTGGTCATCGACGCCACGCTTCAATCTCCATGCTCTGGTTTGTACGGCGCTGAACCTGCGCTTGAGAGTGGCGGCGATTATGGGCCAAGGGGCTTCCGACTTTAGGAGTTCCAGCAGTTTCTGGTCGTCCTCAGGCTTCCACTTCTTGTTGCTGTTCCCGCGCAACCTCACAGGAGCCATCCTCTCCAGCAGAGAAAACGTCCTCGAGCCTTCGCGGTTTCGTGTTTGCTGCCGAGGAACTCAGCAAAATACTGGTAGCATGCCCGCGTGGCGAGGCGTGGTTGATTGTCGGCCATTTTTGCTCGGCACGAGGTCGCCACGCTGTCGAAGTTCGCTTTCAAGCACGACTGCCAAGGTCACAATATCATCGCATCAACGTCTCTCGACCGCCCGGATGCAGTCATTGTCCCCGCGCAACAATTCGGCTTCGTTCCTGCTCGTGAGACTTCGCAGCAGGCGAGCAGCTGTCGTTTGATTGCGGTGTGCGTGTCGGCACATGCGCTTCGTCGAGCTAAATGGTTGAGCCTCGGCGACAAAGCGACAGCGTCTCAGATGACATCAGCAATAATAGTAAGGGATGGCGTACATGGCATTGACACCAACGGACCTGTTTAATGATGCAACCACTCGCGAGATTGGCGGCGTCGGTCCAGACCAGGTCAACTTGATCATCTCGGACCTCGTCGGCGTACAGCAGGCGCTGAGCGCGGCAGTTCCGGAGATCAATAACCTCTCCGATCTGCATACGCATATTATCATCAATCAACTCAATGAAGAGATTGCTTCGGTGGAGAACGCGAATGCTCCGGCAGGCACTCTCACGTTAGGGACCGATCTCGGCCAGTATGTCGGACGTTCCATCAACGATATCCATCGAGACATTATTGATATCGCTCAAGGCGACGAGGGTGTTCAGGCGCTCTTTAACCCGGCGCCTCTCCCTGCCCTCAACACCCCGCCTGCGCCGTTCCATGATAGTGCTGACCAGACGGCCTTCATTACCCAGTGGATACAGGACAGCAACCATCTTGGGCAGATGGCGACCACAATTGAGAATAACGGCTTCCAAGGAGACATTGCTGCACTGGTCCAGCAGATCGAGACGTATGCGGGCAATTCAAACGCCTTCGACCAGGCTCAAGGCGGACTTTGGTCGGCTCGCTTCTGGAACGAATTTCGTTCAGATGGTACCTCGGGCACCGCCGCGGCCGCATTGGTTGACGGTTTGCAGACGCACAATGCCGGGGAAGTGGACGCCGCGGTAACCCAGTTGGCCGCAAACTCTGCGGACGTGGGAAGCAACAACGTGATGGCCGACGGCGGCAGCTACCAAAGCGTGGTGGCGGCGGCCCAAGCGACGGCCGTGAACCCAACGTCACCTGCCGTGCAGCCTGACGCCCATGACGCCGCGCCTTCCGTTGCCGACACCCATGACGCCGCTCCGGCCGTTGCCGATACCCATGATGCCCCGCCAGCAGCTCCGGCCGTTGTCGACGCCCATGTTGTCCCAGCCACGCCGGCCGTTGTCGCGGCCGATGGCGCCCCGCCAGCCGCCCCCTCGCCGGGTAACAGCGCGTTCGGCCACCAGCAGCAGCACCATGAGCTTGAGCAAAACGTTGCGGCTGACGCCGCTCCGACCGACACATTCGCGCACCAGCAGCAGCATCACTTCGAGCACATGTGGGGCTGACAGTACCTTACGGACAGAACTGACGCCCGCTGCGATCAGCCCTGCCCAGCACACTTCAAGTCCTCGGTGTCTGTGCGCGCATCGCCCCCCTTTGTCGCACAGTGCGCGGGCGGTCCCGGTCAACTGGTCCCCAAACCGGCGCCGGGGCCGCTCTCGACTGGGTTCGCTCCATCCGAATACAATCGAGGTCTCAATACACAACGCCGCCCACGCGGAATATAATCGCTGGCGGCGCTGGTACAGTCCTCGGGTGTGATGCAATTCCCCGAACGGCTCTACTTCTGCAGAACAAAGGTCAACACGAAGCCGGCCCTCGTATTTCTACGGAGTTGGTAAGCTCGCTTTCTGGCTTTGGCATGAACCGCTTGTGATGGCTTTTCGGTCTCGGGCAGCACGCTTGCCACCGATTGGGAGCAGCATCTCCTTCTGCCCTGCTGATCCCTTAAGTTCGCTTACCTCGACCGACGTTGCTCAGTCAGGCGGTCGCTCCTCTGGTGAGGCAGGGTTCAGAGCACCGAGACCTCTTCTTTCGCCCGCCGATGCAACCATTGGATCAAAGGCAAAAATCGCAAAAAATCCTGCGATGGAGCGAGTGATAGAATTCGTTCGAAAGACAACCGTCAAGCTTGTTGAGAAGGCGAAAATCGCTGGATCGGCTGGAGGACCACCGATCGCTCGCCCTCCTCTGGAGCATTTGCACCAGCTTGGGAGACGGCGCAGGTGTTGGCGTGACCTCTTGCGGTGCAGTCTGAGCCGTTGCTTGCGGAGACCTCGGATCCCCCAGGTCGATCTCGGGCATTATTTCCTTTCGTGCCACTGCACGAATTTCTCAAGTAGCGCTCGGGAGTCTTCAGGCGTTGTCGCTCGGACCGGTTCGGAATCCCGGCTGTTGCTCGTTACTTTTTGGCTTTGAAGCTGCACGAACTTCTCAAGCAGTCGCTGAGATTTGTCGGAAATCCGGGCCGCTGCATTCGATATTGGAGCATTGCTTCCTATGGACTTCGGAACAAAGATCAAAAGAAGGATGCCGACCATTGCGAAAACGCCGATCACGGCGGCAAAGCGAGTGGCAAGGACGAACAGCAACCGTCTCTCATCAGGTTCGTCCGCGACCGCAGGCTCCAGCCGGTGCTTGATAGACTTGGCGACTGGCTGCTCAATCACGTGAGGAGATGGAGAGGAATTGGGATACCGGGATTTCGTCGGGATGGAGCTAGTTGGACGGACCCCGCGCCTAACCGACGGCGGTGCATAGTACAGGAGATCCTCGGGTTTGAGATGATCCTCTGAGCTGATCATTTTGAAACTCCGGCCTAATAAGGCTTGCCCCGCCGAAAACGGTGATGTGGTTGAAGTCGCGCGTCGGGCGAGCCTCTTCTTAATCCCGCCACAGTCTACGGGGCCGATTGCCCTGCTGTCATGAGACCATTTGAGACGTCAATTCGCCAGAACTGCTGCTGTGGAGACATTTGGCTACGCCTCTGAGAAGAAGCAGGATTTGAAGAAAGCTGAGATGTGGAAGTGCTGTTGATAACGCAGGGCACAGATTAAAGGGCTGAGCCGTTACTCCAGGAAATGAGTTCAAGATGAAACTAATTGCCTTTGCGGCTACGGCACTTGCCCTTGGTAGTTCATCGGTCGGCCGAGCCGAACCGGGTTCGTTCCAGGCCCGCTTCGCCGCGGTGTCCCCCACCAACGGTCAGGGTGTGCGGGCCATCATCTCCAACGTAGCCGAAACTGGTAGCCTCGCCCCTTGCCAGGTCCAGGTGAGTTTTTTTGGCGCTGATGGTTCACCGATCGGAGAGGCGAGGACCGTGCAATTGAAGGCGGGCGAGTTGACTGCCGTGCCGGTCTCGCGCCCATCGAAAATGGTACGAGCGATCCTAAGCATCGGCGAAGCCGGTGAATGTGAATTGAGGACTAGCGTTGAAATCTTCGACGTGCAGACAGGTATCACCTTTGTTTCGATTCCCGGTGAGGCCATCGGCGGCAATAACGAACGCACATCATCACGGAAGGGTCGTCGTTCGCGGCGGTGATGACGGTGAAGGCGGGAGAGGAACAGGTCCAAGCAGACGCTTTGGGTGACCGGCGCTGTTCTTCGCGATTCCTCGCTTCGTACAAAACTGCTCGGCTCGCGCGATCATTTCTGCTCGGATGGAAGCGCCCCAGTAGTGGCGGGATCTGGTAACGGCGTCTCGGTTGGCACGCTGCTTCTAAGCTGGTCTGGCGCTGTACAGTCACCGGCCCAAAGCTTGGTACCTCTGACCGTTCCGATGAGAGTACAGCCGGCCGGCGCTTTCGGCTTCACCCGCGCTATGGGCTTGCCGCCTACGGCTGCAAGCTTAGGCGGATCCTCGGCATAGGCGCCCGTCGAAACGATCAGTGCCGCCACCAACAGACTTAGCTTCACGATCCAACTCCGTGTCGATTTTTACCTCTGTTTTGATGGCCCCCTCGCCTCGCGAAATCCGAAAAATGCGATGACCGGTAGAAGCAGAACGTCGTCACCCGCTTGAACGAACGCCTTCAAAGAAATGGGCAAGGAAAACGCCTGCGCTCATCAGGCCCATCAAAGCGGTCAGCATCTCGATCATCACACACTCCTTCACGCGCCCCCGTGGAGAAGCAAACGACGCGGCCCTCGCACAGTCAAAAAGATTCGGAGGGCGGCAGCTTAAAACCGTCGTCAGTGAGGATTCACTGCAACAGGAAGCGCCGATCCGGTTGAATTGATTGATCACCGCTTGCTACTTGCGACGCAGTGGGCGGCCCGCAGTAAGATGGAACCTCATGTTTAACCGGAACACACGAGCCAAAGGATTGGCAGACGACTGGGCGGCAGATTGCCGAGTTGTTTTGCTACAGGATTTGGCAACAGCGCGATTTCGATCTGCGACTGGCGCACGCACGTCGGCCCGCTCTTCGGTGGAGAGCCCAACCACCACGGAGCAGCAAGACCTGGACACAACGGCGCACCCGTTTCGCACATAGCGCCCGCAGTGCGGCGGCGGTGTGCTATCATGCGAGACGGAGTGGCTGTCACGCCGAGAGGTGTTCAGATGATCACAATCCCGGAACTGGTGGCGCACGCGTTGGGCTCGTTCCTGACGTCAGAAACCAAAAGCCGGTTTGGCTCTTCACAGGCCAGCTTGGCTGAAGTCCTTCCCTTTGCAGCTCGACTGACGTTGGAGTGCATTGGTAACAGCGACGCCCTCTACCACAACCTTGAGCACTCAATGCTGGTTACCCTTGCCGGGCACGACATACTGATGGGCCGATCAATGTTGCGGCCAACCACACCAAACGATTATGGGAATTTCATCTTGGCGTGCCTGACCCATGACATCGGATACGTTCGCGGAATTGTCCAAGGAGATGACAACGAGTGCTATGTCGCAGATCTCAGCGGTCGTACGGTGCGTCTGCCGCGAGGATCGTCCGATGCCGCGCTGGCCCCCTACCATGTGGACCGCTCGAAGTTGTTCGTTATTGAGCGTCTTAACGGAGTAGCAGAAGTTGATGCCGCTCGGATTGCCCGAGCCATCGAATATACGCGTTTTCCCTATACGACATCCTCGAATGACGATCTGATCGAAGAGGAGGGTTTGTTGCTGCGAGCTGCCGACCTCATCGGGCAACTCGGTGATCCCAACTATTTGAAAAAATCAAATGCACTGTTCTACGAATTTGAGGAAATCGGTCTGAACAAAAAGCTCGGCTACGATACGCCGGCAGACGTCGTCTACAAGTATCCGCAGTTCTATTGGAGTAACGTCGCTCCGCAAATCCAGACGGCAATACGCTATCTCAATGTCACCTCGAGTGGGCGCCAATGGATAGCAAACCTCTATGGCAATGTTTTCCGAGCGGAACGCGAAATGAACTTATCAGGTCCGCAACTGTGATCATCCTGGCTGCTGTCGGCGAAAACAAAACGCAGATCCGGTTTTCGCGGGTAAGAATTATTTAAGAATCAGCGCTAGGGCTTGCAGCTCTCGAAGCCGTGGGCCGACAAGCATGACGGAACCTGATACTCTAAGCCGCAAAATACATGAGCTGAAGGATTGGCAAACGGTCGCTTGGCGCCGGGTTGCCGATGGCTCGGCGACAGCATTCGAACGCCGGGAAATTCGAAACCACATCAAGGAGAGCGACACGGAGCTTCGCTGCTATCTCTTGATGATGTCCGATCGACTGCGCTTTCAGGATCGTGGAGTGAAGGATGTCGGCGACAGCTTCGCAGATCTAACGTTCAAACTTCTTCGGGGAACCAATATTTAAAGCGCTAGCTAGGGGCATCGCTGAAGGGGGGATCGGCTAACCCAGTTGCTGTTCCGTCCGCAACAGGGGAAATCATCTCATGCATGCAGTGTCTAACGCTCTTGTTGTGGTTTCGCTTCAAACGGCTGCAGTGCGAACGAGCCGATCCAGCATTGAAACTCAAACTGTTCAGCGCTTGCGGCGCATGCTCCCGAGCTTGTCAGGTGAGAGCGCGATCACTCCCGGGCGGTGCCCAACGCCATCGACTCGAATGAGCGGGTAAATTCACTTTGGCTCGACTTAAGATTGTATAGTTATGTTGGACTTGTGCAGAACGAACCCAATTTAGCAGTGCGTTTCGAAGGGCTTACATTTTTGGGGATGACGGCGATCTCGGTCAAGAGCCCGGGTCGGCTTGCGAGAGTGCCGGGCCCCACCAGCGGTTTCGAGCGGTGATCAAACATAGCCATTTTTTGGGAACGCAGGAGTTCGCCGGCAGTGACGCGCAGACTTGAGCGAGCGTGCCCACTTGTGCCCTTTCAGCGGAAGCCTGCTTCTCCAGTGTAACTTGACTCCCGTTGCAGACAGTCGCAGCATTCTGTTGCTGCACCTGTGCGAGCTGGTGGGCCTTCCCTTCCCGCTTCGCAGGTATTGGCGTCTGACCATGTGGTCGAGACGACGTGCAGCGGTCGCGGACATAGCGTCCGTCGGTTCAAGCTTGGTGAGGAGAATGACGCCACCGGGAATAACCAGTGACCTTGCTTAATCGCGAGGTCACGGCGCAGGTTGAGGTGAACTGCAGCTGCTAAGCGTCAACCGCGCCGCCGACAATCTGACCATATTCACGAGACAAGGGGGCGCAAAGGCCACGCGCTTCGAGATCTCGAAATTCAACTGGTGTGTACCAGACATTCTTCGCGAGACGAAGATCAAGGGCCCCGCGATGCTCTGATGCACCGGGGCCCATCATCTGGGGCCGCCCCCTTAAAGTTGCTTCGTCCAAGGCCCTGTTATCCGAAGCCCCCCTGTTGCTTGCCAACTTCCGTAGCTATTGGCTTGAAATCACGCCCCTGCCTCCCACATTTTGTTTAGCTGGAACGTTTTGGCCGTTCGGGACTTTACTCGCGAGCCGCCAATCAGCATCCCGCGCCCCGGATCGCGGTCAGATCTGCCAGACCCGCAGCATCGACGCACCTACACAGGAAACCCATGAACGACATCTCTCATTCCGCGAGGGCGCAGTTGCGCCCACTCAAGCACGGGAGCAAAACCGCACCGCCGCGGTTTAATCCTCGAAACGCCGAACGCTCCCGCTTTCCCCGTTCGCAGGAGAGGAAATCCCTCGACCCCCGGCAGAACTATGAACGCTACCTGGCGCTGGCCCGCGCCGAAACTCTTGCCGGAGATCGCATCGCGGCAGAAAACTATTTGCAGCACGCCGAACATTATTGGCGCTCGATGCAAGAACCGGCCGGTTCCCCCGCCTGAGCCTTCAGGCCAGCGCAAACCTTGAGCGGGAACGGATCAGCAGCGTCAGCACGATCGTGATGTTGAGCGCGTTCCATCCGAGCCCGTTGACGAACGCGGCAGCATAAGAACCGGTCGAGTTGAAGATCACGCCCGACACCCAGCCGCCAAACGACATTCCGAAAACAGAGGCAAAGATCACCATGCCCACGCGCGTGGCGGCTTCGCGCGCCGGCATCGCCTCGCGCACGATGATGGCATAGCTCGGCACGATGCCGCCCTGAAACAAGCCGAACATGGCCGAGATGACGTACAGCGAGGAGAGGCTGTCGAAGAACAGGTAGAACAGCAGCGCAAAGCCCTGCGCCACCGATCCGATCAGCAACGTGCGGATGCCGCCGATCTTATCGGCGAGAAATCCCGAACCGATCCGGCTGATGACCCCAAACGCCATCATCAGAGACAGCATCTGCGCGCCGCGCGCCACGCCATAACCAAGGTCCCCACAATAAGCGACGATATGAACTTGCGGCATCGCCATCGCGACGCAGCACGAGATGCTGGCGACGCAAAGCAGAACCGTCAGCGCGTTGGTGGAGATACGCAGATCGACGCGCGGCGGCGGCGCGTTCTCATGATTTCGCAGCTCGGCCGCTCCCATCTGGGCTCGCAACATCACAAGCACCAGCGTCATCGTCACCGCGCAGAAGATGCCGATAGCGATATGGGTCTCGCGCCAGCCCATCGACTGCACGCCCCAATTGACCAGCGGCGGCCAGATCGCGCCGCCGACATAATTGCCGCTCGCGACGATGGTCACGGCGAGCCCGCGATAGCGTTCGAACCAATGCGAAACCTCCGCCATCAGCGGCGCAAAGGTCGCCGAACATCCCAGTCCGATAAGGAAGTAGACCGCGATGAACTGCCACAGCGTGGTCGAAAGCCCCGCCAACACATAGGCGAGCCCGAGAAAGGCGATACTGAGCGCCATTGCCGCCACAATGCCGAATTGATCGGTGATCTTGCCGGTAATCACGCCGCCGAGCCCGAAGCCCAGCATGGTCATGGTGAAGGCGAACGATACCGCGCCGCGGCCGGCTGCGAATTCGGCCTGCACCACCGGCAGTACCACCACCACCGACCACATGCCGACGCTCCCGATCGAGCCGATCAGAAGCGCAAGCCCAAGTCTCACCCAGGCCTGACCGGAGTCGGAGGTGAAAACAGGCGAATCGGAGGATGGAGTTGAAGGGGCGTGCACAGCAGCAACTTCCTCGCCCGGCGTCCCCGGGTCAACCAGCATGACGCGATATTGGGCATGCAGATGCGGTGCAACAAGAGAATGCTCGACACCTCCCGCCACCTGAAACGAGGTCCCGCGAATTCGGGCTCGAGGTCCTGTCATCGAAGCATTTGTTAACGCTTTGATAACCATACACCGGGCAAAAATTGCCTGGTGGAGTTGAGTGTCGTCGAACGCGTAAGACGGGGAGTTCTCCGTGGACGCAAGTGCGGTGCCTCAGTTTCGAAGCGGTGGCCCTTCGGCCGCCGCGCAGACCTTTGGCACGCGTGAACGGCATACGCGGGGAGAAGCGGCAACCATGGTCGATATCACGGCGGGTCAGGGCGCGGGAACTCCAGGGGCTGGATTCCCGAATCTAAGTGAGATCGGCACGATCCTGAAGCGCGGCGACATCGCGCTGGCGCTCGGCATCCTCACCATCCTGGTGGTGCTGATCCTGCCCCTGCCCTCCATCGTGCTCGATCTGTTTCTTGCGATTTCGATCACGCTTTCGATCCTGATCCTGATGACGACGCTGTTCATCCAGGCTCCGCTGGAATTCTCGTCGTTCCCCACCATACTTTTGATCTCCACCATGCTGCGGTTGTCGCTCAACCTGGCCTCCACGCGGCTGATCCTGTCGCGTGGCCACGAGGGCACGGACGCCGCGGGCCACGTCATCGAAGCCTTCGGCAATTTCGTGATGGGCGGCAATTTCGTCATCGGAATTATCGTTTTTGCCATTCTAGTCACCGTGAACTTCGTCGTCATCACCAAGGGTTCGGGGCGCATCGCGGAAGTCGCGGCGCGCTTCCACCTCGACGCCATGCCGGGCAAGCAGATGGCGATCGACGCCGATCTCTCCGCCGGGCTGATCGACGAGAAGGTCGCCAAGGAGCGCCGCAAGGCGCTGGAAGACGAAAGCGGCTTCTTCGGCGCGATGGACGGCGCCTCGAAGTTCGTGCGCGGCGATGCCGTCGCGGGGCTGCTGGTCGTTTTCATCAATGTTGTCGGCGGCATCATCATCGGTGTCGCCCAGCAAGGGCTGTCCTTCGGCGAAGCCGCGCGGACTTACACGCTCCTGACGGTGGGCGACGGCCTCGTGACCCAGGTGCCGGCGCTGATTGTCTCGACCGCCGCCGGCCTTCTGGTGTCGAAGGCGGGCGTCAGCGGCGCCGCCGACAAGGCGCTGGTCAAGCAATTCTCCGGCTACCCGCAAGCGCTCGGCATGTCCGCCGGTGTGATGCTGGTGCTGGCGATGTTGCCGGGCATTCCGATGCTCCCTTTTCTGGCGCTCGGCAGCGGCGCTGCGGCGATGGCCTGGTCCGCGCGCAAACACAAGCGCGCCGATAAAGCCGCCGAGATCGCCGCAGCCGCCGCTCCAGCCGCCGCCGCAGCAGCAGCCGCCGCGGCGGACGAACCGATCTCGACCGCGCTCAAGATCGACGACCTCAAGATAGAACTGGGCTATGCGCTGCTGCCGCTGGTGAACGCCCCTGACGGCACCGACCGCTTGACCGAGCAGATCAAGGCATTGCGCAGATCGCTCGCGATCGAAATGGGCTTTGTGATGCCGGCCGTTCGCATTCTGGATAACGTGCAACTCGAAGCCAACACCTATGTCATCAAGATCAAGGAAGTCGATGCGGGCACCGGCAAGATCTGGATGAACCAGTTCATGGTCATGGACCCGGCCGGCGGTCAGGTCGCGGTTCCCGGCATTCACACCACCGAGCCGACGTTCGGACTGCCTGCCACTTGGGTGGACGCCGCCTTGAAGGAGGAAGCTTCGCTCAAGGGCTATACCGTCGTCGATGCCGCTACTGTGCTGTCGACCCATCTTACCGAACTCCTCAAGAACAACATGTCCGACCTGCTGTCCTACGGCGAGGTGCAGAAGCTCTTGAAGGAACTCCCGAAGGAGCAGAGCGAACTGATAAAGGACATCGTGCCCAGTCAGGTCACGGTGTCGGGGATCCAGCGCGTGCTGCAGTTGCTGCTCGCCGAACGTGTCTCGATCCGCGATCTGTCGACTATTCTCGAAGGTATCGCGGACGCGCTGGCCTTCTCGCGCAACCCGGCGACCATGGTCGAGCACGTTCGCGCCCGGCTGGCGCGGCAGATTTGCGCTCAGAATACCTCCCACAACGGTTACCTGCCGCTCATCGCGCTGTCGGCCAAATGGGAGCAGGCGTTCGCGGAATTGCTCGTCGGCCAGGGCGAGGAACGCAGTCTCGCAATGCAGCCGTCAAAGCTTTCCGAGTTCATGACGACGGTGCGCGACAGTTTCGAGCGGGCCGCACGCGAGGGCGAGGCGCCGGTGCTGGTGACGTCCGCCGCCGTCCGGCCGTTCGTGCGTTCATTGGTCGAACGCTTCCGCTCACAGACCACAATTCTCTCCCAGTCGGAAATCCATCCGCGGGCGCGCCTGAAAACCGTCGGAAGCGTGTAGTCGAGGCCTCCGCTCTCGGTACAGCGCCGCGCAGTCGAACTCGCTCTTCGGCCACGCACGTCGTTGGGTTCGGCTGTTTCCCGAGCAATCTTCTCTCGCCAATATTTTCACCCCTTCGTGATGGCGGGCGCGGAACGAATTGGCTGCCTCTCACGTTTGAACTGTCGGGTCGATCAACTGCCAAGGCATGGACGTCAAAGGTCCATCTGCGGGGCACAGGGCGGGAAAGTTTAATGAATCACTCGATTTACAGCGCTGATCGCGCGACTCACCTCAAGATCGTGATTGTGGCGCTTGTGACAGCGGTCGTGCTTGCAGGTTTCGGCATTTCGACTCGCGGTGGTTCAAACGACGGTTATGCGCAGACAGCAGGCGTGATCAAGATTGGAAAGCCGATAATGGTCACGAGTTCGAATGCAACAACAATACGCTAGAGGATTTTGCGAATTCACGCGGCTCTTTAGACCAGCCCCCCAAAGTCGCCCCGTGGATATATAAGAAGACCATCTACCCCCAAGTCACTACCGAAAGCGCCCGCTCCCCACGGGCGTTTTCTTTTGGCGGGCTGGTTGCCAGCATGATGCCCGCCTATGGCATCTACGGCCTCGTGGTTCGAGACGCGCGGCCTTGCCGCGCTCCTCACCATGAGGGTTTGGCAGGTCGTCTCGGAGCCTCATCCTGAGGAGTGGCATCTTCGCCGCGTCTCGAAGGATCAGTGGCCTCTGGTTCAACAACGCCCCCCTTGTCGTCGCCCGGCTTGACCGGGCGATCCAGTAATCACCACCATCGCCGGAATAAGCACTGGTCCCATTAGTGGGTCTACATCCCTGCGCTTTACGCACCGCATCGGTTACTGGGTCGCCCGGTCAAGCCGGGCGATGACACCGGTGGTGTTCGTAGCGACAATACAGAGGGGGTGCGGGAGAGACACCGGTGGGGTTCGCGCGACGATACAGATGGGATTCAACAACGCCCCCTTGTCGTCGCCCGGCTTGACCGGGCGATCCAGTAGTCACCAGCGTCGCCGGAATAAGCACTGGTCCCATTTATTGGGTCTACATCCCTGCGCTTCATTCGCACCATCGGTTACTGGGTCGCCCGGGTCAGCCGGGCGATGACACCGGTTACGCATTCAACTGTTGCACGCACACCTCCGCGTCCTCACTGCGCGATCAGCGCCCGAGTTGATGCAAAATCGTTCCTCCAGAAAAAGAGGGCGCGGGAAACGCCGGGTGCGCGATGCACCCGCAGCCTCGCGTGCGAAAATAAAAAAGCACGGCGAGTTAGTCACTACAGGTTCACCGGGACACCCCGGCGTTTCCCGCGCAATGGTTTTAACGGTTTCCTTCGTGTTCCCCAGTGACCGGGCTTTTTGCCACTGTCGTTCGTCGATCCTTGACGAACTTGATGCCAGCGTCGGGGCATCAGGACCACACGACTTCGCCGTCCGCAGCCAGCATCGTTCGTCTTTCGACCGCCGCGTCCACCGCATCCCATCCCGACGTTCGTGACGATCGCGAAACGCCCCTCTTGCCGGGACGGGACACACCATCGATACATCTGATTTGGGTTTCGGAAAAAGCGAAATATTTTTCGAACAGGGCTGGACAGGTTTTCGCTGCGAGCGCGGAATTGCCCGACAGGCAAATCAGGTCATCACCGAAACGACCTCAGAGCATGCAGACCTGAGGTTCATCATCTCCGTAAACCAACTAGAGTCGAAAGAGACCCAACGTAATCGGGGTCCTGCTCCCGGCAAGCGGAAGTGATCCGCCGCTTTTTGGCACCGCCGTTCAATCACAGAAAAGGTCTCCGATGAACATCACGCGACGTGTACTCACGGTTGGCGGATTAAGCCTACTTGCGGGGTCTCTATCAGCAGCTCATCCAGAGCCGAGTTTGGCGAACTCAACCTCGGCGAAGGACTCGAAGATTTTTGGCTCGCCACCGACGCCTACATTTTGGTTATCCCCTGGTGACGATGGAGATGACCCGCAGGAATGTCACGAACGTCCACGGCCCGAAGGCACCAAGGCGCCTATGGGGCAACTGATCAGGCTACGTGAGTTTCCCAACGCCTCCTTTCGTGATGTGACAGCGCCGAACACCGACACTCTTTACACGACTGCATTCCTGGACGTTGTAAACAAGCCTTGGGTGTCAGCATCCCCGACATGAAGGACCGATATTTCCTGTTCCCTATGCTCGACGGGTGGACAACGGTGTTCAGGCTCCCGAAAGCGCACGACTGGTACGGGCGCGCAAACCTACGCGATCACCGGCCCGGGCTGGAACGGTGTGCTTCCACAGGGAGTTCGAGAATTACAATTCGCCAACGAATATCGTCTTGATTCTTGGCCGCATTTATTCACCGGCACCCCCGAGGACTACAAGGCGGTCCACGAATTGAAGACCAGTGCGAACTGGTGCCGCTCAGCTCCTACGGAAAAACTTACACGCCACCTGAGGGGAGGGTGGATCCA
>CAVXRI010000002.1:0-412300 GCA_963764155.1 uncultured Alphaproteobacteria bacterium
GATGCGCGCGTGTCTCTCGCTCATCGGCTCCATCCGTCAGCTCGATGGGCGCGCGTCTCTCGCTCATCGGTGCATCCGTCAGCTCGATGCGCGCGTGTCTCTCGCTCGTCGATGCGCCCCTCCGCTTGAAGGCCGTACCCCTCCCGCTCGTCGATGCGCCCCTCCGCTTGAAGGCCGTACCCCTCCCGCTCGTCGATGCGCCCCTCCGCTTGAAGGCCGTACCCCTCCCGCTCGTCGATGCGCCCCTCCGCTTGAAGGCCGTACCCCTCCCGCTCGTCGATGCGCCCCTCCGCTTGAAGGCCGTACCCCTCCCGCTCGTCGATGCGCCCCTCCGCTTGAAGGCCGTACCCCTCCCGCTCGTCGATGCGCTCCTCCGCTTGAAGGCCGTACCCCTCCCGCTCGCCGAAGGCCTGATCCCATTTCCATTTCGCCTTCTTGAGCGCTTTCTTCCGCCCGCCACGCGACTCGGGTAGCGCTTACGACAGGCGAAGCCGCTGACCGGTCTCGGCGCCATGCAGGTGACGTCGACGGAGCCGACGCTCTCGTTTGCGTACACACTCTGGACGCGGAGCGGCGCACGCAAGCGCATGCAAGGACGGAACGCGAACGACTGGCGTGCGTCGGGCGCGGGGTGCCCGGGCGCGAAGCGCCGGTTCATGGATCCCTTGGTCGTTCGCCGACTCTCCGCGCGCCCGGAGGGATTCGAACCCCCGACATGTGGCTTCGAAGGCCACCGCTCTATCCAGCTGAGCTACGGGCGCGTAACGGGCTGTCGACTACCATGCGCGCCGCCGCGTAGCCACAAGGGCGCACGGCCCGTGCGAGGCTACACGAGCGCGGGCGCCGGCCGAACCCACGGGCGGACCCCGCTTGACGCTGCTCGGGCTCAGCGCTTACGACCCGCGGCGTGCGACGCGCGCCGGCCAGCACCTCCCCCGTCGACCCGACGCCGGCGTCGAGCCGGCCTCGGAGGCGCCAGCCCGCGCCCGCATCGCCAGGCGCCCACCGGCCTCCTGCCCCCGTCGAAGCGCCCGAAATCTATGGCGGCAAAGCCATCTCCAGGATTGCGCGGAGCCTGCCGTTCGTCGAGCGCGCGTACTCGCTCGTCCGCTTCTCGATCCTGCGACCCAAGCTCCTCAGCGTCATGGACCTGCTCCTGCCGGACGAGGGTCGCATTCTCGACGTCGGCTGCGGGTTCGGTCTCTTTGCCGCGTACTTCGGCCAGACGCAGCGGCGCCGACGCATCGTCGGCATCGACCCGAACGGGCGTCGAATCCGCATCGCCCGCGACGTGGCGGCACGCCTCGGGCTCGCAGACCTCACGTTCGCCGTCGGCGACGTGCGGGACGCGCCGGTGACGGGCCCTTTCGATGCCGCATACGTCCTCGACGTCATGCATCACCTGCCGCGACGAGATCAGCGTCCCGTCCTGGAGCGATTGCGCGATCTTCTGGCTCCTGGCGGGATGCTCCTCATCAAGGACATCACCACCGAGCCCCGCTTCGGCGTTCTTTTTACCCGAGCGCTCGATCGCGCGATGGTCGGCTTTGGCGAGCCGCTCGACTACCGCCATCACCGGGAATGGGCCGAAATGCTGCGGGAGCTCGGCTTTCGCGTGCGGATGGTGCGCGTACCGGACGTGCTGCCCTACCCGCACGTCGTCATCGCCGCTACCAAGACGTGAGTCGCGGCGGAGAATGCGGCGAAAGATCGCCGGTCTGGACCTCTTTTACAGTCGGCCACGCAAGGCGTCGAAGCGCAGCTTCCACACCATTGCGATGGCTTCTGCGAAGATCTTCCGACTCATCTTCGAGCGCCCCGCGCGCCGATCGACGAAGACGATAGGCACTTCCTTGACGCGCATTCCCTTGCGCGCGAGGCGGAATGTCATCTCGATTTGAAAGGAGTAGCCGTTGGAGCGCATGCCCCCCAGATCGATCGCCTCGAAGGCGCGCCTGGAAAATGCCTTGTACCCGCTCGTCAGATCCATGATCGGCAATCCGAGGATGGTGCGCGAGTACAGACTCCCGCCCTTGGAAATCAAGTGACGGGCAGGGCCCCAGCCTTCGACGCCTCCGCCGGGGATGTTTCGCGAGCCGATGACCGCGTCGTAGCCGTCGTCGAGCGCACGCACGAACGCGGGCAAGTAGCGGACATCGTGCGAAAGGTCGGCGTCCATCTCGAAGAAACGGTCGTACCCGTCGCGCAGGCCGGTGGTGAACGCCTCCACGTAGGCGGTGCCGAGGCCGAGCTTTGCGGGGCGGTGGACGACCCGCACTTGCGCGTCGGCTTCGGCGAGCGCGTCGGCGACCTGCCCGGTGCCGTCGGGCGAATTGTCGTCGACGACGATCGAGATCCGCCGCGGGGAGTGTCGCACGTACGGCCTCGACGAAGCGCGGGAGGTTGTCTTTCTCGTTGTATGTCGGTGTGACGATGAGCGTTCGCGGCATTGCGGAGAGGCGCGAACCTAGCGCGGAAACGCACCGTCCGGAACCTGCGAAACCCGCCAAGCGGGCCGAAAGGCGCTCGCGCCGTTGGGAGGGAGGGGTTTTGCGACAGGTTGCGCGGCCGGTTGCGTGACGAGTCGCTGTGACAAGTTGCCGCTGACTGCGCGGCACGCCGCCCTGATAGGATGGTCGTGGATGGCCCTCAAGTCGGACCCCGCTCGCAACCTCGATGTCCGGCTCGCCGGCGCCGAGGCGGCCCTCGCGCGCGAGATGCGCGTCAGCAAGGCGCTCCGAGAGGTCGGCGTCGCCCTCGGCACCACGCTCGACCTCGATCGGCTGCTCGAGCTGATCCTCTCGAAGATCACCGAGGCCCTGGAGGCCGACCGGGCGACCCTCTATCTGCTCGACGAGGCGAAGGACGAGCTCGTATCGCGCATCGCGCAGGGGCAAGACGTCCGGTCGATTCGGCTTCGAGATCGGTCACGGCATCGCCGGCCACGTCGCGCGAACGGGCAAGCCGCTCCACGTGCGCGACGCGTACAAGGACGCGCGCTTCAGCCCCGAGTGGGACATGCTGTCGGGCTACCGCACGCGCTCGATCCTCGCCGCGCCGATGAAGAACCACCTCGGCAAGACGATCGGCGTCGTCCAGGTGCTGAACAAGAAGCGCGGCGAGTTCACCGACGACGACGCCGAGATCCTGGCGGCGCTGGCCACGCAGGCCGCCGTGAGCATCGACAACTCTCGCCTGTTCATGTCGGTCACCCAGAAGAACATTCAGCTGCTCGACACCAAGGAGCAGCTCGAGCACCGCGTCCGCGATCTCAAGCTGCTCTTCGATCTGGAGCACGCGATGGGGCGGGCGACGTCGCTCGACGAGCTGTTCATGGCCGTCCTCGGCGAGGCGATGCGCGCCTGCGAGGCCAGGATGGGCGCCGTCGCGCTCCGCGACCCGGAGGCCGGACGCGGCGACGCTGTACATCATCGACGAGCGCGCAAAGAAGATTAAGCGAATGCCTTATCCCGAGGATGCAGGGCTCATCGGGTGGGCGATTCGCCGCCAACGAGGTCCTGGTCACGAGCGACGCCCAAAAGGACCCGCGACGGGACCGCGCGCTGGACGAGCGCATCGGCGGCGCGGTGGCCAAGACGGCCCTGGTCATCCCGCTCGAGGGCGAGCACGAAGCCCCGATGGGCGCCATCGCCATTTACAACAAGCGCGCCGGGCGGCCGTTCAGCGCGGAGGACCGCGCGCTCCTCGAGCTCATCGCGGCGAACGCGTCGACCGCCATCCGCCTCCAGCTGTCGCGCGAAGCCCGCGAGCGCGAAGAGCGCCTGACGACGATCGGCCGCCTCCTCTCGAGCGTGATCCACGATCTCAAGACGCCGCTCACGGTCATCAGCGGGTACGTGCAGCTCATGCAAGCCGCCAAAGAGCGCGAACGCCGTGAGAGTTACGCGGAGCTCATCTTGCGCCAGTTCGACCACATCAGCGCGATGCAGCGCGAGGTGCTCGAGTTCGCGCGGGGCGAGAAGAGCGTCCTCGTTCGCAAGGTCTACGTTCAAAAGTTCTTCGACGACGTGCGCGAGCAGCTCGAGGCGGACTTCGCCCGGCGCGGCGTCGAGCTCGTGGTCGACGTGCAAGACCGCGGCACGGCGCGCTTCGACGAGGGCAAGATCCTGCGCGTCGTCCACAACCTCGGCCGCAACGCAGCCGAAGCGATGGGCGAAAAGGGGGGCAAGTTCGTCGTCAAGGTGACGCGCGACAAGAGCGACGGAGCGCTCGTCATCACGTTCTCGGACACCGGGCCGGGCATCCCGCGCGAGATCGAGCATCGCCTCTTTCAGTCGTTCGTCACGAGCGGAAAAAAAGGCGGGACGGGGCTTGGGCTGGCCATCGTGAAGAAAATCGCCGAGGAGCACGGCGGGACCATCACCGCGCACACCTCTGGCCGCGGGGCCGTCTTCAAGCTGCGCCTCCCGCAGCCGCAGCCCTCATGACGATGCGGCGGGCCGCAGGTCCCCCGATCGCGCTCATCACGGTCGTGGGGCTCACCGTCACCACCTTTGCGCGCGGCGACCCGCCGGTTCCACCCTGGGTCGATTCCGAGGAGGTACCGGTCCCGTCGTGGGCCCGGGCGGTCACGGCGAAGCCCGGAGCGAGCGGAGAGGCCGGCGATCTCGAGCTCTTCCTGGGCCCGAATGGGGCGAGCGGGAGGCGGGGCGTGACGATCGCCGGCGCGTCGCTTCCCATGTTTGGAGCCAAAAGGGGAGGTGGGTGCACGGGCGCGTGGTGGCTCGTCGGGCCGCTCGCGTGGGCGTGCTCCGACTTCGCGCTCTTCTCGCGCGACGACCCGGCCATCCCGGCGGCCCCTGCCTCCATCGACGCGCTCGCTCACGAGTATTTCTTCGTGCGCACGCCGGCGACGCGTGCCTACGAAAGCCTCGGTGCAGCGCAAGAAGGCACGGCCGACCGAGAGCTCGAAGCCGGTTGGGGGGTAGCCGTCGTCGAGCAGCGCACGGTCGACGAAGAGCGCTGGGCCCGCACGACCAAGGGGACATGGATTGCCATGCGCGACCTCGTCGCCGCGCGCGCCTCGTCCTTCCACGGGGAGGCCATCCCCGACGGCAAGCTCGACGTCGCCTGGGTGCTCCGCGATCATGCGAACGTCTGGGCTTCGCCCTTGTCGCCCGCGCAGAAAAGCCCGCCGCGCGACGTGCTTCCGCGCTTTCGCCTGGTCCGGGTGCTCGAAGAGGCCGGGGGGCTCGTCCGAATCGGGGAGGAGCAGTGGATGCTCGCCGGCGACCTCGCGCGGCCGACGCTCAGCCGCCCGCCGAGCGAGCTCGCGCGGCCCGAGACGCGCTGGATTGACGTCGAGCTGGCGGCGCAGACGCTCGTGGCCTACGTGGGCGAGCGCCCGGTGTACGCGACGATCGTGTCGGCCGGTAGAGGGTCGACCGCATCGACGCAGCAGGCCGGGCGCGAAGGCTCCCCCGCGTCGACGACGATCACTCCCCGGGGCGTACACCGCATCTGGGTCAAGATTCTCGGCTCCGACATGAGCGACCTCGGGCGCGATGACCTCGACGCGCATTACTCGCTCGAGGAGGTGCCCTACGTTCAGTTCTTCGACGGAGCCGTCGCCCTCCACGGGACGTACTGGCACAGCGATTTCGGACGGGAGCACAGTCACGGCTGCGTCAATCTCGCGCCGCAAGACGCGCGCTGGCTCTTCGAATTCACCGGTCCTCGCGTCCCGACGGGTTGGAAAGCGGCATACCCCACGACGATGGACGAAGGCACCGCCGTCCGCGTCCGGTAAGCGCGTTGTTGTTTCCAGCGGCGAGCGCGATGTGGCAGGCTGACGGGATGGCCCCTCGCGCGCCGCGCGCATCCGCCGGCTTGCGGTCCGTCCGGGCCGCCGGCGCGATCGTCGCTGCAGCGGCCGTGGCGTCCTGCAGCAGCTCGAGTCCGCCATCGTCCTCGCCGTTGCCGTCGGACGCCGCAGCCGTTTGCCCGGCGACCTTGGGGCTGACCGTCGGTCAGCGTTGCGCCCCGGACGGCCTGCGGTGCGCTCCCGAATACGCCTGCGGCGTGACGAACGTCACGCTCTTGTGCGCGTGCACGCGCGGCACGTTCGAGTGCACCGACGGAAGGGGCAACGTGCTGGCCGCCGACGAGACGCCGGTGTGCCCCGCCAGCCCGGCCGAAGCGGGCGCTTGTCCCGCAACCGAGACGGCGGCGCAGTTCGCGCCGTGCTCCGAGCAGGGGCTGCTCTGCGCTTATCCGAGCGGGTGCCCGAGCGCGTTCGACTCGTGCCTGTGCTTCGCTGGGAGGACCAAGGCGGGACTGTTCGGCCTTCGCTTCGAGTGCACGCCTCGAACGTGCGACAGCCGTGATGCGGCCGTTCCGGCGGACCTGGGCGACGGGACGACGCCGACTGACTCGGCGACCGACGCGGCCACGCCTGGCTCGCGGGATGCCGCCGCGGCGACTGACGCGGGCCCGACGAGCGACGCGGACCTTCCGCGCGACTCCGGGCCGCGCTCCGAGACGGGCGTGCTCGACGGAGCGAGCGACTAGAGCGGAACGCGGGTCGAGCTCAGAAGACGAGCGTCGCGTCGAGGCCGAGAATCACCCAGAGCGGCGGCACGGGTTGGGCGGCAATGCTGGCAAACCCCACGTGCGCGCCGAAGGCGATGATCGGCAGGGCGATGTCGAGGCCGATGCCTGCGTCGAGCGCTGCGCCCTCGCCGCCGTACGAGGAGTCGGGCGTCGACCTCCAGCCGTAGCCGACGTGGACGAAAGCGAACGGTACGAGCAGCTCCCCCACGCTGACCCTCGCGCCGACGAGCACGCGATGCGTCGTCCAGTCGGAGGGCGCGCGGTCGGCGAACAGGTGCGCGTAGGCGTAACCGATTTCCGGCGTGAGGCTCAGAAACGGCAGGTGGAAGCTCTCTCCGACGCGGACGCCAAATCCGCCGCCGCCGTTCACGCGACCCTTCGCGTCGATGGGAATCGCGCCGTCGACGTCGACGCCGATCGCCGTGGCGGCGTGAACGGATTGGCCGTTGGCGCCGAGCGCCGCGCCCGCCACGAAAGCCCCTACCAGGATGCGGACGAGCCTCGAGCGGCCTCCCGTGGCCGCGCTCATGCCCCGGCCGGTCCACCGGTGGCTACTGGCGCTCGGTGTGCCAATCAGTCCTCCCAGGCTGCGTCGACATCGCCTAGCGATGGCTCGGAGCGCTCGGGAGGCTCGAAGCGGGCAGCCGACTTCGCTTCCGCCGGCGCGTGGTCGACGAGCGGCAACGCGGGTCCGTCGTTCGAGTCGCTGGGCGCGACCGGCGCTGGGGCGCGAGCAAAGAGGCTGTCGCGCGAAATCTCGATGGGCGGCGGCGGTATCGTCGTACGCCGGACGCCTGCGGTGGCCGACAGCGTGATGCGATGCTCGGATTTCGGCGCGGACCGCGAGGGGCGCGATCATCGCTGGCGCGGAGTCGATGGCGCGCGCGAACTCGGAGAGAGGCGCCCTGAACGGCAGCGGCGGGAAGATGCGCTCGCGCAAGCCACCCCCCAGCTCGGTCGCGGTCTCGACGAGCGTCATGTCGTCGTCGCTCACGAGCTCGATGCAAAGGTCTCCGTCGATCCAGTCGCAAGCGGTCGTCGCCATGCGCGCGAAGACGAGCAGCACCTTGGCCACACCGGTCTCTGGGGCGGCCACCGTCGCGAGTCGAACGAGCAGCGCGCGGGTCGCATCGCGCGCGACCACGGCTGCGGCAACGTCGCGCTCGTCCAGCTCGACGGACTGCGTGATGTGGGTGAACGGGACGCTCATGAGGTCGCGACGCACTTTACGCTTGGCGGACCGATGCCGCCATACCCGCCGTCAGGTGATCGCTGTCAATCCGGCTCGAGCGAGAGCGCCTCATAGAGGAGCTGAAGACGCTCGGCGAGCTCGTCGTTCCCCGGCTCGCACTGGCAGGCCGTGACCAGCTGAACGCGCGCGTCGTCCAGCTTGCCGATGGCGATGAGACGCTCCGCCTTTGCCGCAACCTGCTTTCCGCGCGGGGTCTTCGCGATCGTCTCGAGTGTCCGCATCGCAGGCGGAGGCGGAATCGTCGACGGGCTCGAGGGGTCGAACCTCAGCTTACCTCGCGCGAGCGAGCGGTCGTAGCGTCGCCGGAGGGCGGGGCGGGAAAGGCAGCGGTAGGCCTCGACCGCGCGTTTGTAGATCTCGGACGCGATCTCGCCGAGGCCCTCCGCCGAACCGAAGTACCGGTCAGGGTGGTAGAGAAGGGAGAAGGAGTGGAACGCTGAACGAACGGCGGCTTCGCTCGCGTCGGCCGGCAAGCGGAGCACCTGGTAGTAGCTCTTCGTCTCGAGCGAGGCGAGAAAGACCGCGAGCGCTTCCTTGTCCGACACGGCTTTTCAACGCCTCGCGGGAGCGCCCGCGAGCGGGTGGGCGGCTTGGCGGGCCTGCATCGCCTCGATGTCGTCGGGGTCGGTCGCGGCGCCGACCAGCTGGAGGTGCGCCTTCGTCTCGAGGCCGGTCTTCGAGTCGCGCGCACGAACGTTGAGGATCCCGTCCGCGTCGATTTCGAACGTCACCGCCACGGCCACCTCCCCGCGCTGCGCCGCGGTCATTCCGGACAGCTCGAGCTCGCCCAAGAACGTGTTTTCGGCAAAACGCTTGCTCTCTCCCTGCGCGACACGGACCTGCACGCTCGTCTGCCCGTCGCTCGCCGTGGTGAACGAGCGCGTGCGATCGCAAGGCACGGGGGTGTTCGCGTCGATGAGCACGTCGCAGAAACCGCCCACGGTCTCGACGCCGAGGCTGAGCGGTGTCACGTCGATGAGGAGCGTCGATGGGCGCGGCGGCGCGGCGGCAGCCGGCTCGGGGACGACGGCGGGCGTTGGAGGCTCGAACAGGTAGGGCATGGTCAGGCGCGGCGCGCGGGCGGGCGGCGGAGGCGGGCCCGCGACCGGGGCGCGGCTCGGTGGCCCGGGGGGTGGTTCGGGCCCAAGCGCGGCGACTGCTCCTTCCGGGGCTCGCGGCGGCGCGGTGCTCTTCGTCGGGTCGTCCCAGACGAGCGGCCGCATCGACGGAGCCGGCAGAAACGTGGCACCCGGCGCCAGTTCGGGGGTGACCGTCGCCGGGGGCTTGCGCGCACCGACCGGGCGCATCGTCGGCCCGCCGGAGCGCTGTCGTGTACTCTCGAGCAGGGAGGCCTGCACGGCGGCGCCGAGGGCGACCACCTCCTCAGGGTCGATCCGCACGAGCGGCGCACGCCCGAAGAACTGCTCCACCTTGCGCGCAACCATCGGCATGCGGGTGGCACCGCCTACGAGGATGACTCGCTGGAGATCGGCGGCGCGGAGCCCTGCCGAGTCGAGGGCCTGCTGGCATACCTTGAACGTTCGCTCGACGAGAGCGAGCGAGGCCCACTCGAGCTCCGGTCTCGTCATTCTGAACTGCCACCGCCGGGCGGTCCCGCGCGCGGACGGCACGAGATCATCGGCTGCGACGGCGTGCGCTTGGCTCGTCGAGAGCTCCCGCTTCATGGTCTCCCCCAAGATGCGCAGGCGATTGAAAACGGTGGGGCGAGCTCGGGCGTCGAAGCCGTGCGTCTTGTGCAAGTCGTCGGCCATCCGCTCCGCGATCATGACGTCGATGTCGTCGCCGCCCAGCGCCGTGTCGCCGGCCGTCGCCACGACCTCGAAGACGTTGCCAGCCAGGTCGAGCAGCGTCACGTCGAACGTGCCGCCGCCAAGGTCATACACGGCGATTCGCTGCTCTGCGGTCTCCTCCCGACCGTACGCGAGCGCCGCGGCCGTCGGCTCGTTCAGAATCCGCAAGACGTCCACGCCCGCCAAGCGTCCCGCTGTCTTGGTGGCGGCTCGCTGCAGATCGTTGAAGCTCGCGGGCACGGTGATGACCGCGCCCTCCACCGCCCGCCCGAGCGCGGCTTCAGCCACCGCCTTCGCCTCGCGGAGGACGAACGCGCTGATCTCGGGCAAGGAGTACGATTCGCCACGCGACACGACGACCGAACCGCCCTTCGGGCCCTCGCGCAGCTCGAAGGGAAGCTGGCCGCGTGCTTGCTGAACTTCGGGCGAGGTCCACGCGCGACCGATGAGCCGCTTGATGGAATAGACCGTGTTCGTTGCGTCAGTGACGCGACGCTCGATGGCTGGCTGCCCGACGCGAACCGAGCCGGCGGGGTCGAACCATACGACCGACGGAAGGAGCCGGCTTCCGTCCGCGCCCGTCAGCGTTCCGGCGACGCCCTCGCGGACCGCCGCCACCACGGTGTTCGTCGTACCCAAATCGATCCCGACAGCGGTCGCCACGCCGACCAAGGTACCACCAGCGCCGCCAAAGGACCGCGCGGGGGTTCAGCCGTTCGCGGCGCGCGCCGCCGGCACGCAGCGCAGCGACGCATCGACGCCGGCGGCGACGCGACGGCCGTCGGCGATCGCCCACACGACGAGCGATTGCCCGCGCGACGCGTCGCCCGCGGCGAATACGCCGCGGGACGTTCGTCGCGCCGCTGGCGTCGCGTCCGGACGTTGCCGCGAGCGTCGAGCGCCAGACCCAGCTGCTCGACGATGCCCGTCCGCTCGGGCCCGACGAAGCCCATGGCCAGGAGCACGAGCTCGCACGGAATCGAGAGCTCCGTCCCCGGCAGCGGGCGGATCTTGCCGCCTTCGAGAACGACGCGCACGGCCTCGAGGCGCGACGACGCTTTCCCTCGCTCGCCGCGGAAGCGCGCGCGTCGACACCGCCCAGTCGCGCCCAGCCCCCTCTTCTTGCGAAGTCGAGGTGCGCAGGACGAGCGGCCACTCGGGCCACGGATTGTTCGGCGAGCGAACCAGCGCCGGCTTCGGCATCAGCTCGAGCTGCGTCACGCTGACGCCGCGCCTTGACGGATCGACGTCCCGACGCAGTCCGAGCCCGTGTCCCCGCCGCCGATGACGACGACGCGCTTCCCGTCGCCGAGGATCGCGCCACCGCTCCGAGCACGCGTCGCCCGCGATGCGGCGGTTCTGCTGCACGAGGAACTCCATCGCGAAGTGAACGCCCCGGAGCTCGCGCCCGGGGATGGGGAGATCGCGCGGCAGCGCGCGAGCCCAGCGCCAGCAACGACCGCGTCGAACTCGTGCCAGCAAGCTGCTCGCCGGTGACGTCGACACCCACGTGCGACGCCCGGCTCGGAAGGCGACGCCCTCGGCGCGCATCTGCTCGATGCGCGCGTCGAGGATGCCCTTCTCCATCTTGAAATCGGGAATGCCGTAGCGAAGCAAGCCCGCCGATCCGATCGTCGCGCTCGAACACGACCACGTCGTGGCCCGCCGCGCGCGAGCTGCTGCGCGGCCGCGAGCCCGGCCGGGCCCGACCCGACGACCGCGACGCGCTTGCCGCTGCGGGCGGTGGCCCGCTGCGGCGCGAGCGGTCCCCGCGGCGAAGATGGAGTCGGCGATCGTACGCTCGATGGTCTTGATGGTGACCGGCTCGTCGCGCATGTTGAGGACGCACGACGCCTCGCACGGCGCCGGGCACACGCGCCCGGTCACCTCGGGGAAGTTGTTCGTCGCGAGCGAGCCGCCGCGCAGCGTCCGTCGAGCTTGCCCTTGTGGACGAGGTCGTTCCACTCCGGGATGAGGTTCCCGAGCGGGCAGCCCTGATGGCAAAACGGAATGCCGCAATCCATGCAGCGCGAGGCTTGCTCTCGGACATGCTCGGCGTCCGCCGCGACGATCAGCTCACGCCAGTCGTGCACGCGCTCGCTCGATGGGACGCTCGTCCTCCTCGACGCGCGCTACCTTCAGGAAGCCTTTCGGATCGCCCATGGTCCAGTCACAGTTCCGCGTTTTGCCCGTAGCTGGAGGACCCGTACGCCATTCGTGCGGCATCACCTTCACGAAGTGGCGCTTTGCTCCACGTCGGCGAGGACGCTTCGGCCACGAGCGCTCCGCGTGTGCGCGACGTGCTCCTCGATGAGCGCGCGCACGACCTCCTCGTCTTCGGCGTGACAGCGGCTCGAGCTCGACCATCGCCTTGCTGCAACGCGCTCGCGAGGGTGCGGTCGTCGTCGAGGACGTAGGCGACGCCGCCGCTCATCCCGGCGGCGAAGTTGCGCCCGGTCGGCCCGAGGACGACGACGGTGCCGCCCGTCATGTACTCGCAGCCGTGGTCGCCCACGCCTTCGACCACGGTCGATCGCGCCGCTGTTGCGCACCGCGAAGCGCTCGCCGGCGCGACCGGCGAAGAACGCCTTGCCGCTCGTCGCGCCGTAGAGGCACGTGTTGCCGACGATGACGTTCTCGTGCGCCTTGAAGCGCGACGCGCGCCGGCGGACGGATGGCGAGAACGCCGCCCGACAGCCCCTTGCCGACGTAGTCGTTCGCGTCGCCCTCGAGCACGAGGAGCATGCCCGCGCATCGCGAACGCGCCGAAGCTCTGCCCGGCGGTGCCGCGTCGCTTCGATGACGATCGTGCCGTCGGGCAGCCCGTCGCTCGCCGTACTTGCGCGCGATCTCCCCGGCGAGCCGCGCGCCGAACGCGCGGTCGGCGTTGCTGACGGCGATCTGCATCGTCGTCGGCTCGCCGTACTTCAGCTGACAGACGCGCGCCCTCGAGCAGCGCCTCGTCGGTCGTGGACCGAGACGACAGGAGGCTCGCGCGACTCGGGGACGCGACCGCTGCACGGTCGTGGCCTGCACCTCGCGCGGATCGATCCGATGGAGCACGTCGCGTGAAGTCGAGCAGGCTCGCCTTCGGGATGGTCGAGCTTGCGCGCCACGACGCAGTCCGCGTGGCCGACCATCTCGTCGAGCGTGCGGAAGCCGAGGCGCGCCATGATCGCCGCGCAGCTCCTCGGCGACGAAGAAGAAGTAGTTGATGACGTGCTCCGGCGTCCCCGAGAAGCGCGCGCGCAGCACCGGGATCCTGCGTCGCGATGCCGACCGGGCACGTGTTGAGGTGGCACTTGCGCATCATGATGCAGCCGCTCGCGACGAGCGGCGCGGTCGCGAAGCCGAACTCCTCGGCGCCGAGCAGCGCGGCGAAGGCGACGTCGCGCCCCGTCTTGAGCTGCCCGTCCGACCTGGAGGCGCACGCGCTCGCGCAGGCCGTTCAGCACGAGCACCTGGTGCGTCTCGGCGAGGCCGAGCTCCCACGGCGTGCCCGCGTGGTGGATCGACGAGAGCGGCGACGCGCCCGTCCCGCCGTCGTGCCCGGCGATGCGTGATCGCGTCGGCGTGCGCCTTCGCGACGCCCGGCCGCGATGGTGCCGACGCCCGGTCTCGCTGACGAGCTTCACGCTGACGCGCGCCCGCGGGTTGACGCTCTTGAGGTCGAAGATGAGCTGCGCGAGATCCTCGATCGAATAGATGTCGTGGTGCGGCGGCGGCGAGATGAGCGTCACGCCGGGCGCCGAGTGGCGAACGCGCGCGATCGCGTCGTCGACCTTGTGCCCGGGGAGCTGACCGCCTTCGCCGGGCTTCGCGCCCTGCGCGATCTTGATCTGCAGCTCGTCGGCGTTGACGAGGTAGTGCGCCGTCACGCCGAAGCGCGCGCTCGCGACTTGCTTGATGGCGCTCCGCTTCGAGTCGCCGTTCGGCAGCGGCGACGTAGCGCGCCTCGTCCTCGCCGCCCTCGCCGGTGTTCGACTTGCCGCCGATGCGGTTCATCGCGATGGCGAGGTTCTCGTGCGCCTCCTTGCTGATGCTCCCGAAGCTCATCGCGCCGGTCGCGAAGCGCCGCACGATCTTGCGCCGCCGGCTCGACCTCTTCGATGGGGACGGGCTCGGCCGTGGTCGACGAAGTCCCAGCAGCCGCGCAGCGTGTAAGGGCGACTCGCCTTGATCGTTGATGGCGCGCGCGTAGTCGTCGTACGCGCGCGGCGTCTTCGAGGCGCACGGCCTTCTGCAGCGCTCGCGACGGTGCGCGGGCTCCAGAGGTGACGCTCGCCGCCGACGCGCCACGCGTAGACCCCGCCGACGTCGAGCGCGTCCTCGTCGCTCGCTGCGTCGTCCTGTTCGCACCTCGAAGCCTGCGGCGTGGCGCAAGAGCGACTCCCGCGCGATCTCGGCAAGGCCGATGCCGCCGACGCGCGACGCGGTCCCGGGAAACCAGCGCTCGATGGTCTCGGCCCCGATGCCGATGGCCTCGAAGATCTGCGCGCCCTGGTAGCTCGACAGGCACGAGATGCCCATCTTGCTCATGACCTTGAGCAGGCCCTTGTCGAGCGCGTGCACGTAGTTCTCGGCTGCGCTCGTCGCGCGGCCGACGTCGATGTCGAGCGCGTCGATCGCCTCGAACGCGAGGTACGGGATTCACCGCGCCCGCGCCGTAGCCGACGAGCAGCGCGAGGTCGGCCACCTCGCGCGCCTCGCCCGTCTCGACGACGAGGCCCGCCGCGCATGCGCTTGCCCGCGCGAGTCGAGCGCGTGGTGCACGGCGCTCGTCGCGAGCAGGCTCGGGATGGCCGCGTGCTCGGCGTCGACGCCGCGGTCGCTGAGGACGATGATGCTCGCGCCGTCGTCGACCGCACGCTCGGCCGCGGCGCACAGCGTCGACGAGGGCTCGCTCGAGCGCCGCGCCGCGTCTTCCGCGGCCGTCGCGTCGAAGAGCGTCGGCAGGACGCGCGACCGTGAAAGTCCTCGAGCGGCTCAGCGACGAGCTTCGCGAGCTCCTCGTTCGTCAGGACGGGCTGCTCGAGCTCGAGGAGCCGGCACTGGCGCGGCGTCTCGGCGAGCAGGTTGCCCTCGCCGCCGACGCAGCTCACGAGCGTCATCACGAGCTTTTCGCGGATCGGGATCGATCGGCGGGATTCGTGACCTGCGCGAACTGCTGCTTGAAGTAGCGGAAGAGCGAGCTGCGGGCGATTCGCTGAGGACGGCGAGCGGCGCGTCGTTGCCCATGCTGCCCGATCGGCTCTTCGCCCTTCGTCGCCATCGGCGTCGAGGAGCACGCGTAGGTCTTCGCGCGTGTAGCCGAATGCGCGCATGCAGCCGGCGCGCGCTCGTCGGCTCGACGAAGGGCGCCGGCGCCACGGCGGCGGGGAGCGACGCGAGCTCGATCTTGTTCTCGGCGAGCCACTCGCCGTACGGCTTGCGCGGTCGCGATCTCGCGCTTGATCTCGTCGTCGCCGACGATGCGACCGCGTGCCACGTCGACGAGGAGCATCTCGCCGGGCTGCAGGCGCCCCTTCTCGATGACGTCCTCCGGCGTCGAAGTCGAGCACGCCGAGCTCGCTCGCCGCGACGACGAAGCCGCTCTCGGTGACGACGTACTTCATCGGCCGGAGGCCGTTGCGGTCGAGCGTCGCGCCGAGGTAGCGTGCCGTCGGTGAACACGAGCGCCGCCGGCCCGTCCCACGGCTCGACGAGCGACGCGTGGTACTCGTAGAACGCGCGCCTCTCGGGCGGCATGTCGGCCTGCGCCTCCCACGCCTCGGGCACGAGCATCATCATCACGTGCGGCAAGCTGCGCCCGCCGGCGACGAGAAAGTCGACGACGTTGTCGAGCGACGCCGAGTCGCTCCCGCCGGGGCGGATGATGGGCTTGAAGTCGGCGAGGTGCTCGCCGAAGGCTTCGCTCGCGAGGAGCGCCTCGCGCGCGCGCATCCAGGTCTGGTTGCCGCGGAGCGTGTTGATCTCGCCGTTGTGCGCGATGCGCCGGTAGGGGTGCGCGCGCTCCCAGGTGGGGAACGTGTTCGTGCTGAAGCGCGAGTGAACGAGCGCGATGCTTGCTTCGCGTCTCCTCCTCGC
The DNA here is from genome assembly GCA_963764155.1 of uncultured Alphaproteobacteria bacterium. GTDB lineage: Bacteria > Pseudomonadota > Alphaproteobacteria > Rhizobiales > Xanthobacteraceae > Bradyrhizobium. Next base: position 15,724 of record CAVXRI010000002.1, read on the forward strand.
GAAGATCGAGGTAGAAGGCGTCGAGCCGCTCGGGCAGCGACAGGCCCTTGTAGACGACGGTCTTCGACGACAGGCTCGCGATGTAGAAGCTCGCCGAGGCCAGCCTCGGAGGCTCGACGGCTCGGCGCGCTTGCGGATCATGAAGAGCGTCCGCTCGAAGACGCGACGTCGGGCACATGCGGCCGATGAAGAGCTGCTTCAACGCGGGCATCGACGCCCGCGCCGATCGGCCCGAGCGACGCTCGTCGTCGACGGGCACGTCGCGCCAGCCGATGACCTTCTGGTTGTGGTGGCGGACGGCGTCTTCGAGCGACGCGCATCTCGGCCGCGCAGCGCTCGCGGTCGCGCGAGAGAAAGCACTGGGCGACGCCGTAGTCGCCCGACGTTCGGCAGCTCGATGCCCGCGCGGCCGAGCACGCGCTCGTAGTGGGCGTGCGGGATGTGCAAGAGGATGCCCGCCCCGTCGCTGGTGCAAGGATCGCAACCGGCCGCGCCGCGATGGGCAAGCCGCCGCAAGATTTCGACACCCCTTGACGACCACGTCGTGCGTCGCCGGACGGCGCAAATCGGCGACGAAGCCGAGGCCGCATGCGTCGCGCTCGAGCGCGGGGTCATACAGGCCACGACGGGGCGGGAGTGGCATGGTGGCGGATTATGAAGCCCTGCGCTGGCGGGCGCTAGAGGAATCGTCGTGTTGGGCGCGCGAGACCTCGGGTACTTTTTGAATCAATTACATGCACTTATCACTATTTCGCAAACGTATCGTCCGCGTTTCCGTAGAGTGTGGCGTCGCGGCGCACTCTGGCGCACGGTCCCCTGCGCGGCACCACGACCCCGGAGCAATCGGACGGCTGTGCTCGCTGAGGTGGCGAGCTCTCTTGTACCGTTCATGCGGCCATGCGACGCCTCTTCGCTCGCGGTTGCCATGAAAGACGGGCCACCGTCGCGGCCATCATCGTTCCGCTCGCCATCGCGGCCGTCGACGGGGGGCACCTTTCGGCGCTTCCGGCCGCGCCCGGCCCGCGAGGTGCCTCGACGTACGCGCAAGCTGCAATCGAGCGCCAGCCTGTCTGCATCGGCTCGGCGGTGGCGAGCGCCGGCGCGCTCTCGGACGTCCTTTATTACCGTGCCATAGCGGGCCAAGACGGGCACGTCGTCGTCGGCTATTTCGCCTTCTTCGCGGAGGAACGGCCGTGGGGAAACAACTGGCTGACCTGGACCGTCCTCCCCGCTCTGCTCGTCAATCTCGTCTATTCGCGCGCCTTTCTGGTCGGACCAGGTGTACAGCGCGCCCTCTATGGCGCCGGCGACGTCGAGGGTGTCGAGGTCGACTACGGCCTCTTGCCGGACGGGTCCCTTCGCCTCGACCACGCGCTCGCAGACGATGGGATGCATCGTCCCGTCCAGCTGTCGCGCCGCGACGCGTTCGCGCTCGACCCCGGCCGCCCGACTTTTTACAGCGACGTTTGGAGCCACCAGCTCGGCGGGCGCGGCGCTCGCTCACCCTCCGAGCTAGACTACTTTCGCTGCTATTGCGGAGACGCCATCCGACCGCTGTCCGATTCGGTCGCGCGCGCGTTTCGCGTCGAGCAGCGGGCCGACCCGGCCCACGTCGAGCGCGAGGAGGGGCTGCGACTGGACGTGACTGGGTCTGGAGACGCGCCCTCCGCACGGGGGTCGCGCCTGCGCTCGGAAGAGGCTCTCAGCGGCCGAGTGCCTCGGAGCGGTTGACGATCCGTGGCGTGATGAAGATGACCAGCTCGTTCCGTGAGTCGCTGGCGCGGCGTCGCTGAAAGAGAATGCCGAGGATGGGAATGTCGCCGAAGAACGGCACCTGGTCGAGGTTCCGTCCCGTATTGCGCGTGTAAATGCCGCCGATGACAGCGGTATGGCCATCCATCACGAGCAGGTCGGTCTCTGCCTCGCGCTTGAGAATGGTGGGGTCGCCGCGCGCGCTCGTCTGATTGAAGTCGGGCTCGTCGCGATTGAGCTTTACGTGCATCGACACGGAGCCGTCGGCCGTCACGTGGGGTTTGACGAGGAGCTGCAGCTTGGCTTCCTGGAACGTCGTCTGCACGCCGAGGGCGCTGACCTGTGAGAACGGAATGAGCGTTCCCTGGTTGATGCGCGCCTCGCGGTTGTCGAGGACCATGATGCGCGGCGCGCTCACGATTCGAACGAGACCGCTCGATTCGGCCGCCGACAAGCGCACGCCGAGGTTGAGCGTGTTGTCGATCGAACCGAACGTCATGCCGAGCGCTCCTCCGGCCCCAGTTCCGACGGCGGCCGGGAGGTTCACGGCGAAGTTGGGGTTGGATACGTTGCGCTGAAAGGGAGATAGGCCGGCAGTCGGCGTGTTGTTGTCGACGGCGCCGCCGGTGACGCCGACGCTCGAAGGAAAGGCGACGCCCGTGGGATTGCCGGTCGCGGGGCCGAAGGTCACGTCGCCGCCCCATTGAATGCCCACGTCCCGCAGGTACTTGCTGGTCGCCTCGACGATCCGCGCCTCGATGAGGACCTGCGCCGTCTGCGTGTCGAGGGACCGTATGAGCTCTTCGATGTAGTTGAGGTTTCCGGCGACGTCGCGCGCGATGAGAACGTTCGTGCGCTCGTCGACGGCGATCGACCCACGCGGCGAGAGCAGCTCCTTGGCCCGCGCCTGGAGCTCGTCGGCCTGCGCGTAGCTGATGGGAATGAGGCGCGTCTCGAGCGGCGTAAGCTCGTATTCTTGCTTCTGCTGCGCCAGCTTCAGCTCGCGCTCCTTTTGAAGCTGTGCCATCGGCGCCACACGGATCAGATTGCCCTGCCGCACCATCCCGAGCCCCTTGGCTTGGAGGACGACGTCGAGCACCTGGTCCCAGGGAACGTTCCGCATGCGGATGGTGATGGTGCCGCTCACGTCGTCCGCGGTGACGACATTGACGTGACCGGTGTCGGCCAGGAGGCGCAGAACGTTGTGGATGTCTGCATCCTTGAGGTCGATGTCGATGCGTCGGCCGTTGTAGCGCTGTTGAGCGAGCACGTTGCTCGCTGCGGAGACGAAGCCCGCCGCGCCTCCCTCGGCCGTCTCGACGGTGCTGTCGCCGTCGTGGATGGAGCTGTCGATGCGCGGCAAGTCCTTCGGTCGCTCTTCGCGAGCGACGGTCACAACGCGACGTACCGGGCCGCCGTCCTTTCCAACGGCGCGCCCGTCCAGGTGCACGGGCGCGACGGGCGACGCCGGGGCATTCGACCTCGGCGTGGGGAACGACCAGACGAGGCTCCCGTCCGCGACGACCACGGTCCCAGGCGCATCGCTGGTGCGTTCCAGCTCGATCCGCGTTGCCCCGCTCACGTCGTCATGCTTCGCGGTGATCGCCTTCAATGCGCCGCGGAAGGCGGTGACGTCCAGCGTGCGGGCGAGGCGGGCCGGCAGCTCCGTCGCGCGCAGCTCGAGCTGCAGCTGCCCGGCCGGCGTGTTCGTGAGCGCGTAGGGCGCCGTGCCGTCGAGATCGATGACGACGCGATCGCATCCGTCGGGCGCGCAGCCGGCGACCGTGGGGGGAGCCCGCTCGAAGCGAACGTCGCGCACGGAGGGGTTGCTCGGCACCACGGCGGGTGCCGGCGCCAGCGTCTTGGCGCGAACGACCGCGGCGACCGTGGGCGAGACGTCGATGCGAAGAGTCGTGGCGTCGCGGGTGATCCGGTACCCGGCGCCCTCCTGCAGACTTATCGTCAGGCGTGTCATCCGATCGCCGGTCGTCTCGTAGGACTGCGTCAGCACACCCAGCACCGGGCCCACGGCCGTCGTGATCGCGGGAGGTGCCCCCGCCATGTCGGTGTCGGTGAGGTCGACGAGCAGATGACGCCCGCCGTCTGCGACGCGGGCGCTGTAGACCGGCGTTCCGCTTCCGATGACCTCGATAGCTGCCCCGCCAGGGACGCCGTCCGCGGGATGGACCCGCACGTCGCTCACGTGGTTGGTCGCCGAGGGCTCGGCAGAGGCGCTCGACTCGCAGAGCAGAACGGCGGACACCGCGCCCGACGCAGCAAGCGCCGCGACCCCCCTCCTTAGGAGGGCAGCGTACACAAGCGATTTCGCCCCACGCATCTTTGGCTCCTAGCGCTTCGCGAACGGCTCCCACGGAAACGCGAGAGCAACGCTAAACCTTGCGATCGGAGAAAGACCAATTTGTGGCAGAAGCGTTCTGCTCGCGCGCCGGTGGGCGAGGGCCGTCCCGGCTACATCCCGGCGAACAGCTCGAGCAGCGGCGGGCACGTCACGAGGAGCTCCTGGGCAACCCCACGCTCGGCGAAGAGGACCACCGCTCCGCCCTTGGCGGCGCGGGCGCTGACGGGCGCCATCGCGGCGCGGAGCGCCTCGTGGGGAAAAAGAAAATCCCCCGGACGCAGGACCGTGCCGCCGAAAGCTCCGGCCTCGTCCAAGAGCTCGATTTCGCCGGCGCCCACGACGACCAGCCCCGGAATGGGCTTGCCGCGTGAGGCGAACACCTCGTGCTCGGCGAGAACGCGGAGCGTCAGCCGGCCCAGAACCCCGGCCCGAAGGTCGCGGTCCAACCGTTCGCCCAACGCACCTAGGGTCACGCCCACCGTTGCCTGCAACCGATTGCCCGCGGCGAGCAAGTCGTCCTCCACCCACGGGCAGCTCCGAAACGCGGCCGCGATCGCCCGCTCGTCCCAAGTCGCTACCTTGGCGCCATCCGACAGGCCGACCAGACGCAGCGCCGTCGCGCGCTCGATCGTGCCTCGCGCACGCACCACGTCACCCGTGGCGAATCGCTGCACGGGCGTGTCGACGATCGCGGCCGCGAGATCCACGCTACCGGTGACGACGAGGGCGAGCGCAAAGCCGGACACCTCCTCGTCCTCCGCGAGCTCCTGCAGCTCCGCCGCCTGACCGAACGCATGGCGCGCTTCGTCGGGGAGGTCTGCGAACGCTTCTACGCCCGTCAAATCGACGCCCGTGGTGGGCCTCGCCGCGGCCGGCCTCGACGTCAGGCGACGGGACGACGGCGGCGTCTTCAGCCAAGACGGATGATCCGACTCGTCGGCCCGGACCGCCATTCTGGGCGCGCTCGTCACCACTTCGTCGTTGTCCAGCGCGTCGAGCCGTATGTCCCCCGCCGAGCCCGTCGACTTTCCGTCGAGCGCGGAGATGCGCGCAGCGTCACCGCCGTCGCCTTCTGCCCACGGGTCCAGCATCCCGGCGTGCTTCTCGGCGGCGCTCGGAACGTGGGACGGAGGCGGCGGCGCGTGCGAGGGTGGCTTCGGCCCAAAGACGGGCGCGGCACCGGACGGGGACGTGGGCACGAAGGTCGGCGGCCCGACCGCGACGGCGATCCGGGGCGGAGAGGGCGACGCGCCGCGGAGAGTCGTCGCCGTGTCGTCGTCGAACCCGGGCACGTCGAGGGGCAGCTCGGGCATCGTCTGCCCGGACTCCATCGGCACCTCGAGCGCGGCGAGCTCCTCGACCTCGTCGGTCATGGTGGTTCGCAGCGGATCGGCCTGCCCCTCGGCCCTCACCTGGGCCGCCGCGAAGGCGGCGGGCGGGCTCGCGTGCGCCGTCGGTGGCGCGGCTGGGGGCTCGCGCGTCATCCACTCCGCGAGATCGGCTCCGACTCGCGCCAGCGCGAGCGCGCGGTCGTCGTCCTCGGCCTCCCCGGCCGCTTGCGCGGCGCGACGAAGCCACACGAGCGCGTCGGTGCGCTCGGCGCGCTTCCAGAGCGCCTCGGCCGTTTGAAGCGCCCAGACGACGTCTTCCGTGTCCGTGTCGAGCGCCTGGGGGATACTGACCATGGTGCCCGCGTATTCCTACCACGGTCTCCGCGTCTTCGGCGGCGCCGGGAAGGGCTCGGACTGCCGCTTGCCTTTCGGCGCGCTCGCTCAATCGGTCGGCCCGAGCAAGTAAACGCGGCCGTCGTCCGACCCCACGACGACGGCGCCGTCGCGGAGGAGCGTGATGGGCGCGTCGACGTCGCCGCCCGTGGTGACTCGCCAGAGCAAGGCACCGCTGGCCGCCACCGCGTAGACGTTGTCGTCCTGGGCGCCGAAAAGGAGCGTGCCGGAGTCGTCCTCGAGCGCTCCTCCGTGGACACCGAACTCGCGCACGCCCGTTCCCTGGATGGCGAAATCGCCTCGGACCTTGCCGTCGTCCGCGAATAGGCGCACCTCGCGCGGCGCGGGGCCATAGACACCCGCGAGCACGTCGCCGTTCCTTGCGAGCGAAAGCGTACCGCGCACGAAGCCGCCGAGCCGGGTGCGCCACGCCACGTGCCCGTCGTCTCGGTCGAGGCGCACGACCTCGCCGTCGTCGGTGCCTACGAACACGTCGCCGTCTTCGCCTATCACGGCCGCACCGTCGACGTCCGCGCCGAGGTCGACCCGCCATGCCAGCGTCCCTCGTGGCGTCAGCGCGTAAGCGTCGTGGTCTTGCGAGCCAAAAAAAACCAGACCCGAGGGAGCGATGGCCGGCGACGCGTACACCTTGCGCTTCGCGGCGTACCGCCATTTCACCTGTCCCGAGGGGGTGACGCCGTACACGGTTCTTCCCGCAGCGACGACCAGCGTGCCGTCGGTCGCGACGGCCGGGCCCGTGTCCGCATCACCGTCCGTGTCGAGCGTCCACTTCACTTTTCCCTCGGGCGAGACGGCGAAGAGCCGCCTTGCATCGCTGCCGACGTAGATGGTGCCGTCGTCGGTGACGCATGGGGACGAGTAAGCGCGGTCTCCGAGTGGCAGCACCCATCGCGGGGCACCGTCGGCTCGCGCGAGCGCCGTCAGCGTACCGCCCAGAGAGGCGACGTAGAGCGTTTGCTCGTCGACGGAGGCGACGACCTGCGCTTCGACCGGTCCGCCGACATCGCGAGACCAGACGACGCGGGGTGCCGAGAGCGGTGCACGCCCCGCCCCGCGATGCGTGTGCCGCCCGTCCCCGTGGAGCATGCGCGCGCCGTGCGAAGGTTCCGCGTTGGGCGCGTTCGGCGGAGGTGGCCCCGCCCCGAGACCATGCGCTGTCGTTGGCCCCCCTTCCGCGAGCGCCGCCGCTCCGATCGCGCGACCGGCCACACGGACGCCCCGCGCCCGCCACTTCAGCGCTGCCATCGTGAGCACCATCGCGACGAGAACCGCGACGAGCACGATCGGAGCGCGCTTCACGCGGCCGTCACTAACGCGCCTTCGAGCGAACCGCCTTGAGCCGGCGCTCGGACTCGCGCGCCTCGTCGATTCCGATGGCGTGGGGCGCCTCCCCCGGACGTCGCCGCGCAAGCCACCCGATCAGGGCCAGCCCCGCAACGCGCGTTCCTTCTGCAATCGCGGGCTCGCGAATGAGACGGGCGAGATTCGGCGATCAGCCGCGTACGCCGGCTCTCGTCGGCGTCTTCCCATTCCCTCCTCGCGCGCGCGGTCGCGGCCAGCAACGCCGTCCGCGTCGTCACTCGGAGCGTTTCGACGGAGCAGATTCGCTCTTCGCTGGAGGGCTGAGCCGGCTCCTCCCCGTCGGGGGAACCCTCTACGGCAACCGCCGCTTTGTCTTCGGCCCTGTCGTCGCTCCGGGACACTTGCGGCGCAGCATAGCGTGAGTTCCGCGTACGTCGAATTTGGTAATGCGGTTCGGCACCGCCGGTTACGAGCGTTCGATCAGATGGACCCGATGAGGACTTCGCGGTCCTTCGCTCCGTTTGCCGGACCGACGAGACCGCGGCGTTCCATCATCTCGACGATGCGCGCGGCGCGGTTGTAGCCGAGGCCGAGCTTGCGCTGGAGCCACGACGTCGAGCAGCGCCGCGTCTCGGCGACGATGCGCACGGCGTCGTCGTACATCGGGTCCTGCTCGGCGTCGCTCCGTCGGCGGCGGCTTCGTCGTCGTCGCGCGGCTTGAGGATGTTCTCGTCGTAGACGGGCTCGCCCTGAGCGCGCAGGAAGTCGGTGACGCGCTGCACTTCTTCTTCGCTCACCCACGGGCACTGCACGCGCTTCGTCTCGTTCGGTGCCGTTCAGCTTGATGAGCATGTCGCCGCGCCCGAGCAGGTGCTCGGCGCCCTGCTCGTCGAGGATGGTGCGCGAGTCGACCTTCTGCGCGACGCGGAAGGCGATGCGCGTCGGGAAGTTCGCCTTGATCATGCCGGTGATGACGTCGACGCTCGGGCGCTGCGTCGCGAGGATGACGTGCATCCCGGCGGCGCGCGCCTTCTGCGCGAGGCGCGCGACGCACGCCTCGACCTCTTTGCCTTGCTGCATCATCAGGTCGGCGAACTCGTCGACGACGATGACGATCCACGGCAGCTTCTCGGGGAGCTGCGCCTCGCCCTCGGGCTCGCCGTTCGTCGGCGGGAATGCTCGTCGGCGAAGCCGTTGTGGTCCTTGGCGACGACCGTCTTGCCGTTGCGGGTTCTTCGCCTCGCCGCGGACGACGCGCTCGACCCAGCCGTTGTACGTGGCGATGTTCTTGGTGCCGGCGTCGGCGAAGAGCTGGTAGCGGCGCTCCATCTCGTCGACCGCCCATTTGAGCGCGTTCGCCGCCTGCTTCATGTCGGTGACGACCGGCAAGAGCATGTGCGGGATGCGATCGAACGGCGCGAGCTCGACGACCTTCGGGTCGATCATGAGCAGGCGCAGCTCGTCGGGCGTGCGCCGATAGAGGAGCGACAGTGAGCATCACGTTGAGCCCGACGCTCTTGCCCGCGCCGGTCGCGCCGGCGACGATCACGTGCGGCATGCTCGCGAGATCGGCGTAGACGGGATTGCCGACGATGTCGCGCCCGAGCACCACGGGCAGCGGCACGTCGAGCGTCTGGAAGCGCCGGTCCTCGACGAGGTCGCGCAGGATCGACGGGGACGCGTCGCTCGTTCGGGAGCTCGAAGCCGATGCGGTTCTTGCCCGGGATGGGCGCGACGATGCGCACCTTGCGCGCGAGCGCGAGCGCGAGGTCGTCGGCGAGCGCCGGCGACCTTGGACACCTTCGTCCCGGCGGCCGGCGACACTTCGTAGGTCGTGACCGTCGGGCCCCGGGAGGATGTCTTCGACCTTGCCCTGCACGCCGTAGTGCGCGAGCGTCTCGACCAGCTTCTGGGCATTGGCGAGAAGCTTGTCCCGGTCGATGGCGAGGCTGGGGTCGACCTTCTCCGGCACGAGAAAGTCCAGGCGAGGGAGCTCGAACGAGGGAGCCCTCTTGGTGCGCAGCTCCGCCTGGACCGCTTCCTTCTCGGCCTTCGCGGGCGGCTCGACCTCGAGCACGAGCGCCGCCGACGTATCGACGATCGTCGGCGCGGCCTTCCGAGGTCGGCGAGCCCTGACGGCCTCGCCGGGCGCCGACGCCTCGCCCGTCTCGACGAGGCCGAGCGCGCAATCGTCCCCAACCGGTGCACCCAAAGCAACGAGAGCGGCCGCCGCGGCAGGCGTCGCGGACGACCCGTCGACAACGGGCGCTTCGTGCGCGAGGCCCTCGGCCTCGTCCGGCTGGAGGGCGAGGGGCTCCGTTTCGGCCCTCCGCTCTCCCTTTGCGACAGCGACCGACGCCGACGACCGGCGTGCCCGCGACTTTCGCAAGGGCTCCGGCTCGACGAACGGAGGCGCTGCGACGTCTTCGCCGTCGAGCGGCAGGGCGGCGATGATGGCGTCGTCCGTGAGCGAGCCGTGCGATGTTCGGCTCCCGCGCAAGTCGATCGAGCTCGTCTTGCTCGAACTCGAGGGCGCGGGCCTCGCGCCACGCGTCTCGCACGGCCTTGGACGCGCTCAGGGCATAATCCGCCAGGCGCCTCGCGAGGCGCGCGACGAGTCGCGCGAGCGCGATGAACGAAAAAGCAGCCCGGCCGATGAGGATCAGCCCGAGGCAAGCGAATCCCACGAGGAACGAGCCGGCGGTCGAGAAGAGGGAGCGAGCGAGCTCGCCGAAGAGCTCGCCCACGGCGCCCGCCGCCGGGTGGGGTCCGAAGGCCGTCCGACCAGGACTTCCTACCTGAACGAGGGCAGCCGTTACGATGAGAAGGAGCAGATCGCCGGCGATGCGCCCAGGCGTGGCCGCGCTCTCTTTGCCGCGGACGAGCGGGATGCCGAGGACGAAGAGCTCGAGAGGCAGCGCCCACGCCACGATGCCGACCAGCGTCACGAGGCCGTGTGAGCAAAGGGCGCCAGCCGGGCCGACCCAGTCGTGCCCGGCATGTCCGGCCGCCACGGAGCTGGCGGCGCCGGACGGATCGCCTTCGTAAGAAGCGAGCGCAAGGGCGACGAAGAGGGCCAGCGTCCAGACGACCAGCGCGGCGACCTCTCGGGTTCTTCCGTACGCCGCCGCACCGCGGCCGAGTACGGTCGGCACGCGTGTGTTTGGCGCGGATCGCGACGGATCAGCCGACGCCGGGCGCGGAGCGAAGAGCGGGAGAGTCATCCCCTACGTTGTCCTACATCCGACGCTACGCGCCGGCCTGCGGGGGGTCAACTTCCCGAAACAATTCCCGCGCGCGCTTGCCTCGGCGTAGCATCGGGACCGCACCGAGCACCGAAGGCGCAGCCAAGCACGAGCAAAGGAGAAGGCGACCACGATGCGACAGGGGACGACTGAACGGAGGCACCCGCGGTGGCTGGCTGCCACGGTGGTCGCGGCCGCCACCACGTGCGGGGCGTTCGCGACGGGGTGCGCGGTCAGCGAATCGGACGTGCACCGCTGGGAGACCACCGAGAGCGGCCCCGAAAAACTCTATGCCATCATCACTCACGACAAATACTCGTGGCCCCTACGTGAGGAGGCAGCCCTTTCGCTCGTGCGAATGCGTTCGCGGAACGGTAAGCGACTCGGCCTCGAATACCTCGTCGTGGGTTACGATACGCCGCAGGGCAAAGTGCAGGGCGCCCTCCCGGTGCTCACCGAGGACGCGCGCCGGCGCATCGTCGACGGGATTGCGCCAAAGCTCGTGGAGGCGATGCAGCAGCCCCCTCCCGCTCGGACCGGCGAGGGCGCTCCAGCGCCTCCCGACCCGAGCATCCCCTACAAGGACGCGGCGTTCGCGATCCTTTCGCACGAGCCCCCACTGGCGAGCGACAACGACACCAAGGCGGCGCTGACCGCCGCGGTCACCCAGTGGGTGCAGACCGATTTCGAGACGCGCATCGACAACACCTCGCAGCAGTTCGGGGTCGAGCAGATCATGCGCTTCCTCGGCGGAATCAGCGTCAAGAGGCTGCCTGAAACGATCAGCGAGAGCTCCGCGAAGATCGATCGCGCCTGTTCGCTCGTCGCGGACATCGGCGACGACGAGACCAAGAAGCGCGCAGGCGAGGCGTTGGTCGCAATCGCCAAGAAGATCGACTCGGTCGACTGGGTCGAAAAGCAGCGAGCGCTCGTCAACGAGGCCAACGCGAAGACGAAGGTCAACGTCACGCCCGCGCAGGTCTCCGAGCAACTGAAGGCCTACCAGGAGCAAGAGCTGGAGAAGGTCTTCATCAACATGAAGCGCGTGGGCGGCCGGCCCGTCGTCGTCTATTGCCTCGGTTACGCTCGCGACCGGAACAAGAGCGAGAAAATGCGGACCGACGCGCTCGCAGCGCTCGAGAACCGCGTCGACAAGAGCGTCCCGGGGGACGTGAATCGAGATCTTCGACATCATCAAGGACGACACCAATCCGGACAAGGTTCGCGCCGGCGCCTTGGCCCGCCTCGGCGAGCTCCCCAAGGAGATGATCCTCCCAAAGCTTTATTCGCTCTTCGAGAAGAAATGGCAGGTGCGGCTCGATGCCGCGCGGATGATCTTGAAGACGATGACCACCAGAGAGGTGCCTGACTTTCTGCGTCACTTGCCCGCGACCGACCGCACCAAGATGGCGCTCAGCGAGCCCATCACGTACGGCGCGATCATCATGGCGATGGACCCGCAAGGGGGGCCGAAGCCGCGAGACGTCCTGAGCCAGTTTCTCGGCTCGACCGAGATGGGCGCCAAGCTGACCGCCGCGGGCTCCTACTACACCGTCAAAAAGTCGGAGGCTGGGGCTCTCGCGGGCCTCGAGGAGGACAGAACTCCGGTCCCGAGGTGCGAGCCGGCGGATCAGTGCGGCTGGCAGTGCGATATTCCGAAGGCCCCGGGCTCGCAAGAAAAGGACACGAAGACCATCTCGACCATTGGCGACTTCGTGAGGTGGTGTGTCGAGCCCTCCTTGCAGGGCGGGTAGAGGCGGTCGTGACGCGTCGTGTAGCTGGCCCGGGGGGCGCCCCCCTGTGCAAACAACCCGACTGGCAGTACTTTGGAGGCGAGGGAAAGCACGGGCGAGAGGTTCGCTGTCCCCACTCGCGCGCAAACCAATGGCGATGAGCGCAGATACGAACAAGAAGAGCGCCCGCACGTTTCAGTGTCGCGAGGCATTGTGGGACGCGTTCGAGCAAATGGCGCGCGAGCTCGAGTGCAGCGTCGACTACCTCATCAATGAGGCGATGAAGCAGTACGTGAGGCAGCGCAGCTACGGCGCCCAGCGGACCCCTTACCCCGTGCCGGCGCGCCCGCCCGATTCGCCCACCGAGCGGGCGCCTGCGCCGCCAGCCTTTCCCGTCACGGCGCCGAGCGCACCGGCGTCCACGCGTCAGCCCGCCCTTGGGGCTGCGCTTCCCGTGCCCCCACTTCCGGTTCCGCCGGCGCTGCGCAGTACCGGACCGCTGGCGCCACCGCCCGCCGTCGCCGCTCTCCCCGTCCGTACGCCGTTGCCCATGCCGCCGCCTCCGGCCAGAAGCTCCGGCCTCGCCGCGATGCCGTCCGCAGCGCGGCACCTGCCCCCCTCTTCCCGCACCGTCCCTCCGCCGCTGCCACGCGGCAGCACGAACGGTTCTCCGGCCCCGGCCGGCACGGCGCTGAGCATCGTCTATCAGGGCGAACGCGTCGCCGTGTCGAAAGACCGCTTCATCATCGGCCGCGGCAAGCAGGCGAGCGATCTGACGTTGAAAGACCCGAACGTTTCGCGCCAGCACGCGATGATCGAGCTCCAGAACGGAGTGCATTTCATGGTCGACATGGGCTCGACCAACGGCGTGGAGTTCAACGGCCAGCGCATCGCTCGAAAACAAATTGCCGAGGGAGACGTCTTCCGGATCTGCGATCACGAGATCGCGTTCACTTACCGCTGACGCCCGTCATCCCACCGCGCCCTCGCGCATCATCCCACCGGGCCCTGCGCAGCACGGGGCGCGTGGTAGCGTTTCCAGCGCGTGTTCCCTCCTCGGCCCAGCCTGCGCCCGATGCGCGCCCTACCTGTGCTCGAGCCGCGCCGGACCTCGCTGGAGAAGTGCGTCTTTTGCCCCAAGCTTTGCCGGAGCGCGTGCCCCGTTTCGAACGCCGAGCCGCGCGAGACGATCACGCCCTGGGGCAAGATGAGCCTGGCGTGGATGGGCGCGCACGGCGACGTGCCCCTCGACGCGTCGTACGCCGCACCCTCATGGGCGTGCACTGGCTGCTTCGCGTGCCGCGAGTCCTGCGATCACCGAAACGAGGTCGCCGACGTGCTGCTCGACGCGCGCGCCGCGCTCGCGCCGCACCGGGTGGCGCCGCCGGGAGCCCAACGGGTGATCGACACTTGGTCGCGACACGATCGAAGGACGCGACGAGCGGCCGCCGAGCTGGCGCGTCGTGGAGCCAACACGCGACCCAACGCAGACGACGCCTTGCTCGTCGGTTGCGGCTACCTCCGCGCGGCGCCCCGCGAAGCGCAGCACGCCATCGACGCCGCCGCGGCGCTCCTGGGCGCTCCGGTCGCGCTCGTGGAAATGTGCTGCGGGCTTCCGCTCCGCTTGGCAGGGGACGGCGAAGCCTTCGCTCGCCAGGCAGGGGCCGTCGCACGTTCGCTCGAAGGCCGTCATCGGGTCGTCGTCGGCGACGCCGGCTGCGCCCTCGCACTCGTGCGGCGGTACCCCGAGGCCGGCGTTTCAATCCGGCCTAAAGTCGAAACGCTGGTCGAGCTCGCCGCTGCCTCGCTGTCGTCCCTAGCCGCCTGCGGCTCGCCGCACGGAGCGACAGGGCCCGTGCGCTGGCACGACCCTTGTCAGCTCGGCCGCGGGTTGGGAGCGTACGATGCGCCTCGTGCCGTCCTCGAACGCGCGCTCGGACGTCCGCCTGACGAGTTCGACGATTGCCGGGAGCGCGCCGTCTGCTCCGGTGCGGGGGGGCTCCTGCCGGTGACCATGCCCGAGGTCGCGCGCACAATCGCCAACGGTCGCGTCGAAGCGCATGTCCGCGAAGGCGGAGGGCGATTGGTGACCGCTTGTGCGTCGAGCCTCTTGGCGCTGCGGAGGCGAGCTTCTCCCCACGGGGTCGAGGTCGATGACCTCGTCACCTGGATCGCCCGAGCCGCGACGGGAGGAAGGCGGGGCCCCCGAGCGGCCTGATAGCCTTCGACCAGTTTGCTCCGAGACCGCGCCGACGAAAGACCCCGCTCCACCATCGCGCGACGCGTGCTCGTGTGCTTCGCCATCACCGTCTTGGCGTTCGCGGTGACCCTTGGCTGGGGAGTCGTCGCGCAAAGGCGCGCCGCCGACGACAGCGTGGAGCTCGCGCGCGGTTACGTGCCGGTCGCGATGCGCCTGGCCCAATTGCGGGCAGCGCAGACGACGCTGTCGACGCTGGTCGACGGCATCCCTGACGAGCGCGAACGCGGCTCGACGCGCGTCCTGCTCGAGACGCTCGGCGGCGCGCGCCGGACGATGTTCGTCGAAACGAGGACGGCCATCACGCAGACCCTGCCCTCGGTGGGGAGCGAGAAGACCCGCGCACTCGCAGCTCAGCTCGCGGCCGAGCTCGATGCCATCGAGTCGATGCTCGAATCGGACCGCCCCGTCTTCGATCGCCTGTTCGTGGCCATCGCCACCGGCGATCGCGACGAGATAAACGGCACCATCGTCTCGCTCGGTGCGCTCGAGCACGAGGCGGACAAGCGGCTCCGTATTCTGGCGGGGCGGATCTCGAGCTCGGTCGATGCGCTCTCGAGCGAGGCGCGCGACCGAGAGCTCCGCTCGATCTGGGCGCTCGCAGGTCTTGCTGCCCTTACCCTCGCGGTGGGCATCCTCGTCTCCCTTCACGTGCGCCGCCTCCTCGCGCCGCTCGCGCGCGTGACCGAGCGAGCCCAAGCGGTTGCCCGCGGCGACCTCACCGCGCGCGAGGTGCAGCCCGCCGATGACGAAATGGGGCAGCTGGAGTCCGCTTTCGAAAAGATGGTGGCCGGCGTCTCTCGCGCACAAGCGCTGGCGCTTGCGAACGAACGCCTCGCGGCCATCGGCAAGATGGCGGCGCACGTGACGCACGAGATCCGTAACCCGCTCTCGGCGATGGGCCTCAACGTCGAGCTCCTCGCCGAAGAGCTCGCCGAAGGCGGGCAAGACCGCAAGCGACGCTCCGAGGTCGACAATCTTCTCGCGGCCATTCAGCGCGAGGTACAGCGGCTGGAGCACCTCAGCGAGGAGTATCTGCGCGTCGCGCGCTTGCCTCAGCCGCGCATGGAAGCCGACGACGCGGCGGCGGTGGTCCGCGAGATCGTCGCCTTCGCGCGTCCCGAGATCGAGAACGCGGGCTGCTCCGTGCAACTCGAAGCCATGGAGCCGCTCCCGTCCGCGCTGTTCGACGAGGCGCAGCTCCGCCAAGCGCTGCTGAACCTGCTGCGCAACGCGCGCGAAGCGATGCCCCGCGGCGGGCCCATCGACGTGCGCGTCGAAGCCGAGGGGATGAGCGTCGTCATCGACGTGGACGACCGCGGCGGAGGCATCCCGGAGGAGATCCGCGCGCGCGTCTTCGACCCGTTCTTTTCGACGAAGGGCGAGGGAACAGGCCTCGGCCTCGCCATCACGCGGCATATCGTCGAAGCCCACGGCGGCAAGGTGACCTGCGCTCCGCGAGAGGGCGGTGGGACGCGGTTTCGTATCTCGCTCCCGATCGCGCCCGACAAGAGCACGCGCCTCGTCCGCGCGTCCCGGGAGAGCCACGACACAGCCGAGTAGTGCTATGAGGCGCGTCATGACTCGTATCGACGGCCGCGCGCTCGATGCTCTGCGGCCTGTGGAGATGATCTTGGGCTTCCATCGACGGTCGGAGGGGTCCGTTCTTTACCGCGCCGGCGGAACGGTCGTCCTTTGCACGGCCTCCGTCGACGAAAAGGTGCCCCCCTTCCTCGAGGGAAAGAACCAGGGCTGGGTCACCGGCGAGTACCTCATGCACCCGCGCGCCAACCCGAAACGCCAGGATCGAGACGGCCGCGGCAAGCCCCCCAGCGGGCGAACGCAAGAGATCCAGCGGCTGGTCGGTCGGGCGCTCAGGGCGGCGGTCGACCTTCAGAAGCTCGGGACGCGAACTGTGACCATCGACTGCGACGTGCTCGAAGCCGACGGCGGCACGCGCACCGCGTCCGTGACGGGCGGGTTCGTCGCCCTCGCCCTCGCCCTTGCGAAGATCGGCGCGAGGGCGCTCCGCGAGCCCGTGGCGGCGACCAGCGTCGGCTTTCTCGACGAGCTCCACGCTCTCGACCTTTGCTACGTCGAAGACGCGCGCGCCGTCGTCGATCTCAACGTCGTCGGAACGGGGAGCGGAAAGGTCGTCGAAATCCAGGGAACGGCCGAGGGGGCGCCCGTCGAACGGCGCGAAATCGACGCAATGGTCGACGTCGCTCTGGCGGGGATCGCCAAGCTCGCCAAGCTGCAGCGCGACGCGCTGGCGCGAGCGGGCGTGGATCTGGCATCCATCTCGGTGTGAAGCCAATCCGTGAAGACACCGGCGGGCCCGAAGAGACTCTCGTGGTCGCCACTGCAAACGCGGGCAAGCTCGCGGAGCTACGGTCGCTCCTGGCGGGGCTTCCGTTGCGGGTTCGCTCCGTCGCCGAGGTGATGCGCCATCCGCCGCGGGTCGTCGAAGACGGGGCAACCTTCGCCGAGAACGCCGTCAAGAAAGCGCGCGCGGTGTCGGAGGCGACGCGCCTGCTCACGCTCGCGGACGACTCGGGCCTCGAAGTCGACGCGCTCGGCGGCCGCCCCGGCGTACGAAGCGCGCGCTTCGCGCACGAGCGAGCCACCGACGCCGAGAACAATGCCGCGCTGCTCGCGGCGCTCGGTTCCATTGCGTCGAGCTCGCCTTCTCGATCGGTCCGATTCACGGCGCGGTTCCGCTGCGTGCTGGCCCTCGCGGACCCGCTGGGGGGCGACAGCGGGACGCAGACCGTCGAAGGCGTCTGCGAAGGAGCCATCACGCGAACGCCTGTCGGGGCGGGCGGCTTTGGGTATGATCCGCTCTTCGTCGTCACCCGACCCGACGAACTCGACAAGACGATGGCTGAGCTGACCGACGAAGAGAAGAACCGCGTCAGCCACCGCGCTCGCGCGTGCGCTGCCTTGCGTCCGCTCGTCGAGCAGGCGCTCGCCGGGCGCCGCGGGCAGGCGGGCGCCGGATAAGCCGAGGCGCATGGCAAGGCCGTGGAAAGAGATTGGTCGCTACGGAAGCGTCGGGATTGAGCTCGTGGTGGCCATCCTCCTTTTGGCGGGGATCGGCCACTGGCTCGACGATCGGTACTGGGGCCGGCACGACTGGGGACTGGGAGCCGGTTTCGCGCTCGGCATCGCGGTCGGCCTTCGCAACTTGATCCGGGCCGCGTCGCACATGCAGACGGACATCGAGCAGGCTGAGGCGGCTGATCCCGAAGCCGGCCGCTGGACCGTCGACGAGAGCTGGCTTCACGAGGACCAAGCGAGCCAGGTGCCGCGCAAGGGCGAGCCGCGCCCCACGCCGCCGCGCTCGGACAAGGAAGCGAAGTGACCCCCCGCACGCCGGCGCGGTCGCGTTCCGACCGAAGAATGCGCGCCACAGTCAGGGCGGTAGCCTGCTCGGGGGCGGCGTTGGCGCTCGGGGCCCTAGCCTTCTCCGGCGCGAGCGCGGCGCTCTCTGCGGGGGCGGGAGGCCTCATCGCGACCGCCAACCTTTGGGTCCTCGCGCGGATCGTGACGTCGCTCTTTCCCGAGGAGCGCGCGAGCGCAACGGCAGGCGCGAGCGGCGGTCCGGCCGCGCCGACCGACGTGACCCGCGGAGCGAGCGCGACCTGGACGCTGGTCGTCCTGCTGAAGATGCTCGGCCTTTTTGGCGCCGTTTGGCTGCTGATGCGCCAGGGCCTGGTGTCCCCCCTGCCGATGCTGGTTGGGTTCGGCGCCTTGCCGATCGGCATTGCCATAGGGTCGGTCGTGAGCGATAGAAGCGCCGACGCCGGAGACGATTGACGGAGCCATGCCCGAGCACACCTCGTTCTTCAGTTACCTGATTGCCCAGTTCCCTGCGCTAGGCAGGAACGCGGGCTTCTTCGGCAAGTCCCTCTTCGGCGAGCCCGTCACCGCCCACGGCCTCGAGCCGCTCCTGGCGAGCTTGTTCGTCATGCTTCTCCTCGTCGGCCTGGCCTTCGGGGTTCGGTCCCAGCTTGTCGACTACGACAAGTCCGTCATCCCCGACGCGAAGCTCTCGCTCCGCACCTTTTTCGAGGTCTTCGTCGGCTACTGGTACGGGACGATGAAGGACATGATGGGGCCGCGGCGGGCGAAGCGGTACTTTCCCCTGGTCGGCTCGCTGGCATGCTTCATCCTTCTCGCGAACGCGATCGGCCTCATTCCTGGGCTCACTCCGCCGACCTCGAACTGGAACGTCACGATGGGCTGCGCCCTCGTCGTGTTCGTGATGTTCAATTATTACGGCTTCAAAGAGAACGGGCTCGGCTACCTCAAGCACCTGTTTGGGCCGTACATCGGCTGGTGGGGCATTCCGATCAATCTGCTCCTCTTCGTCATCGAGATCATCTCGCTCCTCATTCGTCCGCTGACGCTCAGCGTCCGGTTGATGCTGAACATGGCCGTGGACCACCTGCTCGTCACTCTCGTCCTCGGAATGGTCGCGCTCTTCGTGCCGGTTCCCGTTCTCGTGTTGGCGACGCTCGTGGTCATCGTCCAGGTGGTCGTGTTCTGCCTTCTGACGTCGATTTACATCGCGCTCGCCACCGAGCACGAGGAGCACGACGCCGACGCGAAGGGCCACGGCGCGAGTGGGGCAGACGCCGCCGGGGCAGCCACCTGACGGGCGCTCGCGGAGCGCTTCTGCCCGGCACGATGAGCGCCCAAGCGGAAAGAGCGCAGGGAGTGCTAGCGCTCACGCGATGAAATGCGAGGAGACTCTAGCCGTCCGGGCCAAAAGCTACTAAGAGGGCCGGCCGGCGGGTTGCGAAAGTCGTTCCCGACCGCACGAAGGAAGAAGGAGCCATTGACGATGTCGACCCCGAAGAAGCTCGCTCTCGCCGCGATGTCGTTCGCCGCGACCTTCCTGCTGCCCGTTCTGGCGTTTGCCCAGGATGATCGGGCGGGCTCGAATGCGTTCGACGTCCGGGCATGGGCCGCGGCAGGCGCGGGCCTCGCGATCGGCCTCGGCGTGCTCGGCGGCGCACTCGGACAGGGCCGCGCCGCAGCGGCGGCGCTCGAGGGCATCTCGCGAAACCCAGGCGCTTCTGCGCGGATTCAGACGCCGATGATCCTCGGCTTGGCGCTCATCGAGTCCCTCGTTCTGCTCGCTTTCGTCATCGCGTTCTTCCTCCAAGGCTTCGCGAAGGGCTGAGCCAAGGCGCGCCGCGCCGCCTCCGCCGAGAGCACCCACACCACCCGCTCCCGGACGGGCGCCGAACGGCGCGCTGGCCCAACTCTCTCCCGAACGCCTGCGGACGCTGGGCGGCCACACGTCGTCGGCACTCTGCGTCAGCGCGAAGACGCCGCGCCGCCGGAATGCGGCATCGTCGACTGCTGGTAGACGCGTGTGATCTCGTTTTCGTCTAGAAATCCTACGATCTTCCCGTCATCGTCGGTGACGACTAGCTCGCGCAGACCGTGCTCGAGAATGGCATCGACGGCTCGCTGTAGGTCGTCCGTGTCTTTCACGCTCACGGGCGTGACCATCAAATCATGAGCGATGGCGAGCTCCCCGAGATCGGGGTTTGCCGCCATCGTCCGCAAGACATCGCTCGTCACGATCCCGACCAGCTTGCCTTGCGCATCGAGCACGGGAAATACGTCCTGCCAAGTCGTCGTAGCAGCCTTCTGGATGACCTCGCGCGCCGGTGTACGCGTCACGAAACTCGCGTACTCGCGGTCGCGCACCATGACGTCGGCCACGCGCACCCCCCGAAGCACGTCGAAGATCAGAATCTTCGCGGTGCGCCGGGGAGTCGCGCTTGGTCGGCACCTGCGCGTGATACAGGCTGCGGTGCCGGAGGGCGACGAACGCGATGCCCTCCGCCAGCATCAGCGGAACGAGCAGGTCGTAGCTACCCGCGAGCTCGCACGTCATCACGAGCGAGGCGATGGGTACGTGCGCCAAGCCGCCGTAAAATGTTCCCATTCCGACCAGCGCGAACGCTCCGGGATCGATGCGCGAATCGTGCAGTAGCACCTGCGCCGCACGACCAAACGCTCCGCCGAAGATGCCGCCGATGACGAGCGACGGACCAAAGTCCCCTGCGCTCCCGCCGCTTCCAACGGTCAAGCAGGTCGCCACGATCTTCACCGCCCCCAAGAGGAGCAGGAGCTCGATTCCGAGCCAGCCTGCCGGAAACCAGCTCGCACCGCTGATGGCCAGCTGCGCTGCGCCGTACCCTCCGCCCAGGATACCCAAGCCCTGCCCGGGCTGCCCCAGCCGCGGCCCGAGGGCGACGATGATCGGCGTCGCCGAGAGGCCGAGCGCCAGGCCGCCGAGACCTGGCTTGCACCACTCCGGGACCGGCAGCCTCGCGGTCGTTCGCTGCACGGCGCGAAGCATCGCAAGGAAGGTGCTCGCGACGATCGAGACGAGCACCGCCAAGAGCGCGTAGAGGGGCAAATGCGCGGGAACGAACGGGTAGGAGGCGGCGTGCGTGAAGAGCGTCAGCTCGCCGAAGAACGCGATGAACACCGAGTAGCTCACGACGCTCGCGAGGACGCTCGGCACGAGGGCGTCGGATTCGAAGTCGTCGCGATGCAGGACCTCGACGGCAAGCAGCGCCGCGCCGAGCGGCGTCCGGAACACGGCGGCCATCCCGGCGGCGGTGCCGGCGACCAGCAGGATCCTCCGTTCACGATCCGTCACGCGGAGCGCCTGCCCGACCAGCGACCCGATCGCGCCGCCCATCTGCATCGTCGGCCCTTCGCGACCGCCCGAACCACCCGTCCCCAGCGTCAGGCTGGAGACGAGCGCTTTGACGAAGGCCACGCGCTTTCGGACGAGCCCCTTGTGCTGGTGAAACGCCTCGATGATCGCGTCGCTTCCACCGCCACGCGTCTCCGGCGCGAGCCAGAACGAGATCGCGCCGCCGAGGAGCGCTCCCGCAGCCGGAACGATGACGAGCATCCAGGGGCGGAACGGGGGTGATGTCTTCATTTCGCGGAGGATCCGCTCCCCTCCGGCGCGCAGCGGTACGTATCCCGTCCACCCCTCGAGCGCGACGCGCTGCACCGCCTCGACGGCCGCGTAAAAGAGCGACCCCAGCAGCCCCGCGGCGGCACCGACGAGCGCCGCATGCAGGAGAACACGACCGAGGATCTGCAACTCGATCGGCGCGCGCGCCGTGGTGATGAGCCGCCGCAAGGCCGAGAGGCGGCGGAGCGCGGACCGGGAAACGGCGAATTGTCGGGCGTCCATGGCTCCGGCGCGGCTTTCGACGAGCCTAGCGCCGGGCGCGCTTGGCGTCTGGCGTGACCCGCATGACGGCCACTCCGTCGGCTGTGTCCGGCGGCAGCCCCGGCGGATCGCCCGCGCGAAACACCACCTCTCCGGCTTGCTCGTGTCCGCGCAGCTTGCGCGTCCACGTGGCGACGTAGGCGACGCCCCGCTCGCGCGCGGCGCTGGCGACGAGCTCCCACGTGTGCGGATCGTCGAGCCAGTGCCGATCGAATCGGCCGCGATCGAGGCCGCTCAGGATCTCGAGGGTGGCTTCGTCGCAAAAGATCGTCGGCGCGGACGGAAGCGTGCGCAGATAGGCGCTGAGCGCGATCCGATCGGGCCAACCCCGCTCGATCGCGCCACGCCAGAATCCCATCCAGACGCCGAGTTGCATGGCCAAGCCGACGAGCGCGGCACCCGCAGCGGCGCCCGCGAATCCGCGCCCGGCCGCCACCACCGCCGCCTCGGCCCGGTACCGGCCAACGACACGCCCCACCCAGTCGGCGCTCGCCGCGACCCCCTGCGCCGCGAACGTCGCATAGAGCGGGACGACCACGACGAAATGACGGTAGAGTCCGAGCGACGACCGAGCAAGCCAGGTGAGCGAGACGAAGCCGAGGGCCGCGACGAGGACGAGGACGAAGCGCGCGCCTTGCTGACGCACCGTCCGGACGATGCCGAACGGCACGAGTGGGAGCGCCGCTCCGAGGACCCGCTGCGGAACGACGAGCGGGTAATAGAGCAGATCCGTCACGGCGCCCGCGGCGCCGCCACCGAGCGCAGTCTTCTCCCGCAGGGCGTCGTTGGCGAACTGGCGCGTCCCGCGTAGAAAGCCGAACCACTGTCCGTCGACCGGCCGCCTGAGCGCTGCCCAGCCGAGGATGAGGGCCGCGGGCACGGCCACTACCATCCAGGCTCGCCAGCCTCCCGAGGGGGGGGCCGCCGAGCGCCGGCTTCTCCACGCGGCCTCTGCGAGAAGGGCCACACCCGCGGCGACGAGGACGGCCCAGGCCTCGTAGCGCAGCAGCACCGCCGCCCCGAGCAGCGCCGCCGCCGCAGCGTGATGCCGCTCTTGAAAAGCGATCGCGACGCCCAGAACGAGCAACGCGAAGAGCGGCTCGGGCTGCGCCGTCGTGCCCATTTGCATGCCGATGGGACAGAGCGCGGTGAAAAGCGCCGCCAGCAGCGCCGTAGCCTCCGGCGAAAGGCGCGCTCGCCCGGCCTGCACCGTCCGCCGCACGTACGAGAAAAGAACGACGGGCGACGCCGCCGTCAAAAGGACGTTGAACCAGCGCACGTCCTGCAAAGTCCCGCCGAGGGCCACGAGTGGCACCTGCACGTAGTGAAAGAGCGGCAGCCAAACCCAGTGCACGGCGAGATCGCAAGGGTCGGCCAGAATGGCCCGCGCGATCATGTGGTGCGCGTACGCGTCGGTGTCGATGTCCGGCCCCGCCACGACGCAGAAGCCCCGCCAGACAGCGAGCAACGCGAGGACCAGCACGAGCGCGGCCGTGGAGAGCTTGCGGGCCCGCATTGGGGCGCACGCTTACCAATTCGCAAGGCGTGCCGCAAACCGCGCGCGGCCGAGAGAGGACGCGCAACGACGCGAAACAGGCGGCTACGCTGCGCGGCGACGCGCAGCCACGTAAATCATTGGGCGCAGTACCGCTGGACGTCGTCCCGGTCGGCGCGAGCCTCTGCGAGCTTCGCGCGGATCACGTCGTCCGTCCCGTCGGGCGGCGACGCGCCCGCATTCAGCTGGATCGTGCTGGACAGCACGGTGACCGTCTTCAGGTAGTTCTCGGCATAGATGGCGAGCGGCTGATCGTGAAGCGCGAGAGCGCTGACGCCGACCTTGACCCAATCGACCTGCTCGGCGGTCGGCGGTGCGAGCTCTCGCCGGCCCGTTGGGCTCGGTGAGGCCATGGCCTCGAGCGACGACATCGCGGCGAGGAGCTTCTCGCACTCCTGCCTCCGGTCGGCGTTACAAGCCAGCGCGGAGAGCGAGAGGAGAAGGACGAAGGCGAGGCGGACAAGGCTCATGGGCGCTCCTGCCATCCGACGATGCTTCGGCGGAGCCGGACGCGCAAGCGTCGCCGCCCGGCTACCTCCCGTTGCAAAATACCTCCTTGGCCCCCGGCGGGTCCTTGCGGTAAACGGCTCGCCAACCGTGACAATCGTAGCGCACGCCGCCGCGCCAGCCGAGAGACTCGGCGACGTCGCGTGGCCCCTCCCGGCGCGCCTCGTCGACCATGTCACGCTCGACTCGCGACGCGCGACGCTCCTTTATTGGGGCGGTGTGGCGCTCGTCATCGCGGCGCTCTTCGTGACTCGGCTCCTTCCGTGCGTCGACTACCCGCAGCACCTCGCGCTCGGCGACGTCGCGCGCCGACTCTGGCAGGCGAATGCGCCCGAGCACGCGGCGTACGAGCTCGACTATTTTACTTACAACGGCCTCTTTCACCTCCTCCTCGCGGGTCTCTCGGCCGTTCTACCAATCGAGTTGGCCGGGCGCCTGCTGGTCGCCGGATCGCTCGGGGCGATGGCGGGGGCGGTGATCGCGCTCGTGCGCGTCTTGCGCCGGCCTCCCCTGCACGCCGCCCTCTTCACGCCAATTCTCTTTTCGTTTTCCGTGGGCTGGGGGTTCGTCAATTACGTGTTGGCCACTGCGATCGCCGCCTGGGCGCTGGTCTTCGTCGCACGCGCAGCGGTCCGACCGACGGTCCTCGCCGTGCTCGCGGTGGCGCTGCTCGGGCTGACGTGCGCGTTTGCGCACGTGCTGGCGATGCTGATCTTGTGCGCTGCGGCCGCGGCTCTCGGGATCGAGGTCGCCTTTCGCGCGTGTCCCGTGGGGCACCTCCGCTGGTCGCGATGGCTGCGCGTTTCGGCGCGCGCCGCGCTCGCCGTGGGGCCCCTGCTCCTCGGCTGCGTTTATTGCATCGAGGTCTATCGCCGGCAGTACTTGTGGGATCCGGGCATGTACCGCGACCCCACGATGGAGGGGAGCTCCTCGCCGATATGGGAGAAGCTCGTGCTGTTCAGCGCCTTTGCGACCGACCTCTATACCGATCTCACCGACCAGATCGTCCTGTGGTGCGCGATCGGGCTCATGGCGTGGTCGGCCCTCCTGGCCTGGAGACGGCGGAAGGCCGGCCGCCCGCCCGAAGTGCCGCCTCCCATCGTCGCGCCCTTCGTGGTGATGACCCTTGCGTACTTCGCGACACCGATGGTGCTCATTGGCACGCACCTCATCTTCCCGCGCATCGCGCAATGGTCCATTTTGGGCGCGGTCCTCGCGGTGCCCGCGTTTCCCGTGCGCGAGCGGGCGCGGACCGGTACGTGGATGTTGCGCCTCGGGCTCGTGGCTGGCGCGAACACCGTCCTCCACTGCGCGCTTTTCGCTTGGGAGACGCTCGACGCGTCCCGGCTCATCGACGACCTCCCGCCTGCGCGCGCTGTCACGGCCCTCATCTGGGAGCCCGAGACGACGGCGTTCCGCAACGGAACGCTCACGCATCTGGCCGCCTATTACGCCGCTCGAAAACACGGCCTCTGGGCGTTCGCGTTCGCGCGCTATCTGAGCGTGCCGGTGCGGTTCAAGCCCAATGGTCAGCCGGCCTGGCCGGCAAAGGGCTGGGAGTTCAGCGCAGAGGACTACGACCCTCGCTGCAAGTATGCCCGGGCGTTTCCGCTCGTCGTCATCAAGGCGCCCCCCGGGCTTCCGCGCGACGAGAGCGGCGAGGCAAGGGTGCGCCTCCTGGTCTTCAAGCGGGACGCCAACGCGGTCCAGCTCCTCTCGCATCATGGGCGCTACTGGGCGTTCGAGAGCAGCGGCCTGCCCGACGACGGGACGCCGTAGCGCGGACCGAGCGCGCGCCAGGCTCTGGGACATTTGTTCCTTTCCGTGGTAATCGCCGCAAGGTGATGCATGTGTTCGTCGCCGGCGGGGCCGGCTACATCGGCTCCGTGCTCGTCCCGCTCCTGCTCGAGCGGGGACACCGCGTAACGGTTCTCGACCGGCTCTACTTCGGCAACACGCTCGCCCACGCGGAGCGGCGCTTCGGGGAAAAGCTGCGCGTCTCTCGAGGTGACGTTCGCTCGTTCGACCGGTCCTTGCTCATGTCCGTCGATGCCATCGTGGACCTCTCGGGGATCTCGAACAATCCGTCCTGCGAGCTCGAGCCCGAGCTGACGCGTAGCGTGAACGTCGACGGGGCACGGCGCCTCGCGATGGCGGCGAGAGAGCAAGGCGTCGGGCGCTACGTCTTTTCGTCGTCCTGCTCCGTATATGGACACGGCGAGGGCCTCGGCCTCAGCGAGACGAGCGCGCGCCACCCGGCATCGCTGTACGCGCGGGCGAAGGCCGAGGTCGAGGACTTCTTGCTCGAGGCCGGGCGCACCTCGCACGGAACCATGGACGTGTGCGCCCTCCGCCTTGCGACGGTCTTCGGCTTGAGCCCTCGCATGCGCTTCGACCTCGCCATCAACGTGATGACCAAGAACGCTTACGTCTCGCAGCGGATCACCGTCGACGGCGGGGGAAGGCAGTGGCGCCCATTCGTCCACGTGCGCGACGCGGCCCGCGCGTTCGAGCTGGCATTGACGACCGAGTCCGCCAAAGTCGCCGACGAGGTCTTCAACATCGGCTCCGATCAGAACAACGTGCAGATCCTGAACCTCGCGTTCCGCGTGCGCGACGCCGTGCCCGGAACGGAGGTCGTGCACGCGCCGACGGATCCCGACGTACGCGACTACAACGTGTCGTTCGACAAGGCGAGCCGGGTGCTCGGCTTTCGCGCGGAGAAGAACATCGACGACGGCATCCGCGAAGTGCTCGCGGCGCTCCGCGAAGGCGCGGTCGACCCCGATGACCGCCGCTGGTACACGCTCAGGCAGTATGCCTTTTTGCGCGAGGCGGAGCGCGCGCATCGAGAGCTCGCCATCGACGGCAGGCTGCTATCGCCTGCGTCATGAGCCGGGTCGAGTTTTACCGGCATCAGCTCGGTGAAGAAGAAGCGGGGTCTTGGAGGACCGTCCTCGAGACGCTCTTTCTGACCCTCGGCCCGCAGGTGGCGGCGTTCGAGGAGGAGCTCGGGCGATTCCTCGTCCGCGGGCGCGAGGGGACCCCTGCGCCGTCCATCGTGGGGACCAGCTGCTGTTCGTTGGGCCTCGTCCTCGCGCTCCGGGCGCTCGACGTGCGCCCCGGCGACGAAGTGATCACGACGCCGATGACGTTCGCCTCGACGACGAACGCTATCCTGCACGCGGGCGCGACGCCCAAGCTCGTGGACGTCGAGCCGGCGACGGGCCTCATCGATCCCGCCGCCGTCCGCGCCGCCGTCGGGCCTCGCACCGTGGGAATTCTTCCCGTGCACTTGTACGGCCAGCTCGCGGACATGCGCGCCCTCCGCTCGATCGCGGACGACCACCACCTGTTCGTCATCGAGGACTCGGCTCACGGCCTGGAGATGGAGCGGGACGGCGTGCGTCCCGGCGATTTGGGCGAAGCCGCGGTCTTCTCGTTTTACGCGACGAAGAACGTCACGTCCGGCGACGGCGGCGCCATCGCGACGCGCGACACGCGCATGGCGGACCGCCTGCGCCGCCTGCGCAACCACGGCGTGACGAAAGGAGCCTCCGACCGCCATGGCGGGGTCTACGAGCACTGGGATCTCGTCGAGCTCGGGTACAAAGCGAACCTCACTGATCTGGACGCGGCGCTGTTGAGGCCACAGCTCGCCCACGTCGAGGAAAAGCGCGCGCGGCGCGAGCAAATTGCGCGGCGGTACGAGTCGTTGTTGCGAGAGCGCATCGGGGACATGCGAGACGCCCCGGCGGGGGGCCAGCGCGTGCCCTGGGTCATCGAGCGCCGCGGGCGTAGCAGCCACCACCTTTTTACGGTCCATGCCCCGCTCGGGGAGCGGGACGCGGTGCTGACTCGGCTCGGCGATTCCGGCATCGGAACGGCCGTGAATTACCGCGCCGTCCACCTGCTCCGGTACTTGGCCGAGGCGCTCGGAGTGCGGAGGGGCGCGCTTCCCGTGGCCGAAGAAATAGGCGATCGCACCATCAGCCTTCCCATGTACCCGACGCTGACGGAGACGGAGCAGGACCGCGTCGTCGCGTCGCTGACCGCGGCGTGGAGCCAGCCCGCCGCATCCGCGGCCAACCGTGGGCGCCACGCCGCGCGAGCGGACTGACGTTCACCGCCCGCCTCATGCCCGCGTTCGCGCCACGGCCTCGTCTCCTCCCGCTGCTTGCCTGGCTGGCCGACCTACTCGTCGGCGGCGGCTGCCACCGGCACGGCTCGACGTCGAGCGACGCGCCGGCGACGTCGGCAAGCGTCGTGACGATCGGCGTCGCTCTCGGAACGTGCGACGACGTCACGATCTGCGAAAGAGAATGCAGCGGTGGCTCGGGTGATCGCTGCCGGCGCCTCGCCGCAACCTACGCGCTCGGACGAGGCGTCCCTCGCGACGAGGCGCGCGCGGCGACCCTGTACGACGGGGCGTGCAAGATGGACGACGCCCCCGCCTGCGTCTTCGCCGGCCGAGCGCACGAGTACGCGCACGGGGTACCGAAGGACGACGGCAAAGCAGCGCGGCTCTACGCGCGCGCATGCGAGCTGAAATGGCCTGCGGGGTGCTACAACCTCGCCATCATGGTGGAGAACGGCCGCGGCGTGCCGCAGGATCACGCCAAGGCCCGCGACCTCTACCAGCTGGCCTGCGGGGCGGGCGCGAAGCAAGCTTGCGAGAGGGTGCACCAGGACCGTGGAGCGCCGGAGACGCACGACTGAACGAGGGCTCGCCTAGCGAGGGACGTGGGCTTTTTTTGGAACCGCGGAATGCGCCCTCTAAAAAAGACCGATGGCGAAGTGAAAAGCGCCGAAGTCTTCGTAGCTCTTGCGCGTGACGTTGACTCCGTAGTCGAAGACGAGCGGACCCACCGGCGTCTGGACCCGAAGTCCAACGCCGACGTCGGCCCGGAGCGTCAAGGGGTGGCTCAAGACGTAGCTCGGATCGTTCCAGAGGTTGCCGACGTCCGCGAAGACGGCCGCCTCGAGCGGCGACTTGACGGGAAAGCGAAGCTCCAACCTGGGATTGAACATGAGATTGCCGCCGCGGAGGGGCACCCCCGGGCAGTTGCTCCCCGAGTCTTTGCAGAGGTCCGGCTTCTGAGCGATCTGGTCGACGTACTCCTGCGGAATGAAAGTGTCCTGAAGCCAACCTCGCATCGAGTCGAAGCCGCCCATGAAGAAGAGACGGTCCGGGTAGGTGCAATAGACGGGGGCAGCCTGAGCAGCGCTCGAGCTGAAGGGCTGTGCGCACGGAGACACGTTGACGATCTCTCCGAAACGAATCTCGGCGGCCAGCGACACCCGCCTGGTCAGGGGAATGTAGCCGGCCAACGTTTGGGTCAATCGCAGGAAATGGCTCTCGAACTGGAGATTCGGCGGCGCGGTGCCGGAGATGGGAAACGAGTCGACGTGCTCCACCCCAGCGGCCACGTAAGTCCCGCGGTGTGCGTTGAACGTGCTGTCGCGTCGGTCCCAGGTGAGCACCCCGTGCTCGGCGAATATGTAACTGTCGCCATCAGGGACACGGAGGAGGCGCTGCAGCTCCACGTTTCCGAGGACATCCGGCTGGCTCAAGTACCCTTCGATCGTCTGCGCGCCGAACAGGTGCACGTCGTTGTGCTCGTAGCTCGGCCCTACCGTGATCTGTAGCTCCCGGAATGGACGCCACAGGAGCGTCCCCACCACGGCGCCCTTGACGAGAGTGAAGTCGCGTTCCAAATCGCGGACGTAAATGCCATCGAGTTGCGACCGGATCGAAGGCCCGAGCCCCATCTCGGGCCACGAGAAGGTGAGCGTGTCGCGCGTGGCTACGCGATCGGCCATGCCGAGCGTCGAGTAGTTGCGCGCCACCGCCGGGTCGAGGATCAGGAAGTCCGGAAGGTACGACGCCTGCGCGTGGACGGTGACACCCCACGCCAGGCCGAGCAAGTTGCGGTGTGCGTACTCCACCGCGCCGCGGACGCCCTCGCCCGTCGAGAAGCCTGGTCGCACTTCGACGTATTGGGGTTCCCGTTCGACGAGATCGACGATGACCGTCTTGTTCGGTTGGGGGACGTAAGGCTCGCTCAGCGACACCGACACGCTCGAAAAAACACCGAGCGTCGCGATTCGCTCCTGCGTCTTGCGCACGTCGCTCGTGCGGAACGGTTGCCCGACTTCGATCGCGATACGGCGGCGTACGAGGCTCTCGTGCGTCTTCTCGAGGCCTCGCAGGACGATCGCACCCACGATGACCTGATCGCCTTCGACGATGTCGAAGCGTACGCGCGCGCGTGTCTGGTCGGGCGACGGTTCGAGCGCGTATTTGACGTCGACGTACGCGTTGCCGCGCTCCTTGTACCAATCCGCGATGCGCCTCCGCGCCTCGTCGAGATGCGCAGCGCTCGCAGGCTCCCCGAGCGCCACCTGGGCGGCCTGGGCGACCTTCTGCTCGCCGACGCTCTTGACGCCCGTGAAGGCGATGTCCCAGAGGCGCGTGCGCGGGCCTAGCTTCATCGGAATGACGAGCTGCATCGACGGCGCGCACGCGATGCCTTTGGCGTCGTCGGGTTGGCAGGTGTAGGCCCCATCGAGCGGCGCCGAGGGCAGAGGCAGCCCTGTCGCGTCGTAGGTGCACGTCTCAGGCAACCGGGGCGGGAGCGGAAGGGGGCGGCAGCGGTCCGGCGGCGAGCGCGGGTCGCAGTGAGCACGCAGGACCTGCACCGGCCCGACCTGCGCGTGCAAGAACCCCTCGTTCCGATAGAGCTCCTTCAGGTGCGCGACGGCCCTGTCGTAAGTGTCCGCGACATAGGTGCTGTCCGGCTGCAGGTCCACGGGCTCAGGCCGCGACCCGATCGCGCCGGTCCCGCCTCCGCCGCCGAGGACGTCACTCAGCCCGCGGGGATTGGGGTCGACGAAGAGGTCCGCGCCCGGCAGCTCCTCGTCGAGGAAGCTGTCGATCTCCGTGCCGATCTCGGCGGACGTCCGCGGACCTCCGTTCGAGAGCCCCCTGATCGCCTCGAGCTTGAGGCACGGGTAACGACGCGCGACTACGCCGACGCGGGCGCGCTCGTCGACGTGGAAGAAAAGCAACCGCACCGCGCTGTCCCCTCCACCCCGCACTTCGGCGCGCACGTCAACGTCGAGAAAGCCGCGCCTCTGGTAGAACCCGCGAAGCTTGTCGGCGAGGTGGGAGGGCGACCGATCGGGCTCCGTCTCGAGCGCAAGCACGGCAGTCAGCGTGTCCGTGTCGTAGTGGTCGTTGCCCTCGAAGCGCGGCACCTGCCGGGGCCCTGCGTCGATGCGCACCCGGAGGACGACGCGTGCCGGCTTGCCTTGCTCCCCAACCCGCACGAGGTCGTGCGAAAGGGTAGCGTGGTGCCAGCCCTTCGACCGAAGCGCCTGTGCGAGGGCCGCGTCGGCGGCGGCGATTGCAGGCTCGTCGGCGCGGTCCTTGGGCTGGACGGGGTAAACGACCGTCAAAGGAAGGACCTCTTCGGGCTTCGCGTCGAACACGTAGAAGCGGCGGTCGTCGAGAACGCGCGGCGGCCCGGATCGCACGTCCACGAGAACGATCGCGCGCGCTGGATCGTCCGTCTGACGCGTCGCGATGTCGACCTCCGCGGCGGGATAGCCGTGCAGCGCGAAGAGACGCTGGACTCGAGCCCGCGCGCCGGGGAGGTCGGCACCGACCATCTCGCCGCCTTCGGACAGCTCCGACTCGCGCAGCACTTCGTCGCGGTCGATGTGCGCGCCGTGAAGGTCGACTTCGAGCCGACCGACGAGCTTTCGCGGGACGACCCGCACGATGACGAGCACCCCGCCATGGTCGGCGGCGGCCGACACGCTTCCGCGCGCGAAATGGCCGGACGCGAGCAGCTCGTCGAGCGCCTGTCGCGCCAGCGCGGGCGTGAACGACTCGCCTGGCTTCACCGTCGTCACGGGCGGTGCGTGAACGTCGTCCCAAGCGTTGCCCTCGAGGGCGACGACGATCCGCGTGATGATGGCTCCCGTCAGGCTCTCGAGGTCGGTGGGGGGGTCGAGCGCGGGCGTCGGCGTCGCCGGCGCGGCGGGCGGCGTGGGCGGGATGACGACGAGCGCCTGGCCGCGGGCCGGCCATGTCGGGAGAAGCACAGAGAAACAGGCGCAGCACGCGATGGACCACGCTCTTCGCCTTCGACCTCCTCGCTCCCGCATTCGCTCTTCCGACTGCTACTCGAACTCGAGCCTCCAGCGAAGATCGACGCCGAGATTGCCGAGAGTCGACGAGGACGCTGCGTTGACGTTGTCGTACGAGCCCTGAACGCTGAGTCGGTTGTTCAGTCGCCACTCGATGTTCGACCGGAGCTGGCGGTCCTCGGAAAGGCCGGCCGTGACGCTTGCACGCAGATCGTTGGTCAACCGCTTGCCGACCGTGAGCTGCGGCTCGGTCTTGCCGGTGGCGGTCGAGTACGCGCTGCCGAAGCGGAAATCGTCGATGATGGGAAGTGCCTCTTTCAGCGCGCGGTCGGCACCGCTCGCCGCGCCGAGGTAGTTGAGGGCGATGCTCGCGCCCAGGCTACTGGCCTGGAGCTGATCGAGCTCGGCGCGCGTCATCCCGACGGCGAGCAGAAGAACGATGTCCTCCTGCGACAAAGACGGCTCGCTCGTCATGTCGACGCGGAGGTTGTCTGCATCGCCGTAAGCGTGAAGCGTGATGCGCCAAAGCGAGCCGCCGCGCGTCGAGCCGGCAGAGGCCGCTGCCGGCCCGCCACCCGCGCCCGCGCCGGCGGCCGCGCCTGCGCTCGTATCTGTGTAGCGCCGGTACTCGGTAACCGCCGTGATGTCGACGTTGGGAGCGACGCGCGTAGGATCCGCAAAGCGGATGAGCCCTTGGCGCACGTCGAAGTCGCTTTGCTGAAAATGAAAGCGTCCGCCTGGCAAGGTCCGAAGCGCGCCGCGCAGCCCAACGCGTTGGTTGGTTCCAGTCACGTCGAGCGTCCCCGAATCGATCGCGAGCTGCAGTTCGATGAGGTTGTTCTTGATGAGAATCGGGGCAGCGGATCGGACACGAAGATCGAGCGTGACGAAGTCCGCGGACGGATCGTACGCGTCGACCTCCGTGCGCTTGGCCCGGGCTCCGAGCGCGCTCAAATCCGTCGTGAGGGCAATCGGCCGCGTGTACGCAAGGGACGCGATGCTCAGCTCGCCCGTAACGTGGGGGACCGCCGGGCTTTCTGCGCTCCGCGTGGCCCGATCGTAGGCGACTCCCAGGTCCGCGTCGAAGGTGACCGCGATCCCATCCGCCGGCGTGAGGTGAATACCGCGCAGGACGAGGCGCGAATCGAGCGCGCCGATTTGCACCCCCCGGATGGGCACCGACCCCTCCAGCGCGACGGTGCCTCCCGCGAGTTCGCCCCGTCCCGACGCGGTGACCTCGGAGGCCGACGCGCGCACGTCGAGGCGCATGTTCGTAATCGCGCTCGGCAAGCCGCGCACCTCGATGGCGTCGGCCACCGCGTGAAGGTCCCCGACCAGGATGGGCGACGCCGCTCTGCCCGTAACACGCACCGTCCCTTCGACCCTGCCGCTGGCGCGATCGACCTTCGGCACGATGCGCTGCAAGACGGCGAGGTCAATCGGGTCTAGACGCGCGTCGAGCGCCAAGATCGGATCGCTGCTCACCTGGCTCAGGCCCCCCTGGAGGACGAAGCCGCCTCGGAAACCGTCCGAGGTCGAGAGCGTCAGCTGCAGTGGCGGAATCGTGAGCGCGTCGCCGGCCAGGGTAAGCGGCTCCCGGGGGGGCTGGAGGGCCACGGTTTCCCCGCCTCGCGTCACCACCACTGGGCCGAGAAACGCGCGGACTCGAGACTTGGCCAGCTGATCGAAGGCCATCTCGTCGACGATGAGCTCGGCCCAGAGCTGGCCGCCGACTGCCGGCGACGGGACCGCCGGGTCCGGCTCGTCCGAACGGGCCCCGCTCGGCAGAAACGCTCGCACGAGCGGTCCCAGGTCCACGCTACGGAGCGATGCTCGGCCGGAGAGCCTAGGTGTCTTGGCGCGCGTGACAACGACGTCATGGAGCTGAATGGTCCCCCCGAGCAGCTCGCCGTCGAATGTCCACTCGCCGTGCGAGGAGGTGTCGGCCAGGTAGGCGCCCCGGTCGAAGGGAAGGCCTACCGGTGCGCCGCACAGCGAATGGCCGATCGAGCGCTTCGCCTGCGCAAAATGGTGCGTCATCTTAACCGTCAGGTGAGAGCTCGGGAGCGCCACCTCGCGCACCCTCGTTCCCGCGACGTCGAGCTCGGCACGCGCCACGAAACCAGCGCCGGGCTGGAAGTCGTCGAGGTCGCCCGTGACGTGCGCGACGCCCGAAATGCTCCCGTCGACCTGTGCTCCCAGCTTTCCCAGCGCGTCCACCCGCGATAGGGGCACGCGCTCGATCATCACGTTCGCCGCCAGTGCACCGCCGCGCCTCAACGATAGCGAGCCGAGCACCGTACCGGTCGCAGCCGCGCGCGTTCCGACGGGCGGCTGCACCTTGTCGAGCACGAACGACCGCACGTCGACCTCCGCGCCCGAGATTCCTTGCTGTCGGTCGTACCAGCGCAGTGAGACGTCGGCATCGCCCTGCGCGAACCGCTCGCCAAAAGCTCGCACGTTCGTCAGGCGCCCTTTGGCCTCGACTCCGACGTAACCTCCCCCGCAGGGGTCCTCGGGCCCGCCGAGCGCCACGTGAACGTCGCCGCGCGTCGCGATCGTGGCGTCCAGGCCGTCGAAACGAGGGTCGTCGTCCAGCGCGAACATCGAGAGAAGGTCGCGGAGGCCGAAGCCTGCGCTCGAGCCGACCGCGTCGACCACGAAGCCGCGAGCTCCACCGAAGCGCAGCTTCGCCGTCGGCACTTCGTAGGCGCTTTCTCTTCTCTTCGCGTGCAGCGCCGAGATCTCCACCTGGGGCTGTTGCACGTCGACCCTCACGTGACCTCCGGTCACGTCTCCGAACGCGACGTCAGCGACGGTGAAGCCAGCGATCGATTGGATGTCCCCCGACGGCTCGGGCCTGTTGAACAAGCCGGTGACGTGCGCGGCCGCCTCTACCTTGCCGTGCATCTTCACGGGGCCGATGGGCGACACGTCGTCGAGGTCGGCCGAGAAGTGCGGCACGTCGACGCGCAGGTCGTTCTTGAAACCGATCGAGACGAAACCGCCGTCGAGATGCGAACGCGGGAGCGTCGCTCTCACGTCGACGAATTTGAGCGCGTCCGGCCGCACCGCCACGTGCGCCGCGATCTGCGCCTCGGAGAAGCCAAACAGGCGCTCGCGGCTTCGGTCCTCGGCCGGCCGATCGTAAACCCCGAAAGAGTAGGTCTTGGCCGTCATGTCGCCGTCGAGCTTCAACGGCAAAAAGGTTCCGGACAGCACGGGGGCATGAAGCTCGCGAAGATCCCAGGTGACCCACGAGTTGGGGTGGACTCCGAGCTCCCTCAAAAGCGCCGTGAAGTCCATGTCCGACACGTCGAGCCGAGTCTTCTCGAGCCGAATTCCCTTTGCCAACGGCTCGAGCAACGTATCCGAGAGCACGAGCGTGCCGTTCGCGAGCCGCACCGACGTCCGCGGGCTCCGGACGATGTTGGCTCGTATGGTCAGCTCGCTGCGTAGCTCCTGGGCAAAGGAGTACTGGCCCATGCGCACGTCGTGTGCCTCGATCGTCGCACTGACCTCCGGCAAGATGGAGTCTGCCCCGTAACGGATGTCCCCGTCGAACCGCAGCCAGCCGTCGAGCTCCGGCAGAAGGGTCGCGCGCGCGGCCAGCGCGATGGGACCGCGAGCCCGCACGTGTCCGTCGAAGGCGAGCCGCTGCCCTTCGCCTTGCGGCAACGCGACATGAATGTGCCCGAGCGAGACGTCGACCCGCCGCTTGTCATCCAAAGGCAGGTCGCAGCGCGGCGTCGTCCCCGGGGCGGAGTCTAGGTCGGCGTAGCCGACGCCTTCGAGCCGGCGGACGAGGATGGCATGTGGCTCCAAGCGAATGCGCCCTTCGACCGAGCACAGCGCGTCGTCGTCGGTGGCGGCGGTGCCATCGCCTCCGAGGCGGGGACGGCGCACGGTCGTCAGCCCGACCCGAAAGGCAATCTCGAAGCTCGCCCCGGCCGACCCATCGTCCTCGGCCGTGACGTCCAGATCGAGCGCGCGTGAGAGGACGTGGACGTCGTCGATGTCGAGGTCGATCGACCCGTCCGTGACCGCGAAGGTGTTGAACGGGCTTCGCGTGGGGCCCCCCTTCTCGCCCGGGGGCCCGGCGGGTAGGACGAGGTTCGTCAGCTTGCCGTTGCGGATCAGGGCCCGGAGGCGCGGTCCGTCGAGCTCGACCTGGTCGATGACCAGCTTTCCCGCCAACACGGCGAAGAGCTTTGGCCGGACCCGGACGCGGTCGGCTAAGAGCACCGGAGGGCCGCCATCGGTCGAGTCCACCCGAACGCGACGGAGCTCGACCGCGAGGGGCCAGACGCGGAGCGCCATTTCGTATGAAGCGACGATGCCTTGTCGCGCCAGCAGGCGCGTGGTTTCGCGAGCCGCCCAGGATTGCGCCCACGGCGACCGCACGACGAGCGCCGCCGCAAACGGTAGGACTCCAACGCAGGCGAGGGCCACGCATAGCGCCTGGGCCCCGAGGCGAAAGGGGTCCCGCCTCCTCCGCTTGGGCCGCAGGCTAGGCCGTGCGTTCTCCCCGTCCGTGCTTTGCGTGTGGGTGGTCGTCATGGCCTGTGGTGAATGTTGCCGCGGAGCGAGCGCGAGCGAATCTCCTTATTATCGCGACGGGGCCCGCCGGGTCAGGCTTGTAGCCTGAGGACGACGATGCGACGCACGACTCCAGGGGTAGCGCCCGCCGGCGCATGGGCGGCCGGGGCCGACGCGCGGGACCCGGAGCGGGTCGTGCGGGTCCTCGAGCCGCTGGTGACGGACGCCCGGCGGTCGAGGCTGCGCGAGGTCATAGGGCGGCGCCTGGCCAGCGTCGCGGTCGCGCTCGACGCACCCTACGATCCGCACAACGGGGCTGCGGTGCTCCGCTCGTGCGAAGCGTTCGGCGTGCAGCGGCTGCACGTCGTCGAACGGGAGGGCACCCCCTTCGCCGTAGCCCACACCGTGGCGCGAGGGGCCGAGAAATGGATCGACGTCATGCGCCATTCCAGGTCCTCTTCGTTCCTCGAGTGGACGAACGAGGCCAAGATGCCGCTCGTCGCCGCGCACCCTGACGGAGAGCTCGCCCCCGAGGCGCTCGCCGACATGCCCCGCCTGGCCATCGTCCTCGGCAACGAACGAGACGGCATCTGTGACGAGCTTGCGCGCGCGTGCCTTCTGCGGGTCCGAGTACCGATGCGTGGATTCGTCGAGAGCCTGAACATGAGCGTGACCGCGGCGATTCTCCTTCATGCGGCCACCCGGGGGCGGGCTGGCGACCTCGAGCCCGTGGCCCAACGGCGCCTCTACGCCCGCGGCCTGTACTTATCCGTTGCACACGCCGAGGAGATCTTGGTTGCGGCCGCGACGTAATTCCCGGGCGCCGAGCGCGTTCTGTTGGGCGAAGGTTCAACCGCATTGCGACAGGACGCCGTCCGACTTACGTTCGCCGGCGCGACAGCGATGGCCGACGATCTCTACGCCGTGCTCGGCGTACCCAAGAACGCCGATCCGGACGCCCTCAAGAAGGCGTACCGCAAGCTGGCCGGCAAGCTGCATCCGGACAAAAATCCCGGCGATGCGTCGGCCGAAGCGCGCTTCAAGCAAGTGAACCACGCGTACGATGTCTTGGGGGACGCCAAAAAGCGAAAGCTGTACGACGAGTTCGGCGAGGAGGGCCTTCGGGAAGGCTTCGACCCCGAGCGGGTCCGCGCTTATCGCGATTGGTCGACGCGCCAGCAGCGCCGCCCCAGCCCGCCGGGAAGCTTCCCCGGACAGCCGGGCCAGCCAGTCGATCTCGAGGATTTGTTCGGCGGGTCGACGGGGGGCGGCTTCGGCGATCTCTTCGGCGATCTGGTCGGGCGAACGCGGCGGCCCCGCGGACCAATGAAGGGCCCCGATCTCGAGAGTGAGGTCACGATCGACTTCGCCTCCGCGATCCGCGGCGCTACCCTCGAGCTGCGTCCCCAAGGGCAAGCCGGCACGCCCGTGACGGTCCGCATTCCACCCGGCGCCTCGGACGGAAGCCGCGTGCGCATCCCTGGCCAAGGAGGTACCTCGCCTGGGACCGGCCCGCGCGGCGACCTCGTGCTGACGGTCCACGTCACGCCGCACGCGCATTTCCGGCTCGACGGCGACGATCTGCACCTGAACCTACCTGTCACCGTCGCGGAGGCCTTTCATGGAGCCAAAGTGAAGGTTCCCACCGTCGAGGGGAGCGTGACGATGACGGTGCCAAGAGGCACGCAGAGCGGGAGCGTGTTGCGCCTTCGCGGCAAGGGACTGACGCGAAAGGCCAAATCGCCGGGCGATCTCTACGTGCATTTCCTCATTCACATCCCGCCCGAGGGCGGACCCGAGGTCGCCCAGGCGGTCGACCGCCTCGCGGACTTCCAGCGAGAAGACCCGAGGCGCGACGTGCAGCTCTAGCTCGCTAACGACGCCGGTGCTTCTTCGGCAGGCCGGTCGGTTTGGCGCCGGCCTTGCTTTGCGCTAGCTGCTTGTCCTTGCGCGCCGCGCGCCCGATCTTCAGCTCATCGGCACGCTTACTTCTCTTTTCGGGGATCCGTGGCCGCCTCGCTTCGCCGTCCCCCGTCACCCGCCTGGCATAGACGGTACGCCGCAGGATCGCCGCGTCGACGACCTCCACGAGGAGGCGATCGCCGAGTGCAATGACGTCCCCCGAGCGGCCTGCGATGACCCGCAGCGTGTCGTCGTCCACCTGCCAGTGATCGTGACCGAGATCTTCCAGCCGAATCAAGACATCGACGAACGGCTTGTCGAGCTGCACGAAGAGGCCCGAGCCGACGACTGCGGTCACCGTGCCCTCGAAGCGCTCGCCAATGTGGTCCTTCATCAGGAAGGTCCGGTAAAGGTCGACGATCGCTCGCTCGACCTCCATCGCGCGCCGCTCGGCGATGCTCGAGGCGAGCGCCGAGTCTGCGAGCTCCTCGCGAGCCGCGTCGCCGCGCCGCGGCTCTCGTCCGGAAAGCACCCCGTGAACGACCCGATGCACCACGAGATCCGGATACCGGCGGATCGGCGAGGTGAAGTGCAGATACGCCTTCGACGCGAGGCCGAAGTGGCCGACGTTCGTCACGTCGTAGGTGGCCTGCTTCATCGAGCGCAGGAGCAATGAGTTGAGGACCGGCGCGAGCGGGTGCTCGGAGAACGACTTCAGCAGGTCCCCCAGCTTCTTGGGATCGCGCGTGTCGTCGACGTCGAACGTGATCCCCAGCGCGTCGCACATGGCCGCGAAGCGCTCGAGCTTTTGCTCGTCCGGCGGCGCGTGCACGCGGTAGATGGTGGGGACGTCGCGCTCTTCGCACCAGCGCGCCACGGTCTCGTTCGCGAGCAGCATCAGCTCTTCGATGAGCTGGTACGCTCGCTTCACGCCCGGATCATCGGTGCGACGGATGACGTCGATCGGCTCGCGCGTCTCCTCGTGGAGCACGACCTTGGCCTCCGGAAGCTCGAAGTCGAGCGCTCCGCGCTGCATCCGCCTCGCGCGAAGGGTGCGCGAAAGCTCGTAGGCAACGCGCAGACCGTCGACCAACTCCTCCGCCGCAAGCTCACGTTTCGCCTCGTCCGAGAGGCCAAGCGCCCGCGCGACGCCGCCGTAGGTGAGCTTCGCGCGGGACCGCATGACCCCGCGGATCATTCGGCTCTTGCGAGGGTGGCCACCCGAGTCGAGCTCGACCTCCACGCACAGACAGAGGCGGTCGACCTCGGGCAAGAGCGAGCAGAGGTTCGACGAGAGAGCGCGAGGGAGCATCGGGATCGCGCGATCGGGCAGGTACACGCTGCAGCCACGGGCCTTCGCCTCCTCGTCGAGGGCGGTCCCGGGAGTGACGTAGGAGCTCACGTCGGCGATGGCGATCCAAGCGCGGTAGGCGCCCCCCTCGACGCGCTCGACCCATACGGCGTCGTCGTGATCGCGCGCGTCTTCCGGATCGATCGTCGGCAGCGGAAGGTGGCGCAAGTCCTCGCGCCCTTGCTTCATTCGCTCCGGAGCCTCGTCGCCGTAGGCCTCGGCCTCGCGGATGGCCTCTTCGGAATGCCCCTCCTCGATTCCTTCGAGAACGAGGATCTTCGCCGCCTCGACGGCGAGCTCACCCGGGCGTCCGAGTACGATTTCGATCGCCCCCTCCGGCGTCTCCCCGGGCAGCTCGGGCCAG
The DNA here is from genome assembly GCA_963764155.1 of uncultured Alphaproteobacteria bacterium. Lineage (GTDB taxonomy): Bacteria > Pseudomonadota > Alphaproteobacteria > Rhizobiales > Xanthobacteraceae > Bradyrhizobium. The sequence goes on from CAVXRI010000002.1 coordinate 55,774, forward strand.
CGCGTGATCGCGACGATTACCGCGTCCCCGTCGGTTCCACTGTTCCCGTCGGGACCGCGTGAGTCGATGGCGCGAGGAAGAACGATGGGACCCCGCACGCGCGTGTCGTCCGGCTCGAGCCAGGCGCTCTTACCCTTTCGCCGGAGCGTTCCGGCGATGCGCTTGATGCCGCGCTCCAGAATCGCGATGACCTCACCCTCGGCCCCGCGAGCGCCGCGCGAGCGAATCCGCACGCGAACTTTGTCGCCGTGCATCGCGCCCGCCATCGCGTCGGGGGGCACGAAGACGTCGTTGCCAGCGGCTCGACTTTTTGCCGCGGCGGCGGCGGCGGGGCCGAGGCTGGCGACGAAGCCGAAGCCGCGGGGGTTGACCGTAAGGAGGCCCTCACGCTCGTCGCTGGACACTTCGAAGTTGCGCCGCGAAACGTCGAAGCGCTGCCCGGGCCTCGAAGCCAGGACCCCCTCGAGGCTGAGATTGTCGAGCAGCCGCTGCAGCCCCAGGTAGTCGACCTCGGAGATACGAAGACGGGCCGCAATCTCGCGCACGTGCAACGGTCGCGTCTCGGCGCCGAGGAGCTCGAGGATTGCCGCGCGAGTCGGGAGCCTGGAGGCCATTGGGGGCCGCATCCCTAGCACGCCGGCTTGCGAGGTGCGCTGGCCCTCGGCGGCGAAGGCCCGGTCGAGGGGGGGTCCAGGGGCGCGCTTGTCCACGAGTGGAGTGCGGAACAGTTGACCGGCGGTGCCGGTTGGACGATTCGGTGGGAAGAATGATGCGATCGGAGCGGTCGGTCGACACCCTCGCCCTCGCGGCGTCCCTCGTTCCCGTTTTCACCGGGCTCGTGGCGAGCGCCATGCTCGCAGTCGACTACTTGCGGCCGATTCCAGTGTTCTGCGGCGAAGGCGGTGGGTGCGACGCCGTGAGGCATACCGCCTTCGCGGCGCCGCTCGGCGTACCCATGCCGCTGATCGGGTTGGCGGGGTTCCTGGCGATCGGCGTGGCAGCGCTATTCGGCGGTCGACGCGCGCGGATCGCACAGCTCGCCCTCGCAGCCGGCGCCGGGCTGATCGGCGCGGTGCTGCTCGGCGTGCAGGCGCGGATCGGCCACGTTTGCGTGTACTGCGCCGTCGCCGATGCGTCGGGCATCGTGAGCGCGCTGGCTGCGGCGGTGCGCCTTCGGCGAGCACCGCAGGCGCAGGCAAGAAGGTCTCTGGTCGTCGTCTTCGCAGCGACCTTTGCGCTGGCTGCAGCGGTGGCGCTGCCCGTCGTCCTTGGTTTGCGGGCGACCACCGTACCGCAGGTCATTCGCAGCGAGATGGCGCGCACGCGCGGGATGGCGCAGAAGGGCGCCGTGACACTCGTCGACTTCGTGGATTTCGAATGCCCTTTCTGCCGCATGACGAACGCCGAGCTCGAGCCGCTCCTCCTCGCCCACAAGGACCGCGTTCGGGTCGTACGTCGCCAAGTCCCCCTGCGGATACACCCGCACGCGCTCGACGCCGCCCGCGCGGCTTGCTGCGGCGAGCGTCTCGGCAAGGGTGATGCCATGGCGAGCGCGCTTTTCGCGGCTCCGGTCGAGCAGCTAACGCCCGAGCACTGCGGAAATCATCGCGCAGAGCCTGGGGCTGGAGCTTGGGCCCTACCGCGCATGCGTCGTCGACCCGGCGACTGACGCGAGCATCGAGGCCGACCGCGCCGAGTTCAAGGCGGCGGGCGGGTTCGCGTTGCCGACGTTGTGGATCAACGAGCGGCAGATCATCGGGGCGCAGCCGGCCGACGTGTTGGCAAAGACGCTCGAGGAGGCGCTGAGCCGGCCGAATGACCTCGGCGGGTCGTGACGAGAGGAGCGGGGCGTCTTGCCCCCAGGTCGCGAATCCCCTCGCCGAAAGCGGTTGAGTTTTTATGCTGTCGGCACGTCAAAGCAACGCAAACAATCGAACCGTCGTCGCGCACGGCATCGGTCACGTTATAGAGGCCAACAATGAACGCTCGCCTTCGATCTCTTTTTTGCTTGGCGCCAGTCGTCTTCGGCGCGCTGATTCTGAGCGCCTGCGCCGGCAAGGAGTACGTGCGCGGAGCAGATGACCCGAGCATCGATCGACCTGCGATGAGCACCGGCCTCGACAAAGACGACATGCAACGCACGCTCCAGACGCTACTCAACCAGCTACGCGAGGCGCCGATCATGATGGAGTGGCGCGTCAAGGCCGGGCAGAGCGATCGCACGCTCGTCGCAATCGCGCCGTTCTTCAACGAGACGAGCGAGCACATCGATCCTCAGCTCGATTCGATGCTTGGCGAGACCGAGACGTGGCTCGTCAACAGCGGCATCGTTCGCGTAATCAGCCAGGAGCGGCAAGCGGAAATGATCCGCCAGGTCGAGGGTTCGCAGCACCCCGTCTTCGACCCTCGCCACGTTCCGCAATACGGCAAGCAGCTCGGGGTGAAGTACTACGTGACGGGTAAAGTCGGCGCGGCCGACGAGCGGACCGAGGACGCTCGGCGGGTTCAGTATTTCATCTTCATGCAAGTGATCGACACGGAGACGAGCGAGATCCGGTGGCAGCAAAAGGCGTACGTGACCAAGGCCATTCGCTGAAGGTCGCCGCGCGAGCAGCGTCCTTCATGGTTTACTGATGTTACCGAAACTCGGTCGCGCGGTCCTCGCCGCCGGCGTCCTCGCCACGCTCGAGGCCTGCGCGAGCCATTCCGAACGAACGCTGCCCGTGCGCACGGCGCTCGATGCGGGCGAGCCGCGGAGGGCGATTCAGCTTCTGAACGAGCAGATGAAGGTCCACGGCGACGGAGACCTTCCCGCAGACATGGGGAGCGACAACGCGCTCTATGTTCTCGACCGCGCGAGCATTCAGCAGAGCGTCGCGCAGTTCGACCACTCGAAACATGATTTCGAGGCTTCTGACAAGGCAATCGACATGCTCGACATCGCTCACGACGCGAAAGATACGATTGGCGAGTATGTCTTCTCTGGGTCGAGTGGCAAATACGAGGCGCCCCCTTACGAGAAACTCCTTGTCAACACGCTCGACATGCTCAACTACCTCGAGCTCGGCGATCTGAACGGCGCGCGCGTCGAGGCGCGCCGCCTGGCGGTCATGCAGCGGTATGTGGCAGAGACCCTCCACGAGCGCGACAACGCGGTGCTCGGGCTGGGAGCGCTCCTCGCCGGACTGACCTTCGAAGAGAGCGATCAGCTCGACGAGGCGCTCCGATGGTACGATGAGGCACTTGGTTTCTCCGGCTTTCGTGCGCTCCGTGAGCCGGTGCGGCTTCTTCTCCCGCGGGCGCGTTACCGCTCGCCGCGCCTCACCGAGCTCGAACACACGGGAGAGGCCCTCGCTGACCGCCCGCTCGGCGAAGCCCACGATGGGGAGGTCGTGGTCGTCGTTGGCTATGGACGAGTTCCCCACAAGGTAGCCCAGCGCGTGCCCATCGGCCTCGCGCTGACGTGGGCCTCTGGCGCCATCTCGCCGACCGACGCCGCCGCTGCGAACCAACTGGCGGCGCAAGGCCTCGTGAGCTGGGTGAACTTCCCGACGCTGGCCGCCGACCGGGAGGACTATGCCTCGCCGTCGTGCACTCTCGACGGGACCGCAGTGCCGCTCGACGACGCGGTCGACGTGACGCGCGCGGTCCGCGCCGAATGGAGGAAGATCGAGGGAAAGGTGATCGTGAGCGCGATCACGCGAATGGTCGCTCGCTTCGGCGCCGGCAAGGTTGCCCAGGCCGCGGCGGGCAAGCAGGAGCTGCTCGGAACGCTCCTTTCGCTGGCGACACAGGTCACGTTGACGGCGCTCGACACGCCCGACACTCGGAGCTGGGAGACCCTGCCTGCGCGCGTGGCCATCGCGAGGGTTCGCGTGGCGGCGGGTAAGCACGCCGTAAACCTCGAGGCACGCGGAGTGAGCCGTCGCGTCGATGTGGACGTCCAAAGCGGGGGCTGGGCCGTCACCTCGCTGATGGCGCTCCGTTGATGAGTTAGGACTGCCGCGCGAACTTTCGGACGAGCGCGTCGCAGACGGCCCCTGGCGCGTAGCGGCTCACATCGCCCCCGTGGCTGGCAATCTCGCGCACGAGCGACGCGCTGATGAACCCGTTCTTGGTGCGCGTCGGCAAGAATACAGTATCGACGTTCGGCTCGAGGTCGGCGTTCGCATGGGCGATTTGCAGCTCGTACTCGAAGTCGGTGGCCGCGCGAAGACCGCGGACGATGACTCGGGCCCCCCTCTGCTTGCAGAACTCGATGAGCAAGCCGTCGAACACCTCGATGGTCACGTTGGTCAGGTGCGAGGATACGCGCGACACGAGGTCCACGCGCTCTTCCACGCTGAATAGGGGGCTTCGCGTCGGATGCTTGCCGATTCCGACGATGACATCGCTGAAGAGCGCCGAAGCGCGATCGATGAGATCGAGATGACCGAGCGTCGGCGGATCGAAGCTCCCCGCGTAGACGGCGAGCCTCGCGATCGCCGGGCTGCTCATCGGTGGCCCACGGGAGGCGCTGACGCAGGCGCCGTGATCGGTCGCTCGCCGGAAGGCGGGGAGAGGCCTGGAACGACGGAGGCCGGCGCCTTGGGCGCGGAGGCCGGCGGTGTCTCGGGAGCCAAGAGCGACGGGTCGGCCTCAATCCAAATGAAGCGCCCGTCGTCCGCAAACGTCACGCGGAAGAAGGCCAACAAGTCGGCTCCGATGACGCCCCCCATGTCGACGTCCAGACCCTCGTTCAGCTCGCCGAGATCGACGCCCTGGACCGCCGGCATCTTCGCGAGATCGAAGCCGCCGACCCGAAACATCGGCACCAGCCCCCGCCTGACGTTGGGGGCATCTGGCAGCGCGGAGAGAGTGTGTAGGTCGACCCCGGCTTTCTTCCACGCACCGTCCCGAAGCAACAGCGGAAACGCACGGGCGCTGTCCACGAAGAGCGGTATCGCTTCGCCCTCTCGCGCCGTGACCTCCGCGCGAAGGACCATTCCGCCGCCTCGAAGATAGTAGAGCGGGACTCGGCTCGCTTCCGGCGGAGCGGGCGCGTCGAGGCGGCGCACGACGAACTGGTCGCCGCGGCGATCGAACGTCGCGTGGGCGTGCCGAAGGAACTGCGCGCCAAGGAGCGCCTTGATGGGGACCCCGAGCTGCCGGGTTATGGGCGAGAGGTCCTGCACGAGCGCTGGGACGTCTTTCACTTCGACGCGGTCGAAGCGGAGATTCACCCAAGCGGCCTCGTGGCGGGTGTTGGCGTCCAGCAGGACCTCGCTGGACCCCGTAGCAACCAGCGCGAGGATGCGCTCCCCATCCAGCTCGCATGGGACGACGTTTGCGGGGCCGAGAGCCACGCGGTCGAGCGAGCGCGGCATCTCGATCGACGCGACGAGGCTTCCGTCCATCTCGAAGGGATGCCGACCGACGCCGCGGCGCGCCAGGCCAGCGACGTCGTGTGCCCATGCGTCCTTCACTTGCGGATCGGTCAGCATCGCGTCGAGCTCGTCGGCGGCGTGCTCCAGATCACCCGAGAACCAGTAAGCGCGGCCGCGAATGCCGTGGGCAGCGGAGGAGGTCAGCCCCTCGGTCAAACGGAGCGCCTCCGGAAAGTCGAGCCGGAGGAGCGCGACGCGCGCGGCGAGCTCCCTTATTTCCACGTCGGCCGGCGCCGCGTCGAGCGCCCGGCGCGCAGACTCTCTCGCGTCGTCGAAGTCGCCCGCGCGATAGCTCGACTTCGCGCGATCGAACCATTGGACCGCGAGTGGCGCTCGGGCCGGGCCGGGCCCCCCAATCGACGCGCCGCAAGCAGGTAACCCGGCGCAGATTGCGACAACGACGAACAGGAAACGGCGCATCGACGTGGGGCTCTCAGTGTTGCGCCGGAGAAGGCGCGGGCTCGATGCGCAGGATGCGGTCGGCACGCAGTTGCCTCCGGCCTCGTCCGGGGAGCTGATAGCCCACAACGCGCGGCGGGTCGAGGTCGGAGCGAACCTCGAGCAAGACCATGGCGAGCGGTTGGGGGGCGCGGCGTGCGGCACGGTAGCTGACAATGACGGGCGCACCGTGCTTCACGGCCGCCTCGCAGGCGTCCAAGATGGCTTGGCGCGCACGACGCTCACCGATGCGAACCTCCCACAAGTCGCGGGCGCTGACCGGGTCGAGGACGGCGACGCAGCGATCGAAGAGCGCGCGCATCGCCCGGACGTCGCTCTCGGCGCGATGGGCGCGACCCCGCTCGATTAGGAGCGTCCGACAGAGCGCGTCGAGCGAGTACGACTGGAAGGCGAAGGCTCGCCTCGCGAGCACCAATGTGTCGAGCCAATGCACCACCGAGAGCGGAATGGCCGCACGATGAAACTCCGCCATGAGAAAGCCCACGTCCCAAGTGGCGGCATGCGCGACGAGGATGGCGCCGTCGAGCGCCGAGAGGACCTGGCCGGCGATGTCCCCGAAGCGCGGCGCTCCGGAGAGCGTGGCGGCATCGAGCCCGTGCACGTGCGCGGCCCCGCCCACGCGCTCTCCCGGATTGACGAGCGTCGAGAAGAAAGCACTCCGTTCGCCGCCGATGCAGCGCTCGATGCAGACTTCCACGACCCGGTCGCGCTCCAGGTCGAGCCCCGTCATTTCGAGGTCGACGAATGCCAAAGGCGCTTGTGTGACCGGCAGATCCCAGGGTGGGCCCGACGGCAGCGGCTTCACGGCTCTAGCTTACCCGGGGCCGCGGCACCTAAGGCTCCGTCGCCCGTTGCGCGGCCGCCCACGCGCCCGAGCGCGAGGACGACGCCGGAGGCGATGACCAGCAGCGAACCAATGATTTGCATCGCGTTCGGTATTTCGCCGAACGCTGGGACGGCAAGGAGGCGCATGAACACGACGCTGGTGTAAGTCATCGCGCTTACGCGGGCGGCTTCGTCGAGCGCGTACGCGCGCGTCATGGCGATCTGGGCAAGGCCACCGCTCAGTCCCATCAGCCCGAGCACCATCGCATCCCGTGCGTTCGGCGTCCGCCAAAAAGGCAAGGCGCCGAGGAGCATCGCGCCGAACCCGATGCAGGAGAAATGGAACACGATGGCCTCGCTCGATTCGGATGGACCGATGCGCCGCAGCCAAACCATTGCCAAGGCCGTAGCCATCGCGGTTCCGGCGCCGGCGGCGACAAGATGGGGGGCGCTGGAGAACGAGGGTTTGGCGACGATGGCGATCCCCGAGAAACCGAACACGAGTGCGACGACGACGTTCTGCTTCACACGCTCGCCAAGCAGGGGGAGGCTCGCGAGCGCCACGAAGATGGGAGAGATGGCAAAGAGCGTGATGGCGTCGCCGATCGGCAGGTCCGGCGCCGAGTAGACGTAAAAAGTTCCCGCTGCGCTGAGGGTACCGAACGCGCTGCGGAACCAGGACTCGCGGAGGCGAGTGATGCTCAGGGATTGCCTCCGTACCCGCGCCACTACGTAAGCCGTCAACCCGCCCACGAAGAACCGGGTTGCGCCGACCTCTTGCCACGGGACACCCCTCCCGCCCAGTCGTGCGCCGATGCCCATCAGGGCGAATAGAAGCTGGGCGAGGCCCATCCACGCTGCCGCGCGCAGCGGCTGCCGCGTCGCGGGGAGGCCGGTCACGACGGGGTCGCTAGCACGGTTTGAGCCGGAGCCCAGGCTCTGAAGGCTAGTGATCAGGTGCGGCCGAGGCACCAAGCCCTCGGTCTATCGAGTAGCCCCGGGCCAAGGTACCGGGGGGCGGGTCGCCTTCGGCCTCGAGCCGATCCCGCCACGCGCGGTCCGTCCAGCGTCGGCCCGCCGGTTGAACCAATTCGTGGTGCGGGATCGAGGCCCCGATCGCGAGCCAGAGCCAATGCGTGCCTGGCTCGCGCACGACAATCCAGGCTTCTTCCACGCGCCCGGTGGTCTCCTCGAGCGCGCGTCCTGATGGCAAATCGGCGTGCACGTCGGTCGCAATGGGCACGTCGGCCTCGCCCGCTTCGGCCAGAGCCGACTCCAGCGCGCGCAGCCGGGCCGGAAACCCCGCGAGGGCTGCGGCAAGGGCCGGAGGCGTGGTCTCGTCGGCCGTCTCGTAGACGGCCACGCCGAAAGCCGTCCACAAGAGATCGTCCACCTCGTCGAGGACCGTCAGCGCCGGCGCCCGGCTCGGCAGAAGCCCTTCCGCAACGAGCGCCCGCGCCGTCTGGCGCACCACGGCGATGAGCTTCGCGATGGCTTCGGGGTGGGCCTCCACGAAGAGAGGAACGGCCGTCCCGCCGGGAGATTGCGGGGGGAGCATTACTTCTGAGACCGGCGCGCGCGAGAACGACGTGGCGTCGTGGCGGAGCTCTGTCCACGCCGCAAGCGCTACATCGGCCTTTCGTCGGCGCCAAACCTCGAGGGCGGCGCCCGGCTCGAAGCGGTCACCCGCCGAGGGCGCAAGCCACGTCTCGATGGCATCGAGCATCGAGAGATATGGCGTCCGGTGCCGCGCCAAGGATCGTTGCGGTGAGCGGGAGCGAACCAGCCGGTCGAGGGTCTCGCCGAACCCTTCGAACGCGTCGTCCGCCGTCTCGTGGAGCGCATCGCGTGCGCTGGCAGACCCGAGCCAAGCTGCAACGTCGAGCGCGCTCGGAAACGCGCGGACGCGACCGCGTGCGGTGGGAGGAGACTCGTCGTTGGCGACCGGACCGATCGAAGGGAAGACCAGGGCTTGGAGAACTTCGCCGTCGGGGGTGGCTGGCGGACCGAGCAGGCGAAAGGTCGGGGCAAGCAGGCGCCTCGGCTCGCTGCTTTCGCGACCTGCCGCCCGTGCGCCTCCCGAGCCATCGTAGACGCGAGAGGAAATCTGCTGCGCCGCAGCATGCCGCACCCTGTCCACCCGAGCCACGTTCTCGAGCCATGCCTGGTTCTGCAGCTGGAACCTCGCATTCGTCACGACGGCGGCGAGCTCACGCGGGGTGACGTCGTCGACCTCGCCGATGACGAGCTCGCCGGCGCGCTGGATGCGTCCCCACGCGGTGGCCGACTCGGCGTCGGTCTCGTGGTCGACAAGTCGAGTCAGCAGCAGCGCCGCGCGCGCATGCACCCGCGCGGTGGCGACGTCGACCGCGGTGTGAACCCGCCCCTCGCCGGCGCCCTCGAGAGAAAGCGCGGCGCGTTCGAGCCAAGACGATGCGCGGCACCACCCCGCGCTCACCTCGTCGTGATCCGCCATGCCGCGCGGCGACAGGGCCGAATAGTCCAGTGACGTCAAGAGCCAGGGGCTCACGCCGACGCCGGTATGCGCGACGATTCGCGCCGTTTCCGCTCCGACCAGCACCTCGAGCTCGGGTGCGGGCTGATAAGTTGGTTCGCTCAACGCGAGAGCGACGGAGACGATGCCGCGCGCGACGAGGTAGGGCTGGACCATGTCGGCCCGCGCGGTCCGATTTTCAGCGGTGAGGCGCTGATCGAGTCGGCGTAGGAGCGTCGACAAAGACGGCCTCATCGTGCTCCCGTCGACATCGCCAAGGGCACGGTCGAGCGCCATATGCGTGAGAAAGAAAAGTACATCGAGGGTGACCACCCACGGCACACGCTCATCGCGGAGCGACGAGTAGAAGTCGCCCAGACGAGAGGACGGATGGACGGCTCGCATGACCGCAAAGCCGCGCGCGGTGAGCGCATCGCGAAACGCCGGCGTTGCGGCGGCCCACCTCGCGTCCGCGGAGGGGGTGCGAACGAGCTGGGCGGGATCGACCGGCAGCTCCGCCGACGCCGACGCAGACTCGGGTCCCGATGCAAATGCCGGCGAGGCGGATGGAACGAGGGGAGGGACGTCCACTGGCTCCCAATATGTCCATGGGGGCGGCGGTCCCTCGTCCGCAGGCTGCGCTCGTCGCTCGCCCACCGCTGGGACGGCGGGGGCCGCGTGGGCCATCGGAATTGGCCGGCGGCATCCCGCGAGCGTCGATGCGGCTCCAACCGCCACCATGAGGACCAACCTCGCAGCGGCGGTCCCTATTGCCCCTCTCACGGCCCGCGCTCACGGTAGCCTACGCCCTCTTCAACAACGAAATTCGGTGCGCATTGGCGAAGAAAAAGGTGGTGTTCCTCGGCGGCCTAGGAGCGCGCCCCGTCCGCGAAAGTCTGCCAACGACGGCCCTCGCTCGAGCGATGCTCCTCGCAGCGCTCGGAGTCGCGGCGGCTGCTTGGGCGCTCGAGCGCCACTACGCCGCAATCCGGCCCCCCATGCTCGTTCCGTCGTCCGCCGCCCCACGGGGTTCGCCAACGTACGATGTGGATGCCGGGGAGATGCCCGTCCCCGATACCTTTTGGGACAGTCCCTAGGCTTAGCCTAGCGGCGGGCGCCAGCAGCGGCCGGATGTACTAGAACGAGCACGCCGTGGCGAAAGAAGACACCCTCGTCATCCACGAGATCTACTCGAGCATCCAGGGTGAGTCGACGTTCGCGGGGTTGCCCTGCACATTCGTACGCACCACCGGGTGCAACCTCCGCTGCGCGTGGTGCGACACTCCTCAAGCGTTCTACGGCGGGACGCGGATGCGGCGCGCCGACGTGCTCGCCCGTGCTCTCGCGGGGGCTACACCTCTCGTCGAGGTGACGGGCGGCGAACCCCTCCTGCAGCCGGGCGTCTTTCCACTGCTGGCGGAGCTCTGCGAAGCAGGACGCACGGTGCTCGTCGAGACCAGCGGCGAAGCCGACGTCTCGCGTGTGGATCCCCGTGTGCACAAGGTTATGGACCTCAAGTGTCCAGGGAGTCGTGAAGGTCACCAGAACCGGTGGAGCAATCTCGAGCACATCGGGCCTCGTGACGAGATCAAGTTCGTGCTCGCGGACCGCGCCGATTACGAATGGATGCGTGCCGCAATCCACGCGCGTTCGCTGACCGCCCGCACGAAAAACCTGCTGGCCAGCACCGTGTTCGGCCAGCTCGCGGCGCGCGACGTGGTGAAGTGGGTGCTCGAGGATGCGCTCCCCGTGCGTGTGCAGCTTCAGTTGCACAAGCACATCTGGGAGCCCAACACGACCGCCGTGTAGGAGCGTCGTTCGGATCGGTTACCGTTCGCTGGCGAGAAACTGCCGAAACACCTGCACGTCGTGCTTGGACCCCAGGACGAGGGGGGTGCGATGGTGCAGGCTCTTCGGTTCGATATCGAGGATCCGGTCGATACCATTCGTCGCCGCCCCTCCCCCCTGCTCGAAGAGAAAGGCCATCGGATTGGCCTCGTACAGCAAGCGCAGTTTGCCATGCGGACTCTTCTTGTCCGCCGGGTAAGCGAAGATGCCCCCCTTCAGAAGGGTGCGGTGAGCGTCCGCCACTAGCGAGCCGACGTAACGGTGTCCGTACGGAAAGCCCCGAGCGGGATCGTCTCTTTTGACCCATTGGCTCCACCGCTGGACGCGGGGGTCCCAGAGGGCGAAGTTCCCCTCGTTGATCGAGTAGGTCTTGCCTTGCTCGGGGCAACGAATGCCCGGGTGGGAGAGGAAGAATTCGCCGACGCTGGGGTCCAGCGTGAATCCGTGAACGCCGTGGCCGGTCGAGAGGACCAGCGTCGTGGCGCTCCCATAGACGGCGTACCCAGCGGCCACGATCCGCTTGCCCGGCTGCAGTGCGCCTTCGATGAGACGACCGCCAACGTGTTGCGCTCGGAGCACACAAAATATCGTGCCGATTGAGATGTTGACGTCGATGTTGCTAGAGCCGTCGAGCGGATCGAACGCGACGATATACTTGCCCGTCTCCGAGAACACGCGAGCCTGTTCGAGCTCTTCGCTCACGACCATGGCGCATCGTCCGCTTCGCTCGAGGACGGTACAGAAGACCTCGTTGGCGACGGCATCGAGCTTTTGCACGCGCTCCCCCTGAACGTTCGTCTCGCCGGTGTAACCGAGCATCCCCGCAAGGCCGGCCGCGCGTACCCGGGTATGAATGATGCGCACCGCGAGCGTGATCGCGTTGAGCAGCGATGTGAATTCGCCCGTGGCTCCCGGAGAGCCGCGCATCCCGCCCATGATGTGCGCTTCGAGCGTCGTGCCGACGACAGCGGGCGTCGTCGGCTTTCCATCCGATTCGTCTTCCCCGAGCTCCGAGGCCGATCCGGCGTCGAGGGGGAGGGAGGCGGCGCGGACGAATCGCTCATGGTAAGCAGCTTAGGTTGCACCTAAGGACCTGGCGACCCCGTCGGGCGGCCTCCGCTTCGCTGGTAGTGTCAAGGCATCTCGCCCTGTGGCTCGCAGGCGCTGCCGCCGCGGCGTGCGTTGGCGTGGGGGCGTCGGGAGCGGGAAGGACGCGGGGCCCATTGTCCGTAGGCGCCACGGCTCCGGCGGCTGGCGCATTGGCGTCGTCGCCGGCCGCGCGTTCGATCGCGGCTAGATGGCGCCGGGTGGCGCTGCGGTTCGAGCTGAACGGACGCGCGTTTCCGCTGCCACTCGTGCGAGGAACGGTAGCCGGCGAGCCCACCTGGATGCTCGTCGACACAGGCGCAAACTCGCATATCATTGCTGGCTGGCTTGCTCGCAAGGCCGGGCTGACGTTGCATGCTCTCGGTGCGATCGGCACTGATCATGCTGGCAAAGCCGTCAGGACCTATTCGGTGGATCATCCGGCCGTGAACATCGACGGCTGGGGACCGCTGGCCGACGGGCCAATGCTCGTCACCGACGTGCCCGACGCGATCGCCGCGATCGGCATTGGGGCGTTCGTCTCCCCTCAATGGCTCGTTTCGGGGGACGACGGGCTCGTCCTCGATCTGCCGCGGCGCGAGATGCGCACGCTGCCTTGGAGCGAGGCGGTCCGAGAGTTGGATGACGCAGCGAGCGCGCCGCTCACGAGCGGGGAACCTACGCGGGCTTGCAGGGGCGACGCCGGCGGCGTTCCAGAGCTAGCGTTCGTCCTACGGGGAACCGTGGAGGGCAACGCAGTCGATCTCTTGCTCGACACCGGCGCGACCAGGACGGATCTGCTCATGACTTCGAAGGCGGCCCGCCGCCTGGCACCGCGCGCGCGGCCAAGCGAGGAGCCCATCTACGCGGCGTCCGGGCTGGTGCAAACCCGCTCGGTGAGTGGCTTGCACATGAGAATCGGCGACTGGACCGCGACGACAGACGTGGACCTCGTGCCCGGGACGGCGGACCCGCTGTGCCCACGCGACGGGGTCGTGGGGATGGACGCACTCGCGGGGTGCGTCCTCGTGCTGGGTCAACGTCAGTCGCTCGCGCGCTGCTCGCGCTAGAGGCTAGGCTGTCGCGTGGCCGCGATGACGTCCGGCACCGCCCAGCTAGGGTCACCCACCCGCTGCTCGCCTGACCGCAAGGCCCAGGCGCCGGCGACTGCGCGCCTATCGGCGACGATCCTAGGGCGCTGCTTGTTCCGCTTGGCGCCATGCGTCCTCGGGGCGGCATGCGCGCGACCTCCGTACGTCCGTCCGCGCGCCTCCTAGCGGCACCTGCCCCGTTGAACGCGGACATCGGCGGCACGCACACCGCGGCGTTTGCGCGAGCCGAGGACGAGGCTCTGGCGTGGCTGGCGGCTGCCGATCCGCGCCTCGCGCGGCGGTCGGGGGCAATCCCCTCGGAAGAGCTGGTCGAACGCATCGGGACCGAGGCGGTGCTCGACGAGGACGTAACCGCCCAGTTCCAGGGTCGCTCGCTCGACCTCTTCGCCTTCCGCGCTAGGGGTCGCACGATTGACCACGCGGCCCGTGCGCTCGCGAGCTTCCGCGAACCGTTGCTCGAAGTAGGGCCGCCCGCGAGCGTCCTGGCTCGACCGGAGCTCGAACGCGAGCTGCTTGGGCGTCTCATCGAGGAGGAGAAGACGCGCGCCGAGGACGAGGCGCGCCTCGGGGAGTTTTCCGGGGAGCTGGTGCGGGGCATCGTCTCGACTTGGACAGCACCGCAGGCGCCCCACGACTGGCTAGAGCGCGATGCTTGGGTGAGCAAGCACCTGCTCGAAATCCGCGAGTCGCTTAGGGATGGTGGACCGCGCGCCGGGCCGTCGGATCTCGATGTCCAGCTATACCCGCTGGAAAGGCTGCTTGTTCCGTTGCAATTCCCGCGCGGGTCGGCGGCACTCGCCCAGGTGCGAATGGCGCTCGACGCCGACATTCGGCCGGTGCCGACCGTAAACTCTGTCGACCGGATTGCGCGTGCGGTGCGCGTCTACCTCGGAATGACCATCGATGGAGCGACCCTCCGGCCGCGGCTCGAACGACTCGAAGAGCGCTTGCGCAGCTTGGCTGAGACCGTCCTAGGGTCCGCCGAGGCGCGCGGCAGAATCGAAGCGGAGGCCCGCCAGCTCTTGTTCGTCGAGGGACCTTGCCCGACAGTAACCGGAACGCTCCTCCGCGTGATGGCTCCCCCGCCCGAACGCGCCGCGATCTGCGGCGCGCTTCGCGCGCTTACGAACGATTCGTCCCGTGCGGCCGCGATCGTGGCGCTTCATGACGACGTGCTCTTGTCCTTCGCTGCCGTGGTGAGCGCGCCGCCTCCGCGGACAGGGCTTCTTTCGCGCCCGGAGAACGACATCGTGGACGCGATACAACGCGCCGCGCGCGAACGCCCGGTCGTCGCGCTAGGGGTCGCGCTCGCGGCCGAGTTGCTTTACGGCGATGGCGGGGATGAGCGCCGACTGAAGACGTGGGCCGCGTTGGGCGAGGCCCCGCTCGATATCGCCGCCCGCGAGATGAATACCCCTTCGCTCGTGGTGCCTCGTTGACTCGCGCCGGGTGTCACTTCACTTCTTCTTCGCAGACTTGACGCCGCCAGCGTCCGCGGAGCCGGCGTCCAACGCTTGCTGGAATTTCGACGCGTCCGCAAGCGCCCACTCCGAAGTGTAACTTCCGATCTGAAAGATCGCTTCGTCTTCGCCCCGCTTCACCCAGCGGTTCGTGCCATTCGCGACGCCGCCGATCAAAACAGCATAAGTGCCGGCGCCATCCTTAAGCTGAATCGAAACCTTTGCCTCGGGCTTGTCGAGCTGCGTCTCTGCGATCGTCTTGCCATCACCGAAGTCATCCGCACTGAGGGCTTTGTAGGCGCGCAGCATGTCCTTCAGCTTCTCCTCGTCGAAGCGGGCGAGGAGAGTCTTGTCTTTGGTCGCGACCCATTTGTTGTCCCCCTTGGTGAACGACAAGGTGCCGTGCGTGTTCGTTATCGTCACCTGAGAGGCGTTCGCGTCGTCGAATTTGAGAATCTCCTTTTCGCGGAAATCCTTGGCTTCCTTCGTGTAGAGGTAAGATGAGTAGCCCTTGGCCGCCCAGACCTGGTCGGGCTTGTCGGCGAGGACAACGAGCTGACCCGCGGGCCCGCTCTTGCCGAAGATTTCGTCGACCTTCTTCTCGCCGTCCTTCCAAGCGACGACGTGGACACCGTGCGCGGGGTCGAGTTGTTTGTCCTTTCGGACGGCGTCGTCGAGCTTCAGGTTGATGAGCGAATCGACTTTGAGCTCTTCGAGGTTTGCAACGACGTCTTTCACGGCCTGCTGACTGGCCGCCGCCTTGACGGGCTTTGAGACCTGCCAGACCGCTGCCGAGCCCCCGTCAACCGACGCGCCGCTCGGGTCGGCCGCTTTTTCGAGTACGACCTCTCCCTTCTCCCCGTTGGTGATGCTGAGCTTGTCCACACCGGCGGGCATGGCGAGGGCCGGAAAGTCCTTGGAGCTGGCGAGCGGCGCACCCATCGCCTCGTCTCTCTTCGCCTGTTTGACGACGAGAAAGCCGAGCAGCCCGAGCAAAACGACGCCAACGAGTATGAGTTTATCGCGCGACATGGTGGCGTTCTGTGTCCTTCTCCGTGAGCTATGCGAGCGAAATACTGGAGCGCGCGGCGAGGCGCCTGCGCCACCGCACGAGACCGTAAGCGGCGACGAGGGCCGGAATGCCAAGGATGAGCAAAAGCTCCACGTCTCGTTGTTGCGCCTTTCGAGCTTGCTTGAGCTCCTCCTCCTGCTTTCGGATCTGCTCTTCGCTCTCTTCCGGCGTGATCTTCACCTTGGAAAGGTCGCCGTAGACGAGGTTGGGATCACTGAGCAGCTTCGCGCTGACGGCGAGCAAATCGGTGTCGCCGCTGAGCCAATCGAGCGTGTTCTTGAAGACGAGGATCGACCCGGTGATGAATTGCTGCGCGTACGGTCCGGCGAGCATCAGCAGCTGCTCGTCGCCTCCCGCGTTCGGCATCATCATCCCGAACTGGGACCCCATGTCTGGGCCCGCTGCCGGCCCGCGCCAGCGGATTGGCCAGGAACTGCGAAGAAGCGAGGACGAAAACACGAGCGGGCTTGGCGCTCTGCGCCGGCGCGCTGACCCCCTCTTTTTCGCCGTCCGCAAAGGCGCTCTTCAGCGTTCCCTCGACATCCGCGCCGATCGCGTATTGCTGCTGCTGCAGACCCTTCAGCTTCGGAGCCCATTTCTGGCAACGGTCGGAGATCGACGGTCTCGCCCAGTCAGATGGACGGCGAATGGCGACGATCGCATGACCGCATGCAGCTTTGCATCGGGCTGCTTGTCGGCATGGAGCGATAGGCTGGACACGAACGGCACCGCGACGTCTTCGACGCGGAACAGGCACGGGAAGCTCGTGTCGATCAACTGCTGCTCGCCCGTGAACCGGGTGTCGTCCTGCACCTCGAGCACTTGCGGCAGGTCGACTCCGCGCCATGCCCCCTACCGTGGGCACCACGACGCGCACCCGCCGCCACAGGTCGAGGACGGCGTCCTTGTTCATGGCGATGCCGTAGCCGTCGAGCAGCTTCTCGAGGCCGTGCGTGCTCAAGCTGGCGTTCATCGAGGCGTCGTTGGCCTTCACGTTCACCGCGCTGGCGAAGACGGCGAGGGACTTGCCCTTCATCACGAACTGATCGATGCGCCGCAGCTCCTTTTCGCTGAGGTCCTTGCCGGGCTGCGTGATGATGAGGCCGTCGAGGTCGTCGGGAACCTCGATGTCGCCGTTCTTCAGGTCGACGTCCTGGAAACGTGTAGAAAGGGAAGTTCTGGGTGATGATCCCCTGGATCGAGGACTTGCCCATGTTGCTCGGAGCGAGATTGTTGTCGCTGAGCTTTATCTCGTCGTGCCCGGTGAGGACGCCGATCTTGTGGTGGATGTCGTCGCCCTTGTCGCGAATCTCGCGAATCTTGTTGGTGATCCAGAACTCGAGGCCGTCCGTGCGGTCGGGGAGAGAACTTGATGACGTCCTGCTGCTCGCCGTACTTGAAGACGAGGCCCATGAAGCCTTGGGTCACCGCAGCCTTTTCGTCGGTGTCGCTCGCTTCGCCGAAGGGCTGCTCGATGAGTCCGGCGTCCTTCGCCTTCTTCTTGGCGTCTTCGTCCTTCGCCTCGATGAGCGCGTAGTCGAACTTCCCGCCTCCAGCGTTCTTGTACTCCTGGAGGAGGTCGCGCAGGTCGCGCACGAACGCGTCGAGCTTGGGCAGACCCTTGGTGACGTAGGCGTCGATCGCGAGCTCCTGCTTCATCGATCGAAGCAGGTTTCCGCTCCCCTTCGAGAGCGTGAACTTGTCGGACTTCGTGACGTCCTTGCGGGCGTAGACGCCGAGGGCGGACAGCGCGTTCACGGCGACGAGCAACGCCGCCACGACGACGATGAGCAGCGCCGCTCTCGAGTGCGGACTTTCTTACGCTTCTCCATGGCTTCTTTCGTCTCTCAAAGCGAGGTTCGGCTCAGGACCACTTCCGGCTCTCGAGGGACCGAAAGCTGACGAGCAGGCACACGACGGTGACCGACAAGAAGTAGATCGACCGCGCGCGTGTCGATGAGGCCGCGCGCGAACGACTGGTATCGAGTCTGGAACGAGACGAACCCAATCGCGTCGGCAAGGCCGCCCGGCACGATGGAGACCATCCAGCCCACTGCGTAGAGCACGCTGAGCGCGCCCGCGGTCATGAAGAAGGCGATGACGTCGCTCTCGGTCAGGCTGGAGAGCATCATCCCGATTCCGATCGCGGCAAACGAGAAGAGGATGCAGCCGAGATAGCCCGACCAGACCGGTCCCCAGTCGAGGGGCCCGAGGTGCCACGGCCAGACGAACATCGCGATCGGGTAAAGCAGCGTCGCAGCGAGAAGGACGAGCACCATCGCGCAAGACGCGAAGTACTTGCCGAGGATGACTTCGCTGTCGCGCACCGGCAACGTGATGAAGAGCTCGAGGGTGCCCGAGCCGCTTCTCGTCGGCGAGCGATCGCATCGTGACGGCGGGTATGACGAAGAGGCACATGAGCGGTGGCAGGTAGAGAAACAGCTGATCCATCGTGACGCGATCGACCTCCCAGAAGCTTCCTACGAAGAAGTTTCCGGCCATCCGCGGAATGAGAAAAAACAGGACTCCCAGGAGGAGCAGCGTCCCGCCGATGACGACGTACGCGACCGGTGAGTTGAACTGCGCACGCAGATCGCGGCGGGCGATGATCAAGATATTTCGCATGGGTCAGCTCCGCAGCGCTTTCGCGGCTCTTTCGTCTTGGCCGGCGTCGTCACCGTCCTGCTCGTCCGCCTCGTCGTCTTCTTCGTCGCCGTCGGTTGGCGCGGCGGCCAGGTTGCGGTTGCGCCGTTCGTCGCCGATCGTGAGGCTACGGAACACGTCTTCCAGCGTCTGGGCGTCGCGGTGGAGCTCGAGAAGAACCCAACCCTTCTCCACGATCATTCGGAAGACCTCCGGCCGCAGGTCGACGTCGTGCTCGCTGACAAGCTCGTACGCGTGCGCGTGATCGTCGGTCGGCAGCTCGCTGAGCTTCTTCACGCCGTCGACCTTTCCGAGCGCGTCTTCGACTTCGCCCTTTTTCGGCAGGGGCCCCCGGCCGCGATACGGCACATCGCCCGCGGACTCCTGAACGGACACCGCATAACGGACGCGACCGCTCTTTGCCCGGATCTCGTCGAGCGGGCCATCTGCGACGATGCGCCCGCTCGAGACGATGATGGCGCGCGCGCACGAGGCTTCGACTTCGGCAAGGTTGTGCGTCGAAAGTAGGACAGTGCGCTCCTGGCCGATCTGCTTCAGGTAGTCGAGGAACTCGGATTTTTCGTTGGGGTCGAGGTCGCTCGTCGGCTCGTCGAGGATCAGGATCGGCGGATCGTGAATGAGCGCCTGTGCGAGGCCCACGCGCTGGCGGTAGCCGTGCGACAGGTATCGGATTTCCTTTCCGAGGACCTGAGCCAATCCGCAGACTTCGACCACGCTCCTGGCACGACGCCGGAAGGTGTCGGCGGTGAGGTGGCGGAGATCGGCGGCGAAACGCAGGTATTCGAGCACGCTCATCTCGAGGTAGAGAGGCGCGCGCTGCGGCAGGTATCCGAGGCTCTCGCGAACCTGGAGCGGAGCGTCGAAGACATCGTGCCCGTTGATGCGCGCGGTCCCGCCTGTCGGCGAGATGAAGCACGTCAGGATGCGCATCGTCGTCGACTTGCCGGCGCCGTTCGGCCCGAGAAAGCCGACAATCTCGCCGCGCTTCACTTCGAAGCTGATCTTGTCGAGCGCCCGGAACGACCCGAAGCTCTTGGACAGATCATTCGCGTAAATCATCACGTCATTCGACATTCCGAGGCTCCTGCAATGACTCCGGGGACGTAGTGGGCCCGGTGCGACAGCGAGTCGGCAGCCTTAGGGCTGCCGAAAAGAAACTCTTGAGGCTCCCCCGAGGGGCGATCGAGCCGTCGGGGTAGGGAGTGCCATGCCCCAGGAACCAGGTCCACCGCCTCAGGAGGCGCGGCGCATGGTAGCGAGGCGCGTAGCCGTGTCAACCGCGAGAGACGCCGCGGAAAACCGACGGAACGCGGCGTTATTCCCGCCCCCGCGACGTTATGCGAGGAACGTGGCGCTCCTGGCCGTCGTCACCGCGCAAACCCGCAGGTCAATTCGAAAAGTCATTCGTCAGATACAGACGGCCGCTCACTTCGATGAGGCCAACGCCGACGCGGGTGAAGGTCGCGCTCATGATGTTCAAGTAGTGGCCGTGCATCCCTGCGTCGCCGGCAGGGCCTTCGTCGAACATGGCCTTCATGATTTGGTCGATCTGCGTCAGCTCGTTCGTCGTCGCGTTTTGCGACGTCACAGTCCAGCCGTTCGGGTCGCCCTGGTTCTCGCCCGCCGACGTCTTGAAGCCGTTCGCCGGGGTGAAGAGCGTTTTGCCGGCCGCCATGAAATGCTGATGCGGAATGTGGTCTTGCGTGAGCTCCTGAGACCCTGCGAGCGCGAACGCGGAAAGGGTCGCGTCGAGCGTGAGGGGGCGCAAACCGCCGCCGGCCCTGTACATGTTGATGACATCGAGATTGTGCTGCTGAAACTGATCCGGAAACGCGCTCGCATCTGCCGACGGAAGACCGCCGTCGACGCCTTGGGAGCCTCCGCCCGAATCGGACGGAGAGCTCCCGTCCGGGACTGTGCTTCCCGCATCGCCGGTGCCGCTACCCCCGTCCGCTGCGGCACTCCCGGAACCGGCGCCACCCGGCGCGCCCGAGCCGCTCGCCGAGCCGGAGCTTCCCGCCGAGCCTGAAGTGCTCGCTGAGCTCCCCCGGTAGCCGCCGTCAGCGACTGCGGCCGACCCTTCGCCACCACCGTCGTCGTTCAAGGACTCGCCGTGCTGGGAACCCGAGCCCGCGGCATTGTCGGATGGGAGCGTCGTGCTGTTACAACCGACAGCCATGGCGCAAAGGACCGCCAGGGGCGCGCCAACTCGCACGGGAAAATAGGTCATTCACTCTGGACTGACCGCGCCCCAGAGGCCGCGCAAGTGTGAAGCCTCGAGGTGACCCGCCCATACCGCTTGAACTGTCGACAGGCACTCGGGCTGTAAGCATTTCTCCGTCCGAACTGGAAAGTCGGCGCGGAGTGGCCATTCCCCCTCGTCGCCGTTCCTTGGCTCTTGCCTTGGAGCTCATTCCCAACCGCACGCCTGTCCCTTGTTCTGATCCGACAACCACTTCTGGAGCGGCGCGAAGTACTCGAGCAATGCGCCGGCGTCCGCCTGGCGCCCTGCCCCGATGGCTTCGAGCGCATCGGGCCACGGCTTGCTCGCCCCGAGCGAGAGCATGGCCACGAGCTTTGCGCCGGCTTCCTTGTTGTCATGGATCGAGCATTGGTCGAGCGGTCCGCGGTAGCCCGCGGCCCGGCAGAGCGCTTTGTGAAAACTGAACTGATAGATGCGCGCGAGAAAGTAGCGCATGTATGGAGTGCTCGAAGCGACGTGGAACTTCGCGCCTGGATCGAAGTCTTCGGCGCTCCGCTCGACCGGGGCGACGACGCCCTGGTAGCTGCGCCGGAGCTTCCACCAGGCTGCGTTGTAGTCACGCGGCAAGGTCTTTCCGGCAAACACGTCCCAGCGCCATTTGTCGATGAGGAGCCCGAATGGGAGGAATGCGATCTTGTCGAGGGCCATCTTCATTTGATGGTTCATCCGGGCGCGATCGCTGGCCGCCGTCTGTCCGCTGTCGCCGGCAGTGGACCCGCCGTCGAGGAGCCCGAGGCGCTCGGAGTATTCGGGCGTCACGCTTAGCGCCATCGTATCGCCGATCGCCTCATGAAAGCCGTCGTTCGCTCCCTGCTGAAAGAGAATGGAAAGGCCGACGTACTTCTGGAAATAAAAGATATGTCCGAGCTCGTGATGAATGGTTACGAAGTCTTCTTCCGTCGGCTCGATACACATTTTGACGCGTAGGTCGCCGCTCCAAGTGACGTCCCACGCGCTGGCGTGGCAGACCACCTCGCGGTCGCGCGGTCGCGTCAAGAGCGAGCGCTGCCAGAACGTTCTTGGCAAGGGGTCGAACCCGAGGGACGTGAAAAAATGCTCACCCTCCCGCGTCATCTTTGCGGCGTCCCAGTGGCGGGCCTTCAGCTTTATCCCGACGTCGAGCGTGGCCTCGCTCGGATACGGTGCGAGCACGCCAAACAGGTTGTTCCACTCCTGCGCCCACATATTGCCCAGGAGCTGGGCAGGGATCGGCGCGTGGTCGGGGATCCGCTGCTTACCGTATTTCGTCTGCAGCTTCGCGCGCGTGTAGCAATGGAGCGCGTCGTACAGAGGTTTTACGTCGGCCCACAATCGCTCGACATCGGCCTCGAACTGCGCGGGAGACATGTCGTATCCGGAGCGCCAAAGCGCGCCCACATCGTCGAAGCCGATGTCTCTCGCCCCCCTGTTCGCCAGAACGACGTACCGCGCGTACTTGTCCTTCATTTGCCGCGCGATGGCGTGCCAACCCTTCCAAGCCTCGAGCAGCTCGTCGTAGTCATGACTCGCAGCGAGAACGCGCGAGAGGTCGTCGAGGTGCAGACACGCGATGCGCGATGAGGCCGCCTGAGATTTCAGCCGAGAAAACAGAGGGGATCCCGCGGGGGGGCAATACTGCCCCTTGCCGTAGGTGCTGGTCATCCACGCCTCGATCGCTGCCAGTTCGGCGCGCTCGGCGCGGTCGTTCGGCGCGGGAACTGTCTGCGCGATGGATAGAAGGTGCAGCTTGCGGGCGACATCCCCCGGGAGCTGATCGCCTAGCGCGTCGAAACGCCGCGAGCGCTTGATCGCCTCGTCGACATACGCGGCGGTGGCCTCCTCGGCGGCAGCGGCGGCAGCCTCGGTGTCGTCGGTGATGAAGTTCTCGTTGATCCAGCTGGCGCGGTCGCGGCCCACCCAAAGCTCTCTGAGGTGCGCCTCCACTTCGCCGACGAAGGCTTCCGCCTCCGCCACGCCAACGCCGGCAGCCGGCGCGGGTGAGACACCGGACGAGGCAGAAGCGCTCGCCGCTCCTCCCAGGCCAGAACGTCGATCGGGGCATCTCGACCCGCTCGATCCGGCGCCGCACGCCGCGACCGAAGAAGCCAGCAGGACGACGGCGAACGAGCGAGATTTCACGGTTCAGGTCCTTCCCAATCGCGTCTTCTAGCACCGACGCGGCACTCCGAGGCCACTGGGTCGGCGCTCGCGGCCTGGCGCGACTAGGCGAGGCGCGGTAGATGCGATGTGTGACCTCCGAAGCGTCGAACACGTCTTTTCCGAAGGATCAAATCAAGGTCCTTTTGCTGGAGAACATCCATCCGACTGCGCACGAGCTGTTCCTCTCCGAAGGCGTCCACGTCGAGATGCTCGCGGGCGCGCTTGGCGAGGACGAGCTCGCGCGTCGAATCGAGGACGTGCACGTGCTCGGCATCCGCAGCAAGACGCGCGTCACCGAACGGGTCCTTGCCAACGCGCGGCGGCTGCTCTCGGTGGGCTGCTTCTGCATTGGGACCAATCAGGTTGATCTCCGTGCAGCCAACCGGCGCGGCATCCCCGTGTTCAACGCCCCGTTCTCGAACACTCGCTCGGTCGCGGAGATGATCACCGCGGAGATCGTCATGCTTTCACGGCACCTCGGCGACCGCGTGCGCGAGATGCATGCCGGCAAATGGCGCAAGGTGGCCACAGGAAGCCACGAGATACGCGGGAAGACTCTGGGAATCATCGGCTACGGGCACATCGGGCGCCAGGTGGGCGTCATCGCCGAGGCGCTCGGCTTGCGCGTTCTCTTCTTCGACGTCGCGGCGAAGCTGCCCATGGGCAACAACCGAGCTACGAAGACGCTCGACGAGCTGCTCGCACAGAGCGACTTCGTGACGCTGCACGTGCCGGAGACCGCGCAGACTCAGGGGATGATGGGACCACGCGAGATCGGCGCGATGCGCCAGGGTAGCTGCTTGCTCAACGCGAGCCGCGGGACGGTGGTCGACATCGGCGCGCTGGCTGCCGCCCTGAAAGATGGACACCTGTCGGGTGCGGCAATCGACGTGTTCCCCGAGGAACCGCAATCGAACAGCGACGGATTTGCGACGCCGTTGCAAAATCTGACGAATGTCGTGATGACGCCTCACATCGGAGGTTCCACGGCGGAAGCACAAGAGGCCATCGGCGTGGAGGTCGGCTCGGCGCTCGTCAAGTTCGTGAACGGGGGCGTTACGACGGGCGCGGTGAACTTCCCTCAGGTGGATTTGCCCCCTACCCCGGGCAAGCATCGGATACTCAATGCGCACAAGAACGTGCCCGGTGTCCTTCGCGACATCAATCATCTCGTTAGCGAAAAAGGGGCGAACATCGCGGCGCAGGTCCTGGCCACTGATCCCGACGTGGGCTATCTCGTCATGGATCTCGATCAGGACGTCTCGCGCGACGTGAAGAACGCGATGGCCGCGCTCGAGACCAGCATCAAGACGCGTATCCTGCATTGACACCGCCTTCGCGGCCTACACGCGCGATTGAGCGCCGGTCAGGCGTCGAATATCTTCCCTGGATTGAAGAGATTCTTCGGGTCGAGCGCGCGCTTGATAGCTCGCATCGCTGCGATCTCGGACGGGGAGCGAGACCAGCCGAGCCACGTCTTCTTGAGCAATCCGACCCCGTGTTCCGCGCTGATGCTTCCCTCGTGCTTTCGCACGAGGTCGAAGAGATCGCGATCGGCCTCCTTCACGCGCGCCAGAAAGGCTGCCTTTTCCATGTCCGCGGGCTTCATGACGTTGACGTGCAGGTTGCCGTCACCGATGTGTCCGAAGAGGCAGACTTCCCAGGAGGGATAGCGGCTCGCGAAGACGTCTTCGAGCTCGGCGCAAAAGGCCTCCAGCGCCCGCACGGGGAGCGCGATGTCGTTCTTGTGAGGGAAACCAGTCGCCGAAAGCGACTCGCTGATCGACTCGCGGAGCGCCCACAAGTCGCGCGCTTCGGCGGCGTGCTGAGCGAGCACTCCGTCGCGAACGAGCCCGCGCTCGAAGAGTGACTGTATCCAGGCCTCCAGGTGATCGCGCGACGCACCCTCGAGCTCGATGAGCACGTAGTGAGGGGCCAACGCTGCGGACGAGGCAATCGGGCGCCGCAGCTTGCGATGCGCCAGGACGCGCGCGAGGCAGGCCTCGGTGAACATCTCGTACGCCGAGGTGACGAACGAAGCTTCGCGCGCCTCGCGAAAGAGGCGCACGACGCCGGATAGATCGTCCACGGCGAACAGGAGAACGTCGAGCGCGCTCGGCAAGCGTGCGAGCTTGAGGGTCGCCTCGGTCACGACGCCGAGGGTCCCTTCGCTGCCAATGAACAACTGCCGAAGGTCGAGGCCGGTGTTGTTCTTTTCGAGCGCACCGTTCAGCTCGAGAAGCTCGCCACTCGCGAGCACGACTTGCAGCCCGAGCACCCACTGGCGAGTGAGTCCCCAACGAATGACTTTTACGCCGCCCGCGTTCGTCGCGACGTTGCCGCCGACCGTGCTCGTACCCTTCGACGCGAAGTCGACTGGCCATGTGAGGCCCGACGGCGCGCAGTGCTCGTGCACTGATTGCGTGACCGCCCCCGCTTGGACCCGCACGGTCCCCCCCGCGAGGTCTATCGCCTGCATCGCGCGCATCCGCGTCATCGACAAGACGAGCTCACCGCTTGCGGCCACCGCGCCACCCGCGAGGCCGGTCCTACCGCCCGAAGGAACGATGGCGACGTCGTGCTCGGAGCAGAGCCTGACCAGTCGCACGATCTCGTCCGTCGTGCGGGGCATCGCCACGGCGCACGGAGCGGGATCGACGACGCGCGTCCAGTCGCGACCGTACTCCGCCAATTCGCTGGGATCGCGTGTCGCAAAATCGGGCGCGAATTGTCGGCCCAAGGCGTCGAAGAAAGCGGGTGACGCTTGGCGCATCAGGATCGGAGTAATCCGCGACGGCGGCCGCGGTCAAGCGACGGCGCACCATTGGACTCCCGGGATCGCGCGTCTCACACCGTCGGCCGCAGCCCGGCGAGCGTCGCGGCCACCGGAGCAGCCTCCCAGACGATCGCGTGCAAGGCGGAGAGTAGAGGCAGGAGCTTTGCGTCGAGGGCTTGCTCGCGGGCGAAACGCCAGGCCGTGGCGATGGCGCCGTAGCCCTCCGTCAGCTCGCCTGCAGCGAGCATCTCGGCGGCCACTTGCTTTGCCGGTTTGCCCCGCCCCACGCGCTCGCCGAACGCGCGGTTTCTGCCGCCGGCGCCGGTGACGTGCAGATCCCCGATGCCCGCCGGGCCATGCACCGTTTCCGGCCGACCCCCTGCGGCGATGACGAGGGCGCGCATTTCCGCGACCGCTTGCGTGAAGCATGCTGCGCGCGCATTGTGCGCGTCGACGCCGACGTAGCCATCCCAAAGGCCGAGCCCCGTCGCATAGGCGTTCTTGAGCGCGGAGCAAAGCTCCGCACCTGCCAGGTCGTCGCTGGTGCTGATGAAGAGGCCTCCTCCCGCGAAGGCGCGCGCGCACATCGTCGCGTCTTCCGGAGCCCCGGCGAAATGCATCCAGGTCAAGACACCGCGCGCGACCTCCATTGCTTTCGCCGGCCCGCCGGCGTGCACGAACCTCAGCGGCCGCCCGAGATGCTCCGCGACGACGGCATCGACGCGATCCATTCGGCGCGTGCGCGGCGACTCGAGCAGACCCTTGGTCACGCTCAGCACCGGCACGTGGGCGAGCTGTGGCGACGCCTTCGTCATCACCGGAACCGCTCCATCCGAATTGCAGGCGAGCGCGACTATCTCGGCGCCTGCGAGCGCATCGGCAAGCCGCGACGCGCGATAGAGCGCGATCCCATCGAGGAGCAGCTTCAGCCGAGGGTGCCGCTCGCCGCGCTCGCAGGGCGCAAGCATCGCATCGTCGAGCCACGTGCCCCAAAGCCGAACGTCGTGCCCCCGGTCGCGCGCGAGGCAGGCGAGCGCGCTGCCCATGTACCCCGCGCCGAGGACGGTCACCCGCATCGGTTTTCAGCATAGCGCGCTTTGCGCGGGCAGCCGCTGCGCTGTAGGGTGCCGAGCTGCCTTGCGCAACATCGTCTTTCGTTTCACGGACGCGCCTAGCTTGTTGCGCGCGCTGCGCGAGGGGGACCACGAGCTGCCCATTCCGCCCGGAGAGGTCGCAAGCGACGGCGAGTGGGTCTTGGCCGTCTTCGAAGTCGGTGAACGGGCGCGCGCGACCGCCGCCGCAGCTCGTGCGGTTCACCGCGGAGGGGGTGCGAGTCCGGTGATCTCGTTCGAGGAACGGGACTGGGAGCGCCTCGTCGCCTTCGGCAACGCTGGAGTCGGACCGGCGGCGCTTTCTTCGGCGCCGCCGGACCGGCCCACGCTCCAGTCGCTGTCCGAGCGCGAGGGCGCAGGCAACGAGGGCTTCGCCACGCCGCTCGGCTCCTTGGCACCCCTGCCGGCCATGGGTTTGACGTTTTCGGCCGCCTTCGCACAGGCGCCAAGCGCGCGCGTGCTCGTCGTGGACGACGACCGGGACATCCGCGACGTCATCGGCGCGATGCTCGACGCCGTAGGGCTGAATGTCGAGTCCGCGGCCAGCGCGGAAGAGGCGCTCGAACGTGTCCGCGCACATAGCTTCGATCTCTTGCTTCTCGACTGGAACTTGCCGGGGATGACCGGCATCGAGCTATGTCGCCTCATCCGTCGCGACCGCGTGCTCGCCGCGCTGCCGGTGCTCTTTCTGACGGCGCACGCCTCGTCGCGTGACGTGGTCGAAGCGTTTGCGAGCGGCGCCGACGACTACGTCGTCAAGCCCTTCCGCGCACCGGAGCTCGGCGCCCGGATCTTCGGCCTTCTGCGTCGGGCGAGGATGGCGCAGACGGCGCAAGCGAGCCCGTGAATCGTGAGCGAGCACGTCCATCCCACGCCGTATGATTCGCCCCACGACGGCCCGCCGGAACCGCCCGCGAGCGGTGCGCCCAGATTGATCGCGGTCGGCGGAGGCCGCGGAGGCGTCGGCAAGAGCCTGGTCGCCGTGAACGTCGCCGTGTACTTCGCACAGCTCGGCAAGGAGGTCGTCCTCGTCGATGCGGACGCCGCAGGGGCGAACATCCACTCCCACTTCGGCCTGAGAGCCGCCCGCATCGAGCCCGATCCCGCCGAAGGCGACGGCCCAGAGTCGATGCGACGAGCGCTGGTGCAGACGAGCGTTCCCGGGCTCTCGCTCATGCCGGCCGCTCATGACGCGCTGGCGCCGAAGCTGGCGATGCGAGCGGGCCGGAAGCTGCGCTGGCTCACGGCGTTGCGCGCCCTCCCGGCGGATTACCTCGTGGTCGACGTGGGGCCTGGATACGGCGATTTTGCGGTCGACATCATGCTCGCCGCGGACGTGGCCATTGCCGTGACCGTCCCCGAGCCTCCCGCCATCGAAACGACGTACCGCTTCCTGCGAGCGGCCTTCCGGCGGCGTCTTCGACGCGCGCTGGTGCGCGATCGCTTTCGATCATCGCTCCTCGACCGTGCGCTCGGCGATCTCGGCGTCCTTCCCGCGCCGGTCGACCTCGTCCGCAAGCTGGTGCGAATCGACAAGGCGCTCGCTGACCTCGCCTGGGCAGAGGCGCAGGCCATTCGCGTGCAGCTCGTCGTCAATCAGACGCGCGTGCGCACCGACACGGAGCTGGGCGGGTGGATGAGCGGCCTCGTATCGCGACACTACGGCCTGGCGCTCGATGAGCTCGGACACATCGAGCACGACGACACCGTGTGGCTGACGGTTCGCCGCACGAAGCCCCTGCTGGTCGACAGTCCCACCAGCAAGAGCGCGCGCAACGTGGAGCGGATTGCGCGACGCGTTCTCGCCCTCGTGACCGCAAAGGCAGAGCGTCCCGCGCCGGCTCTCATGTGTACCGACGAGCCGACTCTCTACGCCGTGCTCGGCAGCACCCGGTCGGCGAGTGACGAAGAAATCCGGCGCGCATACAAGCGCCAGCGCGAGATTTACGCGACGGGTGGCTTGGCGACCGTCTCACTGCTCGACGGCGAGCAGCTCACGGCGGCGCAGCGGAAGCTCGATGAGGCGTACGATACGTTGCTCGACCCGGTCCGGCGCCGCGCCTACGACCTCTCCACGTTTGCCGAGCCCGAGCGCGAGGTGCTCTCGGCGCACACGACCAGCCACGCCATCGCGGCCGAGCACCTCATGTTGCAAAAGGAGCTCGAGCGCGAGATCGGCCCGGACACGGAGTTTACCGGCGCGCTGCTCTGCAAGGTGCGCGAGTCGCTTGGTCTGGAGCTCACCGACATCAGCGCAAAGACGAAGATTGGTCGGGCGCACCTGCAGGCGCTCGAGGACGATCGCTTCGACGATTTGCCAGCGCTCGTTTACACGCGCGGGTTCCTCGTCGAGCTCGCGAAGCAACTTCGGCTCGACCCGTCGCAGGTCCAAAAAACCTACCTTCGGCGGGTGCGCGAGGAGCTCGCGACGCGCGGCAAGGAGCTGGCGTGACCGAACGCGGCCGCGTCCGCGGCGAACCGCTGTTTGGCGCCCTGCTCTTCGTCATCGCGCTCGCGCCTCGGCTTTACGTCGCCTTTGCCTGGGCGAGTGAGCCGGTTTGGGATGGCCACTATTACGACTTCGGAGCTCGACGCATCGCAGAGGGACTCGGCTATTCCGATGATCGCAGCATCGGAGGCGTCCTGGTATGGCACCCGTGGTGTCACTATCCGGTGGGATACAGCACGTTTTTGGCGGCGTTTTACAGACTGTTCGGGCATGACCGCGCGGTCGCTGGCGCCGCCAACGCGCTGGTTGGTGCGGCGCTGGCGGTCGTCACGTGGGCGCTCGCGCGGCGCGGCCTGACCGCATCGAGGGCACGCGTCGCGGGACTCGCGGTAGCGCTGCATCCAGGCCTGATTCTCTACGCCGCGCTCGTGATGAGCGAGCCGTTGGCTGCGCTGCTGACGCTCTCCGCGTTCTTGGTTGCCGTCCGTGACGCGAGGCCGGTGCGCGGCCTCGTCCTGGGGGCGCTCGTCCTCGGCTTCGCGGCCCTGGTGCGACCCCAGGCGCTTCTCTGCGCGCCTTGCCTCGCGTTCGTGATCGTGACGAAACCGCATCGGGGCGTGCTCATCCGCTTTTGCGCTGCCGCCGTTGCCGCTTGTGGGCTCGCGCTCGTGCCGGTGTTGCCTTGGACGGTTCGCAACTGTCGGGTCATGGACGGCTGCGCCCTCGTGAGCACGAACGGGGGATGGAACCTGGCGATCGGCGCATTCCCTCGCGCGACGGGCCGGTTCGAGACGTTGCGGTCGAGCGACGGATGTCGTGATGTTACGGGGCAGGTGCAACAGGATCGCTGCTGGTTTTCCTACGGTATCGAACAAATTCGTTCACGGCCCGGGCATTGGCTGTCGCTCATTCCAGCCAAGCTCGGGTTCACGTTCGACCATGAGTCGTTCGCGGTCGAATACCTTCACGAGGCGAGGCCCGGGCTTTGGTCCGAAACGAGACGTGAGAAGGCGCGCAGCCTCACGACATTCGCGCATCGTATCTTGCTCGCCGCGGCGGCGCTCGGCTGCATTGCCCTTCCTGCCATGCGAGACCTCCGAGGCGCCGCCACTCAGGGCGCCCTTCTCGCGATCGTCGCCGCGCTCGTCGCGCTCGGCGTCACGAACGACGCGCCCATATTTTGGCCACTGGCGCTCTTTTCGGCGACGGTCCCGTGGCTGCCGCTCCCGCGCAGAGCCGCGTTTCCCCCCTCGCTCCTCATGGCCGTCGCGCTGCTCGCGACGACGGTCGTTACTCACGCGGTCTTTTTCGGCGAGGATCGCTATCACGTCGTCGTGACCCCCGTCTTCGCGCTCCTAGCGGCGGCTGCGCTGCGACGGCCGACCTCGAGGCGAGCGGCAGGGTCTTTTGCTACGTTGGGGCCGAAGCAGCGCTCGCTCCAATGACCTTCCCTACAAGCCCCACTCTCCGAGCGGCGTTCGTCTGCTGTTACACGTTCTGCCTGACGTCGGGTTGCTCGTCGGCTTCGACGATGGTCGGCGTGGACGGGGGTAGCTGCACGCGGTTCGTTTCGAGCGCCGATCTGAGCGCGCCCGTTTCGTTCGCCAATACCGTGATGCCGATTTTTCAGCACAGTTGCGCGCTCGGTGGCTCGAGCTGCCACGGTGCGCCCTCGGTGACCGCAAGCGGACGGCCATACCTGGGCTCCGCGCAAGGCGGTACGGTCGCTGCGGTCGTACTGCAGCAGGTCGTGGCGGTTCTCTCGACCGAGGATGCGACCATGAAGCTCGTCGCGCCGAGCGACCCGGCAAACAGCTTCCTCATGCACAAGGTCGACGGCGATCAGTGCACCCTCGCCGCAGCGTGCGCGAACAGCGCCTTCCGCGACTGCGGGCAGCAAATGCCGTGGAACTCGGGCACCATCGAAGCCACCAGCGCCGATGCGATTCGCGCTTGGATCGCGCAGGGGGCGCAAAACAACTGACGTCCCATGCACACTAAGCTGCCCACATGATCGGCCGACTCACCGGCAGGGTCGTCGCCCAGGAGGCCGACGGGAGCATAGTGCTCGACGTAAGCGGGGTCGGCTACGAGCTCGCCGTCCCACTCGGCACCGTGGGGCGCGTCCGAGCCGACGACGCTGGCCGCATCACGCTATGGGTGCACACCCACGTGCGTGAAGACGCGCTCGCGCTCTACGGCTTCGTCGACGAGACCGACCGTTCGACGTTTCGATTGTTGCTGGGAGTGTCGAACGTCGGGCCAAAAATCGCAGTCGCTGTCCTCGGAGCGCTTCCAGCGGCCTCGCTTGCGCACGCGGTCGCTCGCCGCGATCTCGCCGCATTGACCCGCATTCCAGGTATCGGCAAGCGGATTGCCGAGCGACTGCTGCTCGAGCTTCGCGACAAGCTCTCCGCGGTCGCGGCCTCCTCATCGGTGGGGCCTTCGAACACCGGCTCGAGCCACCGCATCGAAAGCGGCGAGGAGCGGCTGCGCACCGCCTTGACCACGATGGGGTTCAAGCCGAGCGAGGCCGAGCACGCCGTCTCGTCTCTCGGGGAGCGCGCTCGGTCTTTGGGCCCGCTCGAAGAGGTGCTCCGCGAGGCGCTCGCTCTGCTGGCCAAGTAGACTAACCTTTCCCCGGGGCCGGTCATGAAGGATGTCATCGCGTTCATCGAAGCCCACCGCGATCGCCACGTGCAGGAGCTCGTCGAGTGGGTGCGCATTCCCTCGGTATCGAGCGACCCCGCGCGCGCCGAAGACGTCGTGCGGAGCGCAGAGCACCTCGTCGCTCAGGCTCGCGCGCTCGGTGCGGACCGCGCCGAGCTCTGGGAGACACCCGGCCATCCGGCGGTTTTCGCGGAATGGATGCACGCGCCAGGCAAGCCGACGCTCCTCGTGTATGGCCACCACGACGTGCAGCCGGTCGATCCGCTCGGTGACTGGATCACCCCTCCGTTCGAGCCGACCATCCGCGACGGGCGTCTGTGGGGACGGGGCGTCGTGGACGACAAGGGCCAGGTCTATATTCATGCGAAGGCCATCGAGAGTTTCGTGCGAGTCGCGGGACACCTCCCGATCAATCTGAAGCTGCTGGTCGAGGGAGAAGAGGAAATCGGAAGCGTGAACCTCGACGCGCTGTTGCGAGCGCGCGGCAAGGAGCTCGCGGCCGATTTCGTATGCGTCAGCGACACGGCGATGTTCGGTCGAGGCATCCCGTCGCTGTGCATTGGCCTCCGGGGACTCGCTTACATCGAGGTGTTCGTCGAGGGTCCCGCAACCGACTTGCACTCGGGCTCGTTCGGCGGCGGGGTGATGAACCCCGTCAACGCGCTCGCCAAAATGATTGCCGGACTCCACGACGACTGCGGGCGCGTCGCCGTGCCAGGCTTCTACGACGAGGTCCTTCCGCTGTCCGAAGCGGAGCGCCGCGAGATGGCAAGTCTTCCGTTCGACGAAGGTGGATGGCTGCGTTCGACGGGCGCCGCGGCTCTCTGGGGCGAGGCCGGCTACTCGACGCTGGAGCGTATCTGGGCGCGGCCGACCATCGACTGCTGCGGAATCCGAGGTGGGTATTTGGGAGAAGGCGCGAAGACAATCATACCGGCCACAGCGAGCGCAAAGATTAGCTGCCGACTCGTTCCTGATCAGGAGCCGGGTGACATCGTACGCAAGCTTTCCTCCCACCTCGAGCGCCTAGCACCGCCCGGCGTCCGCGTGCGCATCGTGACGTCGCATGGGGGCCGACCTTACCTCGCGCCGACGGATCACCCCGTCTACGAGGTCGCCAAGCGCGCGTTCAGCCGGGCCTTTGGCAAGCCGACCGTGTTCATGCGAGAAGGCGGGAGCATTCCCTTCGTGCGCACGATAGCCGACGCGACGGGCAAACCCTGCCTTCTCATGGGCTTCGGGCAGCCAGACGAAAACGCGCATGCGCCGAACGAGTGGCTGGACCTCGAGAATTACTACCTCGGGATCAAGAGCGCGGCGTACCTCTACGAAGAGATTGCAGGGATGGAGTGACCGAGAAAACGCCTGACCAGCGGGTGGCCCGTACGTGATATCCGAGTAAAGTCGTCGGGCTGCATGGCAAAAAAGACGAAAGCACCCAAGCGCGACAGGCCGCGTGAAAGGCTAGAGCGGCGATTCGAGCCCCGGTCGGAGGCGAGCGCTACCCGCGTCTACGTCCTCGGAGGACTGGGCGCGATGGCCATGGGCGCCGGAGCGTGGGGCCAGTTCGGGCCCCTCGTCCGCGAGGGCGGGCCGGAGCCTTTCAGGTACGCTTCCTATCTTCTGGTCGCTGGAGCCGTGCTGGTCGCAATCGCGCTCTGGTTTGGCACGAGCGGCGAGCCTGCCTTGCGTGTCGGCGACGCCGGCATTGCGACCGAAAAAGGAGGCTTGCACCGCATGCCTTGGTATGCCGTGGAGAGCATCCTGTGGCGCGATGGGGCCGTGCGCGCGTCGGGCAAAGACGACCTCGGCGTAGCGACGACCATCGTCGCGTCCCTGGCGAGCCACCCGCAAGCAGCGGCGTGGATGGTGAAGGAGGGGCGACAGCGACTGCCAGGCGTCGTCGACGTTCCGGCCGATGTCACGCTTCCCGCCGTT
Organism: uncultured Alphaproteobacteria bacterium; assembly: GCA_963764155.1. Classification (GTDB taxonomy): domain Bacteria; phylum Pseudomonadota; class Alphaproteobacteria; order Rhizobiales; family Xanthobacteraceae; genus Bradyrhizobium. The sequence goes on from CAVXRI010000002.1 coordinate 89,567, forward strand.
CGCGAGGACGCGGGTGAAACAATCGCGCTCCAGCCGCCGCAGGTCGTCGGCAAGCACTGCGCAGCGAGCGGCAAGGTCATCGCTTACGAGCCGGATGCGCGAATCTGCGGGCGTTGCGAGCGCGTTTATCACATCGCCCACGTTCCCGAATCCTGCGCGTGCAGCGCGTCGCTCCTCGGTCTTCGTCCACAGCCGAAGACCGCGTGACTTCTGGCGTCAAGAGCGCGACGCGATGCGCTCTTGCTTTTGATGCGCGGCTTCGGCCGGATCATGCGACGGGCTCCATTCGACCCGGTTTCGTCCGCGCCCTTTCGCGACGTACATCGCAGCATCCGCGCTGGTGACGAGCGAGTCGATCGTCCACGGAGCTTCCGAGCTGGCGATTCCTACCGAGACACTCACTTGGACCGCGTCGCTGCCGTCCGGCATGGAGTGTCTCGAGTCGGCAATCGCGCGTCGCACGCGCTCGCCGGCAATCCGCGCGCCGGCTTCGCTCGTCTGCGGAAGCCCGACGACGAACTCTTCGCCTCCCCAACGCGCAACGAAGTCGCTTTTTCGTGCAACCCCGAGCAAGACTCGCGCGACGCCCTGAAGCACGGCGTCTCCTCCGGCGTGCCCCCGCCCGTCGTTGATGCTCTTGAAGTGGTCGATGTCGAGGAGAAGTAGCGACATCGGAAACGTGTGACGGTCGGAGCGGGCGCGCTCCCTGTTCATTGCGTCGAGGAACGCGCGTCGGTTGAGCAGCCCGGTCAGCATGTCGGTCGTCGCGAGTCGGCGAGCGTCCTCGTAGAGAGCCGCCATTTGCACCGGACCCCCGAGCTCGGCTGAGACGAGAGCCAGCAGCCGCTTGTCGTCCCGCGACAGGCCGCGCGCAGAAGACGCGATCGCGAACCGCCCGATCGCGGCACCCGCGAACACCAGGGAAGCGACGTCGGGCGCGGGCCCGTCGCCCAACAGCGGGCGCTCGTCTCCGACGAAATGGAGCGGTCGGGCGGCAGGCACGCCCAGGGCCTGGCGAGCAGCGCGCTCGGTGGCCTCTTGGGCGCCGGAATTTCCGTGAACGAACACCGGCGCGTACATGCGCTCGGGCGCGAGCGCGATCCAACGATAGCTGATGACCTCGTTCAGCAGGGAGGTCAGTCCTTCGAAGAGGCGCTCGATCTCCCCGGCGCTCGCGAGAGCGCGCACTTCACCGGCCAACACGGAATCGAAGAGCGCAGTGTCCAGGATCGACGACATGCGCTCATACAGCGTGCGTCTTTCCGGGCCGCGCGCGACCGGTTGAGCCGGCCCCTGCCCGAGTGACGACGCGGCCAGCGAAGGCAGGAGCGCCACGAGATCATCGAGCCGATCCTTGCTCACGTAAGCGGCGGCGCCCGCAGAGCGGGCCCAAAAGCGCGAACGCTTGTCGCCCGATGCCGTGAGAAGCACGACGGGAACGTGCGCCGTCGCCGGGTCGTTGCGAAGGACGCGACAGAGCTGCACGCCGGACAATCCGGTCATTACCAGGTCGGTGACGACGACGTCCGGCGGGTTGGCGGCGGCGCGCTCGGCCGCCGTTTCGGCGTCCGGCGCTTCCTCTACCTCGTGACCGTGCCCGCGGAGTGTTTGGCCAAGCAGCGCCCGGATGGACGGACTGTCATCGACGACTAGGACGCGGGCCACTGTCTTGCTCTCGGGGTGTCTGCTCTGCCATACGGTCGAGGACCGGTTGCAATAAGGAACATGGCTGACACCATAGAAGAGGACCACGTGACCCCTTCGATCCGCAACGTCACGGTTCTCGGCGTCGGCACTATGGGGGAGGGTATCGCACAGGTAACCGCGGCGGCAGGTATGGCGACCCGCCTCTTCGACGCGGCCTCCGACCGCGCGACGCTCGCCATCTCGAGGATCCGAGACCATTTCGAGCGGCTCGTGGCCAATGGAAGGATGGACGGCGACAGCCGGACCCGCGCCCTTGCCCTGCTCGAAGTGGCGGGCGACCTGGCCCTGGCTTGCGAGCGAGCCGATCTCGTCATCGAGGCCACTCCCGAGGACATGGATCGGAAGGTCGCGCTTCTTGCGGACGTCGTCGCCGCGTCCCCGCCGCACGCGCTCATCGCGTCCAATACCTCGTCACTCTCGATCACCGAGATCGGCGCACGTATCCGTGGTCCGGCGCGGACCCTGGGTCTCCACTTCTTCAATCCGGCCCCGATCATGGAGCTCGTCGAGATCGTGCGAGGCCTTGCGACGAGCGACGCGACCGTGGAGGCCGCGTTGGGGTTCTGCGGCGCAATCCACAAGACGCCAATCGTCGTTCGCGACGTGGCGGGGTTTGCGACCAGCCGCCTCGGGGTCGTCATGGGGGCTGAAGCCATCCGTATGTTGGAGGGCGGCGTGGCCAGCGTCGCCGACATCGACCGGGCGATGGAGCTTGGCTACCGGCACCCCATGGGCCCGCTCAAGCTCACTGACCTGGTGGGCCTCGACGTCCGTCTCGCGATCCTCGAGCATCTGCATCGCGAGATAGGTGAGCAGTTCAGGCCACCCGCGCTTCTCCGGCAGATGGTACGCGCCGGAAGGCTGGGCAAGAAGAGCGGCGAGGGTTTTTATCTGTGGAAGAACGGAACCCCACGACCAGGGCCCGAGGGCGGATCGAGCCCTTCGGGCCGCCGCTGAGGCGCGCGCAATCATGTCCGCGCTCCGCGACGCCTTCGTAGTCGACGCCGTGCGCACGCCCATTGCGCGTTATCGGGGTGCGCTTGCGTCCGTTCGTCCGGATGACCTCGCCGTGCGTGTCGTCGCGGCGCTGTGTCAGCGCAACGCCGCCCTTGGCGGGGAGGTCGATCACGTCGTCTTCGGTGCGACCAATCAGGCCGGAGAGGACTGCCGAAACTTCGCACGGACGGCCGCGCTCCTGGCTGGCCTAGCCGACGACGTGCCCGCGGTCACCGTCAACCGCCTTTGCGGTTCCGGGCTCGAAGCCGTGTGCGACGCCGTTCGTCGTATTGCGACCGGTGAGGCCGACGTGGTCGTGGCCGGCGGCGTGGAGAGCATGACGAGAGCGCCCTTTGCCTTCGCCAAGGCGGACCAAGCATTCGGTCGGGCTCCACCGAAGATCTTCGACACGACGCTCGGGTGGCGCTTCGAGAACCGCAAGCTCGAAGCCCATTTTCCGCTGCTAACCATGGGCGAAACCGCCGAAGAGGTCGCGGCCAAATGGGGCATCGGTCGCGAGGAGCAGGACCGATTCGCGGTCGCGTCACATCGGAAAGCATTGGCCGCAGCGGCGGCCGGTGCCTTCGACGACGAGATCGTGGAGGTCAGCGTACCGCAACCGAACGGACCACCGGTTGCGTTCAGGAAGGACGAATCGCCGCGGCCGGACACGACGATGGAGGCTCTCTCGAGGCTCTCGCCAGCCTTCCGTCCTGGCGGAACGGTGACGGCCGGCAACAGCTCGCCGCTGAATGACGGCGCAGCCGCCGTCCTGGTCGTCAGCGAAGACATCGTGCGTCGTCATGGCCTGCAGCCGCTTGCCCGCGTGGTGGCCCACGCGACTGCCGGCGTGCACCCGAGCCTGATGGGCGAGGGGCCCATTCCAGCCGGGAAGAAGGCGCTGCTGCGCGCCGGATGGAAGGCGGGCGACATCGATCTCGTCGAGCTGAACGAGGCGTTCGCGGCGCAATCCATCGCGTGTGTGCGCGGGCTCGATCTCGCGCCCGAGAGTCTCAACGTGAACGGCGGCGCCATCGCGCTCGGCCACCCCATCGGAGCGAGCGGAGCGCGCGTTCTGGGAACGCTGATCTGGGCAATGAAAGCTCGTTCGAAGAGCCGCGGCATGGCTGCGCTTTGCATCGGCGTAGGGCAAGGAATCGCGATGCTCGTCGAGCGGTGATGAGCTACATCAAGGCTCCGATGCCTGCTCCGGGTGAACATCCGTACGCTTCCTTCGTGAACCTGGCGCAGAAGCCCGCCCGCTATCTGGGTGGGGAGTTCGGGGCACGTCTCAAGGATTGGACCTCTGTCGACTCGCGGATATGCCTCGCTTTTCCAGACATTTATGACATCGGGATGAGCCACCTCGGCTTCAAAATCCTCTACAAGCTCCTGAACGACGAACCGCGGACGCTAGCCGAACGCGCTTATGCGCCATGGACAGACATGGAAGCGCTGCTTAGGGCCCGCGGCGTGCCCCTGGTCTCGTGCGAGAGCGCCCGCCCACTTTGTGACTTCGACGTGGTCGGCTTCTCACTGCAGTTCGAGCTGACGTACACGAACGTGCTTTCGATGCTCGATTTAGGGCGAATTCCTCTCCGCACCGAGGCGCGCGGCGAAGATGACCCGCTCGTCCTCGCGGGCGGTCCGACGGCGACGCACCCCGAGCCGCTCGCGCCGTTCATCGACGCCATCGTCATTGGCGATGGTGAGGAACGCACGAAGGAGATCGCGCTCACGTGGGCGGCCCTCAAGAAGGCTGGGGCTCCGCGCCGCGAGAGGTTGCGCGCACTCGCGCGGTTGTGCGGAGTCTACGTCCCTTCCCTGTACGAGACGCGCGTCGAGCCCGACACGGGCTTCACCGTGATCGATCGGCCGTCCGTGCCGGACGTGCCAATGCCCGTCGTGCGTACGTTCGTCGACGATTTGAATCGCTTTCCCTTTCCGGACGACGGTCCCATCGGCGGCCCGGAGGCCATTTTCGACCGGATGTCGATCGAGATCGCGCGCGGTTGCACCGAGGGCTGTCGGTTCTGCCAGGCAGGGATGATCTACCGGCCAGTGCGCGAGCGCGATCCCGAACAGATCGTAGCCACGATCGTGAGCGCGATCAAAAAGAGCGGCTACGACGAGGCGAGCCTGACGTCGCTGTCGACGGCCGATTATTCCTGCATCGCGCCGCTCGTGAAAAAGGTCAGCGACCAGCTGTCGCCGAGGCGAGTGTCGTTCGGCGTCTCCAGCCTGCGCGCGTACGGCCTCGAGGAGAACGTTCTCGACGACATCGCACGCGTCCGCGCGACGGGCGTCACGTTCGCACCCGAAGCAGGCACCCAGCGGATGCGAGACGTCATCAACAAGAACGTGACCGAAGAGCAGCTGCTGCAGACGGCGGAGCGGGTGTTTTCGCGTGGGTGGCAGAGCATGAAGCTCTATTTCATGATCGGTTTGCCCACCGAAGGCGAAGAGGACGTGCGCGCCATTGCCCAGGTGGGTGGGCGCGCGCGCGCTATTGGTCAGCGCGTGAAACGGGAGCTCGGTCTTGGGGGCTCGCCAAAGGTGACGGTGAGCGTCTCGACGCACGTGCCGAAGCCTCACACGCCATTTCAGTGGTGTGCGATGGATCCTTCGGAAACCGTGCTGCAAAAACAAAGATGGCTCGAAGAGGAGGCACGTGTCGCGAACGTGGAGCTCCGAGTTCACGACAGCAACACGTCATGGCTCGAGGGCGTCTTCGCGCGCGGTGACCGCACTCTCGCTGCGGTGCTCGAGCGCGCGTACCGCGCGGGGGCACGCTTTGACTCCTGGGAGGACCAACAGAAGATGCCCCTCTGGGAGGCGGCCTTTCGCGCGGAGGGCATCGACCCGTTCAAGTACCTCGGCACCATCCCCGTGACCGCCCGACTTCCGTGGGACCACATCGACGTGGGTCTCGAGGATGGCTTTTTGATGCGCGAGTACCGGAAGGCCTTGAAGAATCGGCTCTCGCTGCCGTGCGGCAAGGTTGCGGGCGCGTTCGTGCACGCGACGAACTTGTCGGAAGCAACGAGCGAAGAAGGCAAGCTCGTCTGCTACGACTGCGGAATTGCGTGCGACCTAGGGGCGCTCCGCGAGCAACGTCTCGTCTACCTTCGTAAACTGGGGGCGGACGAGCCGCGCACGCCGGCGCCGGCACGACTCCGCGTCGCCCAAAAGGGCCCCGTGCTCGCGGCTCAAGGCGAAGCGCGGAGGTACCGCTTCCTCTACGAGAAGCTCGGGGCGGCGGCCTTTCTCTCGCACCTCGACCTCGTTCGGGCATTGCCACGGGCATTCCGTCGTCTCGAGCTGCCGCTTCACTACTCGAATGGCTTCCACCCGAAGCCCGAAATGATGTTCGGTCCGGCCCTCTCCCTGGGCGTGGCGAGCCTCGGCGAAGTGGTGGACGTGAAGATCTCTGCTGACCTCGAGCCCGCCACGCTGCTCGAGTCTCTTTCGGCAGGCGCTCAGCCGGGGCTCCGTTTCATTTCGGGCATTCGATTGGGTCCGGGCGATCCAGCGATCACGCGCGTCATCGACTGTGCGCGCTACGTCGTCGGCATTCCGCACGCGGTCATCGAGAAGCGCGGAGGCGCGGCATGGTTGCGCGAGCGACTCCACCAAGTGCGCAGCGCGCGAGAGCTCGTGATCATGCGGCGCATCGAGCGGGTGACCAAGAGCATCGACGTCCGCGAGCTCCTTCGCTCGATCGAGCTCGGCGGCGCAGAGGCATCGAGCGACTTGCGGCGAGCAGGCTTCGGGGCGGAGCTCGTACCGATCGCGGTCGACGTGGAGATCCGGGGTTCCGGCGCGGTGAAGATCGCCGAGGTGATCGAGGCGCTTTGCGGTGAGCCGACAATGCCGAGTCACGCGGTGCGGGTTGCGCTGGGCAGGCGCGCACCGGGCGGCGGCATCGTTTCGCCGCTCGATCTGAGCGGCGTTCGTTCGTCCCGTCAGTCGGTCGCCCCGGCCGCTGCATCCGTGGAGTGACGTCAAGTCCGCTTCGGCGGTCCGCCGAAATCTGCGCGCGCTCACCGCCCTTTGGCGGGCGCGAGACGGCGCGCGGTCGCCGCCACCACGCCGAGCTGCCGGAGGGCGCGGCAAACGTCCGGGCTCTTGCATGGACCCACGTTGCCGCCATGTGCGGGCCACGCCGCGCTCCCGGTTCCGTCTTCCGAACGAGCCAACATCGTCCGGTCCCGAACATCAGGGCCGCGCCACGTCGGGGCGGCATGTTCGAGTGCCACCTCCTTGTCATTCACCTCGGTGCTGAACGGAAAACGCATCGTAGGGACCAGACCGACGCGCTGGACGGGAGTCCCATCCGGCAGCGCATAGAGCAACGTCGTCAGCCGGAGCACTCCGGCCTGCGCCTCGTCGTCCGTGTACTCTTGCGCGCAACCCTTGCCGAAAGTCGTCGTGCCGATGGCGGGGCCACGCCGGTAAGCCGTGAGTGCGCCGGCAATCATCTCGGCGGCGCTCGCGGTATCCCCGTCCACCAAGGACGCCACGGGGCCATGCCAACAATCGACGACGGGCGGCTCGGGAGCGCGATCCGTCTCGACCGCTCCGTCACGCCGCTTCATCGGAAAGAGCGGCGCTCCCGGGATGAACAGGCCCAACGCGTCGATGGCGCCGTCCGTCGAGCCCCCTCCGTTGCCGCGAAGGTCGAGGACGACCCCTGCGAGCGGGCGGCCGGCCCTTTCTCGCTCCCGCAGCAGCGCCCGACTGAGCGCGTCCCCGAGGTCGTCTCGGACATCGTGAATCGAGACGATCACGGCGTCACCTTCACCGAATGCGATGCGCTCGACGGGCAGGTCGTCGGCCTCGTCACCGCCGGGCGCAGACACCTTCGCGTCGAGTGTCGTTCCATCGAGCCAGGTGGTCACCGGCAACCTCTCGCCAGACCGCATGACGACCGCCGACGGCGAGGGGCGCGCATCGGACGCGGCGAACGCGAGCTGCTCGGTCTGCTCGAAGCTCAGGCCAGCCGTCGAAGTCCCGGCGAGCGACAGCACCACGTCGCCGTCCGCGAGCGGAGGTGTCGCCCCGGATTCGATCCGGAGACCGATGGCCGTGCGCTCGGATTTGTCCCAGAGCCGGACGGGAGGCCGCGTCTCGAGATCGACTTCGTAGACACTCGACTCCTCGTCGAGCGGCGCCCATGCCCCGTGCGGGTCGATGCTCGGCACATACGCGCGCACCGCGGCCGCAAGCACCACCCGGCCCCAGCCCTCGCCGTCGAGCGGAGGGAAATAACGCGCCGCCGCCGCGTCGACGTAAGGATGCGCTGCCGGGCCGATGTCGCGCTCGATCGCGCCGATCCGCCTGCCCAGGGTTGCGGCGAGAGCGCGGGCGGGCCTCGTGATCGTCGCGCCTTCGAAGGCCGTGGCAGAGGCGGCGGTCAACGCGTCCTCGCCGGCGAGGTTCTCCGCACGGGCCTCGTCGAAAACGCGACGAAGATCTTCGACCCACGCTTCGAGCTCCATTCCGAGCGCTCGCGCGGCCGGGCAGTCGCGGCCTCCCTGCCCCTCGATCTCCGCGAGGAGCTCCCTTCCCCTGCGGGAGAACGCAGCGGCGACGGGTGTGTCCGGCGCGACGCTCCAGAGTCCGTAGGGATCGAGCCAGTCCGCGGCGGCCTCTGCGAACGCGTGCGCGTCCACGGTGTCGGGCGCGTAAGCGAGTTGACCGCGAGCCTGCGCGACAATCGTGCGGGCCGCGTCGCAGGTCAGCGCAGGCGCCTGCCCGTCGGGAAGGCGAAACGTGTGGGAGCGCGCGTCATCGCTTGCTGCGGGCGCGCGATCGTCCGTCGAGGACTCCGCCGAAGCCGGAAGCGCCAAGTGAGCCTGGCGCAGGCCCGACGCAGTCGCGGGACCAGCCGATCGCGGCGCCCAAACGACCGCCGCCACGAGGATGCCCGCCCCGCTCGCCATCCACACGCTGCGCCGAAACATGGAGTCGAAGGCAGCGTAGCAGGGGCCCCTCGCTCAACCGGAGTTTGTGACTCATGGTCGTCTGGAGCGCCCGCGTCGAGTACGCTTGCTCTCCGGTGTGGGGAGACGCACAGCCACTAGAGCGAACGCGCCGCAGCATCGGCGTAGGTGCCGTCGCCGCGGCTCTCGCCGCAGGCGTTTTCACGACGGCAAGGGCGGGGGCGGAAGGGCTCGATGATGGCGTGCGCTTCAAATCCGTGGCCGTTCAAGGCAACCCTCTCGGCGTCGTGGTCGGACGCTACAGCGCCGATGTCGAGTTTCTTCCCGAGGTTCACCACGCGCTGCACGTTACGCCGATCGGCTACTACGCTCTCCCAGGGGCGGACGACTCGTTTCGAGGATTTGGCGCGGAGGTCGGCTACCGCTGGTACTCCGGCCTGCACGGACCGCATGGCCTCTTCGCTGGGGCGTCGTTTCTGGTAGGGGAGTACCGGTACGTCCATGCCACCAACAACCCGTCTTTGCTCGACATGCCGGACGACACTCAATTCGTGTCTCTCGGCGGCGCGCTGGACGGAGGATTCCAAGCGATCGTTCTAGGCAATTTCGCCTTGGGCGCGGGGGCCGGTGTGCAATACAGCGCCGACACGGCCCGCCCGCATTTCGAATACATGAATCATCCCTGGCACGATGCTCTCTATGGACCCGGATTGCGCCCCCGCATTCTCGTGTCCGTTGGCGCCGCATTTTGATCGAAGGGCCGAGCGCGCCTTCGGACGCCGCTGGCGGGCGTCTTGACCGCCACGAGGCCGCGGTGGGGGCGCAGCACTTCAATGACGCGCGGTGTCAAGCGATCGAAAACCACCAAAGCTGTGCTAAGTGCGGAAGGCCGAAAGGAATGCGCCGCCGATGTCGAATCTGATCGAAGCCCTGACTGGGGAAACACACAGGAGTGCTGTGGTCGACGATTGCGTGGCGCTCATCGACGCAGAGGTAGCTGACAAAGGCGGCCTCACCGGCCTCGCCATCAAGGCGGGGTACCGGACGGTCCAAGGCATCAAGCCGGGTTTCGTTCGAAACGTCGTGACTGACTTGCTGCCGGAGTTCGCGCAAGCGCTCGATCCCCTCTACCAGGAAGCAAAAGCGAAGGCGCGAGGCGTGCGGGAATACTTCGACGCAAATGCGTCGCGCGTCGCCGATGCTCTCCTTTCGATCACCGATGAGAAGGCGAAGCGCTCGAAAAGCGGCATGGTAAAAGGGACTTACGAGAAGCTCCGCGGGAGCGCGAAGAAAAACGTCGAGAGCGCGGTCCCTCGTCTTGGAGCCATGATCGAAAAGCACGCTCCTTGACATGGGCGTCGCCGCACCGCAGGGCCCGCTCGTCTCGACGGCCTGGCTCGGCGCCAACATCGATGCGCCGCACGTCCGCGTCGTAGACATTCGCGGCGCGGTTCTCCCACCGGGCAATTACCCTCGCTACCGGGGCAAGCCCGAGGATTACGCCGCCGGCCACGTACCCGGCGCGGTCTTCGTCGATTGGACGCGCGATATCGTGGACACCGACAATCCAGTCCCCGCGCAGGTCGCGAAGCCGGAGGCGTTCGCGTCCAAGATGAGCGACCTCGGAATTGGCGACGACACCCTCGTCGTCGCCTATGACGATCACCACCACATGTTTGCGGGGCGCCTGGCGTGGGCTCTCCACTATCATGGGCACGAGGCCGTGCGAGTTCTCGACGGCGGTTGGCCGCGCTGGCTTGCCGAGAACCGGCCGACGTCTCGCGAGGTGCCGCTCCCGAATCGGGCTCGATTCACGCCTCGGGTCCGGCACGCGCTCCGCAAGACGGCTGACGACGTGGCGAGCGCCCTTGGCAGGAGCGACGTGTTGCTGATCGACGCGCGGCCGCGCGAACAGTTCACGGGCGTCGTCAGCGTCGCCGGGCGCGGGGGGCATATTCCGGGAGCGCGAAACGTCTACTACGCGGATCTCGTCGACGGCTCGACGGGCAAGTTCCTCCCGCCGCGCGAATTGACGCGCGTCTTCGCCGAAGCAGGCGTCGATGTCGAGAGCTTACCGAGCGAAGTCATCGTCTATTGTAACGGAGGCGTTTCGTGCTCGGTTCCGCTTCAGGCCCTCGGACTGCTCGGGCGTGGCGGAGTAGCCGTGTACGACGGTTCATGGAACGAATGGGGCCCGGACCCCCGACGGCCCATCGAGCGCTAGGAATCTCGCGATGGTCGCTCTTTAGCGCACTCGGTGCGCAACCTGCATCATGGCGGGGGAATCTCAACCGGGTGACAAGACCATGAAACGACCCTCCTCGATCCGTTCCGCCGACGGGAAGCTCGGCATCTTACTGCCCGGAATGGGCGCCGTAGCCACGACGACGATTGCTGGCGTGATGCTTGCGCGGAAGGGAAAGGGCCTGCCCGTCGGCTCGCTCACCCAGATGGGCACGATTCGCCTCGGCAAGCGCACCGACAAGCGCGCTCCGAAGATGTCCGAGTTCGTGCCCCTGGCGAGCCTCTCGCAGCTCGAATTCGGCGGATGGGATATTTTCCCAGATGACGCGTTCGAGGCCGCCGAGCACGCGCAGGTGCTCGAGCCGGGCCACCTGGCCAGCGTGAAAGAAGAGTTGAAGACGATCCGTCCGATGCCGGGCGTCTTTTACCCTGGCCACGTGAAACGACTGCACGGGACCCACGTCAAGACGGCCGCGAACAAGGCCGACATGGTCGCGCAGGTGCGGGTGGACATCCGCAAATTCAAGAAAGATCGCGACTGTGATCGCCTGGTCGCGGTGTGGTGTGGCTCCACGGAGTCATTCATCGAGCCGACCCCCGTCCACGCGAGCGTGGCCTCCTTCGAAGAAGGTCTTCGCCGGAACGATTCGGCGATCTCGAATGCGCAGATCTACGCCTGGGCATGCATTCAGGAGCGCGTTCCGTTTGCGAACGGTGCTCCCAACTTGTGCGTGGACTTTCCCGCGATCTGGGACCTCGCCCGCGAGTACCGAGTGCCCATCGCCGGCAAAGACTTCAAGACCGGACAGACGCTCATTAAGACGATCCTCGCGCCTGGGTTCAAGGCGCGGATGTTGGGCTTGCACGGGTGGTACAGCACCAACATCCTGGGTAACCGTGACGGCGAGGTTCTGGAGGACCCGGGCAGCTTTCATGCAAAAGAGGTGACGAAGCTCGGAGTGCTGGAGCACATATTGCAGCCGGAGATCTACAAGCAGCTCTATGGCGAGCTCGTTCACAAGGTCCGTATCGATTACTACCCGCCTCGGGGGGACGCGAAAGAGGGGTGGGACAACATCGATTTGTTCGGCTGGCTCGGCTACCGCATGCAGCTCAAGCTGAACTTCTTGTGCCGCGACTCGATCCTCGCCGCGCCCGTCGTGCTCGATCTGGCGCTCTGGCTGGATCTCGCGGAGCGCGCAGGCCTCCATGGCACGCAAGAGTGGCTGTCTTTTTACTTCAAGAGCCCGATGACGGCGCCGGATCTCTACCCTGAGCACGACCTTTTCATCCAGCTCATGAAGCTGAAGAACACCCTCCGATGGCTCATGGGAGAGGACTCGATATCGCACCTCGGGACGGAGTATTATGACTGACACATCGAAGGCGCCGGCGAAGCTTCGCGGCGCGATTGTAGGTTACGGATTCATCTCGGAGCGAGGTCACCTTCCTGCCTACTCGCTCCCTGGGGCGACGAAGTTCGAAATCGTGGCGGTCGCGGACGTGTGCCCTGCACGCCGCGAAATGGCGCACTCGGCCCTTCCGAATGCTCGCGTCTACGCGAGTCACCGGGAGCTCCTCGAGGCCGAGCGCGGGCGAATCGATTTCGTCGACGTGTCGACCCCGCCCTGCGATCACGCCCGCATCACCCAGGACGCGTTGTCGCGCGGGCTCCACGTCCTCTGCGAAAAGCCGCTTGCGACGAGCGCGGAAGAGGCGCGGGCCATGCTCGCTCAAGCGCGCGAGACGCGACGCGTCCTCTTCCCTTGCCACAACTACAAGCATGCGCCCGTCATCAAGGCGGTGCGGCAGATCCTCGATGTCGGGCTCATCGGCCGCGTCCAGCTCGTGACGTTGCAGACCTTCCGGAACACGCACGCCAAGGGCGTAGACGAATGGCAACGCGATTGGCGCCGTGACGGACGCCGCTCGGGGGGCGGCATCGCGATGGATCACGGCAGTCACACGTTCTACCTCGCCTTCGATTGGCTCGATGCCTTCCCCACGGCGATCACCGCGAAGATGACGACTCTCGGCGACTTCGATACCGAGGACAATTTCGCTTGTGCGATGACATTTCCCAACGGGATGGCCACTGCACACCTGTCGTGGACGGCGGGTTTTCGCAGGGTCATTTACACGATCCATGGAGACCGTGGAGCCGTTCGCGTCGAGGACGACGACGTCGAAATTGCAATCATGAACGACGACGCCCCCGAAGGGCACGTCAAGTGGGAGATGCAGAAAGAAAGGATTGCCTCGGAGTGGATGGATGCGAGCCACGTCGGCTGGTTCCGTTCACTGTTTCAACAGTTCGCCGAGGCCATCGGCCGAAACGAGTTCGTCAGCAAGGAGACAGAAGCGAGCGCTCGCTGCGTAGAGCTCATCACGACAGCTTATGCGTCCGCCCGCGACGGCTCGCGTGAACGCGCTCTTGCACCCGCGAAGTGACCCGTGGTCGACCTTTCGTTCTCGCTCGCGCTCATGGCCGCCACGGTCGTCGTGGCGGCCGCTTACGCATGGCGCGTTTCACGGAGCGGGGCGGCGCGGTTCGCGCGTGTCGATAGCGCCGGGGGCTCGGCGCTGCTCGGCAAAGGCCCGATGCAGATGGGTTACTGGGCGATCCGGCCCGTGGCGCGGGCATGCGTCGCCGTCGGACTGGGCGCGAACGCCGTGTCGTGGACGTCGCTTTGCCTCGGCGCCGCCGCCGGACTCGCGCTCGCGTGCGGTCGGTACGGCGCCGGAGCCGCCCTCAGCGTCGTTTCGTCCGCGTGCGATGCGCTCGACGGAATGATTGCTCGCGAGACGCGGACAGCGAGCGATGCCGGAGAGGTGCTCGATGCCACCGTAGACCGCTACGTCGAGCTCTTTTTTTTCGGCGGCGTTGCCCTTCATGAGCGTCACGATGCGCTCTTGCTCGGCGTGGCGTTGAGCGCTTGCGCGGGAGCGGTCATGGTGAGCTACGCGACGGCCAAGGCCGAGGCTCTTCGCGTCACGGCTCCGCGGGGCGCGATGCGCCGGCAGGAGCGCGCCATCTACGTCGTGCTGGGCGCGGCGCTCGTGCCCGTCGCTCATGCGCTGAGCGTCCGCTTGGGTCTGCCTTCCGGGATCGATCGCGTACCGCTCATCGCCGCCTTCGGGCTCGTGGCGATCGTAGGCAACGCTTCCGCGATCCTTCGCTTGCGCGCCGTAGCCGCCGGACTGCGTCGAAAAGAGTCCCGTCGCGTCCATGGCGCGGGTGCGCCGGACACCGTCGCGAGAGACGCGCATGCGGGCCACGACGCGGCCCACTAAACCGCGCGCCGCAGAAATGTGGCGGACGCTCGGCCGTCACCAGGTTGGAGCGGTGATCGCGACCGTGGTCGACTTTGGCACGATGATATTCTGCGTGGAGACGCTGCGGATGCTGCCCGTCGCGGCGACGGGAATCGGCGCGACCGTAGGCGGGGCGACGAACTTCGCGCTCGGGCGATTGTGGATCTTTCGTCCCCGGTCGGGGGCCCTGTCGTCGCAGGCCGCTCGCTATGCGCTGGTCTCGGCGGCAAGCGCTTGCTGGAATGCGCTGGGCGAATACCTCGTCCACGACCGGGCGCACATCGGGTACGTGGTCGCGCGCTTGCTCGTGGCGGTCGTCGTCGGCTTGCTCTGGAACTTCACGGTGCAGCGGAGCTTCGTATTCGGCGAACGGAGAGCGGCATGAACAGCACGTCCCATCCAAAAAACCAAAGAGTGCACTTGAAGACGATGGTCCCGGGCCCGCGGAGCACCGAGCTCCGGGAGCGCGAGGACGCGCACATTGCGCCAGGGCTGCAGGGGTACGCGCTCATGGCCGGCATCGTCGTCGATCGCGCCGAAGGCAGCGCCGTGACGGACGTCGATGGCAACACCTTCCTCGACTTCATCGGAGGCATCGGCGTCGGCGCGCTTGGTCATGGGCATCCGCGGGTTGTCGAGGCGGTCCAGCGCCAAGTGGCCCGGGCGCATGTCGGCTCGTTCACGAGCGAGGCGCGCGTCGACCTCGTCGAGCGCGTCGCTGCGCATGCGCCCTCTCCGGAGCTGCATCGCTTGCAGCTGTACTCCGGGGGGGCGGAGGCCGTCGAAAGCGCGCTTCGTCTCGCGAAGAGCCACACGGGCAAATACGAGTTCGTCTCGTTTTGGGGCGCGTTTCACGGAAAGACGATGGGTGCGCTCGGCCTCATGGGCTCGACCTACAAAAGTGGGCTCGGGCCGATGGTCTCCGGATCACACCTCGTGCCGTACGCAGACTGCTACCGATGCCCGATAGGAGCAACCTATCCATCCTGCGGCCTCGGCTGCGTCGAAGTCGGGCGCAAGCAAATCAAGCACTCTTCCGCGGGAGCCGTCGCGGCCATCATCGTGGAGCCGATGCAGGGCACCGCAGGCAACGTCATTCCCCCGGCTGACTTCCTGCCAGCCATCCACGATCTGGCGAGAGAGCTCGATGCGCTGCTCATCGCAGACGAGATGATCACCGGGCTCGGTCGCACCGGCAAGTGGTGGGGCGTTCAGCACTCCGGCGTCGTCCCTGACATCCTTACGCTGGGCAAAGCCTTCGGCGGAGGCTTTCCGTTGTCCGGCGTGCTCACCAGGGACGATGTCGCGAGCGCGAAGCCGTGGAGCGTGCCAAGCGGGTCGTCGTCGAGCTACGGAGGAAACGCGCTGGCGGCGGCGGCCGGCGCGGCAGCCCTTCGCGCCATCCTGGAGGAGCGCCTCGTCGACAACTCACGCGACGTGGGGGACGTCCTGCTCGCGGCTCTGCGGCCGTTCGTCGACGACTATCCATTCGTCGGGGAGGTGCGCGGCCGTGGACTGCTCCTCGGGATCGAGCTCGTGCGAAACAAGGCGACGAAGGAGCCGCTCTCGCGCGCGGCCTCTCGACGCATTTTCGACGAGTGCCTGAAGCGGGGACTGCTGACGATGGCCTATTCGCCCAGCTTTCGCCTTCAACCGTCGCTCACCATCGATCGCGCCACGGCGATGAATGGGGTCGCGATTCTGAAGGAGGTCTTCGACCTCGTGAAGCTCGAGCGATTCTGGGAGGCCGCGTGAGGTGAGCCGTTTTTGGAACCATTTGCGGCGCCTTTGGCCAGGCTGGACCATTGCGGCGCCGCTCCCGTTCTTCGTCCACGCGGTGTGGGCCGCCAAGACCGGGCGCTTCCACTGGGAAAACGCCGCGGTGCTCGCGACCGTATGCGCCCTGTTTGCCCTGGGGCCCCGGGCCAAGAAGCTTCTCCTCGGCGCCTACCCGCTCGGCTTGGTGGGCGTCCTTTACGACGCGATGAAGGTCGTCGAGAGCGTGGGCGTTTCGGCCACCACCGTTCACCTTTGCGATCTGCGAGCCGCCGAGATCGCGCTCTTCGGCGTCACGGTGAACGGACAGCGGGGCACGCTGCACGACTGGTTTCAGACGCACGGCTCACCGTGGCTGGACGCGTTGTGCGCCGTACCCTATGGGACCTTCATCTTCGTCTGCGGGGCTTGCGCGGTGTGGCTCTACATTCGCGAATACCCGCGAATGGTTCGCTTCGCCTGGTGTTTCTTCGCGCTCAACGTCGCGGGCTTCGTGACCTACCATCTCTACCCCGCCGCGCCGCCTTGGTACTATCACCTCTACGGCTGTCGCGTGGACCTGCTCGCCCCCGCGAGCGAAGGGGTTCGGCTCGCGCGCGTGGATGCCCGGCTCGGCGTCAACTATTTCGCTGGGATGTACGGCCGCGCGAGCGACGTCTTCGGTGCCATGCCCAGCCTGCACGTCGCCTACGCCCTCATCGTCGTCCTCGAAGGGTGGGCCCTCATGCGCAACGGATGGCGCGTCGCGAGCATCGCCTTCTTTGCAGCGATGTGCTTCTCGGCGGTGTACCTCGACCATCACTGGGTTCTCGACGTCGTCGCCGGGGTGATCTACTGCATTGCCGTCGTGGGGTTCGCGCGCCTGCTCACGCACCTCGCCAGGCCTCCGGACGCGCGAGCTTCGGCTTTACTGCCCAAGTCGACCGCGAGCAGCGAGGCGCCATGAGGCGAGCCGAACGCAACCTCGGCTGGACCCTCGCGACCTGGTTCGGTTGCGGCCTCGTACCCAAGGCGCCCGGCACGATGGGATCCCTCGGCGCCATTCCCCTTTACTTGCTCGCGGCGCGCGGCGGACGGTGTGCGGTCGCCGCGTCGGCCCTCGTCGTTACGCTCGTCGGCGTCTGGGCTGCGTCGGTCGTCGCGCGCGACCTCGGCCGCAAGGACCCGCAAGTCGTCGTGGTCGACGAAGTGGCGGGCGTGCTCGTGACGATGCTGCCGATGCGAGAGGTCTCGTTTCGAGCGGTGGCCATCGGCTTCGCGCTCTTTCGACTGTTCGACGTCGTCAAACCGTGGCCGGTGAAGAGTTTCGAGAAGCTCCCGGGGGGCTGGGGCATCGTTCTCGATGACGTCGCCGCCGGGGCGTTCGGCGCCGGAGCCCTCGCGCTGCTGCGCGTCTGGCGGGTGCTGCCGTGAAGCGGGAACCTGGTGGGCCGGACCGCCTGTCGCGGGCTTTCGTCGACTGGACGCTACGGTGGGGAGTCTGGCTTTGGGTAGGAGCGCTCCTGCTCGCGATCCCCGCGACGTGGCGCACCATTCACCTCTACGCGCATCTTCGGAGCGAGCTCGAGCAGCTCCTGCCCGAAAGCTCTCCAAGCGTCGCCGCCATCAAGGAGCTTCGAGCGCGGCTACCGGGGTCGCAATACTTGGGCGTCGTCGTCGACTCCGCCGACGCAGCCGCGCTTCCTGCAGCCGAGCGGTTTCTGGACGACCTCGCGGCTCGGGTCGAGCGCTATCCGCGCGACCTGGTGAGCGCAGTACGAACCGGCGATAAGTTGGAGCGCCAATTCGTCGCCGACCATGCGCCCCTCTACATGGGCGTCCCGGACCTCGAGACGATCCGTCGTCGACTCGAGGCGCGGCGCGATTGGGAGGCCGCAAAGGATACGGGGGCCCTTCTCGACGACGAGGCGCCGCCGCCGGCTCTGGACTTCGGGGACATCGAGCAAAAATACCGGAGCGTGGGCGGCACGAGCCGCTTCGACGACGGCCGCTTTGCCAGCAAGAGGCTGCATCTTGCTTTGCTGCTCATCGAGGTCGGCGAATTCGA
The DNA here is from genome assembly GCA_963764155.1 of uncultured Alphaproteobacteria bacterium. Taxonomy (GTDB): domain Bacteria; phylum Pseudomonadota; class Alphaproteobacteria; order Rhizobiales; family Xanthobacteraceae; genus Bradyrhizobium. The sequence goes on from CAVXRI010000002.1 coordinate 107,597, forward strand.
TACCGGCCGCCGGCGGGGCGAGGCCCTCCTCGATCGCGTGAAGGCGGAGGTGGCCGATCTCCATCCGCAGGGGTACGCGCCAAAACTGCGTGTCGGATTCACAGGAGACGTCGCCATCAACGTCGAAGAGACCCAAGCGCTCGTGGCGGACCTCTCGCTCTCGAGCGTGATCGTCGTCGCGCTGGTCATCGCGGTCATCGTCTTTTACTACCAATGGTGGCGCAGCATTTTCATTCTATTGCCTCCGCTGCTGCTCGCGACCGTGTTCGCGTTCGCGCTCGCGTCTCTCCCGCCGCTTCGTGTGACCGAGCTCAATTCGAACACCGCTTTTCTGGGTTCGATCATTCTCGGAAATGGAATCAATTTCGGCATCGTCCTCTTGGGGCGGTACATCGAGGAGCGGCGCCGCGGACTGACGTCGCGTGACGCCCTGACCTTCGGTGTCTGGGGAGCTCGAACGGGAACGCTCTCGGCGGCGCTCGCGGCGGGCGTCGCTTACGCGTCGCTCGCGCTGACGAGCTTTCGCGGGTTTCGCCAGTTCGGATTCATCGGCGGCGTCGGCATGCTGCTCGCGTGGCTCTTCGCTTTCGTCTTGATGCCGCCACTCGCGGCGTGGGTCGACCGCGAGCCCCACCTTCCCGTGAAGCGGCGGGCCGTCATGGCGCGCGTCGCGCAGATGGTGCGCCAGTTCAATCTTCCGATTCTCGTGACGGCGGGGGTGCTGGCTCTTTCGGCCGCCTGGTCGGCACGATCATTTGGGGCGGGCCAGATAGAGACTAACTTTTCGAAGCTTCGGCGCGCTGACACCTGGACCGCGGGGGAGGGGTACTGGGGGCGGCGCATGGACGCGCTGCTCGAGAGCTACGTGACGCCGACGCTCATCCTCGCCGACACCGATGAGCAGGCGCGCGCCATCGGTGGGGTGCTCGGAAAACAGGCGAGGCAGACCCCACTCGAGACGTCGATCGCCAGCGTGCGCACGATCGACGACGTGCTGCCGCGCGACCAAGAGACGAAGATCGTGACGGCCGAAGCGATACGCGAGGACCTCACCCCGACGATCCTCGCGTCGCTGACGGAACAGCAGCGAGACTTCATCGACCATTTTTTGGGGCGCGCCCCGCTCCAGCCGCTCGCCGTCGCCGATCTGCCGAGGACCTTCCTCACCGGGCTAAGGGAACGAGACGGAGCGATTGGCCGAACCGTTCTGGTCTACCCCACGCCCGGAGGCGCCCTCTGGGAGGGTCAGCCACTCGCCGAATTCGTGGCCCGTCTGCGCGCTGCGGCCGCTACGCCGGTGTCGCCGGGGCAAAGGCCGGCGCGGGTGGCGGGATCGCTAGCCCTTTCGAACGACATTCTCGATTCCGTCCGACGAGACGGCTCGCTCGCGAGCGTGGCGGCGTTCTTGGGAGTGGTCGCGGTCGTGCTCATGCTCCTCCGCGCTCGGAGGTCCACGGCGCTGGTGCTGGGCTCGCTGGCCCTCGGCGTCCTTTGGCTTGCCGGCGCCTCCATGGCGCTCGGGATCAAAATCAACTTCGCAAACTTCATCGCGTACCCGATTACGTTCGGGATCGGCGTGGACTATTCGGTCAACATGGCAAGCCGTTGGGAGCTCGACGGGCGCCGCTCGATCGGGGCGGCCATCCGCACGACCGGCGGCGCCGTAGTCCTCTGCTCTGCGACGACCGTCATAGGCTACTCGTCGTTGCTGCTCGCTGAAAATCGTGCGCTGTTTCTGTTTGGCTTACTCGCCGTGCTGGGTGAGCTGGCTTGCCTCGCCACGGCGATCGTAGTGCTCCCCGCTTTCCTCGAATGGACCGAGCAACGCAGTGCGCGGAGTCGGCGCGGGCAATCCGCCCACGGGGAGAGCATGTCGGAAGGCGGCGAACGAGCCGGGCGCGCTGCGGAATGATTGGGTAAGCACCAAGCGCGCGGTCCCGTGCGGAAGGACGTTCAGCTCGCTGCGCCCGCTGCCCAGATCGCATAGACGGCGCTCCACGACATCGCGAGCAGCAGCAAAAACGCCGCCACGGCGACTCCTTCTAGTCGCCGAAGCCCGCGCTGGCTGGAGGCGATTCCCCAACTCATGCAGAAGGTGTGCGCGCCATTGGCCAAGTGATAGGCGACGCCGAGGGTTCCGAGCACGTAGACAGCCAGGGTCGGCAGGTGAAAGTGCATCTCGTGAGCGATTTCGGCGAACGGCTCGCCGCGCCCTTCGAGCAGCCGGGGGCGCAGGAGAGCGAGCCAGAGGTGAGCGCCTAGGAACAGAAGGACCCCGACTGCCGCCACGCGCTGAAGCAAGTACTTGAGATTGCCGTAGTAGCCGTACCTCGAGTTATTGGGGCGGCTGCTGACGAGACGGCCCAGGCCCCAGACCGTGTGAATCGCCAGCGGCAAGAGGACGACGATGCCCGTCGCAGCCTGAGCGAACGGGTGGGGATACGCGGTGACGGAGCTCTGCCAGGCCTCCGCTCCGTCGAAGGCAGAGAGGTTGTGCCAAACGTGAATCACCGTCCACACGCCGAGTGGAACCACTGCGAGGAGGGACCCAAGACGCGCTTGAATGAAGCGGGCGCGCGCGCTCGTCCGCCAAGGCTCAGTCAGAGTGGAAGGAGCAGTCCGCATTCCGAAGCCGTGAGCGATTGACGCTTTAGGCTCCGCACGGCGGTTTTACAAGCCCTCGTGGGTCTCGCGGCGGCGACGGGCCAAATCGAAGATGCCGCTGAGCAGGATGACGCCGAAGGCGAGTAGCATCACGAGCTTTGGATCGAGCATGGGGGCCTCGCGTTGGCCTGGCTCGTACGCGCGGAGCCAGCGTCGTCTTGCCCGAATGCACATCGCGTGCGCGCTGGACGCGGGCTAGAAACAACGACGATGGGCGGGCGCTGGTTCGTGGCCATGGCCGTAGCGGGGGCCGTTTCTTCGGCGGCCGCGGAAACGCTCGCCGACGCGCTCCCCCTTCACGTGGACGTCCAAGGTGTCGACGTCACGACAGGTGATTTGCGCACAGCCGGCGGACGATGGCGGCCGATCGCATGGGACGATTCTCGAAGCCACGCCGCTCGAGCCCGGCGCATACGAGGTTCGCTTTCGCGCCGAGGCCGGACCCGAAGGCGGCGCGGTGTCGGTTCCGTCGTGTGCAGGACGTCGGACGGTCATCGTGGACGGGCGCCCACTTCCGTCGGCAAACCCGGGCCCAGTCGTCGTTCAGACGGGGCCGGGGGTACACGGAGATCGTCATCGCGCTATCCGTAAGCCCCTATGAGCGCCGCGTCGCTTGTGGCGAGCGCCCGAAGGCCGGCGCACCGGTCACAACGATCGAAGGTCTAGGCGTCTTCCTGTTTTCGAGCCCATACGCCGCCCGCGGCGGCGGTCGGGCCGTCGTCTACGTGCCGCCCCATCACGACTTGCGCGAGCCTTCGCCTCTCCTCGTGGGTTTGCATCCTTGGAACGGTTCGACTTGGACTTACGCTGGGTATGCGTCGCTCTTCCGAGCGGCACGGGCTCGCGACGTTCCCCTTCTTCTGCCGAGCGCTCTCGGCAACTCGCTTTATACGGCGGACGCAGAGAACGAGGTGATGCTGGCCATCGAGGCCGTTTCCAGCGCGCTCGCCGTCGATGCACGCGGCGTCTCGGTGTGGGGGGCGTCGATGGGGGGCGCCGGCGCGACGACGATCGCCTTCCACCGACCGGACCGGTTCGCGGGAGTGACCAGCTTCTTCGGTGATTCGAAGTACGACTGGAACACTTACGTCCGTTTTGTCTTGCCGAACGAGGCCGCCGCCCACTTCATCAGCGCGCTGGATGCGGTCGACAACGCGCGATGGCTGCCGGTGTGGCTGGTCCACGGTGAGGCGGACCGGACGTCGCCGCTTCGGCAGAGCGCTCTCCTCGCGAGCGCCATGCAAGACCGCGGTTTTACGGTTCGCTTCGATCGCGTGCCGGGCGCCGGGCACGCGGGCGCGTTGGTGGCTCGATTCCTTCCTGGAGTCGTGGAGAAGGCCGCTTCCTCGCGCGTGCCGGCGGGCGTCGGACGAGTGACTTACCGAAGCGTCCGGGAGCGCGACACCGGAGCCTACGGTGTCCACTTCGAGCGTAGCTCATCGAAGGGAGATGCGTTCGTCGACATCGAGCGGAGGAACGACGCGATTCACGTCCTCGGCGCCGACGGCGTGCGCGCGATTGTGCTGGTCCCCGGCGCGCTCGGCACGTCCGCAGAAGTGCCTCCGCCCATCGTCATCGACGCGCCAAAGGGAGTCGTCGCGCGTTGGGACACGCGCCGATGACCGGTGCGTCCTCCCGCGCCGAGCGTTGGTTCGTGGTACTCACGCCAGCGGCCGCGCTGGCCCTCGTTGCGCTGAGCTTGCGGATGGGGGCTCCCAGCACGGTGCGCGCCGCCGTGATCGCGGGAGCGCCCACGTCCGGGGCAGGGACGGGGTTGGCCTGGCAAGTGGTCGTCTTCGAGGAAGCTCACCGCATCCGAGAGCCGGTCTCCTCTTGCGGTCTCGAAGTGACGGCCCACCGACGCGATGGCTCGGCTCGCTGGTCCGGCGCGACGAACCGGGACGGGGTCGCCGAGATGCTTCTTCGTCTACCGGGTGCCGACGAGGTAACGCTCGAGGTGCGCGCGGCCGGAGCGTTGCTCGCCAGCGGCCAGGCGAGCCCTCCCCCCGCGATCGTTCGCTCGCCGCCCGCCTCTGCCTGGGCTCGGTTTGCGCGCCGCGAAGGACGCATCGTCCTCGACGTGGCGGTGCTCGGGCAGCGCGTGGCCTCCGGCTTTTCGGCAAACATCTGGGTGCGGGCCACCGACGCCGCAACCCATTTACCCCTCGCCGGAGTGACGGTCGAGGCGGAGCACGATTCCAGTCTTTCGGTGACGAGCTCGGACGCGCTCACCGATGCGCGCGGCTGGGCGAACGTCGTTGCGACGCCAATCGGTCACTCGGTGGCCCTGACGCTCCACGCGCACGGAGCTCTCGGGCAGGCCGGGGAGTGGGCGGGCGCGCTCTTCGTGTCACCCGGGGGGTCCGAGATCGTCGCGCGCGACCGCTACGCACCGGACGAGGAACCGACCATCGAGGTGGTGGTGCCCAACGAGCGCCCTACCGTGTACGTCGAAATCGACGATGCGCGAGGCCGCGCGTGGGCCGGGGCGATTGACCTGACGCTCGCGACCGTAGGAGCCGATGGACTGCCTCGTGCCACAGTTCGTGTTCCCAAGCTGGCTCCGAACCTCTATTGGGCGGTTACGTCGGGGGACCCCCTCGGCGCCGCGCACCTCGGGCCAGGCACGATCACGCGACCTTTCTTCGTCGCGGAGACCGACGGCCTCGCGCTTTCGTTCGGGACCGACGCGCAAGAGTGCGATCCTCGCCGTAACCCCATGGAACAGGCGCGCGCCCTCGCGTTGTGCCTGGCGCTGGCGGCCGCACCGCCGACGCCGCGCTGGACGGCGCTCGACGGCTTCAGGGGGAAACACGCGCACGACGTTGCGGCGCGAGCCCACGCGTTGGGCCTCGCGCTGGCGGCCATAGGGATCGCGGCGGTCATCGAGGGGTTGTTTCTCTTTCGCGCTGCGCGGCGGACGAGTGGGCGGTGGATCTCGGTCGCGGCAGGCGACGAAGGCGATCCGGCCCGGCGAGTCGCAGAACGGGCGTGGACCGTCGGCGTGGCGGTGCTCGTCGGGCTGCTCGGACTGGCCTTGCTGGCTGCATTTCCTGGTGGGAGACGGCTGACCCCCCGCGGGAGTGTGCGCGCGGCGCGAAGCGGGAGGACCGGCTCATCCGCTCGTACGGGTGCAGCAGCGGAAATTCGCGTCTAAGCTCATCGACGTGCGCTTCCGTCCCTGGATCACCGCGCTCGTGCCGCTCGCGGTGACGATGACGTCCGGCGCGGAGGCGCAAGACTTCGATCCGCATGCGCGGCACCGGCCGCCGCCCGCTCTGCGTCCGTCGCCAGGCTCGCCCGGAGGCCCCCAAGTCCGCGGCGCGGCTCGGGGCGACGCGACGGGGAGGGCGCCGTCTGCCGATTCCTTGATCGAGCGGTATGCGCGCGTCGTGCTCTCGCAACCGGGATCGCCGTTTCCAGTGCAGCGCCTCGCGCAGCTTTACCGCGACCGGGACGGAGGCACCGCCAGGCTGGTGGCCGACTTCGAGGAGCGCGCGGCGCAGCGAGGGGCGGAGCAATACGCTGCGACGGTGTCGCTCGCAGGGATCTACAAGCTCGAGGGCCGCACCGAGGACGCGATGGCCGCTTACGAGAGGGCCATCTTGCTCAACCCGAGCGATCCCGTCGCCACGCTGGCCCTCGCGCGTCTTCATCAAGACCGCGGGGAGCTCGCCGCTGCGCGGACGCGCTACGAGCAAGCGCTCGCGCTGCAGAAGCTTCAGGCCGACAAGGAGCAGACACTCCGCACGTTGATGGCCCTCGCGCTCGACGAGAAGGACTGGGAGGGCGCGCAGAGGGTCCACCACGAGCTGACGAGCCTCGAGCCGACGAGCTTGTTCGTGAAGGGCGAGCTCGCGCGCGAGCTTTACAACCGAGGCGAGTACGAACGCGCAGAGAGTGAGCTCAAGGAGCTCGTGTTGGCGGCGTCCGGTGACAATCGCGCGCTGGCGCCGGCGCTCAAGGATCTCGCGCGGGCGCAAGCCAAGGCGCACAAGAACGCCGAAGCGCTGGCCACGCTGAAAAAGGCGCTCGCCGCCGCCGGTGCCCAAAGCGCCCTTCGGGTCGAGATTTACCAGATCGTGTCGGAGATTTATCGCGCCGACCAGCAGCTCCCGTCGCTCATCAAGCAGCTCGAGGAGGAGCACCCGAACGATGCCGCGCGGCTCGCGCTCCTGGGCGGCCTCTACGAGGAGACGGGCGAGTCGGTGAAGGCCATCGCGACCTACAGGCGCGCGCTCGCCCTCGACCCGCGACAAGTCGATCTCCGTCTGCGAATGGTTCGACTGCTCCAGGCAAACGGAGACCTCGACAAGGCGATCGCCGAGTACGAAGGGCTCATCCGCGCCGCGCCGGACAACCCGCAATTCGTCTTCGAAGAGTGCGAGGCGCTCCTCCAGCGCGGCGACCACGCCCGCGCGCTGAAGCTCGTCTCCGACCTCGAGGCGCGCGCCACCGGCGACGAGGAGGTCCTATCGCGCGTCGCGGAGTTTTACCGACGCATCGGCGAAAGCGACCGGTCGCTGAGAGTCTTGCAGCGCCTCGCGCAGAGCGCGGCCGGCGATCCGGGGCACCTCGTCGACCTCGGCGACCAGTACTTCCAAGACGGGAACGCTGCGCTCGCGGTGCAGACTTGGAGGCGAATCCTCGCGGTCGTGCAACCACGTGCGCGCGCCCTGGCTGCGCTCGGGGACGTGTATCTCGAGCACGACATGCCGGCCGACGCGTTGCCGGCGTACAAAGAGGCGATCCAGCTCGAGCCGACGAACCTCGCCTACAAGAAGGCGTTGGCTGCGGCTTACGAGCGAGCGCGCGCCTATCGCGAGGCGCGGGCTCTGTACGAAGAGATCGCGAAGAAGGCCAAGGAGAAGGGCGACAAGGCGCTCGCCCGCGAATGCCGGTCGCGAATCGTCAGCCTATGGGGCCTCGAGCGCGTACTCGAGCCCCAGCTGCCGGGGCTCAGGGAGAGGTTTGCAGCGGTGCCACCCGACGTCGAAGCCGGGCGCATGCTCGCGGAGGTGCAGTTGCATCTTCGACGATTGGGCGACGCGGAGGTTACGCTCCGGCGTGTCATCGCGCTCGCGCCGGGCGACGCCGAGAGCTATCACGCGCTCGAGCGGGTGCTCGTCCAGCAGAGCCACATCGCGGAGGCGATCAGCGTCCTCGAAAACCTCGCGCAAGTCGAGCCGCGAAGGGCGCGCGAGCTCTACGAGCGAATGGCGCAGTACGCGCTGCAGATCTACCGAGATGACGACGCCATCCGGTACGCCGCGCGCGCCGTCGAGCTCAATCCCGACGACGCGGAGGCCCACCGACGGCTCGGCGGGATGTACCGGTCGCGTCAGGACATCGACCACGCCATCGCCGAGTTCCGCGCCGCGATCGCGAAGAACGATCGGCTCTTCGCCGTCTATTTCGAGCTGGCCGACATACTCGTCTCGAAGGGCCAGGCGGACGAAGCGGACCGTCTCTTCCGGCGCGTCGTGCGGGGCGCACCGGACGACGAGCTCGTCGCACGTGCGGCGCGGCTGTCGATGCAGGTCAACCTGGGCAAGGGGACGCTCGAATCGCTCGAGCAGGACCTTCTGCCCCTCGCCATCGGCTATCCGCAGCGGCCCATCTACCGGCGCCTGCTGGTCGAGATTTACGGAAACCTGACATTCGGTCTCGTCCAACGTATTCGCCATGGAAGCCCCCCAGACGTCAACGAAGCTCGCTCGAGCCTCGGGCGAATCGGGGCCCGGGCGATCAAGCCTCTGCTCGATGCCCTCGCCGATCCGGACGTGAGCCAACAGCGCATCGCCATCGACGTCCTCGCCTACGTCCAGAACCGGAACGCCGCGCTGCCTCTCTTCGCGTTCGCGACCGGCGCTGCCGAAGCCGCTCTGCGAACGCGTGCGATGATTGCTTGTGGGGCGCTCGCCGACGCGTCGCTCACCCCCAAGTACGAAGTCCTCCTCTATCCTAAGGACCTCGCCGAGGATCACGCGGGACTCGCCGACGCCGTCGCCACTGCCGCGGTGTGGGGGCTCGCGCGAACGCACTATCCCAGCGCCTTGCCGCTGCTCCGGCGGGTCGCTCGCACCGGCACGCCGGCCATGCGCGCGCTGGCCGCGCTTGGCCTGGGAATGGCGCGCGACAGAAGCTCGACGTCCGATGTCGCCGCGCTCGCGAGCTCGGCGGATGCGGGCAGCGTCGCTCGCGCTGCGGCGGCGTATGCTCTCGGCGATCTCGACGCTGCGGCGTACGCCCCGGCGCTGCTCGAGATGGCCGAGGCGGGGGACTCGCTCCCGAGGCGCATGGCGCTGCTGGCTCTTGCGCGAATGGCGACCACGAGCGGAAAGGGTGCGGGTTGGACCGGCGAGGCCGTCCATGTCATGGCCGACGCCTTGTTCGCCGGAGCGCCCGACGCAGGCCGCGCTCGCTCCACCTCGGTGACGGTCGCGACGACGGCACTGGTGGCGTTGGCGGCGATGGCGGGTGGGGGTGGAAAGAACGGCGCGATGATTGCCAGCGATGTGCTGGCCGTGCCGGACGGCCAGCTCGACGTCGACAAAGTGCTGGACGAGCTCGTGCCCGTGGAAGTGTCCGACGACGCGCGTCACGCCGTGTTGTTGCGCTTCGCCGAGCCCATCGAGCACGCAGCCCTCGCCGCCCTCCGGACGTCCGGCGCGAGGGCGCGGGCGGTGCTCGATGCGATGGGCACGGGTGACGGCGAGCTCGCTCCCTTCGTGCGGCAGCGCGAGACGGGGCCCGCCGCCGACAAGGCGCGGGCCATCTTGGCGGCACTCGAACCGGCGGTCGTCGCTCTCGCGAGCCATCCGGACACGGGCATCCGTACCAAGGCGATCGTTCTCGCCGCGCGCTCGTCCAGCGAAGCCGCTGTCGAAGCGGTCGTCAGGGGCCTCGAAGACCCGAGCGACGCCGTCCAGCGCGTGGCGCTCGCAGCCATCGGAGCGTCGCACCCCGACGGCGACCACCCGAGCGCGCGAGCAGTGTCCGCGGTGGCCAAGGTGCTCGCGAGCGACGAGAGCTGGTCGATCCGCGTTCTCGCGGCGCGCGCCATGGGGCGACTCGGCGGGACTGGGGCGGGCGTCCAAGCCAGCCGAGCGCTCGAGGCCGCCGCGACGAACGACGCTTATGCGCTCGTGCGGCAAGCCGCGCTCGAAGCCCTAGCGTCCTTCGACCGGGGCGCCGCGCGCACGCTTGCGGCACGGATGATGGAGAGCGAGCTGGAGCCGCGCGTTCGTGAGGCCGCGAAGGCGTTTGGCTCGAGCGAAACGCCGGTCGGCGAGTAGACTCCCCCCCATGAGGGGCCTGGTCCTCGTCCCCATCAAGCTCGCCAGCGCGGGTGCATGCGTGGTCGTCGGTCTCAGCGCGTGTCGCGATTCTGTCGAGCTTTACGACGGGCGGCGACCACTTCGAGGGGCTGGTGGTGAGCGCCGATTTCGTCCGAGCTGGGGTGAACCTCGGTACGCGGGTGTGCTTGACCCTCGATGCCGACCATTTGCAGGACGCGCCGGGTCTCTTGTCGACGAGCGATGGGCGCTTCCGTGCCGTGGCGCTCCGTCCGATTCCTCAGATTCTGGAGCGATCCGCTCTCGAGCCTCTCCTTCGGAGAGGGCCGATTGAGGAATCTCGTTTACGTGGTGAGGGCGAGTGTCCCCTTCGACGACGGCAACGGCGACGACGTCTTCGCGATCGCATCGCTCATGCAGTCTGGCGGCGTCGAGCTGCGGCTTCTCCGAAGTGCGCCCCCCCCTGCGTTCGATGGCTCTGCGGCGCCGAGCGGCAACGTGTTCGCAGTCTTCGCCCTCTCGCGCAGCGGTGGCCCGTGCTCGTACTAGGGATCGAGTCGTCGTGCGACGAGACCGGAGCCGCTCTGGTCGATCTGGAAGGAAAGGTTCTCTCCGACGTCGTTCACACCCAGGCGAGCGTGCACGCGCCCTACGGTGGCGTCGTCCCCGAGCTCGCTTCCCGCGATCACTTGCGCAATGTCGGACCCGTCGTCCGCGCCGCGCTCTCCCGCGCGGGAAAGAGCTTGGCCGACGTCGACGGCGTGGCCGTCACGAACCGCCCGGGGCTCGTTGGCGCGCTTCTCGTCGGCGTTCAGGCGGCCAAAGGAATCGCGTGGGCCGCAGGCAAGCCTCTCGTGGGCGTCGACCACCTGATGGGGCACGTGCTCTCGGTCTTTTTGAGGCGGGCCGAGAGCGATCCGCCGAAGGCTCGCTTTCCTTTCGTTTGCCTACTTGCGTCGGGGGGGCATACCGCCATCTACCGCGTCGACGCACCGCGGACGGACGCCATCACGGAGCTCGGCGCGACCCGCGACGACGCCGCGGGCGAAGCGTTCGACAAGGTGGCCAAGGCGCTTGGGCTAGGCTATCCGGGCGGACCGGCGGTGGACGAGCGCGCGGCTCGCGGCGACGCGTCGCACGTGAAGCTGTCGACCCCAATGGGCTCGTCCACGTCGTTCGAAATGAGTTTCTCGGGCATCAAGACGCAAGTCGCCCGGCTCATCGCGCGCGACGCGGCGCCCCCGGGCGAAGCCTGGGTGGCGGACGTCTGCGCCGCATTCCAGGCCGAGGTGACGGGTGTCCTTGCGCGCAAGACGATCGAGGCAGCCGAAAGAGAGGGCGTCGGCGACGTGGTCGTCGGGGGGGAGTGGCGGCCAATCGCGAGCTGCGGAGCCGGCTCGCGGCACTCGGGGCGGCACGAGGCGTGCGCGTCCTCGTCCCTCCCATCGCGAGCTGCATGGATAACGCCGCGATGATCGCCTACGTGGGTGCTCTGCGCCTGTCTCGGGGCGAGCAGGACGGATGGGACCTCGTAGCCACGAACAGGACGGTCCTGGAGCGTCGCACGCGAAAGGGCGGCGGGCGGCGGTAGGAGGCCGGCATGGGGATCCGCGTCTCGTCGAGACGCTGGCCGCGTTCGGCTGACCCCGTCGGCGTTCAGCGTGCGTGCTTGCGGTGCTTGGAGACGTTGCCGCCTTTTTCATCGCGCTTCGCGGTCGTGGCGTCGAGGTTACCGACCTGGGCGAGCGCAATGACGAGATTGTCGCCCCTGGCAGACACTTGGTAATTGGGGACGCCGTCGCGGAAGGTGACGTTCAGCTCTGCGCCAGTCGGAGCGTTGCTGACTTTGATTGCGGCGATTCGCGAGTCGCGCGCGGCCAGGGGGCCCGCCGCCTCCAGGGATTTACGTCCCGGGAGCTTGACCGCGAAGCCAGTCGGCTGCTGTGCGCCCTCGATGACCTCGACCGGGCCGTCCATCTTGAGGCGAAGGACGTTGCCGTGGTGAACGGGTCCGTTGCCGAAGGGTGCGGGCCGGTGGTGCTTGTGGGTGCTTTTGGACGGGTCCGTGGCGTCGTCCCCGCCCGCGACCGCCCCTGCGTTGGGCTCGTGCGCGCCTGCAGGAGTGCCTTCTCCCTGCGGCGTCGCCGCGATGGGCGCCGCGGAAGGGCCTGGCTGGCTCGAGCCGACGCCGGGCGCCGGCAGGACGGTGGTCGCAACGGCGCTTGCGGCCGCAACCGTCTCCGTCGCGACGGGCGCAGCGGCTTCCGGCGCGACGTCGTGATGCGATTTCTTGATCGCGAGCGCCCCGAGAATGGCAGCGATCATCACGGCGCTGGCGACCGCGGCCTTGCGCTTGGTCATCTTGACTTTCGGCGCGGCCCCCGCTTCCTCGGCGTCGGCAAGGCCTCCGTCGCCCCGGACAACGCGACGACCACTCGCGTGTAGGCCTCCGCCAAGCGGCGGTGCTGTCGTGCGTCTCACCGAAGTGCCGTCATCGAGACGAGGGGCTCTCTTTGCCAAGAGCGCGATCGTCGTCTTGGCCCTCTGCGCCAGACGTGCGAACGCAGGCCCGACAAGCGCTGCTTTCCTTGCGACGACGCCCTTCATGCGCGCCGACGCGTTCTCGATGGCAGCGAGGTCGTCGACGGCGTCGTCGACCCGAACCTTCGAGTGGTGCGCGTCCGCGGGGCCTTCCTTCGAGTCGAATGGCATGTCGGTATATCGCAGCGTCACGACGAGCTGTGGCACTCGCGAGTCTGGATCCACTGCGACTTCCACCCGGTCGATGCTCGCCGGCCGTTTGTTCCCGTTGGTCGCGTCCTCCAGCTCGAGGGCCCTACCTACTTGCAAGAACCCGAGATCGCTCCCAACCGTGACGGCCGCGGCGTGCGAATCCTTGATTTTTGCGCGCATCGGCGAGGCGAGGCCCTCGATGTGCAGCCGGACCTTACCCCCCAACCTTGCGGCTTGCCCAAAGGCGCCGCTGCTCGGCAGGGCTCCGATACGCTTCAGCGCAGCAACACTCTCCGCATCGAGGCCGGCGAAGCGAATGCCGAACTCGCCTCCCTTTTCGGCCCCGCGCGCCCACACGACCTCCCCGCTCGCGAGCACGCTCTCGCCGTGTCCGGCGTCGAATCGACACGTGAGCGGTTGCCCCGCCTCCGGTAAGTACATCGTGCGAAGCTGCATTCCCTCCTCGGACACGTTCACGGCTTGTGCGTCGAATGACGGGCCGCGTGCGCCGCCCACCTCGACTAGTCCCTCAAACGGAAATCGCATCGCGCCTGGTGTCCGACGATCCTCGGTGCTCATCTGTTCCTCCGTCGTCTCTCCGCGATAGAGAATTCTGGATAGGAGGGCCAAGTTTTCATGCCTACACACCTGGTGCTCGACATCGAGACGATTCCCGACCCCGAGCTGCCCCGGCAAGACGAGGGCGATCGCGTCCCGCCGCCGCCGTTCAATCAGATCGTCACGATGGGCTGCATGTTGCTCGAGAACTACCTCCCAAAACGCCTCGGCATCGTGGGAGAGGGAAAGAGCGAAGGCGAGATGCTCACTGATTTCGCGCAGTGGCTGGACGCGAAAAAGCCGACCGTCATCACCTGGAATGGCCGGGGTTTCGATATGCCGGTCATCACGAGCCGCGCGCTGCGACACGGGGTGCCCATGCCTTGGTGGTTCACCGACCGCAACACGCGCTACCGCTATTCTACGGATGGCCATTTCGACCTGATGGATTTCCTGGCCGATTTCGGCGCCGCGAAGAACGCGCGGCTCGACGTCTACGCAAAGCTCGTCGGTTTTCCAGGAAAGGCTGGCGTCGACGGCTCCCAGGTCTTGCCCCTTGTGCACGCTGGCAAGCTCGACGAGGTGAACGCGTACTGTCTATGCGACGTGGCGCAAACGGCGGCCATCTTCCTTCGCGTCGAGTTGCTGCGGGGCCTCTTCGATCGGGACCACTACCGCGAGCTTGCACGTACCATGCTGGCGTTCGTGGACGATCAGCCGAGGTTGGCTTCCATCGCGCACAAGATCGACCGGCCGAGATTTCTCATCGAGACCCCCGTCCGCGCAGAGCCACTGCACGAATAGCGGCGTCTTCGCCCGATTCGTGGAAAGTCACAGCGGGATGTTCGAATGCTTCTTGGGCGGATTCGTGTCCCGCTTGTCCTTCAGCAGCTCCAGGCTTCGATGGAGACGTGCGCGAAGCATCCGCGGAGGGATGACCTCGTCGATGAAGCCGAGCTCTGCCGCCTTGTACGGATTGGCGAATTTATCCCGATAGTCGGTCACGAACGCGGCCCGCGCCCTCTCGGGCTCCGCGGCGCCGGCGATCTCGGCGCGACGGACGATGTTCACGGCACCTTCCGGACCCATGACGGCGATCTCGGCGGTGGGAAACGCTAGGTTTACGTCCGCGCGTATGTGTTTGCTCGCCATCACGTCGTACGCGCCGCCGTAGGCCTTGCGCAAAATGACCGTCACCTTCGGGACCGTCGCCTCCGCGAACGCGAAGAGCAGCTTTGCGCCGTGCTTGATGATCCCGCCGTGCTCCTGGTCGATCCCGGGCAGGAAGCCCGGAACGTCCACGAACGTGACGATGGGTATGTTGAAGCAATCGCAAAAGCGGACGAAGCGAGCGGCCTTCATGGACGAATGGATGTCGAGGACACCTGCGAGCACCGCCGGTTGATTGGCGACGATGCCGACCGCGCGACCGCCTACGTGCGCGAAGCCGACGACGATGTTCGGGGCGTACGACTCGGCGATCTCGAAGAGCGTGCCGTCGTCCATCACGGCGCGCACGACTTCCTTTACATCGTAAGGCTTGCTCGGCTCGAGGGGGATCAGCGCGTCGAGCTCGGGGACTTCGCGGGTCGGCGAATCTTGGCTCGCCCGAAAAGGAGGGTCTTCTTGATTGTTCGACGGCAGGTACGCGAGGAGCGCGCGTGCCTGCGCAAGGCAGGTCTCGTCGTCTCGGGCGGTCAAATGGCACACGCCGCTCCGCGTAGCGTGCGTCGTCGCACCGCCGAGATCCTCCTTGGTCACATCCTCCTGCGTGACGGTCTTGATCACGTCGGGGCCAGTGATGAACATATAGCTCGTCCCCTCCACCATCAGAATGAAGTCGGTAATGGCGGGCGAGTACACGGCGCCTCCTGCGCAGGGCCCAAGAATGCAGCTGATCTGTGGCACGACCCCGCTCGCGAGCGTATTGCGGAGGAAGATGTCGGCATAACCGGCCAGCGACTCGACGCCTTCTTGGATCCGAGCGCCGCCGGAGTCGTTCAGGCCGACCACCGGCGCACCCACTTTCAGCGCAAGGTCCATGATCGCGCCGATTTTTTTCGCGTGGGCCCCGCTCAAGCTGCCGCCAAAGACCGTGAAATCTTGAGCAAAGACAAAGACGGTACGACCCGCCACGAGGCCGTGACCGGTCACCACTCCGTCCCCCAGAACCTTCTGCCGATCCATGCCGAAGTCGGCGCAACGATGCGTCACGAAGCGGCCGATCTCGACGAAGCTGCCCGGGTCCAGCAACAAGTCGACCCGCTCACGCGCGGTCAGCTTTCCGCCCTCGTGCTGTTTCTTGATGCGGTCGGGTCCGCCCGCGATGAGGGCCTGCGCGTTCATCTCGTCCAGCCGTTGGGACGGCGGCGGAATCCGCATGGGTAGGTCTATAGCTCAAAAACGTCGACTGCTGTCGCTGACGCCTTTTTGCACGCGTGCACGAGCCCATCGAGCGCTTGGTGCGGCGACGGCGCGGACGGGTGCGTCGACGCACTGATTTCCCGGTGCGCCTGCGCGGAGATCTACGTCTTCGTCCACCCGGGAGGACGAAGGATTCGGCGATGGGAAAGAAAAGCCCCCGGCAGAGCGAGCCGTTTTTTAGCGCGGCACCCCAACGTGGTCTTCGGCTGCCAGGGAACCCGCACCCGCCGCGGTCCCGTCGTCGTCTGCCCGGACTCCTCACATCTACCCGCGGTTTCCGGCTACCAGGGCCGGCTCCCATGATTATGCGGGAATTATTGAGGCGTGCAGACGCTGTTCACCGCCCTCTCATCCCAAATGGTGAACCCTTCATCCTTCGGTCCGATTCGGCCAACGCCGCCCGGCACCCTCGCGAGCTCTCGAGGACTCCGCACGACGAAACCTCCTCCGACCTGAGCGGCCTGCCCCTTCATGATTCGCGCCATCTCGAGCCGCAGCCAGTTTTGCGCCCCTCGGCCACGGCTTGACGTGTCTCGGACATTGCGCGGCCGTCCCGGGTCAGTCAGCCCCGCGCGTGTTTGGTGCAATGGCCCGGCCAATCGAGGCCGGCAAGGGACCGTTGCTCGAGGCCGACGCGCAATGAAGACCGTGCGCGGCCCGTCCTGAGTCTACTGCGTCGGGAGGGTCGATGTACTCCACGCACTCGCCCCGAAACGTGCGCAACGTCGTCCGGCCGGGCGCCCGTGCCACCACGTAGTCGGGACCGAGGGGGACTTTTCCGCGTCCTCCCGGGGTATCGCAAATGAGCTTCGGCAAAGCGATTCCGGACAACCTTCCCTGGAGGGTTTCCATGAGCTCTATGCCACGCGCGATTGGCGTCCGCAGGTGCGCCGTGCCGCGGACCGGATCGGCCTGCAAGAGGTAATATGGGCGCACCCGCGCGCGCACGAGGCCGCGAAACAGCGCCTCCAGGGTCGGCGCGTCGTCGTTGATTCCGCGGAGGAGAACGGTCTGATTCATCACCGGAAACCCGGCCTCGGCCAGGCGGACGCAGGCGGAGACGGACTCGCGCGAGAGCTCTTTGGGGTGATTGAAATGCGTCATCACCCAGAGGGGATGATAGGGGCGGAGAGCGCGCAGGAGCTCGCGGGTGACGCGCATCGGAAGGGTGACCGGAACACGTGTGGCCAGGCGGATCGTCTCGACGCTGGGCACCGCGCGCACGGCGGCGACGAGCCGCGACAGACGCTCCGTGGACGCGGCGAGGGGATCGCCGCCGCTGACGATGACGTCTTTGATTTCCGGGTGACGCGCGAGCCAATCGAGCGCCGGCGCGAGCGCTTCTACGGAGACCGCGCCTCGGCCCGCTCCGACCATGCGCGAGCGAGTGCAGAAACGACAATAGACCGCGCATTGGTCGGTCGCGAGGAGAAGGGCGCGGTCGGGGTACCGCTGCACGAGGTGGGGCGCGACCTCATGCTCGACCTCACCTAGCGGATCGCGTAGATCGCCAGGGACTTCGGCGCTTTCGCTCGCGTCGGGAACGCACTGTCGACGGATGGCGCACGAAGGGTCGGACCGGTCGATGAGCGATAAATAGTAAGGCGTGATTCGGAGCGGCAGACCCTGGCGTTCCGCACGGACCGCACCCGCATGCTCGCTCTCGGTCAGCGGCAGGGCCCGGGCAAGCCCGTCGACCGTGCCAATGGCATGACGAAGCTGCCATTGCCAATCGCGCCAGTCCGTCGTGCTGGCCACCAGCGGCAAGACTGCGAGGGGCGCCGGCATTTCGAGCGAGCGCATAGCACGCGGAGGATGCCGTGGCCTCAGTCCCCGGCCGCATCCCGCGCTGGAGCCTCGACCTTTACCTGCGCCAGCGTGCCCTCGTCTATGCGCACCGGAAATTCGTTTCGAAGGCCTTCCATGAGCGCCGCCTCCCGTGCGCGCAACTTGTCCTGCGCCAGTTTCACGCGAATCATTCGCTCGGTATCCTCGAATGTGCGCTCGTGCGCGTCGGTTTTCCCGGTGAGCTTGACCACGTAAAACCTCGACCCGTCCTTGATGACGCGCGGAGCGACGTCGCCGACACGCCCGAGCTGGAACACGGCCTCGCGGACGGCCGGCGGCACGCGCGGGTCCGATCCTCGTAGGTCGCCGATCGGGCTTACGAATCCAAGGTCTCCCGCGAGGTCTACCGGCACCTCCGCTTTGGCGAGCGGGTCCACCGAGCGGGTGCGCACGAGATCTCCCCATTGCGCGGGCGTGGCTCCTTGCGCGGCGACGAGCACCGCCGCGGCGGCCGCTTCTGTCGGTAGAACGATGGCGGAGACCCGCCGCCGTTCCGGATCTCGAAAGTCCGATTTGTGCGCGGCGTAGTAGTCGCGCACCTCGCCCTCGGCAATTTCGTTGGGAGTCGGTGCTCCCTCGCGGGCGGTCTTCAACATCGCGTCCCGCAAGATTTCGCGAATCTCTTGCTGCGTGATGACGTCCTCGTCGTAGCCCTTTTCACGCGCCTCGCCTGCAAGAAGAGCGACGTCGATCATCTCCTCCAGCAGCTCCTTGCGGCGCTCGGGGGCTTGATAGCGAAGGCGATCGAACTGGTCGATGTGCCCGATCACAGCGAGGTACTCGCCGACCGTTATCGTCCGGTCTCCGACGCGGGCCAGCACCTGAGCGGCCTTCTCGGGCGAGATACCCCCCGGGGACGCGCCCGCGTCCGCCTGACGCTGCGGCGCGCTCTTGCACCCGCTGATCGCGACGCTGTTCAGCGCGAGGGCAAGCGCGTTGGCGCAGACAAACAGGCGCATTCTCTACCCGACTACTACGAGAAAGCGTGACGCGCCACCGCATGGTAAACCCCTTTCGGGCCAAAATGCGCGACGGGATCCGCGACGTGAGCGGCCGCGGCGACGATTACCCGGGGACGGCGGACAGGGGCGAGCCACTCGTCGCGACGCCGGCCCGGTGGGTGGCCGTCACGAGCGCGATGACGGCGGCGTTCGTCGTTCTCTTGGCGGCATATGTCGCCTTCGCCCACTCGGCGCGAACGCTCGCCTCGTTCGCACCGGCCATCGCAGTGGTTTGCGTCGGGGGCGGCGGCGTCCTCTGGGCCATTCTCTCCGCCGAAGAGGCGCGCCTCGCGCGCGAGCTACGTATCGCGCGCACCGGCACGCCCGCTCTCCGCACGATGGTCACGCGGCGTCGCCAAGAGGCACCTCTCGTCGGACGGCTGCTGTCGACGAGGCTCGGCACGGCTGCCGTGCTCTTGGCCGACGGCGACCGCGCGGAGGCCAGCCGCCTCGTCGGGGCGAGATCGCCGCTCATGCGAGGCGGGCGGCTCGACGAGCTGAGCGTCATCGTCGGCGCGGACCTCGAGCGGGCGCGGGGGACGACGAGCTCCCTCGATGAGAGCGCGCGAACGCTCCGGGCGATGGCCCCGCTCGGCAACCGGGAGGGCGATTTGTACCGAACGCACGTGCTCGTGAAAGCCCTTCTCCAACGCGGCGACGGCGTCGCGGCGCTGGAGCTCGCTCGGAATCTGGCTTCGTCGCGAAGCGAGGAGGAGCGGATCTACGTCGCGTGGCTCCGCGCATGGTTCGACCTCGACGGCTTCGAGGGGGAGCTGGAGAGCAAGCAGCCCCAAGCGGTCGAAGGTGCCTCAACGTGGGACCCTCTCCCCGAGGGAGTGCTCCGGCGCGCGACGCTCTTGGCCCGCGCACATGGTGCCGAAAAGCTCGTGCAGCAACTCGAAAGCCGCGTTGCAGCCATTGCGCACGTCGAGCGCCAAGAGTAATCGGATAGCGGTTAATGAGTCCTGTCGACGAGCGCGACGACTTGACGATGGCCCCGCCGCCTCTTCACCCGGGCCTGAAGTACCAGCGCATCGTGCTGAAGCTGAGCGGAGAGGCACTTTGCGGCCGCGACGGGGGCTTCGGCATCGATGGCACGGTGATTCGTGCCACTGCCAGCGAGCTCGCCGAGGTCCATGCGCTCGGCGTACAGACCGGCCTCGTCGTCGGAGGCGGGAACATCTTTCGCGGCCTGAAGGGCGCCAGCACCGGCATGGATCGGGCGCAGGGCGATTACATGGGAATGCTCGCGACCGTGATCAACGCCCTGGCGATGCAGGACGCTCTCGAAAAAGTCGACGTCCCGACGCGGGTGATGACGGCCATCGAGATCCGGCAAGTCGCCGAGCCCTACATTCGCCGGCGCGCGATAAGCCACCTGGAGAAAGGACGGGTCGTCATCTTCGCTGGCGGCACGGGCAACCCGTACTTCTCGACCGACACGGCGGCCGCGCTCCGCGCGATGGAAATCCACGCAGACTGCCTCTGCAAGGCCACCAAGGTCGAGGGCATCTACCAGCGTGACCCGGTGCACTTTCCGGAGGCGGAGATGTATCCGCGGATGACGTTCGACCGTTTTTTGCAAGAGCGCATCGGCGTCATGGACTCGACCGCTGTGACGCTTTGTCGCGACAACAAGATGCCGATTCGCGTCTTCAAGATGGCGAGTCACGGCAACATCAAGAGGGTCGTCCTCGGGGAGCCCATCGGGACGATCGTGGAGGGCTAGTGTCCAAGGCCGATCGGGAGAGCGTCGAAGGCCTTGGACGGCCGGGGAAGAGGGAAAGCATGCAAGCTGCCGAGAAGCCCTCTCGCGACTCGTCCAAGACAGCCGCCCACTTGCAATCGTGTGCGGTGAACGCTTGCCCGCGTAACGCAAGTAAAATATCGCGCCTCAACGGGCTTGCCCCGCGCCTCAACGGGCTTGCCCCGCGCCTCAACGGGCTTGCCCCGCGCCTCAACGGGCTTGCCCCGCGCCTCAACGGGCTTGCCCCGCGCCTCGACGGGCTTGCCCCGCGCCTCAACGGGCTTGCCCCGCGCCTCAATGGGCTTGCCCCGCGCCTCAACGGGCTTGCCCCGCGCCTCGACGGGCTTGCCCCGCGCCTCAACGGGCTTGCCCCGCGCCTCAACGGGCTTGCCCCGCGCCTCAACGGGCTTGCCCCGCGCCTCGACGGGCTTGCCCCGCGCCTCGACGGGCTTGCCCCGCGCCTCGACGGGCTTGCCCCGCGCCTCAGCGGGCTTGCCCCGCGCCTCGACGGGCTTGCCCCGCGCCTCAGCGGGCTTGCTCCTCACATCTTCGGGCCGATCGGCGTTGGGAGGGTGCCCGAGAACACACGCCGCGCCGGCCCGCGAAGCGTTGCGCGGCCGTCCTGGTCAATTGTCACGTCGAGTGGCCCTCCTGGGAGGCGCACCCGCGCAGGCAAGCTCGTCTCGAGGCGACCTGCGCGTCGTGCGACCGCCACGGCGGCGCAAGCGCCGGTCCCGCATGCGAGAGTGATCCCGACGCCGCGCTCCCAGACGATCAAGTCGATCCCATGACCGGCAACCTGCGCGAACTCGACGTTCGTGCCCCCGGGGAACGCCGGATGCGAGGACAATCTCGGGCCGAGCCGCTCGACGTCCTCGCGCGCAAAACGGCCGAAGAGGACGGCGTGGGGATTGCCCGCGTCGGCGATTGTCAGCTCTAGCCTTTGTCCGTCGATCTCGAGCACGCGCTCGTCCAACACGCGAATCGGCCCCATGTCGACCGTGACGACCCCGTCGACCCCCGTGTTCTCCACCGTGCAGACGCGGAGGCCCGAATCCGTTTCAAGGCGCACGATCGCCGCACGCGTCCCGCGAGACAGGCCGAGATGCAACGCGACGCACCGCGCGCCATTTCCGCACATCTCCGGAATGGAACCGTCGGCGTTGATGACGCGCATCCGAGCATCCGCATCGGCTGTTCGGGCAGGCAGGACGACGAGAACCCCGTCCGCGCCGATGCCGAAATGGCGATCGCACAGCCGTGCCGCGTCGTCGGGCAGAAGCTCGTCCTCGCGGTCCGCGTCGATGACGATGAAGTCGTTGCCCGTGCCCTCGTACTTCTCGAAGGCAAGACCCGCCGCCGGCTTTCGTGAGAGCCCCGAAGCCATGCGCAGACCGTAGCATGTCGTTGGCGGTGGCCTCTTCGAGGCGGAAGGCTTCCGTTGCCGTCGTTCCCTGCTAGGTTGTGCGCGATGTCGCGCCTTCAATGGACGACGGCGGGAGAGTCGCACGGGCCGCGCCTGACGGCCATCGTCGAGGGAATACCCGCCGGTTTGGATTTGCTCGCAGCCGACATCGACGTCGATCTGGCGCGCCGGCAACGCGGCTACGGCCGCGGCGGACGCATGAAGATCGAGACCGACCGCGTCGAGATCGTCGGCGGAGTTCGTGGCGGAGTGACGCTCGGCTCTCCCGTGGCGCTCGCTATTGCGAACCGTGATCACGCGAGTTGGGTCGATCGGATGTCGGCAGGACCGCTGCCCACACCGCCGGAGGCGCTCACGCGACCGCGGCCCGGACACGCCGATTTGGCCGGCGGCCTCAAACACGACCAGCACGACCTTCGGAACATCCTCGAGCGCGCGAGCGCTCGCGAGACGGCGGCCCGCACGGCCGTCGGAGCCGTGTGCCGGAAGCTTCTCGCCGCGGTCGGGATCGATCCTCGTCCGCCGCGCCTTTGCGCCAGTGGGTGTATAGCGTTTCGAGCTCGACGACCTTGAAGTCGATATCGATGCCGATTTCCTTGAAGCTCTGCTGCAGGAATTCGTTCATCGGCAGCGACAGCATCTGCCCGGTGCCGCCTTGAGCGATGATGAAGGTCGTCTTTAGCGGCTTGTCCTTTGAGTAGCCTGCCTCTTCAACGAGCTTCTTTGCCGCCGCAAGATCGTACTTGAGCTCAAAGCCCGGTTTGCCGAACCACGGACTGGACGGATCGACCTGGCCCTTGGCGGGCTTCGCCAGGCCGTTCATCAGGCCGACAACTGCATCGCGGTCGATCGCCAGATTGAGCGCTTTGCGCAGGCGGACATCGGTCCATGGCGAGCCGGGCAGCACGCTGAGGTGATAATTCCAGACATGCGGGGTGATGTTGTCGACGATCCGCATGCCCGCCGCCTTGAGTTGCGGCACAGCGTCCGGCGCCGGCGTCTCGATCATATCGACCTGCCCGGCCAACAGCGCGTTGGTGCGCGTCAGCGCCTCCGGCATCGGAATCAGGATCAGCTTGTCGGCCTTGGCGATCCGCTTCTTGTTCCAGTAGTCCTCGTTCCTGGTCAACTCGGCGAGTTCGCGAGGCACAAGTTTGGTGAGCTTGAACGGCCCGGTGCCGGAAGGCTGGCTGGCGAATTTGTCCCAGTCCTTGCCGAGCTTTTCATATTGCGCGGGACTGGAAACCAGGAACCAGAGCATCTGGTACGGGAAAAACGAATCGACCGTCTTGGTCGTGATCTCCACCGTGAAGTCGTCGATCTTTGCGTAGCTCGCAATCGAGGGCAGGCGGGTCTTCACCTGCGCGCTCTGGCGCTTGTCGAATTGCGGCGCCTTGTCGTTCAATACCTTGTCGAGATTCCAGATCACCGCATCGGCGTTGAAATCGCTGCCGTCATGAAATTTGACGCCCTTGCGCAGCGTGAAGCGCCACTTGGTCTTGTCGCTATCGTCGACCTTCCACTCGGTTGCGAGCCCCGGCACCAGCTTGCCGGGCCTGTCCGCCACATCCATTTCCCAGGCGACCAGCGGATCGTAGATCGTATACGCCGTGAACTGATAGGCGCCGGCACCGCGATCCGGCTGGCCTGTCGTCAGCGGAATATCCGCCATCGAAATCCCATATCGCACAACGGACTCAGCCCGCGCTGAAACGGCTGTCTGGGCGTTAGCCAGGACGGCGACCAGAACGGCGGTCAGGGCTGCAAGGGGCGTCGAATTTCGCATACGCATAAAGCAAGCTCCGTTGAGGGAATAGTCCGGCCTTGTCTTGCAAAGTTGATGCCAGACTAGGCAGTGGTGCTGTCGGCATGTTCGAGGGTACAAGAGCTTGTGAACTCAAAAACAATTTGCGGCATGTACCGGCCGATGGCACGGGCGTTGCATACGATTGCCCAAGAATTGGCCATCGAAAGCTGAGAAGGACTGTGAAATGCGTGTGAAGAATTGGGCAAAAAGCCGGGTAACAGCAGGGATGATGGTGCTGGCGGGGGCTGCGCTAGGCGGACTGCCGCGTGCCGCTGAAGCGGAAACCGTTCTGCGCGTCGGCATGACGGCCGCCGATATTCCACGCACGCTGGGCCAACCCGATCAGGGCTTCGAAGGCAACCGCTTCACCGGCCTTACGATGTATGACGGTCTGACCATGTGGGACCTTTCCTCTGCCGAAAAGGCGAGCGTCGTGATTCCGGGCCTTGCCACTGAGTGGAAGGTCGACGATGCCGACAAGAAAAAATGGACATTCAAGCTGCGCCCCGGTGTGACGTTTCACGATGGCTCGCCGTTCAACGCCGATGCCGTCGTCTGGAACGTCGAAAAGGTGCTGAAGCAAGATGCGCCGCAGTTCGATGCAAGCCAGGTCGGCGTGACAGCCTCGCGGATGCCGACCCTTGCATCGGCCCGCAAGCTCGACGACATGACCGTCGAATTGACTACCAAGGAGCCGGACAGTTTCTTGCCGATCAATCTCACCAATCTGTTCATGGCGAGCCCGGCGAAATGGCAGAAATTGTACGACGCGGCTAGCGGCGCGGACGCCAAGGCGAAATCGCAAGCCGCCTGGGCTGGGTTTGCAAAGGACGCTTCGGGCACCGGTCCCTGGAAGATGTCGAGCTTCTCTCCGCGCGAGCGGCTTGAACTGGTGCAACGACAATTACTGGGACAAGGCCCGCGTTCCCAAGGTCGACAAGATGCTGCTGCTGCCGATGCCCGAGCCCAACGCGCGCACGGCAGCGTTGCTGTCCGGGCAGGTGGATTGGGTCGAAGCGCCGGCGCCTGACGCGGTGGCGGAAATCAAGCAGCGCGGATTCCTTTTGTACAGCAATGAGGAACCGCATGTCTGGCCGTGGCAGTTCTCGCGGGTCGAAGGCTCGCCGTGGAATGACATTCGCGTCCGCAAGGCCGCCAATTTGTGCGTCGATCGCGAAGGCCTGAAGGACGGCCTGCTCGCCGGGCTAATGGTGCCGGCGACCGGCACGTTCGAGCCGGGGCACCCCTGGCGCGGCAATCCGACCTTCCAGATCAAGTTCGACAAGCCTGCGGCGCAGAAACTGATGCAGGAGGCCGGTTATGGTCCGAGCAAGCGCTTGCCGGTCAAGATCCAGACTTCCGCTTCCGGATCGGGCCAGATGCTGCCGCTGCCGATGAACGAGTATCTGCAGCAGGCGCTGGCCGAGTGCTATTTCGACGTGCAACTCGACGTCATCGAATGGAATACGCTGTTCACAAACTGGCGCCGTGGCGCCAAGGACCCGTCCGCCAATGGCGCGAACGCCACCAACGTGACCTATGCGGCGATGGACCCGTTTTTTGCGCTGGTGCGCTTCCTTCAATCATCGATGGCGCCGCCGGTCTCGAATAACTGGGGCTACATCAACAATCCCAAATTCGATGAGCTGGTGACCAAGGCGCGCCAGACCTTCGATCCGGCGGCGCGCGACTCGGCACTGGCCGAATTGCATGCGGCTTCGGTCGACGATGCGGCATTCCTTTATGTCGCCCACGACGTCGCCCCTCGCGCGCTGAGCCCGAAGATCAAGGGCTTTGTGCAGCCGAAGAGCTGGTTCGTCGACTTCTCGCCGATCTCCATGACGCCATAAGGTGTGATTTCTACCGGGCCGTCATGGCCGGGCTTGACCCGGCCATCCACGTCTTGATCACAAGCATGAAAGACGTGGATGCCCGGGTCAAGCCCGGGCATGACAATCGAGAATGTTTGCCGATAATCCAAGGTGACCTGTGCTTGCCTATGTCGCCAGACGCATCGTCTATGTGATTCCGATCGTCATCAGCGTCGCGCTGGTGTGCTTTCTGCTGGTGCATATCACGCCCGGCGACCCCCTTGTCGCCGTGCTGCCGGCGGACGCCTCGCAGGAACTCGCCCAGCAATTGCGCGTCGCTTATGGTTTCGATCGGCCGCTGCCCGTGCAATTCGGGCTGTGGCTGTGGCGGGCGCTCAATGGCGATCTCGGTCGTTCCATCGCCACCGGTCGTCCGGTTCTGACCGAGGTCGTGCGCGCGGTCAGCAACACCGTAACGCTTGCGCTCGCGGCCGCGATGATAGGCTTCACGCTCGGCTTGTTCTTTGGCCTGATCGCCGGCTATTTCCGCGATACCTGGATCGACAAGGCTGCAACATCGATTGCGATCGCCGGCGTTTCAGTCCCCTATTATTGGCTCGGCATGGTGTTGGTCATCATTTTTTCGGTGGAGTTAAACTGGCTGCCCGCGGTTGGCGCGGGGCCGGGCGGCTCCAGCGCCTGGTCGTGGGATTGGGATCATCTGCGTTATCTGATCCTGCCTGCAGTCACCGCCTCCGTCATTCCAATGGGCATCGTCACTCGCACCGTCCGCGCGCTGACCGGCGACATCTTGAGTCAGGATTTCGTCGAGGCATTGCGCGCTAAAGGCTTGCGAGAGACCGGGGTGTTCCGCCATGTCGTCAAAAACGCCGCGCCGACGGCGCTGGCGGTGATGGGCCTGCAACTGGGGTATATGCTCGGTGGCTCTATCCTGATCGAGACGGTATTCTCCTGGCCCGGCTCCGGGTTCCTGCTCAATTCCGCAATCTTTCAGCGCGACCTGCCGTTGCTGCAGGGGACGATCCTGGTGCTCGCTCTGTTCTTCGTGTTCCTCAATCTGATGGTCGACATCGCGCAGGCCGCGATAGATCCGCGAATCAAGCGGAGTTGAAACCGTGAGCATCACCCCGATCGGCGCGATATCGGACGCGGCGCTGCAGGCGGCGCCCGCGACGAAGCCGCGCGGCTATTGGGCCACGGTCGGCCGCCGCTTGATGCGCGATCGGGTTGGCATGGCCTGCGCCTTCATCCTCGTCGCGATTTTTCTGTCCGCACTGATTGCGCCCTGGCTCGGGCTCGCCGATCCCTATCAGGGCTCGATGATCCGAAGGCTTCGCCACATCGGCACGCCGAACTATCCGCTCGGCACCGACGAGCTTGGCCGCGACATGCTGGCGCGTTTGATCTATGGCGGGCGGCTGTCATTGATGATCGGCATCTTGCCCGTGATTCTCGCCTTCGGCATCGGGACCTCGCTCGGTCTGGTCGCCGGTTATGTCGGCGGCAAGGTGAATACCGCGATCATGCGCACCATCGACGTGTTCTACGCTTTTCCCTCGGTGCTGCTGGCGATCGCGATTTCCGGCGCGTTGGGGGCGGGGATCGTCAATTCGATCGTCTCGCTGACGATCGTGTTCGTGCCGCAGATAACGCGCGTCGCCGAAAGCGTCACGACCGGCGTGCGCAACATGGATTTCGTCGAGGCCGCGCGCGCATCGGGCGCCGGCCCGATTACGATCATGCGCGTACATATGCTGGGCAATGTGCTGGGGCCGATTTTCGTTTACGCCACCGGCCTGATCTCGGTCTCGATGATCCTTGCGGCCGGCCTCTCGTTTCTCGGTCTCGGCACCAAGCCGCCGGAGCCGGAATGGGGCCTGATGCTCAACACGCTGCGCACCGCGATCTACGTCAATCCGTGGGTGGCCGCGCTGCCGGGGGCCATGATTTTCGCGGTCTCGATCTGCTTCAATCTGCTCAGCGACGGTATGCGTAGCGCCATGGACATCCGGAACTGACGTGATGAGCGAACTCAACCCGCAAGTGGACATGCTAAAACCGATCGAGGACATCGGGGGCGCCGCGCAACCGTTGCTGCAGATCAGCGGGCTGACCAAACATTTTCCGGTTCGTGGCGAACTGTTCGGGGCGCGCAGGACCGTGCGCGCCGTCGACAACGTTTCCTTTGCAATCGCCAAGGGCGAGACGGTCGGAATTGTCGGCGAGTCCGGCTGCGGCAAGTCGACCACCGCGCGGCTGTTGATGCACTTGATGAAGCGCGATGCCGGCGAGATCGTCTATGACGGCATGCAGGTCGGCCGCTCGCTGTCGCTTCGTGAGCTTCGCCGCGCCATGCAGATGGTGTTTCAGGACAGCTACGCCTCGCTCAATCCGCGCCTCACGGTCGAGGAATCGGTCGCTTTCGGCCCGAAGGTGCACGGCATCGCGGACAGCTCCGCGCGGGAACTGGCTCGCGACTTGCTCGGCAAGGTCGGCTTGCGGCCCGAAATCTTCGCCAACCGTTATCCGCACGAAATTTCCGGCGGGCAGCGCCAGCGCGTCAACATTGCGCGCGCGTTGGCGTTATCGCCGCGTCTCATTATTCTCGATGAGGCGGTTTCGGCGCTGGACAAATCGGTCGAGGCGCAGGTGCTCAATCTGCTCGGCGATCTCAAACGCGAGTTCGGGCTGACATATCTGTTCATCAGCCACGATCTCAACGTGGTGCGCTATATTTCCGACCGCGTCCTGGTGATGTATCTCGGCGAAGTCGTGGAGCTCGGACCGGTGGACCGGGTGTGGGACGAGCCGGCGCATCCCTACACCAAGGCCTTGTTGGCGGCGATGCCGTCGTCCGATCCGGATCGCCGCACGCAGACGCCGCCGATCTCCGGCGATCCGCCCAATCCGATCGATCCGCCGCCGGGCTGCCGGTTTCACACGCGCTGTCCGTTCGCGGAGCCGCTTTGCGCCGAGGCTACTCCAAAGCTTTTTCCGCAGGACACGATGGGTCACCAGGCGGCGTGCTACATGGCAATACCCGGTTCGGGCCATAGCCGCGCGCCGGCAACAGGAGCAGACGCCGCATGACCAGACCCACTCCCAAACAGGTCAAGACGATGGCGGACATCGCGGGTGTTCCCGTCGATGCCGATGTCGCCGCCCGCATCGCCAATTCCATCGGGCCCGCGTTCGAAGCATTCGCGCCGATCGCCGGAACCCAACCATTCGACGTGGAGCCCGCGACCTTTGCGGTCGTGCAAGTGGCGAAGGTGTCGCAATGAGCACCGAGCCCGCCTTGATGTCGTTGGTCGAGGTCGCCAGGGCGATCGCGGAGAAGCGTCTGTCCTCGCATGAGGTGACGCAAGCTTGCCTGAACCGGATCGCGCAATGGCAGCCGCGCCTTAACGCTTTCATGGCGATCGAGGCGGAAGCCGCGCTCAAAGCCGCTGATGAGGCTGATGCGGCGCTCGGCAGAGGCGAAAATCGGTGGCGCGTTGCACGGCGTGCCGCTTGCGCACAAGGATATGTATTACGAGGCAGGCAAGGTCGTCACCTGCGGCTCGTATATCCGGCGCGACTTTGTCGCCATCACCACCTCGACCGCGTTGCAGCGCCTGAAGAATGCAGGATCGATCCGGTTGGGATCGCTGCAGATGGCGGAATTCGCCTACGGACCGACCGGCCACAATTTCCATTATGGCGCGGTCCACAATCCCTGGCGCTTCGGCCACGTCACCGGAGGCTCGTCGTCAGGCTCGGGCGCGGCGGTCGCGGCGCGGCTGAGCTTTGCCGCGCTGGGCTCCGACACCGGCGGCTCGATTCGGATGCCCGCGCATTTTTGCGGTGTCACCGGGCTGAAGACGACCTACGGTCGCATCAGCCGCGCCGGCGCGATGCCGCTGTCGCAGTCGCTCGATACGGTTGGGACCGCTTGCGCGCACCGCGCAGGATTGCGCGTTGCTGCTCGGTTTGATGGCGGGGCCGGATCCGGAGGATCTCACCGCAAGCACCGCGCCGGTTCCCGATTATATGGCCGCGACGGCGGGATCGCTGAGAGGTCTTCGGATCGGCGTCCCTTCCGACTTTTATGTCGACGATCTCGATGCCGAGGTGGGCCGTATCCTCGAGGGTACGCTCGCTCTGCTGAAGAAAGAGGGCGCCAGCGTCGTCAAGGTCGAATTGCCCGACCAGCGGCAGCTCTCTGCCGCCTGCCAGTTGGTGCTCGCGGTCGAAGCCGCCGCGTTTCATAAACGCTGGATGATCGAGCGGCCGCAAGATTACGGTCCGCAAGTCCTGATGCGTCTGCAGAACGGACTGGCGATACCGGGCGTGCGTATCTCGAGGCGATGCGCTGGCGTGGCCCGGCGCTCGCGGCGCATTCGGCGGCGACGGCTGGTGTCGATGCCGTGCTCGCGCCGGTCGCTCCGGTCGCGGCTCCGAGCATTGCGGAAAGCGACGTCGGCAACAATCCCGATGCCGAAGCGGTGATTCAGCGGCTGACCCGGTTCACTCGCCCGATCAACTATCTCGGTCTGCCATCGCTCGCGTTGCCCTGCGGCTTCACCGCGGGCGGCCTGCCTGTCGGCATGCAGCTGATCGGACGCTCGTTCGACGAAGCCACCTTGCTGCGGATTGGCGCGGCCTTTCAGCGCGCGACCGATTTTCACGAGAAGGTACCTGCGCCGGTATGAAACCTCTTGTCGATATCCGCGGCCTAAACATTCGCTTCACCGGCGAGCGTACGGTCCATGCCGTCAACGACGTCAGCCTCTCGCTCGGCGACGGCGAGGTGCTCGGGCTGCTCGGAGAATCCGGCTCGGGCAAGAGCGTTACCCTGCGCGCCCTGATGCGGTTGTTGCCGAGGCAGCGGACCCAAATTTCGGGAACGGTTCATGTCATGGGCCGCGACGTGCTTGCGCTCGATGACGAACAACTGTCGGCGTTCCGGGGCCAGACCGTCTCGATGATCTTCCAGGAGCCGGCGCTGGCACTCGATCCCGTCTATACGATCGGCCGACAGATTGCCGAAACCGTGGTGCGCCATGAAGGCAAGAGCCACAGAGAGGCGATGGCGCGCGCGCTCGAAATGCTTGAGGTCGTGCGCATTCCCTCCGCCAAACGCCGGCTTGACGCCTATCCGCACGAGATGTCCGGCGGTATGCGCCAGCGGGCCATGATCGCGCTGGCGCTCGCCTGCAAACCAAAGATATTGCTGGCGGACGAGCCGACCACGGCGCTCGATGCCACCGTGCAAATCCAGATATTGCTCCTGCTGCGCGAACTGCAGCGCGAATTCGGCATGTCGGTGATCTTCGTCACCCACGATATCGGGGTCGCCATCGAAATCTGCGACCGTGTCGCGGTGATGTATGCGGGGCAAATTGTGGAACAGGGGCCGTTGCGGGATATCGTGCGCTCGCCGGTTCATCCCTATGCGAAGGGCTTATTGGCCTCCACCCTCCATGGCGCCAAACGCGGCCAACGGCTGGAAACGATACCGGGCACGCCGCCCTCGCTCGACAAGGCGCCGCACAATTGTTCCTTCGCGCCCCGCTGCGCCTTCGCGCAACCCCGCTGCGTCGATGCAGTGCCGCCGAATGTACCGCTCTCCCCGGAGAGGGCTGCACGATGCGTCCTGGCCGAACGGTCTCACACTGTTGCGGCGACGTAACGGTTCGGAAGCGAAACGGATAACACCCGCTTTTGGGGTCGTCACGTCGGGCGATTGTCGATATAGCCTCGATCCGGTTCCGGCGAGAACGCTGGCGCGCCCGCATGGCGCGAGCAAACAGGGGGTAGTCGATGCACCTGTCCAACGAAGGCATTCTCGTCATTCTCTTTGTCGGCCTGGTTGCGGGCTGGCTGGCCGGCAAGATCGTGCGCGGCACCGGATTCGGCATACTCGGGGACATTCTCGTCGGCATCGCCGGCGCGCTGTTATCAAGCCTGTTGTTTCCCAGGCTCGGCATCCATCTCGGCACCGGCATCGCATCGGAAATCATCTATTCCGCGATCGGCGCCGTCGTGCTGCTTTTGATCGTGCGGCTGGTGCGGACCGGCGGCCGGTTCTAGCCGCCAGACCGGGTTGCTCCTGGTCGGAACCCCGTTAGCGTTGCTCCGGCTCGCCGCCGGACGGTCTTTGGCGGTTTGACCGGCCCCGGCGTTCCGTATCGGGGCCGCCGCGTGATTTAGGTTAACGTGACTTCGTTGGACGATTCCGGCGAATATCTGTAGTGTTTCCAGAGTTCTGCGTTTCAAGCCGACCGCTCAGGGGCACGCACCCCGCTTAGAAGAGATCAGGATTGATGGCAGCCGTTTCTGGTGTGCGGCGTTCCGAACTCGGTGATGCGCTGCGCGCCTGTCGCAGTGCCGTCATCGGCGTCGGCGTCATGAGCTGCATGATCAATCTGCTCTATCTGACGGGCTCGATCTTCATGCTGGAGGTCTACGACCGTGTGCTGCCGAGCCGCAGCGTTCCGACCCTTGTCGGTTTGGCTATCCTCGCGGGCGGCTTGTACATCGCGCAAGGCATGCTCGACCTGATCCGGGGACGCATTCTGGGCCGGATCGGCACCTCGCTGGACGAATCCCTCAACAGCCGCGTGTTCGACACCGTGGTCCGGCTGCCGCTGGTGGCAGGCGCGCGCAATGAGGGTCTTCAGCCGCTACGCGACCTCGACAACGTCCGTTCTTTCCTCGGCGGCTTGGGGCCGAGCGCGTTCTTCGATCTGCCCTGGTTGCCGCTTTATCTGGGCATCTGTTTTGCATTTCACGTTCTGATCGGCGTGACCGCTTTGGTCGGCGCGATTATTCTGGTTTCGCTCACGGTGATCACCGAGTTTCTGTCCCGTGAGCCTGCGCGCGAGGCGATGGGCCTTGCGGCACGCCGCAACGATCTCGCCGCTGCCAGCAGGCGAAACGCCGAAGTGCTGGTCGCGATGGGAATGTCCGGGCGGTTGAACCGCCGTTGGAGCGAGGCGAACGAGAAATATCTCGCGGGCAATCAGCGCGCCAGCGATGTTTCCGGTGGCCTTGGCGCGGTTGCAAAGGTGATGCGCATGACCTTGCAGTCGGCGGTGCTCGCCGTCGGCGCCTATCTCGTGATCAATCAGGAAGCGACCGCCGGCATCATCATCGCCGGTTCTATTTTGAGCGCGCGGGCGCTGGCGCCGGTCGATCTGGCGATCGCGCACTGGAAGGGCTTTGTTGCGGCGAGACAGAGTTGGGCGCGCCTCAACCGCTTGCTTGAGCATATGCCGGCGCAGCCGGCTCAGACGTTGCTGCAAACTCCATCAACCCGTCTGGCGGTCGAGAACGTCAGCATGGTGCCCCCCGGCGATCAGAAAGTGATCGTCCACGATGTGAACTTTGCGCTCGCAGCCGGCACCGGCCTGGGTGTGATCGGGCCGAGCGGATCGGGCAAATCCTCGCTTGTCCGCGCGCTGGTCGGGGTGTGGCAGCCGCTCCGCGGCAAGGTGCGGCTCGATGGCGCGGCGCTCGATCAGTGGCCGTCCGATGCGCTCGGGCGTCATATCGGTTACCTGCCGCAGGACGTCGAATTGTTCGCCGGCAGTGTTGCCGAGAACATTTGCCGTTTCGACACCGACGCGAAGTCCGACAGCATCATCGCGGCCGCAAAGCAGGCCGGCGTCCACGAGATGATCATCAAAATGCGCGAGGGCTACAACACCCAGGTCGGCGAGCACGGCGCCGCGCTTTCGGCCGGCCAGGCGCAGCGGGTGGCGCTGGCGCGCGCGCTGTACGGCAATCCGTTCTTGATCGTGCTGGATGAGCCGAACTCCAATCTCGACACCGAGGGGGAT
The DNA here is from genome assembly GCA_963764155.1 of uncultured Alphaproteobacteria bacterium. GTDB lineage: Bacteria > Pseudomonadota > Alphaproteobacteria > Rhizobiales > Xanthobacteraceae > Bradyrhizobium. The sequence goes on from CAVXRI010000002.1 coordinate 140,761, forward strand.
GAAGCGTTGACCCGCGCCATCCGCTCCTCGCGTGAGCGGGGAGCTATTGTGGTCGTGGTTGCGCACCGTCCGATCGGCATCGAGGCGGTCGACCAGATTCTCGTGTTAAAGGACGGCCGCATGCAGGCCTTCGGGCCCAAGGAAACCGTGTTGGCGCAGGTGTTGCAGCCGCGCGTCGCCGCATCGACCCCGATGAAGATCGTATCGGACGCGGGAGTTGCCAAATCATGATGGGCAAGCTGCAAGGCACCCGGCGCTCGATACGATTGCATCTGATCGTCGGGCTGAGCGTGGTCATCGTGCTGGCAGGCGGGTTGGGCGGCTGGGCTTCGACGGTGCAGATCTCGGGCGCGCTGATCGCGCCGGGATCGATCGTGGTCGAATCGAACGTCAAAAAAGTGCAGCACCCGACCGGCGGCGTGGTCGGCGAAGTGCTCGCGCGCGACGGCGACCTCGTCAAGGCCGGCGATATCGTGGTGCGGCTTGACGACACCGTCACCAAGGCAAACCTGGCGATCGTCACCAAGAACCTCGACGCGGCGCAAGCCCGCGCCGCGCGTCTGGAAGCCGAGCAACGGGGGCTCGACAAGATCACGTTCCCGCCGCAGTTGCTCCAACGCCGCGAAGAGCCCGAGTTGAAGAACATCATCGCCAGCGAAACCAAATTGTTCGAAGTCCGCGTCAATGGCCGAATTGGACAGAAAGCGCAGTTGCGCGAGCGCATCACGCAATTGAACGAAGAAATTTCAGGCCTGCTTGCACAGGAAAGGGCCAAGGATCAGGAAATCGCGCTGGTGGAAAAAGAACTGGCCGGGGTCCGCCAGCTCTATGATCAGCACCTCGTGCAGCTTTCGCGGCTGACCACGCTTGAGCGGGACACGGCGCGGCTCAATGGCGAGCGGGCGCAATACATCGCCTCGCGCGCGCAAGCCAAGGGCAAGATCACCGAGACCGAATTGCAGGTCATCCAGATCGACAAGGACATGGTCAGCGAAGTCTCCAAGGATTTGCGCGAGACCAACGACAAGATCGGCGAGTTCGTCGAGCGCAAGGTCACCGCCGAAGACCAGTTGCGCCGGATCGATATCCGAGCGCCGCAGGACGGCATGGTGCTGCAATCCTCGGTGCATACCGTCGGCGGCGTCATCAGCGCCGGCGATACTGTGATGTTGATTGTTCCGCAGGCGGACGACCTTCAGGTCGAAGCCAAGGTCAATCCGCAGGACATCGACAAGCTGCAGATCGGCCAGAAGACGCTGCTGCGCTTGTCGGCTTTCAACCAGCGCACCACGCCGGAACTGAACGGCGTGGTTACCCGTGTTTCACCCGATACCACCACCGACCAGCGCACCGGCCAGAGTTACTACACGATCCGCGTCTCGATGCCGGCGCAAGAGGTGGCGCGGCTTGGCGAGGCCAAGCTGATACCCGGCATGCCGGTCGAAGCCTTCGTGCAGACCGGCGACCGCACGATGTTTTCCTATCTGATGAAGCCGTTGCACGACCAATTGATGCGTTCGTTCCGCGAGAAGTGAGACAAGCAGCGGCTGCGGTGTCAGGCGTTCGGCAGCACCCGCTCCGCGATCACCGGGACAAATCCTGCAGCACGAAATTCAACGCGGCGGCGGCGAAGACCTGCATGTTCGCAAGGCGATCCCCGCTGCCGGTCTCCAGCGTCATCGCCGTTTCCTGAGCGCTCGCAAGACCGATGCAGCTATGGCCGGCAGCGTCGCCGTAGCGGTTGCCGGTCGGCCCCGCGGCGCCGGTCTCCGATAATCCCCAGTCCGACGAAAAGCGCCGGCGGATCTGGCTCGCCAGCAATTTCGCGTAGGGCTCCGACGACGAACGAATTCCCTTCATGGCATCGTCGGGGATGTCCATCAGGACGCGACGTGCCTCGCGCGTGTAGACCACCGCCGAGCCGAGGAAATAGGCCGAGGCGCCGGGTACCGCGAGCAGGGCGGCGGCGATCAAGCCGCCGCTTGAGGATTCCGCCACGGCGATCGTCTGCTTGCGCGCGATCAGCCTTGCGGCGACCTGTTCGGCGATAACGGCGAGTTCCTTCATTTCGGGTCGGCTCCGCGGCGGCTCTTGGCCCCTGTTTTCGCCTGTTTAGCACAAGATGGCCTGTCTTGATGGCTTGTCTTGCCGAGTTGCGGGCATCCGGCGAGCCTGCTTCAATGTCGCCCAAACCGCGCCATGGATTGCCATGTCGCGAGAAACGTCCGACGAGGAAACTGATGACCACACCGATCGTGGGCGGCGTGGATTGCGATCTGCATCCTGCCCTTCCACACCTCACCAGCCTGTTGCCTTACCTGAACGATTACTGGCGTGATCAGGTGACTACTCGCGGCATGACGGATCTGGTGTCGCAATCCTATCCGGCCAATTCGCCGATCACCGCGCGGCCGGACTGGCGGCCGTCGCAGGGCAAGCCCGGCTCACGGCTTGAAGACATGAAGACGCACGCGCTGGATGCTTTCGGCGTGGGCTTCGGCATCTGCAATCCGCTGTACGGCGTGCAGATGGTGTTCAGCGAAGACATGGCGGACGCGTTTTGCCGCGCGTTGAACGACTGGTTGGTCAAGGAATGGCTCGACAAGGACGTACGTCTGCGCGGCTCGATCGTCATACCCATACAAAGCGTTGAGAAGTCGGTCACGGAGATCGAACGTTGCGCGAAAGACAGCCGCTTCGTGCAAGTTCTGATGCTGGTCATGGGCGACATGCCCCTGGGCAAGCGCGGCTACTGGCCGATCTACGCGGCGGCGGAGCGGCTGGGACTACCGATCGGCATCCATGCCGGCAGCAATTATCACAATCCGCCAACCTCGGTCGGCTGGGGCTCCTATCATGTGGAGGATTACGTCGCTCAGGCGCAGGCCTTCCAGACCCAACTGACAAGCTTGATCGTCGAAGGCGTTTTTGCGCGCCATCCGAACCTCAAAATGGTCATGCTGGAGTCCGGGTTCACCTGGTTGCCGCCTTATCTCTGGCGGCTGCACAAGTTCTGGCGCGGCATCCGGATGGAAACGCCTTGGGTAGATCGCGCGCCCCTCGAAATTGTGCGAAGCAACATCCGCTTTTCGCTGCAGCCGATCGATGCGCCGCCTGATCCGGCAACATTAAATCGCTTGTTCGACCATATGCAGTCCGACGAACTGCTCTTATTCTCAACGGATTATCCGCACTGGCAATTCGATGGGGACAAGGTGTTGCCGGAAGGATTGTCGTCCGATCTCGTGCGCAAGATCATGATCGATAACCCGCACGCGACGTATGGCCGGCTGAAGCAAACTGCTGTCAGGGAGACCACGCCATGAACGTCCAGTTTCGCGACCGTCCGGAGCAGGCCTCATCCGTTCAGGCAAAAACCGCGATCGCCGATTGCGACATCCATCCGGCGCGTGCGACCAGCACCGAGCTGTATCCATATCTCGCCAAGCGCTGGCACGAGCATCTCGAAACCTACGACAAGCACCCCTACCAGGGCATGATGGAAGGACCGCCCTATCCGAAGGCGCAGCCGAATGCGTCTCGCCGCGACGCCTATCCGCCGGAAGGCGGCCCGCAGGGCTCATCGCTTTCCTTCATGCAAAAGCAGCATCTCGATCCGAACAATGTCGTGCTCGGCGTGCTCAATCCGCTCAACACCGGGCAGGGGATCCGCAATCACGATCTCGCTGCCGCACTTTGCTCCGCGATTAACGATTGGCAGATCGAGAAATGGACATCAAAGGATTCTCGCCTGAAAGCTTCCGTCGTGGTTGCCAACGAGGATGGCCCGGCTGCAGCTGCCGAAATTCGCAAGCGCGCCGGCGACAAGAACTTCGTGCAGGTGCTGCTGTTGAGCCGCAACGTCGAGCCATTGGGGCAACGCCGCTATTGGCCGATCTACGAGGCAGCGGAGGAAGTCGGGCTTCCGGTCGGAGTTCACGCGTTTGGATTCGGCGGCAATCCGATCACGGCGTCCGGTTGGCCGAGCTTCTACATCGAGGAAATGGTCGGCCACTCGCAATGTCAGCAGACGGCGCTTGCGAGCCTCGTGCTGGAAGGCGTGTTCGAGCGGCATCCGACGCTCAACATGATCATGATCGAGGCCGGCTTCGGCTGGGCGCCGTCACTGGCGTGGCGGCTGGACAAGGTCTGGGATCGCTTGCGCAGCGAGGTGCCGCACGTAAAGCGGCGGCCATCGGAATACATCCGCGATCACGTCTATTGGACGACGCAGCCGATGGAGGACCCGGAAAACCGCGATCATCTGTTCGAGCTGATCGACTGGATCGGCTGGGACAAGCTGTTGTTCGCGACCGACTATCCGCATTGGGATTATGACGACCCATCGCGCGTGCTGCCGGCCGGCGTGGGTGACGCCAATCGCGAGGCGTTTTATCTCGGCAATGCGCGAAAGCTCTATGGGCTCGCCTGATCCGCAAATGAAAACCGATTTTCCTTTGCGAGAAACGCGAACCGTTTGCACGCAGATCTTGTGAAAACTACGAAATGACTCGTCATGTCATCGCTCCCGTCGACGAACTTCCGCCGGGGACCCGGAAATTCCTTGAGATCGATGGACGGCCGATCGCGATCTTTAATATCAAGGGTGAGTACTTCGGGCTGTTGAACCGCTGTCCGCATCAGGGCGCCGCATTGTGTGAAGGCCCGCTGATCGGGCTCGCGCAATCCTCCGATCCCGGCGAGATCGAGTACACCCGGTTAGGCGAGATCATCCGCTGCCCCTGGCATGGCTGGGAATTCGATATCCGCACCGGCCAGTCCTACTGCGACCCGCGCCGCTTTCGCGCCAAGGCCTATCCCGTCAATGTCGAGCCGGGCGCAAGCGTGGTGAAGGGGCCTTACATCGCCGAAACCATCAACGTCTCGGTGGAGAGCGATTACGTCGTGGTCGACTTATAGCAACCGGCGCAGATTTTCTGCTCAAGTCCGCCGGAACAGAATCCCGGCGGACCGCTTACCAGCTCCTGCCTATTTGAGCGCCGCCTGACCGGCCAACGACACCACATTGTCCTGAGCGCCGGAACCGCCGCTCACGCCAATGGCGCCGATTACCTTGCCGTCGACCATCAGCGGATTGCCTCCACGAGACGCAATCACATCATCCAGTGTCGTCAGATAGGCGAAGTATGGACCTTTCCCGATCAGCGTTTCGAACACCAGCGTTGGACGACGATAGCGAGCGGCTGTACGTGCCTTGTGCTGCGAGATGCTGATCGATCCATATTGGCAGTTGTCCTGCTTCTCGAAATAAACAAGATCGCCGCTTGGGTTGACGACCGAAATGCAGAAGGCATTCCAGTTTCGCTTGGTCGTCTCTGCAATGGCGGCGGCGACCACCTTCTTGGCCGTCTCAAGATTGATCGGCTCGCCATAAGAGGACGGACTCAATGTATCCGAGACCGCATCGTTGGGATTATCGGGGTTCGGTGGCATCTGGGCAAACGCCCCCGTGCCAATCAAAACGGCTACACACGCGGTTGCTGCCGGCGCAATGAGACGACGCATTCATTCCTCCCAAAAGGCTGCTTTTAACCTGAATTATCAGGCGGCCTGTTATCAGGCCGGGGCGGACGATAACGCGTTTCGCAATTCATTCCGATGCCAGATTGCAGGATTTCTCGTCAAATAAAGAGTGGCGTGGGGAGAGGTTGCCCGGCGCACATCAGTAACTCAGCGCGGCAACCAACGTCCGGCAAGTCATGTAGAGCAGGATCAAGGATCCGATGGTCCAAAAGGTAGCGCGCGTGTCATGGGTTTGCGCGGTGAAGTAGGCCGCAAAATGCAAAAGGCGCGATGCTACGTAACCGTACAGAAGCAGGCGCGCGACCATTAGCGACGGCTCCGTCAGAACGAAAAGCAAGCCTGCCACGAGAAAGAAGGGCAGGTTTTCAAGATCGTTCAACTGAATTCGCCGAATCCGCTCGACGCGCTCGTTGGGCTCGAGCTGCTTCGGGTCTGGATCGGGGTTGAGCGCGGTCTTCCTGATGTCTTCAGGCGATCGGAACCCGCCCTTCACCTGCATCATCCGAACCACAGTCAACCAAGACATGCCGACCGCTTTGAGTATCATGACAGTGGCTGCAATGACGTAGGTAGCGAATACCGGGTTTTGGAGACTTAGCTTGTCCATACTTGTTTCCTTCACTCAAATTCGGCTTCAGGCCCCCGATGTTTTCGCCCGGCTCGACCAGGCAGCTGTCGTAACCCGAACCCCCCGATGTCGTCGCCCGGCTTGACCGGACGATCCAGTAAAGCGAAGCGGTGCGATACGGAGCATATCTGGCGCCCGGATATGAACTCCGATGGTGCCATTGCGGCGACGCCGAGATTACGAAAAAGATTGTGGTGAATACTGGATCGCCCGGTCAAGCCGGGCGACGACACAACGCGCCATGCTTCTTCCTCACAGCCGAAGTGCCGACCGCAAACCAGCCGTCGTAACCCGAGCCCGCCAGTTGTCGCCACCCGAGCCCCCCGATCTCGCGCCCGACCCCCGAATGTCGTCGCCCGGCTTGACCGGGCGATCCAGTAAAGCGAAGCGGTGCGATTGAGCATATTTGGCGCCCGGATGTGGCCTACGATATCGAAAAAATTGCCGCAGAGCTGCCGCCAGTGCTCATTGCGGCAGATTGTGATGTTTACTGGATCGCCCGGTCAAGCCCGGCGACGACAACTGACAACAACTGACGACAACCGGCAACGCGCCATGACTACGGCGGTGGCCGCTCCCAGTCGATGAACTCAGCCTGGTCGCTTGCGAAGCGGCGAGGCTCGAGAAAGATAACGACTCGCAGCCCATCCGTTACATAGGGGTCGTATCCAAGGTTGGTGCGGGGATCGGTTGGGCTTGACAGGCCCACTCCGAGCGAAAATCCGAACCGGCGAGCTTCGCCTGTCAACAAGAGATCTTGCAGAAGGTAATAGCGATCTTGATCTACCTCGGGACTGATCCTGTGCGTCGTGAACGACCAGCTTTGCGTGGTCAGCTTCGTCCCAATGTCGCGACTGATTTGCCCCACCCAGACATCCTGCGCCTCGAACCTGAATGGGGCGCGCCATACGCGCAGATGATTTCGCAGGCTGATGTTATTGCGTGCCTTCTGCAACGAGATGTCTTGTGGCCGCCCGAACACGTAAAGCGGGCTAACCGGAGAGGTCGTGTACTCCGTTCCAAATATGAAAGCCCTGACCGTTCTCATAACGCTGTGAATATCGAGCGGCTCGTCAAGCCGCCATCCCCGTTCGATGAACGGGAAAATTGCTTCCGCGCCCTTGCCGACGATCACAATATTGAGCGGGTCACCTGATCTGTTGCCGTCCTTGTTAGACGCGCAACAAGGCAGCGCCTCCAGCCTGGCGCGCAAGCCCGCCAGATCGAGGTTCTCGCCAACAGGACGCAGGGCGTTGAAATCGACGTTTTGCGCGGCGTAGAGTTTGCTGCCCAGTTGGATGACGAAACGAAAATTCAACTGCTTGCCAAGCCCGACGAAGCCAGCCCGAACGAACTTCACGCCACCCTCGCGATGCGTCAGAACGAAGCCCGAGGCCTTCTGACCGGCGGCAATCACCTCAGGCATGGCTTCCCGGGCGAACAGCAATTCTCTCTTTTGGTCGGCTTCGCCGGACCAAAACGCCCGAAAGATTCTTGATGCCTCCGGCGGCGTGTAATAGTCCGCATCGGTTGTAGCGGGCAGGTAGTATAGCGTTGCATCGCTGTCGTTCTTGACATCAAGCCATACGGCTTGCATCCCCTTGTCAGCCAGTGGAGCCCCGAAGAAACGAAGGCTCTCGTCATCCCCGAGCACCGCTGCGCGCACGGTCACCTGAGACTGCTGCTGTGTGCTCGCGCGCGACTTCGAAAGCGTCGCGCCCGGATGAATTAGGATGCGATTTGGTACAGCCGGCGCCAGCAAGCAAGGCCAGGCATACGACAGCAAAACTTTTTAAAATCGCGCCCACTCAAATGGACTCCTTGCAACTGGAATTGCGGACAGTCGATCTGATCGAAACCTCTGACCGAAGTGCATTCCTGTTTTTTGGCAGCAACGTCAGTTTGGGTTACTTCCGTTTCGGATCAAAGTGGGCTCTTGGGTTGGTAGGTGCTCTTTCAGACGTCAGCGGTCCTGCCGGCCGCTTCCGACGCAGGGTGTTGCTGCGATCGGCGTAGCTGCAAACATGCAGCAAGCATCGATTTGGCAACACCATCGTTTGGGAACTTCCCGATGATTTCTCGGTAGCATCGCACGGCGCCTTCGAGATCAGCGGCTTCAAAGCATTTCGAAGCGAGCCAGGTCATCTCGCTCAATCGTTGGTCATCGGACCGTGCTCTCAGCTCCGGATCGCTGCTGTTCGCAATCCCCACCAGCTCGTAGATGAGAAAATCCTGTTTACGACCTTTGACCTGAACGTGACGAAGTGGCCTTGCAACGATTTCGGGCCCCACTGCATTGAATACACTATCGCTTATGCAAATGGTGGTGCCGAACGTCTTGTTCATTCCCTCAAGCCGGGCCGCCACGTTCACGCCATCGCCTATGGCGGTGTAGCTGAACCGGTTCGAAGATCCGATATTGCCGACCAATACCTCGCCGCTATTGAGCCCGATCCGAATTCGTAATGTCGGCTTCCCTTCCGCTCGCCAGCCCTCGTTGAGGCGCTCCATCCGCCGCGCAGCTCGCAACGCTGCTTTGCACCCGCGCAGGACGTCGTCCGGTTGCGAAACCGGCGCGCCCCAGAACGCCATGATCCCATCACCAATAAACTTGTCGACCGTTCCGGTCTCGTCTGAAATCGCTTGAGTAACCTGCTCGAAATAGGCCGACATCTGAGCGAGCAGGGCATCCGGAGTTGATTGTTCAGCGTGGGTTGAAAAATTCTCAAGATCGGAAAAGAAGATCGTCATGGCACGCGTTTCCACTCCTAGACGAAGCGGAATCCCGGATTTAATGAGCCCCCGGACCACGTCCACCGGTGCAAAGGAGCAAAACGATTGCAGAGAATTGCGCAAGAGTGCCACCGCAGACTGAAGCTGGGCAATTTCCCGCACCTTGGAGAGGCGGATCAGGCGCTGGTCGAAAGACAGGGTTTCCACAAACTTCAAATCCCGCGAGATGCTTTCGATCGGTTGCGAAAGGCGCCGGGACAGAAAATAAATAAGGAGGAGCTCAGCGAGGCACAGCGCGAAAATAATCACAACGATCTGCTGATTCGTCTTCTTGAGCTCTCCGATGAAATCATCCGTTGGCGTAAGGATGATGGCTTCCCACTGGCGCCGGAAGCTTACCGGAAAGCGGGCAAACGATGCGCTCACCTCTCGTCCGTCACGACGGGATCGAAATTGAAAGATTTCCTCGTTCTTCTGTTTTTGCAATTGATGCGCCTCGCGCGCATCTTCGTCATCGATATTGTCAAGCCGCGCAACCTCGAGCCGGCCATCGATCATGCGAACGCTCTTTTGCCGGTCGGAAGCGGCAATAACCTTGCCGTCTGTCGGGTCGGCAATGATCGTCGTGCTGTGCGGGCTGGCTCGGTGCGTCGCCAGAAACCTTGAGAGAACGTCAAGGGTGATGCTAGCGCCCGCACAGCCTATGAACGTGCGGTCGTGGAGGATCGGGACCCTGAGATTTATGATGGGATAGCCGGTATCGACGTTGACCTGCGGCTCCGTCACCGCAAGGGTTTTCGTCTCCTTTGCGGCCGGATACCCTGACGTGCTTCGGTAGTCGGTCTTGGTTGGGACGGCGTATTCGCCAATGACGTGCCCCCACGTATCGAAGAACGTCCGATGACGACTGCGCTCGTCGCCCAGGGAAAAGGCGTCGATGAAATTTGCATGCCAATTTGCGGTTCGCGGTATTCTCGGGTCGGACCGGCGGCGATCGTCGTCGATTTGCGTCACGGCCCGGTGATACCCGTCCTCAAAGCTGACAAAGGCGGCGTCGATTTCGTCACCGGTCGTCAACGTTCGATAAAGGACATCATTGCTTGCCGTGGTTCGGAAAAGGCGGGGTCGGCGGCCGTCACCTCCGCCAGCAGCCGGAGCGTCGCAGCTACGCCACCGATCATACTCTCGACATTCTCCATGCTGGCGCGGCTCGTCTTTGCGACGTCCTCACGCAGGGTCGCCATGATTGCTTCCGAGTTCCGGTAGTAATTGTAAAACAGGATAAAGATCAGAATGGGAATGCTGAGGCAAACAAAGAAGCCAGCCATAATCGTGCTGAGCTTTGGCTCTTTCATTGCGTGGCGGCTTGAGGGCAAGCGCCGAAAAAAGCGCCGCAGCATCGATGATATCCGCATAGCGAAATCCACCACCGTGAACAGCCCTCCAACATGTTAGCTGAAAAACACGATTCAATCAGCCATCGTTTTCATGTACGCCGAACAGGTTACGGCATGTTCCGGACGAGAACGTCTGTCGGGCAGCTACAAAAAATCTACCGCGGGAAGGCTCATGAATCGCACGGCAGCATAGGCCGAGCGCCTCGTCGCCCTTCTTCGTACGGCACTTGAGCTTTCGGCTGCGCGCCCGCGTTAGCGGTGACCGCCGAGGGCAAAGGGAGAAGCGCCGGGCAGGGAAAGCGAATTGATGTCGCTGTCGATGCGCCCGGACTGGGTGTAGCCGACCCCGAGAGACAGACTGAGATTCGACGTCGGCTGGATTTCGACGCCTGCATGCGCGCTGTAGCCGGGCAGTGTGCCGGACGTGGCGTCAAAGGGCGCGAAAGGGCTACCAAGGCCGGTATTGTATTTCAGGGTGTCGAAACCGGCGTAGATCGTAAGGGGCAATCCACTGTTCTTGAAGCTGTAGCCGAACTGCATGCCTTCGGTATAGAGCGAACCGAAATTGCCAACCCCTCCACCCTGGTTGATGCCGCTCATGCTCAAGCCCATGCCGCCGCGTTCGCTGCCGACAAACCAGTTGTTCGGAAAATTGTAGCGCAAATAGGAAAAGCCGCCCGCTCGGGCGTCACTGCCGTCGAACCCCGGAAAGTTTCCGTAAGTGTTCGAGGTCTCACCGGCACTCGCATTGCCGCTAAAGCCGACGGGCCAGCCTGGAGTCCAGTATGTCAGAGGGACCGCCTGGGCGTGGGCGGTTCGCCCGCCCGGGGCGAGCGCCGCCAAAACGCATGCAAGGGCTAATCTGCCTGAGAAAGACGACATCGCGCTACCGCCAAAGGTTTCGAAATTATACCCTCCGGATATTGGCAGCGCCAGTGCGCAGCCGCGGCCGTCTCATGACCGGCGACGGTGCTTCAAACCGGTTGCGAGCCATGTTTGTTGAGGATTTGATCGCCAGCGGCCCAGTTTCGGCGGCAACGCCTCTGCGCGAAAACAATAATTTCGTGAGGCGATTCAACTTGATTTGGGTAGTCCAGTCCTCGAGCAAAAAACAATTTGCTGGTCCCGTCGGGCAAATCACCTCTAGGACTCCTGCCATCCCGCGCCCATCGGAGGGGCGTTTCGCGATCGTCACGAACGTTGGCGCGGGATGCGATGGACGCGGCGGCGCGCGAAAGACGAACGGCGCTGATGCGGACGGCGAAGTCGTGTGGTCCTGACACCCCGACGCTGGTGTCAAGTCGGCGGAACGAACCGCTGGCGACGGTGGCAAAACAGCCCGGTCACCGGGGAGATCACGAAGTAGACCGTTAAAACCATTGCGCAGGGAAGGCCGGGTGAACCGGCGCAACTGTGGTGACTACGCTCGTATGCTTTGTTTTTATTTTGCATGCGAGGCTGCGGGTGCTTACCGGGCATCCGGCTTTCCCTGCGCCCTCTATTCTTCGAGGGAGAACTAAGCTCAACAACTCGGGCGCTGATCGCGCAGTGAGGACGCGGAGCTGTGCGTTGCAGCACCTTAAATGGGTAACCGGTGTCGTCGCGCACACCCCACCGGTGTCATCGCCCGAGACCATCCCCACCGGTGTCATCGCCCGGCTTGACCCGGCTTGACCGGGCGACCCAGTAACCGACGCAGGGCCGTAGACCCAATAAATGGAACCAGTGCTTACTCCGACGATGATGGTGAATACTGGCTCGCCCGGTCAAGCCGGGCGACGACAAGGGAGGGTTCTTGAACCAGAGCCCACTGATCGTTCGAGACGCGGCTGCCGCTCCCTGAGGAGCGCGCGTTGCGCGCGTCTTGAAGGATCAGCACCAGCCGGGCCTCATGGCTTGAGACGGCGCGAAGCGCCTCCTCACCATGAGGGCAGATCCCAGCCGTCGTCATTGCGAGGAGCGCAAGCGACGAAGCAATCCAGTCTTGCTGAGCAGTCCTGGGTTGCTCGTCTGGTAGCTGCGATGACAAAGCTAGACCGCATGCCCGGTCATGCGCCGCTCCCTTGCGTAGCGCACCAGCGCGACGAAACGATAGATGCCGTGCACGAACTTGCCATAGGGCAGCGTGATAAACAGCGCGAACACGAAGCCGAGATGCAGCGCCAGCAACGGCCCCATTGCCGCCGTGTCGCGCCAAGCGAGCAGCGCCATTCCCGTGGTGCCGGTCAAGAACAGCATCACCGTGAATGCGGCGTCCATGCCGTAACGCTGCTCGTCAACCAGCGCCGGGTCGCGTTTCCATTTCGCCGCGAGCAGCGCCGCTGGTCCGATCAAAAGTCCGATGCCGCCGAGCGTCCCCAGAACGACCGGCAAGTCCCACCAAGCGTAAGGCGCCTCGCGCGCCAGCAGGTAGTGATAGAGCGTCGCCACGCAGGTCGAAGCGAAGCACAGCAAAAACCCGTAGAATGTCAGGTGGTGGTAGATCTTGCGCCGGTCGGTCGGGCGTTCGTCCTCGTTGACGCAGCCGACGCCGCCGCCGTCGAGATAGCGCAGCTCGCCGCTGTCCCTGATCGCTCGCCAAAGCGAAGGCGCATCGGCCCGCATCCCGATGGGCTCACCGATATCGCGCCAGAACGCGCGCGCGCCCATCGCGAGCGCCAACGTCGCATAAAGGAAGGCCGCGCCGAACAGCGCGACCATCGCGTTGTGCGGCATCAGCGCGTAGAACGCGCCGGGTCCGGTGTGAACACCGAGCAGGACTTGCCGGTCATTGAACGCGGCGAAGCCGAAGATGAAGAGGGCGACGCAAATCGCGCTGATCAAGCTGATCGCGAGACCGTTGCGTGCGAACAGGCCGGAAAAAGCCGGAGGCCAGGCGTAAGCCGCATAGGATTCCGCGCGCGCGATAGCCAGCGTCCGCGGCACGTTGACGTCGAATTCATGTGGCGGCGAAAACTGGCAATCGACATAGCAGGCCCCGCAGCTATGGCAGAGATTGGCGAGATAATTCAGGTCGCCATCGGAAAACGAGCGGCGCATTTCCATGGCCGGAAATACCGCGCACAGGCCCTCGCAATAGCGGCACGAATTGCACACCGTCATCAGACGGTCGGCCTCGGTGAGAATGGGAGTAGCGTGCATGGTCCTAGTTTCTTGCATTTCTGGCGGCTTCCCGCCCCGCGATCCGTCCGAACACGCTGCCGATCGTCATTCCAATTCCGGCCGCGTAACCCTTGCCGAGCACATTGCCAGCCATGATTTCGCCGGCGGCGAACATGTTGGCCGAGGGCTTGCCATCCCTGAGCAGCATGCGCGCCTGCTTGTTCACGCGCGTACCCAGATAGGTGAAGGTGATGCCGGGCCGCACCGGATAGGCATAGTATGGCGGCGTCTCGATCTTGCGAGCCCAATGCGTCTTCGGCGGGATTACGCCTTCAGTGCGGCAATCGTCCAGGATCGTGTGATCGAATGTGCCCGGTCGCACTGCGGCGTTGAATTCGGTGATGGTGTTGTCCAGCTTGAGCGGATCGAGATCGAGCTTGCCGGCCAGCTCGGTGATCGAATTCGCTTCGATCGGCGGAAACAGCGATGGCATGAAACTCGTCAACACGCTCCTGTCAAAAACAATATAGGCAATCTGGTCGGGTTGTCCCGCAACCAGCCGGCCCCAGATCGCGTAGCGTTTCGGCCAGATGTCCTCGCCCTCGTCATAGAAGCGAGCGGCGTGCTTGTTGACGACGATGCCGAAAACGACGCAGTCGAGCCGGGTAATGATGCCGCCGTCAAATCGCGGCGCGCGGGCGTCAATTGCGACCGCGTGGCATTGCGTGGGATCGCCGACCTCCTGCACGCCGTTGTCCAGCAACATCTTCAGAATGGAGCCGCGGTTGTAAGGTGTGCCGCGGATCAGGAAGTTGTTGGCGGCCTCGCCCCAATATTCCCGGAGCCATTCGATGTTGGCTTCGAAGCCGCCGGCTGCTGCAACGAGGGTCGAGGCAGTTACGTTGACGCGCTCGTCGCCCTGCTTCAATGCGGCGGAAAGGAACATGCCGTGTTCGATCTCGAGATCGACGACTTCCGCGTCGTAGAGAATCTCCACCCCAAGCTGCTCGGCGGTGAGATACAGCGCGTTCAGCATCGCCCGCCCGCCGCCGAGAAAGAACGAGTTGGTGCGCCCGAGGCTGAGCGTGCCGCCCAGTGACGGTTGCCAGCGCACGCCCTGTTCGACGATCCAGTTCAGGATGTCCTTTGACTCGGCGATCATGTAGCGCGCCAGCGCTTCGTCGGTCTGCCCACCGGTGACGCGCAGCAGGTCTTCCCAGAATTCCTGCTCGGTGTAGGGACCGGTGAGGATTTCGGTCGCGGCGTCATGGGCGCAGCGCATGTTGCGGGTATGACGGGTGTTGCCGCCGCGATAGAATTTCGGCGCGCCTTCCAGGACCAGCACGGTGGCGCCGGCCCGCCGTGCGCTGATCGCGGCGCACAGCGCGGCGTTGCCGCCCCCGATCACCAGCACATCGTACCTGCGGGTTAAATCGACCATGCGTGTTGTTAGTTCGGTTGCATGGGCGAAGAAACCCGCACGGCCGATCCCCTCGCGGGACCGGCTCTCGCTGTGATGCTTACGCGGTGATGGCCTCGCGAGTCTGGATCGTCCTGCCGCCGCGATAGATGGTGAGCGCTGCGATGATGCCCAGCGTCGCGGCGCACATCAGCCAGAAGCCCGGAGAAGCCTTGTCGCCGGTGTGATCGATCAACCATGTCGCCGCAAACGGCGTGAAGGTGCCGAACAAGCCCGCCGCAAGCGCAAAGGCCAGCGAGAAACAGGTGGTGCGGACATGGGCGGGCACCACCTCGACCAGCGCGCCCAGCATCGTGCCGCTGTAAACGCCGAAATAAAACGAAAACATCATCTCGACAGCCAGCATCTTGCCGAAGGTGGGAGCCGAGACAAGCCAGTACAGGGCAGGATAGGCCGTTACGAATGACAGGCACGCGATCGTTAGCAAAACCGGCTTGCGGCCAATACGGTCCGATAGAGCGCCTCCTACCGGATTCCAGCAGAAATTGGTGACGGCCACCATCAGCGTGACAAGCAGGGCGTCCTGCGAGGAGAGTTTGAGGACGCTTCTGCCGAAGGTCGGTGTGTACACCGTGACAAAGTAGAACGTCGTCGTCGTCAATACCGCCATCATCATTCCGAGGACGACGATGCGCCAGTTCGCCACGGCTGAGGCGAATACTTCCGAGGCCGTCGGATGCTTCTTCATCGCCAGGAACGCCGGCGTTTCCTCCAGCGTCCGGCGCAGGAAGAAGATGAAAGGAATAATGAGACAGCCGATGAAGAAGGGAATGCGCCAGCCCCATGCGGCGACCGTTTCTGCCGGTAACGTCTCGCTCAAGATGAAGCCGAGCGTCGCGGCGACAAAGATGGCGACCTGCTGGCTCGAGGATTGGAACGAGGTGTAAAAGCCGCGGTTGCCGGGCGTGGCGATTTCGGACAGATAGACCGACACGCCGCCGAGTTCGACGCCTGCGGAAAACCCTTGCAGCAGTCGCCCGATCAGCACGATGATCGGCGCCGCAACGCCGATCGTCGCATAGCTCGGACAGAAGGCGATCACGACGGTGCCGATCGCCATGATGCCGAGCGTCACGATCAGCCCCTGGCGGCGGCCGATGCGGTCGATATAGGCGCCCAGCACGATTGCGCCGACCGGACGCATCAACGCGCCGAGCCAGAACACGCCGAAGGTGTTGAGCAGCGCCGCCGTTTCGTTCTGGGCCGGAAAGAACGCCTTCGCAATGGCGGATGCATAAAAGCCAAACAGGAAGAAGTCGAACTGCTCGAGGAAGTTGCCGCTGGTCGCGCGCAGAATGGCGCCGATCCTGGATTTGATCTGCGGCGGCTGTGATTGCGTCGATTCCGGCATTCCGAATGTCCTCCCGCTGTTCGTTAGCCGTGCGGAAAATCCTCTCGCCAGCCGACAATTGGTTATCGTGGCAATGTGCCATGCCCGCGCTCGGTGACCAACCGCAAAACAACGGATGGAGCTAAAAACCGGGGCTTCAGGACTTGCTGCGTGCCGAAGCGACCAGCCACCGCCGGAAGGCCGAGAGCTTTGGCGAGTCCGCTCTCGCCTCGGGGGAAACCAGATAAAACCCGGCGTCAGCCGGCAACGTGATTTTGAAGGGCACCACCAGCCGGCCCTTGGTGATGTCGTCCCGGACATAGGAGGTCCGGCCCACCGCGACACCGATGCCATCGATCGCCGCCTGCACGGTCATGAAAATCAGATCAAAGGTTACGCCCGGCTGTTTGGAAATATCCGTGGGAAGGCCGGCCGCCGTCAGCCAAAGCCGCCAGTCGTCGCTGTTGGTGTTGCTGGTGTGCAGCAGCACGTGATCCCTGAGGTCTTCCGGGCAGCGTAGCGGCCGATTTCCGGTGGCCAGGCCTGGACTGCAGACCGGGAACAGTTCGTCCGCCATCAGCCAATCGGCGCGAAGCCCCGGCCATTGCCCGCGACCGTAGCGGATCGCCGCGTCGAGATTGTCGCGCTGGAAGTCGACGAGGCCGGTAGAAGTGGTGATCCGCACATCGATGCCGGGCTGCGATTCCTGGAAGTCGGAAAGCCGCGGCAGCAGCCACTTTGCAGCCAGCGACGCCAGCGTCGACACCGTGAGCACGTGGCCGTCGTCCTTGCGCAACAGGCGGTCCGTCGCGAGCCGCAGATCGTTAAACGCGGCGCGGACGCCGGGAAGGTACTCCTTCCCCTCCGGCGTCAGCGCGAGCGCGCGGTTCTGACGAACAAACAACCGCGTGCCGAGATCCTCCTCCAGCCGACGGATTTGATGGCTGATCGCGGTCTGCGTGACGTTCAGTTCGGAAGCAGCGCGCGTGAAGCTCAGATGCCTGGCCGCGGCCTCAAAGGCGCGCAATCCGTTGAGGGAGGGCAGTCTGGCCGTCATTTCCCCTCGTTGCTTCGGCTATTGGCCCCGAGTTATGAGGTTTTCTCATGTGAAGCGGCACAAAGTGTCGTTTGCGGAACACGCAAACTGCCCCGATATTGCGGCGACAACTTAGCTGCAGGAGATGAAAATGTCCACTTGCACACATGAAAAGATGACAAATCATCATCAATCAGGGCTTCTCACCCAGCTCGGCGATACGCTTCATACTTGGCGCGACCGGGCTCGGCAGCGGCGGGAACTGGCGCAATGGACCGACCGCGACCTGCATGATGTCGGGCTGTCGTGGAGCGACATCGCCGAGGAAGCTGAAAAGCCGTTCTGGCGGGCCTGAACCACTCAGTAGCGCGACCGATTGCAGCGAGCGTTCGGTCGCACTCCAATTCTCGGAGCGGTGGAACTTCGAAATCGACAGGAGCGTATCATGATCGCGCTGCGTCTCGATGATCTCAAACAATACACCGACGTGCTGCGATCGCGTATCGGTCAGCCGGCGACGGTACGTTTTGTCGAGCCGGGGGATGCAGCGGAATTGCAGAACTATTTCCGTTCGCTCTCCTCTCGTTCCCGCTACAACCGATTTCTGGGCGCAATCAGTGAGCTTCCGAACTCCGAACTCGATCACTTCATCCACTTCGGTGACGCCGGTCCGTTCAGCGTTGTTGCCACGATCGATGTCGGTGGATTTGAAACCATCGTCGGGGAAGCCCGCTATGCCTTCCATACCGAAACGGAAGGTCTTGAGTTCGGGTTGTCGATCGACGACCGCTGGCAGGGGTATGGTCTCGGTAAATCGCTGTTGTCCAACCTCGAGTGCCGTGCCGCAGCCCTCGGCGCGCAAACTCTGTTCGGGGACACGTTGCGGTCCAACGATGCGATGATCGCGCTTGCGCGAAAATCCGGATTCGAGTTCAAGCAAAATGCCGACGACTGGAAGTTAGTGCGATTCGAGAAACACATTGAGGTCGCACCAAAGGACATTCGCTGCGCGAGCTGGCGGGTTGCGGCCGCTTCCCGGCTGGTTTCTCCCGTGCTGGCTGCGAACCGGTAAGCTTCAGCGCGTTCCGATCGCGGAAGCTCCTTAGTTCCCCCTGAACATCGGCTTTCGTTTCTCAATAAATGCCTGCACCGCCTCGTGGTGGTCGGCTGTTCTCGTCAAGCGGGTCAATCGCTCGGCTTCATGGTCGCGCGCGGTTGCGAAATCGAATGAGAGGGCTTCGTCGAGATTGTCTTTCATGTAGCGCAGGGCGAGAGCGGGACCTTCTGCCATTGATTTCGCCAGCGCGAAAGCTTCGGCTTGCAGTCTGTCGTCGGGTGTTACGCGGTTGACGAGACCGATGGCCTCGCATCTCGCAGCATCTACTTTTTCGGAGGTGAACATCAATTCCCGCGCCCGCGATGTTCCAACCAGTCGCGTCAATAGCCAGGCAATGCCATAATCGCCGCTCAGACCGACGCGAAGATACCCCGTGGAAACAAAGGCCGATTGCGCTGCGATACGGATGTCGCAGGCCATCGCGAGGGCAAGGCCCGCGCCGACGGCTGGGCCGGGCAGGGCCGCAATCGTCGGCTTGCGCACCGCGATCAACGCGCCCGTCAGCAAACGTTGGCGCTCCTGCAAATCGGCAACCCTTTCGTCATGCGACATATCGAGCTTCTTCTTGTCGCGGTGCGCCCCCATGCCCTTGATGTTCCCGCCGGCGCAGAAGGCGTTGCCGGCGCCCGTGATCAGGAGCGCGCCGACTTGCGTGTTCTCGCCGCAGCTCTTGATCATGCTCCGCAATGCCGGGCTCATAGTGTCCGACAGCGCATTGCGTGCTTCGGGCCGGTTGAGGGTGATGACGGCGACCCGGTCGCGAATGGCGCACAGGAGCTCATCGGTGCCCGTGTCGATGCTGGTTTCCATCGCTGTCATGTTGATCCTTGATTTCTGCTCCGTTGTGGCGCAGCAAAGCGACGCTCGTACCGACGCTTCAGAACTTCTCGACCCATGGCCGCAATTCCAGCTCCCAGCTCCAGGCGCTGCGCGGCTGTTGCAACACATTCCAGTAGCTCAGGGCAATCGCGTCGGGATCGAGCATCGAATCGGGCCGGTCCGGCGGTCGGTACGCGCCGCGCTGCGGATACCGCCATCGATCACGAAATGAGCAACGTGAATGTTTTGCGGCGATAATTCGCGTGCCATGCTTTGGGCAAGGCCGCGCAACGCGAATTTGCCCATGGCGAACGGCGCCGATTGCGGATAGCCCTTCACACTTGCCGATGCGCCCGTGAACAGGATCGCGCCGTGCTTGTTGGGCAGCATGCGAGCCACCGCCTGCTGGGCGACCAGAAAACCGCCGAACGCGCTGACCGCGATCGAGTTTGCGACTTCTGCCGGGACCAGGTCCATGAACGCCCCTCGCGCTCGCGCACTGGCGTTGTAGACGACGACGTCCGGTGTTCCGATCTCACGCTCGACCAAGCCGAACAGGCGCTCGACCTCTTCCGAGTCGGTGGCATCGCAGGCGAAGGCGCTCGCACCGGTCTCGCTGCAAAGCGCGCCGAGCTTTTCAACTTTCCGCGCGGCGAGCGCGACGCGAATGTCTTGCTTCGCGAACAGGCGAGCGAGCGAGGCACTCAAGCCTTCGCCGGCGCCGACGATGAGGGCAGTCTTGTATGTCGGGATTTCCATGACACGTTTCCTCCACCAGCAAAGCAGGCCTATCCAGAGACGGATGACTTTATAGCGGAAACAGGAGCAACCTTGACGCGATAAGCTGACATCTCGGCACCGGTAATGCGATATCCGTCTGCACGGGGGTCCTACCAATATGTTGCTTGACGGCTTGATCGTCTGCTTTATCTGGGATGATCCATATCATCTGAAGCGGTTATTCGAAAACACCGCGCGGACGGGCAGGGCGACCAAAGGATGGAAACTCAACAATCCGCACCTGAGTTGCGAGCGAGAGCGCAGCAGCCGGGACTGCTGGCGCCGGATACGTCCGGGATGAACTTTTATCGCGCCGATCCGGCGCTGGCCGATCTCCTGCGCATCCATCTGCCCGACGTGCTGTTCCGACATCTCGAGCCGCATCTGGAGCGCCTTGGCGCGCTCGCCGGTGGTCACCTTGATGAGTGCGCGCGCCTTGCCGACCGCCATGTGCCCGTGCTGCACCAGCGAGACCGCTTCGGCCGCGACGCGCAGTGGATCGAATATCATCCGGCCTATCGGGAACTCGAGCGCGCCGCGTTTGGCGAATTCGGCATTCACGCCATGTCGCTTCGCAAGGGTATTCTCGGCTGGGCCGATAAATATCCCGTGGTGGCCAAGCACGCGTTCACGTTCCTGTTCAACCAGGCCGAGTTCGGCATGGGCTGCCCGATCAACGTCACCGATGGTTGCGCCAAGCTGCTGGCCAATTTCGGCAGCGAGGCTTTAAAGGCGAGGTATCTCGACGGCCTGACCCAAACCGACATGAGCAAGCTGACGCAGGGCGGTCAGTTCATGACCGAGAAAGAAGGTGGATCAGACGTCGGAACGCTCACTACGATGGCGGTGCCGGAAGGCGATCACTGGCGGCTCTACGGCGAGAAGTGGTTTTGCTCGAATGCGGACGCGGAAGTCGTGATGCTGCTGGCGCGGCCGCAAGGTGGCGAAGGCGGCACACGCGGGCTCGGGCTGTTTCTGATGCCGAGGCATCTCGATGATGGTTCGCAGAATCACTACCGGATTGTGCGCCTAAAGGACAAGCTCGGCACCCGCTCGATGGCCTCGGGCGAGATCAAGCTGGAGGGCGCGACTGCCTATGCGGTCGGTCGGCTCGACCGCGGCTTTGTGCAGATGGCCGAGATGGTCAACTCGTCGCGGCTTTCCAATGGCGTCAAGTCGACTGCGCTGATGAGGCGTGCGTATCACGATGCAATGACGGTGGCCAAGAACCGCATCGTGTTCGGTCGTCGGATTATCGACCTGCCACTTGCGCAGCGGCAGTTGATGAAGATCGCTTGCGACCGAGCAGGCCTTGTCGATGAGCTTTTTGACGGCGGATGCGCTCGACCGGGCTGAAGCCGGCAGCCAGGACGCGGCGGCCTTGCTTCGCATCCTGACGCCGACGTTGAAATACCGTGCCACCCGCGACGCTCGCAAGGTCTGCGGCGACGCGCTGGAGATGCGCGGGGGTATCGGATACATCGAGGAATTCGCCACCGCGCGGCTGTTGCGCGACGCACATCTCGGCTCGATCTGGGAAGGCACCGGCAATATTGTCGCGCTCGATGCGCTCAAGCGTGCGGTGGGCCGACACGGCGCGGAAAATGCGCTGGCCGCCGATCTGCACGCCCGGCTCGCCGACAGCCCGAAGGTGCCGCAAGCCTGGCGCGATCGCCTGCGCGATCTCACCGACCGGGCGATCGAGTTCGCCCGGCAAGTGGCCAGCCGTTCCGATAACGAAGCCGATGCGCGGCGCGCGACAAGCCTGCTCTACCATGTCGCGAGCGCCGTAGCTCTGGCCTGGGAAGGCGCACGCATCCACGAGATGCGCGGCGATGCGCGCAGGCTGTTGCTGTCCCGGCTTGTGATCGACCACCGGGTATTGCCAAGCGACCCGTTCCGGCCCACGGAAAATGCCACCCAGCGCGCGATCGCAAGCCACCTGCTGGGCGAACGGGCGATCGGCATGCCCGAGGTTGGCGAGTTGCTCGTCACAGCGTAGGCTCAACGAATAAAAGATAACAGATCACAGGGAGTAAGCAGATGAAGGCCGCCGTCCTGCATGAAGTCAACAAGCCGCTGGTGATCGAGGATGTCAGTGTGCCGAACCCCGGTCCACGAGAGGTCCTGATCCGCACCGCGGTGGCCGGCCTTTGCCACTCCGATCTGCATTTCATGGAAGGGCTTTACCCGCATCCGCTGCCCGCGGTGCTTGGTCATAAATCCGCGGGCGTGGTCGAGAAGGTCGGCTCCGATGTCAGTTACGTGAAGCCCGGGGACCATGTCGTGACCTGCCTGTCGGTGTTCTGCGGCACCTGTGACAATTGCACTACCGGTCGGACGGTGCTCTGTACCGATACGACGGTGAAGATGTTGCCCGGCCAATCCAACCGCCTCTCTTGGTCGCGCCCGGAGAAGCTCAATCAGTTCCTCAATCTCTCATCGTTCGCCGAGCAGATGCTGGTGCACGAGAACGCTATCGTCAAAATCCGCAAAGACATGCCGCTGGAATTGGCGGCGCTTATCGGCTGCGGCGTTATCACCGGCTACGGTGCCGTGGTGAATACCGCCAAGGTCGCGCCGGGCGAAAACGTCGTGGTGATCGGTTGCGGCGGGGTTGGCATGGCCGCGATCAACGGTGCGCAGATCGCGGGTGCCGGCCGCGTCATCGCCGTCGATACCAACCCGGCCAAGCTGCAACTCGCCACCAAGTTGGGCGCAACCGATATCGTCGATCCCCGCAACGGTGATGTTGTGCAGCAGGTGCGCGACCTGACGGGCGGTGGCGTGCATCATTCCTTCGAGGTGCTCGGGCGCAAGGAAACCGCGGAGCAGGCGTTTGCCATGCTGGCGCCCGGCGGTACCGCGACCATCGTGGGCATGATCCCGTTCGGCCAGAAAATCGAACTGCACGGCTTCGATTTCCTGCGCGAGCGGAAAATTCAGGGCTCGTCGATGGGCTCCAACCACTTCCGCGTCGACATGCCGCGGCTGATCGAGTTTTACATGCGAGGCAAACTGCACCTGGAAGACTGGATTTCGGCGAAGCTCAAATTATCCGAGATCAACGAGGGCTTTGCCAGCATGAAGGCAGGCAAGACCGTGCGCAGCGTCATCATGTTCGACAGCTAGCCGCTATCGCTGCTCAAAGCTGGGCGAGCGTAACCGCGAACCGCTCGCCCGGATTCATGCTGCACGTGTCAGCGCGAAACATGCGCTGACACCGCCAGCCACCGGCCGTTTTGCCTCGCCCAACAGTCGGTGTAACAACCGAACGCCTGTTGACCGTCCGCTGCCGTATAGCTGGTTCGCGCATGGATAATCGCAAATTCTCCGAACAGTCGAATCCTGACGTCCTCCGCCTTGAGATTTTTGATCGTCACCGGGACCGCGGTCTGTCTGAGGAAAGCCGCGCGATCGACCAGGGATTTGTCGCTGTTGGTGCAGTAGAAATCCTGCGCCAGGATTTCGTCGAAGCGTTTGACATCGGAGTTTTGCACCGACGCGACGTAGTCGCGGTTAAGCGCGGTCAGTTCCTCGATGCACTTGTTCATTGTTTCTCCCGCGTCGTCAGCGCAGCGCATGCGCCCCGCTCAACAAGATGAGCCTTAGTCGTCAAACATCGGCGGCGGAACGAAACCGCCGAATTCGCGCTCAATCAATTCGGCGAGCTTTATCGTCGTGCGGTCTTCCAGCCATGGGCCGAGAATCTGGACGCCGACCGGCAGGCCCTGCACCGAAAGGCCGAGCGGAACAGCGGTTGCAGGCAGGCCGGGCAGCGTAGCGATCCCTGGCCATGCCAGTTGGTCGGGATAGGGATAGTCCTTGCCGTCGATGTTGATGCGGCGAGCTTCCTGCTCTGGCGAATGGTCGTGCGGATAGGCCGGCGTCGGCATGATTGGGCAGATCACCGCGTCGAAATTCCTGAAAAGCTCACGCCATTGCGCGCGCAGGCGTGCTCGTGCGCCGTCGTCGATGAGCCAGGCGCGATGACTGAGGGTGCTGCCGCGCAGCCGCTCGGCGGCGAGACTGCGGTCGTCCGGCCGCAGCTGCGCGGCGCGAGTGAGCGCGCCCGCTATCTCTTGCTCCGGCCAGAACGCAGACAGAAACGCAATCAGCATCCGCATGTACAGGCGCGATGATTCCGCGAAGTCGGGCAACAGCGGGCTTTGCCGCGCGACATTCACGCCCGATTTTGCAAGGTTGCCGGCCAGCTTTTCTATCGCGCCTCGTATTTCCCTGTTCGGCGGCATGGTCGGGTCGCTCTCGACCACCAGCACGCGGAAATTCCCGAGTTCTTTGTGACGCGCCGGCGGCAATGCGAGTTTGTAGCCGATGCCGGCCTCCAGCGGATCTGGCCCCGCGATCACGTCGAGCAGCAGCGACAGATCCGCGGCGCTTCGCGCCATCGGGCCGATCACGGCCATTTCGCGGTCCAGCGGCAGGGGTGGAAAAGGCGGCGGCGTGTGGCCGCGCGGCGCTACCAGCCCAAACGTCGGCTTGTGGGCATAGACCCCGCAATGAAATGCCGGCACCCGCAACGAACCGCCAATATCGGAGCCGAGCGAGAGCGGGCCGTAGCCCGCCGCAAGCGCCGCCGATGATCCGCCGGATGAGCCGCCCGGCGTGCGCCCGAGATCATAGGGGTTGTTTGTCGTCCCGTAGATCTCGTTATAGCTTTGCCAATCCCCGAGACCGAGCGGCACGTTGGTCTTGCCGAGAATGACGCCGCCCGCTTCCTTTACCCTCGAAATCGGCAGCGCGTCCTCGGGCGGCCTGAAATCTTTCTGAGCCGGAATTCCCCATGTCGTTGGCAGGCCGGCGACATTGTAGGACTCCTTTACCGTCAAGGGGATTCCGAGCAGCGGCTTGTTCTCGCCCCGCGCAAGCGCGGCGTCGGCGGCACGCGCAGCAGCAAGAGCGCGGTCGAAATCACGCACACAAACAGCGTTGATTTTTTCGTCGTGACGCTCAATGCGGTCGATGGCGTCCTGCGCCAGCTCGACAGCGGACGCGTTCCTGCCAGCAAGTGCTGACTTCAGTTCGGTAGCGGTCTTGAAACTCCATTGCGATTTGGGCAAGCGCTTCCTCCTGCTGGTTGGGCCGGATAATGCTCAGTTTGATGTCACCTCGCAAGGCAGGCGCTGAGGCATTTGCTGCGCGCAAACTATCCAGGCAGCATCCGCTGCATGATACGATCGCGATAGACAAAGATGTGCGCCAGCGCCGCAACGACATGAATGCCGATCAGCGCCAGCAGCGTCCATTCCATGGCTTGATGCAGGCCATCGATTGTCTTCACCGCAGCAGGATTACCGGAAGCCAGCATTGGCATCGGCAAGATATAGAAGAAAGACATCGACCAGCCGCGAAACGAAGCGAACAGCCAGCCGGTGAAGGTTGTCGCCAAAACCAGCGCGTACAACAACCAGTGCACCGCTTCCGAGCTCAGCCGCTGCCAGGGCGGAAGCGAACTTTCCGGCGCGACGGGATGCGTGAGCCGCCATGCCAAGCGCAGGACGATCAGCAACAGGATCATCAGTCCTAGCGAAACATGAAGCGTCATGCCGGCGCCGGGCTGCATCCCTCCATGGATATCCGGCATCAGCCAGCCGAGGGGATATTGGACCAAAAGCAGCGCCACAATCAGCCAATGAAATACTTTTGCGGTGGTGCCGTAGTGAAGTCGAGCAGACATGCATATCCCTTCGCATTGCTGAAAGTAGATCTTCAAATTCGCAGCGCGACCGTTCTTCGCCATCGCGCTCGACGCTATCTACGCCGCGCCGATGAGAATGCCCACTCCGAGCACAATAACGCCGCCGAGCACGATCTGGAACACCGCCTGTAGGAACGGCGTGTCCATGTAGCGTGCGCGGATGAAGGCGATTGCCCATAGTTCAAGGAACACCACGACCCCTGCGATCGCGGTCGCGATCCAGAACGCATTTGGCCAGGAGTCCGGGACGAGATAGGGCATGGTATGGCCGAGACCGCCGAGCGCCGTCATCAGCCCGCAGGTCAGGCCGCGCAGCCAGGGCGAGCCCCGCCCGGTAAGCGATCCATCGTCGGACAGCGCTTCGGCAAATCCCATGCTGATGCCGGCGCCGATCGAGGCAGCCAATCCCACCAGGAACGTCTGCCAGTTTTGATGGGTCGCGAACGCTGCCGCGAACAGCGGCGCGAGCGTCGAGACCGATCCGTCCATCAATCCGGCTAGCCCCGGCTGCACGTATTGCAACACAAACACCCGTCGCCGGGTGCGGTCTTCCGCCTCGCGCACATTGGGGTTCAGGATCTGGTCCGTCAGCTTCGCTGCGAGTTTCTCGTGGCCCTTTTCCGCCTCCGCGAGGTCGCCGAGCAATCGACGCACACCGACATCCTGGGCCTGCTCGGCTGCCTTGATGTAAAATCGCTCGGCTTCGAACTCCATCGTCCCGACCTCCTTGCGGATAGTGTCGAGCGACAAGTTCTTCGTCAGCCAGATTGGGCGGCGGCGCAAAAATCCCTTCACGTTTTCTCGCCTGATCGGCGGCAAATGCGGGCCGAACCGCTTTTCGTAAATTTCCAATAGCATGTGGCGATGGCCACGCTCCTCCTCGGCCATCTCCTCGAACATTTTCGCTAAGTCCGGATAACGCTCGGCGAGATCCTCGGCAAAGCTCGTATAGATCCGGCTGTCCTCCTCTTCCGAGGAGATGGCAACCGCAAGCACCTCGCGCTCGGTCAAATCGGCGAAATTCTTCACTGGCCTTCCCACATTTTAGAATAGTTCTAAGTTGTATAGAGGGCCCATGGCGCACGGTCAAATCTGCCGGACACCTCCCCATCGAGATCTGTGGCATTGGGAACCGCACGCGCCCGTGCCCGTTCGAATTCTGTGGCAGGTCGAGGGGAGCTTTCATGGACAAGGTCAAATACCGCCTGAACGACGAACGGTTGGCGCCGCGGCGCACGAAGCTTGAAATTCCAGGCTGGGCGGGACGACGCGAGCCTCGGTCCGATGGCTCGCATGAGCAGGTCTGGCATTGCGTGCCGTTTTCGGAAGGCGCGCAGTACGGGATCGAGCTGTTCTATCCCTATGACAATGAGTTGCGCGTCAGCACAGCGGACGGTCGCTTGGTGCTGGAAGGCGATTGGGGGCCGCCACCGGACAGCGGCATACAATGGCCGCCGTTCCGCGTTTTCGGCGAGGGCTTCTACACCTACCAGATACTGCTCGATCTCAAGGTCGAGAAAGGCATGGCGATCCGCACCGAACCGCATCCCAGATTTTACAGCGATCCCACTGACACCGTACCAATCGCCGTCCCCGCGCTGATACGCAATTGGTGGCCGATGTTGTTCTTTTGCGTGTTCAAGGCGCCCGCCGAGGGCCGCACACACATTTTCAGGCCGAACGAACCCTTTGCTCAGATCATCGTGATTCCGGAGGAAGCCACGTTCGAGCTGGAAAGGATGAGCGCGGATGAAGCTGCCGAGCGCGAGCTGCAAGCGCGGCGCATCTACGCGAGCCGGCCGAAACTAGCGGCCGGAACGGAGTGGACCTCGTCGACGGACACCGTGTTCGACGGCACTTACCGCCATCTGCATCGCGCCGCCAAGGAAAAGGAGCGCCAAGGCTAGCAGGGACGAAGCATTGATTCAGATGAGAGGCTGATCGCCGACGGCAGCGGTCACAGACGGCAAAGCGGGAGCCCGACAATCGAGCTCCCGCCGGTGTCTCACATCGCCATCCGATGGTCAGTAGCGTTCGTAGTAGCCGTGATGATGATGATGATGGTGGTGATGATGATGGTGGTAATACCGGCGGTGCGGTACGACGATGACAGCTCCGCGGCGCCAGTAGCCGTGATGATGGTGATGGTGGTGATGGTGATGGTGATGATAGTAGAGTTGTGCGAGCTGGACGTTCGCCTCTGCCGGCTTTGCCGGCGTCTGCTCATCCAGGGCTTGCAGCACCTTGCCGGCGTTCGGAATCGGCTCCAGCAGGTCGGCGTAGGAATTGGCCTGCAAGACGTCTGAGGGGGCCGGCGTGGGCGCCGCCTGCGCTCCGTTTAGCGTCCCGAGCGCCGCCACCGCTCCCAAAAGTCCGGCGATCTTTTTATCCATAGAATAACCTCCGATGCGCATTGCCCGGAATTCGAACGCGGGCGCACGGGGATGGTTCCCGCGCCAGCCTACCGGCGGGGTTGGAGTCCAATCTGGAGACCACTGAAGCTTATGCTGCGGAAGCCTGCTTGAGGAATTGCAGCAGCAACCGGCTGACTTGCGCAGGCTGCTCCTGCTGCACCCAATGGCCGGCACCATCCACCAGATGGCAGCCCAACATCCGTGTGCACGCGCTCGTCTGCATTGCCTCAAACAGGCCGGCGCGCTGATAGGTTCCCCAATCCTGCTTGCCTCCGATGAAGCAGGCGGGCACGTCGATTGTCCGGCCCGACCATATCTGCAGTTCGGCGTTGAACGCGCCCGACGTGCCGCAGCGATACCATTGCAGGCCGCCCTGAAATCCCGTGCGGCCATATTCGGCAGAGTAAAATGCGAGCTCCCGGTCGGGCAGCCAATCGTTCCCGGCGATCTCGGCCGCATCAGGCATTTCTTCCGCGACCGTCTCGGCCATGGTCTTCGCGAGATCCATCACGTAATAGGTCGGCAGTTTGGCGAGTTCACCAGCGGACCATGATTTCAGCGGGTGTGGTTTGTTGTCTTTCCAGTCTGCGCTCTTGTGATGGTAATAAGCGCGGAGAAAATTATGCAGGCCCTGCGGGGCGCGGTGCATGTCGGCGTTGGCCTCACGCGTCGAGTAATACCATTGGTAGTGCTTGCGCGGTCGCGGCAACGCTACGAGTTCGCGATGAACTGGGTCCTCTCGTTGCACCTTTGCAGGCGCATTCGCTGTGTTGAATGGCAGAGCCGGCGGCGGCCCGAACGGCGCGCTCATCAGCACGACAGACCGAAACACATCGGGCCGCAGCAGCGCGCACCAGCCCGCAATGGGACTGCCGAAATCGTGCCCGATCACAGCATCGATGCGGCGATAGCCGAACGCCGACACCAACCCAAGCGCGTCGCGCACGACATTGAGGAAACGAAACGGGGCGAGATCGCCGTCGTAACTCGGATTCCAGCCTGTGGTGCGGCCATAGCCGCGCTGATCGGGCGCGATCACGTGATAGCCGGCGTCGGCCAGCGCAGGCATCACCTTGCGCCAGCTATACGCCAGTTCGGGAAAGCCGTGCAGCAGCAGCAAGCAGGGCCGGTCGCGCGTCTCGAACCCGGCTTCCAGCACATGCATGCGCAGGCCGTTGATATCTTCCACGTAGCGGGAGCGAATGCCCGAGGGGAGCGGGATGTCTGGGAGCGATGCCATCGCGTTTCCTCGTTGTGATCGTAAACTAAGAGTTAGCGACAGAAGCCGAGGGTTCGGCTGCGATGTTGCGAACTATAATAGCCGATCGAGCCGATTTCGCGCTACGCCTTCACAGCCTCCTTCGGCCAGTAGCGGTCGCGCAGGTGTCGCTTCAACAGCTTGCCCGTTGGCGTGCGCGGCAGTTCGGCCTCGAAGTCGATGCTGCGCGGGCATTTAATGGGAGACAGATGCTTGCGGCAGAACAGCATCAATTCCAACTCCAGCGCCTTGCCTGCCCTCGCCGGATCGTGCGGCTGCACCACTGCCTTGACTTCTTCGCCCATCTCCTCGTTCGGTACGCCGAACACTGCGACATCGGCGACGTCGGGATGGGTGATCAACACATCCTCGGTTTCCTGCGGGTAGATGTTCACGCCGCCGGAAATGATCATGTAGGACTTGCGGTCGGTGAGATAAAGAAAACCTTCGTCGTCGAGATAACCGACATCGCCGAGCGTGGACCAGCCCCGGGCGTTGTAGGCGCGTTTGGTTTTCTCGGGATCGTTGTGATACGCAAAGACCGGCGCGTCCGCGAAATACACGATGCCGACCTGGCCGGTCGGCAGTTCCTGGTCGTTCTCGTCGAGAATCCTGAGCTTGCCGATTACGGCGCGGCCAACGGTGCCGCGATGATCGAGCCATTGCTGTGAGGTCGAGACCGTGACGCCGTTGCCTTCCGAGCCGGCGTAATATTCGATCAGGATCGGCCCCCACCACTCGATCATCTTGGCCTTGACATCGACAGGGCAGGGAGCGGCGGCGTGAATCGCGCCCTTTAGCGAGGAGATGTCGTATCGCAGCCGCACCTCGTCGGGCAGCTTCAGCATGCGCACGAACATGGTCGGCACCAGCTGGGACTGCGTGACCTTGTGCTGCTCGACGAGCTTCAGAAATGCTTCGGCGTCAAAGGATTCCATGATGATGGAGGTGCCGCCGAGCACGATCGCCATCATGTTGAAGCGCAGCGGCGCGGCATGATAGAGCGGCGCCGGTGACAGGTAGATGCTGTCGGAGTTCATGCCGCACATATCGGCGCAGAGAATTCTCAGGAACGGATTCGGCCGCTCGATCGGATTGTTCTCGGATTCGCGCTTGATGCCCTTTGGCCGGCCGGTGGTGCCGGAGGAATACAGCATGTCGTAGCCGGCGATCTCATCCGCGATCGGCGTGAGCGGCTGCGCAATCGCCTCCTTGTCCCAGGATCGGAAACCCGGCAGCGGCTCGTCCACCATGTAGAACAGCGGTTCGCTTTCAACGCCACTGATGAGGCCTTTGACCTGTTCGGCGCATTTCGGCGAGGTGATGACGAGCTTGGCGCCGCAATCCTTGATGATGTAGGCGATCTCGTCCTGCGTCAGATAACGGCTGATCGCGGTGTAATAGAGCCCGCTGCGTTGCGCCGCCCAGCAGATCTCCATGAATGCCAGCCGGTTCTCCATCAGGAACGCGATGTGGTCGCCCGCCTTCAGACCCAGCGAACGGAATAGATGCGCGCCCTGGTTCGATAGCTCATCGAGCTCGCGATAGGTGATCGCCTTCCCGCTGCGCGCCATCCGATAAGCGATTTTGTCAGGCTGCGTGCGGGCGTGAACGGACGGGTGAGTCATCTGGTCCTGCTCGTTTCCGAAGCTGAAGCCCAGACGCGAAGCAGCGCGAACCGCGCAGCATCGCGCCCGAGCAAGGCGTTACAGCCGTTCCACGATCGTCACGTTGGCCATGCCGCCGCCTTCGCACATGGTCTGCAAACCGTAGCGCTTGTTGCGCTGCTTGAGCGCGTTAACCAGGGTCGTCATCAGCTTGGTGCCGGACCCGCCCAAGGGATGACCGAGCGCAATCGCGCCGCCATTGACATTAAGTCGCGCGGGGTCGGCTCCGGTCGTCTTCAGCCACGCCGTCGGGACCGAGGCAAAGGCTTCGTTGACCTCGAAAAGATCGATATCGTCGATCGACATCCCGGATTTCTTCAGCGCGCGCTCGGTGGCGGGCAGCGGCGCTTCCAGCATGATTACCGGATCACCGCCGATCATTGTCATGTGATGAATTCGCGCCATCGGCTTCACGCCGAGCGACTTAAGGCCCCTTTCGTTGACGACCATCACGCCGGACGCGCCGTCGCAGATCTGGCTGGCGCTCGCGGCAGTCAGTTTTCCGTTCTCCGCGATCAGCTTGACGCCCTTGATGCCGTCCAGGCTGGCATCGAACCGGATGCCTTCGTCGATGTGGTGAGTATCAGCCGAGCCGTCCGCGCGCGTGATCTGCACCGGCACGATCTCGTCCTTGAAACGCCCGGCCTGGGTAGCGGCAATCGCGCGCTGGTGGCTCTGATAGGCGTATTCATCAAGCGCGTCTTTGGTGAGCCCGTATTTTTCCGCCATCATCTCGGCCCCGGTGAACTGGCTGAATATAATGTTCGGGTAGCGCTTCTCGATGTTCGGGCTCTTGTAAGTGCCGAAGCCGTTCTTGGCCGGCAGTTGCGAGGCAAGTCCCATCGGCACCCGCGTCATGGACTCGACGCCGGCTGCGATCACGACGTCCATCGTGCCGGACATCACCGCCTGCGCCGCGAAATGCAGCGCCTGTTGCGAGGAGCCGCACTGACGGTCGATGGAAGTGGCGGGCACGCTCTCCGGCAGCTTTGAGGCCATCACCGCGTTGCGCGCAACATTGTTGGACTGCTCGCCGGTCTGCATCACGCATCCCATGATGACGTCTTCGATTTGCGCGGGATCGGCACCGGTCCGCTCGATCAGCGAATCCATCACAGTGGCCGCGAGATCGGCCGGATGCCAGCCAGCGAGGCGTCCTCCCTTGCGGCCGCCAGCGGTGCGCGCGGTGGCGACGATATAAGCCTCGGCCATATCTTCATCTCCCTGATCGTTTTGAGTTGGATTGTCGGGGGATTTAAGTGTCGGCGGCCGTTTAGTCAATCGTTCAATTAACTCTTGAGTGCGGCCGGCTGTTGCGCTTATGTGCGCCCGCAGTTCCCGGCGGGCAGTGATGGCATCGCAGTTGAGTACCAGCGCAGCGAACAAGGTTCCGGCAGGAAAAGCCAACACCCCGGACAAGCTGCTTGTGGCCGCAAGCGAGTTGATGATCGAACGCTCCTCGATCGAAGTCACCTTGAGCGACATTGCGCAGAAGTCCGGCGTCAACGCCGCGCTGGTGAAATATCATTTTGGCAACAAGGACGGATTGCTGCTGGCGCTGCTGGCACGGGATGCGGCGACCGAAGTCACCAACCTGGAATACCTGCTGGCGCAGCCGATTTCGCCTACCGCAAAGCTCAGGCTGCACATCGGCGGCATCATCCGGGCGTATTCCCGGTTTCCCTATATGAACCGCCTGATCCATTATTTGCTGCACGAGACCAGCGCGGAAGCCGCCGACGAAGTCTCGAAGTTTTTTGTCGCGCCGCTATTGGGGTTTCACCGGCGGCTGCTCGCCCAGGGGATCAGGTCCGGCGAATTCCGCGACATCGATCCAGTGCTGTTTTACACAAGCCTGATCGGCGCTTGCGACCATCTGTTTTTCGGCCGGCATGCGATGTCGCGCGCCAGCGGCGTCGGCCCGGTGACGGACGAGGTTTGCCGGCAATACGCCAAGCATATGGAAGCGCTGATCTGCGGAGGCATGCTGACGAAGGCAACCGCGGATAGCCAATAGGCGGGCAACAAGGAGGAAGCGGGGGAAGTTTAGGCAAGCAACACCCAATCCTGTTTCGCGCTATCTGCTTTTGAGGAAACGCTAAAGGAAAGGTTCTTACCCATGCAGTTGAAAGACGTAGCTGTTCTCATCACCGGCGGCGGCTCGGGCCTCGGCGCCGCTACCGCACGCGCAATGGCGGCCAAGGGCGCAAAGATCGCCGTGCTCGACCAGAGCAAGGAGAACGCCGAAAAAGTGGCCGCCGAACTCAACGCCGTCGCGCTTCATGCCGATGTTACCGATGAAGACCAGGTCAAGGCCGGTATCGCCAAAGCGGAAGCCGCCCACGGCGTCGCCCGCGTGTTGATGAACTGTGCAGGGATCGGCGGCTCACAGCGCATCGTCGGCAAGGACGGCGTCTATCCTCTCGCCAAATTCGCGCGCATCATCAATGTCAACCTGATCGGCACCTTCAATTGCCTGCGGTTGTTTGCCGAGCGCCTGATCACCGCGGAGCCGATTGGCGAAGAGCGGGGCGTTATCATCAACACCGCCAGCGTTGCGGCCTATGAAGGTCAGATCGGCCAGATCGCCTACTCGGCGTCGAAGGGCGGCGTAGTCGGCTTGACTCTGCCGGCCGCGCGCGACCTCGCCAGCCAGAAAATCCGCGTCAATACTATCGCGCCGGGCCTTTTTCTGACGCCGCTGCTGATGGGTTTGAACGAAGAGGCGCGCAAGAGCCTGGGCGCGCAGGTGCCGCATCCGGCGCGGCTCGGCGATGCCGCCGAGTACGGAAATCTCGCGGTGCACATCGTTGAGAATGCGATGCTCAACGGCGAGACCATCCGCCTCGATGGCGCTATCCGCATGGCGCCGCGTTGATCCTCTCATCTCGTCCCCGCGAACGCGGGGACGACGCGATCAGGCGACAACAATAAAAGGTCCGGCAAGAGACCAACTCGGGAGACGCAGTATGAATGGGAATGCAGCCGCAGTGCTGACCAAACCAGCCTTTCGCAAGATTGAATGGCTGAAGCGCGACATCGCGGTGCAGCGGCGGGATGACGGCGTCATCGTCCTGAAATCGCGTATTCCCCTCAAGGCCTATGAGAAGCATATCCCGGCCTCGTTGGCGAAATGGGCCAGCACTGTGCCCGAGCGTGTCTGGTTGGCGCAGCGCACCGGCAACGACCGGCAATGGCGCCGAGTTTCTTACGGATCGGCCAAGACCACGGTCGATGCGCTCACCCAGGGGCTTCTCAATCTTGAACTGGAGCCCGGCCGTCCTGTCGCGATCTTGTCGGGCAATTCGATCGAGCACGCGCTGATGGCGACAGCTTCGATGCAGGCGCGCTTTCCGGCAGCGCCGGTTTCGCCGGCCTATTCGCTGATGAGCCAGGATCACGCCAAGCTGAAATATTTGTTCGACTTGATCAGGCCGGCGGTGGTGATGGTGCAGGACGGTCCGACCTTCGAAAAGGCGCTCGGGGCGCTCGATCTGAAGGACGTTATCGTCGTGCACGTCGCGCGGCCTTGCGCGAGCGTCAAGAGCATCGCCTTTGCCGATCTCGCGGCCACCCCGATCACGCGGGAGGTTGAGGATTCAATCGCGAACGTCACGCCCGATACGGTTGGCAAGCTCCTGTTCACCTCGGGCTCCACCGGCATGCCGAAGGCCGTCATCAACACGCAAAGGATGATGTGCGCCAATGCCGCGATGATGATGCAGGTGCGGCCGCGCGATCCAAACGCGTCGCAGGCGACTTATCTGGACTGGATGCCCTGGAACCACACCATGGGCGGCAATGCGCTGTTCAATCCGGTGCTGACCGAGGGCGGCACGCTTTATATCGATGACGGCCGGCCGATGCCCGGCATGATCGATGAGACCTTGCGTAATCTCCGCGAGATCTCGCCGACTTACTACGCCAACGTGCCCGCAGGTTACGCGGCGCTGGCGGCTGCGATGGAGAAGGATGATGCGTTGTGCCGCAGCTTCTTCAAGAATTTGGGTTTGATGGCCTACGGAGGCGCCCGGCTGCCCGACGATCTCTATGAGCGAATGCAGGCGCTTGCGGTTCGCGCCACCGGCGAGCGCATCGTGTTCTACACCGGCTGGGGTTCGACGGAGACTGCTCCGACTTCGACCGGCACCTATTGGGACACCGAGCGCGTCGGCCTGATCGGGTTGCCGTTTCCCGGCGTCGAATTGAAGATGGTTCCGGTGGGAGCGAAATACGAATTGCGGCTGCGGGGCGTCAACGTCACCCCCGGCTATTTCGGCCGGCCCGATCTCACCAAGGCCGCTTTCGACGAAGAAGGCTTTTATTGCATCGGTGACGCCGGCGTGTTCGTCGATCCCAAGGACCCCCTGCAGGGCATTGTCTTTGCGGGCCGCGTGGTCGAAGATTTCAAGCTGACGACGGGCACCTTCGTCCATGTCGGCTCATTGCGCACCGACGCGATCGCTGCCGCGACGCCGGTGATTCAGGACGCGCTGGTGACCGGGCAGGATCGTCCTTTTGTCGGACTGCTAACCTGGCCCAACCTTCACGCCTGCCGGCAAATCATCGGCAACCCCGATGCTGCTTACGAGGATGTCGTCCGACACCCTGCCGTGGTGGCGTGCCTGCGGCGCGGCCTCGAAGAGCATAACAGGACGACGGAAGGCGCGAGCAGCATGCGCATCGCGCGGGTGATGCTGATGGTCGAGCCCGCCTCGATCGACGGCAATGAACTGACCGACAAGGGCTACATCAATCAGCGCGCGGGCCTGGATCGCCGCGCCGGGCTGGTCGAACGGCTTTACGCCGAGCATCCCGGAGAGGACGTCATTGTGCTGCAATGAGCATCTCCCTCCATAGGATCAACGTCGTCCCGGCGAACGCCGGACGACGAGCTAAAGATATCTTCACACCTAACCCGAGTATCACGCCATGAATTTCGATTTTTCCGACGAACAAAAACAACTTCGGAACGAGGCAAGGAAATTTCTCGCCGAGAAATGCTCGCCAAAAGCGGTGCGCGTGGTGCTCGACGGCAAGGAGCCCTATGATCGGCAATTGTGGAAAGGGCTTGCTGAGATGGGTTTCCTGGGGGTCGCGATCCCCGAAGTCCTTTGGCGGGGCCGGCGCGGGCCATCTCGAGCTCTGTGTGATCGCCGAAGAGATGGGACGGGCCTTGGCCCCGGTGCCGTTTTCCTCGACCGTTTATCTCGCAGCCGAAGCGCTACTGCTCGCCGGCAGCGACGCGCAGAAGCAAAAATGGCTTCCGGCCATCGCCTCGGGAGACGCGATCGGCACGCTGGCGCTGTTCGAGGGCAAAGGAAATCCCTCCCCGCAGGCGATCAAGCTGACATCATCGAGCGGCAGTCTCAACGGCGTGAAAAAGCCGGTGCCCGATGGCGCCATCGCTGACTTCGCCATCGTGGCGGCGCGGACGGGATCGAGCGGGCGCGAGACCGATATCTCGCTGTTTCTGGTGGACATGAAGAGCGACGGTGTTGAGGCCAAGGCGCTTAGCAATATCGATCCGACGCGCGGCCAGGCCGAACTGATTTTGAAGAACTGCAAGGCCGAGCCGCTCGGTGCGGCCGGCGAAGGCTGGAGCATCGTATCGCGCCTGCTCGACCGCGCTGCGGTGCTGATGGCGTTCGAGCAGGTGGGCGGTGCCGACCGCGCGCTGGAAATGGGCCGCGACTATGCGCTCGATCGCATCGCCTTTGGCCGTCCTATCGGCTCGTTCCAGGCGGTAAAGCACATGCTCGCTGACATGTACGTGTCCGCGACGCTGGCGCGCTCCAATTGTTATTACGGCGCCTGGGCGCTCTCGACCAGCGCTTCGGAACTACCGGAGGCGGCTGCCGCCGCGCGCATCAGCGCGACGCAGGCGTTCCAGCACTGCGCCAAGAACAATATCCAGGTTCATGGCGGCATGGGTTTCACATGGGAGTTCGACTGCCACATGTATTATCGGCGCGCCAACGCCACCGCGCTTGGCCTCGGCAGCCTGTCCTATTGGGAAGACGCGCTGATCGATCGGATGCGAAAGAGGAATGCGGCGTAGCGACTTGTCTCGCGCAGGCGATGCAGCGTCGGGAATCGATACGAACGAGAAAGAGCCATCATGAATTTCGATGATACGTCCCAAGAGGCCGCGTTCCGCGCCGAAGCCAAGGCCTGGATCGCCGCGAACGCGCCGAAGCAATACGAGGAAGAGCTGCGCAAAGCTTCGCTCGGCCGCACCCAGCTCAAAGACGCGAACATTCTTGAAGTCGCAAAGGCGTGGCAGAAGAAGAAGGCCGATGCCGGCTGGGCCTGCCTGCACTGGCCAAAGGAATATGGCGGCCGCGGCGCTTCGCCCATCGAACGCGTGATCTGGCAGCAGGAAGAGGGCGCGTTCGGCAAGCTCAGTGGAATGTTCATCATCGGCCACGGCATGTGCGGGCCGACCATGATGGCCTTCGCCGGCGAAGACCAGAAGCGCAGATATCTGCCGCCGCTCGCGTCGGGCGAAAACATCTGGTGCCAGTTGTTTTCCGAGCCGGCAGGAGGCTCCGACGTCGCGGGACTTCGAACGCGCGCGGAAAAGAGCGGCAACGATTGGATCATCAACGGCCAGAAAATATGGACGTCCGGCGCGCATTACTCCGATTACGGCATCTTGCTCACCCGTAGCGATCCCAATGTGCCCAAGCACAAGGGGCTCACCATGTTCTTTCTCGACATGAAGAGCAGCGGGGTGGAGGTCAGGCCCATCAAGCAGGCCAGCGGGCAATCGGATTTTAACGAGGTCTACTTCACTGACGTCAGAATTCCGGACTCCCAGCGCCTTGGTGATGTCAATGACGGCTGGAACGTCTCGCTAACCACGCTGATGAACGAGCGCATGTCGATCGGCGCCGGCGTTGCGACCGGCTTTCCGGAGATATTCGATTTCTGCAGCAACCTTATGCTGGAAGACGGGCTGGCGATCGATGACCACAACGTGCGCTCGAAACTGGCGCACTGGGCCGTTAAAGCGAGCGGATTGAAGTACACGAGCTTCCGGGCGATCTCGGCGTTGTCCCGGGGAGAGCGCCCGGGTCCGGAAAATTCGATCGGCAAGCTGGTCGCCGGACCGATGGTGCAGGACGTTGCGACGTTCGCACTCGATCTGCAAGGCGCGGCCGGCGTGCTCAGTGGAGCGGACGCCGAACTCGCGGGGAAGTTCCAGGCCATGCTGCTGCGCGCGCCCGGTACGCGCGTCGAAGGCGGCACCGACGAGATCATGCGCAACATCATCGCCGAGCGCGTATTGGGATTGCCGGGCGACATCAGGGTCGACAAGGACGTGCCGTTCAACAAAATACCGACCAAAGGTCGTGCGTGAAGCCTTCCCTATGAGGAGCGGCGCGTTTCGCGGCCTGTCTCCTCGCCGAGACTGAACACTGATGCAAGGTTTTGAAACCTGAGAGGTTCGCATGAATTTCGATGACACGCCCCAAGAGGCGGCCTTCCGCGAGCAGGCACGCAAATGGATCGATGCAAACGCTCCAAAGGAGTTCGAGGCGGAGCTTTCGAAATCGTCGCTCGGCCGCATTCGCCTGCAAAAGCACGACATGGTCGCCGTCGGCAAGGACTGGCAAAAGAAAAAGGCGCAAGCCGGCTGGGCCTGCCTGCATTGGCCGAAAGAGTATGGCGGGCGCGGCGCTACGCCGATCGAGCGCGTGATCTGGCAGCAGGAAGAAGGCATCTACGGCAAGCTGACGCAGCCATTTCAGATCGGCGAGGGCATGTGCGGGCCGACGGTGATGGCCTATGGCAGCGAGGAACACAAACGGCATTATTTGCCGAAACTGGCGTCCGGCGAAGAAATCTGGTGCCAGTTGTTTTCCGAGCCCGCCGGCGGATCCGACGTCGCGGGCCTGCGAACACGAGCGGAGAAAAAAGGCGACGACTGGATTATCAACGGCCAGAAGATCTGGACCTCGGGCGCGCACTATTCCGATTACGGCCTCCTGATCACCCGCACCGATCCCAATGTGCCCAAGCACAAGGGACTGACGATGTTCTTCCTGGACATGAAGAGCCCCGGCGTCGAAGTGCGGCCGATCAAGCAAGCCAACGGGATGCAGGAATTCAACGAGGTCTATTTCACCGACGTTGTGATTCCCGATGCGCAGCGTCTCGGTGCAGTCGGCGATGGCTGGAACGTGTCATTGACGACGCTGATGAACGAGCGGATGTCGATCGGCGCGCGGCTCGCAACCGGCTTTCCCGAAATGTTCGAGTTCTGCGCCAACCTGATGATCGAGGATGGTCTTGCGATCGACGATCGCGCCACGCGCTCGAAGCTGGCCGGCTGGGCGGTGAAGGCAAGCGGGCTGAAATACACCAGCTACCGCGCGATGTCGGCGCTATCAAAGGGCGAGCGCCCCGGGCCGGAGAACTCCATCGGCAAGCTCGTCGCGGGTTCGATGCTGCAGGATATCGCGATGCATGCGATGGATCTGGAAGGCGCAGCCGGCGTGTTCACCGGAGATGCGGAGCAAGAGGCGCACGGTCAATTCCAGCAGATGCTATCGAGTTCGCCATCGATGCGGATCGCCGGGGGCACCGACGAAATCCTGCGCAACATCATCGCCGAGCGCGTGCTGGGTCTGCCCGGCGATATCCGCGTCGACAAGGACGTACCGTTCAACAAGATTCCAACCAAAGGGCGATGAACATGGCGGATTCCGCAACGAAACCGCCGGACGCACGTCACTCGATAAAGGATCGCATCGGCATCCTGGAAGAGTTGCTGCAACAGCGCTTTTCCGTTCGCGCGTTTCTGCCGCAGCAGGTCCCCCGCGAAACCATCGAGCATGTGCTCACGGTGGCGCAGCGTACCGCGTCATGGTGCAACAGTCAGCCCTGGCAGGTGGTGATCGCCAGCGGCGAGGCCAAGGAACGCTTCCGCAAGTTGATTCATGCCGAGGCCGTTTCGGGGGCCGGCGATGACTTCGATTTCCCGCCGCCGCGCGAGTATCGCGGGGTTTATCTCGATCGACGCCGCGAGAGCGGGTTTCAGCTCTACAACACGCTCGGCATCCAAAGAGGCGACAAGGCTGCATACGCAAGACAGGGACTGGAGAATTACAATTTCTTCGGGGCGCCCCATGTCGCCATCGTCCATACCGATGAGCCGCTTGGCCTCTATGGCGCGGTCGATTGCGGTGCCTATGTCGGGAATTTCATGCTCGCGGCGCAGGCGCTCGGCCTTGGCACGATCGCGCAGGCGGCGCTCGCTCGCCATTCCGGACTGATCCGCCGCCACTTCAAACTCGGCGATGACCGTCGCGTGATCTGTGGCATCTCGTTCGGCTTTGCGGACCATGCCCACAAGGTCAACAGCTATCGCACGAGCCGCGCCAGCATCGCGGATACCGTGACATTCGTCGACGAATAGGGGCGAGGACGTGTTAGCGCTCGCGGGATCGGCGCGCCGTGCAAATTTTAGTAAAAACGGCCCTGTCATAGACAGTAGAAAAACAAACGCCCAGTGCGAGTTCGCACCGGGCGCCCGAGCAACTCAAGAGCGAGAAAAGAACGCTCTTGAAGTTTTTAGTGCTTCTTCTTGCTTTTGGACTTCTTCGACTTGGCGTTGACGTTTCGGTACTGGTCATTATAGGCGGCCAGGCCCTGCTTCGCCGGGTGCGCAGCGGTGACGGCGGATGTCGTGGCTCCATCGCGATGATCACGACCACCGGCGAACGCCACTCCGCTTGTGCCGAGCACAGCTACCGCGGCCACTGTAGATACGAGAGCAAGAAGCTTAGACATTCCATTCTCCGAAGTCGTTTGCAGGCTTTAAACCATGCTTGTTGATGGGAAGTCAGCGATGACAGCTAAATGATGAACCGTACCTGAACGGGAGATATCCTCCGATCGGAGGACATCGATGGAGCGTTCGTGTCCACACGGCAAGATTCCGGGTAACAGAGATCAGACGATTTCTGCGGCAGGCCCTCCAACAAGCCGCTCGCAGTCCGGCCTGACTCGTTGCCGTCTACTTACTTATAATCGGTCCAAGTGTCCTTCGTTCGGAGGAAGCGGCGGAGCTGCGCGCGTTATACATTGGTCATATCTGCGTGTGCTGCCGAGCCGATTCTCTGGGTCCCCGTGACAATGCCAATTCTCTTTTTCGACCTCCCCGGTCGAATGTCGTTTGACCACCTAGCGAGCGCGATTGGCGCCGCCGGGTACTGCGCCTATCACCCTAGCAAGAATATCGCGGCGTTCGGCGCGCGCGCGGCTTAGCGATGTCCCACCAGAGCCGCAGCGCAACCGCCAAGCGCGGCGCACGGGTCGCGTTTTGAAAAAGCCGGGCGACTGGACGTTGGTTCTGAGCAGGCGCGGTGCGTCGCCCCGAATAATGAGGCCACGTCTGGGTAGAGCGGTACGGACCCTTGCCGCTTCCTGCTACGAAATTCGTGGCGGCGCGGCGAGGATTAAACGCCGCTCATCCTTGTCAGCTAAACGCCGCAATCGCGCAGGTCTGGGTAAGTTCGCCGAAAGAGCCGATCTACTTATTTGTTTCGTCGTCATTCCGATCGGCATCTTCGTTGGTAGTCGTTGGGGCATCAAGCCAGTAACAATTTCGCTGGTGAGCCTCACCGCGGTCTTTGCCATAGCGTGCAAGCGCGCTCTTCGAAATTGAAAACTAAAACTTCGGCGGACGCTTTTCCGAGAAGGCCTGGATGCCTTCCTTGATCTCCTCGCCCCGCATGCTCTCGCGATGGCGCCGATCGGCCGCCGCTTCGTCCAGCTTGCCGCGCGCAATTTCGTTGATGGTGCGTTTCATGCCGCGCATCGCCACCGGTGCGTTGCCGGCAAGAATTGCCGCCAGCCGCTCGACCTCCTCGTCGAGCGCTTCAGCGGGCACCATGGCTGTGAGATAGCCGATCCGCAGCATTTCCGGCGCGCTGATCTTCTCGGCGGTGAGGAACAGCCGTCTGGCATTGTCAGCGCCGAGCCGCGACACGTAGCGGGCGATGCCGCCCTTGTAGTAGTGCAAGCCGAGCCGCGCCGCCGGCATGAACATCTCGCAGTCGTCGACGCCGATACGGAAATCGCACGCGAGCGCCAGGTCGGTTGAACCGCCATACACGCCGCCGTTGAGCCGGCAGATTGTCGGCACCGCGAGGTCTTCCAGCCGATCGACGATGATCTCAAACGCAGAACCGGCGCTTTTCTGTTCGACGGCGCTGACAGCCCGTTCGGCGACGGAGTTGAGGTCATAGCCGGCGCTGAAAACGCGGCCGGTTCCGGTCACAACCACCACCCGGATCGTCGGATCGGCTTCGATCCGGTCGAACAGGTTCATAACGCCTCAAGGTCTTCGGGCTGCAGCCGGTTCAGATGTTTCGGCCTGTTCAGGCGAATAGTGGCGCGCGCGCCATCGATCTCGAACACCGGCGTGCTGCGCGTCGCCTACGTCAGCCGGCGATGGTCGCTGCATCATTTGTTCTCCAGCGCACGCCGTTTGGCTTCGGCGTCGATCGTCTGGGCCAGATCAGGATGGCGTGCCATCAGCAGGCGGAAGTCGACGAGATCGAGCACTAGAAGTCGCGAGACGCGTGTGGTGGTGATGTTGGCGGAACGCAAATTGTTGCCGAGCAGCGCCATTTCGCCGAAGAACGCGCCTTCTCCGAGCTTCACCTTCTTGCCCGGCAGATCGACCTCGACCTCGCCGGCGGCAATGAAATACATGCAGTCGCCGGTCTGGCCCTTGCGGATGATCATGGTGCGCGCGCGGCAGATCCATGGTGCGCAGCATGTGCGTCACGTCCGCGATGGCGGAGGGGCCGAGCGCGGCAAAGAACGGCACCTTGCTCACCGATTCCCAGGTCTTGAGGAAATTATCGCGGCGGGTTTCCGCGGCAAATCCGGTCGCGAGAATGCCGGTCCATAGGCCAAATACGCCCAGGCCGCAAATCATCACCAGCGCCGCTACGAACCGTCCAACCGGGGTGATCGGCACTACATCGCCGTAGCCGGTCGTCGTCAGCGTCGCGACCGCCCACCACAACGCCGCCGGCACATTGCCGAACGTCGCCGGCTGAACGTCGCGCTCCAGGAAATAGACCGCGACCGAGGCCAGGAAAAGCACCATCAGGAAGATCACGAGCACGCTTAGCAGCGGTCCGGATTCCAGCACCAGCACCCTGCGCAACTGCCGCAGGCCCGGAATCCCCGGGAACCACCTTCACGACCCAGAGCACGGCCAGCAGCCAGGCGGTTTGAGGATTGGCGCCGAGCAGTGAGTGCGAGCGGCACGGCGAGTGCGCAGGCCGCGTCGAGCAATCCGCGAGCGGACGCGAGATAGGCTATTCCCGTGCCCGACAGCACGGCGTGGCGAACACGGACCACCCACTCGAATACGAAGAAGGCAAGACAGGCCCATAACACCGCGTCGACCCAGTGGTGCGCCGCATTGTAGGCTGGGTCGACCGTGAGCAGAACCATCGTGAGCACGCCGATCACCACAGCCACATAGGCCGGCCTGGTCATGTTGCGGCCGGCCGTGGCGGTCACGAATTGCGCCAATGCGGGAAGTTCAGTCGGCTTGGACATTCCGAGGGGTACCTGTTCGGTGTGCAAGAGAGACCCGATCGGCCACTGTGTGACCGTATCG
The DNA here is from genome assembly GCA_963764155.1 of uncultured Alphaproteobacteria bacterium. Classification (GTDB taxonomy): domain Bacteria; phylum Pseudomonadota; class Alphaproteobacteria; order Rhizobiales; family Xanthobacteraceae; genus Bradyrhizobium. The sequence goes on from CAVXRI010000002.1 coordinate 184,440, forward strand.
GACAAAGTGCCCGCGCCGGGGATGCCCGTCAACGAGTGAGTCAGCAACGGCGATTTGGGCGGGCCTTGCCGAAGGTGCGGCGCGGTCATACGGGCATTGCCCAGGGGGACAATTTTGATGCCCCCGACGGCTGTATTCCCGGACAAAACGCCGTTGGTTGCGCATATATCAATCGTTACCGCGGACACTATGATATTCAGGCTGGAACCAGCCCGGCGCGTCCTTGATTCCCCAGAATTGGTTGGCCCCGAATGGATACCTCACATCTCGCACAACAAGCAGGCGCTGCCGGCAGTTTCTTTGCCTCGATTTTCGTAGTGGCGACGCTGTCGATGCGAACGATGATCCCGCTGCGCGTGTTCGCGATCCTCACCAACATCCTTCTGATCGTGACCGCGATTCCGACGCACAATTATGCGACGCTGGTCCTGCACGGGCTGCTGCTGCCGCTCAACAGCTATCGGCTGCACCAGATGCTTCAACTCGTTCGCGACGTGAAGAAATCCGTCAGCAGCGATCTTTCGATGGAGTGGCTGAAGCCGTTCATGACCGAGCGCACCACCAAGGCCGGCGAGGTTCTGTTCTACAAGGACGAGAAGGCCGACAGCATGTACTACATCGTGAGCGGACGCTTCTATCTGGTGGAGTCCGGGATCGAACTTCCGGTGGGCGCCATTGTCGGCGAACTCGGCATGCTGTCGCCATCAAATGTGCGAACCCAGACACTCGAATGTATCGAAGACGGACGGATCCTCAGCGTCAGCTATACCCAGGTCGAGCAGCTCTACGTGCAGAATCCCGCATTCGGCTTTTACTTTCTTCGTCTCGCCAGCGCCCGGCTGTTTCAAAACATCGCCACACTGGAACAACGGCTGGCACAGCAGGTCGCGGGCACAAGCTGGTATCGCAGCGCCGAAGCCGGCCTGATCCGTGGAGAAATCGGTGACAAGCCTCGTATCTTCGCTGCGTTACCTGCTCGCCGATGTCATAGGCGATGACGACGCGGCGCCGCCGTTCTTGCCGGACGGCTTGCCCGATGGCGCGGCGCCAATCGTCTCCGAAGGCATCACCTGCTGACGCACTACCAGGGTCCGAGTTATGCGCAGCTTTATGTCGATCGGCTGCGGCGCTTCATCGGCACGCAGCATGTAACTGCGCGAATGTTCTGCGAGATCGCGCGGCTACTGGCGATGCGCATGAGTTATGAGGACCCGATCCGGATCGCGCAATTGAAGCTCGCCGAACTCGATGCTGCGGGTATTCCCGCGGCTGATCGATCCGGAAGCTCCGGCTTGACGAATTGATCGAAGCGCTGCCGGCGGCCGCGGCCAACCCCGTTCTCGACGTGCTGGCAAGGCTTGGCTGGACCCACAAATCGCTCTCAATCCGCTTCTCCACCGCGAGCCGCTGGGGCACAAGCCGATTGAAGCTGGAAGCGTCGCTGCGACGATGGCGGCTGTTTTCAGTGCGTTACGCCATGGAGCGCGTGTGGGTTGAACGATGGTTGCATATGATCGCGCGCAGTCTCGTCAAGCAGCCAAAGGCGGCTTTCGCAATCGTGGAGACCGCGACCATGGTGCAGGGTTACGGTGACCCGTACCGGCAGGGGATGGCCGACTGGCACACGATCATTGACGGTCTCGCCAAGCCGACCTTCGACGGCAAGCTGCCGCTGACTGATCTCGCTGGCGCAATCGCGCAGGCGCGTGCCGCCGCCATGCCGGACCCGCGGCAGGTCGCGCTGAAGCGCACGATCGCGCAGATCAGGGCCCGGGCGCTCGGCGCGGGCGACGATGCGGCGAATTGAAGTCTGCGAAGATTGGCGTTCGCTAGCGATCATTTGTACCGAGGTGGTTCGTCGTAGCCGCGTCGGCTGCTGTAAAACAACAGCGCCATCAAACCTACGCCCACCGCCAACGAAAACACGATGCCGATAATCAACGCGACATAGCCTTCCGCCGGCATGTCCGCGCCCGGAACGGTCAATCCCGCATACGCGAAGTAGCCGACCGCGGCGAGCACAGCCAGCACGCAGATCGCGAGCGCTATGTGGATGCCGCGCATCTTCTTCGTACCGGACATGTGCGTAGTCCGCTGGTCGCCGCAGCTATTTCGATGCGGTCGCAACCTTGATGAGCGCGCGCCGGCCTGCAGCGGTCAAATCGCCGAGCGTAGTTTTTCCATCGCTCGCGCATTTGATGATCTGCTTGGCAACTCGTTTGCGAACGACGTGATCTTCGCCATTCGCGCTCTTCTGACAGACGCGATCCAGCGCGACGGTCATGTTGGCCAAAGTGCGTGGGTTGAATTCGTCATCAATCATGACAATTCTACCTCGTTATCTCGAGGTTCGGAGAGCCAAAGAGCCGTTGATGTCCATCGCATTCTCGGTCTGCTCGGCCTTCTTCAGCAGCGCATCGCGCTCGCCGCCGGGTGGTAGGCGTCGCGCCGCTGTGCGCGCATCCTGGGCGAACTTTTGAAGGCGAGCTTCAAAGGACTCGGCAGGGCGCGACCTGTTTCTCTTTTTCTTCGCAATATCGTGCATCTGGCCTCCATATCTTGAACAGATGCTAAAGCAAATCTTGCGATGCTGTCGTTAACCTATGACAGCGGCGAAACAGGAACAGTTTGAGCTCACCACACGTTGACCAGGAAAGGAGCAAAGATGAAACATTCCGATCAAGGCATCGTCAAAGATACGAGGGGCGAAGAGCAGCCTGCCGACAAGAAGCGCGCACAAACGGTTCACCAAACTGAGCCGGACAAGTCGGTCTCGCGGGAGGCGACTCGCGACCCCAAGCTGACCGACGCCGACAAGACGCCGGGGTCCGGCATGGCGCCGGATGAGGGTGGCGATGCACCGACGGGATGATGGCAGAGAAATCGCCCGATCTGCGGAGCAGAGCTAGCCTCACACCAGCGACAACTCGATTGTCCGGGCCCTGCGATAATTCTGAAAGGCGGCGATCGCGCGATTGGCAAGGATCAGCTTGTTGCGTTGGCCGTGGGCCATCATGAAATCGGATCTTGTGCACCAGGAATTGTGCGGTTTCGATGCGATCGTCCATTTCGCCGGAGCGTTCGAGAAAGCCCATCGCGATCTGCACCGCGTCTTCCAGCAATAGTGGAAATACTTCGTCTTTAAACCAGGCGGACATAACCTTTCCTCGGCTTCGAAACCGACGAACTCCAGCAAATGGCCATCGTTCCTATTTGTTGAAGCCGACGCCGACGCTGTAGCGCGCGGCTCTCGATCGCCGTCGTACACGCAACTTTTCGAGAGTTTTGCGGGCTGGAGGGGGTGTTCGGCGGTTACACGGGGCGTGTCTGCAATCCGGCATCCCGAGCTTAACATAGTTTATTGAATTAGCAGCGCCAAGCGCCCGAAGAAGGCTTGGGAAAACCGATGCCGCCGACTTCGATCGTTCGAAAACTTGAGCATTTCGTCCGGCTTTCGCCGGCCGATCACGCCGTGCTGAATCGCGCAGCGTCCGAGCGGGTGAGACGCTTTGGCCCGCGCGTTGAAATCTCGCGCGAAGGCGACAAGCCAAAGGACGTGCATCTCATGCTGTCCGGCTGGGCCTGCCGCTACAAGCAGCTTGAGGATGGCCGGCGACAGGTGCTCTCGTTTTTCCTGCCCGGCGATATCTGCGATCTCAATGTGTTTATCCTGCGCGAGATGGATCACTCTATTGCAACCGTCACGCCGGTTACGATCGCCGAACTTTCCCGCGGATTCTTCGACGAGATCGGCACCGGCCATCCGCGCATCGCCACCGCGTTCTGGTGGGAGAGCCTCGTCAACGCAGCCATACAGCGCGAATGGACGATGAATCTCGGGCAGCGCACGGCGTTCGAGCGCGTCGCGCATTTGCTCTGCGAAATCTTTCTCCGCCTGCGCATGGCGGGGCTGACCCAAGCCGTGGCGTGCGAATTCCCGCTGACCCAGTCCGATCTGGCCGACGCAACCGGTCTTTCCAAGGTTCATGTCAACAGAACGCTGCAGGAATTACGTTCGGCCAGCCTCATAGTGCTCAAGGGAAAAACCCTCATTGTGCCGGATCTTGAGCGGCTGATCGACGCGGCGCTGTTCAATCCGAATTATCTGCACATGGAGCGCGACGGCCGCCAGCTCGACGCGAACGAATGAGCGGGCTCGCAATGCTTTGAGCCGGTCCGATCCGTCGTCTCCCGCACCATCATATCAGGGCTGCCCCGACCCGCCCGACGCGCCGTAAACCTGGCCTGTGGCGAAGCTCGCGTCCGACGCCGCCAATTGAACATATATCGAGGCTAGTTCGGCGGGCTGGCCGGGGCGACCGAGCGGCGTCTGGCCGCCGAACTTCTCCACCTTCTGCATCGTCGCGCCACCCGAGATCTGCAGCGGAGTCCAAATTGGACCCGGCGCGACGCCGTTAACGCGAATTCCTTTCGGGCCAAGCTGCTTCGCCAGCGACTTTACGTAATTCATGGTCGCGGCTTTGGTTTGCGCGTAGTCGTACAGGTCAGGGGAGGGATCGTAGGCCTGTTCGGACGTCGTGCCGATGATGCACGATCCCGGCTTTAGATGCGGCAATGCCGCCTTGATGATCCAGAAAGGCGCGTAAATGTTGGTCTTCATCGTCGCGTCGAAATCTTCCGACGAGACGTCGAGAATGGAGCTGCGCGCCTGCTGTCGCCCAGCGTTGCTCACGACAATATCCAGGCCGCCGAGACCCTCGACAGCGCGAGCAACCAGTTCCTGACAGAATTTCTCGTCCCTGATATCGCCGGGTATCGCGACTCCGGCGCGGCCTTCAGCCTTGATCAACGCAATCACTTCCTGCGCGTCGGGCTCTTCCGTTGGAAAATAGTTGATGGCGACGTCGGCGCCCTCGCGCGCATAGGCAATCGCCGCGGCGCGGCCCATGCCTGAAGTCGCCGCCCGTGATCAAAGCCTTGCGGCCGGCAAGTCGTCCCGATCCCTTGTAGCTTGTTTCCCCATGATCGGGACGCGGGTCCATCTTGCTGGCGAGACCGGGCCAGGGCTGTGACTGCTTGTTGAAAGGCGGCTTGGGGTATTTTGTCGTGGGATCCCGGATTTCCTGTTCGCCCATTTGCTCGTCTCCTTGCGCGGCTGAAGCCGTGAGCGAAGCCGCGGCCAGCGTCGCTCCCGCAGCTCCGACAACCTGCCTGCGCGAAATTGATGAATCCGACTTGTTCGCCATCCAACTCTCCTGGCCTGAGTGCAGCAACGCCCCGAACCGGATCGTTGCGACACCGACGACAGGACTCGCAGCAATCGGGATCGTTCCTAAGGCTTCCGAGATGGAATTGCGGACGCGCTCCACGCGCTCGTGAGCGCAAGGACTGAAGCTCAGTGCAGTGCCAACGTGCCACCGGTTTCAATCGGACAACCTGCGCGCGTGCAGCTCGCTCCGGTCGGCTTAAAAAATTCCGTTGATTGGCGGTGATATCCTCCAATGGGAGGATTACAAACCGCCGCTCCACGGTAACGTTATGAACCCATGCGTTGGCTGCATTTTTTGCCGCCTTTCCGGCTTACAACGTGGGTTTTTCAGGTCCGGGACGGGTGCATTCCGGCCCCGGAGATGTCATAAAAGGTCAGTACCGGTCGATTGAGCGGCTTTGAGAAGAGGTTGCAACGAAGGCCTCCCGTAGATCCGTTCGTTCCAGGCGTGTGCCACGAGGGCGTCAGCTTTGTCATTTCCTTCTATGTCGTCGTCGGTCCCGGTTGGTGCGCTGATCGGATGGATGGTGTTGCTTACCGTCAAGCATGTCATCGCCGATTTCCTGCTGCAGAATTCCTGGATGGCACAGGGCAAGGATCAGCAAATCGGCTGGGCGCTGCCGTTGTTGGTGCACTGCCTGATACATCTTGCGGTTGCGATGGCGATCATCCTGATTGTGGCTCCGCGGTTTTGGTTCGTCGCGCTGATCGACTTCGCCATTCACCTCACCGTCGATCGCGCCAAGGGACTGTGCGTCTCCCGGTTCAAGGTGACGATGGACCAGCAATGGTTTTGGTGGCTGATCGGAATCGATCAGGCGCTACACCATCTCACCGGCTTCGGCCTGTCGATCTTCATGGCGGCGAACTGACGATCGGGGCGGAGCTGAACGGATGAACCCGCCAACTGCTCCCACGGGATGGCCGTTCCGATTCGCCGGGATTGATCAAGCGCTCCGTTGCGACGACCCGTCCCAGTGGTTAACCCTTCATTAGAGAATTGCATTGCATCCTCCAGACAGAGGGAAATGCAATGCTTTCAAGCCGCGACGCCTACGAGAAAAATTCCTGCCCGGTTCGGGAGGAACTGCTTGGCGAGATGTACCGCGCCAGCGAAAGCGGGCTTGCCACACTGGTGGAGAGCGTTTCTTCTGACGTCCGCGCGATGTTGGCGCTGTTCTGCTATCGCCGAAGCCATCTGCACTCGCTGGCGCTCACGATTGCCGCGACATGCGCCGAACGCGAACTGATCCAGTTGGGCGGCCGCGTAGGTTCGACGCTTTACGCGCTCTCTCGCGAGCCGGCCGCGCGCGCCGCGCCGTCTTCGTCTTACGGCAACCGAAAGCCAATCACGTTGTCCACCAAGCCGCTCTCGACCTTTGCGCCTGTCGCGGACGAGATCGAGGATGAGTTCCCGGAACCGGCAATGGCCTGATACTCGGCGCGTCCTGCGGCACGCGGGACGTGACTTGCGCACGTGTCGGGTTCGTCAAATCAACACAGGCAGTCCGTGCCTTAGTCTGGCCATGCCGCATTCGGCGTCGCCGGGCATGCAAGTCCGGCAGACTTCCGGCCTGATCGGGTAAATCCCGCATTGTGTCGCTTTTCCGACCTCGCCCCGCAACGCGGCGCACCGATCTCCCTCGCAACGCATGCCCGACAGCCTGTCGTTGACCAGGGCCGCCGGAATGAGCTCAAGCGCCGCGTCGTCTTCTACGGTGAAACGTGGCCAGCTCGATGAATAGGAGCAGCACGCCCCGCAGGCCTGACACGGGCTTTCGGCGGTAGTTGCGGCAAGAGTTTCGGGCATCGCCTTGTTTAGCGCGAAATGGTGCGATGAGCCAGTTGGGCTGTTGGTTTCGGGTGGCAGTCCCAGGCTCATCGGTCTCCGGGTTGTTCCCAGACCAGGATCTGTCGCCATTTAGCTCTCAGGACGTCGCGGCGCTCCGGATATTTCTCGTCGAGATAATCGGCGCCGAGAACGCGATCGGTTCGGAAGCTGCGAAAATCGCGGCGCAGCTCGCACCACGCCGCCAGCAGCCGCACGGCTTCGAGATAGCCTACTGCGATTGGCCAGATCGTGCGCTCGCTGTTGCGGCCGTGCTCGTCGCAATAGCGCAGGGCTATTTTCTTTCCCGCGTGAATCTGGGCACGCGTCCGAACCATGTCGATGCGGTCGGGCTCCCTGGCCCAGCCCGGGCGCGCACGGCTTGCCGGTTCAAGCACGAAGGGCCTCAAGCGTTCAGGCACCGTGTCGGCGATCTTGGCGATCAGGTCGTCGGCGGCGCGGGACAATGCCGGATCGGCGTGCCCTGCCACCCACTGCGCGCCGAGCACGGCCGCCTCGATTTCATCGGGGGTCAGCATCAGCGGCGGCAGGTCGAAACCTTTCTCCAGGACGTAGCCCATCCCGGCCTCGCCCCGGATCGGCACGCGTTGGCCGATCAGCGTTGCGATGTCGCGGTAGATCGTGCGTTTCGACGTCTCCAGTTCAACCGCGATGGCGTCCGCCGTCAGCGGTTTGCGGGTACGCCGGAGCACCTGAATGATTTGAAAAAGCCGGTCCGCGCGTCTCATGACGGTTCTCTTGGCGGTTGTCTTGGCAATTGTCTTGGAGCCGTTCGCGGCACTCTTTTACAGAGTGCCTTGTCGATGCTGACAGCATGTTGTCAGCAGCGGTTTCGTATAACGGGACAACACTTCAACTGAAGGGGATTTGTCCATGATCATTCTTTATGCCTTCGGCAGTTTCCGGCCGGTCTGGCGTGCCAGGATTTGGCAAGCGCGGATTTGGGCCGTGAAGTACATAATATCCCTCCAGTATAGCTCGGGGGATTTCCGCTGGGCACTCGCCGCGCTGGCTTTGCGTTCTCTGGCGGGTTTGGAGGCCTTGCTTGAGAGACAACTCGTCTCGTTGGCCCGGAAGTTCATGACCCGCGCCTGGCGGGGCGCCTGTCTCGCTGCCGCTCTAAGCAATGCTGACACCACGGTGGCAGCAGGGCGTGGGTAGTTTTTGGCATGTTCCAGCAGATCGGGAGCCTCACATGATTACGCTTTATGGCTTTGGTGCAGGCTTCGGTTTACCGGAGATCAGCCCTTTCGTGACGAAAACCGAAGTTCAGCTAAAAATGGCGGGCTTGGCCTATCGCAAGGAGAAGGCCATGCCGCCGGCCTCTCCCAAAGGGCAGCTGCCCTACATTGATGATGACGCCGAGAGCATCGCCGACTTCTACCTTCATTCGCGCGCACATCGAGCACAAATACGGCTTCGACTTCGATGCTCCGCTGAATTTGCAGCAACGCGCCCAGACCTGGGCGTTCGAGCGGATGATCGAACACCATCTCTACTGGGCGCTTGTCGGGGCGCGGTGGGTCGATCCAGAAAATTTCGCCAAGGGACCCGCGCATTTTTTCGATCGAGCCCCCGAGCATCTGCGCGACAAGCTGCGCGAAGATGCTCAATTTCGCGTTGCCGAGAATTATCTCTTGAGCGGTCTCGGCCGTCATGCGCCGGATGAAGATATCGATCTCGCCGCCCGCTCGCTGTTTGCACTGTCAGTTCAGCTTGGCGACAAGCCCTATCTGATGGGCGAGGCAGCTTGCGGCGTCGACGCTACGGCCTTGGGCGCGCTTGCCGGGATTTTGACCCCGTTTTTCAACTCGAAGCTGCGCGAGCGCGCCGAAGCATTCGACAATCTCACCGCCTATGTCGACCGCATGATGCTGCGGTATTATCCTGAATTCGCATGGGCGCCGCTGCGGCAAGCCGCCTGACTGTTTAGTCGGCGGGCGTGCGCTGATCCTTTAACGCCGCCAGTTCCGCCTCAAGCTCCGCGATACGTTCGTCGCGGACGGCGAGTGCGGCCGCCACGTCGGCGGCTTCGAACCTCTGTGGAATGTGCTGCGGGCAGTTAGTGTCCCACGCGGCGATCTTGAACAGAATCGCCTGTTCCGGCCGCGCTTTATAACCCTGCGGCATCAGCGATCGCGTCAGCGCCGGATCGTCATCGATGACGCGCGCCTCGCCCCAGATCTTCACCCGCCGGCGATGGACGTAGTCCATGACGAAAATATACGCCTTCGGGTTTTCCGAGAGGTTGCCTTGCGTAATGTACTGCTTGTTGCCAGCGTAGTCGGCAAACGCCAGCGTGTTCTTGTCCAGCATCTTGATGAAGCCCTTTGGCCCGCCGCGATGCTGAATATATGGTTGACCGGCGAGTGACGCGGTCGCGAGATAGAAGCTGCGGGTTTCTGCCAGGAATCCGCTGAGGTCGTCGTCGATCTCGGTGCGCCAACCGCGATGCTGCTCGATGTCGGCCATGGCCTCTCTCGAACCCTTGCGGCTTTGGATCGACTTGACCGCCGGCGTGAACCCGACATCGCTGGAATATTGGTGGGTATCGCTCATCGCAATGTCCCTCTGGATAGCTTCGGCGCCGTTCTCGTTAGCTAAAATGGACTTTTCTGAAACAGAAACAATCTCTCCGATTGACACTTCATCATTGCAGTATATGCAATAATTGTCATGGATCGCATCGGGGCCATGCAGGCATTTGTCGCCGTGGCCGATCACCGGGGTTTCGCGCCGGCGGCCCGCAAGCTGGGGCTGTCGCCCTCGGCGGTGACGAGGCTGATCGCGGCGCTGGAAGATCGGCTTGGTGCGCGTCTGCTGCAGCGGACGACGCGGCAGGTCGCGCTGACCGACGTCGGCGCCCGCTATCTCGAACGCGCCAGACGTATTCTTGCCGATGTCGAGGAGGCCGAGGGCACGGCCGAGCACGAACGCATCCGGCCCACCGGCCGGCTGGTGGTGTCGGCGCCTGTTGGATTTGGACGATTGCACGTCAGCCCTGTGATGTCGGCTTACCTGACGCGCTATCCCGAAGTCGCGGGCGAGTTGCGGCTCGCTGATCGCATGATCAACCTCGTCGAGGACGGAGTCGATCTCGCGGTCAGGATCGGTCATCTCGCTGATTCCACGCTCGTCGGCCGGCATGTCGGAGAGATGCGGCGTATCGTGGTGGCCTCTCCCGCGTATCTCAAGGCATCAGGCGAGCCGACCACGCCGGAGGCAATCGCGGCGCATCAGACCATCCAGTTCGGTGCCCTGACTGCGCAGCCGGACTGGCGCTTTTCCAAAAACGGCCGCGAGTTTCGCGTCACCTGCTCGCCGCGCTTCGTCACCAATAGCGCCGACGCCGCGCTCCAGTACGCCGAAAAGGGCGGCGGCCTGACCCGGGTCCTGGCTTATCAGGCCGCTGAAGCGATCAAGCGCGGCAAGGTGAAGATCGTGCTGGCGAAGTTCGAACAGCCGGCGCTGCCGATTTACCTGGTCTATCCGACCTCGCGACTGCTCTCGGCCAAGGTGCGCGCCTTTATCGATCTTGTCACCGAAACAACCGACTGGCGTTTCGGCGCTTAGATGCTGCCGGTGTTCACGAGCCTCACCACGGCTCGAAATACCTGCGCTTATACTTTTTTCGGCACTACGCGAAACGTGCCGTTTGCGCGCGCGATCACGACGTCATTGGCCTTGATGAGGCTTTGCGCGAAGCAGATGGTGCTGCCGGTCTTGATGACGTCGCTCTCTACCGCCAGCCATTGCCCGACTTCAGCGGTTCCAACGAAATCGACGGCCAGGCTGATGGTGACCAGCGACGTTGTCCAGCCCGTCTGCTGCGCGCAACTGTAGCCCATCGCGTTGTCAGCAAGGGTCGCAATCAGCCCGCCATGAATCAGGCCTCTGCCGTTGGTGTGCGGCTTGGCGAGCCTTAAGCCGATGATCACCGCCTTGTCCGTCCGTCTGGAATAAAGCGGCTCCCAGGGATCGGTGAGGGGGCTTTGTCGGAAGTGGCGCTCGAAGCCTTCGGGAATTTCGGCTGTGGTCATCGTCAGCCTCGGATGCTCGCGACAGATGCGCTATTGAACGCGATCTCTGTGACGGTTTCACCGCCTACAAAGTTTTAAACAGGGTTTCGGCGGGTGTTTGAAACGTATCGTCGGCACCTGCATCGTTCTTCGCCAGATGGCATCACGGCGTGGATTCGCTAAAATGGCAGCCCCACGTAATTTTCCGAAAGCGACGTCATCGCAGCTTGGGAGCCGACAATGTAATTCAGCTCGGCCAGTTGGATGCGCGCGCCGATGCCTTCCGTGTCCGGGAATTTGTGCAGGATCGAGGTCATCCACCAGGAGAAGCGCACCGCCTTCCAGACCCGCAGGAGCGCCTTCGCGGAATACGCATCGATACCTGCGGCAGATTTCTCGTCGTAATATTCCCGCAGCGCCTGCGCCAGATAATGCGCGTCGCTGGCCGCGAGGTTGAGCCCCTTTGCTCCCGTCGGAGGGACGATATGCGCGGCATCGCCCGCGAGGAACATCCGCCCGAAGCGCATCGGCTCGGCGACGAAGCTGCGCAATGGTGCGATACTTTTCTCGATTGAAGGTCCGGTGACGAGATGGTCGACCGCCTTTTGATCCAGCCGGCGCTTCAGCTCATCCCAGAACCGGTCATCCGGCCATTGGTCGATGTGGTCGTCCAGCGGACATTGCAGATAGTAGCGGCTGCGACGCGTCGAACGCATCGTGCAAAGCGCGAATCCGCGCGCATGATTGGAATAGATCAGTTCGTGCGAGACCGGCGGGGTCTCGGACAAAATGCCGAGCCAGCCGAACGGATACACGCGTTCGAAAGTCTCGATGGTCTTGGGCTCGATGCTGGCCCGGCTGACGCCGTGGAATCCGTCGCAGCCCGCGATGAAATCGCAGGCGATCTCGTGCGTCGTGCCGTCCTTGACGTAGCTGACGCGGGGATGATCGGTGTCGAAATCATGCGGCTTGACGTCGGCGGCTTCATAAATGGTGGGAAGGCCCGCCGCCTTGCGCGCATTCATCAGATCGAGCGTCACTTCGGTCTGGCCGTAGATCATTACCGTCTTGCCGGTGGCGCCGTGCATATCGATGCGATGGCGGCTGCCGCCGAAAGCGAGTTCGATGCCGTTGTGGACGAGCCCCTCGCGGTGCGCGCGTGCGCCGGCGCCGACCTCATCGAGCAGTCCTACGGTACCTTCTTCCAGCAGTCCCGCGCGAATGCGGCCAAGCACGTAGTCGGGCGTTTGCCTTTCCAGGATAATGTTGTCGATCCCGTAACAGCGAAGCAGTTGCCCGAGCAGCAATCCCGCCGGCCCCGCGCCAATGATTGCTACTTTTGTCCGCAATACTTGCTCCCGCCGGTGTTATAGGTTTTGCCTCAAGCCGCGGGCGTTTTGTCGCCAGCTTGCAATGATAATTATATCATATAACAATACCTGCAAAGGGCCGCCAAGCCTGATGCCATAAGGGAGAGAATGCCGATGAGAAAGTCGTTTTTGGCGCTGCTGCTGGCCGCCAGCGTGACCCCCGCATTCGCACAGGAAAAAACCTTCGACCTGAAAATCTCGCATTGGGTGCCGGCGTCGCATCCGCTGCAGAAGGCGCTGGAAGATTGGGCGGCGGCGGTCGAAAAGGATTCCGGTGGCACCATCAAATCCAAGGTTTATCCCGCGCAGCAACTCGGCAAGGCGTTCGACCACTACGACATGGCGCGCGACGGCATCGCCGATGTGACCTATGTCAACCCCGGTTATCAGCCCGGCCGTTTTCCGATCATCGGTGCAGGCGAGCTTCCGTTCCTGATGTCGGATGCCAAGGGCGGCTCGGAGGCGCTGGACGCCTGGTACCGGAAATATGCCGACAAGGAAATGAAGGACGTAAAATACTGCCTGGCGTTCATCCATTCGCCTTCCTCCTTTCATTCGCGCACCAAGAAAATCGTGGTGCCCGAAGACGTCAAGGGTATGAAGATTCGCCCGGCGCACGCCACCATGGCGAACTTCGTCACGCTGCTCGGCGGCACCAATGTGCAGTCATCGGCGCCCGAAGTGCGTGACATCATCGAGCGCGGCGTCGCCGATGCCGTTACCTTCCCCTGGGGATCGCTGGTGCTGTTCGGCATCGACAAGGTGACAAAGTATCACATGGACGCGCCGCTCTATGTCACGACCTTCGTATTCGTGATGAACAAGGATAAATATAATCAAATGTCGGATCACCAGAAAAAGGCGATCGACAACAACTGCAACACCGAAGCCGCCGGCCGCGTCGGGGAGCCCTGGGGCAAGTTCGAGGATGCCGGCATTGAAAAGGTGAGGGCGGAGCCCGGTCAGGAAATCTACAGGCTGACGCCGGAGCAGGCCGCGCTGTGGAAGAAGGCGGCCGATCCGCTTTACAAAACGTGGTCCGATAACGTCAAAAAAGTCGGTGTCGATCCCGATGCCGCCATGACTGAACTGAAGACGACGCTGGCAAAATACAACGCCTTGACCCAGTAATCGTTTTTGTTCCTCGAAATGGCGGCGGGCTGGCCCGCCGCTGCATCTCTCTGCAATCGCTTAGCGGTAACGAACCGATATGAAGCGCGCCTGGATGGATCGTTTCATCGATACGATCGAATGGATCGCGGCTGGATTCGTCGGCATTGTCGCCGCCAACATTTTCCTCGCGGTGCTGCTCCGCAACACGCTGAACTACGCCATCCCGGATTCCTTTGACATCGGGCGCATGCTGCTCGGCATCCTGATTTTCTGGGGCATTGCTGCTACGAGTTACCGCGGCACGCACATCACGGTAGATCTGGTCTGGGCCAATGTCGGTCCGAAATACCAGCGGATGATCGACGTGTTCGCGACGCTGGTGCTGCTGTTCGTGGTGACGGTGCAGACCTGGACCTTGTTCGATAAGGTTCGCGGCACCTACAACGACAATGTCCTCACCTTCGACCTGCACATGCCCGCTTGGCCGTTCTTCGCGATCGCCTGGGTAGGCGATGTTTCCGCGGTGCTGCTGATCGCGATCCGCACCTATCGCCTGATCTTCCATCCGGATCTGATGCACGACCCCAAGCTGAAGGCGACGGAGTGATGAGCACCGACGCCGTCGCGATTCTGGGATTTGTTGCGCTGTTTGCGCTGATGCTGCTGCGCGTTCCCGTCGGCATGGCGATGGGCCTCGTCGGCGTTTCCGGCTTCAGCTACCTGGTCGGCGCGACGCCGGCGCTCAAGCTGGTCGGGCAGACCTCGATGCGCACGGTGACCGATTATACCTTCGGCGTAATACCGATGTTCCTGCTGATGGGCACCTTCGTCAGCAATTCCGGCATGAGCCGGGAACTGTTTCGCGCGGCCAACAGCTTTGTCGGACATCTCCGCGGCGGCCTTGGGATCGCGACCGTGGCGGCCTGCGGTGGCTTTGCCGCGATCTGCGGCTCATCGGTGGCGACCGCGGCGACATTCTCGGCGGTGGCCTATCCGGAGATGCGGCGGTTCGGTTATCCGCAATCCTTTGCTACCGGCGTGATCGCGGCGGGCGGCACGCTGGGCGCCATGCTGCCGCCCTCGACGGTGCTTGCGGTGTACGGCATCATCACCGAGCAGGACATCGGCAAGCTGTTCATCGCCGGCATCATTCCCGGCCTGCTGGCGATGACCATGTACATGATCACCATCGCCCTGATCGGATACTTCAGGCCGGGCTTCCTGCCTGCGGGCAAGAAAACCACCTGGCGCGAGCGCTTCGTGGGGCTGAAGGATATCTGGGCGCCGGTGCTGCTGTTTATCTTCGTCATCGGCGGGCTCTATGGTCTGCCGTTCCTGCCGCGCTTCACGCCGACCGAAGCCGGCGGCGTCGGCGCGACCGGCGCGTTTCTGATCGGCGTTGCAACCGGGCGACTGGATAAGGAAAAGATACTGGCCTCGCTGTTGCAGGCGACGCGTACGGCGGCCGCGGTATTCACCGTGCTGATAGGCGCATTGATCTTCGGCTATTTCCTCACGGTAACGCAGACGCCGCAAAAGGTGACGGAGTTTCTCACCGGGTTGGGGTTAGGCAGTTACGGCGTGCTCGCCCTGATCATGGTGATGTACCTGGTGCTCGGCTGCCTGATGGATGCGATGGCCATGATCATCTTGACGGTGCCCATCATCTTCCCCGTGATCACTCATCTCGGCTTCGATCCGATCTGGTTTGGCGTCATCATTGTGATGACTGTCGAACTGGGCCTGATCCATCCGCCGGTCGGGATGAATGTGTTCGTGATCAAAAGCGTGGTCAAGGACGTATCATTCTCGACGATTTTCAAGGGCGTCATTCCGTTCGTAGCGACCGATCTCGTTCGGTTGGTGATCCTGATCGCGTTTCCGTTGCTGGCGACCTGGTTGCCGCAGCGCATGATGGGGATGGTTCATTGATGAGCCCGGCACTTCAAACAAAATACGTCTTCACGATCACCGCGCGGATCGATAACGCGGTCAGCGCGGGCGACATCGGTTACGGCACGCGTCGCATCATCCCGATCATTGGCGGCGAGGTGCATGGACAGGTCAACGGCAAGGTTTCCGCCTATGGCGCGGATTTCCAGATCGTCCGGCCAAACGAGCTGATCGAGCTCGAGGCGAAATACGCCATCGAGACCGATGACGGCGCGGTGATCTATGTCGAGAACAAGGGCATTCGCTTTGGGCCGGTCGAGCTGTTGCAGCAACTGAAACGCGGCGAGCCCGTTGATCCGAACCTGATCTATTGCCGCACCGTACCCAGATTTCGAGACCGGCCACGCGAAATACCGCTGGCTGATGGAAAGTCTTTTCGTCGGCTCCGCCGCCCGCCACGCCGACCGCGTCGTCATCGACGTGCATGAAGTGTTGTGAAAGTCGGGAATCCCGGTCTCGGCTGCCATTGCGAACCAACGGTCGGGCGAATGCCCGCCCGATGACAGGCTCAGCGAAGCATCCAGCGATCCCTCAGCGGAGGTAGTCTGGAGCTTCCTCGCTTCGCTCCTCGCAATGACGGATTGACTCCCCCTTATATAGTTATAGAACATAACTATTCTGATCAGGACGTAGCAGTCATGGGAAACGCCGTTACCGCCGCAGCAGACCGCTCCACGTTGCTCAGGGTGGAGAAGCAAGGTGCGGTGTTGAGCGTCGGCCTTAATCGCCCGGCCAAGCGCAACGCACTGAACGACGGAATAATCCTCGCGATCCAGGACTGCTTCGCCAGCCTGCCCGATGATATCGGCGCCGTCGTCGTCCACGGTATCGGCGATCATTTTTCCTCCGGCCTCGACCTGTCGGAGCTGACCGAGCACGATGCGACCGATGGCCTGCGGCATTCGCAAATGTGGCACCGGGTTTTCGATCGCATTCAATATAGCCGGGTCCCGGTGATCGCCTCGCTAAAAGGTGCCGTGATCGGCGGCGGCCTGGAGCTTGCCTGCGCGGCGCATATTCGTGTCGCCGAGCCCAGCGCCTATTTCGCGCTGCCGGAGGGGCAACGTGGTATTTTCGTCGGAGGCGGCGGTTCGGTGCGGCTGCCGCGCCTGATCGGCGTGGCGCGGATGACGGACATGATGCTGACGGGCCGGGTCTATTCCGCGACCGAAGGCGCGTCCTACGGCTTTGCGCAATATCTCACTGAACCGGGGGGCTCTCTGGCCAAGGCCATGGAGCTTGCCGAGCGCGTAGCGGCCAATGCGCCGCTAACGAACTTCGCGGTGTTGCAGGCGCTTCCGATGATCGCGGAAGCCAACCCGCAGACGGGCCTTTTAATGGAGTTGCTGATGGCGACGGTTGCGCAAAGCGACAAGGAAGCCAAGCGCCGGATCCGCGCGTTTCTCGATCGCAAGACTGCAAAGGTGAAGCCGTCCTGACATGGGTGCTACCCCGAATTACCCGGCGAGCATGAACCAAGGCGCGGCGCGAGGCGGCGCGGGCAACCGATCCCCCTTGCGCGCGATCTCGTTCGGCAATCCTGCGGTATCGGTGGAACGCAGCGCTGACGGCGCCGTCTATCTGCGGCCGAAGCTAGCGCTCGGGGAATATTCGGCGCGGATTACCGACCGTCTGCACCATTGGGCTTCAGCCGAGCCGAACCGCATCTTCATGGCAGAGCGCCAGGCCGGCGGCGGCTGGCGGCAGATCAGTTATTCGCAGCTATTGTCCGTGAGCCGCCGCGTGGGCTCGGCGCTGCTCGGGCGCGGGCTGTCCGCCGAAAAGCCCGTCGTTATTCTATCTGGCAATTCAATCGACCACGCGCTCATCGCGTTCGCTTCGCTTTATGCCGGGATTCCGTTCTGCCCGGTTTCCCCGGCCTATTCGCTGGTGTCAAAGGACTACGGCAAGCTGTCGTTTTTGATGAAGCTGTTGACGCCCGGCCTCGTCTTCGCCGACGACGCTGAGAAATTCGCGGGCGCGCTCGAAAGCACTGTGTCGAAACAAACGGAGATCGTGGTCTCCCACGGTGCTCTGCCGGCCCGCGATGTGACAGGGCTGGCCGACTTGCTGGCGAGCGCAGAGCATCCCGACCTCGATGCGGCGCACCAGCGGATCGGCCCCGACACGATAGCGAAATTCCTGCTCACTTCCGGCTCAACCGGAAATCCCAAAGCGGTCATCAATACCCAGCGGATGATCTGCGCCAACCAGGTGATGCTGCGCGAGACGCTCGCGTTCCTCAAGGACGAACCGCCGGTCATCGTCGATTGGCTGCCGTGGAATCACACGTTCGGCGGCAATCACAATATCGGGCTGACGCTTTACAACGGCGGCTCGATGTATCTCGACCAGGGCAAGCCGGTGCCCGGCGGAATTGAGGAGACCGTGCGAAACCTCCGCGAGATTTCGCCCACCGTCTATTTCAACGTGCCAAAGGGTTACGAGTCGCTGCTGCCCTACCTGCGCGATGATCGAGCGTTGCGACAGAAATTCTTTCACCGGCTGCATGCGATGTTTTTCTCCGGCGCAGCACTCTCTCCCTACGTGTGGAATAGCCTCGACGAGCTCGCGGTGCAGGAAACCGGCGTCCGTGTGCCCATCCTGACCGGCCTCGGGGCCACCGAAACCGCGCCATTCTTCATGTCGGTGCGGCCCGATACCAGCCGCTCCGGGCATGTCGGACTGCCGGTGTTGGGCAACGACGCCAAGCTCGTGCCGAACAACGGCAAGCTGGAGGTCCGCGCCAAAGGACCGAACGTTACGCCGGGCTATTGGCGCCAACCGGAATTGACGGCCGCGGCCTTCGACGAGGAAGGCTTTTACAAACTGGGCGATGCGCTCAAGCCGGTCGATACAAACGATTTCGAGGCCGGGTTCGACTTTGACGGACGGATTGCCGAGGACTTCAAGCTCGCCAGCGGCACCTGGGTCAGCGTCGGCCCGTTGCGCGCGCGCTTCATCGCCGCCTGCGCGCCGCTGGTGCGCGACGTCGTGATAGCGGGCATCAATCGCGACGAGATTTCCGCATTGGTCGTTCTTGATCTCGACGGCTGCCGCCTGGTTAGTCCAGCGCTGCCGTCTGACGATCCCGCAGCCGCGGCGGGCGATCCCCTGGTTCGGGCTGCGTTTACCGAGCGGTTCCAGAAGCTGCTTGCGAGCGCGACCGGTTCTTCCAACCGGATCGCGCGCGCGATTCTGATCGACACGCCGCTGTCGATCGATCGCGGCGAAGTCACCGATAAAGGCTCGGTCAATCAGCGCGCGGTGCTGGAGCATCGCGGTCCTCTGATCGAGGAGCTATATTCGTCCTCGCCACCGCCCCGCGTCATCGTGTTGGGCCAATAATTTTGCCAGGGAGGTTGTCATGCAGATGAAAGATCAGGCGGCTATCGTCACCGGCGGCGCATCGGGATTGGGTGCTGCGACCGCGCGCCGCCTTGCGGCGCTCGGGGCCAAGGTCGCCGTGTGCGACCTCAACGCCTCGCTTGCCGAAACCGTCGCTGCCGAGATTGGCGGCGTCGCTGTGGCCTGTGACGTTGCCGATGCGGCCTCGGCTGAAGCCGCGGTTGCCAAAGCCGCAAAAGCTCACGGTCCGGCACGGGTGCTAGTGAATTGCGCAGGGATCGGCGTGGCCAAACGGGTGATCGGCCGCGACGGTCCGATGCCGCTCGGCGACTTCGAGAAGGTGATCAAGGTCAACCTGATCGGCTCCTTCAACATGCTGCGGCTGGCGACTGCCGAGATGGCAAAGCTTGAGCCGCTTGCGACCGGCGAGCGCGGCGTTGTGATCTCTACTGCGTCCGTCGCAGCCTATGACGGCCAGATCGGGCAATCAGCATACTCGGCGTCGAAAGGCGGCATCGTTGCGATGACATTGCCGATAGCGCGCGAACTGGCGCAGTTCGGCATCCGCGTCCTGACCATCGCGCCCGGACTGTTCCTGACCCCGCTGCTCGCCAATCTGCCGCAGGAGGCGCAGGACTCGCTCGCCGCGTCGATCCCGTTTCCGCGAAGGCTCGGGCAGGCCGACGAGTTTGCGTCGCTGGCGCTGCACATGATCGACAATCCCTATCTCAACGGCGAAGTGGTGCGGCTCGACGCCGCGCTGCGCATGGCACCGCGCTAGGGAACGCGCATGTTCGTCCACCGGCGCGATGTGCAGATACAGTGGGGCGATTGTGATCCCGCCAACATTGTCTATTACCCGCGCTATTTCGCGATGTTCGACGATTTCGACCTCGATCATGTTCGAGGCCGCCGGCTTCTCCAAGCAGGACATCATCAAGAGCTACGGGCTGGTCGGCATCCCCATGGTCGACACCCGCGCGAAATTCTACATCGCCTCGACCCACGGCGACTGGATCACGATCGAAAGCCGGGTCGAAAGTTTCAAGCGTTCCAGCTTCGAGGTCACCCACAAGGTGTTCAAGGGCGAGGCGCTGGCGATCGAGGCATTCGAAACCCGTGTGCTGGTCGGCCGTCATCCGGACGACCCCGCCAAGCTGAAATCGGCAGCGGTGCCAGAGGAGATCGTTGCGCGGTTCATGCGGGGCTGACTATGCCGCCTGCATCGCCTAAACAGGGTCGAGAACCAGCGAAGCTCGGTCTGGACCAATAATCAAAAGGGAGGAACGAATGAACAAGGCTCTTATATCCGCCGCTTCTATCGCTTCGGCGCTGGCGCTGTCGGGATTACCCGCGATGGCGCAGACCAACGAAATCACCATCGGCATCACCATCACCACGACTGGGCCCGGCGCAGCGCTCGGCATTCCCGAGCGCAACGCGCTCGATTTCGTGGCAAAGGAAATCGGCGGCGTGCCGCTGAAAGTGATCGTGCTCGACGACGGCGGCGATCCGACCAACGCCACGACTAATGCGCGGCGCTTCGTCACGGAGTCCAAAGCCGATATCATCATGGGGTCTTCGATCACGCCACCGACCATCGCGGTATCCAACGTCGCCAACGAGGCCGGCATTCCGCACTTCGCGCTGTCGCCATTTCCGATCACGCCCGAACGCGCCAAGTGGTCTGTCGACATGCCACAGCCGGTGCCAATCATGGGCAAGGTGCTCTATGAGCACATGAAAGCGCACAACATCAAAACCGTCGGCTATATCGGCTACTCCGATTCCTACGGCGATCTCTGGTTCAACGATTTCAAGAACCAGGCGGTGCCGATGGGGATGAGCCTCGTCGATGAAGAGCGCTTTGCGCGGCCGGATACGTCCGTAACCGGTCAGGTGCTCAAGCTCGTCGCCGCCAATCCCGACGCCGTTCTGGTCGGCGCGTCCGGCACCGCGGCAGGCCTGCCGCAGACGGAGCTGCGGGCGCGCGGTTACAAGGGCCTGATCTACCAGACCCATGGCGCGGCCAGCATGGACTTCATCCGTATCGCAGGTCCGGCGGCGGAGGGCGTGATTATGGCGTCCGGTCCGGTAATGGATCCGGAGGATCAGCCCGACAGCGCGCTGACCAAAAAGCCGGGCCTTGCGCTGAACAAAGCCTATGAGGCCAAGTACGGCCCGAACAGCCGCAGCCAGTTCGCCGGGCATTCCTATGACGCGTTTCTGGTTCTCGAACGCATTATTCCTGTGGCGCTAAAGAAGGCCAAGCCCGGCACACCGGAATTTCGCGAGGCAATCCGCCAGGCTTGGCTGACAGAACGGGAAATTCCCGCAAGCCAGGGCGTCTATAATTATACCGAAAAAGACCGCTACGGCCTCGACGACCGCTCGCGCATCATCCTCACGGTTAAGGACGGCAAGTACGTCTTGGCGAAGTGAGGGGAGCGCAACTCACCCTCCCCTGAAGGGGGAGGGTGAAGTTGAGCGCATCTCCAACGGGTGCGCAAGAACGGTTCTCAAACTCCGCTTGCGCCCTCGTGCTGGAAGCCGAGATAGCTTGCGGCGACGCGCTGGTTGCTGGCGATATCCTGCGCCGGGCCATTCAGGATGAATTCGCCGAGCTCCATCACATAGGCGCGGTCGGCGATCTTCAGCGCCGCCTGCGCGTTTTGTTCGACCAGCAGCACCGAGACGCCGCTGGCGCGCAATTCGCCGATGGTGCGGAAAATATCGGCGACGATGATCGGCGCGAGCCCGAGGCTCGGCTCGTCCAGCATCAATAGTTTCGGCGCGCCCATCAGCGCGCGGCCCATCGCCAGCATCTGCTGCTCGCCGCCCGACAGCGTCCCGGCCAATTGCCTGCGTCGTTCCTTCAGTCGCGGAAACAGCGTGTAGACCCGCTCGAACGAGCTGGCCGCCTGCGTTCTCGCGACCCGGAATGCGCCGAGTTCGAGATTGTCCTCGACGTCCATGGTGGCGAACAGTTCGCGATGCTCCGGCACGAGGCTCAACCCGGCGGCGACGCGGTCCTCGATCTCGATCCGGGCTACGTCACTGCCGGCAAAGGCGACGCGCCCCTTCAGCGGCAGGATGCCCATGATGGCGTTGAGCAGCGTCGTCTTTCCGGCGCCGTTGGCGCCGATGATGGTGACGATCTCACGGTCGGCGACCGCAAGCGACACCGAGCGCACGGCCTCGACCTTGCCATACGCGACGTGCACGTCTGCGACCTCAAGCAGCGCGCTCATGCGGCCACTCCAAGATAGGCCTTGATCACCTCGGGATTGCGCTTGATCGCATCGGGCGTGCCTTCGGCGATCTTGGTGCCGAAATCCAGCACCACGACGCGATCGGCGAGATCCATCACGAATCCCATGTCATGCTCCACCAGCAGCACCGACATTCCGCCGTCCCGCAACTGTCGCAGCAAGCTCGCGAGCCGTTGCTTTTCCATATGGCGCAATCCCGCTGCCGGCTCATCCAGCAGCAGCAGCATCGGGTCGGCGCACAGCGCTCGCGCGATCTCGACGATGCGCTGTTGCCCGAGCGACAGGCTGCCCGCGAGTTGGTCGGCTTGGTCGGAAAGACCGACGCGATCGATCTGGCGCGCGGCTTCCGCCAGCAATCGCGCCTCGTCGGCGCGATCGAGCCGGAGCATGCTGGCAAGCGCACCGGCGTGCCCGCGCAGATGAGCGCCGATCGCGACGTTCTCCAACACGCTCATGTCGGGCACCAGCTTTACATGCTGGAAGGTCCTGGAAATGCCGAGCTTCACCACCTCCTGTGGCGGTGCATTATCGATTTTGTTGCCGAGAACCGAGATCGTGCCGCCGGTTGCGGTTAGCACGCCAGTGATGAGGTTGAACGTTGTGCTCTTGCCCGCGCCGTTAGGCCCGATCAGCGCGACGATCTCGCAGGCCCCGACGTTGAAAGAGACGTCGTTCACGGCGATGACGCCGCCGAACTGCTTGCGCGCGCCCTCGATCTGCAGCAGCACGCCAGCCGCGCCGGCTGGTTGCGCGCGCCGCGCCAATTCCAGCCCCGGGTCCGGGCGCTTGCGGTCCGGCTTGAACGGCAATTGCGACATCAGCCACGGCCACACCCCGCCCGGCGCCAGCTGCAGGAGCAGCACCAGCAGGATGCCGAACACGATGGTTTCCAACTGACCTTCGCCGTGCAGCAGCAGCGGCAAATAACTTTGCAATATCTCCTTCAGGATAACGACAATGCCGGCGCCGAGGACGCCGCCCCAGACGTAACCGGCGCCGCCGACCACCGCTACAAACAGATATTCGATGCCGGCCTGCGCGCCGAACGGGGTGGGATTGGCCGCGCGCTGGAAATGCGCATAGAGCCAGCCGGAGAGGCCGGCCAGCACGGCGGCATAGATAAAGACCAGCAGTTTGGCGCGGGGCGTCTGGACGCCGAATGCTTCGGCCGCGATGTGCCCGCGCCGCAGCGCGCGGATCGCGCGGCCGGTGCGGGAGTCCAGCAGGTTCATGGTCAGCAGCGCCGAGACCAGCACCGCGATCCAGATCGCGTAATAGATCGCCCCGGGATCGATCATCCTGAACGAGCCGATCGACAGCGGCGGGATGCCGGAGATGCCGTCATTGCGGCCCAGGAATTCGAGTTTGCTGAACAGATAAAACAGCCCAAGGCCCCAGGCGATGGTGCCGAGCGGCAGGTAATGGCCCGACAGCCGCGCGGTCACGATGCCGAGCACGACCGCGGCGATCCCGCTGACCATCAATGCGAGCGGCAGCGTCAGCCACGGCGAGACACCGTACGCGGTCGTCAGCACAGCCGTGGTGTAGGCGCCGAAGCCGCAAAACGCGGCTTGGCCAAAGGAGGTGAGACCGCCGACGCCGGTCAGCAGCACGAGCCCCATCGCAACCAAAGCGGAAAGGCCGATATTGTCCAGCAGCACGATCCAGAACGGCGGCATGCCGGGGATGAACGGGATCACCGCCATGACCAGCGCAAAGACGATGACAGGCAGTCGCTGCTTCATCGCGCTCAATCCTTTTCTTCCTCGACCGCGGGTGCGGCCAGCGAGCGCAATACAAGCACCGGAATGATCAGCGTGAAGACGATGACTTCCTTGAAATTGCTGGCGTAGAACGAGGAAAAGGCTTCGACCGTGCCGACAAGCAGCGCCGCGATCGCGGTCAAGGGATAGCTCACGAGGCCGCCGATGATCGCGGCGATGAAGCCTTTCAGCCCGATCAGGAATCCGGTGTCGTAATACAACGTCGTGATAGGCACGATCAGGATGCCCGAAATCGCGCCGATCACCGACGCCAGCAGGAAGGCGATCTGTCCCGAGAGCGAGGTCCGGATTCCGACAAGCCGAGCGCCCAGCCGATTGACGGCGGTGGCGCGCAATGCCTTGCCGTACAGCGTGAAGCCAAAGAACAGCCACAGCGCCACGATGAAGGTGACGGTCATGCCATACACCGCGATGCTCTGGCCGGTGAAGCGCAGCGGGCCGGCGGTGAACGCCGCATCCATCACCACCGGGCCGCGCTGGCCTTCGGCGCCGAAAAACAACAGTCCAAGACCCTGCAGCGCCAGATGGCAGCCGACAGAAGCGATCAGCAGCACCAGAACCGAGGTGTGTGCGAGCGGTTGAAACGCGATCCGATACAGAAACAGGCCGATCGAGGCGACGATCAGCAGCGATAGCGCGATGCTGACGGCAACAGGAGGATGGTGGCCGACAAACCAGAAGGCGAGCGCCAGCACCGCGACGGGCAACACGATATCGACGGCAAATGCCCGCCCGACAAGCTTCCAATGCAGCGAACGGCGCGCGGCGAACAGATCGAGACCAAACGCTACCAGGCCCATTGCCACCGCTAGCCGCGCCGTTCCCGGCATCTGGCCCGAGGACAGCGAGGCATAGGTCAGCGCGCCATAGGTGACGAATTCGCCCTGGGGAATCAAGATCACGCGGGTCACGGCGAACACCAGCACCAGCGCCAGACCGAGCAAAGCGTAGATCGCGCCGTTGGTGATGCCGTCCTGAATCAGGAACAACATGATGGTCGTGTTCAAGACCGGGCGCTCCCCTCGCGCTTCGCGCCGCCCGCGGCCATTTTCATGCCTTCCGGCCCGGCGATCGCGGCAGTTGAATCGAACTGCCTGAATTTGATATATTGGATAACAATTACTCGATATAATCTCAAGCGCGGCTTTGCAGGCCGTTGATGCGACCAGGCGGATTGCGAGCTCCACACCATGACCGTTTCCAAAGCCGCCATGGCCAAATCCGCGATGGCCGACGGCACCAAATCGCGCAAAGACGTGGCCGAGGCGCAGGCCGAAGGCCCCGCGCTGCACTTGGGCGAATTGTCCGAGCTGCTGGGCTATTCGCTCAAGCGGGCGCAGCTAAAGATTTTCGAGGATTTTTTACGTTGCGTCGCGCCGCTGCAACTGACGCCGGCGCAGTTTTCGGTGCTTTTGCTGCTCGACAAGAATCCCGGGCGCAACCAGACCGAGATCGCCACCACGCTTGGCATCCTGCGGCCGAATTTCGTCGCGATGCTCGACGGGCTGGAGAGCCGCGATTTGTGCGCGCGAACGCGCTCCATCAATGACCGTCGCTCGCACATCGTGGTTCTTACAGACAAGGGAAAAGCGGTGCTGGCGCGGGCAAAAAAGCTCGTCGCCAGCAAGCACGAAGCGCGCCTCAACGAGTTGCTGGGGCCGGCTAATCGCGCCGCGCTGTTGTCGATGCTGGCCAGAATCGCAAGCGAATTCTGATTTCGTTGCGAGTTGCTATCTATTCGCCGGGATGCTTCGCGGGCCTACGTGCACGTTCCACCAATATCACCCTGATGTCGTTGACGTTGGTGAGGGTCGGGCCGCTCAGCAAGAGATCGCCGGTGGCTGTGAAAAACGCGGTGGCGTCGTTGTTGTCCAGATAGGTTTTCGGATCGAGACCAAGCGATTTCATTTTCTCGAATGTGGCCTGATCGATCATGGCGCCCGCTGGATCGCTCGCGCTGCCTGCGCCGCCGTCGGCGCCGTCGGTGTCGCCGGCCAATGCCGAAATGCCAGGCGTGGCATTGAGGGCGCCGGCCAGCGCCAGCGCATATTCCTGGTTCGGGCCGCCAAGGCCGTTGCCGCGCACGGTGACCGTCAGCTCGCCGCCTGAGAGGATTGCCACGCGCCTGCCTTCGCTGCGCGCCTTCAAAGCAAGGCGGGCATGCTCGCGAGCGACGTCGCGCGCTTCGCCTTCGAGATCGGCGCCGAGATCGATGATGTCGTAGCCGGCGTCTATTGCCACCCGGATCGCGGCATCGAGCGAAGCCTTGGGTCGCGCAATCAATTCGAAACGCGCGCGCGCAAAGGCTGCATCGCCGGGCTTGCAGCTTTCGTTTGCGGGATCATCCAGCGCGCGGCGGACCGCGTCATCGACCTCGAGCCGGTATTTCGCAACAATGCCGCGGGCGTCGGCCAGCGTGGTCGGATCCGGTACCGTCGGCCCCGAGGCGATCGCGGAAGGATCGTCGCGCGGAACATCCGATATCGCCAGTGTCACGACCTCAGCGCGCTGCCCGGCCCGGGCCAGCCGTCCCCCTTGATCCGCGACAGGTGCTTGCGGACGGTGTTGATCTCGCCGATCGGCGCGCCGGAACGCAACAGCGCCCGCGTCACCTGCTGCTTCTGCGCAAACGAGACGCCATCGGCCGGTGCGACCCAGTTCGCCGACCCGCCGCCGGACAGCAGCACCAGCAACAGATCGTCCGGCTTGGCCTCGTGCGCGAGGCGCAGGCTTTCTTCTGCGCCCCTCAGTCCGGCTTCGTCCGGCATCGGGTGGCCGGCTTCAATCATTTTGATCCGCCGGGTCGGCAGGCCGTGGCCGTGACGGGTGGTGGCAACGCCCGTCAACCGCGCCGGGTCGAGTTCGAGCGCGTCGAGATAATGCCGCTCGGCGGCGGCAGCCATCGCCCCGGCGGCCTTGCCGGCGGCAAGACAGATCACCCGGCCGTTCGGCACCGGGGGCAAATTGCCTGCCAGAATGACGTCGGGATGGGCGGCGGCGACCGCGGCGTCGAAGATCGCTCGCAGGAGAGGGCGTCGGTCAGCCATCACGTCACCGGATTTGAGATGAACACATGGCAGGCCGTTATGCTTCCGATCGAGGCAAAAGAAAACCCCCGCGAGCCGGTCGCGGGGGTTTGCCGTTCAAGCGGAGTTAGCCGCCGACGTCGCCAGAAACGACATCGCCGAACAGTTCCCATCTCTCGCCCTTGAAGCGCTGGAGTTGAAGTTGGCTGATTGGGGCGAAATCGGTCGGGCTGGTATTGATCATGATTCCGGGCAGCAGCATTTCGGTGCGAAAGTCCTTGAGGCTCGCCGCCTGCTTCATGATGTTCTCACGCGTGAGATTGTCGCCGCACTGCTTCAGCACCTGGACCATCGTTTGCACGACGCCATAGCCGACCACGACCGAGGCGTCCAGCTTGTTGCCTTCCGGGAAGTCCTTGGCCAGGAAGTCCAGAAATTGCTTCATCCCGGCGTCGTTGTCCCACTGCGGGTCGGAGACGTCTTTCATGTAGGCTGCGGAAATGATGGCCTGCGAATTCTCAAATCCCGCAGGCTTCATCACGCTGCCGACCGATGCGGAAACGTTGTTGAGGAAGTGAAGCGGCTTCCATTCGATCTCGGCAACCTTCTTGATCGCCTGCGCCGCGAATTTTGGCGTCGTGATATCGACGAACACGTCGGCGCCGGTCGACTTGAGTTTGACCACGTGATTGTCGATCGACGGTTCAGTGGTTTCGTAGCTTTCTTCGGCGACGATCATCGAGGCGGCCTTGGCTCCTAACCCGTCCTTCAGGCCTTTCAGATAGTCCTTGCCGTAATCGTCATTCTGAAAGAGCACCGCGATCTTGGCGCCGGGCTTCTCCTTTAGAATGTATTTCGCGTAGATGCGGGCCTCGGCCTGGTAGCTCGGCTGCCATCCCATGGTCCATGGGAAATCCTTCGGGTCATTCCACTTGGTTGCGCCGGTGGCCACGAACAGTTGCGGGACCTTTTTCGCGTTCATGTATTTCTGGATTGCGGAGTTCGGCGGAGTGCCGAGCGAATTGAAAATGAACAGCACCTCGTCGCTTTCCACCAGCTTGCGCGCCTGCTCCACCGTCTTCGGCGGGCTGTAGCCATCGTCATAGCTGATGAAGTTGATCTTGCGGCCGTTGATGCCGCCGGCATCGTTGATCTTCTTGAAGTAAGCGGCCTCGGTCTTGCCGATCACGCCATAGGCGGATGCCGGGCCGCTATACGGCATGATGTTGCCGATCTTGATTTCCGTATCGGTGGCGCCGGTATCGTATTTCTTCTGCGCGAGCGCGCCGCTGCTTGTTGCGGCGAGCAAGGCAATCGCAGTCGAAGCTATTGCCAGCCTGGTGGCGATAACGGGCATTACGTTTTCTCCCTCGGTTTCGAGATGCAGTGTCTCGCGGGTGCCGGCTTTCTCGAGCGAAAGCTCTTGTGACCTCTTGTGACTTTGATCGTGTCACCGGGCTAAGGATCGATACCATTCCGTCAGCAGGGGGACAACAAAAAGCCCCTGCGACAAAGCCGCAGGGGCTGCTCCTTTAGTAGTCAAGGCGCGTTTTCATCGGCGGCATTAACCACCAACGTCGGCGCTGATGATTTCGCCGAAACGCTCCCAAGTCTCACCCTTTAGCTCCATGAGCTGCAATTGCGAAAGCGGCGCAAAGTCGGTGGGGCTGGTGTTGATCTTGATGCCGGGCAACAGCCCGCCGAGCTCCAGATTCTTCAAATTCGCCGCCTGCCGCATCACGTTTTCCCGCGTCAGGTCGTTGCCGCACTGCTTCAATACCTGCACCATGGTCTGCGCGACCGTGTAGCCAAACACCACCGAAGCGTCCGAGCGGTCGGCTTCGGGATAGTACTTGTCAAGAAATTCGTTCCAGGCCTTCATACCCGCGTCGTTTTTCCATTGCGGGTCGGTCGGGTCCTTGAGATAGGCCGATGAGATGATGCCTTGTGCATTTTCGGTACCCGCAGGCTTGATAACGCTGCCGATCGAGTTCGAGACATTGTTGAGGAAGTGAAGCGGCTTCCACTCGATCTCGGCGATCTTCTTGATCGCTTGCGCCGCGAATTTCGGCGTGGTGATGTTAACGAACACATCGGCGCCGGTCGATTTCAGCTTGACGATGTGGGAGTCGATGGTCGGCTCGGTGGTTTCGTAGCTTTCTTCGGCTATGATCAGCGAGGCTGCCTTGGCGCCCAATCCGTCCTTCAGGCCCTTGAGGTAGTCCTTGCCATAATCGTCGTTCTGGTAAAGCACGGCGATTTTGGCGTTCGGTTTATGCTTCAAAATGTACTTGGCATAGATCTGGGTTTCGCTCTGGTAATTCGGCTGCCAGCCCATCGTCCAGGGATATTCTCTTGGATCGTTCCACTTGGTGGCGCCGGTCGCGACAAAAAGCTGCGGCACCTTTTTGCTGTTCATGTATTTGTGGATCGCGGAGTTCGGCGGCGTGCCGAGCGAATTGAAGATGAGCAGAACCTCGTCGCTTTCGACGAGCTTGCGTGCCTGCTCCACCGTCTTCGGCGGGCTGTAGCCGTCGTCATAACTGATGAAATTGATCTTGCGGCCGTTGATTCCGCCTTCCGCATTGATCTTCGTGGAAATAGGCGTCCTCGGTCTTGCCGATCACGCCGTAGGCGGAAGCTGGACCGCTATAGGGCATGATGTTGCCGATCTTGATTTCGGTGTCGGTGGCGCCGATATCGTATTTCTTTTGCGCGAGCGCGCCGCTGCTGGACTAGCGGCAAGGATGGCGAGGGCGGCCGAAAGAATTCCCAAACGCGATTGGATAGCAGGCATTTTGAATCTCCCTGGTTGTGTGTTTTTTATCGAAGGTTGTGTTGCCGTATTAATACCTTTCTTATGAAAGAGCCCCTGCGTCGGGGCTCCAGAGGGCGCTATTGAATCACCCGCCCGGGCACGCCCATCAACAAAAACACGCCCCTGCGAGCAGGTCGCGAGGGGCGTCATTTAGTCGAAGGCGGGCGGTCCGCTGTCTGAACACGGCAGCTGACGCTAGAGCGTCACGACAATGACCGCGTTCGGTCTGGCGCAATCCGGGTACCGGCCTAGTTGCTGAGTTCGCCGCTGAGATAGTCGCCGAACAGATCCCATTTCTCGCCTTTAAAGCGCATCATCTGGAGTTGCTCGATCGGAGCGAAGTCGGTCGGGGAGGTGTTGATTTTGACGCCGGGCAGCAATGTGTCGGGCGAGAAATCCTTCAGGCTCGCGGCCTGCTTCATCACGTTTTCCCGTGTCAGATTGTCGCCGCACATCTCGAGCACCTTGACCATGGTCTGCGCTACCCCGTAGCCGAACACGACGCGAGGCATCGAGCCTGTTGCCATCGGGATAGTACTTTTCCAGGAACGCCAAAAATTTCTTCATGCCGGGATCGTTGTCCCATTGCGGGTCGGCGCCGTCCTTGGCGTAGGCGGCGGACAGGATGCCTTGCGAGTTTTCGAAGCCCGCGGGCTTGATCACGCCGCCGACTGACGCCGAGACGTTGGAGACGATATGCATCGGCTTCCACTCGATTTCGGCGAGCTTCTTGATCGCCTGCGCCGCGAATTTCGGCGTGGTGACGCTGATGAAGACGTCGGCTCCGGTCGCTTTGAGCTTGACGATGTGGTTGTCGATGGACGGCTCCGAGGTCTCGTAGCTTTCCTCGGCAACGATCATGGACGCCTTGGCGCCGAGCCCGTCCTTTAGGCCCTTGAGATAGTCCTTGCCGAAATCGTCATTCTGAAACAGGACGGCGATCTTGGCGTCCGGCTTCTGCTTCAGCAGATACTTCGCGTAGATCTGCGCTTCGCTCTGGTAGCTTGGCTGCCAGCCCATGGTCCATGGAAAGTCCTTGGGATCGTTCCATTTGGTTGCGCCGGTAGCGACGAATAGTTGCGGGACCTTTTTGGCGTTAAGATATTTCTGGATCGCCGAATTGGACGGCGTGCCCAGCGGATCGAAGACAACGCAGAACCTCGTCGCTCTCGACCAGCTTGCGCGCCTGCTCGACGGCCTTCGGCGGGCTGTAGCCGTCGTCATAGCTGATGAAGTTGATCTTGCGGCCGTTGATGCCGCCCTCGGCGTTGATCTTGTTGAAATAGGCTTCCTCGGTCTTGCCGATCACGCCGTAGGCGGAGGCCGGGCCCGCTATAGGGCATGATGTTGCCGATCTTGATCTCGGTATCGGTCGCGCCGGTGTCGTATTTCTTTTGGGCGAGTGCACTGCCCGAGCTGGCAGCGAAAGCGGTAGCGCCGTCGAAAGCGCGGCATACGTTGATTTGTATAAAAAGCATGGTCTCTCCTGAGTTTGTCTTTGAATCTTGCCGATCAGCTGCTGGCCAACGATGGCCACTTGCCTTGCGCCATGCGGCACCAGGAAGATGACAAGGAACAGAAGGACGCCGAAAACGGCGCCGGAGAGGCCCTTGGAAATTCCCTCCGCGATGTTCGGCACGAAGATGATGAAGGCCGAACCGACGATCGATCCGGGCAGCCATCCGACACCGCCGACCACCATGCCGAGAAACAGCGAGATCGCCAGCGCGATGGTGTAGCTGTCCGGCGCTACAAACTGCACGGCGATGGCGCCGAGGCCGCCGGCGACGCCGGTGATCCCGGCGCTGACGCCGAACGCCAGCGTCTTGTACAGCGCGACATCGATGCCCATGGCGGACGCCGCGATCTCGTTGTCGCGGATCGCCATGAAGGCGCGGCCGGAGCGCGAGCGCAGCAGATTGACCGAGAAGACATAGATCGCGATCGTGATCACCAGGGTGAAGTAATACAGCCACATGTCCTGCGACATCGGCAGGCCGAACGGCGCATCCGGCTTGGTCACCACCAGACCCTGCACGCCGCCGGTCCATTTCTCGAAAAAGCCGAGCTTCAGAAGCTGCGGCATCGCGGTCGCCAGCGCGAAGGTCGCCAGCGCCAGATAGACGCCGGAGAGGCGCAGCGCCGGCTGACCGAACAGAAAGCCGACGCCAAAGCAGATGATCCCCGCGATCGGCAGCGTCAGCGCGTAGTTGACATTCGCATGTTCCATCAGGATCGCCGAGGTGTAGGCGCCGACCGCGTAGAACGCGCTCTGGCCCAGCGAGAACTGGCCGCTGCCGCCGGTGAGGATGTTCAGAGCCAGCACCGCCAGGCCGTAGATCAGAAGCATCGTCATCTGGAAGATGATGAAGTTCTTCACGAACAGCGGAACGGCCAGCAGCAGCACGCCAGCACGACAAGCGAGGTGCCGTAGCCGAGCGTCATGGCACGCTTGGGAACGGCCTCTACGGCGGCTGCTTCGGTGACGACGTCTTCGAGGCGGCGCTCATATCAAACTCGCTTTACAATAGGCCGGCCGAACAGGCCGGCGGGTTTGATGACCAGAACGGTGATGATCAGCGCGAGCGCGATCGGTAGTTTCAGTTCATTGCCCACCCCGGGAATGTAGGTCCCGGCGAGATTCTCGAAGATGCCGACCAGGAAGCCGCCGATGACCGCGCCGAGCGGGCTGGTGAGCCCGCCGAGAACGGCAGCGGCAAATCCGTAGATCAGCACGCCACCCATCATGTTCGGCTCGAGGAATACGACGGGGGCGATCAGGATTCCGGCGATCGAGCCGATGGCCGCGGCCATCCCCCAGCCGAGCGCAATCATCCAGCGAGGTGTTGATGCCGACCAGCCGCGCCAATTCCGGCACCGAGGCGGCTGCGCGCATTGCCAGGCCGATCCGCGTGTACTGGAAGAAGAAGTAAAGCAGGATCAGCAGCAGCACCGTCACGCCGATCATGCCGGCCTGGTGGGTGGAGATGAGTTGGCTGCCGAGGAAGGGGGAGGATCCGAACGGCGTCGGGTATTGTTTGATGGTAAAGTCCCAGATCAGGCCGGCGACGCTGTTGATGATCGAAAACAGTGCGATGAAGCCTGCGACGTTGGTCAGGATCGGCGCCTTCGCGAGCGGCTTGAACAGCAGTCGCTCGATCGCGATGCCGCCAGCGAACGAGAGCATGAGCGTGAGCAGGAACGCCCACCAGTAGGGAATACCCCACTGCATCAACTGCCAGGAGATGAAGGTCGAGAACATCGCCATTTCGCCCTGGGCGAAGTTCAGATGATCGATCGCCTGGTAGATCATGACAACGGCGAGCGCCATGCAGGCATAGATCGCACCTGTGGCGATGCCGGCCAGGATTTGATTGGTAAAAAGTTCCATGGCCGGGCTCCTCAGTAACCGAGATACGATTTGCGGACGTCTTCATTGTTGGCGATGTCGTTCGCCTTGCCCGACATCACGATACGGCCGGTCTCAATCACATAGGCCTGGTCGGCGAGCTCCAGCGCGAGCTGGGCGTTCTGCTCCACCACCAGGATCGTGACCTTGTCCTCGCGGTTGATCTTGCCAAGAATTCTGAAGAGATCGCGGACGATCAGGGGTGCGAGGCCGAATGAAGGCTCGTCCAGCAGCATCAGTCTGGGGCGCAGCATCAGCGCGCGGGCGACCGCGAGCATCTGCTGTTCGCCGCCGGAAAGAGTGCCCGCCTGCTGCGTATAACGTTGCTTCAGGACCGGGAAATGGGCGTACATTTTCTCCATATCGGAGACGATGCCGGCCTTGTCATTGCGGGTGATGGCGCCGAGCTGAAGGTTTTCCTCAACCGTCAACGTCGTGAAGGTGCCGCGGCCCTGCGGCACATGCGCGATGCCGAGCCGTACGATGTTTTCCGTCGAGCGGTTGGTGAGCGGCGCGCCGTCAAACTCGATCGCACCGGTCGAGCGCACCATGTTGCAGATCGCCCGAAGCGTGGTGGTCTTGCCCGCGCCGTTGGCGCCGAGCAGGGTGGTCAGGCTACCCTCGTTAAGAGCGAAGGTGAGGCCGTGAAGCGCCTGGACCTGACCGTAATAGGCGCGCAAATCCTTGACGTTAAGCATCTCGGTCATTGGTCTTTGCTCCCGAGATAGGCTTTGATCACGTCCGGGTCGGCTTGCACCGCGGCCGGCGTTCCCTCGGCAAGCTTGCGGCCGAAGTTGAGTGCGACGACGTGGTCGGCGATCGACATCACCAGACCCATGTGATGCTCGACCAGCAGCACGGTCACGCGCCGTTGGTCGCGAATGCGGCGGATCAGATCGCCTAGTACGTGAACTTCCTCGTGATTGAGGCCGCCGGCCGGCTCATCGAGCAGCAGGATCTTTGGATCGGCGGCGAGGGCTCGCGCAAGTTCCACGCGTTTCTGGGTCCCGAAAGGCAGGCCGGATACCGTGGTGTGGGCAACGCTTTCAAGGTCGAGATAGGCGAGGATCTCATGGACCTTCTTGTTGACCTCGCCTTCGCTGCGGCGCACCCAGGCGAGCTTCAGGGAATCGCTGATGATGTCGCTGGAGGTGCGGGCGTGGGTGCCGACCCGGACGTTGTCCATGACCGAGAGATTGGGAAACAGCGCCACGTTCTGGAAGGTGCGGCCGATCCCGATCTCGGCGATCCGGTGCGGCTGTCGCTTCAGGATGCTTTGGCCTTCCAAAAGAATGTCGCCGGAGCTGGGCTGGTACAGCCGGCTCAGGCAATTGAAGAGAGTGGTCTTTCCGGCGCCGTTCGGGCCGATCAGCCCGAGAATGTGGCCCGCCTGCATGTCAAAGGACACGCCATTCAAGGCGATAATGCCGCCGAACACGACGCTGACGTCGCGAACCGCGAGCAGGGGATGCTGTCCCTGCGCGAGCTGAGCCTGCGTCATCTCGTCCCGCCCAGCTCACTTACCGGCCGGGAATGACCGCGCGAACTCTTCCGCCGGTCACAGCAATGCTGGCTACCGGATCCCCTCGACCACACGCGCAAATCTCCCTCCTGGTTTCACTCTTCTTGGTTTCTTGTTTTTTTGATTGCGGCGGCGCACCGCCGAGCGCTGCTTCGATGTTCCTTACCATCGCGACGAGACGAGGTCCAATATCGTTGCGCAACCGGTCTTCCGTAAAGCGGAATGCGGGAGCGCCACAGTTAAACGCATAAGGACCCGTCCCGTCATTAAGCCTTAGTGCTACTCCTACTGCGTGCACGTCGTCCTGCCACTCGCCCGCCGAGATCGCAAAGCCGTGCTTCGCAATCGTTTCGCCAGAGCGCTCGATCCCATCGCGCAGCCGGGCAAAGCGGCTGCCGTAATGCTCGCGGAGGTCGCGCATCAGAACGCTGCGCTCTTCGTTCGACAGCGCCCATATGTAGGCACGGCCCATTGCCGTGGTCGCAATTGGTATTCGCGAACCGACATCGAGCTGGACGTTGAGCGTAAGGCCGTTCCGGCTCTGGCCGAAATAGATCATGCTATGACGGTCGCGCCCGCCGACCGCGACCGCGCCGCCGGTCGCGCGCATGACTTCCTCGCGGAACGGCTCGGACAAATGACGAACGCCGAGATTGGCAAGGGCGGCGTAGCCCAGCGCCATGGCCGAGGGTGCGAGCTGATACTTTTCGAAACGCGCAACCGGTGTAAGATAGCCGAGCTTGGTCAGCGTATAGGTCAGCCGCGAAACGGTTGGCTTTGGCAAGTTCGTACGGGCCGCGATCTCTTGATTGCCAAGAAGCCCGTCGTTGGGTCGGAAGGCGCGCAACACGTCAAGTCCGCGAGAAAGCGCGACGACGAAACTGCGATCGGGCGCTGCTTTCTTCCCTGGACGCTTCATTGCCGTTGCTACGCGGACCTCGTTGACAAGGCACGTGCTTCAAAATAACCCTCCATGTCAAGATGTGAAATTCAATTTCGCAGAGCGAAACAAGAACAAAACATTCAGGGAGCCTAGCGTGAACCAAGTGGTCAACCTCGAACGTCACGACGTCGTCGCCATCGTCACGGTGAACAGTCCACCGGTCAACGCGCTGAGCGCCGCGGTGCGCGGCGGAATTTTGGAATGCATCAAGAGCGCGATCGCCGATCCCGAGGTGAAGGGTATCGTGCTGACCTGCGCCGGCCGCACGTTCATTGCCGGGGCCGACATCACCGAATTCGGCAAGCCGCCGAAACCGCCCGGTTTGCATGAGGTGCTGAGCGAAATCGAGAACTCACCGAAGCCGATCGTTGCCGCTATCCACGGCACCGCGCTAGGTGGCGGGCTTGAGGTCGCGCTCGCCTGTCATTTTCGGGTCGCAAGCAAGGACGCCAAGCTCGGCCTGCCCGAAGTGAAGCTCGGATTGTTGCCGGGCGCTGGCGGCACCCAACGGCTGCCGCGTGCGGTCGGTCCTGAACTGGCGGTCAAGATGATCGTCGGCGGCGATCCGATCGGTGCCCAGGACGCGCTGAAGAATGGCCTGATCGAGGAAATCGTTGAAGGCCCGGCGTCCGGTGGCGAGGCCTTCGTCCGCAAGGTGCTGGCCGAGAGGCGGCCGCTGCGCAAATTGCGCGACGACAACTCCAAGCTCGCGGCGGCGAAGGCCGACCGCTCGATTTTCACCAACGCGGTCGCGGCGATGACCAAGCGTGCGCGGGGACTTGAAGCGCCATTTGCCGCCGCGGACGCGGTAGGCGCCGCGATCGACCTGCCGTTCGAAGAGGGGCTGAAGAAAGAGCGTGAAGGCTTCCTCAAGCTGGTCTCGAGCGATCAGTCAAAGGCGCAACGCTATGCTTTTTTCTCCGAGCGCGAGGCCGCGAAGATCGCCGGCGTGCCCGAGGGCACAAAGCCTCGCAACGTCGAGCGCGTCGCCATCATCGGCGCGGGCACCATGGGCGGCGGCATCGCGATGTCCTTTGCCAACGCCGGCATTCCCGTCACGCTGATCGAGACCGGCGAAGAGCAGCTCAAGCGCGGCATGGGCGTGATGCAGAAGAACTACGAAGGGAGCGCCGCGCGCGGCGGCATTCCGGCCGATGCGCCCGCCAAACGGATGGGCCTGATCAAGGGCGTTGTCGGCCTTGAAAACGTGAAGGATGCCGACCTCATCATCGAGGCCGTGTTCGAGACAATGGCGGTCAAGAAGGAAGTGTTCGGCCAGATCGACAAGCACGCCAAGTCAGGCGCGGTGCTTGCGTCCAACACCTCCTACCTGAACATCGACGAAATCGCGGAAGTGGTCAGCCGTCCGCAGGACGTGCTGGGCATGCATTTTTTCAGCCCCGCCAACGTAATGAAGCTTTGCGAGATCGTGCGCGCCGCGAAAACCGCGCCGGACGCGCTGGTGACCGCGGTCGCGATCGCGCGCAAGATCGCCAAGGTGCCCGTCGTGGTCGGGGTCTGCGACGGCTTCGTCGGCAACCGCATGCTGGCGCAGCGCGGCAAGCAGGCCGAGAAGTTGCTGTTCGAAGGCGCGCTGCCCCAACAGGTCGATGCCGTCGTCACCAAGTTCGGCATGCCGATGGGCCCGTTTGCGATGGGCGATCTCGCAGGCCTGGATATCGGCTGGCGCTCGCGCAAGGATCGCGGCATCAAGTCGGAAATCGCCGACGCGCTATGCGAGGCCGGGCGCTTCGGGCAAAAGACCGGCAAGGGCTACTACAAATACGAGGGCGGTTCGCGTGCGCCGCTGCCCGATCCCGAGGTCGAGAAGCTGATCGACGAGACGTTGCAGCGGCTCGGCCGCAAGCGCCGCACGGTCAGCGACGAGGAAATCCTCGAGCGCATGATGTATCCCATGATCAACGAAGGCGCGCGCATCCTGGAAGAGAAGATCGCGGCGCGTCCGAGCGATATCGATGTGATCTGGCTTTACGGCTACGGCTGGCCGATCTACCGCGGCGGCCCGATGTTCTATGCCGATCAGGTCGGACTGAAGCATATCGCCGACCGGCTATCCTATTACGCGAAGGAAACCAACGATCCCTCGCTCGAGCCGGCGCCGCTGCTCAAGCGGCTGGCGGCGGAAGGCAAGACCTTTGCGTCGGTTGCGCAGACGGCGAAAGCGGCATGAGGCGGTTGCGGCTACGCGCGAACTCCTCCGGCGGAACGGTCATGAGGCCGGTTGCCGGCAAGTGTAGTGAAATCACTCATGGCTCATCCCGGCGAACAGTTTTATCCCGAAGGCGTGCGTTGGGACGATCCGATCGACCGGGGGACGCTGCCCGACTTGTTGTCGGAGGCAGCGGCGCAATTCGGCGACCGCCCGGCAATCGAATTTCGCGACCGGCCGCTCAGCTATTCCGAACTGGAGGCGATGGTCGAGGTGACGGCTTCCGCGTTCCTGCGCGCGGGCTATGGCAAGAACACTTCGGTCGCGTTGTTTCTAGGCAATACGCCGGATCATCCCGTCAACTTTTTTGGCGCGCTGAAGGCGGGAGCCCGCGTCGTGCATCTCTCGGCCCTCGATGGCGAGATCGCGTTGTCGCACAAACTCTCCGACTCCGGCGCGCGCGTGCTCGTCACCAGCAACTTGTCGGCGTTGCTGCCCACCGCACTGAAGTTTCTACACCAGGGCCTGCTCGATCGGCTGATTGTTTGCGAGGATGATCGTTGGGGCAAGGCCGGTACGCCGCAGACCGCTCTTCCGGACGATCCCGCGATTGTCACCTTTGCGCAGTTTGTGCAGGGCGCGGCGAGGCCGGCGCGGTGGCCGGCGATCAGCCCCGATGACATCGCGCTGCTGCAATACACCGGCGGCACCACTGGATTGCCCAAGGGCGCCATGCTCAGCCACGGCAATCTAACGGCGGCGGTGTCGATCTACGAGGTCTGGGGCAAGAAGGCGCGCGCCGATCGCGACACCATCGATCGGGTGATCTGCGTCCTGCCGCTTTTTCATATTTTTGCACTGACGGTGGTGCTGCTGTCCTCGATTCGGCGCGGCAATCTGATCTCGCTACATCAACGCTTTGACGTTGAGGCTGTGATGCGCGACATCGAGGTGAAGCGCGCCACCGCTTTTCCGGGCGTGCCCACCATGTGGATTGCGATCGCGAGCCTGCCCGATATCGAAAAGCGCGATTTCTCCTCGTTGGTGAGCTACGGATCGGGCGGCGCGCCGCTGCCGGTCGAAGTCGCCAACATGTTCGAGCGCAGCATGAAGATGAAGCTCAGGAGCGGCTGGGGCATGACCGAGACCTGCTCGCCGGGGACGGCGCATCCGCAGGAAGGGCCGGACAAGCCGGGTTCGATCGGACTGATGCTGCCGGGGATCGAGCTGGACGTCGTGTCGCTGGACGATCCGAAAAAGCTGATGCCCACGGGCGAGGTCGGTGAAATCCGCGTGCGCGGCCCGAATGTCACCAGCGGCTACTGGAACCGGCCGGCGGAAACCGCGGAGGCCTTTGTCGGCGACCGTTTCCTCACCGGCGACATCGGCTACATGGATAGCGACGGCTATTTCTATCTGGTCGACCGCAAGAAGGACATGATCATTTCCGGCGGCTTCAACGTCTATCCGCAGATGATCGAGCAGGCGATCTACACCCATCCCGCGGCGCAGGAAGTCATCGTGATCGGCATTCCCGACCAATACCGTGGCGAGGCGGCAAAAGCCTTTATCAAGCTGCGCGCGGGCGCGACGCCGTTCACGCTGGATGAATTGCGCGCGTTCCTCACCGGAAAGCTCGGCAAGCATGAACTGCCCGCCGCGCTCGCGTTCGTCGATGAGTTGCCGCGCACGGCGGTCGGCAAGTTGTCCCGTCACGAATTGCGCGCGCAGCAATTCCGGTCCGGAACCGCGCCGCCGCAACAACAAGCCGCAACAGGAGGCCGCTCATGAGTAGGCCCGATCTGGAGTCCGGCGCTTGACAGTTTGAGAGTCCGGTGCGCGTTTGCGACGCGCACGGAAATGAGATGAGAAATTCCGAAGGCCGCGCACGCTGCTTTCATTACAGGAGGATTCGATGGATCTCGCGTTCAGCAAGGAAGAGATGGCGTTTCGCGACGAGGTGCGCTCGTTCTTCAGGGACAACGTGCCGCCCGCGACGCGGCAGAAACTGGTCGAGGGCCGTCACCTCAGCAAGGATGAGATGGTCGCCTGGTGGCGCATCCTCAACAAGAAGGGTTGGGGCGTCTCGCATTGGCCAAAGGAATATGGCGGCACCGGCTGGACCTCCGTGCAGCAATACATTTTCAACGAGGAACTGCAGATGCATCCCGCGCCGGCGCCGCTCGCCTTTGGCGTCAGCATGGTCGGTCCGGTCATCTACACTTTCGGCAGCGAGGCGCAGAAGAAATACTACCTGCCGCGCATCGCGAACGTCGATGATTGGTGGTGCCAGGGTTTTTCGGAGCCCGGCTCCGGCTCCGACCTCGCCTCGCTGAAGACCAAGGCCGAACGCAAGGGCGACAAATACATCGTCAACGGCCAGAAGACCTGGACCACGCTGGCGCAGCATGCGGACATGATCTTCTGCCTGTGCCGCACCGATCCGGCCGCCAAGAAACAGACCGGCATTTCATTCATCCTGATCGACATGAAGTCAAAGGGCATCACGGTGCGTCCGATCGAGACCATCGACGGCGGCCACGAGGTCAACGAAGTATTTCTTGATGACGTCGAGGTGCCCCTTGAAAATCTCGTCGGCGAGGAAAACAAGGGCTGGGATTACGCCAAGTTCCTGCTCGGCAACGAACGCACCGGCATCGCGCGCGTCGGCGTCTCCAAGGAGCGCATCCGCCGCATCAAGGAGCTGGCCTCGAAAGTCGAGTCCGGCGGCAAGCCGGTGCTGGAGGACCAGGGTTTCCGCGAGAAGCTCGCCGCCGTCGAGATCGAGCTGAAGGCGCTGGAGCTCACCCAGCTTCGCGTGGTTGCCGATGAGGGCAAACACGGCAAGGGCAAGCCCAATCCGGCGTCCTCGGTTCTGAAGATCAAGGGCTCCGAAATCCAGCAGACCACTACCGAACTGCTGATGGAAGTGATCGGGCCGTTCGCAGCACCTTACGACGAGCACGGCGACGAGGGCAGCAACGAGGCGATGGACTGGACCGCCCAAATCGCGCCGAGCTATTTCAACAACCGCAAGGTCTCGATCTACGGCGGCTCCAACGAAATCCAGCGCAACATCATCACCAAGGCGGTGTTGGGTTTGTAAGGCCACTCCGTCGTCGTCATGGCCGGGCTCGACCCGGCCATCCACGTCTTGCCACAAAAGAGAGACGTGGATGCCCGGGTCAAGCCCGGGCATGACGAAGGAATTCAGCCGAAGAAAGTAGAAAAACATGGATTTTGATTTGTCCGAGGAGCAGCGTCTTCTCAAGGAAAGCGTCGACGGGCTGCTGAACGATTCCTACGATTTCGATCAGCGCAAGAAATACATGAAGGAGAAGGGCGGCTGGAGCAAAGCCGTCTGGAGCAGGCTCGCCGAACAAGGCTTGCTTGGACTTCCCTTTGCCGAGGACGACGGCGGCTTCGGCGCCGGCGCGGTCGAAACCATGATCGTGATGGAGGCGCTGGGGAAGGCGCTGATGCT
The DNA here is from genome assembly GCA_963764155.1 of uncultured Alphaproteobacteria bacterium. GTDB lineage: Bacteria > Pseudomonadota > Alphaproteobacteria > Rhizobiales > Xanthobacteraceae > Bradyrhizobium. The sequence goes on from CAVXRI010000002.1 coordinate 225,750, forward strand.
TGAGCCTTACCTGCCGACCGTGGTGATCGCGGGCGGTTTCCTGCGCCACGGCGGCTCGGCCGCGCAAAAGGCTGAGCATATCGCCGGCATCATCGACGGCAGCAAGACTTTTGCCTTTGCGCAGCTCGAAAAAAATTCACGCTACGATCTCGGTGACGTCTCGACCTCGGCCAAGAAAAAGAACGGCGGTTGGGTGATCGACGGCGAGAAATTCGTCGTGGTCAACGGCGAGAACGCTGACATGCTGCTGGTGACGGCGCGCACCAAGGGCGGCCGGCACGACAGGAACGGCATCGGCGTGTTCCTGGTGCCTGCCAATGCCAAAGGCATTGCCAAAAAAGGCTATCCGACACAGGACGGCCTGCACGCAGCCGATATCAGCTTCACCGGCGTGGAAGTCGGGCCCGACGCCGCGATCGGCGATAGCGAGAACGCGCTGCCACTGATCGAGCGCGTCGTGGACGAGGCGCGTACCGCGATGTGCGCGGAGGCCGTGGGTGCGATGGATGAATCGCTCAAGACCACGGTTGAATATCTGAAAACGCGAAAGCAGTTCGGCGTGGCCATCGGCAGCTTCCAGACGCTGCAGCACCGCGCCGCCGACATGTTCGTGGACGTCGAGCAGGCCCGCAGCATGTCGATGTTCGCGACCATGGCGGTCGATTTCGAGGATCCCAAGGAGCGCGCCACGGCGGTCGCCGCCGCCAAGGTGCAGGTTGGAAAATCCCTGAAATTCGTAGGCCAGCAATCGATCCAGCTCCACGGCGGCATAGGCATGACGCAGGAGGCAAAGATCGGCCACTACTTCAAGCGGCTGACCATGATCGAGAACAGCTTTGGCGACACCGACTATCACCTGCGCCGCGTAACCGAGAGCGGCGGGCTGGTCTAAAGAGCTCACCAAGAAAATCAGCGAGCAATGCCGATGAAAAACACCCCGTTCGATCTCGCCGGCAAGGTCGCCGTCATTACCGGTTCGAGCCGCGGCATCGGCCGCTCTTCGGCGGAGCTGCTGGCAAAGCTGGGGGCCAAGGTCGTGATCTCCAGCCGCAAGGCGGACGCCTGCCAGGAAGTCGCCGACGGCATCAACAAGGCCGGCGGCGAGGCGCATGTGATCGCTTGCAACATTTCGCGCCGCGAGGAAGTCGAGGCGCTGATCGCCGGCGCGAACAAGCACTACGGCAAGATCGATATCCTCGTCTGCAACGCCGCGGTGAACCCGTATTACGGCCCGCTGCTTGATATCAAGGACGAGGCTTTCGACAAGATCATGGGCTCCAACGTCAAGAGCAACATCTGGCTTTGTGCGCTGGCGATCCCGGCAATGGCCGAGCGCGGCAGCGGCTCGGTCGTGATCATCTCCTCGATTGGCGGATTGCGCGGCTCGACAGTGATCGGCGCTTACGGGATATCCAAGGCGGCGGATTTCGCGCTGTGCCGCAGCCTTGCCGGCGAATGGGGCCCGAAAGGGGTGCGCGTCAATTGCGTGGCGCCGGGCCTGGTGAAAACCGATTTCGCTCGCGCGCTGTGGGAGGACGAGGAGCGGTTGAAGCACCGCTGCGCCACCACGCCGCTGCGACGCATCGGCGAGCCCGACGAGATCGCCGGCGCGGTCGCCTATCTCGCCTCCGATGCATCGAGCTTCATGACCGGCCAGACCATCGTGGTCGATGGCGGCGTCACGACAGCGGCGGCGTGATTGTTGTCGCGTCCTCCACGCCTTGGCCCACAAGTCGTCCCCGCGAACGCGGGGACCGATAACCACCGCCGTTGATTGTTACGGGAAGCATCAACCCGCACCACCCGAAATCGAGAAGCCGCGGCGTACTGGGTCCCGGCTCAAGGCCGGGACGACGTCGAGCGATATTGACGAAGCATTCCCAATCCGCTTGCTTTGACGTCAGAAAAAACCCTCCGGGAAGCTACGCCAGAATCTAAGCAGCTAAGGATCAACGTCATGTCTTTTGTGCTGGCTATCGATCAGGGCACCACATCCTCGCGCGCCATCGTGTTTCGCGCCGACATTTCCATCGCGGCCAGCGCGCAAGCTGAATTCCCGCAGCATTTCCCGGCCTCCGGCTGGGTCGAGCACGAGCCGGAGGACATCTGGACGTCAACGGTTGCGACCTGCCGCGAGGCGCTGAAAAAAGCTGATCTTTCGGCCAGGGACATCGCCGCGATCGGCATCACCAACCAGCGCGAGACCACCGTGGTGTGGGACCGCGCAACGGGCAAAGCCGTGCACCGCGCCATCGTCTGGCAGGATCGCCGCACCGCCGATATCTGCGCGAAGCTAAAGAGCGAAGGGCACGAGCCGGCGATATCGGCAAAAACCGGCCTGATCGTCGACCCCTATTTCTCCGGCACCAAGGTCGCCTGGATTCTCGATCAAGTGCCGGGCGCGCGCGAGCGCGCGATGCGCGGCGAATTGATGTTCGGCACGGTCGATTGCTACCTGTTGTGGCGGCTTACCGGCGGCAAGGTGCATGCGACCGACGCCACCAATGCCTCGCGCACGCTGCTGTTCAACATCCACACCGGGCAATGGGACGAGGAGCTGCTGAAAATCCTGCGCGTGCCGCGCTCGATGCTCCCCGAAGTAAAGGACTCCTCCGCAAACTTTGGCGACACCGTGGCCGACCTGTTCGGCGGCGCGATCGCCATATCAGGCATTGCCGGCGACCAGCAGGCCGCGACTATCGGGCAGGCCTGCTTCTCGCCCGGCATGATCAAATCGACTTACGGCACCGGCTGTTTCGCGCTGCTCAACACCGGCGACACGCCGGTCGCCTCAAAGAACAAGCTGCTCACCACCATCGCCTATCAGTTGAACGGCAAGCGCACCTATGCGCTGGAAGGCTCGATATTCGTCGCGGGCTCGGCGGTGCAGTGGCTGCGCGACGGGCTGGGGATCATCAAGCAGGCGGCGGAGACCGGGCCGCTCGCCGACAAATCCGATTCCACCCAGAGCGTGTATCTGGTGCCGGCCTTTGTCGGCATGGGCGCGCCGTACTGGAATCCAGGCGTGCGCGGCGCGCTGTTCGGCTTGACCCGCAACACCGGCCCCGCCGAACTCGCGCACGCGGCGCTCGAAAGCGTCTGTTATCAGACCTATGATCTGCGGGCCGCGATGCGCGCCGACTGGCCCGAAGCCAAAGCCGCCAACGTGCTCCGGGTTGATGGCGGCATGACCGCGTCGGACTGGACCATGCAGCGCCTCGCCGATCTCCTGGACGCGCCGGTCGATCGCCCCATGATCCAGGAAACCACCGCGCTAGGCGCCGCCTATCTCGCCGGGCTGAAGGCAGGCGTCTATCCCGAACCGACAAAATTCGCCGACAACTGGCGCCTCGAACACCGCTTCAAACCCGCGATGAGCGAGGCGACACGCAAGCGCAAACTGGCCGGCTGGTCGCGCGCGGTGAAGGGACTGCTGGCGAGCGATGAGGGGAAGGGGTAGTTCGAACGACTACTCCCAATCCTTATCGTGAAACATCGCTTGATCAGGTTACAGCGCACCCGCATTGGCCAGTTCAAATACGCATCTGTGTGAGGTTGGCTCGTGACGGTCACGATAGATTATCTACTGAATCGGAAAAGCCACCTCGCAGAAGTCGCTAAATGGCAGCACAATCAATTTGGCTATCTCAATCCGTCGACGACAATTGAACAACGGGCGAGCAAATTGAATGAGGCGCTGCAGCTGGAACGGCTTCCTGTTTCATTGGTAGCGATTTCCAGTATTGGTCAGCTTCTCGGATCAGCCAATGTTCTTGCAACGACCCTCACTCATCAGCACCTGACGCCGTGGTTATCGTCTGTCTATGTGCCGATTGAGCATCGTGGAAAAGGGATTGCCTCGGCTCTCTCGTTGAGGGCCGCTGAAGAGGCAGCCCGACTGAACTTTAAGAAGATCTATCTTTTCACGCCCCATAGCGAAAATTTGTATGCGCGACTGGGATGGCAAACGTTCGATCGGAAAGTCCACAACAGCGTATCGCTTACAATGATGGAAAAGGCGGTGTGAAGTTTGACCTTGGTCTCGTATGCGAAGTAGCCGATGATCTGCGGTTCGAAGGGATGGGGCCTCACTTCAGCTTCCGCATCGCCTCCGGTGTGTCGGGCTGAACCAGCGGGTGCGCGTTGGCAAAAGCAGGCAGAGTAATGGCGGTCTCGAAAATGCGCGCTACGGTAGGGTAGGGGGCGAGGTCGATCCGCAGGTTGATCGCGACGGTGACGTGGCCGACCATGCAGATGTCGGCGATAGTTGGCACATCGCCATGGCAAAAGCGGCCAGTGTCAGCATGCGCGGCGAGATGACCTTCGAGCGCGGTCAGTGTCTCGACGATCCAGTGCCGCCGCCAGGCCTCTTGCTGGGTTTCCCTCAAATTCAGTTCGTGATCGAGATAACGGCGCACGCGCGGCGTGAGAAGTGGGTGGCCGTCGCAGGCAACCATCAGCGCGATTCCGCGCACCCGCGCTCGGGCCCTCGTACCCGCCGGCAACAGGGGTGGGCTCGGATATTTCTCATCGAGATACTCGAGGATGGCGAGCGACTGAAACAGGATGTTGCCGTCATCCTCGACTAGCGCCGGTAGCGCCATTTGCGGATTGATCGCGCGGTATTCTTCGTTGCGATGCGCGCCCGCGTCGAGATTAATCGGAATGACTTCGGTTGAAAGCCCTTTGAGATTCAGCGCGATGCGCACTCGAAAACTCGCCAGCGATCGCCAGAAGGAAAAGAATTTCATGAGCCTGCCGCCCCCTGTGTTTTCTAACTGATCTCTGTCGGCACTACATGCCACGCCGCGCAGGGAAACGACAGTCTTCGGGTAGGGCGGAATAGCGATAGCGTATTCCGCCATCTGTCAACGGAAGTGGCGCAATACGCTTCGCTATTGCGCCCTACGATCCTGACGAGGAATTGACCGATTTGCCCGATGGGCGAGGTCCGCGTTCGTTTGTTCTGGAAACCGCTTCGCTCACGCTGCTTGCGGGCCGAAAAATGGATGCGCGTAGAGTGAAATTTGCTCAAACATTTCAAACTGATTTGGGTCGTCCAGTCCTCGCCTACAAAATAAACCGCTGTGCATCCGGCCCAAATCAGCGGCATTACGCGCCATCCCGTCCCGACAAGAGGGGCGTTTCGCGATCGTCACGAACGCGGGATGGGATGCGGTGGACGCAACGGCATCGATAACGAACGATGCAGGTTTGCGGACGGCGAAGTCGTGTGGTCCTGACGCCCCGACGCTGGCGTCAAGCTCGTCAAGCGATCGACGAACGACGGTGGCAACAAAGCCCGGTCACCGGGGAGAGCACGAAGGAAGCCGTTAAAACCATTGCGCGGGGAATGCCGGGTCAATCCGGTGAACCTGTGGTGACGATGCTCGTGTGCTGTTTTATTTTCGCATACGAGGCTGCGGGTGCGGCGGGCACCCGGCATTCCCTGCGCCCTCTTTTTTCGGAGGCAAAGGTTTGTGCAACAACTCGGGCGCGGTCGGCGCAGTGAGGACGCGGATGCATGTTTGTTGGGCTGTTTGAAAAATTGAGTTGGCAATCGCCAAAATTGTCATGGCCGGGCTTGTCCCGGCCATCCACGTCTTCACTTCACGATGGAGTTAAAAGATCGCACCAATCCGGATTTGTAGCCATAATCAATCGGACCTTCCATGCGCGCGACCAATGCTTGATGTTGTGCTCGCGCTGGATGGCATCCCGGATGTCGTCGAATGCTTCGAAATAGACGAGCCGCTTCAGTCCGTACCGTTTTGTAAAACCTTCGACAAATCCGGACCGATGTTCGAATACCCGACGGACGAGATCGTTTGTCACGCCGACATAAAGAACGCCGTTTGGACGATTGGTCAGAATGTAAACGTACCCGCCTGCCATGCCGACACTCTGCAAGACGTGGATGGCCGGGACAAGCCCGGCCATGACGAAGAGGTCGACGACCCGCTCACGCCAATGCGAGCAGAAGCGGCACCTCTGGGTTTCGTGGTTTAAGACGGGGCAGACCCACCTCTTCGCCCACCACGATCCCGTCAACCCGCGCCGGCGGCCTTTTTGCGCCAGGCGAGATGAACGGCGCAGGTGCAGCCGGGCGGATGCGACGCGACTTCGGCCGAAGCGATGTCGTTGGCGGGGGCGGCCGATGGCGCTGGCGTTGACAACGCCTGTTTCACCGCGCGGTCGGGCACCGACTGATCGCGCGCGGGGATGTAGTTCAACACCGGCGCCAGCCAGCGCTCGACTTCCGCAACGCTCATGCCCTTGCGCGCGGCATAGTCTTCCACCTGATCGCGCTCGATCTTGCCGACTCCAAAATAGAAGCTGTCGGGATGCGAGAAATAAAGGCCTGATACCGATGAGCCCGGCCACATCGCAAAGTTTTCGGTCAGCTTCACGCCCGCGGTGTTCTCGGCATCGAGCAGGGAAAACAGCGTCTGCTTTTCGGTGTGATCGGGCTGCGCGGGATAGCCCGGCGCCGGGCGAATGCCCGCATATTTTTCGAGGATGAGGTCCTCGGGCGACAATGTCTCTTCCGGCGCGTAGCCCCAGAATTCCCGGCGCACGCGCTCATGCATGCGTTCGGCAAAAGCTTCGGCGAGGCGGTCGGCGAGGGCCTTGCACAGGATCGAGGAATAATCGTCGTTGGCATTCTCGAAGCGGTCGGCGACGGCATCCTCGCCGATCCCTGCGGTAACGACGAAAGCGCCGATATAATCGGGGACGCCTGAATTGACGGGAGCGATGAAATCCGACAACGCGGCATTGAAACGGCCTTCGCGCTTCTCCAGTTGCTGGCGCAGCGTGTGAAGGGTCGCGATCTTTTTCTTGCGGCTGTCGTCGGAATAGACGGCGATGTCGTCGCCTTCGGCGTTGGCCGGCCACAAGCCGATGGTGGCGCGCGCCGTGAACCATTTCTCCGTTGCGATGAGATCGAGCATCTTGCGCGCGTCGTCATAGAGCGAGCGCGCGACCTGGCCGACCTTGGGATCGTCGAATATCGCCGGGAAACGACCGGTCAGCTGCCAAGTTTGAAAGAACGGCGTCCAGTCGATATATTTGGCGAGCTCGGCAAGATCGTAGTCGTCGAAACTCTTGATGCCCAGAAACACCGGCTTCTTCGGCGGCGCTTTCGCAAAATCGATGGCGACGGCGTTGGCGCGCGCGGCGGGAAGCGCCAGACGCTTCTTATCCGCCTGCGCACGGAAATGCGCCGCGGAGATCTTGGCGTATTCGGCGCGGACTTCGGCCGCATAGGCCTCGCGCTTCTCCGGCGACAGCAACGAGGAGGCGACGCCGACCGCGCGGCTCGCGTCGTTGACGTGCACCACCGGGCCGTTGCGGTAATTCGGGTCGATCTTGACGGCCGTATGCACCCGGCTCGTGGTCGCGCCGCCGATCAACAGCGGCAGGTTCATACCCTGACGTTCCAACTCGCCGGCCAGGAAGCTCATCTCGTCGAGCGAGGGCGTAATCAGGCCGGACAGGCCGATGATATCCGCGCCTTCGGTTCTCGCGGTCTCGATGATCTTTGCCGCGGGCACCATCACGCCGAGATCGATCACCTCGAAATTGTTACACTGCAAGACGATGCCGACGATGTTCTTGCCGATGTCGTGGACGTCGCCCTTGACGGTGGCAAGCACGATCTTGCCGGCGGTGTTGCGGCCGCTGCCGGTCACGCCATTGGCGAGGTTGCGCGCCTTTTCCTCTTCCATGAACGGCATCAGATAGGCGACCGCCTGTTTCATCACGCGCGCGGACTTCACGACCTGCGGCAGGAACATCTTGCCGTCGCCAAAGAGATCGCCGACCACGTTCATGCCGGCCATCAGCGGTCCCTCGATCACCTCAAGCGGACGCGTTGCGGATTTACGCGCCGCCTCGGTGTCGTCCTCGATGAATTCGGTGATGCCGTGCACCAGCGCATGCGAGAGCCTCTTGTCGACCGGCCACTCGCGCCAGGCGAGGTCTTGTTCCCTGCTCTGCTTCTCCTTGCCGCGGAATTTCTCGGCGAGCGCCAACAGCCGTTCGGACGCGCCGGGATCGCGGTTGAGGATCACGTCTTCGCAAACCTGCCGCAACTCCGGGTCGATGTCGTCGTAAACGATCATCTGGCCGGCATTGACGATGCCCATGTCCATGCCGGCATGAATGGCGTGATACAGGAACACCGAATGCATGGCCTCGCGCACCGGCTCATTGCCGCGGAACGAGAACGACAGGTTCGAGACGCCGCCGGAAATATGAGCGCCCGGCAAGTTCTGGCGAATCCAGCGCGCCGCCTCGATGAAGTCGACGCCGTAATTGTTGTGCTCTTCGAGGCCGGTGGCGATCGCGAAAATATTGGGATCGAAGATGATGTCTTCGGGAGGAAAGCCCAGGGTGTGAACCAGAATGTCGTAGGCGCGCCTGCAGATTTCGGTCTTGCGCGCGAAGGTATCGGCCTGTCCGGCCTCGTCAAAGGCCATCACCACGACAGCGGCGCCGTGCCGCCTCGCAATGGTTGCCTCGTGGATGAACTTCTGCTCGCCTTCTTTCAGCGAGATCGAGTTGACCACCGGCTTGCCCTGCACGCACTTCAGGCCGGCTTCGATCACCGAAAACTTCGAGGAATTGACCATCACGGGGACGCGCGCGATATCGGGCTCGGCGGCGACGAGGTTGAGGAAGGTCCTCATCGCGTTTTCCGAATCGAGCAATCCTTCGTCCATGTTGACGTCGATGATTTGCGCGCCGTTCTCGACCTGATCGCGCGCGACCTGCAGCGCGGCGTTGTAATCGCCCGCGGTGATCAGCTTGCGGAATCTGGCCGAGCCCGTCACGTTGGTGCGCTCGCCGATATTGACGAAAGGTATCGCCGGGGTCAGCTCAAACGGCTCCAGCCCCGACAGCCTCAAGCGCCGCTCGATTGCGGGAACCGCGCGCGGCTTATGGGGCGCAACAGCGGCGGCGATCGCTGCGATATGATCGGGCGTGGTGCCGCAGCAGCCGCCGACGATATTCACGAGGCCGTCGCGGGCAAACTCGCCGATCAGCCGCGCCATGTATTCCGGGCTCTCGTCATACTGGCCGAATTCGTTGGGCAGCCCGGCGTTGGGGTAGGCGCAAACCAGCGTATCGGCGACGCGGCCGATGTCTGCGATATGCGCCCGCAGATCTTCGGCACCGAGCGCGCAGTTGAAGCCGATCGTGATCGGCTTCGCATGCCGCACCGAATGCCAGAACGCTTCCGGCAACTGCCCGGACAGCAACCGGCCGGATTTGTCGGTGATCGTGCCCGAGATCATCACGGGCATGTCGATCCCGCGTTCCTCGGTGATTTCGGCGATCGCGTAGAGCGCCGCCTTGGCGTTCAGCGTGTCGAAAATGGTTTCGACCAGCAGCAGATCGGCCCCGCCGTCGACCAGGCCCCTGATCTGTTCGCCATAGGCTTCACGCAGATCGTCAAACGTGACGGCGCGGTAGCCGGGATTGGAAACATCGGGCGAGATCGATGCGGTACGATTGGTCGGGCCGAGGGCGCCGGCGACAAAGCGCGGCTTGCCGTCTTCCGCGGTCACGCGCTCGGCCGCATTGCGCGCGAGCCTCGCGCCTTCGAGATTCATCTCGTAGGCAATGCCGGCGAGGTCGTAGTCCGTCTGTGCGATCGAGGTCGAAGAAAACGTGTTGGTCGCAACGATGTCGGCGCCGGCGCGCAGATACTCGGCGTGGATATCCTCAATCGCCTTTGGCTGGGTCAGGATCAGGAGATCGTTGTTGCCCCGGAGGTCGCGGTGAAAATCGGCGAAACGCGTGCCCCGGAACGCGGCTTCATCATATTGCAGCGCTTGGATCATGGTGCCCATCGCGCCGTCGAGCACCAGGATGCGCTCGCGCGCAGCCGCAAGCAGAGTTGTTCGTTTGGCAGAAACCGGCACGGACATCGGTTAGGCGGCTTTCTGTGCGCCGGCCGGGCGAATGCCAAGCAGATGGCTGATCGCGAACACGAGGTCGGCGCGGTTCATGGTGTAGAAATGAAAGGTATCGACGCCATGCTTGGCGAGCTTTTGAACCTGACCTGCCGCGACGGTAGCGGCGACCAGCTTGCGCGTCTCGGCATCGTCGTCGAGCCCGTCGAATTTTTCCGCCAGCCAGGGCGGCACCGACGTTCCCGCACGGGTGACGAAATTGCGGGCCTGCTTGAAATTGTGCATCGGCATGATGCCGGGAACGATCGGGATTTCGATGCCGCGCGCGCGAACGCGATCGAGATAGCGGAAGTAGAGGTCGTTATCGAAAAATACCTGGGTGATGGCGCGGGCCGCGCCGGCATCGACCTTGGCCTGCAGCGTATCGATATCGGCATCGAGCGTGGCGCTCTCCGGATGCTTCTCGGGATAGGCGGACACCGAAACCTGGATATCGGCGTGGCGCCTCTTGATGCCGGCGACGAGGTCAGCGGAGGTTTGGTAACCGTCGCGATGGGCGACGTAGGCGCTGCCGATGCCGCTCGCCGGGTCGCCGCGCAATGCCACGATATGACGGACGCCGACTTCATGGTAGCGGTCGACGATATCGTCGATCTCGCCTCGCGATGCGCCGACGCAGGTCAAATGCGCTGCGGGCAGCAGGTCGGTTTCGCGCAGGATGCGGGCGATGGTCGAATGCGTGCGCTCGCGGGTCGATCCGCCGGCGCCGTAAGTGACGGAGACGAAATTGGGCGCAAGCGGCGCCAGCCGGTTGATGGTTTCCCAGAGACTGCGCTCCATCTCCTCGGTCTTCGGGGGAAAGAACTCAAAGGAGATCGCCGGGCTTTTCAGCGCACGGTGGCCATCGGTTCCGGAGGGCATCACCTCGGTCATGACACGACAACTCCACTTCACGCGCCGAAGGCGGCAGGCTTGCGTTGGGACCTTCAAAATAGGCCAAACACGGTCTGTCAGACAGCCCATTAGCAATGGGAAATTGCCCATTACCGACGTAGAAGGCACCAAATAGAGCTTATTCCTCCTAAAAATGGGCCAAGATATTCGTCGAATTCAGAAGGTAAATTGGATAAATTCACAACAGTTGTACGAAATTGAGCATTCTTGTCTTGGGCAGAACTAAAGTCTGATGGAATCAGAATACAACTTGCCCGCCGACTTATCAACTACAGATCCGGCCTTACCGAGGCGCACACCCCTGGTCTGCGCGGCTCAGCCCTTTGTCGGCTGGGCCCGGCACACTAGCTTAGTGCCATGATTCCGCTCTCGGTCCTTGATCTCTCCGTGGTTACGACCGGCACCAAGCCGGCCGTGGCGCTGCGCAACAGCATCGATCTGGCGCGTCACGTCGACGCGCTCGGCTATGTCCGATACTGGCTTGCGGAGCATCACAACCTTGCCTCCGTGGCGAGCCCCGCGCCCGATATCATGATCGGGCAAATAGCCGCCGTGACCAACCGCATCCGGGTCGGCTCCGGCGGGGTAATGCTGCCCAACCATGCGCCGCTGGTGATCGCCGAACGTTTCAAGATGCTGGAAGCGCTGTTTCCCGGCCGCATCGACCTTGGCCTCGGCCGCGCGCCGGGCACCGATGGCGCTACCGCCTACGCGCTGCGCAGCCGGCTGGACCGTCGCGAGGGCGACGATTTTCTCGAGCGGCTGCACGAGCTGACGCTATGGGAGACGCGCGATTTTCCACCCGGCCATCCCTTTAACAACGTGGTGGCAATGCCCGACGACGCGCCCCTGCCGCCGATCTGGCTGCTGGGCTCGAGCGATTATAGTTCGGAACTCGCAGCGCAAGTCGGCATGGGCTTCGCGTTCGCGCATCATTTTGCGTCGTATGACGCCATCGAGGCGATGACCAGCTACCGTGCGCGTTTCAAGCGGTCGGGCTGGCGCTCTAGCCCGCACGCTATTCTCGCCATAGCGGCCGTGGCCGCGGAGACCGATGCCGAGGCCGAAAAGCTTGCCTCGTCGATGGACCTCAATCGTCTGCGGCGCGATCGGGGTCAGTACCTTCCGCTGCCGAGCGTCGAGGAGGCGCAAACCTATCCTTACAGCGATGCCGAGCGCGCCTCGATCGCGCGCAATCGCTCGCGTTTGTTTGTCGGCAGTCCGGCTACGCTCATGACGAAATTGCAGCCGATGATCGCGGCCAGTCAGGCCGACGAACTGATGATCATCACCGCGGTTTATGACCATGACGCGCGCAAGAAGTCTTACAGCCTGCTGGCGGATGCGTTCGGGTTAGCAAAGAAAGCAGCTGCTTGATAGCTAACCCTGCGGCCACCGTCGGCGCGTCATTCGTCTCGTTTCTCGCTGAAGGTCGCGCGAAACGGATGACCGGGATAGACCCCGACAATGCGGAATTCGCGCGAAAAGAATTTCAGTTCTTCCAGCGCGAATGCAAGGCCGCGATCGTCGGGATGGCCGTCGACATCAGCATAGAATTGCGTCGCGAAGAAATTGCCGTCGACCATGTAGCTCTCGAGCTTGGTCATGTTGACGCTGTTGGTCGCAAACCCGCCGAGCGCCTTGTAGAGCGCAGCGGGAAGGTTGCGGACGCGGAACACAAAACTGGTGACCAGCGGCCCCGATCCCTGCGCCGCCCATTGTTCATGGCGGGCCAGCACGACAAAACGCGTGGTGTTGTGGGTCTCGTCCTCGACATCCTCGGCAAGGACATCTAGGCCGTAGATTTGCGCGGCCAGCCGCGAGGCGATGGCCGCACAGCTCTTGTCGCCTCGCTCGGCGATGTCTCGCGCGCTGCCGGCGGTATCGGCCGCGACGATCGGCTTGATGCCGAGCTTGCGGATGACGCGACGGCATTGGCCGAGCGCGTGGACATGACTCTCGACGGTCTTGATGTCGGCAAGCTTAGCGCCGCGCGGGGCCATCAGTTGATGACGTATAGGCAAGAACCATTCGCCGACAATGAACAGGCCGGAAGCCGGCAGCAAATGGTGAATGTCGGCGACGCGACCGGCGACCGAGTTCTCGATCGGGATCATGCCGAGTTCGGCTTCGCCGGAACTGATTGCGGCGAGCGCGTCTTCGAATGTAGGGCAGGGAAGCGGCTCGGCGTCGGGATAGGCCTCGACAATGGCGATATGGGAGTTCGCGCCCGGTTCGCCCTGGAATGCGATTTTCATGGTCTTGGTCATGGCGTCTTGTATCAGCCGCTCGGGTTTTGGCTAGTGTCGCAGATGGTGCTGCGATGTCTTACGAATTCGGCGAGCGGGACCCTAATATCTGCCGCGCCGTTTCGAGATCGGCGGGCGTGTCCACCCCCCGCGGCACGGTCTCGACAAGCGTGATGTCGATCCTCAATCCCGCCTCCAACGCGCGAAGTTGCTCGAGCTTTTCCTGCCGCTCGAGGGCTGAAGGAGGCAACCGGACAAATCGCTCCAGCGCCGCGCGGCGATAGGCGTAAAGGCCGATGTGATGATAGCGCGGCCCGTCGCCGGATGGCGCGGCGGCACGGGTAAAGTAGAGCGCGCGCAGCCGCCGCTTGCCCACGGGGGAGCCGACCGCCTTCACCACGTTCGGGTTCGCGCTCTCCTCCTCGGTGTGGATTTCGGCCGCCAACGTCGCGATGTCGACCGCGGGATCGGCCAGCGGCGACAGCACGTCGCGTATGTGCTCGGGTGCGATCGTCGGGAAATCGCCTTGCAAATTGATCACAATTTCCGCTTTCGCCTGCGGGTCGAGCTTGCCGAGCGCCTCGTAAATCCGGTCCGATCCGGAAGGGTGATCGCCGCGCGTCATCACCGCCTCGCCGCCATGGGCCCTTACGGCAGCAGCAATTTCCGCGCTGTCCGTCGCGACCGCTACACGGCCGATTTGCGCAGCTTCCGCGCGCCGAAGTACGTGGACGATCATCGGCAGGCCGGCGATGTCCAGCAGCGGCTTGCCCGGTAGCCGGGTCGCCGCCATGCGGGCGGGAATCAGCACCAAAGTGCGGTTTTCGGTCATCAGCGGCGGGGCCAGCATCGGCCGATAAGCGGCCGGAAATGATGGGGATTGGGTGAAAGCCGGCGCGTTTATACGGGTTGCCAGAGCACGGGCAAACCGATATCTCATCGCTGCCCTGGGGTTGCGGTGCGAAAGCCTGATTCCTGTGCTCCTTCCCGCGGCCGCCTAGCCGGCCTTCAAGTCGACTTTTAAGGCCCGGAGCCTGATCGAAAATGGACTCCTTCGAACTCAACAAGATTCTCGGCGCTATTCTGGGCACCTGCCTGGTACTCTTGGTCACGAGCTTTGCCGCCGGCGCACTCTTCACCCCCAAGATGCCGGCAAAGCCTGGTTTTGAAATAGCGGTGAAGGAAGAATCTCCAGAGGGCGGCAAGGCTGCAGCGGCGGCGCCATCGGAGCCCATCGAAAAGTTGTTGCAAACGGCATCGGTTGAAAAGGGAGCAGCCGCCGCGAAGAAATGCGCCGCCTGCCACACCTTCGAAAAGAACGGCCCCAATCGGGTCGGGCCAAATCTCTATGGCATTGTTGGCGACCACAAGGGCGAGGGTCGCGGTTTCAATTTCTCCGCGGCGATGAAAGCAAAGGGCGGCACCTGGACGTTTGACGACCTCAACCAGTTCATCGCCAATCCGAAGGGCTTTGTTCCCGGCACCGCGATGGGTTTTGCAGGTATCCAAAAGGACACTGAGCGCGCCGACGTGATCGATTATCTGCGCACGCTGTCGGATAACCCGGTTCCGCTGCCGACGGCGTCGAAGTAACGCGCGATACCACTCCGAAATGTTCCAGACCATCTCGGCCAGGCATTGCCTGGCCGTTTTCACATGTGGTTGTCATCGGGACCATTCGCCGCAGTCGCGCCCGAAGCATGAGGAAAAAGCAACGTAATCCGCCGAATCCTTGCCTTATAATGCGTCCTCAATAGCGCGCGGCTCCTACAGGAATTCACATTTGGCAATTACCCGACGACGACTTCTCCAATCCAGCGCCTTTGCTGCAGCGGCCCCGGCGCTGCACGCCATCACGGGCGTTCCCGCAATCGGGCCGGCTTTCGCACAATCACCCGACGAAGCGCCGTGGCGGCATGCATTGTCGCTGTTCGGCGATCTCAAATATCCCGCCGACTTCAAGCGATTCGATTACGTCAAACCCGACGCGCCGAAGGCCGGCGTGGTGCGCCAGATCGCAGTTGGCACGTTCGACAATTTCAACGTCGTGATCAACGGCGTGAAGGGTGCGATCGCCAACGCCGTCGGCTCCATCTATGAAAGCTTGATGACGGAATTGAGCGACGAACCCTCGAGCATCTATTGCTTGCTCGCCGAGTTGGTCAGCCATCCCGAGGACCGCTCGTTCGTCAAATTTCGTCTTCGCCCGAATGCGCGCTGGCACGACGGCAAACCGGTGACACCGGAAGACGTTATCTACTCGTTGAATGTGTTCAAGCAGTACAGCCCGATGCAGCGGGCGTACTATCGCCACATCGTCAAGGCGGAGCAAACCGGCGACAGGGAAGTCACGTTCACTTTCGACGGCCCAGGCAATCGCGAGCTGCCGAGTATCACCGGTCAGTTCATGGTCCTTCCCAAGCACTGGTGGGAAGGCACCGACTCCCAGGGCCGCAAGCGTGACATCTCCGCGACCACGCTGGAAATTCCGCTGGGGTCCGGACCGTATCGCATCAAGGAATTCGTCGCGGGTCGATCCGTGGTGCTCGAGCGCGTCAGGGATTACTGGGGCGCCGAGGTGCCGGTGAATGTCGGACAAAACAATTTCGATCAGATACGCTATGATTATTTCCGCGACGACACCATCGCGCTAGAGGCCTTCAAGGCCGATCAAATCGATTGGATCAACGAGCGAAGCGCCAACGCCTGGTCGACCCGCTATGATTTCCCGGCGGTGCGCGAAAACCGCGTGATCAAGGAAAAATTTCCGGTCACTAACCTCGGACGGATGCAGGGTTATGTCTTCAACCTGCGCCGGCCGCTGTTTTCAGACGCGCGCTTCCGGCGCGCTTTCAACTACGCGTATGACTTCGAGGAACTGAACCGTCAGCTATCCTTTGGCGAATACAAGCGCGACAACAGTTATTTCGATGGGACCGATCTGGCTTCCTCGGGTTTGCCGCAGGGCCTCGAGTTGCAGATGCTTGAGACGCTGCGCGATAAGGTGCCGCCCGAAATATTCACCAAACCATATGAAAATCCGGTTGGAGGTAACCCGGAGGCGGTTCGCAGCAATTTGCGCGAGGCGTCGCGGCTGGTGAAGGAAGCGGGCTTCGAGATCCGCGACCGCAAACTGGTCAGCCCCGGCGGTCAGCCGGTCAACGTCGAGTTCTTGAGCCAGGACCCCGGCGACGAACGCGGCATCCTTTTCTACAAGCCCAATCTGGAAAGGCTCGGGATTAACGTCACGGTTCGCACGGTGGACGATGTGCAATTCCAGAACCGGTTGCGAAATTTCGATTTCGACATCGTGACGAACGTATGGGCGCAATCCTTGTCGCCCGGCAACGAACAGCGCGATTACTTCGGTTCGCAGGCTGCCGACGTGCCCGGCTCACACAATGTTGGCGGGATCAAGAATCCGGCTGTGGATGCGTTGATCGATCGCATCATTTTCGCCAAAAGCCGCGACGAACTGGTTGCCGCCTGCAAGGCAATGGACCGCGTATTGCTGTGGAATTTCTATCTGGTGCCGCAGTTTATTGCGGGATACGCGCGTTCGGCGCGCTGGGATCGCTTCAGCCATCCCGATCCGCTCCCCAAATACGGCGCCTCCGCATTTCCTAATCTGTGGTGGTGGGACGCTGAAAAAGCAGCCAAGACGGGCGGCCGCTCTTGAGCCGGATTCTTCGCCTGCCCTCCTTGTCGCGCCGGCATCTGCTCGGTGTCGGGATGGGCGCGCTGTGCGCGCCCTGGCTGCGGCGAGCCAGCGCCATGACCGATCCCGATGCGGATGTTCACGGCATGTCGGTATTCGGCGACCTGAAATATCCGGTCGACTTTCCGCATTTTGAATACGTGAACCCGGCAGCGCCGAAGGGTGGCCTGTTCTCGCTGATACCTTCGGGACGTGCCTACAATCAGTCGTTCTTCACGTTCAATTCGCTCAACGCCTATATTCTCAAGGGCGAAGGCGCGCAGGGTATGGATATGACGTTCGCGCCGCTGATGGCGCGCGCCAGTGACGAGCCGGACGCGATGTACGGTCTGGCGGCAAAGTCGGTGCGGGTTTCAGCCGACAAGCTGACTTATCGTTTCACCATGCGGCCGGAGGCCCGCTTTCATGACGGTTCGAAGCTCACCGCGCAGGATGCTGTTTTTTCGCTGATAAGCTTAAAGGAGAAAGGGCATCCGCTGATCATCGTGCAGTTGCGGGACATGGTGAATGCGGAAGCGCCTGATGACGCCACCTTGATTGTCACGTTCGCCAAAAACCACGCGCGCGACGTGCCGCTCTATGTCGCGGGCCTGCCGATCTTCTCCCGCACCTACTACGCGAAGCAACCGTTCGATCAGTCGACGCTCGATGTGCCCCTGGGCTCGGGGCCTTACAAAGTAGGGAAATTGGAGGTCAATCGCTTCATCGAATACGAGCGGGTAAAGGACTGGTGGGCGGCCGAGCTTCCCGTCAATCGCGGCAGCTTCAATTTCGACTTTGTACGATATGAATTTTACCGTGACCGCGACGTGGCGTTCGAAGGCTTCAGCGGAAAAAGCTATCTTTACCGCGAAGAATTCACCGCGCGCATATGGGCGACGCGCTACGACTTTCCGGCCGTAAAGGACGGCCGTGTCAAGCGCGAAACGCTGCCGGATGAAACGCCGTCCGGCGGGCAGGGTTGGTTCTTCAATACCCGCCGCGACAAGTTGAAGGACCCCAGGGTGCGGGAAGCGCTGAGCTATGCGTTCGATTTCGAATGGACCAACAAAACGGTCATGTACGGCGCGTATGCACGCACCCATTCGCCGTTCCAGAATTCAGACATGGTCGCGAATGGACTGCCTTCGCCGGAAGAGTTGAAACTGCTTGAGCCGTTCCGTGGACAGGTGCCGGACGAGGTCTTCGGTATGCCCTTTGTTCCCCCGGTGTCGGATGGATCGGGGCAGGACCGGACGCTGTTGCGCAAAGCGCAGCAACTGCTCAACGACGCCGGTCTGCCTATCAAAGACGGCAAGCGACGTTTGCCCAATGGCGAGGTCTTTACCGTCGAGTTTTTGCTCGATGAGCCCTCGTTCCAGCCGCACCACGCGCCCTTCATCAAGAACCTTGGTACGCTCGGTGTCGACGCTAGCCTGCGATTGATCGACGCTGTGCAATATCGCGCCCGCGTGGAGGAGTTTGATTTTGACGTCACGACCGAACGCCTGTCGATCTCGCCAACGCCTGGCGACAGCCTGCGGCCATATTTCTCCTCGCAGGCGGCTGCTACCAAGGGATCGTACAACCTTGCGGGCGTCGCCAATCCGGCGATCGATGCGCTCATCGAAAAAGCCATCGGCGCCGAAACGCGATCCGATTTGACATTTGCATGCCGGGCCTTGGACCGGGTGTTCCGGGCCGGACGCTATTGGGTCCCGCAATGGTACCGTTCCACGCATCCGATTGCGTATTGGGATGAGTTCAGTCATCCCGCGAAACCGCCGCGATATGCTCAGGGAGTTGGTGCGCCGGACATCTGGTGGTATGACGCCGCCAAGGCCGCAAAGCTCGAACAGGCGAAATAGCCCATGAGCGCCTATATCGCCCGCCGAATTTTTCTGATGCTGCCGACCCTGCTCGGAATCCTGTTCGTGTCCTTTGTGGTGGTGCAGTTTGCGCCGGGCGGACCGGTCGAGCGCGTGATCGCGCAGCTCTCCGGCGCCGACACGGGTGGCACCTCGAGAATTTCCGGTGGCGGCGGTGATTTCGCAGCCCGCGCGCCCGGCCAGATCGGCGCGGGAGCGGACGCCGCCAGCTCCAAATATCGTGGCGCGCAGGGGCTGGATCCCGATTTCATCAAAAGTCTGGAAAAGCAATTCGGCTTCGACAAACCGGCTCCGGAGCGCTTCGCGCTCATGGTGTGGAATTTCGCGCGCTTCGATTTCGGAAAGAGCTACTTCCGCGATATCAATGTGCTGCAATTGATGAAGGAAAAGTTGCCGGTCTCGATGTCACTCGGCATCTGGATGACGCTACTGACCTATCTGATCTCGATCCCGCTCGGCATCCGCAAGGCCGTCAAGGACGGATCGCGGTTCGATGTGTGGACTTCGGCTGCGATCATCGTGGGGTTCGCCATTCCCGGATTTCTGTTCGCGATCCTGCTGATTATCCTGTTCGCCGGTGGATCATTCTTCAGCATTTTTCCGTTGCGCGGGCTAACTTCGGACGGCTGGGCGCAATTCCCCTGGTATTGGAAGATCCTGGATTATTTCTGGCATCTCACGCTGCCATTGATTTCGATGTCGCTCGGCGCCTTTGCCACCATGACGCTGCTGACAAAGAACTCTTTCCTCGACGAAATCCGCAAGCAGTATGTCATGACCGCACGGGCCAAGGGCTGCAGCGAGCGGCAGGTGCTTTACAATCACATTTTTCGCAACGCGATGCTGATCGTGATCGCCGGGTTTCCCGGCGCGTTCATCCACGCCTTTTTCTCGGGGTCGCTTCTGATCGAGACCATTTTTTCCCTCGATGGTCTCGGTCTGCTCGGCTTTGAGAGCGTGCTCAATCGCGACTATCCGGTCGTGTTCGGCACATTGTTCATCTTCTCGCTGCTGGGCCTCGTCGTTAACCTGATCTCCGACCTTGCTTACATGTGGATCGACCCGCGGATCGATTTTGAGGCACGGGAGGTCTGATGACGATTCTCGCGCCGCCGCCTGTCGAGACCACCACGCAGTCGCCGCTCGGCGAGGCGGTGCCGGTCACTCGTCACAGCTTCAGCCCGTCGCCTCTGAACAAAAGACGCTGGCAAAACTTCAAGTCGCACCGCCGGGGGTACTGGTCGTTTTGGATCTTCATGATCCTGTTCGTCGTCTCGCTGTTCGCCGAGCTGATCGCAAATGACCGTCCGTTCTTTATCAAGTTCGACGGGCATCTATACTGGCCGGCTTTCGTCTCCTATTCGGAGACAACGTTCGGTGGAGATTTCGAAACCGCCGCTGACTACCGCGATCCTTATCTGCAGAAGCTGATTGCGGACAAGGGCGGCACCATCGTCTGGCCGTTGATCCGATATTCCTATGATACCCATAATCTTGACCTGCCGACTCCGGCGCCGTCCAAGCCCACCTGGCTATTGACCGAAGCGCAATGCAAAGAGGTAGTGCAGAAAAAGGGCCTGAAGAGCTGCCGCGATCTCGAATACAACTGGCTCGGCACCGACGATCAGGGCCGCGACGTCGTCGCGCGGCTGATTTACGGCTTTCGTATTTCGGTGCTGTTCGGCCTCAGCTTGACCATCATCTCATCGATCATCGGCATCGCCGCCGGTGGGGTGCAGGGCTATTTCGGCGGCTGGATCGACCTTACGTTCCAGCGGCTGATTGAAATCTGGACCGCGATTCCCTCGCTGTATTTGCTCCTGATCCTGTCGTCTGTGCTGGTGCCCGGCTTCTTTGTCCTGCTCGGGATTCTTTTGCTGTTCTCCTGGGTGTCCCTGGTTGGCCTTGTGAGGGCGGAATTCCTGCGCGGCCGCAATTTCGAGTACATCCAGGCGGCACGGGCGCTCGGCGTCTCCAATGCCGTCATCATGTTCCGCCATTTGCTGCCGAACGCGATGGTGGCGACCATGACCTTCCTGCCGTTTATCGTGTCGTCCTCGGTAATGACCCTGACCGCACTTGATTTCCTCGGATTTCGGCTTGCCGCCCGGCTCGCCTTCGCTGGGCGAATTGCTGTCGCAGGCCAAGGCGAACGTCCAGGCGCCATGGCTCGGCTTCACCGGCTTCTTCTCGGTCGCAATCATGCTTTCGCTGCTGATCTTTATCGGCGAAGCGGTGCGCGACGCCTTCGATCCGCGCAAGACGTTCAGGTAAGCTCCGCATGGACGCAATCAATCAGCCCTTGCTCGAAGTCGACGATCTGTCGGTTGCCTTTCATCAGCCGAGCGGCACTTCGCTCGCGGTGGACCGGATTTCATTTGAGATCAAGCGGGGCGAATGCGTGGCGCTGGTCGGAGAATCCGGCTCCGGCAAATCCGTCAGCGCGTTGTCGATTTTAAAGCTGTTGCCGTATCCGACGGCCTCGCATCCCTCCGGCAGCATACGGTTCAAGGGTCGCCAGTTGCTCGGCCTGTCCGAAGATCAGATCCGCGGCATTCGCGGCAACGATATTTCGATCATTTTCCAAGAGCCGATGACCTCGCTTAATCCGCTGCATACGATTGAGTCCCAGATCGGCGAAATTCTTCATCTGCACAAACATCTCGCCGGCCAATCGGCCCGGGCGAGGACGCTGGAATTGTTGAATCAGGTCGGGATTCCCGAACCGGAAACGCGGCTGAAAAGCTATCCACACCAGCTCTCCGGTGGGCAGCGTCAGCGTGTGATGATCGCGATGGCGCTCGCCAACGAGCCTGATCTGTTGATCGCGGATGAGCCGACCACCGCGCTTGATGTCACGGTGCAAGCACAGATCCTGGCGCTGCTGGCGGAAATTCGCACGCGGCTCGGCATGAGCCTGCTGTTCATCACCCATGATCTCGGCATCGTTCGCCGCATCGCGGATACGGTATGCGTCATGAAGGGCGGCGTGATTGTGGAGCAGGGACCGGTGGAGCAGGTTTTCACCGCGCCGAAACATCCCTATACCCGCGCGTTGCTCGCAGCCGAACCGAAGCCGGATCCCGCGCCGCCTCGTCCTAAATCCCCGGTCGTGATCTCGGCGGACGATCTGAAGGTCTGGTTTCCGGTGAAGCGCGGGCTGCTGCGCAGAACGGTCGGGCACATCAAGGCGGTCGATGGCGTCAGCCTGGCGGTGCGCAAAGGCGAGACGCTCGGCGTGGTCGGCGAATCCGGCTCGGGCAAGACTACGCTGGGTCTCGCCTTGCTGCGGCTAATCTCCTCGGACGGCCCGATCGTGTTCCTGGGCAAGGACATTCAGGGCTTACAGTTCAAGGCCATGCGGCCGTTCCGCCGCGACATGCAGATCGTGTTCCAGGACCCGTTCGGGGCGCTAAGTCCGCGGATGTCGGTTGGCGATATTGTCGCGGAAGGATTGAGCGTGCATCAGCCCTCGCTTTCCCGAGCGGAGCGCGAGACGCGCGTGATCAAGGCGTTGCAGGATGTCGGCCTTGATCCCCAAACGCGGTTTCGTTATCCGCACGAATTTTCCGGCGGTCAGCGGCAGCGTATCAGCATCGCGCGCGCTGCCGTGCTGGAGCCGAATTTCGTCGTGCTGGACGAGCCGACGAGCGCGCTGGACATGTTGTTTCAGGCGCAGATGGTGGACCTGCTGCGCGAGCTGCAGCGCAAGCGCGATCTCACCTACATGTTCATCTCGCACGACCTGCGGGTGGTTGCCTCGCTGGCGAGCCACCTGATCGTGATGCGCGACGGCAAGGTGGTGGAAGAGGGGCCGGCTGTGGACTTGTTCAAAAGTCCGAAAAGCGACTACACGCGCGCTCTGTTCGCCGCTGCCTTCCATCACGAAACGACAGCGGACGGCGCCGCGAGTGTCTGATTGAATTTCGTCTGTCCACGGCCGGTCGGGTCTGGTCGTCAGAGCAATCGCTTGATCGCAACGATGTCGTGGCCTGCTGCGCTGATGCGCGCGGTGGCGTCCCTTGTAGTCTCGATCACCGTGGCCATGTGATGCGCATTGGCATGAACGATGGTGTCGGCGTCACGAGCAATCGCGACGTGGCCCTTCCAGAACAGGAGATCGCCGCGCTGCAGTCGCTTCGATTCCTCAGCTTCCAGCGACCGGCCGAGACTGTTCTGCTGCATGTCGCTGTCGCGCGGGCAGCCAGTGCCAGCGGCATTTAACGATATCTGCACCAGGCCTGAGCAATCGATGCCGTCACTGCTCTTGCCGCCCCAGAGATAGGGCGTGCCCACAAAGCGTTCAGCTACAGCCACGAAGTCCGAAGCGTAGCTATCGATGGGGGCAAGATGCTGCTTGGGCAGATATTGGCCTTCGCGCGTCACGGCGAACGGGCCGTCTTCCCGAACGATCGTCACCAGCGAGCCCATCACCACCGCATCTATCGGCGGCAATTTGATCGAAGCGCCGGGGAAGGCGAGGGTCCTGATGGCGCTGACCTTGTGCGTCGGCGCGACATCGGGCTTTCCCAGAGCGGAATCCGGAAGCCAGCCCACATAGCCGTCGCCATTCAGTTGACCCCATGCCCAGCCTTCGCCGTTGCGGTCGTAAATCGTCACGCGTTCGCCCTTCAATGACTGGGTGAGAAGCGTGGCCGCGGCGGACGGGCTCTCTCGTACCGGCGCAATCGCGTCGGAGACCTCGAACTCCTCCCCGTCCACGTAGCGCGCCGCGTTGATCTTGCCCTCAAGATATCTTGCGGCGAGGTCAGGTCTGGCCGGCGTCAGGCGGGGATTATCCATAGCGTTGGCTCAACAGCTTGTAGATGGCCCGCGCGGCCTGACATTCTCCGCCCTCCGGGCGCGCGGGCTTCGCGGTCGGCGTCCAACCGTAAATATCGACATGCAACCAGCTGCCGGCGTGCTCGACGAAGCGCTGCAGGAACAGCGCGCAGGTGATGGAGCCGGCAAACGCGTTAGACGGTGCGTTGTTGACATTGGCGATCTTCGAATCGAGCCACGCATCGTAAGGGCGCCACAGCGGCAATCGCCACAGCGGATCGTTTTCCCGTTTGGCGCAAGCGGCAAGGTCATTCGCAAGCGTCTCATCGTCCGTGTAAAAGGGCGGCAAATCGGGGCCAAGCGCGACGCGCGCAGCGCCCGTCAGTGTCCCCATGTCGATCAGAAGCTCGGGCTTGTCTTCGTCCGCAAGCGTCAGTGCGTCGGCCAGTATCAGCCGTCCCTCCGCGTCGGTATTGCCGATCTCAACTGAAAGGCCCTTGCGAGAGGGATAGATGTCGAGCGGACGAAAGGCGTTGCCGGCAACCGCGTTCTCGACAGCTGGGATCAGCACCCGTAACCGCACCTTCAGCTTCGCATGCATCACCATTTGGGCCAGCGCCAGCACATTGGCGGCGCCCCCCATATCCTTTTTCATGATCAGCATTCCGCTGGATGGTTTCAGATCCAGCCCGCCGGTATCGAAGCAGACGCCTTTTCCCACCAGCGTCACCTTGGGATGCGCGGGATCGCCCCAGTGCAGATCGATCAGGCGCGGCGCGCGGGGCGAGGCCATGCCAACTGCATGGATCAGCGGAAAATTTCGTTTCGTCAAATCTTCGCCGACGATGCACTCGAACCTCGCGTCAAAGCGCGTCGCAAGCTCTTGCGCAGCGAGCGCCAATTCCTCCGGTCCCATGTCATTGGACGGCGTGTTGATGAGATCGCGGGCCAGCATCGCCGCGTCCGCGATACGCGCGATCTCCGCGGTGTCAATTCCATCGGGCGGAACCAACCGGACGTCGGAGCTTTCCGCCTTGCGATAGCGATTAAAGCGATAGCTGCCGAGCGCGAAGGCGAGCGCGGCAAGGCGCTTGTCATGCGGGGCATTGGCGAAACGGTAGACACCCGGCGGCAGCAGTCCCGGCAAGGCGCCGGGCCTGAACAGGTCGGGGACTTGCCGTCCTCCAGGCCGAAGAGAACTTGCGCGATGTTTCCGTCTGCGGCAGGCAATGCGAGGCATGCTCCGGCTTTTGCCGCAAAACCGTTTGCGATGGCGAACTGCCGGGCCGGCTGGGGCAGCTGCGCGCTGATCGCGTCCCAACTCGATCTGGTTGCAAACGTAATAGGAATGGCCGATGCGCCCGGCGCTGTCTCGAATACGGATTTCATGCGTAGCTCGGCTTCCCTGGCCTGGGCGCGGATGGCGCGTAAGCGTGAGGCAACGACTTTGCAGAGTTTTGACGGGCTCGCAATATCTTCAAGGCGTCGCTTGCAAGGCTCACTTTCTACACGCCTGATACGGATCGTGGTAGGCTGCGCCGATCACACAGCGCAGGGGCACGCTGTTACGCGCGCGTCCCACCAACAGCGGATTGCGGGACTTGTCCCGTCAACTCGGTCTTCCTGGGGAACCAGAAGGTCATGTCTCGATCGGGGGAATGCGATGGACGAGGTGTTGAGCCTTTTCGCTTTTGTCGGCCGCGCAATCGAGCAGGTCTTGATTTACGTCGAAAGCCATCACTGGATTTTCGGGTTTCTTGCAGTGGGCTACATCTTTTACCTGCACGACCGCGGCCTTCACGCGCGCTTTGACGCGATCGACAAGCGGCTCGATGAAATCAGGAAGCGCCTGGCCATTGAATATTGAAATTGAATATCTGGCCTGGGTCGAAAAGAGGGCCAGGCCACGCTAAGGCACGTATTGGCGGGCCAAGGGGCGGCTTCGGTATTGCTGCGGGCGGGCTTTGTGGCTTCAAAAAGGCGAATTAACGAGACGTTAGGGTTAACTGTCTATTGCTGACGCGTTCGCTCGATCCTTTTTGGCACTCAAGGTCTATATGCGTCAGCAGCCCCGCCTTTCCCGGTTTGTTGGTCGGTTTCTGGCGTCCACGGCCCTCACGGTAATCCTGGTCTCGGGTCTCGGCGGGTGCCAGACCATGTCCGATATTACGGGCTCGATCGCGGCAAAGCCGGAGACATCGGCCAACGCCGATGCGCGTCAGCCGGCAGAAGCTCTCGGCGATCGCTACCGCGCTAATCCAAAGGACCCGGACGCGGCGTTGGCATACGGCCAGGCACTTCGCGCCAACGGGCAGCGGGCCCAGGCGGCAGCCGTGCTTGAACAGGCCAACATCGCCCATCCGGGCAACAAAGCGCTGCTGGCCGCGTGGGGCCGCGCGCTGGCCGACAACGGCAGTTTCCAGCAGGCATTCGATGTTCTCAACCGTGCCCACACACCGGACAATCCGGATTGGCGGATCTTGTCGGTGCAAGGCACCACGCTCGATCAGCTTGGGCGGCACGACGAAGCGCGCCGCTACTACGCGAGCGCCTTGAAGATCGTGCCCGGCGAGCCCTCCGTGCTGTCCAATCTCGGCCTGTCCTATATGCTTTCCAAGGATCTTCCCAAAGCGGAAGAAACGCTACGCCAAGCCTATGGCAGCGGTCGAGCCGATGCGCGGGTACGCCAGAACCTCGGCCTCGTGGTCGGGCTGCAGGGCCGGTTCACCGAAGCCGAAGGCATCGTCAAGGCCGATCTGCCGGCGGAAGAAGCCGCCGCAAACGTCGCCTATCTCAAAGAGATGCTGAACCGGAAGGACGATCCGCGCCTGGCGCACGCCAAGCTCCCAATCGCCGCCGCGCTCAGTCGTCCGGACTGACCGGCAACTCTTCGGGCCTTTTCAGGCTGGTTTCTTCAAACCAGCTTCTTCCAGCAAACGATGCTCGTTGCCAAGTTGCGCGTCCGCGCCAGAGGACGCCCATGTTCCGCAGGCTCGCCAATTCGACCGGCTGAGCAGCCGATCGATTGCGGCCGCGCGATACTAATGCAGCTCTGAAATCTTGATGCCGGTCGGCCCAAGAATGACGACAAACAGCACCGGCAGGAAGAACACGATCATCGGCACCGTCAACTTGGGCGGCAAGGCCGCAGCCTTCTTCTCCGCCTCGGTCATGCGCATGTCCCGATTTTCCTGCGCCATGACGCGCAAGCTTTGGCCGAGCGGCGTGCCGTAACGTTCCGACTGCTGCAGCGCCAGGCAGACCGATTTGACGCCCTCGAGGCCCGTGCGCTTCGCCAGGTTCTCGTAGGCGACCTTGCGGTCCTGCAGATAAGACAACTCGGCCGTGGTCAGCGTGAATTCCTCCGACAGCGCGATCGACTGGGTGACGATCTCCGAGGCGACTTTGCGGAAGGCAACCTCGACCGACATACCGGATTCGATGCAGATCAGCAGCAGGTCCAGCGCATCTGGAAAGGCACGCTTGATCTGGAGCTGGCGCTTGCCGATCGCATTTTTCAGGAACAGCATGGGCGCCTGCAGGCCGAGATAGGCCATGCCTACGCAAATGCCGATTTTGATCGGCATCGATTTTTCCATATGCGAAATCACGAACACGTAGACGACCGCGGCGATGAAAAGCACGATCGGCGTCACCGCGCGGGCGAACAAGAACGTCACGTAGGGAGCGTGGCCGCGATAGCCGGCCATCACGAGCTTTTCACGAGCGGCCTCCTGCGCAAGCCACTTGGTGAGATTGAAATCTATAACCACCTTGGAAACGATCTGCTTCGGGGTCTGGCGCAGCGAGACTTTCTCCGTCCTGGATAGCCGCTCGCGCTCCCGTTGCCGGATCCGCTCGCGTTCGCTCGCCACCGCTTTCATACGCTTGGCGAGATTCTCGCCCGCAAAGAGCGGCATGACGAGGGTGTAGGCGGTCGCGCTGGCGGCGATCGCCGCAAGCATCATCGTCATGAACCGTACGTCGTGAATTTTGGCGATCAGTAAATCAAACATGCTGCACCGTCAGAAGTCGAAGTTGATCATTTTCTTCATCACCAGGATGCCCATCGACATCCAGACCACGCAGGCGACGAGCATCAATTGACCGGTTTGATGCGTCCACAGCAGCGAGATGTAGTCCGGGGTCGACAGGTAGACGAGCAGCATGACGATCGGCGGCAGTGAACCGATAATGCCGGCGGATGCCTTGGCTTCCATCGACATGGCCTGGATCTTCTCGGCCATCTTCTTGCGGTCGCGAAGCACCTTCGACAAGTTGCCAAGCGCTTCGGAGAGGTTGCCGCCGGACTTCTGCTGGATCGCGATCACGATGCCGAAGAAGTTCGCCTCAGGGACCGGCATTCGCTCGAATAACCGCGCGCAGGCCTCACCCAGGGGCATGCCGATAGCCTGGGTCTCGATTATGGCCAGGAACTCGGTCTTCAGCGGGTCCGGTGCATCGGCGGCGACCACCTTGATCGATTCGAACAAGGGCAATCCCGCCTTGATGCCGCGAACGATCACATCCACCGCGTCAGGCAGGGCCTTGAGGAAAGCCTTCTCCCTGCGCTTCTTGAGAAAATTCAGTCCCCAGCGCGGCAGGCCGAAGCCCGCGGCAAATGCGAGTCCGGCTGCGCCGGGCAGCCCGCCTCCCGCAACCAACACCACGACGAAAAAAACGGCTGCTAGAACGGCGGAAACAACGGTGAATTTCTGGGTCGTCCAGTTAAGGCCGGCCTGCGTGATACGAACGCTGAGCGGAACCTTCTTTTCCTTCTGGTGACGCGCCTCGAGTTCCTTAAGCGAACCTTCGACCTGTTCGCGGCGGGAGCGCTGGTTCTTGTCCGCGTTGCGGACGACCGGTTCGGCACTGGCGATCGATGCCCGGCGATTTTGAGCCTTCTTCTCTCCCGATAGCAGCGGATAGATGAAGACCCACGCGGCTCCGCCGATAGCGGTGGCGGCGAGAAACGCCAATG
Source organism: uncultured Alphaproteobacteria bacterium (assembly GCA_963764155.1). Lineage (GTDB taxonomy): Bacteria > Pseudomonadota > Alphaproteobacteria > Rhizobiales > Xanthobacteraceae > Bradyrhizobium. The sequence continues at coordinate 254,225 of CAVXRI010000002.1, forward strand.
CTAGTGTCTGCATATTCATGGCCAGCTTTCCTCAGTTCTGCGGTGCCACTTCGGCGGCGTCCAGTGCTGCAGCGAGCCTGTTCTCCTCGCCGTAGTACCGCGCGCGTTCCCAGAAGCGCGGCCGTCCGATGCCCGTCGAGCGGTGCCGGCCCATGATCTTGCCGTTCGCGTCTTCGCCGATCATGTCGAAGAGGAAAACGTCCTGCGTGATGATGGTATCGCCTTCCATGCCCATCACTTCGGTGATGTGCGTGATCCGCCGCGAGCCGTCGCGCAGGCGGGCGGCCTGGACGATGACGTCGATCGAGGCGCAGATCATCTCGCGAATGGTTCGAGAGGGCAGGGAAAAGCCGCCCATGGTGATCATGGATTCGCAGCGCGACAGCGCCTCGCGGGGGTTGTTGGCGTGCAGCGTTCCCATCGAACCGTCGTGACCGGTATTCATGGCCTGCAGCAGGTCGAACGCTTCCGGTCCGCGGACTTCGCCGACGATGATGCGTTCAGGCCGCATACGCAGGCAGTTGCGAACCAACTCGCGCATGGTGATCTGGCCCTCGCCCTCGATGTTGGGCGGACGGGTTTCCAGGCGCACCACATGGGGCTGCTGCAATTGAAGTTCGGCGGCGTCTTCGCAGGTGATTACGCGTTCGTCGTGCTCGATGTAATTAGTCAGGCAGTTCAACAGCGTGGTCTTGCCGGAGCCTGTACCGCCGGAAATCAGGACATTGCAGCGGACGCGCCCGATAATCTGCAGGATTTCCGCGCCCTCCGGGGTGATGGCGCCGAATTTGACCAATTGATCAAGCGTCAGCTTGTCGCGTCTGAATTTGCGGATGGTAAGGGCGGGGCCGTCGATTGCCAGTGGAGGAACGATCGCGTTGACGCGGGAGCCGTCGGCGAGACGCGCGTCGCAGATCGGAGAGGATTCGTCGACACGCCGGCCGACCTGGCTGACGATGCGCTGGCAGATGTTCAACAGCTGCTGATTGTCGCGGAAGCGAATGCCGGTGCGTTGAATCTTGCCGCCGACTTCGATGAAAACCGTTCCGGCGCCGTTGACCATGATATCGGCGATATCGTCGCGCGCCAAAAGCGGCTCGAGCGGGCCGTAGCCGAGTACGTCGTTGCAGATGTCGTCGAGCAGTTCTTCCTGCTCGGCGATAGACATCACGATGTTCTTGATCGCGATGATCTCGTTGACGATATCGCGAATTTCCTCGCGAGCCGATTCGCCGTCGAGCTTTGCAAGCTGGGCAAGATCGATCGCTTCGATCAGGGCGCCGAAGATCGTGGCTTTGACCTGATAATAGCCGTCCGACCGACGCGACTCCGTGACGGGGGGAGGCGGAGGGGGCTTGGCGGGCGAAAGCGGCGGCGATGGCACAGAAGGCGGAGCCGCGGCGCGCGGGACAGCAGGCGCCACGGCGCCGGCCGACGATCCAATGCGGCAGGCCGCGTCGACCGTGGGTCGCCTTCTGTTCCGCTACGCTTACCAAACACGATGCGACTCCACGTCTGCGCTCTACTTCGTCCGCAACATGTCGAGCAGGGGTGACAGGAACGTTCCGCGCGGCTTTTTGGACTCGTTACGCCCGGTCAGCCGTTGCGCGATCTGCAGGAATATCTCGGTGGTACGGTGGCCCGCGGCGACTTCCGCGATCATCTGGCCGTTGTTGGCCGCCGAGCCAAACATTTGCGGGTCAAACGGAATGGACGCGATCGGCGGGCTTTCAATGGCCTTGGCGAACTCACCGGCGTTGATCTCGGGCCGTTTCGGAATGCCAATCTGGTTGAGACAGTAAAGCGGAGGCCGGTCATTGGGCCGCGACGCCTTCAGCAGGTCGAAAATGTTTTTGGTATTCCGCAGACTGGCGAGATCGGGCGCGGCAACGATCAGGATGTCATCGGCGCCGATCAGCGCCCGCTTGGTCCACGCCGACCACAGATGCGGGACATCGAGCACGATGCAGGGCATTGTGGTGCGCAGCGTGTCGAAGATCGCGTCGAATGCATCCTCGCCGAAATCATAAACCCGCTCCAGCGTCGCCGGCGCGGCCAGCAAACTGAGGTGATCGGTGCATTTCGAGAGCAGGCGGTCGATGAACGCGGTATCGACGCGATCGGGCGAGAACACCGCGTCGGCGATGCCCTGTGGCGGGTCCTGATTGTAGTCAAGTCCGGCGGTGCCGAACGCGAGGTCGAGATCGGCCACCACGGAATCCATGGCGAGATCGCGTGCGATCGCCCAGGCAATGTTGTGGGCGAGGGTCGAGGCCCCAACCCCGCCTTTGGCGCCGACGACGGCGATAATGCGGCCGACGGCCTTGGCCTCCGGTGCGGAGAACAGGTTGCAGATCGAGCGGACGACATCGAGCGGGTTCACCGGCCCGAGCACGTAATCGCTGACGCCACGCCGGACCAGTTCGCGGTAAAGCCCAACGTCGTTGATGCGGCCGATGACGACGACCCGCGTTCCGGAATCGCAGACGGTCGCTAATTGGTCGAGCCCGGCAAGGATGTCGTTGCGGCCTTCCGTCTCGACGACAATCACGTTCGGAGTCGGCGCGGAGCGATAAGCCTCGACCGCGGCTGCCATGCCTCCCATCTGAATCTTGAAATGGGCCTTGTCCGAGACGGCGGTCTTCTCCCGCCGATTGGACCGCCGCGGCGGTTTCCACCGTTTCGCAAAACGCCTGCACCGACACGCGCGGCGCGGGCGCAATGTGGTCGGCCGCGGGCGGCGGCGCGAGGTCCGGCTGGCCATCCAAAGTTTGTCGCGCGTTGCTGATCATTTGCCTGTTTCGCTGAGTTTGGCCTTTTCGGCCTCGGGATAGGCAATCGCCGTGCTCGCACCCTTGCGATACTTCTCGAAGGCGGCGCTGCGGCGAATTGTGTAGGCAGGTGTTTCAGGCCGCGGCTGCACGAGATCGGAGGGATTGTCGACCATCGCAGCCATGTTGCGCTGATACGCGCAGCCGTAATTGTAATACGACTTGTTTTCCAGGTAGCTCTTGTTCTTGAGCGAGGGTCCGAGATCTTCTGGCCAAAGGCCGCACGGTCCGGCGACAGCCGCTAATTTCGGGTAGCTGAGGCGGATCGTGGCCATCAAGCGCGGGTCTTCCGGACGATAGCGGTGGAGCACGACACCACGCGGCGGCACTCCGGCGGAGGCGAGCAGCGCTTGGATCTCGCGGAACGAATCCGCTGCGGTTCGTGCGTTCGGAGTGTCCACCGGCACATCGGCATTGATCGCGCCAGTGCCCTCGCGCAGCCATGTTTGCGCCAATCCCATGACGTCGGTCCGCTGTGAAGCGGAAAGGCCGCCGCGGCCTCGGCCGACAAAGACGACGAGGGATGTATTGGCCTCCTCGATCGCGATTGGGTGGCGCAGGCGATAGTCGTTGGGAATGCTGGCTGTGAGAACTTCATCGGTGTGAGTGCAGGCGCCCAGCGCGAGGCAAAGCCCGACCAGCGTCCCTGTCATGCGCAAGGCGCGATTTGGATTGAGGATCATTGTGGCTTTCATCTTTGTTGTCCTCGTGCGCCCTTAATCGGTAATAAAGCCGTAGGTGCCGCGATAATTCCGCGCCGGTTCAATGCGGCCCGGCACGCCATAAATGCGGTTGATACTGCCCAGGAGATCGGCCTGCGGGTCGGCAGCAGGAGCGAATCCGTCATCCGGACGCGACAGGTCCTTTTGAGCCACCGCTCGAACGATATAGGGCGTCACCAGCACCATCAGCTCGGTCTGGTTGTTGACGAAATCGCGGCTGCGGAAGAGCGGTCCCAGGACCGGCAGTTGCATCAATCCTGGCATGCCATTGATGGCCTGCCTCGTTTGTTCCTGGATCAGGCCAGCCATTGCCATCGAGCCGCCAGAGGGAATTTCGAGGGTGGTTTCGGCACGACGGGTCTTGATCGAGGGAATCGTGGTGCCGCCGGCGCCGCCAGTCAAAGCGTTTTCGGTCGAAACTTCCGACACTTCGGTCAGCACCCGCAGGCTGATCCGGCCTTCAGCGAGCACGATCGGCGTGAAGTTGAGCGAGATGCCGAACTTCTTATAGGCGACGGTCTGGACGCATTGTCCGAGACCGCCCGCTGTCGTCGGTTGGCAGGTTACGCCGGCCGGAATAGGAAATTCGCCGCCCGAGATGAATGTCGCGGACTCACCGGAGATCGCTGTCAAATTGGGTTCAGCGAGCGTCCGAACGACCCCGGCGGTTTCCATCGCGCGAAGCGTCGCCTGGACCGACGGCATCGAGCCGAATGACGTGGTGACGGCATTGCCAGACACGAGCGGCGCGCTGTTTGCGGTGAACGGGTTGGTATTGTTGAATTTCACGACCGCAGTGCCGGCATTCAAGCTAGCGCTGAGATCGATGCCGAGTTGCTTGACGATGGTGCGCTGAACCTCGGCGACGGTGACTTTCAACATCACCTGATCGCGGCCGCGAACCGCGATCGAGTTGACGACCTTATCGGCGCCGCCCACCAGCCGCGCGGCGAGGTCGTTTGCCTGCTGTGCCTCGATCGGGCTGGATGCCATACCCGTCAACACCACGCCGTCGCCGATACCTTCGATCTGGATATCGGCATTCGGCAGCGCTTGCTTCAGCGCGGCGCGCGCGCCGTTCAGGTCCCGCTTCACCGCAATGTCGTAAGCTGCGATTTGCTGGCCTGCGGAATCAAAGAACACGATGTTGGTCTGGCCGACGGCCGCGCCAATGATGTAGGCCCGTTGGGCCGAACGCACGACGGCGTTCGCAATCTTGGGATCGGCAACGAGCACATCCTTGATATCGCGCGGCAGGTCGATGACGACGGACTTGCCGATGCCGAGCGCAAGAAACCGCGCGTTCATCTGCCCGTCCGCGGCGATCGGCGCCCGCACCCGATAGTCGCTCGCCGCGACCGGCGCCAGAGCCGGATTTAGCGTCAGCGCGGCTGCGGCCGAAAACGACAGGGCGCGAACCAGGAAGGTCCGCATCGTCGGTTGATTTGCCCCGCAATTCATATGACGTGTCCTTTAAGTCACTTCTGCAGCTGCGAGGTGGGAACGCCGTAGCGAACGATATCGATATTGCCGCCGCGCCGTGGACCCCGCTCCGCGTTCTCGTCCTCAACCATCTTTGCGTCTGTGATGCTGCGCAGCGCCAACGCCAGCGTGCCGGACTGGCGCGCGCGGGCGAGCGTCTCGGCCTGCTCCGCCTTTAATTCGAGCGTCACAGTTTTGCCGACGACGGCGTTCTGGCCGTCCTTTTCCTTCGGCGCCTGGTCGATCGCCAGTACGCGCACATTCACCAGGATGACTTCGGAGTTGACGATATCGGACGAGCCGGTGCGATCCGGATTCTTCTCGTGCCTCGAAAGAATCACGTCGACCCGATCATTCGGCAGGATGAACCCGCCTGCGCCGGTCTCCGGCGAGATTTCCGTTGAGATGGCGCGCATGCCGGTCGGCAGGATCGCCGCCATGAAGCCGGAGCCGTCGGTCTTTACCAATTTCGCTTCGCGGATCGGTTCGCCGGCAATGAAGGGCGCCCGCGCAATGGAGCCCGCGACTTCCCTGGTGGCCTCGGCGCGCTCATTACGGCGGATGAAGGTGTTGCTTGCAGTCGCCGCAGGCCAGGTCTGCCATTGCAAATCCTCAGGCTTGACCGATTGGCCGAGCCCGATGTCGGACTTCGCCACCAGGACGTCCACGGTCGGCAATTGCGTAACCGGTTGGACTGGGCCTGGCTTGCTGTCAAATCCACTCGCAAGGTATGCGGCTATACCGCCAGCAATGACTGCGATGGCCAGCACGATAATGCGTGCTCTGTTCATACGCTTCACTTTCCACATTACGCAGCGGCGCTTCGGCAGCCGTGTAGGGAGTTGACCAGCTATTCGTCAAAGCATGGTTAATGAGGCGTGAGTAAATTGCGTTAACGCAGACTTACATCGTCGCAATCAGTGGATTGCGAAGCGCGCAAGGTCGATCGCTTTCATCCAGTCGGTGTCCGGATAGATCATCAGCGCGCCGAGCGCGAGCGCGATGCCGTAGGGAATGCCACTTTCCCTGGCGTGCAATTTGAGCAGCCACGACTGACTTGTCAGAGGCGAAGGCAGCGGCCACTGCCTAAACTGGAGCAGGAGCAGCGTAAGTGCGCCCCCGAACAATGACGCGTAGATTAGATAGTTCAGCAAATGGGGGAAGCCGAACCAAAGTGCCGCCGCGGCAGCTACTTTCGCGTCGCCGCCGCCGACCCATCCCATCGCAAAGCAGACAAAGGCCAAGCCGAGCACGAGAGCGCCCGCGCCGGTGTGGGAGAGAATATCGTAGAAACTCATGCCGCTCGCCACCGCAACGAACAGGAAGCCCGCGGCCAGCGCCAGCGAGATCCGGTTTGAGATCGTCATGGTGAAAAGGTCGCTGGCGGCTGCGAACGCCATCAGTGCCGGAAATAACAGAAGACGTGCGATGTCGAGGACCATGGATTACAGACGCCTGCGGCACGAACGGAATGGAAGCATCTCGCGCAAGGTAACCTCGAGTGTTAAACAATCAGAAAATGAGCAGCCGGCTCCGGGCTTCTACATCCAGCGACCCTACCGGGCGCGCAAACAAAAAAGGCCCCGGATTGCCGGGGCCTTTGATGCCGTACGCCAACAGACGCCAACAGTCGCTTATTTCAGCGAGGTGTTGATCGTGTTGAAGTTGGAGCTCAGCTTGGTGCCGAGGCCGTTGACGGCAGTAATGATGGCCAGCGAAATGCCGGCGGCAATCAGGCCGTATTCGATGGCGGTGGCGCCGGACTCGTCCTTCACGAAACGCGCAATAAGGTTCTTCATCAGACAAACTCCATGTACACGTGGCTGGTCGAACTAGTTCTGGTCTCGCGGCGTTCTCAGCACCGTGACCATGTCCTCACCCTAAAGTCGGAGCATTGCAGCGCGGTTAATTCGATTGAGTAAACGCGGCTGCAACCCGCTGTTGGCGAGTAGAGTAAATTCCCCATTAAGCCATTTGCTACAATGCATGCGCATCCCGGCTCCTGCGGCATAGAGATGGATGTGCCCGCTGCGGCGTCACATTCACAGGTCTTTAAAGCGCAGCAGGTATCTCTGTTCGAATCGTTCAGATGAGGCCGCCATGTTCAGTTTTGGTTTGGAAGTCCTCGACATGTTCGGTCAGACGATTGCCAAGGTGGTGCCAGTGACCATCGGGCTGGCCGTGGTATTCTCGGTACTGACGCATTTCTGGGCTTGCAATCCAGGCACGCCATGGTGGCGCAAGCGAGAGATCGCTACCGATATCTGTTATTGGTTTTGTGTCCCGTTGTTCGCCCGCGTGTTTCGGATCGGGCTTTTGGTGATCGGCGCCAGCGTTGTTTTCAATATTCAAGAAGTCGACGAACTGATCGCCTTTTACGACAACGGTCATGGGCCGCTGGCCACACTGCCGTTATGGCTGCAGGCGCTGCTGTTCCTGGTTCTTTCGGATTTCATGCTGTACTGGCTGCACCGGATGTTTCACGGTGGTGGATTCTGGAAGTACCACGCGATCCACCATTCGTCCGAAGAGTTGGACTGGATCTCCGCCGCGCGGTTCCATCCGGTGAATCTGCTTCTGGGGACGATCTGCGTCGACGTCATCCTGTTGATGGCGGGCATCTCGCCCAACACGATGCTCTGGATAGGGCCTTTCAACATTTTCCATTCGGCTTTCGTTCACGCGAACCTGAACTGGACACTCGGGCCCTTCAGATATGTGCTGGGAACGCCGGTGTTTCACCGCTGGCATCACACCGCGCTCGAACAGGGCGGCCACACCAATTTTGCCGGCACATTTCCGATCTGGGACATCCTGTTCGGCACCTTCCGAATGCCGGAGAACGAACTGCCCAACCAATACGGCAAGGATGAAGCCGCAATTCCCCCAGAAATCGTCGGGCAATTGGCTTACCCGTTCCGCCAATAGCCCGAGCTTCGGGAAGGCCTTCTCTAAATGAGCACAACGAGCCAGGCTGTCGATCAAGAGAGGTCCTTTGCTCTTGAGTCTTGTCCCCGCCTGGTTCTGGTTGGGCGCCGGCGTGTATCTGCTGTTGCTCCTGCTGGGGAGTAGTCTTCTCGGCGACTCCGACACTTTCTGGCAGATCGCCGTTGGGAAGTGGATCCTGGATCACAACTCCTTCCCACACGTGGATATCTATTCGTTCACGAAAGCGGGGGCGCCGTGGATATCAAGTTCGTGGCTCGCACAAGTTCTGTATGCTGAAGCCTATGAGGTAGGCGGCTGGGCTGGGCCGGTCATTCTGGCCGCGGCCTCCATCTCCATAACTTTCGCTCTTCTTGCATTCATTCTCAGTCGTCGTATCCCGGCGGCTTACTTGATCATCGTGGGGCTATCGGCGCTGGTGCTGACAATACCGCACCTTCTTGCGCGACCGCATGTGCTTGCCATGCCGTTCATGGTTGCCTGGGTAAACGGGTTGCTGTCGGCCAGCGAACGCCGCGAAGCACCGAGTTTCTGGTTGCTGCCATTACTCGTTGTTTGGGCGAATCTTCATGGAGGATTCGTCTTGGGGCTGGCACTGGTTGCGCCTTTTGCGTTTGACGGTTTGTGGAACGCGGAGCCTTCGCAACGTTGGCCGCTGGCCTTGAGATGGGCTGTTTTTGCTGCTTTCGCGTTGGCAGCGAGTTGTGCGACGCCTTATGGATGGGACTCGCTGCTGGCTTCGCAGAAGATCCTCGGACTCGGAGAGTTGCTGCACCTGATTTCCGAGTGGGCACCCGCCGATTTCAGCCGCCTCAGCCCGCTGGAGGCGTGCATTTTCATATTGATGGGAGGCGCGCTTTATTGTGGCGTAAAGCTCCCGCCGCCGCGGATCGCTTTGGTCTTGGGCCTGGTTTACATGGCTGTTTCGCATGTTCGAAACATCGAGGTTTTTGCCTTGCTGACGCCGCTTGTGGTGCTCGCGCCTTCGTCGGCACAGTTCCAGCTCGAGCCGGATCGGTTCGTCAAGGCGAGATTCCCGCTCGCATCCGTCGCGGCGCTGCTTGCGATACTTGGCATCTCAACGTGGGCGTTGGCGGCTTACGGCAACTTTTCGCCGCCAGCAGAGCAATCGCCGGCCGCTGCAGTGAGCGTGCTGAAAGAGCAAAACGCCAAGCGCGTTCTCAATGATATTTCATTTGGAGGCTATTTGATCTCTCGAAACGTGCCCGTATTCATTGACGGACGAGCCGAGTTATATGGCGAGCAGTTTGTCATGACTTTTCACCGCGCGGTCGAGCTTCAAAATATAGTTCTGCTGCTCGATTTGCTCAGGGATTACGATATCGATTCCGTGTTATTGGCGCCATCTACGCCGGCGACAAGCTTTCTTGACCGTCTCGAAGGTTGGCACCGCGCCTACGCGGACAATACAGCCGTGCTGTTCATTCGAAACGTTCATTAGTGCTCAGCTAGATCGCGCGACCAGTTGTCCGGACCTATCGATGGGCCGAACGGCGTGCCGTGCAGCCTGATCAACACCGTCTATTAAGGCTAGCGGGCTCGCTCCCGTTTGCACTTCGTTCATCATTTGAAGTCAGTTTAGCCAGGTCGGGCGCCGGTCCGCTGCCATCGCTTTCGCCGGCTAGTCAACGTCCCGGAGTGTCCTAATGTCTTTCAGTTCTGTTCGTCGCTGTCACGCCGCGTTCGCTCTCCGCTCGCTGGCGATTGGATTTTTCATGTGGCCCGTGGCTGCCCTGGCCGGGCCCGCGGGCGATGCCATTGCTGTCAATGTCGACCAGGCCAAGCTCGTGAAGCTGCCCAGTCGCGTCGCGACGATCGTCGTCGGAAACCCGCTGATCGCGGACGTAACGCTGCAGAGTGGCGGGATCGTCGTTGTGACCGGCAAGGGCTACGGCGCGACCAACTTTGTCGCCATGGACCGCGGCGGGGAGATTTTGGTGGACCGCGTCATTCAGGTCGAGGGACCGACCGATCAGCTTGTCACTGTTTATCGCGGTATCGAACGCGAGTCATATAGCTGTTTGCCGGTCTGCCAGAAGCGCGTCACGCTCGGCGACGGTGACACTTACTTCAAGGCCGCCATCGACCAGGCGGGCTCGCTGAGCAACCAGGCCAGCGGCAGCGGTGCCGCTGCGAAAGCCAACTAGGCGAGCGGGATTGCGCGAAACGAACCGACGCGTGAGCGCCGAAAGCCGTTAACGAAAGCTTAACGGAGCGGGCCCTCCTGTTCCGAAGTGCCGAAACACTTCAACAATGAGTTTCGGCTATTCCTGGCGGCAGATGATTGCGCCGCCTGGGAATTGTCCGATGACGCCGCCCACCTCAACAGCCTCGTCTCGCAGTCTATTGCGTCGGTTTCGGCGTAATCGCCGCGGTTCGGCCGCCGTCGAATTTGCCCTCGTCGCTCCGATGTTCTTTGCGCTGCTGTTCGCAATCATCGAGACGGGCTTGATGTTCTTTGCCGATCAGGTGCTCGAAACCGCGACCGAGAATTCGGCCCGCATGATTTTCACTGGACAGGCGCAGAAGGCCACTTTCACGCAGAGCCAATTCAAGGCGTATGTTTGCACCCAGATTCCAATACTCTTTAACTGCAACAATGTTTTTGTCGACGTGCAGAGCTTCCCCTCATTCTCTACCGTAACTATCAACAGTCAGATCGACGGCACCGGCAATTTCGTGAACAACATGCAATACACCCCGGGCGGGCCGGGCGACATCGTCGTCGTGCGATTGTTTTATCAGTGGCCCATCCTGGTTACCCAACTCGGCTACAACATCACCAACATCACCGGCAATTTTCGGCTGTTGGCCGCGACCGCCGCGTTCAAGAATGAACCGTTCGTGCCTTGAATGTACTGGTGAGCAGCACATGAAATCATTGTTGGAAAGTTTTCAGTGGGTGCGGCGCTCCGCACGCGATCTGGTCGAGGACCGTAGCGCCCTGGCCGCGGTCGAGTTCGCGATAATCGTTCCGCTGATGCTAGTGATGTTCTTCGGTACCGTTGAATTTTCGTCCGGTATCGCTGTCAAACGCAAGGTGACATTGATAGCGCGAACGCTCTCGGACCTGACCTCACAATCGGTTTCGGTTGCGGATACCGATCTCACCAATTTTTTCGCCGCCAGTACCGCTATCGCGACGCCGTATTCGGCGACGCCGATTCAGTCCACGATCAGCGAACTGTGGATAGACCCGGCAACCTCCAACGCCCGCGTCCAGTGGAGCAGCGGACTGGCGCCGCGACTGGTGGGTTCTTTGGTCAGCATCCCGTCAACTCTCATAGTGAAGGATGCAGCGGGCAACACGCTTCCGAACCAATATTTGATATTCAGTGAGGTGAGTTATCTCTACAAGCCGACGATTGGCTACGTCATGGTGAAGGGTGGTGTAAACCTGACCGACGTTGCCTACACCCGCCCGCGGCAGTCGCTCTGTGTCATTTATCCGACGCCAAGTGCCGGCTTTCCGCCCTGTCCGACATCATAGCTGCCGGCCGCGTTGTTCGCATTCGCGCCAACACCGTCGAAACATCTGCAAACAAAAAGGCCGCACAACAGTGCGGCCTTTTCTATTCAGGCAGGATTTCCCCGGGAAGACCGTAGAAATCGTTTAGCCGGCGGCGCGCAGATTGTCCGCCGATGATTTGCCAGAGCGGCGATCCGCCACGATCTCGTACGAGACCTTCTGGCCTTCGCGCAGCGTCCCAAGACCGGCGCGCTCAACGGCGCTGATGTGCACGAACACGTCATTGCCGCCATCATCCGGTTGGATGAAGCCATAGCCCTTGGTTGCGTTAAACCACTTCACGGTTCCCATGCTCACGGGATAGTCCCTTCTCGGATATAGAATATAGAACGTCAAAACCCACTTGCGGTGGGCCGGTGAGATCGAATTTTTGGAAGGGTCGTCAGCGTCTAAACCGGCTGTACCGGTGGATAGCTAATGTCGTCCGGCCGAAAATCGATTGACACATATTATGGGAATCAGCCTCCCAAAACAATCCTGAGAGCGCGATTTTTTGATTCGCGGGCTGATGGCCCGCGAATCACGATTATTCTGCAATGCACCAAGGCCGTCGGAAGGCTTTACCGTCGACGGAATTGGCCGCGCTGCGGCCCTCCTCGCGGAGCCCCTCCGGCACTCGGTCGCTCATCCTTGTGACGGAAGATCAACCGTCCCTTCTCAAGGTCATACGGCGACATCTCGATCGTAACCCGATCACCCGCCAAGGTCTTGATACGGTTCTTCTTCATTTTGCCGGCGGTATAGGCGACGATCTCGTGCCCGGCATCGAGTTGCACGCGATAACGTGCGTCGGGAAGGATTTCGGTGACCAGTCCTTCGAACTGGATCAGCTCTTCTTTAGCCATATTTAACTCCAGGTCGATCGACGGCTAGCGTGGCTGCTGTTTGCGATTAGGCCGGTGGGCCGGGCGACTTTCCCGATGCAGAAAGGCAACGCCTTGCATCCCTTCGGACTTGCCTTCGCCGTGTGAGGCACGAAACGGCTCCTGCCGGCTCGGTGAACCACCCTTGTTACCACCGGAACGCGGGCGGCGGCGAGGCCCCTTCGGTGCCTGAGCGGCTTCGTTGGTCCGGGCACCGTGCGCCCTCCCAGCTGGCCGGCCACCGCGGTTCTGCGCAGGCGCGGGCGCGATATCGCGATGACCCGGCGTCCGGCGGTCCTCGCGAGGCAAGGCGATGCGGATCAGCCGTTCGATGTCGCGCAGATATCCCATTTCCTCGCCTCCCGCGACCAGCGAAATGGCAATGCCTTCCGCGCCGGCCCGCGCAGTGCGGCCGATGCGATGCACGTAGGTCTCGGGCACGTTGGGAAGATCGAAATTCACCACGTGGCTGATGCCGTCCACGTCGATTTCGCGCGCCGCGATGTCGGTAGCGATCAGCGTGCGGATCTCGCCGGAACGGAATGCAGCCAGCACACGCTCGCGATGATTTTGCGACTTGTTGCCGTGAATGGCATCGGCGGCGATGCCGGCCTTGATCAAGCCTTTCACCACCTTGTCGGCGCCGTGCTTGGTCCGGGTAAAGACCAGCGCGCGGTCAACCGGTTCCTGCTTCAGAAGCTGGGCGAGCAAACCCGCCTTGGCTGAGTGATCGACCTGAATAATACGCTGGCTGATGCGCTCGACAGTGGAGGAGACGGGGGTCACCGCGACGCGGGCGGGATCGCGCAGCATCTGTTCGGCGAGTTCGGCGATATCCTTTGGCATCGTTGCCGAGAAGAACAGCGTCTGGCGCCTGACCGGCAATTTGCCGACGATCTTCCGGATGTCGTTGATGAAGCCCATGTCGAGCATGCGGTCGGCTTCGTCCAGCACCAGGAACTCGACCTGGTTGAGCTTCAGTCCATTGCTTTGCACGAGGTCGAGCAAGCGCCCCGGGGTCGCCACCATGACCTCGACGCCTTGCATCACCGAGCGGACCTGACGGCCCATCGGAACCCCGCCGATCGCCAGCGCCGAACTCAAGCGCATGTGACGGCCGTAAATGTTGAAGCTGTCGAGAATCTGGCCGGACAATTCACGGGTCGGGCTAAGCACCAGGACGCGGCAGGTTTTGGGCTGCGGCTTGGTACGGTTCTCGAGGATGCGGTGCAGGATGGGAAGCGCAAAGGCGGCGGTCTTGCCGGTTCCTGTCTGCGCGATGCCGACCACGTCGCGGCCAGCGAGAGCTAGCGGAATTGTTTGAGCCTGAATCGGGGTAGGGGTGAGATAGTTTTCGTCCTTGAGCGCTCGCGCGATGGATTCCGCGAGGCCGAATTCCTGAAAGGAGGTCAAAAGATAGGTTCTTTCCATTATCAAAGTGCAGGCGCCCGGCGATATCCGCCAGGAGCGCGCTTCGGGTGTCGGAGACACCCGCGTGTTTGGGGCGTCGGTTTGGTTTAGCTGAAAGGGCAAGCCAGAAGCCCGTTGGACGGGCTTTAGAACACGCGGCTCGCAATGACCTGATTCGATGATTCCTCAAGGCCTTGGCCACTCATATGGAACAGGACCAAGGCACTTTCAAGGTGAAAATCCAACCCGTTCGCGCTTCGGTTTACAAACCTGCACGCAAAGGTCTGCCTCTGATGTCAGCCTTACCGCCGCGAGCAAAAAAAATTGCCGGTAATTTAGCCAACGCAGACGATCTGCCTATATAATGGACAAACTGCCGGTCAGGCATACATTTCTTCTGTCCAAAAAATAGGCGTTCATCTCATCCAACGGTTCCGTTCGTGGCAGGAATTGTATGGCTGTCCAGCGAGTTACCGGCTTTGCCTAGCGTGGCATGCTTCTTGCGATTCCCTCTGGCGCAGGCGGCCGTGGGGCCGTCGCAGCGTCAAACGTCTGCGTCAGGGAGATATTACCTCATGCTTACTCAACTTAGTAACAAGACAGCGGCCCATCTGAGCCGCCGTCGCTGGCTGGCGGCTACCGCCGGGCTGGTTTTGGGATTGGCGACCTTCACAGGCGCAAAGGCCGCAGACGACACCATCAAGGTCGGCGTCCTGCACTCGCTTTCCGGCACCATGGCGATCAGCGAAACTACACTGAAAGATACTGTCCTCTTTCTAATCGACGAACAGAATAAGAAGGGCGGCTTGCTCGGCAAGAAGCTCGAGGCAGTGGTTGTCGATCCCGCCTCGAACTGGCCGCTGTTTGCCGAAAAGGCCCGCGAGCTCATCACCAAGGACAAGGTGGCGGTCGTATTTGGCTGCTGGACCTCGGTCTCGCGTAAATCCGTACTCCCGGTCTTCAAGGAACTGAACAACATCCTGTTCTATCCCGTTCAGTACGAGGGCGAGGAGAGCGAGCGCAACGTGTTCTACACGGGTGCGGCACCGAACCAGCAGGCCATCCCTGCCGTGGATTATCTGATGAAGGACGAGAAGGTGAAGCGCTGGGTGCTCGCGGGCACCGACTACGTCTATCCGCGCACCACCAACAAGATTCTCGAAGCCTACTTGAAGTCCAAGGGCGTCAAGCAGGAAGACATCATGATCAACTACACCCCGTTCGGTCATAGCGACTGGCAGACGATCGTTGCCGACATCAAGAAGTTCGGTTCGGCCGGCAAAAAGACCGCGGTGGTCTCCACCATCAACGGTGACGCCAACGTTCCCTTCTACAAGGAACTCGGCAACCAGGGCATCAAGGCAACCGACATCCCGGTGGTCGCGTTCTCGGTCGGTGAAGAAGAACTAGCGGGTATCGACACCAAGCCGCTGCTCGGTCATCTCGCGGCCTGGAACTACTTCGAGTCCATCAAGACGCCCGCCAACGAGAAGTTCATCAAGGAATGGCAGGCCTACACCAAGAACCCGAAGCGCACGACCAACGATCCGATGGAAGCACACGTCATCGGTTTCAACATGTGGGTTAAGGCTGTGGAGAAGGTGAAGTCGACCGATGCGGACAAGGTAATCGACGCACTGCCCGGCATTGAAGCGGCGAACCTCACTGGTGGCACCTCCAAGATGCTGCCGAACCATCACATCACCAAGCCGGTGTTCATTGGCGAAATCAAAGGCAATGGCCAGTTCGACGTGGTGTGGAAGACTCCGGGCCTTGTCGCCGGCGACGCGTGGTCGAAGGAGCTGGAAGGCTCCAAAGACCTGATCGGCGACTGGGTCGGCAAGAAGTGCGGCAACTACAACACCAAACTTAACAAGTGCGGCGGTCAGGGCTCCTGATCTGCAAGAGCGATCGGTTCTGATCCAATCAGAACCGAGGCTCCCGTTGTTGAAACGCGCCTTTGCTTGTTGCGTACAACTGCACTCGCGATGCGAAGTTTTAACCACCTCGCTCGATAGGCGGCTCTGTCAAAAAACATCGGAGAAGGCGGCAAAATGCCGGCTTCTCCGCCACTCCCGCCGGGGTTCTCCAGTGTTTGCCCATATTCGTGATCGGCTTCGCACGTTAGTCCTCTCGATCGCCCTGATCGTCGTTGCTGTGCCGGCGTTCGCGGGGCCATTCGAGGACGCTGTCGGCAAATTTGCCAACGACGAATTTTCCGACACCGAAGAGGCGGTGAACGCCATCGCTACATCGGGCAATCCGCTGGCCTTCTCCGTCATCAATGCGCTGCAGGACGGCCGCCTGATGGCCGATCCCGACACCAAAAAAGTTTATGTCAGCGAGCCCGACGGCAAGTCGATCGATGCCGCAACCGGAGCGCCCGTCGCTGCCGTCCCGGACACCGCGATCGCTGTGCGCCTCAACAACCGGTTGCGTCGCACGGTGGGGGCCGCGCTCGGTGGGCTGACGCTGCTCTCGCCTGATCCCCTAAGAGAATCCAGGCGGCGCAATCGGTTCTCAAGTCTCACGAGGAGGCGCTTTTGCCCGTCGTGGAAAGCGCGTTGAGCAAGGAAACCAACAAGTCCGCCAAGCAGGCCTTCATCGAGGCTAGGGCAGCCATCCTGTTGTTCAAGCCTGATGCCAGCGAGGTCGAAAAGCTTGAAGCGGTCGCCACCATCAAGGCTCGCGGCGATCAGGAGGCTTTGGCGCTGTTGAACGATATCGGGAGTGACCAGCCGGCCAGCGTCGTGAAGGCCGCGGCGGGCGCGATCTCCTCGATTCAGGGCAATCTGGCGATGTGGTCCGCCGTGCAAAACGCATGGTACGGGCTCTCGCTCGGCTCAGTGCTGTTGCTCGCCGCGATCGGACTCGCCATCACCTTTGGCGTGATGGGCGTCATCAACATGGCCCATGGTGAGATGGTCATGTTAGGGGCGTACACCACCTTCGTGGTGCAGGAGACCATCCGCACCAGCTATCCCGGGCTGTTCGACTATTCGCTGCTGATTGCGGTCCCGCTGGCTTTCCTGGTCGCCGGTGCGATCGGAGTGCTGATCGAACGAACGATCATTCGCTTTCTTTATGGCCGCCCGCTCGAGACGTTGCTCGCGACGTGGGGACTGTCGCTGGTTCTTCAGCAGGCGGTGCGAACGGCATTCGGCCCTACCAACCGCGAGGTCGGCAATCCCTCCTGGATGAGCGGCGCGTTCGAGCTCGGACAAATCACCATCACTTATAACCGGATGTGGATCCTTTGCTTCACTCTGGCGGTGTTCGTGATCCTGCTCGCCATGCTGCGCTATACGGCGCTCGGGCTTGAAATGCGCGCCGTCACGCAAAACCGTCGCATGGCAGCGTCGATGGGCATTGCTACCTCGCGTGTGGATGCCTTGACGTTCGGCCTGGGCTCAGGAATTGCCGGCATTGCCGGCGTGGCCCTATCGCAGATCGACAATGTCAGCCCCAATCTCGGCCAAAGCTACATCATCAATTCCTTCATGGTCGTGGTGTTCGGGGGAGTCGGTAATCTCTGGGGCACGCTCGTCGGCGCGTTCACGCTCGGGATAGCGAACAAGTTTCTTGAGCCGGTTGCCGGTGCCGTGCTCGGCAAGATCGCCATACTGGTGCTGATCATCCTGTTCATCCAGAAGCGCCCGCGCGGCCTGTTTGCGCTGAAGGGACGGGCGGTGGAAGCATGATACCGCACGTGCTGACGCGTTCGCTTGATCGCGCCGCGACCATATTTCTGATCGTGGTCGCCGGATGCGGCCTCCTGATCCCGCTCGCCAATCTGCTGTTGCCCACCGGATCGCCGTTTCATGTGCCGACCTATCTCGTGGCTTTGTTCGGGAAATATGTCTGCTACGCCGTTCTGGCGCTCGCGATCGATCTGATCTGGGGTTATTGCGGCATTCTCTCGCTCGGTCACGGCGCATTTTTCGCGCTCGGCGGCTATGCCATGGGCATGTACCTGATGCGCCAGATCGGCAGCCGTGGCGTGTACGGCAATCCGCTCTTGCCCGACTTCATGGTGTTCCTGAACTATCCAAGCCTGCCCTGGTACTGGAACGGGTTCGACATGTTCTGGTTCGCGGCGTTGATGGTCATGCTCGTTCCGGGCCTGCTGGCGTTCTGCTTCGGCTGGCTGGCGTTTCGCTCTCGCGTCACCGGCGTTTATCTGTCGATCATCACCCAGGCGATGACCTACGCCCTGCTGCTCGGATTTTTCCGGAACGACTTCGGCTTCGGCGGCAACAACGGCTTGACCGATTTCAAGGACATCCTCGGCTTCAATGTGCAGGCCGATGGCACCCGCGCGGCGCTCTTTGCGCTGAGCTGTCTCGCGCTGATCGTCGGCTTCCTGATCTGCCGCGCGGTCGTGACCTCAAAACTCGGCAAGGTGCTGATCGCGGTGCGGGACGCCGAGTCCCGAACCCGGTTCCTGGGCTACCGCGTGAAATCGTACAAACTGTTCGTATTCACGCTATCGGCCTGCATGGCCGGGGTCGCCGGCGCGCTCTATGTACCGCAGGTCGGCATTATCAATCCCTCGGAGTTCGCGCCGGGCAATTCGATTGAGGCCGTAATCTGGGTAGCGGTGGGCGGCCGCGGCACGCTGGTTGGCGCTGCGCTCGGCGCGGTGGTCGTCAACTATGCCAAAACCTACTTCACGTCTGGTCCGCTGGCGCCGTACTGGTTGTTCATGCTTGGCGCGATGTTCATTCTGGTGACGCTGTTGTTGCCGAAGGGCATCGTCGGCACCTTCAATTCCTGGTGGGAGCCCTGGAAAGCGCGGCGGGTCACGGCGAACGCCGCCAGCGCCGCGCGCGAGGACGGCATCACCGAACCGAACCCGGCGGAGTGAGCGCATGAACATCATGGATACTCGCGCCACTTCCGCACTGCTCTATCTCGACGGCGTGCATGTCTCGTTCGACGGCTTTCACGCCATCAACAATCTGTCGCTGACGCTCGCGCCCGGCGAGATGCGCGCCGTCATCGGCCCGAATGGCGCCGGCAAGACCACCATGATGGATATCATCACCGGCAAGACGAAGCCGGACGAGGGCACGGTGTTGTTCGACGGTGTCACCGATTTGACCCGGCTCGACGAAACTCGCATTGCCGAACTCGGGATCGGGCGAAAATTCCAGAAGCCGACCGTTTTCGAAAGCCAGACCATCGAGGATAATCTGCTGCTCGCGCTCAATGTGGATCACAGCGTCAAGGGCACGCTGTTCTGGCGGGAGAGCAAACCTGAGAGCGAACGCATCCAGCGCGTGCTCGAAACCATCCGTCTCACCGATGCGCGCAGCCGCCTCGCCGGAAGCCTGTCGCACGGCCAAAAGCAATGGCTGGAGATCGGAATGCTGCTGGCACAAGATCCAAAATTGCTGCTGGTGGACGAACCGGTTGCGGGAATGACCGACGTCGAAACGCATCAGACGGCGGAGCTGCTCAGGGAGATCAACAAGGAAAAGACCGTCATGGTCGTCGAGCACGATATGACCTTTGTGCGCGAGCTCGGCGTCAAGGTGACCTGCCTGCACGAAGGCACGGTTCTGGCGGAAGGCACCATCGACCAGGTCTCGTCGAACGAACGGGTTATCGAAGTCTATTTGGGAAGATAACGATGCTGAACGTCGAAAAGATCAACCTCTATTACGGCGCGGCGCAGGCTTTGCGCGGCGTTTCGATTTCGGCGCAGGCGGGCAAGGTGATGTGCGTGCTCGGGCGAAATGGTGTTGGCAAAACTTCGCTCCTGCGGGCGATGGTCGGCCAGTATCCGATCGCGTCCGGCACGATCAACTTCAATGGCGCCGATATCACCGCCCTGAAGCCCTATGAACGCGCCCGGCGCGGGATCGGTTTAGTGCCGCAAGGGCGCGAGATCTTTCCCCTGCTCACCGTCGAGGAAAACCTCAAGACCGGCTTCGGCCCGCTGAAGCGCGACGACCGCAACATTCCCGACGACGTATTTTCGCTATTCCCGGTGTTGCAATCGATGCTCGGCCGGCGCGGCGGAGACCTCTCCGGCGGTCAGCAGCAGCAGCTTGCAATCGGACGCGCGCTGGTGATGCGGCCGAAGCTGCTATTGCTCGATGAGCCGACCGAAGGCATCCAGCCGTCAATTATCAAGGACATCGGCCGGGCGATCTCTTATCTGCGCAGCCTCGGGACTATCGCGATCGTGCTGGTCGAACAATACCTCGACTTTGCCTGCGAGCTCGGCGACACTTTCGCAGTAATGGACCGGGGGGCGGTGAAGTATTCCTGTGACCGCAGCAATCTCAACTCCAGTGAAATCAGCCGGCAGATGGCGCTGTAACTGGCCCGGTGATGCCCTTGCGAAACGCCGCATAGCCGGTGGGGGACGGATGCGAAGCGATATCTCCAGCCTGTCTTCGGCGACGTTTGCGGCTAACCGCGCGAGGGGCGCAGTCATTTTCGACGTTCACCTTGCGGACGGCGTTACACGCCGCCGCAGCTTGCATAAATCAGGTTCGCTGCGCGTGCGGTTTCCCTCTCCGGAAAACGACGGCCTCTCGGGTGTGTTCGTGAATACGGCGGGAGGTATTGCCGGCGGCGACCGCTTCGACATCGAGATCGCAGCAGGCAAAGGCTCGCGGCTGACGCTGACGAGCGCGGCGGCGGAAAAGGTCTATCGCGCAGCCGGGGCCGCTGCCCAGCTCAACATCACCTTCAAACTGGCCGAGGGCGCGCACCTCGGATGGCTTCCGCAGGAGACCATCCTGTTCGACCGGGCGCGTATCAGGCGGCGGATCGACATCGATCTTGCCAAGGACGCTTCGCTCGTGCTTTGCGAGATCGTCGTGTTCGGCCGCACGGCGATGGGTGAGTGCATGCAGCACGGCGAGTTCGTCGACCGCTGGCGCGTACGGCGTGAAGGCAGGCTGGTGCTTGCCGAGACCGTGCGGCTCGAGGGGGAGATTGGGGCGAAGCTCGCCAGACCGGCAATCGCGAATGGCGGGGTAGCTATCGGGACGGCGTTGATTGTGCCTGGTGACGAGGCGCTTGTGGAGCGCGTCCGCGAGTTGTCGGACTCGTTCGGCGGCGAGGTCGGAATCTCCGCCTGGAATGGATTTGCAATGGCGCGCTTCTGTGCCCAAGATGCGGCAAGGCTCCGCGCCGACATGTTGGCGGTGCTCGGTCGGGTCGAGGGCGTAAGGCTGCCGCGGTTGTGGCTCAACTAAATCAATGCTCGCAGAGTGATTTCAAATGAATCTGTCTCCCCGTGAAAAGGACAAGCTTCTGATTTCGATGGCGGCCATCGTGGCACGGCGAAGACTGGAGCGCGGGGTGAAGCTTAACCACCCCGAAGCGATTGCCATCATCTCCGATTTCATCGTCGAGGGTGCGCGTGACGGCCGCACGGTGGCTGAGTTGATGCAAACCGGCGCTCAAGTCCTGACGCGTGCTCAGGTCATGCCTGGGATTTCCGAAATGATTCACGATATCCAGGTCGAAGCGACGTTTCCCGATGGCACCAAGCTGGTCACCGTGCATGAGCCGATCAGGTAGGAGCAGCGTCATGATCCCCGGCGAATTATTCATCAAGGACGGCGAGATCGAGCTCAATGCCGGGCGCAAGACCGTCACGCTCACGGTTGCCAATACGGGCGATCGTCCGATCCAGGTCGGCTCGCACTATCATTTCTTTGAAACCAATCCGGCGTTGAAATTCGATCGCCGACGCGCTCGCGGCATGCGGCTGGATATCGCGGCGGGCACTGCGGTGCGTTTCGAGCCGGGACAGACCCGTGACGTCCAGCTTGTCGCCGTAGCCGGCAAGCGCGTCATTCACGGCTTCCGCGGCGAGGTAAACGGCAAGCTGTGATCTCAAAATGCGTACTTTGATCTACACTGAGCCGTTTACAGAGGGAACGAGGACAGCCGTCATGCCGTTGGGGCGGAAACGGAGGTTTCTGTTATGCTGGCTCCAATCTGTCTCGTCTCCAAAGCCGCCGACCTCGCGGCGCGCCGCCACAATGGCATGCAGCGCAAGGGCCGTGTCAACGAGCCCTACATCAATCACCTTGCCGAGGTGGCGAACCTGCTCTCAGACGCGACCGATGGTTCGGATGCCGAGTTGGTGGCGGCAGGCTGGCTGCATGACACCATCGAAGACACCGCAATGACGCGCGAGGAACTGGCGCACCGTTTCAGCGAACGCGTCGCAGAACTTGTCGTCGAGGTGACCGATGACATGTCTCTTCCAAAGGACGAGCGCAGGCGAAAGCAGGTCGTCGATGCCCCGCACAAGTCGCCCGGCGCCAAGCTGATCAAGATCGCCGACAAGGTCAGCAACATTCGCGCCCGCATCGTATCCAATCCGACCAAGAGCGCGCGCGAAGAGCTATCCGATTATCTCGCCTGGGCCGAGCAGGTTGTCGCGGGATGCCGGGGCGGCAATGAAAAGATGGATCGCGTCTTTGACGAGACGGTGAATACAGCCAGGAGTACGTTGTGAGCACGAAAATAAGGCGTTCCGTCTATGCCGATATGTTCGGACCCACCACCGGGGATCGCGTGCGGCTGGCGGACACTGACCTGATCATCGAGGTCGAAAAGGATTTCACCATCTACGGCGAAGAGGTGAAATTCGGCGGCGGCAAGGTGATCCGCGATGGCATGGGCCAGTCGCAGGCGACCAACCGGCAGGGCGCGGCGGACACCGTCATCACCAACGCACTGATCGTGGATCACTGGGGAATCGTGAAGGCCGACGTGGCCATCAAGGAAGGCTATATCAGTGCGATCGGAAAGGCCGGCAATCCCGATATCCAGCCCGGCGTGACCATCGTCATCGGTCCGGGCACCGACGTCATCGCCGGCGAAGGTAAAATCCTGACCGCCGGCGGTTTCGACAGCCACATTCATTTCATCTGTCCGCAGCAGATCGAGCACGCGCTGATGTCGGGCGTAACCTCGATGCTGGGCGGCGGCACCGGTCCGTCGCACGGCACCTTCGCCACAACCTGTACTCCGGGTCCCTGGCACATGGGACGGATGATCCAGTCGTTCGATGCGTTCCCGGTCAATCTCGGCATTTCCGGAAAAGGCAATGCGTCACGGCCGGCATCTTTGGTGGAGATGATCAAGGGCGGCGCATGCGCGCTGAAACTGCACGAGGATTGGGGCACGACGCCGGCGGCAATCGATAACTGCCTGTCGGTCGCAGATGACTACGACGTGCAGGTGATGCTGCATTCCGACACGCTGAACGAGTCCGGCTTTGTCGAGGACACGGTCAAGGCTTTCAAGGGCCGCACCATCCATGCTTTCCATACCGAAGGCGCAGGCGGCGGCCACGCGCCCGACATCATCAAGATCGCCGGCTTGAAAAACGTGCTGCCGTCTTCGACCAATCCGACACGGCCGTTCACGCGCAACACCATCGACGAGCATTTGGACATGCTGATGGTCTGTCACCACCTCGATCCCAACATTGCCGAAGATCTCGCCTTTGCCGAAAGCCGCATCCGGAAAGAGACCATCGCGGCGGAGGACATCCTGCACGACCTCGGCGCGCTCTCGATGATGTCGTCGGACTCTCAGGCCATGGGCAGGCTTGGCGAGGTCATCATTCGGACCTGGCAAACCGCCGACAAGATGAAAAAGCAGCGCGGGCAACTCCCCGAAGACAAGAACGGCAACGACAATTTCCGGGTCAAACGCTACATCGCCAAATACACTATCAACCCGGCGATCGCGCATGGCGTCTCAAAACTGATCGGCTCGGTAGAGAAGGGCAAGCTTGCCGATCTCGTGCTGTGGTCGCCGGCCTTCTTTGGGGTCAAGCCCGATTGCATTGTCAAGGGCGGCTCGATCGTCGCTGCTCCCATGGGCGATCCCAACGCGTCGATCCCGACGCCGCAGCCGGTGCATTACCAACCGATGTTCGCGGCTTACGGCAAGTCGCTGACGGCGTCTTCTGTGGTGTTCACCTCAAAGGCGGCGATGTCAGGCGGATTGGCGCGAAAGCTCGGCGTCGAAAAGAAGCTCTATGCCGTCCAGAATACCCGCGCAGGGATCAGTAAAAAGAGCATGATCCATAACGGCGCGACGCCCAAGATCGAGGTCGATGCCGAGACCTACGAGGTGCGGGCCGACGGCGAGCTCTTGAGCTGCCCGCCGGCCGAGGTGTTGCCGCTGGCGCAGCGCTATTTCATGTTCTAAAGCGCGATCAGAATGCGGCATGCGTGCGCTCGCGCTGCCGGGCTGAGCCGGCGCACGATATGCTGCCCAAATAGCTCACATTTCGACGCGGCACTGGGATATGCTCGGTCCCGGTATCTCAAGCCAACAAGAGCCGGGAGGATTTGTCCGTGATCTATGTCGTTGCCACGCTGACCATCAAGCCGGAAACGCGCGCTGAGTTCATTGCCGCCGCGACCGCCTGCATCAAGGAGACCCGCAAAGAAGCGGGTAATATCGCCTATGACCTGCACGAAAGCGTCACCGACCCCACAAAGATGGTGTTCGTCGAGCAGTGGGACAATGCCGAGGCGCTGGTACCGCACCGTAGCGCCGACCACATGAAAACATTCGGCCGCGTCGCCGTTAAATGCTTCTCAGCGCCGCCGCGGATCGAGGTTATTACGCCCGAAAAGGTTGAGGTGCGCTAGACAGTGCTTCGAGCCGACAAAATTGTGAGCAGAAATACATGATCCGCGCCACGCATATTCGTCAGCAGCACTGCTGGACGGATGCGGCGGCTGATACCGTCGTGCTCGATTTCGACGACCGTCATCGCCGGCGGATGGCGATGATCGGCACGCGCGGGCTGGAATTCCTGCTCGATCTGAAACATACGGTCGCCCTGCGCGGCGGTGATGCCCTCGTGCTGGACGACGGACGGTTGATCGAGGTCGTCGCCGCGCCCGAACCGCTCGTCGAAATTCGCTGCAGCGACCCGCACGATCTGGTCCGGGTCGCGTGGCACCTCGGTAACCGGCATCTGCCGACCCAGATCGCAGGCAAAGGCCTGCGCATACGTCGCGATCACGTCATCGAGACCATGGTCAAAGGGCTTGGCGCGCGCGTCATTGAGATCGAGGCGCCATTCGATCCCGAAGGCGGCGCCTATGACGCGCAGGGAAAAACTCCGGAACAGCCTGCGCTTAACGCTTCGCACGATCATGGCTCGCACGCCCACGACCATCATCATGGCGAGCATTGCGACCACGATCATCACGATGGCCATTCCCATGCTCATGACCGTAAGTGAACCTGATACGGTGGTGAATTCGGACGGCATGACGGAGAGCGAGGCGGCGACGCTGTACCGGCTCATGACCTGGTTATCCACCTCCTTTCCGGTGGGGGGATTTTCATATTCCAGCGGCCTCGAATGGGCGGTTGAAGCCGGCGACATCACTGATGCCGCCTCGCTTCGGGACTGGCTGCAAACGATGCTCGCCGACGGGTCCGGATTTTGCGACGGCGTTTTTCTGGTCCACACGCACCGCGCGGTGCAAGCCGGCGACCAGGCTGCCATGAACGACATCGCCGAACTCGCAGCCGCGTTCGTAACCTCGCGCGAACGGCAACTGGAGACCTCGGCGCAGGGCCGCGCCTTTATCGAGATTGCTCGCGGGGCCTGGAGTTGCGCTGATCTGGAAGCCGCCATTGCGGGCTGCGAAGGAACGATCGTGTATCCCGTGGCAGCCGGTCTGGTCAGCGCCGCGCACGGCATTCCGCTCGCGCCAACGCTACACGCGTTCCTTCACGCGCTGACTTCAAACTGGATTTCCGCCGGTGCGCGGCTGGTGCCGCTCGGGCAAACCGATAGCCAGCGCATACTCGCTTCCCTTGAAACGATGGTGTCGGCGACCGCTGGTCGCGCGCTGGCCGCATCGCTTGAAGATCTCGGCAGCGCCACCTTTCGCGCCGATCTCGCGAGCCTGCGGCATGAGGCGCAGTACACGAGGTTATTCAGGTCATGAATGGCTTGAGCTATCTTCCGTGCCACTGGCCTGCGATCTGGCCCTACAGTTCGCGGCAACACTCAAGTCAGCCGTCAAGAGTCTCCGCCCGAGTGGGGATGTAACCTGGTGGAAAGATGATTGACATGTCCAGTTCTCACGGCCCGCTTCGTATAGGCATCGGTGGCCCAGTCGGATCGGGTAAAACGGCGTTGATGGATTTGCTCTGCAAGGCGATGCGGCAACGCTACGACATCGCGGCCATCACCAACGACATCTACACCAAATGGGATGCGGAATTCCTGGTGCGTTCGGGATCGCTCACGCCGGATCGCATAGCGGGTGTAGAGACCGGCGGATGCCCTCACACTGCTATCCGCGAAGATGCTTCGATAAATCTTGCGGCCGTGGCGGACATGCGAGCGAAATTTCCCAATCTCGATCTGGTGCTAATCGAATCCGGCGGCGACAATCTCGCCGCAACTTTCTCGCCGGAACTTGCCGACCTCACGATCTACGTGATCGATGTCGCGGCCGGTGACAAGATCCCGTCAAAGGGCGGCCCCGGCATTACCCGCTCAGATCTTCTGGTCATCAACAAGATCGACCTCGCGCCGCATGTGGGGGCATCGCTCGAAAAAATGGACACGGACGCCCGGCGCATGCGCGGGCAACGGCCAATTGTCATGACCAATCTCAAGAAGAGCGAAGGGCTGGATCGCATCATCAGCTTTATCGAAGCAAAGGGCGGACTTCGGCCGCTCGCGCAGGCGCAGTCGATCTAGCGATCCGCGTTAACTCCTGTGGCAAAGCGCGCTCTGATCGAGAGTAAAGCGGCCCAATGGACGGAACAAATCCAGCTTCTTGCGATTAATGTTCTCCGGCCGGTTTCAAGCGTGGCGATCGTGAATCGGATTAAGGTTGCCTGCCGAGCGGTGTTGCACACCATTGATGGCTTCTCCATTATGTCGGCGGGTTGGCTTCGAATCCGTCCTGTCCCGTCGGACTTCTCTGTTGGCCTTCGCCAGCCTCTCATTGTCTGAGTAAGCAAGTGGTTCGGCTGGGTTTCATCATTGGCTTCATTGCGCTGATCGGAGTTCTGCTCTCCGGGCTTGCGGCTTATCGCGTCCATGATCAGGAGCTGGCGATCGACGGTGTCGCGTTGGCGCGTGCGATCGACGTCCACGCCAGCCTGGTTCAGGATCGCCTGACTGAACGCGAGTTGCTGGCGCGGGTGGCATCCGGGTTGTTCCGCGCGCCCTCGGTAATCAAGGCCAATATGCTCCAGCCGCTGCGCGCTTCGATTTACGCATTCAAGACCGACTTCGTCGTCGCTACCTGGATTGCTCGGCTCAATCCGAACGAGCTGGACGCCGCGCGCGCGGAATTGGCCAGCGCTGGTTTTTCCAATCCAACGATCCGCAACTTCGATGATAAGCCATTGGACCCGAGATCGCTCGACAAACCGATTGACGTGGTGATGGATCTCGAACCACGTAATGCCGAGACAAAGGGCATTCCGGGCCGCGCGCTCGACAATAACCCGACGATCGGGGCGATGTTGTCTCGCGCGATGGCCGAAGGAAAACCAGTCGCGTCCGATCCAACGCCGCTGCTGCGCGCTAACGGACCGATCGGCATTGTGCTTGCCGCGCCTGTGGTCCAGGAGGGTGCCACTGCGCCCGCGGGCTTTGTGACGTTTTCCTATGAATTGTCGGCGCTGATGCTGACCAACGACGATCTGTCGCTGTTTTCGGTGGTGCTGAAAGACCCGCGTCGTGGAAATAGCGAACTGGTCGCCAACGATCAGGGCGTCGTCACGTCAAGGACGGTGTCGGACGGGCCGGCGGCGTCCGCAACGCGAACCGTGACGTTCGGCGATCGCGATTGGGCGCTCTCCTATTACGCGAAAACCAACGCGGCGAGCCGCGCGGAGCAAACCGCCGCCATCGTCGCTGCGGTTGGACTTGCATTGACGGGCATCATCTGTGGGCTGTTCGGATACGTTGCCTACAACAACTTGCGGCTAAGCCGCGAAATCCAGGTGCGGATCGGCTTTGAACGCCGCCTGACCGCGGTCATCGACGAGCTGAACCACCGGGTCAAGAACATCCTTGCGGTCATTCAATCGATCGTCACCCGCACGCTGCGCCATGGCGCCGATATGGACGTCGCGCGCGAGCTTCTGATCGGACGAATTCATGCGATGTCTAACGTCGTCTCGCTGCTCAGCGAAAGCCAGTGGCAGGGCGTCAAGCTGCGAGGGCTGTTCGAAGCGCGAGCCATTCCTCACGCCGAGCGTATCGCGGTGAGCGGCCCCGACATCGCCGTCAGCGCGCGGGCCGCGCAAAGCCTCTCATTGCTGTTTTTCGAACTGGCGTCGCATTCTGACGAAGGGCTTTCGCTGGTCGGCAAACACCCGCACATCGTCGCGCATTGGGAGGTTAGCGGAGAAGAGCCCGACGCAGTTTTCCATTTCCGCTGGGAAGAGTTCAACACCAGCGAGGCGACACGCAGGCCGGACAGCGATTTCGGGGTGATCCTGCTCGATCGCGTGGCGCCGGAAGCGCTAGGCGGTACCTCGAAGCGTTATTTCAATGAGGCGAGCTACGTTTACGAGCTGACCGCGCCGATGGACACGGTAGTTGATATGACAGAACGCGACCGCACGGAGCAAATTTCCGCGCCCGTCAATTCGGGCCGATAGCTTCGGCGCAAACGCAGTTTACGCCGAAACTCGACAATCAGCCATTGCCGCCGATCACCGCGCGTACGGTTTCATCGGGGCCGAAATCTTCAGCACCGTCGACATAAAGGAGCGCTCCGAGCTTGGATCGCGCCCGATTGACGCGGCTCTTGATGGTGCCGACGGCGCAGCCGCAGATCGCCGCCGCATCCTCGTAAGAAAATCCGGAAGCGCCGACCAGAATCAGCGCTTCACGCTGATCTTGTGGAAGCTTGTCGAGCGCGGCGCGGAATTCCTCAAATTCGAGGTGCGCGTTTTGCGACGGCTGCGTTTTCAAAGTTTTCGCGTAGTTGCCCTCGGCGTCTTCCACCTCGCGCCGCCGCTTGCGATAATCCGAGCGAAACAGGTTGCGCAAAATCGTGAAGAGCCATGCCGGCAGGTTCGAGCCCGGCTGAAACGAGTCGATGTTGGCGAGCGCTCGCAACAGAGTTTCCTGGACAAGATCATCGGCGCGGTCGCCGTTGCCGCTGAGCGAGATCGCGAAAGCCCGCAAGCTCGGCACCGACGCCAATATGTCGTCGCGAAGTGAATTTGTGAGAGGCATTATTCCCTCCCGCTGTTTTTGGCTTCGTCCCCCGTACCGCCCAACTGGGTGGTCTCGTCCGGCGCATCAAGCTTCCGGATCAATTCCGCGAATCGGTCAGGCACTCCCTGCCGTACGACATCGTCGTACATGGCTCGGAGCTGATGCCCGATTCTGGACTGGATTTCGGCGTTGAGGCCGCCCTTCCCCGGGGGTGTGTTTTTGTTCGGTTGAGACTTTACATCTTTCATGACCTGATCCACGTTTCCCCGAGAGTTAAGTCCTTGTAGCTTCGACATTGTTTCGTTGTCCGAGCCCTTCCCGCAGGTGGCTAATTCGAACTCCGGCTAA
Organism: uncultured Alphaproteobacteria bacterium; assembly: GCA_963764155.1. Classification (GTDB taxonomy): domain Bacteria; phylum Pseudomonadota; class Alphaproteobacteria; order Rhizobiales; family Xanthobacteraceae; genus Bradyrhizobium. Next base: position 283,600 of record CAVXRI010000002.1, read on the forward strand.
AAGTTCCGGCGCGCCGGAACTTTTATCGGGCTCGGGCGTAATAGGCCGATAGGGGAAACCGGGTCGCCCTCTGGAATGCAGGCCCATGATAGCGATGGAGTGGGGATGTCCCGATCACAGCTTGTTGCTGAACACCTGCCGCTGCTGCGGCGCTATGCCCGTGCCTTGACGGGGAGCCAGGCATCCGGCGACGCCTACGTGGCGGCGATGCTGGAAACTATGCTTCAGGATCCGACGCTGCTGGACGAGCAGCATGGGCCGCGCGCCGCCCTGTTCAGGTTGTTCACCCGGATCTGGAATTCGGTCTCAATCAATGACGATGCGGAAGGGGTGACGACATTGCCGATGCCCCCTGAGCGCCGGTTGTCGAATATCACCGCACTGCCGCGTCAGGCCTTCCTCCTGCTGTCACTGGAGGGTTTCTCCGAGGAAGAAGTCGCCTTCATTCTCGGCACCGATGTTGCCGAGACCCGGCGGCTTGCCGACGCGGCCGGTCGCGAAATGGCGGCCGAAATCGCCACGGACGTGCTGATCATCGAGGATGAGACGTTCATCGCGATGGATCTGGAAAGCCTCGTAAGGAATCTCGGCCACAACGTGATCGGGGTCGCCCGAACCCATTCCGACGCCGTGGCTTTGGCCAAGAACAAGAAGCCGGGGCTGATCCTGGCCGATATTCAGCTTGCGGACGGTAGCTCCGGCCTCGACGCCGTGAACGAGTTGCTCCGCACCTTCGAGGTTCCGGTCGTCTTCATCACGGCCTATCCCGAACGCTTCCTGACTGGCGAGCGTCCTGAGCCGGCCTTCCTGATTTCCAAACCGTTCCAGCCGGCCATGGTTTCGGCAGTGGCGAGCCAGGCGCTGTTCTTTCAGCGCAACTCCCGCAACCGGGCTCCGAAGGCGCCCGCCGCCTGATTGGGCTTGACGCGCTTAGCGGCGCGCCTGATTTCTTTGCACGACCGGACAGGCCGGAGCCTTGCTCGACGGTAGCAAGGGACGGAAGGCGTCATTTCGGTGCCGCTGCGGAGGGATTGAAGAGCGTTTGTCCCTTGACCTGGAAAGCGCCGATGGCCGCTTGTCCATCTGACGAAACAAGCCAGTCAGCAAAGGCCGTTGCGGCCTCAAGCTTTGCGCCGGGGTGTCTGTTCGGGTCCAACTCGATCACGTCGTAGCGGTTCAGCAGCCGGCGGTCGCCTTCCACGGCGATGACCAGGTCTCCCTTGTTGTTGAAGCTGAGCCATGTGCCGCGATCGGATAAGGTATAGGCGCTCATTGCGCTTGCAGCGTTCAATGCCTGGCCCATGCCGCCGCCGATATCGCGATACCATTTTTCATTGTGCAGCGCCTCGGGAGTTTGGCCTGCGAGCTTCCAGAGGCGCAGCTCCGCGGAATTGGTGCCGCTCTTGTCGCCACGTGAGACGAACGCAGCTTGCGTCGAGGCGATTGCTTTGAAGGCGTCGACGCTGTCCTTCCCGCCACGGACGTGCGCCGGGTCACCGCTGGGCCCGACGATGACAAAATCGTTCCACGCGATCTGACGACGCCTTGAGCCGTGGCCTTCGTCCATGAACTGCTGCTCTGCTTCGGGGTCATGAACCAGAAGCAAATCGGCGTCTCCCCGACGCGCCGTATCGATCGCCTTGCCAGTGCCTTGCGCAACCACGTGGACCGCGATTCCCGTCCTGGCCGTGAATTGCGGAATGATGGCCGCCAGCAAACCGGAATTTTCAACGGACGTTGTCGAAGCGAGCACGATCGATTTTGCCGCCGCTGGCGAATGGAGGCAAACCATGGCAAGCAGCAGCGCCGCAGTCGCCCGAAACAACTTCATATTTCCTCGCTCCCAGCCGTTCTGGCGCGCCCGGCCAACGCAAAAACCGTCGCGCTTATCGATATGCTTATCCCCACGAGCACCGCGCCAAGCGCCAGCGCCAAGGGCAGGTCACCCTGGCTCGTTTGCAGAGCAATAGCAGTGGTCATCGTACGGGTCAGCCCGCGGATGTTGCCTCCGACGAGTATCACCGCGCCCACTTCGGATACCGTACGGCCGAAGCCTGCGAGAACCGCAGTCAAGATCTCGGCCCGGATGATCAGAAGGATTTGCGGAATGGCTTGCAATCTCGAGGCTCCGTCGCTGACAAGCTCGTCGCCGTAACGCGCCCAGGCTCGCTCGCTCGCACGGTGCACCAGCGCCGTGATGATCGGCGTCGCAAGCACCGCCTGCGCAATCACCATCGCGGTTGGGGTGAACAGCAGTTCGAGGAAGCCGAGCGGCCCCGAGCGCGAAAGCGCCAGATACAGACCGAGCCCGACCACGACCGGCGGAAGCCCAAAGAACGCGTTGATCAGGACCACGATCAGCCGGCGTCCGCGAAAGGCAATGGTCGCGAGAGCGCATCCTGCGGGCAAGCTGATCGCCGTCGCCAAGGCCGTCGCCGCCAGGCTTACGCCAAGCGAGAGGCCGACAATCTGAAGGAGTTCATGCAATTTCGGCACAGACGGCGCTGAGGAAGGTACCGCCTTATACTGTTTCGGAGCCGCCAGACAAATACGCGTGGTGTTCTGGCCCGGTTTTGAGCCCCTCGCCGGCGTGCTACTTTCCAGTGTTTTCCGGTCCTCGGGTCAGAGCAGGCGTTCGGCGTCAAGCAAAGGAATCCGGATTTATTCTTGCTCCGGGACTGCGGGAGAGGAGTATTCATGCGCTTTGCTATTGGCGAGGCCATCGTTGACATCATCATTGATGATGGCGATTTCTCGCTTTCGCTGTCGCGTTCTTGCCTGGATGTGATCCGGAAATGCTCCAGGCGCGTCGAGCACGCTGGAGCCCGACTTCCTCGATCTCGCCAAAGACTTCGTCAAATTTGCCATCCGACCTTCGTCTTTCGAGCTGGGGGCGAACCATATTGATCGACACCTGCATCGGCGAAGGCAAGGAATGCGTCGAATTTCCAGCGTTCCATCATCGGCGCGGAAGTGGTTTTCTCGATCGGCTGCGGCGTGCCGGCGTCGATCCCGCCGGCGTCGATCTCGTATTCTGCACACATCTGCATGTCGATCACGTCGGTTGGAATACGCGGCGAGAGAACGGCCGTTGGGAGCCGACTTTCCCAATGCTCGTTATCCGTTCGGGCGTCGTGAGCTCGCCGAATGGATGAGGCGACGCGAGGCCGGTTGCGCTGCGCCCATCCACGCCCGCGCCTTGGAAGAGAGCGTGATCCCGATCGTAGAGGCGGGCCTCGCTGATCTGGTGGACGACGGTTATGCGCTTGGTCCGGGTCTTCGGCTCGTCCCTTTGCCCGGCCACACCAGCGGTCAAATGGGAGCGCTGTAGATTCGCCCAACATCTCGCGACTTTTGCGGCGATGCGGTGCACAGTCCGATCCAGATTTTTCAGCCCACTTGTCACCTCGGTCTGTGTTGATCCGACATTGGCGAGTAAAACGCGCAACATGATCTTCGCCGAAGCTGCCGATAGCGGCCGGCTGGTGATACCAGCCCATTTTCGCGGACCGCGTCGCCCGCATATCCGTTCGAGCAGCAGCGGCTACGAGCCGGTGTTTGGCGCCGTCCATCGGTGACGCGGCGGCCGATTGCGTCGGGCCCACAGCTACAGAAGGGAAATTGCGACGATTGAGGTGGGAAAGGTGAGTTGGCGAAGGCCGAATTCGGACAAAAAGCAGGGCGCGACTGGCATCACCACAGTCGCGCCCTACATCGCCGGTCAATGGGGCAGGGGGGAATAACCGGCTGCCGGAATGACTCCCGAGCCCGAAAGTCGTTCCTCGCCCGCGCGGATTTTTTTGCACACGGTTAAGTGATGGTGACCGGCGAGAACCGGCCCGTTCATCCCGACGTTGTGTCTTCGATAGTCACAGGGTGAGGGGGGCACACCGTCATGTTACCAGTTACCGGCGGACTTCTGGGCGCAGCCGCGGTCTCGCTGACCTTTGGTGCGGTGCAGTTTGCCTCTGGTCACGACTTGAGCGAGAGGCTGCAGGCCTTTGCTTTCACGGGCGCAAGCTCCACCTTGTCTGAGGGCATCAATCGGGGCGCCAAGGGGGATCGTGTGGCTCCGGCCTTCGCCGCGGTTGCGCCGACCCGAACGATTTCCATTCGGCTGGACAATCTTTCCGATACATCAATCGTGGTCCGCATCCCGCTCGCGCTGGAGTTGCGCATTGCGCCGGCGCCACCGCCGCTGACCGGGCGGGATCCACGAAAGCTCACCGCCGCTTGCGAGCCTATGGTCAGTACGCTGACGGAAGTCGCAAAGCTGCTTCAGCCGGGCCGTTGCGTCACGTAACGAGCTGAACGTCGGCTCCGTCGCGCCAAGCGTTGGTGTGGCTCATCCCGCTATCTGGGAAGCTCATCCCCGCTATTTACCTCGGCGGCATACCTGCCGGCCGGAAGCTTACTCCAGCAGAATGCTCAGTCATGTTTCGGCAGTTGGGGTGAACTGTCCGGCAGAACATGCTCTTTGACGATCAGTGCCACGATGAGAAGCGGGGAAGACAAAAACGCTCCCATGGGCCCCCATAGCCAGGTCCAGAATGCCAGCGCAACGAATACCGCCAGCGCGTTCAGCGCGAGGCGGCGGCCAATAATAGTCGGTGTGACAAAGTGACCTTCCATAAAGGCTATCCCGGCAAAGCCGAGCGCCCCGGCCAACCCCGCTCCGATCGTCGGGATCGCAACCACGCCTACCACGACCAGGATTGCAAACGTCGCAACGGGGCCGATGATCGGAATGAAGTTCAGCGTCGCCGCCAGCGCCCCGAGCCCTGCCGGGTTTGGCATTCCGGTAAGCGCGCATACGATGCCCGTGGCGACGCCGACGCCGACGTTGATCATTGTGACTGTTAGCAGGTAGCTGCCGAGATGCACCTCGATCTCGTTGACGATCCGCAGAGTTCGCAACCGCGCGTCATGGTCGCGGAATGTCATGATCAGCGCGCGGCGAAGATCTTTCCAGCTGGCGATAAAGAGCACCAGCGTGGCCGCGAACAACAGAAATTCGGTAAAGGTCGGCGACAGGAACTCGAGCGCGGGCTGGACCCAATCCAGCTTCGGCGCCTGCACAGGGGCCGGCGCGCTAGATCCGCCGAGCATGCCCTGGAGTTCGTGCCATAGCGCCAGCGGACGATCAAAGACATGCAGCTTGTCCTTGAAGCGCGAGACCAACTCGGGCAGCCGCGAGCTCCATTCCATCAGTGGTGACGAGATCAGCCCGATGATGAACGCCACCGCTGCCCCCACCGTGCTTACGATCAGGACCGCGCCCACCGAGCGCGGTACGTGATAGCGCTCAAGGAAGCTCGCCGCGGGCGAAAGCATAGTGCCCACCACGAAAGCCATGACCACCGGCAGGAAGAATGGCTTTGCCACGTAAAGTATGGCGGCAATGCTGATGATCAGCAGCCCGACCAGGGCGAAAGAAACAATTTCGGAGCGACCGATACCTACCGGCGTTTCGTCTTGCTTTTCGTGAGTTGATGCGGCGTCCGATCCGTTGGAAAGCAGACGTTCAGTTGGAAGAACACGCACGTTCGATTTCTCTCCCCGCGCGAGCCCGGCATAGCCGCTTGGCCGCGAACCTGGCCAAAGGCCGTTCAAGTCAATCCGCATCGGCTCTCAGAGTTCCGCGGCACCGACACGAACTTGTCTTTCTCAATGCGTCGTGCAGCGGCCTCCGTGCTTCGAACGGCAGCGAGCGGAACTGCAACGCCGCAACCGCGTTGGCGCTCCGGAGCATCGCACGATGCGTAATTCAGGGGGCGGTTCATGGCCTATCAATCAACGTCAACTCGCCGGTCATCTCGGGGCGCGATGCGTTTGGCGTTCGCGGGTGCTTTGATCTTCGCGCCGGTTGGCATCGCAACGACCGCCGATGCTCAGGCGCTTGGTTATGCCGAGACACAGCCGCGCGGCTTCCTTCAGGACCCCATGCTGAATGCGCCCTCGCCGAGCGTTGACGAAAGCGTGCTCCCGGACCGGTTGCGGCGCGCCACGGTGACATTTGAGAGCCGCGAAACGCCCGGCACGGTCATCATCGATACCGCCAACACGTTGCTGTATTACGTCCTCGGCGGAGGCCGAGCTATTCGCTACGGCGTCGGCGTCGGCCGCGAGGGCTTTACCTGGTCCGGTGTGCAGACGGTCAGCCACAAGGCGGAGTGGCCGGATTGGCATCCGCCGGCAGAGATGATTGCGCGACAGCCCTATCTGCCGCGATTTATGGCGGGAGGACCGGGCAATCCGCTCGGCGCACGGGCTATCTATCTCGGCAGCAGCCAATACCGCATCCACGGCACCAACGATCCCTCGACCATCGGCAAATTCGTCTCCTCGGGATGTATCCGCCTCACCAATGAAGACGTCACCGATCTGTTCAGCCGGGTCGATCTGGGGACGCGGGTAGTGGTGCTGCCGAAGAGCGCGCCGCTTCAGGCTAAAGTCGCCCGGACGATCGAGCCTGCCAGCACAGCAACGATCTCCGCCAGGCGGACGAGCGCACAACCGCGTGCGCAGATGGCCCCGGCGATGACCAGACTGTCTTCGGGGCGTCAGGCGCTGAACACCTCAAGCTCGTCGGTGAACTAGCGATTGGTCGACCGGGAGGTCAGCATGCTTAAGCGATCAGGCATACTCGTCGCGGCGGCATGGTGCGCCCTCAGCGTGGCGCCGCCCGCGCAGGCGCAAGACTTTTTTTCGCTGTTCGGCCCGTTCGGTGGGCCGCCGCGCCCGCCTCCGATGCGGCTACCGTACGTGAGTGAGCGCTCCTCGCAACCGGACGCCCCGCAGCTACGGGGCAGCAGCGGGGGCGAGCAGGCCTATTGCGTGCGCACCTGTGACGGCAGGTATTTCCCGATTTCGGGGACCACCAACCAAACTAGGGCGACGTTGTGCAACCACCTTTGCCCGGCCAGTCAGACCAAGCTGGTGTACGGGGGAAATATCGACGATGCCGAGACTGATGGCGGAAAACCGTATTCAGAGTTGCCGAATGCGTTCCGCTACCGAACAGAGATTGTGGCCGGATGCACCTGCAACGGCAAGGATCAGATCGGCCTTGCTTCAGTTGAGATCGAAAAAGATCCGACGCTGCGCAAGGGCGACATCGTTGCCGGCGAGGACGGATTGATGGTTGCGGGCCGTAGTTCGGACAAACGCGGCGCGTCGTTGAACCTGTCGCCGATTCCGGAACCCACGCGTTTGCGACGCCGGCATGTGCCTGTGGTAGCGGCGGAATAAAGGAAGCGGCCGGCATTGCGCCGGCCGCTTCGTAAAAACGTAAAAGATCAGGCCGCGCGAATTTTGCTGAGGAAGTCGGTAACCTGATTGCCCAGTTGCTGGCTCTGCGTCTCGAGCGTTTGCGACGCCTTCTTGACATCCTCCGCCGAAGCGGCGGCAGCGTCAGCGTCGGCCTTCACGCCGGAGATGTTGTCCGAAACCTTCCTTGTGCCCTGAGCGGCGTATTGGGTGCTGCGCGTGATCTCCTGGGTCGCCGCGCCCTGCTCCTCCACCGCAGCCGCTATGGTGGTCGCGACTTCATTGACTTCGGCGATGATGCCGCCGATGCCCTTGATGGCGTCGATTGCTTCTCCAGCCACCTTCTGAATATCGGCGATCTGCCCGGATATTTCCTCGGTCGCCCTGGCCGTCTGGCTGGCCAGCGACTTGACTTCGGAGGCAACGACGGCGAAGCCGCGACCGGCTTCGCCGGCACGCGCCGCCTCGATTGTCGCGTTCAGCGCCAGCAGATTGGTCTGCGCGGCAATGGTATTGATCAGGCCGACAACTTCCCCGATCCGGCCTGCCGATGTCGCCAGTCCCTGAACGGTGTTGTCGGTTTCGCGCGCCTGACTGACGGCGCGGCTTGCAATCCCCGCGGCGTGCGCGGCTTGCTGGCTGATGTCGTTGATCGAGCCGCTCAGTTGCTCGGCAGCGGATGCCACGCTCTCCACACTCATGGAGGCATCTTCGGACGCCTTCTCGGCCATTTGGACCCGTTCATTGGTTTGACGCGAGACCGCCGACAGGCCGGCGGAGGTGGTCCGCATCTGACCGGAGGCGTCGTCCAATTGCTTCAGGGTTGCGCGCACCATGCCCTCGAACTCGCCGAGATTGGCTTCGATCTCGTGTTGGCGTGTGGTCGCGCCGGCATTGCGTTCGCGCTCCTGGTTTTCAATCCGGAGCTTCTCCATCGCCTGTTGCTTGAATTTTTCAAGTGCGCCGGCCAATGCACCGATCTCGTCGCGGCGATTGACGTAGCCGCTATCGACCGTGAGGTCGCCGGCGGCCAGCTTCAGCATGGCGTCGCGGATATTATGCAGCGGCTTGATCACGCGACGGGCTACAGCCGTTATGGAGACAAAGGCAAACGTGATAGCGGCCGCTAGCAACGCCATCTCTAGCACCAGCGAACGCAGCGATGCGGAGTGCTGGCTCGCAATGTGCTCTTTGGTGGCTTCCAGTGCGGCTTCAGCGACAGCGACGGCAGCGGCGAGCAGGGGAACTGTGTAGGTGCTCCACTGATCTGGAATGATCTCGGGCTTTTCGCCTGACGCGACCGCGTTCAGCAGACGGATGCGAAGCTCGAGATATTGCGGATTGAAATAGATCGCATGGTTCGCGGACATGGCCGCAGACAGCGCCGGAGGCAACTGCATCCCCCCCGTGCTCAACTCCAGGGCTTTCCAAACGCTTTCGGTGCCGCCGAGCAGCTTGGTGTAGGCCAAGCGGGTTTCCGGCGCCAACTTGCCGCTGGTGAGCGCGTTCGTAACCGTAAGTGATGCCTCGCCCGCGGTATTGCGCAACAACCACGCCATCTGTTTGATCATCAGCAGTTGATCGACCCTGGCATCCTCCTGGTTGATGGAGGCTGCAACGCTCGCGGACAGTTTATCCAGCGTGTCAAGCAAAGCCGTCTCGGTCTCCCCATATTCCCTGGCGAGTGCCTGACGCCGCGAAGCTTTTGGCTTCGCAACTTCCTCCCAAAACTCCTTTTGCTCGGCATCCAGCATCTTGAACAGTCGGTCGAATTCCGGCAGCAGCGTCGGCTTCTGGGGAAATTCGACGGTCGGAAGCAGCTCGAGCGCGTGTCTCATGGCCGGCATTTCCGAATCGCGCAGGTCGCGCAGATATTTTTCGATCGCGCTGGTGACCGGCTGATCGGCGTTGAGCGACCGGACACTCGTAGAGCGGTCGCTGCGCAGACGATCCATAGCCTTGAACATGCTCGCGGAAGTGTCGGCGATCACGCCGATCCGGCCCGTCAACTGGAGGCGCTTCCACGAATTCCAGGCAGTGAACGAAAAACCGCTCACCACCACGAATGCGGTTGCACAAATCACCGTCTTGAGCAGTGCCGATACGGTCAGACGATTCAGCATGAAAGCCCCCAAAGCTTTGTGCATTTGGGCAAAAAAGAGTAAATACTTTGGGCCAGCGATGCTGCCGTAAAAATACGGAGTTATTGAAAAGGTTGAGATTTTTGGTCTGAGCGCGTTCCCGAACGGAACCGCAGGGTCTGCAACTCGTTTACTGGATAACAGGCGGCGTTTTCAGGGGGCTCACCATGCTCGTCAGCGTGCTCGTCACATTCCTTGTCGTCATCCTCGTTCTGTACCTAATCAACATGTTGCCGCTCGACGGCCGGGCCAAGCAGATTTGCCGAGTTGTGGTCATCGTCCTCGGCGTAATCTCCCTGTTGAAATACATCGCGGTTTTCTAGGCCGCCACTCGGGCCGAAGCCTAGCGTCGAGCGTTCAGCCCGCCGCTTTGGCTTCCCGACGTCGCGCGGTCAGGATGAACTCGGTGTATCCGTTCGGCTGTTCGCGTCCCCTGAAGATGAGATCGCACGCTGCCTTGAACGCCACTCCGTCAAACGAAGGCGCCATCGGCCGGTACAGAGGGTCGCCCTTGTTCTGGCCGTCGACCACAACCGCCATGCGCTTGAGCGACTCCATCACCTGTTCCTTTGTGGTCACGCCCTGATGCAGCCAATTCGCCAAATGCTGGCTGGAGATACGCAAGGTGGCGCGATCTTCCATCAGTCCGACGTCGTGGATATCCGGCACCTTTGAGCAGCCGACGCCCTGGTCGATCCAGCGGACGACATAGCCCAAAATGCCCTGGCAATTGTTGTCGATCTCTTGCCGCACATCGTCCGGCGCCCAGTTCGATCGCGATACCGGAATGGTGAGGATGTCGATCAGTTTGGCGCGCGGGCCGCCCTTTGCCAGTTCATGCTGGCGCGCGATCACATTGACCTGATGATAATGCAGTGCGTGCAGCGTCGCCGCGGTGGGCGAGGGTACCCAGGCCGTAGTGGCGCCGGCCTGGGGATGGGCGATCTTCTGCGCCAGCATATCCGCCATTTTGTCAGGCGCAGCCCACATGCCTTTGCCGATCTGGGCATGGCCCGGAAGTCCGTCGATCAAGCCGACATCGACGTTCCAATCCTCGTAGGCCTTGATCCAGGGCTGCGCCTTCATGTCGTTCTTGCGGATCATCGGGCCGGCTTCCATCGAGGTGTGGATCTCGTCGCCGGTGCGGTCGAGGAAGCCGGTGTTGATAAAGACGATTCGCTTCAGGGCGTTCTGGATGCAGGCTTTCAGGTTGACGGTGGTGCGGCGCTCTTCGTCCATGATGCCGACCTTCATGGTGTTGGCAGGCAAAACCAGCATCTTTTCGACCCGCTCGAACAGATTCGCATGTCAGTGCGACCTCATCGGGGCCGTGCATCTTCGGCTTCACGACATAGACAGAGCCGGTTCGGCTGTTCCTGGTTTTCGAGCTGCCCTTCAGATCGTGAATCGCGAGCAGGCCGGTAACAGCGGCATCGAGGATGCCTTCCGGAATTTCCTCGCCTTTGTCGTCGAGCACGGCGTCGGTGAACATGTGATGGCCGACGTTGCGCATCAGCAGCAGGCTGCGGCCGTGCAGCTTCAGCTCTTTTCCATCGGGCGTCTTGTAGACGCGATCTGGATTGAGCGCGCGCTTCACCGTCTTGCCGCCCTTCTCGAAGTCGGCGGACAACGTGCCATTCATCAGGCCGAGCGTGTTGCGATAGACTAGCACCTTGTCTTCCGCATCAACGGCGGCGACGCTGTCTTCCATGTCGAGAATCGTACTCACCGCCGATTCCAGGATCATGTCGGCGACGCCAGCCGGATCGGTCTTGCCAATGACATGAGCCCGATCGATGACGATTTCGATATGCATGCCGTTGTTGACGAGGAGGATCGCGGAAGGCGAAGCTGCATCGCCCTGGAATCCCGCGAACTGCTCCTTTGACTTGAGCGACGTGGTGTCGCCACTCTTCAGCTTGATCGCGAGCTGGCCAGCGATGACGCTGTAGGACACTGCATCGCTGTGGCTTCCAGTGGCGAGCGGCACGGCGGAATCGAGAAAGGCCTTGGCCCGTGCGATCACCTTGTCGCCGCGCCCCTTGTTGTAGCCCTTGCCCGCCTCGCTTGGGTCGTGCGGGATGACATCGGTGCCGTAAAGGGCGTCGTAGAGGCTTCCCCACCGGGCATTCGCCGCGTTCAGCGCGTAGCGCGCGTTGGTCAGGGGCACGACAAGCTGCGGTCCGCAGATCTTGCCGATTTCCTCGTCGACCTCTGCCGTTTCCACTTGGCGCGTCGGGGGCTCCGGCAGCAGATAACCGATCTCCTTGAGGAAAGCGGTGTAGGCATTCATGTCGAACGGCTTGCCTTTGTTCGCCCGATGCCAGCCATCGATTTTGGCCTGCAACGTGTCGCGAACCGCCAGCAGTTCCCGGTTCCTGGGCGCGAGATCGCGGATGATGGCTGCGAGCCCAGCCCAGAATGCGTCGGGCGAAATCCCGGTTTTGGGGGCCGCTTCGTCAGCAATGAAATTGAACAAAACAGGGGCGATCTTCAAACCGTGAGCATTGATACGCTTCATGATGGGCTTTTCTCGCAAGGAAATCGCGACAGGAGCGCGTTTCAGGGAAACAACAGGCAATGCCGCTTGCGGCGGCAATCCCGGCCCTTTTAGCGCCAAAGCCGGGGCGATAGGAAGGCCTTTGGATCGTGGTTCGGGTAAGGTGAAAGGCCGATACGACAGGCCTGCCGAATTCAGATATTTGCGGCGAGATCGACCAGTTCGTCGAACAGAACGCCGGTATTGGCCAGCATGCGTTCGATCTCGTCGGCCGCGTCGGCGACGGAGCGCTCGGAGGTATCGATCGTCAATTCGCTGGCGCTGGGCGGCTCGTAGTCATTGGCTATACCCGTGAACCCTTTCAGGGACCCGGCGCGCGCCTTCGCGTAATGGCCCTTGGGATCGCGGCTCTCGCACACTTGCGCCGGGGTCGCGACATAGACCTCCCGGAATGCGCTGTCGGCGATCCGGCGCGCCGCGGCGCGATCTTCCCGCGAGGGCGAAACAGCAGCGACGATCGCAAGGTGCCCGTTGCGCGAAAGATGGGCCGCGACTTCGGCAAGACGGCGGATATTTTCACCGCGATCCTGCGCCGAGAAGCCGAGGTCGCCGTTGAGCCCGGCGCGCAAGGTATCGCCGTCGAGCAGGATCGGCGAGCCGCCGCGGCTGAACAACCGGCGCTCCAGCGCGCGCGCCAGCGTTGATTTTCCCGAGCCCGGCAATCCCGTCAGCCAGACCACTGCGCCGTTGTGACGATAGCGCGCCGACCGCTCGTCGGGACGAAGCGCCGATTGCACCGGAACGATATCGACCGGCGCCGCACGTTGTCCGGCATCGACCGACAACACCAGCCCGCCGCCGGCGATGCGCCCGTTCACCTCGATCACAAGACGCCCGGTGCGGGGATTGTCGGCGTAGGGGTCGGCGGCGATGGGCTGCGCCAGTGAAATGTCGATCTCTCCGACGTGGTTGCGCGCGATCGACTTGTTCTCGACGCTGGCGAGTTCGCCGGGATCGACGGCCTTTTCGATCGCGACCACGCTGGCGCGGCTTTCCCGGGTGCCGAGCCGGACCAGGATCTGGTCGCCGGTCGCGAGTGGCTTGTCGTGCAGCCAGAAAATGCGGGCGCGCAAGCGGCGCGTGTCTCGCGGAGTTGCTCCCACATGCGCGATCACGTCGCCGCGCTCGACGAACAGTTCGCGGTCAAGCGTCAGCCCGACCGCGCGGCCCGCGCCCTGCCTGCTGAGAACCGGCGTCGTCGGCCAACCCTCGACGCTGCGAATTTTAGCGATCTTACCCGCGGGCATCACGACGATCTCGTCGCCGGCGACGAGGCTGCCTGAACTCGATGCGGCCCGTGATGATCCGGCGATCGTCGAACTTGTAGATCGCCTGCACAGGCAGCCGCAGCGCCAAAGTTTCCAGCGGCCTTGCGGGCTCAAGCGCGTCCAGCGCCTCGACCACGGTCGGGCCAGCGTACCAGCCGGTCCTGGGCGTGTGCGCGGCAACTCCATCGCCGTCGCGCGCTGAAACCGGAATCACCGCCGTTGGGGTGACGCCAAGGCCCTTCAGATGCGCTGATATCTCCGCGCTGATCTCGTTGAACCGAGTTGCGCTGAAATCGACCCGATCCATCTTGTTGACGACGACGGCGACCTGTTTCACGCCGAGCAGATGCAGCAAATATCCGTGTCGCCGCGTTTGATCGCGCACTCCTTCCAGCGCGTCGATGATCAGCACAGCGCCATCGGCTTGCGATGCGCCGGTGATCATGTTGCGGAGGAATTCGGCGTGACCGGGAGCGTCGATCAGCACGATGTCGCGCGATCCGGTCCGGAAGCGGATTTGCGTGGTGTCGATGGTGATGCCCTGGTCGCGCTCGGTCTGCAGCGCATCCAGCAGAAACGACCATTCGAACGGCATGCCGCGCCGCGCGCTGACCGCCTTCAGCATCTCCAGCTTGCCGTCGGGCAGGCTGCCGGTTTCGTGCAGCAGGCGTCCCACCAACGTCGATTTACCGTGATCCACGTGGCCGACGATAACGATGCGAACCTGCGGTCGCGTGGTTCCGTTGGATGTCGCCGATATCGCGGACGGGACGATCATGTTCATCGGAACACCTGACTTTTTGTCGATTAGAGATAGCCGGCGACGCGCAGCCGTTCGAAAGCGTCTTCGGTCTCGTGATCCAGCGCGCGCCCGGCGCGCTCGGGCACTTTGGTCTGTTCGAGTTCGATCAGGATCTCGGCAATGTCGGAAGCGGTCGATGCCACGGGGAAGGTGATGTCGGCATCGCCGAGCGAGCGGTAACGCTTGCCATTGTGGGACAGGTATAGCGGGATGATCGGGATGTTTTCGCGCTTGGTGTAGGCCCAGATATCGGCTTCGGTCCAATGCAGGATCGGATGGATTCGCAAATGCGCGCCGGGCGGCGGCGATGCGTTGAACTGATCCCAGAATTCCGGCGGCTGATCGCGTACGTCCCATCCGCCCTCGGTGCCGCGCGGCGAGAACACGCGCTCCTTGGCGCGAGTTGCCTCCTCATCGCGGCGGATGCCGGCGATCAATCCATCGAATCCGTATTTCGCCAGCGCCAGCTTCAGCCCTTCGGTCTTGCGAGCGGCCGATCGCGCGGCGGGCGGCAGCGTCGGGTCGATCGTCTCGATCGGCGGGCAAGGCTCTATTCTCAGATCCAGTTCCCATTCCTTGCCGTAGCGATCGCGGAAGGCGTACATCTCCGGAAATTTCTTGCCGGTATCGACATGCAAGGCGGGAAACGGCACGCGGCCAAAGAAGGCCTTGCGCGCCAGCCAGATCATGACGTTGGAATCCTTGCCGAGCGACCATAACAGCGCGAGCTTCTTCAGCCGCGCAAAGGCTTCGCGGAAGATGTAGATGCTCTGCGCTTCCAGCGCGTCGAGATGATCCATTGCGACCGCAGTCGCGCGCGGATCGGCGATCTGCGAGGGCGAAATTTGCGGGCCAGTGGCCCCGTTCGCCGGGTCCGACCAACGCAATCCGATGTTGGCGGAAATCATTGTTGAGAAGATGCATCTCGGGCCCTTGGCGTGCGGAGGCGAAAATTCTATAGTTGCGCCGCACTAGAGAAGAAATAATTTTCTCTTTGCGGCCGTGAAACGAGACATATATAGAAAATAATTCCAGTCAACCCCGATTGTGGGGGAGCGAGCTTCGAATGCGATTTCTGCCGGTCTTCCTCGATCTGCAAACCGGTCCAGTGCTTCTGGTCGGCGGCGGTGAACTGGCCAAGGCGAAACTGCGTCTGCTCGCAGCCGCCGGCGCGCGGGTTCGCTGGTATGCGACCGACGGCGCGCACGAGGTGAGCGGGCTGAATGCCGCCAGTGTGGCGCGCATCGAGTTGGCGAACGGCGATCCGTTGAGCGCCGATCTTGCCGGCGTCATCGCCATCCTTTGCGCAGGCGCGGGCGATATCGGAATTGCGATGTCGACGCGCGCCCGTTCCGTCGGTTTGCCCGTCAATGTGATGGACGATGTCGCGCATTCGACTTTCATCTTTCCCGCCATCGTGGATCGTGGCGATCTGGTGGTTGCCGTCGGCACCGGCGGATCGTCTCCCGTGGTGGCGCGCCGGGTACGCGCTCAGATCGAGGCCCTGTTGCCCGCGAGGATCGGCGATCTTGCGAACTTGATCGGTCGCTTCCGCAAATCGATTCATAGCCGCATTCCCGAATTCGCGCTCCGGCGTCGGTTCTGGGAACGGGTGGTCGATGGTCCGATTGGCGCCCTGGTGCTTGCCGGGCGCGGTGTCGAGGCCGAGGCGGCGTTAAAAAATATCGAGGATGCCTCAGCTTTCGCTGCCGCCGATGCGTCAGGACAGCCGCAAGGCCATGTCACGCTGGTCGGCGCCGGTCCGGGCGATCCCGACCTGCTCACCTTGAAGGCGCTACGCGTGCTAGGGGATGCCGATGTGGTTTTCTACGATGAACTGGTATCGGCCGAAATACTCGATCGCATTCGCCGCGACGCCTCGCGCGTGCCGGTCGGCCGCCGCGTCGGCAGGCCCGGGATCGGTCAGGATGCGATCAACAAGCTGATGATCGAGGCGGCCAAATCGGGACAACGCGCGGTGCGGCTAAAGGGCGGCGACGCCTTCGTGTTCGGTCGCGGCGGCGAGGAGATCGAGGCGCTACGCGCGGCAGGTGTGTCGTATTCCGTAGTGCCGGGCATCACCGCGGGGATCGGCTGCGCCGCGCAATTCGAGGTCCCGCTGACATATCGCCAGGAAGCGCTGCGCATCACGTTTCTTACCGCGCACAAGGCGCGGGATGCCGAGACGGTCGACTGGTCGACACTGACGGATACCAAGATGACGGTCGTGGTCTATATGGGCATGACCGCGGCGCCGTCGGTCCGCTCAGGACTGCTGACGGCGGGCCGCTCGCCGCAAACGCCCGTCGGAGTGTTCGCGCGGGTGACGCGGCCGGACGCCAAAGCCGCGGTCGGCAGGCTCGATGAACTGCCCGAACTGGTCGGAAAGATCGATGGCGGCCCGGCCATTCTCATCATCGGCGACGTGGTCGCGCACTCCGCGCCGTGGCGCCATCAGAACCTCAATCAAGTGATCTCGAAACTTCTGGAAGCAGCCGAATGACCTCTCCGCTCGAACAAAAGAAAATCAAAATCGCCGGTCCCTCCGTGGTGACCGCCAACCGGACCTGGGACGGCGCCGTGATCTACCGGACCGCCGGGCACGGCTGGTCGCATGAGTTGGGGGACGCGGCGATCGTGCGTACCGCCGATGATGCCCGCGCGCTGCTCGCCGAATCCGCCGCGGACGATATCGGTGCGGTCGGCGCCTACATCGCCCCCGTTGAGGTCGATGGCAGCGGCACCATCGAACCCGGGAACTTGCGTGAACAGATCAGGTCCGCGGGCGTCACCATCGGTCTTCCGGTCCAGGTTTAAGGCTCTCTGCAATGTACGCTTACGACGAAATCGATCGCACGCTGATCAACGAACGGGTCTCGGAATTTCGCGATCAGGTGAAGCGCCGGCTGTCCGGTGAACTCACCGAGGATGAATTCAAGATGCTGCGGCTGCAGAACGGCGTGTATCTGCAATTGCACGCCTACATGTTCCGCGTCGCCATCCCCTATGGAACGCTGTCCTCGGAGCAAATGCGGCGGTTCGCGCACGTCGCCCGGCGCTACGACCGCGGCTACGGCCATTTCACCACCCGGCAGAACATCCAGTACAACTGGATCAAGCTGGCCGAATTGCCTGACGCGCTGGCCGATCTTGCCGATGTCGGCATCCACGCGATGCAGACCTCCGGCAATAACACCCGCAACGTCACTTCTGACCAGTGGGCCGGCGTGGCGCCCGGCGAGATCGAGGACCCGCGGATATGGTCCGAGATCTTGCGGCAGTACACCACGCTGCACCCGGAATTTTCATTCCTGCCCCGCAAGTTCAAGTTTGCCATCACCGCGTCCGCGCATGATCGCGCCGCCATCAAGATTCACGACATCGGGCTGCGTCTGCACAAGAACGCGGAAGGCGAAACCGGCTTTGAAGTACTGGTCGGTGGCGGTCTTGGCCGCACGCCGTTCATCGCCAAAACCATCAAGGCTTACGTCAGCGGCCGCGATCTCCTCAGCTACGTCGAGGCGATCCTGCGCGTCTACAACCAGTACGGCCGGCGCGACAACATCTACAAGGCGCGCATCAAGATCCTGGTGCACGAACTCGGCATCGAGAAATTCGCCAAAGAGGTTGAGGAAGAGTGGCTTCAGATGCGTGACGGCGCGCTGAAGCTGGACGACGCCATGGTCGAGGAAATCCGCTCGCGCTTCTCCTATCCGGCTTACGAAAAGCTGCCGCATATGCCCGACGAGCTGAAAAAGGCGGCGCACGATGCGCGGTTCGAAGCCTGGCGGCGGAATTCGGTGTTTGCGCACAAGGCGCCGGGTTATGCCATCGTCACGATTTCGCTGAAGCCGGTGGGCGGTCCTCCCGGCGATGCCACCGCCGATCAGATGGACGCGCTCGCCGATCTCGCCGACAAGTATTCCTTTGGTGAAATCCGGGTCGGCCACGAGCAGAATTTGGCGCTGCCGCACGTCGCGCGGCGCGACCTGCCGGCTTTGTGGAAGGCGCTGGACAAAAACGGGCTCGCCACGCCGAACGTCAATCTGGTGTCGGATATCATCGCCTGCCCGGGGTTGGATTACTGCTCGCTTGCGAACGCGCGTTCCATCCCGATCGCGCAAGAACTGACGCGGCGCTTCGCCAATCACGAGACCGCTAATTTGATAGGCCGGCTCCACGTCAACATTTCCGGCTGCATCAACGCATGCGGCCATCATCACGTCGGCCATATCGGTATTCTCGGTGTCGAGAAAAACGGCGAGGAGTTCTACCAGATCACGATCGGCGGCCGCGCCGACGAAAATGCGGAGCTCGGCAGCCTGATTGGGCCCGCCGTTCCCTATGCCGAAGTTGCAGATGTGGTTGAGGATATCGTGGAAGCCTACCTCGCGCTGCGGGCGCGGCCCGACGAGTTGTTCGTCGATACGGTCAAGCGGCTCGGTGTGGAACCATTCAGGGAGCGGGTCTATGCCACTCGTTAAAAGCGGAAAAATCATCAACGAAACATTGGTTCACGTTGCCGACAGCGCCGAACTGCCGGGCGACGGGGCCGTGCTGATTTCGGCGGCGCGATTTCTCGAAGACCCGCAAAAGCTTCTTGGTCGTTCGGGAGGGACCGGAGTGATCTGGCCGAACAACCGCGATCTCGACGATCTCGTGCCTCACCTCGATCGCATGGCTGCGGTCGCGTTGGTATTCCCGACCTTTCGCGATGGAAGGGCGTACAGCCAGGCGAGGTTGCTGCGGGAGCGTCATCTGTATCGCGGGGAGCTGCGCGCAACCGGCCAGGTGCTCCGCGATCAGTTCGTGTTCATGTTGCGCGCCGGGTTCGACGCGTTTGAGGTCAAGAAGCAGGCCGATGCGGAAGCATTTGCCCAGACCGCGAAGCGTTATTCCGTGTTCTATCAGCCGACCGGCGATGGCCGGCCTACGGCGCTGAACCGGCGGATGCAGCTTCGCCATTCCGAGAGCGCCGGCCTGTGAGCACGCTCGCGCATCAGGTCTCAGCCGCGCCGGGCGAGTCGCCGCCGGCGGATGAGCTCGATCGCGCGCTTCGTGATGCTTCGCCGGCGGAGGTGATCGCAACGGCGTTGCGTATTTTTGGCCGTGACCGGCTCGCTCTGGTTTCATCCTTTGGAACCGAATCCGCGGCCTTACTCAAGGTGATGGCAGATATTGATCCGGCGATCCCCGTGATCTTTCTGGATACCGGATGGCTGTTTCAGGAAACGCTTGATTACCGCGATACGCTGAGCGCGGCGCTCGGGCTGCGTGACGTTCGTTCGGTCAGGCCCTTGCAAGAGACACTCTCGGGCGAGGACCCGGATCGGGAATTGTGGTTTTCCGATCCCGACGCCTGCTGCCGCATCCGCAAGGTGGAACCTCTGGCGCGGGCGCTGAAGCCATTTGACGCCTGGATCAACGGCCGTAAACGTTTCCAGGGCGGCGCTCGTGCTTCGATCCCGGTGGTGGAAGCAGACGGCGGCAAGCTGAAGTTCAATCCGTTTGCCAACGCTTCACGGGAAGAGATCGAGGCGATTTACAAACTCGCGAATTTGCCGCAGCATCCACTTGTGGCATCGGGTTATCTGTCGATCGGCTGCATGCCATGCAGCAGCCGGACCGCTCCCGGCGAGGATGTGCGTGCCGGCCGCTGGCGCGGCAGAGCCAAGACAGAATGCGGCATCCATACGGTGAAGACTTCGTAGCACAATGCCGCTGCCGCGTCGCGAACAAGACAATGCAGTTTCGTTGACTTGGAGCTGTTTCATCCCGAGTTTGTCTTCACCGCTTCGGCGAATTGCCGATGCCGATTGGAGAACAAAGTGATCCGCCGTATTCTGCCGTTGATTGCCGGATTGCTATGGGCGAGTGCGGCGTTCGCCGCCGATATCACCCTGCTCAACGTGTCGTACGATCCGACCCGCGAGCTCTATGCCGAATTCAACAACGCCTTTACCGCTGCCTATCAGAAGCAGACCGGCAAGAGCGTTCAGATCAAGCAGTCGCACGGCGGCTCCGGTTCGCAGGCCCGTGCGGTGATCGACGGTTTGCAGGCCGACGTGGTCACGCTTGCGCTCGCCTACGATATCGATGCAATCGCGACAAAGGGGCTTGATCGCGGCGGATTGGCAGAAGCGCCTGCCGCTGAATGCCTCGCCTTACACTTCCACAATCGTGTTTCTCGTGCGCAAGGGCAATCCGAAGGGGATCAAGGACTGGGACGATCTGGTCAAACCGGGAGTGAACGTGATCACGCCGAATCCCAAAACCTCGGGCGGCGCCCGCTGGAATTATCTCGCAGCGTGGGGTTACGCGCTTAAAAAATCAGGCAATGCCGACAAGGCGAGGCAATTCGTCACCTTGCTTTACAACAACGTGCCGGTGCTCGACAGCGGCGCGCGCGGTTCGACGGTGACCTTTGTGGAACGTGGCGTCGGGGATGTGCTGCTTGCCTGGGAGAACGAGGCTTTTCTGGCGCAGCGTCAATTCGGCCGGGACAAGTTCGAAATCGTTTCCCCGCCCTTGTCGATCCTCGCGGAGCCGCCGGTCGCCCTGGTTGATACCGTTGCCGAAAAGAAAGGCACTCGCGCGGCCGCCGAAGCCTATTTAAAGTACTGGTATTCCAGGGAAGGTCAGGAAATTGCCGCACGGCATTCGTATCGTCCCCGTGATCCGGAGATTGCGAAGGAGTTCGAAGGCTCCTTTGCAAAAGTGGAATTGTTCAGCATCGATGACGTGTTCGGCGGCTGGGCCAAGGCGCAGAAGGAACATTTTAGCGAAGGCGGCGTCTTCGATCAGATCTACCGGAACTGATCCGCCGGTCGAGGGAACCCTGTGAGCGCGAGCGTGCCACGAAGTAGTACCTTGCCGGGGTTTGGTCTCACCATGGGACTGACTTCTGACCTGGCTATCGGTCATTGTGTTGATTCCGCTTGCGGGTCTGTTCCTCAAGACCTTTGAACTCAGTCCCGATCAATTCTGGAGCATCCTCACCAGCCGCCGCACCTTGAACGCGCTGAAGATTTCGTTTGGTCTCGCCTTTGCCGCTGCCGTCATCAACCTTGTCATGGGGACGATCATCGTTTGGGCGCTGGTGCGCTACCGTTTTCCCGGCCGCCGATTGTTCGATGCCATCGTCGATATTCCGTTTGCGTTGCCGACCGCCGTCGCTGGCGTCGCGCTGACCTCTCTGTTCGCCGAAAAGGGCTGGCTCGGCGCCCCGCTTGCCGAGCTTGGCATCAAGGTGGCGTTCACGCCGGTCGGCATATTCATCGCGATGGTCTTCATCGGTATTCCCTTTGTGGTGCGGACGGTGCAGCCGGTACTGATCGATCTCGACTCCGAGATCGAGGAAGCCGCCGCCAGCCTCGGCGCGAACCGCTGGTACACGATCTCACGAGTTATCCTGCCGAGCTTGACCCCGGCTTTGCTGACCGGGCTTGCGCTCGCGTTCGCCCGTGCTGTGGGCGAGTATGGCTCGGTAATCTTTATCGCCGGCAATCTGCCGAACGTATCCGAAATTGCTCCGCTCCTGATCGTCATCAGGCTCTCGGAATTCCGTTACGCCGACGCCACCGCGATCGCGGTTATAATGCTGCTGGCCTCGTTCCTGATTATCTTCGCGGTTAACCGGCTGCAGCGGTGGGCGCAGACCCGCATTACTTCGCATTAGAGATTGGATACATGAGCCTCGAGATAACGTTGCGACGCGAGCGCTTCGCCTCTTCGGCAGGAGAGAGCCGAAGCGCGCCGTCGCTCACCACTTCTCGCGATTTGCGAACGGAGCCGAAAGCAGTTCGCATCGTCGTCATCAGCATTGCGATGATCTTTCTCACCCTGTTCGTCGTGCTTCCGCTTTTCGTGGTGTTTGCGCAGGCGTTCTCCAAAGGCATCGGCGCTTATGTTTCGGCGCTGTCGGACCCCGAAGCGCTGGCGGCGATCCGGCTGACGCTGCTGGTGGCGGGTATTTCCGTCGGTCTCAATCTGGTGTTCGGTCTCATGGCGGCCTGGGCGATCGCCAAATTCGAATTCAGCGGCAAGACGTTCCTGATCTCGTTGATCGATCTGCCCTTCTCGGTTAGCCCGGTCATCTCGGGGCTGGTTTTCGTGCTGCTGTTCGGCGCCCAGGGTTATTGGGGGCCTTGGCTGCAAAGCCACAACATTCACGTGCTGTTCGCGGTGCCCGGCATTGCGCTTGCGACAGTGTTTGTAACGTTTCCATTTGTCGCCCGTGCCCTGATCCCGCTGATGCAGGAGCAGGGTACGCAGGAAGAAGAGGCAGCGATCTCGCTCGGCGCGTCTGGCTTGCAAACCTTCTTCCGCGTCACCCTGCCGAACATTAAATGGGGCGTGCTCTACGGCGTGCTGTTGTGCAACGCGCGTGCGATGGGTGAATTCGGCGCGGTATCCGTCGTCTCGGGTCATATCCGTGGCGAGACCAACACGATGCCGTTGCTGGTCGAGATTCTTTACAACGAATACCAGTTCGTATCGTCATTCGCGATCGCATCGCTGCTTGCGATGCTGGCGCTGATTACGCTGGTGGCGAAGAGCATTCTTGAAGGTCATCTGGACGAAGGGGAATTGCCGCGTGACCATTGAACTGAAAAACCTCGTCAAGAGATTCGGTGATTTCACCGCCATTGACGGCGTTGACCTGAAGGTTGCCGACGGCGAACTGCTGGCGCTGCTCGGACCCTCCGGCTCCGGCAAGACCACGGTGCTCAGGATCATCGCCGGGTTGGAGTGGCCTGATGCCGGCGAGGTTTCATTCGACGGCGAAAACGCGCTCGCGCGTGGTGCGGGCGAGCGTCAGGTCGGTTTCGTATTCCAGCACTACGCCCTGTTTCGCCACATGACCGTGTTCGAGAACGTCGCTTTCGGGCTGCGGGTGCAGCCGCGCGCGATCCGAAAGGACGAAACCGGTATCCGGGCGCGCGTCAAGGAATTGCTGGATCTGGTGCAGTTGGATTGGCTTTCCAGCCGCTACCCGAACCAGCTCTCCGGTGGCCAGCGCCAGCGGATCGCGCTTGCGCGAGCATTGGCCATCGAGCCCAGGATTTTGTTGCTGGACGAGCCGTTCGGCGCATTGGACGCCAAGGTCCGCAAGGAACTGCGGCAATGGCTGCGCTCGCTGCATCGGGAAATCCACGTGACTTCGATATTTGTCACCCACGATCAGGAGGAGGCGCTTGAAGTCGCGAACCGCGTGGTGGTGATGGACAAGGGCCGCATCGAGCAGATCGGCAGTCCCGGCGAAGTCTACGACACTCCGGCCAGCGCCTTTGTGCACGGCTTTATCGGCGAATCCATCGTGCTGCCTGTCAACGTCAGCGACGGTTACGTCCGGCTTGGCGACAAGGCACTTAGGCTTGCGGCAGGCGAAGCCGCCGCAGGGGCCTCGAAGCTGTTTATCCGCCGCCATGACATGCAGGTCGGTCCGGCCGGCAGCGGCGCGCTGGAAGGCGCGGTACGCCATGTCCGCAGCTTCGGCCCGGTGCAGCGCGCGGAAGTCAGGTTATGCGGCGGCGAAGTCATCGAAATCGATGCGCCCCGAGACCGGGTGCTACAAGCAGGCGATGTCGTGGGATTGCACCCCCGGCGCTATCGGATATTCGCCGCGCACGACTAGAGCATCATTCGCTAAACGAGGATGCCCACAAGCACAGCTTGTGCGGCTCGCGTCTCCGGCCATGGGGGCTTTAGCGCGAACGCTTGCCCATAATCCATACACAAACAACAGTGAGCAACTGGCGACGGCTGGGAGAGCCCCCGTAGTTCAGGAAAATTCAAGCACTTAAGAGTGGAAATGGCATCTTGAATCCGCAATTGTATTTTCGGCATCTGCAGAGCAGGGCCGGACCAAGGCTGGCCGGCATGATGACAACCGCTCAGGAAGTCCGAGGGTTATGGTTGACGACAAGAAGATGAGCTTGACGGAGATGCGCAAGCGCAAATTCGCGCATCAGATCGGGCTGGATGTCTCGACCGACGACAATGGAGCGGTTTCCGACAAATATTTCGATGAGTATTCCAATAACCAGAGCTACGAGGAAGTGTTCGAAAGCGCCTTCAACGGAAAATACCTCGTTGACCTTATCAAAGCGGTTTGGCGAGAGGCGCCGCCCTACAAGCTACTTGACTGCGGCAGCGCAAATGGCTTGACCCTGAAGCATTTCGGCGAACTGGGGGTTGAGGCTTGGGGCATCGAAAACAGCGCGTACATACATTCGAAAACGCCGGAGGAATGGCGAGAACGGAACGTGCTCGGCGACGTCTGCAAGATGCCGTTTCCGGATGAATCGTTCGACTACCTTTATGTGACGTGCCTTCCTTATCTCCCGGAAAACAAAATCGATGAAGCCATCAAGGAGTTGTTTCGCGTGTGTCGTGTCGGATTGCTGTATCACGGCACGGCCACCGACATGACTGAGGAGGTCATCGAGGATTACGAACTTTTTGTAGGATTGCAGACCTTTCTGACATTCTCCGAGTGGTCTAACTCCTTTTTGCGCAACGGATTTGAGCTCTCTGTTTCCGATCCGGCGTTGATCGATAAGCTTTGGCGCATAGAACAGGATGCCGATGAGGATGACTGGGACTGGTATCCCGACAAGGAAAGCATGCGCTATAGCTTTTTCAGCAAGCCGAAGTTCGCAATTTCCTGAAGTTCCTGGCGACAGCCGCCACGCGCTTGCCCAACCCATGCTGAAATTCAGTCCGCCGTTCACCATTCAGCCACGGTTGGTATGCAACAACGCCCCGTCAATCAGGGGCTGGTTCATGCGGGCGGCGGCGATTCTCATAACATTGTTGTTGGGCGGGTGTGCCTCGGAGACTGTCACCGAGCAACCCGCCATGTACGTCAATATGGCCGACGGCTCGGCAAGGCTCGATGCGCAGGCCGCGGCTTCGATGATTTCGCAGTACCGGCAGAACAACGCGCTCGGAAGCGTCGAGATCGATGCCGAACTGATGAAGCTCGCCCAGGCCCAATCGGTGGCCATGGCGAGCCAGAACAAGCTCGATCACGACGTCAGGGCGCCGCTGGCGAAACGCCTGAATGCATCAGGATATCCCGCCACCGTGGCGGTTGAGAACGTGTCGGCCGGCTATCATACGCTGGCGGAAGCTTTTTCAGGCTGGCGCAACTCGCCTCCGCACCGCGCCAACATGTTAAAAAACGGTGTCACAAAATTAGGCATTGCGTCGAGCTATGCTCCAAACACCAAATATAAGGTATTCTGGACACTCATTCTTGCCGCCTCGGACGCGCGATAAACACGGCGTGATCGTTTCGCCGAACGCGCCGATTGACGCCGCCTTGAACTGACGCCACGCTGGCGATTGGCTTTTTCATTTGATTGGCGCTCATGATGGATATTTCCGAATCCGCGCCGGCCGCGACGCCTGCGAAAGCGCAGCGCGTACTGGTGCTGCAAGGCGGCGGTGCGCTCGGCTCGTACCAAGCGGGCGCCTATCAGGCGCTTTGCCATTGCGACTTCGAACCGGAATGGGTTGCGGGCATCTCGATCGGCGCCGTCAACGCCGCCATCATTGCGGGCAATGCGCCGGAACAACGTCTCGCGCGGCTAAAGGAATTCTGGGAGATGGTGTCCTCCCCCGCATTGTGGAATCCCGTCGGCAACAGCGACCGCGCCCGCAGCGCGTTCAATGAGGCGAGCGCGTCGCTGATCGCCACATTCGGCGTCCCCGGCTTTTTCGTACCCCGCGTTCCTCCGGCGCCGTTCTGGCCGTCGGGGCGCCCGGAGGCGCAAAGCTATTACAACACCGCGCCGCTCCGCGAGACGCTGGAGCGTCTGGTCGATTTCGACCGGATCAACGATCTGCAGTGCCGGCTCAGCGTCGGGGCAGTCGGGGTGACGTCGGGGAATTTCAGGTATTTCGACAATTTCGAATTTCGCAAGACTCGGCAAAAAGATCGGGCCGGAACACATCATGGCATCCGGCGCGCTGCCGCCTGGTTTCCCTTCGATCGAAATCGAGGGCGAACACTATTGGGATGGCGGCATCGCCTCCAACACCCCGCTCGACTACGTACTGGATGAAGAGGTCGACCAAGATCTACTGATCTTCCAGGTCGATCTGTTCAGCGCCCGTGGTCCATTGCCGCAGACGCTGCTCGAAGCCGCCGAGCGTGAAAAGGACATTCGTTATTCGAGCCGCACCCGCATGAATACCGACAAGAACAGGCAGCTTCACAATGCGCGCAAGGCGGTGCGCGATTTGATCAGCAAGCTGCCGGATGGTCTCACAAACGATCCGTCCGTTGCCTTCCTTCGCAACGCTGCCAAGGAAAACACGGTTACCGTGGTGCACCTGATCTACAAGAGCAAGAATTACGAATCCTCTTCCAAGGATTATGACTTCTCACGCATTGCGATGGTTGAGCATTGGGGTGCGGGCGTGCGCGACGTTCATCTGTCGATGCGCCATAAGGAATGGCTGGAACGGCCTCAGTCCGGGGAAACCATGGTGACTTACGATCTGACGGGAAGCGGTCCGAGAACCTCGACGGCAAAGAAGGAGTGAATGAAATGGGTACGTTGACAGGCAAGACTGCGGTGGTGACCGGCTCGACCAGCGGAATCGGACTGGCATATGCGCGGGCCTTCGCGGCCGCCGGGGCCAATATCGTGCTGAACGGTATGGGCGCGCCCGCCGACATCGAGAAAGAGCGTTCAGGCATCGAGACCGATTTCAAGGTGAAGGCTGTTCATTCGGCCGCCGACATGACCAAGCCCGCGGAGATCGCCGAGATGGTGGCGCTGGGCGAAAAGACCTTCGGCTCGGTCGATGTTCTCGTGAACAACGCCGGCATCCAGTTCGTCGCGCCGATCGAGGAATTCCCGCCGGAGAAATGGCAAGCGATCATCGCGATCAATCTGTCGTCGGCGTTTTATAGCATCCGCGCCGCGGTGCCCGGCATGAAGAAGCGCGGCTGGGCCGAATCATCAATACGGCCTCGGCGCACTCGCTGGTGGCCTCGCCGTTCAAGTCCGCCTACGTCTCGGCCAAGCACGGCATCGCCGGGCTCACCAAGACGGTGGCGCTCGAGCTCGCGACGTTCAAGATCACGTGCAACTGTATCAGTCCCGGCTATGTCTGGACGCCGCTGGTCGAGCACCAGATTCCGGAGACCATGAAGGCGCGCAACATGACCAAGGAGCAGGTCATCCATGACGTGCTTTTGAATGCGCAGCCGACCAAGGAATTCGTGACGTCCGAGCAGGTGGCGGCGCTGGCGTTGTTTCTGTGCGGCGACGATGCGGCTCAGATCACCGGCGCCAACCTCTCGATAGACGGCGGCTGGACGGCTGAGTAGAGGCCCCCCCGCACGTCGTTCCTGCCCAGATGAGAGGTCGTTGAAAATCGTTGGGTCAGATCTTGCCGAATGCGAGCACGTGCAGTCCAAGTCGGCGGCGCACGATCCAGAACAGCAGCACGGTCTCGAAACTCAGCGCGATCGAGGTCGCGGCCGCTGCGCCGTGGCCGCCGAAACGCGGCACCAACGCGAGGCAAAGCACGAGGTTCATGACAAAGGCCAGAGCATAGGCCAGCGCGCAGACATGCTGATGCCCGAGCATGTTGAGCAGCCGCTCGACCGGCCCGATCGCGGAGCGCACGACAAGTCCGATGGCGGCTACGAACATGATGTCATAGCCTGTAACGAATTGCGGCCCGAACAACCACAACAGCGGCTTGCCCAGCGCCAGCAGCAGCATGGTCGCGACCAGCGACGGCCAGAAGGTCCACTTGATCGCGTGGCTAACGTAAGCCGACAAACGCTCCATCTCGCCGCGCGCGTGGTATTCGGAGAAACGGTGCGCGGTGGTTGCCGACATCGCGTAATGGATAAAGGACACCAGCGCGAGCGTTTTTACCACGGCGAAGTAGACGCCGACCTCATCGGAGGGACGGAATTGTTGCAGCACCAGAACATCGGTGTATGACAACAGCAGGTAGAAACTTTCGACCAGCAGGATCGGCAGTGAAATCGCGAGCCATCCGCGGAAGTTGTAGGCCTTCGGTCCCGGCTCGATGTGATCGCCGAGCCTGCGATTGAGCGCTATCAACTGCGCGAACATCGCAATCCAAACCGCGGCCGCGCTCGCCATCATCGCCGCGCCTGCGCCGAGATGGAAGCCGAGCGCCAGCGCGCCCGCGGTGATGCCGATGATCAAGGTCTGGCGCACGATGAATTGCGGCATCAAGCCGAGCCGCATCCAGTCATGCGAGCGCGCGATACCGTCCTGGGTGTTGGCGACGACGAAGGCGGGCAGGGTGATGCAGCCGATGTAAAGCGGCAGAACCGTATTGGGCTCGATCCACGGCGACAGCAATTTCACGATCAGCGCGAGCATTGCCGAAACAAATGTCGAGACGGCGAACGTCATCCATCGACTGCCGGACAGAAATCCGCGCAGCAAGGCGTGCTCGCCGCTTGTGCGGTATTCCGGAATGATCTTTTGCGCCGATGCGGCGATGCCAAAGTCCATCATGCTGCCGAGCAGCAGCACCCAGGTCCAGACATAGACATAGACACCATAATCGGAGCCGCCCATCCACCGCGCGAGCAGGATCTGCGAAACATAGGCCAGTGCCGCGCTGACCACGCGGATGATGAAAATCGTGCCCGCGAGCCGTCTGGTGACCGAGGCTTCGCTGGAACCGCCGGCGAGCATGGATCGCAGCCGTGCCAGGGGAGTTGCAGGCGGAACGGTTGCGGGTTGAGCGTCCATTGCCGACACGGCGTCAAATCCGAAAAACGCCGCGCCAGGCGGCTACGGCATGGCTATCAACTATTCGTTAAGATTAGGTCTCCCGACGCCGCGACGCTGTCGGCACCGGCACCGTGGGAGCAGGCTGCCGGCGGCTCAATTCAGATTAACGTTGAATTCGTACGAGCGGTCGGTCCCCACCAACGTCAGTTTCAGTGCGGCACCTTGCGGATTGGTGCCCGGCGGCGCGCCTTCCAGGTCGAATGCGAAGCGTTGGACGCCCGGCGGAGCATGATCAACGGGCTTTGGAACCGGCAGTGCCCAGTCCGGCGTCGGCCCCTCGACGAAAAGGCTGACGGCCTTGGCGTCGGGCGTCACAACGTCAACCAGCACCTTGCTGTTTTCGCGCTTCACATCGCGGATGGTCAGCGGGTTGGGATCGCCTACATTGGCCGGCTTCGGCACGGTATCCAAGGCGGCGAACAGCGTGCTGTCTTCGGTACTCGCGACGCTATTGAAGGAAAGTTCGGCACTGGCCTCGATCGGGATGCAGATCTTCTCGCAGACCGCATAGTTGATCGTGGCGCGAAGCGTAACGGGTTTGTCGGGAGTTTTGGCGACAATCCGCAACGGCAGCACGATCCTGTCATGGTAGCCGAGCGAGAAACCGCCGGCGCCATCGTCAAACTTCGTCGGGGCCGGCCACAATACAGTCACGGCCTCGATGTTTTCCGATTTCGAAAAATCGAAGCGCGGCGGCACGCCCGAATTGCCCGGGGTTCGCCAATAGGTTTTCCATCCCGGCTGCAGCTGAACGGCAATGCCGCCGAGCAGCACCGCGCCGCTTCGCGATCCCGCCAACAGCCGAACCGCGGAATGATTGTCCCGCTGCCATGGCGAGGCATCCTGGGCGCGCGCGTCGATCGCCAGAAGCGACGCAGACAGGGCTGCAGCGAAGCCAGCGACTGCGCGCATGGGAACCTTGGCGATCATCAGACGTCTTTACAGAGAGTTGGGTGAGCGAACCATTGAATTGCGCGTGATGGGTTTCTCACCGCTTAAACAGGTTAATGAGCAGATGCGGGACTGAGCGCGACGTTGCGAGCCGGACCTTGATTGACAGTATCGCCACCCGATATCAGGATGTGATTTGAAACGAGAGGCCTCTGCGGATGGGTCTTGAAGGCAAGAAGCGGGGCAATCCTCGCCGCGAGGTCGCCGGTGCGGGGCGCAATTCGCCCGAGCAGGGATATCTCGACGGCCATCTACTGATTGCGATGCCCGTCATGGGAGACCCCCGTTTCGAGCGATCGGTGATTTACCTGTGCGCGCATTCTTCCGAAGGCGCGATGGGCATCATCGTTAACCGTCCGGCCGGCAGCATCGACTTTCCCGAATTGCTGGTGCAACTCGACATCATCGAGGACGCCGAGCAGATCAAGTCGGAAACCGCTGAAACGATGAAGGTGCTGAAGGGCGGCCCGGTCGACACCGGCCGCGGCTTCGTGCTGCATTCAAGCGATTACTTCATCGAGAATGCGACGCTGAAGATCGACGATGGAATTTGCCTGACCGCGACGGTCGACATTCTCAAGGCGATCGCCAAGGGCTCGGGGCCGCGGCACGCTATTCTTGCGCTCGGCTATGCCGGCTGGGCGCCGGGACAGTTGGAAACCGAAATCCAGGGCAATGGCTGGCTGCACTGCGACGCCGATCCGGATCTGGTCTTTGGCGGCGACGTCGAAGCAAAATATGCCCGCGCGTTGCGCAAAATCGGCATCGATGTCGGCATGCTGTCGAACGAGGCGGGGCACGCGTAAGTCAGGCCGCCCGCAAGCCCAACAATTACTCGGCCGCCTCTTGCGCGATCGTGGGCGCGGTGCCGGCAACGGTGGCCCGACGCATGTCGCGGGGCTGCGACTGGTCGTAGCGGCGCACCCGGTGCATGGTCTGGCGATTGTCCCACATCACGAGATCATGGACCGTCCATTTATGGACGTGGACGAATTCCCTCTGCGTCGCGTGTTCGGTTAAATCGCGCAGCAGCACCCGCGCCTCTGGCACGCTCATCCCGCGGATAGCGCCGGCATGCGATGACAGATAAAGCGACTTGCGGCCATGCACCGGATGCGTGCGCACAAGGCGCTGCAGCACGGGCTTGAACATCTGCTTTTCTTCCTCGCTGTAGTCGAGAAAGCCGAGCGATCCGCGCGAATACATCAGCGAGTGCTCGCAGACCATGTCCTCGATCTCGGCCTTGGTTTCGTCCTCCAGCGCGTCATAGGCGGCGCGCATATCGGCGAATTCCGTATTGCCGCCGCTGGGGTTTACCACCCGCGCGGACAGCAGCGAGAACTTTGCCGGAATGGGCCGGAACGAACTGTCCGAATGCCACAGGCAATTGCCGAGATTGAACAGATGCGTGCGATGATCGCGCGGCAGCGGTTTGCCGTCCTTGCCGAGGTTGGAGACGTCATTCAGCCCGGAGTTCAGCCGGTAATCCTCTTTCTTGGTGACTGTGCCGCCGCGGGAATGCTCGCGCTCGCCGAAATTAAGCGCAAACGCCATTTGTTGGTCGTCCGTGATGTCCTGATTGCGGAACAGCAGCACGGCATATTTGTCCATGCCGGCTTCGATCTCGGCTGCCTCCTGCCTCGTCAGCGGCTTGCGCAAATCGACGCCCGAAACCTCGCCGAAAAAATGCGGATGAAGCTGCCGGATCGCGATGGCCATGGCGTTTCTCCTCAATCGCGGGCGGCTTTGCGCCGCTCCATTGATCGGAAAAAGCTACTCGCTGACCGCGCGTTGTCAACGCTTCCGCGGCATGGCTGACTTACGCATTCCGCGCCATCAAGCCGCGCTCACGCCTTTTACCGAACGGCTGAGCTGCTTGAAACATGGCGTGCTTGCGATGCGGTATGATGCAGGATTGACAAGGCTGGCGCCGATCCGCAGACAGCATGATCAGTGAAACGAAATCCCGCCGGGACAAGCGCGAAGCGTGCGCCTTGGGATTAGCTGGACAGCTGTCAGAGCAAAGGATCAGGTGCGATGAACGAACTTGATTTCAGCGGCAAGCAGGTTCTCGTGATCGGCGGCTCCAGCGGCATCGGCAATGGGGTCGCGCGGGCATTTCGCGCCAAGGGCGCGCGTGTGCATGTCTGCGGCACCCGGCCCGGCGCGGCGGATTACGCGGTTCAAGAAGGCTCCGATCTCGAAGGCCTCGATTACATTAAGCTCGACGTCAGCGCCGCGGATGCGATCGAGCGTTTTCATCCGCCGTTCGAAACGCTGGACGTGCTGGTGCTGGCGCAAGGAGCAGTGATCTACCGCCGCGGGGAATTCGAAATGCCCGGATTTCGTCAGGTGATCGAAATCAACCTGATGAGCCTGATGGCTTGCGCGACCAAATTTCATCCGATGCTGCGCCAGTCCAAGGGCTCGCTCATCATCGTCAGTTCGACAGCGGCGTATCACTCGACGAAGGGTAACCCTGCCTACAACGCATCGAAGGCCGGCGCGGTCGGTCTGACCCGGACTCTGGGCGAGGCTTGGGCTGAGGACGGCATTCGCGTGAACGGCATCGCGCCCGGCTTGGTCGATACCAAAATGACCAAGGTGACCACGTCGAATCCGAAGCGGCTTGAAGGCGCGATCGCGGGGATACCTCTGAAGCGGCTTGGCACCCCCGCCGATATGGCGGGCGCCGCCCTGTTTCTCGCCTCGCCGCTTGCGTCCTACATCGTCGGACAAACCATCGTTGTCGACGGCGGGCTCATTTTATAAAGCCTGGAACCGAAAAACCCGTCTCGACTCACCAGCGCGAGAAGAAATTCGGCACAGAGGCCGAGCGCCCGATAAACCCGGGCGGACGCGGCGCGGTTGGCGCAACCGGAACTCGTGGCCCGGGCTGGCGCGCTATTGGCGCACCAGTTTGCGCCGGCGCCAGCTTTTTGGTCGGCTTCGGTGGTGCGACGGGTACGGCGCCGCTATCGGGCGAAGTCGATGCGACGGGCGCGTCGCCCTTGGCCTGCTCGCGTCCGACATCACGGCGTGGCCACGCGAAATCGTCGGCGCGGCCGGCGGGAGGCGAAAGCGGTTCACCCTTCACCAGCGTTCGCGCGGCAAGGGCATCGACCGCGGCCGGGCGCGAACCGGGGCCGCCGAGCAATTGATCGGTGCCGACGGAGGAAGCGACCAGCGGCAGGATTGGTCCGGCCAGCGGGCGGGGCGCGGGCTGGCCGGGCACCGCATTGGCATCGGGCGTCGCCGGTTCGCTCGGCAGCGAGATCGGCGCGGAATGCCCGGCCAGCAGCCGCGTGATCTCGCGTTCGACGTAATGGGCGAGCTTGCGCGCGCCTGGCCTCGTGAAATAGACGCCATCAGCCGAGCGCAGCCGGCGAATCTGGCCTTCGAAGTCAGGACCTTGTTGCAGGAAACGGCCTGCATCATCGACGAACCCGTCCCATACGTCGACATAGGTGATGCCGGCCTTGCCGGCGGCATCGCGATAAAGCGAATCGAGGAACAGCATGTCCGCCGTGCCTTTCGGGCCGCGGATCGCAGGAAGACCGACCCACAGCACCGGCACGCCTTTCGACTTCACCACCGCAATCATCTCTTCGATTTTCTTGGTGTAGAGTTCGACCCAGCGTTCCTCGCGAAATTCATAGACGCCGTTCGCCGAGCGCGTGCTCTTGTCCGGCGAGATAGCGGGGGCGGCGTCCGCGTCATCCTGCGGCAAGTCAGTATCGTCCGGCTTTGCCGCTTCGGGCGCGCCATCGGGCTTGGCCTTTGGGTCCGCGGGCTTTGCGTCCGGCTTGGCGCGGGCGCTCTTCTTGTCGGCAGCCGCCTTTTCGGCAGCCGGCTCGCGCATCGAGGTGCGATCGTTCAAGCCGAGCATCACAACGATCACGTCGGGCTTTTCGTTGGCGAGAATGCCCTTGGCCGCGGCGGGCCAATCCGCCGGATCGCCCTTGGGCTGATACTTGATCAGACCGGACGCCGTCTTGTGACGGCGGATCACGCCCATGTCGGGCTGTTCGGCGTAAGCGTCCTCAAGGCCGTAGGCCAGCCAGTCCGCCATGGCGTCGCCGAGCACCAGCACGTTGCGCTCCGGCGTCGTGTCGCGCTTGGCTGGAGGCGGCGCCTTGGAAAAATCCTCGCGCGGCCGTTGCTGCGGTGCCTGCTGCTGAAAGGGCGTGAACAGGTCGCCGCCGAACCAGCCGCCCCCGCCGCGCGGCGCCGGCCGCGACCATCCGCCGAAATTGAAGAACTGCGCGGAAGCGGGTCCAGCCAGGCCCAGCAACAAAGCGACCGCCACGGCCAGCGCGATCAGCGGGCCGGCTTCGGTGAACACCTTGAAAAACGATCCTGGTTTCAGCATGCGTGTCGGTCGCAACGGGAAATCGCCAATCTATATAGTAGCGGAATCGGACCCCGCCCGGGCAAATTCATTCGTCATAAGTTGGGCATCCGCCGCCCCCGTCAACGGGTGTCCGGTAAATGTCGAATTTCAGGGTTACTTGAGCCGTTTTGGACGCGTTATCGGGCCCTGAGCCGGTCCAGCAGGTCGGCGGAGGCGAACCCGTCGGCGGGGGCGCCGATTGAAGCCTGAAAGCCGCGCAACGCGTCCCTGGTTTGTCCCCCGAATTGTCCATCCGGGGTCCCGCGATAGAACCCGCGCTGGGCCAGGAGTTGCTGCAATTCCAGCCGTTCGCCGCGTGACAGTTCCCGTTCCTGCCGCGGCCAGGGCTGCACAAAGGGAGGGCCGCCGCGCAACCGATCGGCGAAGTGGCCGATCGCGAGCGCATAGGCTTCCGCGGGGTTGTATTTCATGATGACGCGGAAGTTTTGCAGCATCAGGAACCCCGGTCCCGATGCGCCCGCGGGGGCGAGCAGGTAGGCCTTTTCGGCGATTGCAGGAAACGGCTGGGCGTTGGCGCGCTTCACGCCAAGATGCTCCCATTGCGCGATGGTCATGGCCTTGGCGCGGTCCGCCAGCAAGTAGTTGAAGCCCGCGGGGACGGCGACCTCAAAGCCCCAGGTCTGCCCGGCCTGCCAGCCGTCCTTTTTCAAATTGTTGGCTGTCGAGGCGATGAGGTCGGCGGGATCATCGACCACGTCGCGACGGCCGTCGCCATCGGCATCCACGGCGTAGCGCTTGAACGCGGTCGGCATGAATTGCGTAGGTCCAAACGCGCCGGCCCAGGAGCCGCGCAACTGCTCTGGCTTTAGATCGCCGCGGTTGAGAATCTCCAACGCGGAGAGGAACTCATCCCTGAAATAGTTCTGGCGTCGCCCGACGCAGGCCAGCGTAGCGGTGGATTGCAGCACGCTGCGATCGCCCATCTGGGTCGAGTAATTGGACTCGATGCCCCAGATCGCCGCGATGGCGTAGCGATCGACGCCGTACATCTTCTCGGTGTTATCGAACTGCGTTTTGTATTTGGCCAGAATCTCGCGGCCCTTCGCCAGCCGATTGTCGTTCACGAGAATGTCGAGATAATCCCAGATCGACTTCGTGAACTCCGGTTGCGAGTCCATCAGGTCCATGATGCGCAGGTCCGGCTTCAAGCCGTCGGTGAAAACCTGGAAGTTCTGCTGGGTGATGTTGCGCCTCGCGGCGTCCGGCCACATCCCGGCGACGCAATTGTCGAAGTTCGCCGCCGCGGCGCGGATTGCGCCGGCCGTCATCAGCGGATGGCCCGAAGCGCCGTCCTCCCCGCTCCAGGGCGGTGCGCTGGATGGCTGCGGGCCGCCAGGCGCGGGCTGAACTTGCGCCGGTGTTCCGGCGTCTCGCCCCGGGAAGAGCTTGCCGAGCAAATTGGCGATTCCGTCCGACGATTGCGCATGCGTCTGCCCGGACAGCATTAAAGCCGCCGCGAGTACGGCCGCGCTGATTTGCAATCTCGACATTGGTTCCGACCGTCGCATCGTGGCTGCCCTGAACTGCCCTTTGATTCGGGCTTTCAGGAGGCCCCATCACCGTTTCGAAAAACTTAACAAATGCGAAGTCCGAGCGTCAGGGCTACGTTCTCCTTTGTTCCCGGCGGCAAACCGGGCTACCAACAGCCTTGAACCTTGCTTTCCGTCTCCTCCAGCGTAACGCCGAGTTTCCATGAAAATCCGCAAAGCCGTTTTCCCCGTCGCCGGCCTTGGCACCCGCGTTCTGCCGGCCACCAAGGCAATGCCCAAGGAAATGCTGACGATCGTCGACAAGCCGTTGATCCAATACGTGGTCGATGAGGCCAGGGAAGCCGGCATCGAGCATTTCGTGTTCGTCACCGGCCGCAACAAGGGCGTGATCGAAGACCATTTCGATCGCATGTATGAACTTGACGCGACGCTGCAGGCGCGTGGCAAGAAGGCCGAAATCGAGATACTGGCGCGCGACCAGCCCGAAGCCGGCGCGATGAGCTTCACACGGCAGCAGGCACCCTTGGGCCTCGGCCATGCAGTATGGTGCGCGCGCGATATCATCGGCGACGAGCCGTTTGCCGTCGTGCTGCCGGACGAACTGGTGCTGAACACGCCGGGCTGTCTTGCCCAGATGATCGAGGCCGCGGCAGGCCTCGGCGAGAAGTCGAACCTGATCGCGGTTGAGGCGGTGCCGGACCACGTGACGCATCAATATGGCATTTGCGGCGTGGGCAAGCGCCAGGGCAAGATGTTCGAGGTCGATGGCATGGTAGAGAAGCCTCCGCAGGGAACGGCGCCCTCCAATCTCTCGATCACCGGGCGTTACATCCTGCAGCCGGAGATATTCAAGATTTTGGAACGCCAGGAGCGCGGCGCGGGCGGCGAGATCCAGCTCACCGATGCGATGATCGGTCTCGCCAGAACGCAAGCTTTCTATGGTGTGGAGTTCGAAGGTGAGCGGCACGATTGCGGCTCCAAGGCCGGCTTCTTGCGCGCCAACCTTGCCTTCGGCATGGCTCGGCCCGAGCTGCAGGAAGGCTTGCGCGCCGAGATGGAAAAGTATTTGGCAAGTTGAGAAATCCGTCAGCCCCTACATGCGAAAGTCCGATCGATTGAAGATGAGCGCACGAGACCAGCATCGAGACCAGGCGTGAACGACTACGACCGGCTTCGCGATCATCTGAAAAGCAAGAAGCTCTCCGAATTCGTTCTCAGCTTCGAACAGATCGAAGAGATCATCGGCGCGTCGCTCCCGCGCGCGGCGCAGCGCGCGTCGTGGTGGGAAACATTACGCAGCCCGCAGGAGAAAATGCCCCAGCGCGAAGCCTGCCTGGCCGCCGGCTACATCGCGACCAGGCAGCCGGACGGCAACGCCGTGCGGTTCAAAAGAATGAAGGCGAGATAGCCTCGTCCGTTGTCCTCATGGTGAGGAGCGCGGCCGCGCCGCGCGTCTCGAGCCATGACCGGGGAGCGCGGCTTGCTTGACGTCAGGCAAACTCCATTACCACGTCGTCCCGGCCTTGAGCCGGGACCCATACCGCGTGATCTCTCATCAAGAATCCGGTGGCGGACACTAACGGACGACGGTGGTTATGGCTCGACGTGTTGATGGTTTGATTTGCCCGTCGGGCAAAATCAGCGCCCGCACCGAAAACCTGTCCAGCCCTGTTGCAAAAAATATTTCGCTTTTTCCGAAACCCAAATCAGATGTATCGATGAGTTATCCCGTCCCGGCAAGAGGGGCGTTTCGCGATCGTCACGAACGCGGGATGGGATGCGGTGGACGCAGCGGCATCGACAGACGAACGATGCTGGCTGCGGACGGCGAAGTC
This sequence comes from uncultured Alphaproteobacteria bacterium, assembly GCA_963764155.1. GTDB lineage: Bacteria > Pseudomonadota > Alphaproteobacteria > Rhizobiales > Xanthobacteraceae > Bradyrhizobium. The sequence goes on from CAVXRI010000002.1 coordinate 321,140, forward strand.
GTGTGGTCCTGACGCCCTGACGCTGGCGTCAAGCTCGTCAAGCGATCGACGAACGACAGTGGCAACAAAGCCCGGTCACTGGGGAGAGCGCGAAGGAAACCGTTAAAACCGTTGCGCGGGAAACGCCGGGGTGTCCCGGTGAACCTGTAGTGACTAACTCGCCGTGCTTTTTTATTTTCGCACGCGAGGCTGCGGGTGCATCGCGCACCCGGCGTTTCCCGCGCCCTCTGTTTGGAGGCAAAGGATTTTACATCAACTCGGGCGCTGATCGCGCAGTGAGGACGCGGAGGTGTGCGTGCAACAACATCACCGGTGTCATCGCCCGGCTTGACCGGGCGACCCAGTAACCGATGGTGCGAATGAAGCGCAGGGATGTAGACCACTAAATGGGACCAGTGCTTATTCCGGCGACGCTGGTGATTACTGGATCGCCCGGTCAAGCCGGGCGACGACAAAGGGAGGCGTTGTTGAAACCCATCTGTATCGTCGCCCGAACGCACCGGTGTCATCGCCCGGCTTGACCGGGCGACCCAGTAACCGATGCGGTGCGTCGAGCGCAGGGATGTAGACCCAATAACTGGGACCAGTGCTGATTCCGACGGCGCTGGTGATTACTGGATCGCCCGGTCAAGCCGGGCGACGACGAGGGGAGCGTTGTTGAAGCTATCTGTATCGTCGCTCGCACCCCACCGGTGTCATCGCCCGAACCCACCGGTGTTGACCGGGCGACCCAGTAACCGATGGTGCGAATGAAGCGCAGGGATGTAGACCCACTAAATGGGACCAGTGCTTATTCCGGCGACGCTGGTGATTACTGGATCGCCCGGTCAAGCCGGGCGACGACAAGGGGAGCGTTGTTGAACCAGAGGCCACTGATCCTTGAGACGTGGCGAAGACGCCACTCCTCAGGATGAGGTCGTCGCCTCGCCCGGCCATAACGAAAATGAGAAAGCCGGAACGTGAAGCTCCGACAGACAACCTGCCAGACCCTCATGGTGAGGAGCGCGGCAACGCCGCGCGTCTCCGGACGATGCTTCGCATCGCCGGGAGAACCAGAGGCCACCGTCTTGCTCCACAGCCGCCAAAAGCGACTAACTCGCCGCCTGAAGCCGCTCGTCGGTCAACAGCCGCATGGCGGCATCGGCGTCCATGGGCTCGCCGAAGGCAAAGCCCTGCGCGTACTCGCAGCCGAGTTGATAAAGCTCGACGGCATCGGAATCGGTTTCCGCGCCTTCCGCCACCACTTCCATGCCGAGGTCGTGCGCGAGCGCGATGATCGACTTCAGGATCACCGGGCGCGTCCCTCGGCTCGTGGTGCGCACAAACGATTGGTCGATCTTGATGGTGTCGAACGGGAAGCGCTGCAGATAGGCCAGCGACGAATGACCGGTGCCGAAATCGTCCAGCGAAAGGCCGGTGCCGAGCTCGCGAATGCGGGTTAGCATTTGCGCGGCGTGTTCCGGGTTTTCCATCACCAGCGATTCCGTCAATTCGAGCTTGAGCGTCCCGCGCGCCACCGATGAGCGCGACAGAACGGTGCGGACATCGTGAATGAGATCGTGTCGCAGCAATTGCCGCGAGGAGACGTTGACGCTGGCGAAGATCGGTTGGCGCGAACGCATCGCCCGTTGCCAGATGCTGAGCTGTCTCGCGGTCTGGTCCAGCACGAACATGCCGAGATCGATGATCAATCCGGTCTCTTCGGCGATGGTGATGAATTCCGAGGGCGACATCCGCCCGAGCTTCGGGTGATCCCAGCGCGCCAACGCCTCGAAGCCGGCGACCGAGCGATCCTCCAGCCGCACGATCGGCTGGTAAAGAATTGTGATTTCCTGCCGCTCGATGGCCCGCCGCAATTCGGATTCAAGTGTCAAGCGGTCGGTCTTGCGCGCCCGCATTGCCGGCTTGTAAACGTCGATGCGATCGCCGCCGATCCGCTTGGAATGATACATCGCCAACTCGGCGTCTTTGATAATCTCGTCGGTCAGCTGGGTCTGAGGATCGGGGATGGCGAGTCCGATCGACGCGGTAAGGAAGATTTCACGTTCGTTGAATGCAATGGGCGCGCGGATGGTCTTGCGGATCGTTTCGGCGAAAGCCGTGATGCGCGTAGAGTCCTGTTCAGACATCAGGATGAAGTCCGAACTGATCGCCGGCGAGCCGCGCCAGCGTGTCCTGCGGTTTGAGGACGCGGGTAAGGCGTCGCGCCAACGTCAGCAGGATGGAATCGCCGACCGAGATTCCAACGAAGTCGTTGACCTGCTTGAAGCGGTCGAGGTCGATCACCATCACCGTCGGCCGCAAGTTCGGCATGGTCTTCGAGAAATTCGCGACCGCTCCGAGACGATCCATGAACAATCGGCGGTTCGGCAGGCCCGTGAGATTGTCGTGCACGGAATCGTGCAGCATGCGCTCTTCGGCGTTCTTGATCTCGGTTACGTCGGTGAGCGTGCCGACCACGCGCGAGACTTCACCGTCGGAGCCAACCACCGGCCGGGCCTTGAGTGCGAACCACATGAAATGGCCGTCGGGCGTGCGCAGCCGGAAATCCTGCACCAGACGGCCGCGGCGCTGGTCGAGCACGCTGTCGAGCGCCGCACGAAAACGGTCCTGATCAAGCGGATGCAGCACTTCCAGCCATCTCGCGGCGGGCCCTTCCAGCGTGCCGCGCTTCAGGCCCAACAGGCTTTCCGTCTCGGGGCTGGTGAAGACTTTGTCGGCGGAAACATCCCAGTCCCAGATCAGATCGCCGGAGCCCGTCAGCGCCAGCGCACGCCGCTCGACATCAGACACGATGCCGGTGGTCGCGCCGCCTCCGGCAAAGGCGTGCTGCATGACCGTGAAGCCGATCAGCATCACGATCAGCACGAGACCGCCAAGCAACGCCGGGCCGACGATGTCATTGGTGACGCTGCCCGCAACCGTCATGCCGGCCGCAATCACCCAGACCACCAGCAGGAACCAGGTCGGGATCAGAAGCACCGCGCGGTCGAAGCCGTGGGTCGAGAGATAGACGATCAGCGCAAATCCGGCGAACGCGATCAACAGAAGCGATATCCGGGCAATGCCGGAAGCGACCGGAGGATCGAACAGCGCGAGCGCCACGAGCGAGCCCAGAAAAGCCAGCCAGCCAATCGTGATGTGCGAATAACGCACGTGCCAGCGGCTGAGATTGAGGTAGGCGAACAGAAACACCAACAGCGTCGCGGCCAGCACGGCTTCGCCCGCCGCGCGCCAGACCCGCTCGGCATTGTTCGACATGTCGAGCACTTTGCCCCAGAAGCCGAAATCGACCCCGATGTAAACCAGCACCGCCCATGCGAGCGCCGCCGCCGCCGGGAACATGATGCTTCCCTTGACCACGAACAGGATGGTCAGAACCAGCGCGAGCAGGCCGGAAATGCCGATCACGATGCCTTGGTACAGCGTGAAGGAATTGACCTTGTCCTTGTAGGCGTCCGGTTCCCACAGATAGAGCTGCGGCAGATTGTCGGTGCGCAATTCCGCGACAAAGGTGATCACCGAGCCGGGGTCGAGCGTGATGCGGAAAATGTCGGCGGTCGGACTTTCCTGTCGCTCCGGACGGTCGCCGGTCGAGGGGGTGATGGTCGCGATGCGCGACAGTCCAAGATCGGGCCACAACAGGCCGGAGGAAACGATGCGGTAATGAGGCGCGACGATCAGGCGGTCGAGTTGGTCGTCGGTGTTGTTGGCGAGCGCGAATACCACCCAGTTCTGCCCGCCCTCGCGGGCGCGAACCTCAATGCGGCGAACGATGCCGTCGGTGCCCGGCGCGGTGGAGACCTGGATGCGATCGGAGTCGCTACGCTGATGATCGAGTACCGCAGTAAGATCAATTGCGGGTGCATCGCCGCGCACGCTGACCGCGTCCAAGGCACGCGCCGGCGAACCGGCGACGAGAATCATGAGGCCCAGCGCGAAGAGCGCGAGGCACCTGATCGGGCGCAATGTCCGTTCTCCGCGTTCGACGCCTGGTGAAACTCGACGCACTCCGGATCAGGCAATGCGTGCGCCGATGAATGCCACGAAAGCGAAATAACTCAAAGGGTTTCCAGCGGGCCAATAGATGCCAGGATCAAACCGCCAACACAATTTTGCCAACATGTTCGCTGGTCTCCATCCGCCGATGCGCGTCGGCGGCCTTTTCGAGCGGGAACGTGCTGTCAATCAGGGGCTTGACCCGCCCATCGCGCACCAGCGGCATCACCTTGGCTTCAATGGCGGCGACCATTGCCGCTTTGTCCGCGTTACTACGGGGCCGCAGCGTCGAGCCGGTGTGATGCAGCCGCTTCACCATCAAACGCGCGAAATTGACGTTGGCCTTGGGTCCGCCGAGGAACGCGATCTGGACTACGCGGCCGTCCATCGCGGCGGCCTCATAGTTCCGCTCGATGTAATCGCCGCCGACCATATCCAGAATGACGTCGGCACCGTTGCCGTCGGTGGCGGTCTTCACTTCCGCGACGAAATCTTCGGTCTTGTAGTTAATCGCGCGATCGGCGCCGAGCTTGAGGCATGCGTCGGCCTTATCCTTGGAGCCGACGGTCACGATCACCTTCGAGCCGAACGCTTTCGCGAGCTGGATCGCCATGGTGCCGATCCCGGACGAGCCGCCATGGATCAGCAGCGTCTCGCCCGGCTTCAGCGCGCCGCGCTCGAACACGTTGTGCCACACCGTCATCAGCGTTTCCGGGGTCGCGCCGGCCTCCAGCATGGACAGCGCGGCCGGGATAGCCATCGCCTGGTCGTCCTGCGCGATGCAATATTGCGCGTAGCCGCCGCCGGCCACGAGCGACATCACCCTGTCGCCGAGCCTGTGCTTTCTTGCCTCGGTTCCGACCGCAACGACTTCGCCGGCAACTTCAAGGCCGGGCAGATCGCTGGCGCCGGGCGGTGGCGGATAGGCTCCGGAGCGCTGCGCCACGTCGGGCCGGTTCACGCCGGCGGCTGCGACCTTGATCAGGATTTCGTTCGGCCCGGGCTGGGGCACGGGGCGCTGTTCAGGCAAAAGCACTTCCGGACCGCCGGGTTTGCTGATCCCGATAACGGTCATTTGCGAGGGCAGCTTTTCCATGATTTGTCCTTGCGAAATGCAGAAAATAGACGCGGCATCTGCTTAACCAGCCGCGAACAGGCTGGCAACCGCTTCCGAAATCGACAGGAGAGGACATATGGCGATCGAGGACGACGACAAGCCACGGAAGAAAATCACCCACGAACTCGGGCAGGACCTGTCGCTGTTGTCGGTCGAGGAATTGACCGAACGCATCGCGCTCCTGAACTCGGAAATCGAGCGGCTGCAACAGGCCGTGACCAAAAAGCGCGCGTCAAAGGACGCGGCCGACAGCTTCTTCAAGTCGTGAGATCGCACCATGTCAGAAATTCGCGTGCTGCACTGCCTGAGGCGGCGATGGCAAACGAAGCCTCAACAAAATCGTTCGTTTACGATCGATTAAGCTTTCGGCTTTATGTCTGGTCCGTCCTCGTTTGGACACCGAGTGGCTCCTGTCCACTCTGTTTGACGCCTCCCTTGTTATTGACTTCACAGCCGCCGGAAACGGCGGCTTTTTTTTGGGAGTGTCGCGAAACGCAGCCGGCGGGGCTCGCGCCGCACCTCTGGAAACCATAATAACCCTTGCGGCTGGACTCTTGCGAGCGCGCGCGCAATGATTTGTTCATCATAAGCCCTGCGCGGCCGAGCCGGCGGGGCAAGTAAAACAATAGCGTGAGGGCGTTAACCATGGCGGTCCATTCGCAAAGCGAATCCGCGCTCGTGCAATTCAGCGAGCGGCTCACCGGTTCCGCGGCGTTCAACACCTTGTTCCGAGAAGGAATGGACCTGGTCGAGGAAACCGCGGCCTATCTCGACGGTGCGGGCCGCGTCGAAGCCAAGGCGCTCGACCGCACCGTGAGCCTGACTTACGCGACCGAAAGCATGCGGCTGACCACCCGCCTGATGCAGTTGGCTTCTTGGCTGTTGCTGCATCGCGCGGTAAAGGAAGGCGAGATGACGCTGACCCAGGCCAATCGCGAGAAGACCAAGGTCAAACTGAGCGCCGCCGATCCTGCTGCCGAAGACGTCATTGCAAGGCTGCCGCAGCAACTGCAGGACCTGATCGCGCGTTCGATGAACCTACAATCGAGGGTTCGCAGGCTCGACAGCACGATTCACTCCCCCGCCACCGAGCGCCCCTCCATCGGCAATCCGCTGGTGCCGCAGCTCAACCGCCTGAAGGCCGCGTTCGAGCATTAAGCGGCCGGAGTTCCTGTTCTAAGCCGCACAAGCAAAACGCCCCGGCGTCAGCAGGGGCGTTGTGGCGATTGGGTCTCCCCTGAGGGAGGATCAGTCCTTTTTCAGGAAGCCCGAGAATTTCTTCTGGAATCGAGACACGCGGCCGCCGCGATCGAGCATCTGCTGAGAGCCGCCGGTCCAGGCCGGGTGGGACTTCGAGTCGATGTCGAGGTTCAGCTTGTCGCCTTCCTTGCCCCAGGTGGAACGTGTCTGGTACTCGGTGCCGTCGGTCATGACGACCGTAATGGTATGATAATTCGGATGAATTTCGGGCTTCATGGCATATCCTTGGGCGCCGGCGCCTGTCACTAACATGCTAACGGGGGTGGATTTGGGCCGCTCTATAACGCAGTAAGCCCGCCAAAACAAGCCAGCCCCTTTGCCCCGGCCTTTCCTATTTTGCCGTAATTGCCAGCACCCCCCGCCGGGCCTATTTGGGGGTGGGCGCGAGCGATGGAAGATCTCATGAGTGCGGTGGAACGGCTGGAGAACGGGCGTGACGAGGCCACGTCGGGGCCCGATGCGGCGCTCGCAGGGGTGCCCGGCATCGAGGCAGCTGTCAGCGAACTGCCGGCCAAGAGCAAAGCGCGGCTGCGTCCGCTGCTGGCATTGGCGCCTTATATCGCGCGCTATCGCGGGCGCGCCTTTCTCGCATTGATCGCGCTGACCGTCGCGGCGCTGACTACGTTGCTGGTGCCCCTCGCGGTGCGGCGGATGATCGATTTCGGGTTCACGCCCCGCGGCATCGCGATGATCAACAGCTATTTCAGCGTGATGATTGCCGTCGTCGCGGTGCTCGCGTTCGCCAGCGCGGCGCGTTTTTATCTGGTCATGACCATCGGCGAGCGCATCGTTGCCGACCTCAGGCGCGATGTATTCGCGCACCTGATATCGTTGTCGCCGGCCTTCTTCGATTCCGCGCGAAGCGGTGAACTGATCTCCCGACTGACCGCCGATACAACCCAGATCAAATCCGCGGTCGGCGCTTCGGTGTCGATCGCGTTGCGCAATCTGATGTTGTTCATCGGCGCTACCGCGATGATGGTGATTACCAGTCCGAGGCTTTCCGGCCTGGTTCTTTTGGCGATTCCGTTGATCGTGCTGCCGCTGGTCGCGTTCGGCCGTTGGGTGCGGCGATTGTCGCGCAACGCTCAGGACACGCTGGCGGACGCCTCCGCCTATGCATCCGAATTGGTCGGCGCCATCAGGACCGTGCAGGCCTATACCGGCGAGAACATCGCCAACATCCGCTTCGGGAAAGCGGTGGAGCAGGCCTATGAAGCGGCGCGCACCTCGACCCGGGCGCGCGCGGTTCTCACTGCAATCATCATTTTCATTGTGTTCACCAGCGTGGTTGCGATCCTCTGGATCGGATCGCACGACGTGCTGACGGGCTCGATCAGCGCCGGCCGCCTCGGGCAATTTGTGCTTTATGCCGCATTCGCCGCGGCGGGACTCGGCCAGCTCAGCGAGGTCTGGGGCGAAGTCTCTGCGGCCTCGGGCGCTTCGGAGCGACTGTTCGAGATACTTCGGGTCAAGCCGCAGATCACGGTGCCCGCGTCGCCGCGGAGCCTGCCTGCGCCGCCGCGCGGCGACGTCAATTTCGACAATATCGTTTTCGCCTATCCGGCTCGGCCCGATATCCGCGCCGTGGATGGCGTATCGCTGTCGGTGCGCGCGGGCGAAAAAGTGGCGATCGTCGGTCCATCGGGCGCGGGCAAGAGCACACTTTTTCATCTGTTGTTACGGTTCTACGATCCGGCTTCCGGCGCGATCTCCTTTGACGGCGTACCGATCAAATCCGTCGATCCGCGAGAGCTTCGGGCCCGCATCGCACTGGTGCCGCAGGAGCCCGCGGTATTTGCGGCCAGCGCGCGCGACAACATCCGCTTCGGTCGGCCCGATGCCAGCGACGCGGAGGTCGAGCATGCTGCGGGCCTTGCGCACGCCACCGAGTTCATCCGTCAGTTGCCAGGCGGATTTGAAACGCCGCTCGGTGAACGCGGCGTGATGCTGTCCGGCGGTCAGCGGCAGCGGATCGCGATTGCCCGCGCCATCCTGCGCGACGCGCCTTTACTGCTGCTGGACGAGGCGACCTCGTCGCTGGATGCGGAATCCGAAACGCTGGTTCAGACCGCGCTGGAGGAATTGATGCGTCACCGCACCACGCTCGTGATCGCGCACCGCCTGGCTACCGTATTGTCCTGCGATCGCATTATGGTGCTGGATCAGGGGCGCATTGTCGAGCAGGGCAGGCACGCTTCTCTGGTTGCTGCCAACGGGCTTTATGCGCGGCTGGCGCGGCTTCAGTTCCAATCCTAGCTCTTGTCGCAGGTGACTGCTTTTCGAAAGATCGTGTTTCGTACAATCAACATGATGCCCGCCACACCATGCGAAACGTCGGGGCTCCCGAGCTCGGATTAGCGTCGTGACCGCCGATTGCAAATCCCTGGCGCTCATAGAACGCAACGGCGGGCGCATTGTCCTGATTGACGTGCAATTCCAGCACGGTTGGCGAGACGCCGCGAGCGGCCCCGATCAGTTGCGAAGCGACGCCCCGGCGCTGGGCCGCGATGGCGACGACGATCTGGTCGATATAGCCCGTTGCAGGCTCCACGGCGACAAGGCCGACAAGTGCGCCGTTGGTCTCTGCGACAAGGATACGTGCGCCTTCGCGCTGCAGTTCTGCGAAACGCGCCTCTGCCCAGTGTCGTCTCGCGTAAAAGTTGATCGATGGATAGGCGGCCTGCCAGCTTTCGACCCAGACATCGAGCAATGCCGGCAGATCATCCGCGCGCATGGCGCGCACCGCGCAGGCGGAGGTCGCTTCGAAGGCCATCAGCGTTCCGTCAGCTTCAGCTCGATCCGGCGGTTACGCTTGTAGGCTTCTTCGGTTTGCGCGGTGTCGAGCGGCTGAAATTCCGCAAACCCCGCCGCTACCAGGCGCTGCGCGGGCACGCCGAGCGACACGAGATATTGCACCACCGAAATCGCGCGTGCCGATGACAACTCCCAGTTCGACTTGAATATAGGGCTGCTGATCGCCCGCACGTCGGTGTGACCGTCGACGCGTAGCACCCATGGAATTTCGCTCGGGATCTGCTTATCGAGGTCGATGAGTGCGGCCGCTACAGTGTCCAGCTCGGCGCGCCCTTCAGGCAACAGGGTTGCCTGTCCGGTCTCGAAAAACACTTCCGACTGGAACACAAAGCGGTCGCCGACGACGCGGATGTCCGGACGGTTGCCGAGAATCGCGCGCAGCCGCCCGAAGAATTCCGAGCGGTAACGAGACAATTCCTGCACCCGCTGCGCCAGCGCCACATTCAGCCGTTGCCCCATATCGGCGATCCTGCCCTGAAACTCCTTATCGCGCTTCTCCGAAGCATCGAGCGCTTCCTCCAGTGCGGCCAGCTGCCGCCGCATCGCGCTGATCTGCTGCGTCAGAACTTCGATCTGCGCCAGCGCGCGGGTCGATGCCTGCTTCTTCGGATCCAGCGCCTTGTTGAGCTCGGTGGCTTTCCCGGCCGCGTCATTGCCGGCGCCCGCGAGACCCTCATAAAGGCTTTTGATCCGGTCGCGCTCGCCCTCGGCCGATGCCAATCCGGCGCGCAATTGCGATATCTGGTCGTCCAGATTGAGCTTGCCGAGTTTTTCCAGCGACAGCATGTCGTTCAACTGCGCGATCTTCGCGTTGAGTTGCTCCAGCGCCTTGTCTTTGCCGGTGACTTCCTGGACAGGAAAAACTGGACCACCAGAAAAACCGAGAGCAGGAACACAATCGACAGCACCAGCGTCGAGAGGGCATCGACGAAACCGGGCCAATAATTAAAACCGGTCTCGCTGCGGCGTGCACGGGCGAGGGCCATTCAGACGTTCCCGAGGTTGAGTTGACGCGTTTTCATTGCACGATTTCTGCCGTCCACTGTGACGTGATGCGGCTGAGTTTCTCCATCAGCTTTTCTCAGGCTGACGGGCGAGCCGCTCCAGCAAACGCTTGATCTCCCGGTTCTGCTCGCCCTGGCCATCGGCCCATTCACGGATCATCTGTTGTTCGGTTCGCATATGCGCAACCAGCCCTTGGATAGCCTCGGCGAGATTGGCCATCGCCGCCGTTGTGCTGCGGCTGCCGCCGCTTTCTTCAACCACCGCGCGCAACCGTTCAAATGCTGCGTTCATCTCGCTGCCGGCCGCGGGAGCGCCGTCACCTGAATATTCGCGCACGGTGGAGGCGAGCCAATCTTCCAGGTCGGTATAAAAGCGGTTTTGCGCCTGGCTCGATTGCAGGTCCAGGAAACCGAGGATCAGCGAACCGGCAAGCCCGAACAGCGAGGAGGAGAACGAAATGCCCATACCACCGAGTGGCGCGGCCAACCCCTCCTTGAGCGTATCGAACAAGGCGCCAGCGTCGCCGCCGACCTTCAGCCCTTCGATCACCTTGCCGACAGATCCAACTGTTTCGATCAGGCCCCAGAACGTGCCGAGCAATCCGAGGAACACCAGCAAGCCGGTCATGTATCGCGAGATGTCGCGCGCCTCGTCCAGACGGGTCGCGATCGAATCCAGGAGGTGCCGCATCGTTTGTTGCGAGATCGACATTCGTCCGGTGCGCTCACCGCCCAGGATGGCCGCCATCGGAGCTAGCAGCGTCGGGTGGCGATCAACTGCAAGTCCGGGGTCGGCGATGCGGAAATTGTTGACCCATGCGACTTCCGGGTAGAGCCGGATCACCTGTCGGAACGACAAAATGGTGCCGACCAGGAGCACCACGCCGATCAGCGCGTTAAGGCCGGGGTTGGCGAAGAACGCCACGATGATCTGCTTGTAAAGCACCACCGTCACCAGCGCGCAGAGCACCAGAAACACCAGCATCCGCACCAGGAAGATCCTGGGCGTGGACAATTTGCGCAGTTCGTCGTCCAGCGCGGAGCGGGAAGGGGGGGCTGCTGACATTGCCGAGGCCATCCGTTGCGGGAACCGGTTTGGGACCTCAATATGGCACAGCGGCGGCGGGAAGAAAGATCGGAAGCGCCACGAGGTCAGTCAGAACGGCGGAACCCACAAACGATGCCAGGCTCCGAGGCGAGTATTCCTCAAACACTTTATTCTCTGCCCGATATGAGCCGCCGCGCTGTCTTCACCTACCCAGCGGCTTCAGGATCTTCAGAAGCTCGGCGTGCACGAATTCGTTGCCGCAGATAACGCTGCCCGATTTCAGCGGATCATCCTTGTCGTCGATATCGCTGACGATTCCGCCGGCTTCGCGGACAATGATTGTGCCTGCCGCCATATCCCATGGCGAGAGATTGCGTTCCCAGTAGCCGTCGAGGCGGCCGGCGGCGACGAAAGCCATGTCGAGGCACGCCGCGCCAAACCGGCGCAATCCCGCGACGCGGTTCTGAATTTCGGTCATCTCCCGACGTGAGAGTTCGTGGTCGCCGCGCCCGATATGGGGTAGCCCGCAGCCGATCACGCACTCGTCGAGCTTGCGGCGGCCGGCGACCCGCAGCCGCTGGTCATTGAGAAAAGCGCCCTTGCCGCGCTCGGCGGTGTAGAGCTCCTCGTTAGCGGGATTGTAGATCACGCCCGCAATGATGGTCCCCTCGCGCTGCAAGCCGATCGAGATCCCGAACTGCGGAATGCCGTGGAGGAAGTTGGTGGTCCCATCGAGCGGATCGACGATCCAGGTATGAGACTTGTCGGCACCCTCCCGGCTGCCGCCTTCTTCCCCGATAAAACCATAGCCGGGCCGTGCCTTGGCGAGGTCGCTATAAAGCATTTCCTCCGCTCGCTTGTCGGCGAGACTGACGAAGTTGGCCGGCCCCTTTAGCGAGACCTGGAGATGCTCGATCTCGCCGAGGTCGCGCTTGAGGCTGCGTCCGGCCCGGCGCGCGGCTTTAACCATGACATTGATAAGGGCTGAATGCAGCATGGACTTGGCTTTGAGGGGGAAAAACGGCCCGATGCCGTCACTGACGCCGGACTGGGTGCCCTGCGGCGGCGATGGCGTCAAGGCTGATCATTTGGAGCCAAGCCATCGGCGCGCCGCTGTCTCTGCCTTGGCGCGGTCCTCCGGGCTGAGGTCATTGAGTGCCTCGTCCAGCATCGGATCGCCTTTGCCTGCGGTTTTGGCGACAAGATGCCACTTCAGCCCCTCCACTTTGTCCATCGGCGTGCCCTGTCCTGACATCAGCAGGTGCGCGAGGCGGTTTTGCGCGATCGGACTGTTTTGCTTGGCGGCTTTGCGCAGCAGCGCTGCCGCGGCCGCCTCGTTTTTCGGCGTGCCGGTGCCGTTGTAAAGGGCGATCGCGTATTCAACTTCGGCGTCCACATTGTCGGCAAGCGATGCCGCTTGCAGCAGTCGCGCCGCCTTCTCGAGGTCCTTCGGTACGCCCGTGCCCTCCTTGTAAAAGGTAGCGAGCGCATATTGCGCTTCCGCATTGCCCGCATCCGCGGAGAGGCGAAGCAATTCGGCGGCTCGCCTCAGATCCTGCGGCAGTGTTTGTCCGTCCAGATAAAGCAGCGCAAGATTATACGCCGCCTTTGGCTCGCCGAGTTTGGCCGACGACGCCAGCAGCTTCACGGCTTCCTCGCGATTTGCCGGTGCACCACGGCCACCGAGCCGCAGCATCGCCAATGCGAACATGGCCTCGCGATCGCCGCTATCGGAGGCGCGTTTGTACCAGTCTATGCCTTTGGCATAATCGCGCTTCACGCCCATCCCGTTGGCATAAAGCTCACCAAGCATGGTCATTGCTTTGGGGTCGCCGGCCTGCGCGCGTGGAGTCGCAAGATCGAATGCGGTCTTGTATTGTCCTCGCTGGTAGGCGCCATACACCAGATCGACATTGGGATTGTCGGAAGCCGCAGCCGGACTGACGGTCGTGGCTGGAGTTGGTGTGCGCGCCGAAGGTGGCTGCGCGGGTGAACCGGACTTTTTGGCGACCGCAGGCGGATTGGCCTTTGGCGTTGCCACCGGTTTGCTTGCAGGCGCCTCGATGGCGGGCGGCGTCTGCGAAACTTGCGCCACAACACCAGCCGTCGGTATCAGCACCGTTGCCAGGATCGACGCAGGATGCAGGATTTTCATGCCCCGCGTCATCCCTGGGTAACCTTGGCCGTTTCTCTCGTCGCCGCGTAGGCCTGCTTGATCGCCTGGCCGGCCTCGGCAAGCGCAGCCGCTGCGCCGCGCGGATCGGTCCAGATGTAATCGCCGAGCAGTACGAAGTCCGCGCCCGCCGCTGCAAACGCGTAGGCTTCGTCGCTCGAAGCCGCAAAGCCGACGCAGGGCGGCTCGAATAGTTCGGCCCACCATTGCAGGCGTTCGACGATCGCGTCGGCCGAAGGCCGCTCTCCGAGTGCATCGGGCTCGCCAAACAGCACGTAGTCCGCGCCTGCTTCGCCCGCCGTCATCGAATTCGTGCCGTGTTGCCAGCCCCCCCACACCCGCGATGCGGTCGGGCTTGAGTGTGGGCAAGGCATCTTCCATGGCTTTGAGCCCGGTGAGATGCGCGCCGTCGGCGCTGGTACGGCCGACAAGTTCGACGTGTCCATCAAGCAGGAGCGCCGCGCCCGCGTTCTGGATCGCAGGCGCGAGAGCCTTGACGCACGAGATCATCCCGCGCTGATCCGCCAGCCTGAGCCGGACCAAAATGGCCGCGACGTCGGCGGCGGCAAGCAAACCTGGAAGGCGTGCCATCAATGCGGAGGGATCATCCACACTGGGAGTTGCTAGATAGAGCCGTGGCGCGGGGCGCGGCGGAACGGTTTTGGCAGCCAATCTATGCCGCCTTTTTTTCCAGATCGGGTTTCCACTCGCCTCTGCTGGCGAGTGCATTCATTTGCGCCCGATGGGTGAATGCGCGCTGACCCGCTGCGACGTTCTCAGCCTTGCCCGACCAGGCTTTCTGCGGCGCTGCTTGAAGCGCGCGGCCATAGGAGAATGTTAGTCGCCATGGCAAGCCGCCGATCCGGTTCATCGCGTCAAGATGCGCGGTCGCCTCCTCGTCGGATTGTCCGCCGGACAGAAAGGCGATGCCGGGCACCGCTGCGGGAACGCAAGCCTTCAACAAACGGACGGTTTTCTCGGCGACCTCTTCGACGGGCGCTTGCTTCGAGCTCTTCTTGCCCGCGATCACCATGTTCGGCTTCAGGATCATGCCTTCCAGCGCGACGCGCTGCACCCGCAGCTCCTGGAAGGTCTTGTTCAGAACACGCTGCGTCACGTCACCGCAGCGATCGATGTCGTGATTGCCATCCATCAGCACTTCCGGTTCGACGATCGGGACGATCTGCGCAGCCTGGCACAATGCCGCGTAGCGCGCGAGCGCGTGGGCGTTGACATGGATCGCGGTCATGCTCGGCATGCCTCGGCCTTCCGCGCCGCCGCTGATGTCGATCACCGCGCGCCACTTCGCGAACCGTGCGCCGCGCTCGTAATATTTCTTCAGTCGCTCCGCGAGCTTGTCGAGTCCGACCGTCACCAATTCACCGGGGCACATCGGCAACGGCTGCGTTCCCTCATCAACCTTGATACCGGGGATCGCGCCCGATTGCTCGATCAGCTTGACAAGGGGCGTACCGTCTTTGGCGTTTTGCCAAATGGTTTCGTCGTAGAGGATGACCCCGGATACATACTGGCGCATCGCCTCGGACGAACGGAACAGCATCTCCCGGTAGTCGCGGCGCGATTCCTCCGTCGATTTCGACTTTGATGACGTCGAAGCGCTTCTTAATCGTGCCGGAGGATTCGTCAGCGGCAAGGATGCCCTTGCCGGGCGTGACCAAGGCGAGCGCAACCTTGTTGAGTTCAGCGAGGTTCATCGGGGCCTCCTCCAAAGCAGGTGCTTTGGCAACCAAAATAGACGGTTCTCGGGCAGGCCGTGAAGACCTTTGTTCAAGGAAGCGCCGTCTAGGAATTGGGCGCGCTATGCGACCTTTGGATCAAGCTCGCCCTTGGCGTAGCGTTTTGCCATTTCGGCTGTCGTCAGCACCTTCTTGATCTTGCTGGCCTGGCCCGCAGTGTTGAATTCCTCGAAATCTCTGCTTGCACAGCCTGGTCATCGCCTCCATTGCGGGCTTGAGGTATTTGCGAGGATCGAATTCCTCCGGGTGTTCCTTCAGCACCTTGCGGATCTGTCCAGTCATGGCCATGCGATTGTCGGTGTCGATGTTGATCTTGCGGACGCCGTTCTTGATGCCGCGCTGAATCTCCGCCACGGGCACGCCCCAGGTCGGCTTCATCTTGCCGCCATTGGCGTTGATGATGTCCTGCAGGTCCTGCGGTACCGAGGACGAACCATGCATCACCAGATGCGTGTTCGGCAGCTTGCGGTGGATTTCCTCGATCACCTTCATCGCGAGAATATCGCCGTCCGGCTTGCGGGTGAACTTGTAAGCACCGTGCGAAGTGCCCATCGCGATCGCCAGCGCATCGACCCTGGTCTCCTTCACGAATTTCACCGCTTCATCAGGATTGGTGAGCAACTGGTCGTGTGAGAGTTTTCCTTCCGCGCCGTGGCCGTCTTCCTTGTCGCCCATGCCGGTCTCGAGCGAGCCGAGAACTCCAAGCTCGCCTTCTACCGAGATGCCGCCGAGATGGGCCATGTCTGTAACGGTTTTGGTGACGCTGACGTTGTATCTCCAGTCCCCGGGAGTTTTTCCGTCGGCCTTGAGCGAACCGTCCATCATGACGGACGTGAAGCCGGCCTGGATCGCGGTCATGCAGGTGGCGGGTTCGTTGCCATGATCGAGATGCACGCAGACGGGGATCTGCGGATAAATCTCGGTGACCGCGTCCATCATGTGCCGGAGCATCACGTCGTTGGCGTAGGACCGCGCGCCGCGCGAGGCCTGGATGATGACGGGCGCATCGACGGTGGAGGCAGCGTCCATAATGGCGAGCGCCTGCTCCATATTGTTGATGTTGAAAGCCGGCACGCCGTAATCGTGTTCCGCCGCGTGGTCGAGCAATTGACGCAACGTTATCCGAGCCATTTATCCTAGTCTCCGTGCTGGGGTCGGCCGTCCACTTTGGCCTGAATCAAGCTATCTTCAAAACCTCGACGCCCGGCAAGGGTTTCCCTTCCATCCATTCCAGGAACGCCCCGCCTGCGGTGGAAACATAGGTGAAATCGCCTGCCACGCCGGCCTGGTTGAGAGCCGCGACCGTGTCTCCGCCGCCAGCGACCGACACCAGTTTCCCTGTTTTTGTACGCTCGGCCGCGTATCTGGCGGCCAGCACCGTGCCGCGATCGAACGGCGTCAGTTCAAACGCGCCAAGCGGTCCGTTCCAGACCAGCGTCGCCGCGTCGTCGATCGCCGAATGAATGCGCGAGATCGATTGCGGGCCGACATCGAGGATCATGCCGTCCGAAGGAATAGCGTCGAGGCCATAGGCGTGGGACGGCGCATTGGCCGCGAACTGGAAGGCAACGACGGCGTCGACCGGGAGGATGATCGCGCAGTTCGAAGCGTTTGCCTTGGCGAGGATCCGTCGCGCGGTGGCGGCGAGATCCTTTTCGGCCAGCGACTTGCCGATGCCGACGCCCTGCGCGTGGAGGAAAGTGTTGGCCATACCGCCGCCGATCACCAGCGCATCGACCTTCGTAACCAGGTTCTCCAGCAGTTCGATCTTGGTGGAGACCTTGGCTCCGCCAACGATGGCGATCACGGGTTTGGCCGGTGCGTCCAGCGCCTTGCCGAGTGCGTCGAGTTCGGCCTGCATGGTGCGTCCGGCATAGGCCGGCAGCTTATGGCCTAGCCCCTCCGTCGAGGCATGCGCGCGGTGCGCGGCCGAGAATGCGTCATTGACCCAGATATCGCCGAGCTTTGCGAGTTCTGCGGCGAAAGCCGGATCGTTCTTTTCTTCCTCTTTGTGGAAACGGGTATTTTCCAGACAAAGGATGTCGCCATCCTTCATTGCCATGACGGCCCTTGCGGCAACCTCACCGACGCAATCATCTGCAAAGGCCACTGGCTTGCCGATTACAACGGCGAGTGCGTCGGCAACCGGCTTCAGCAACTCCTTTGGGTCGCGACCCCTTGGTCGGCCGAAATGCGCCAGCAAAATGACCTTGCCGCCTTTGCCGGAAATCTCGGTGATGGTTGGGGCAACGCGTTCGAGCCTTGTCGCATCGCTGACGCGGCCATTCTCCATGGGCACGTTGAGGTCGACGCGCAGCAGCACGCGCTTGCCATGGACGTCGACATCATCGAGGGTGCGGAATGATTTTGTCATAGGCAGTCTTTCGTCCCGGGCGCATCGCGAAGCGAGGCTGCAGGAGCGGGGCCCGCGCTTGCGTGGATCATCCCGGGAGTGCCGAACGGCGTAAAGGCACGATGCACCGCCGGGACGTTAAACCTACAGGATCTTGCCCATCGCGACGGCCGTGTCCGCCATACGGTTGGAGAAACCCCATTCGTTGTCGTACCAGGCCAGCACCCGCACCAGCGTGCCGTTCTGCACTTTGGTCTGGTCCATGTGGAACGTGGCTGAATGCGGATCGTGGTTGAAATCGATCGAGACATTCGGCGAGGTGGTGAAGCCGAGGATGCCCTTGAGCTGCTGCTCGCTCGCGCGCTTCATCGCCTCGTTGATTTCCTTTACGTCGGTTTTGCGCTGAGCAACGATCTTGAGGTCGATCACCGAGACGTTGGGCGTCGGCACGCGGATCGAAACGCCGTCGAGCTTGCCCTTCAACTCGGGCAGCACCAGACCGATTGCCTTTGCAGCACCGGTCGAGGTCGGGATCATCGACATTGCCGCAGCGCGTCCGCGATAAAGATCCTTGTGCAGCGTATCGAGCGTCGGCTGGTCGCCGGTGTAGGCGTGGATGGTAGTCATGAAGCCGGTTTCGATGCCGACCGTTTCGTGCAGCACCTTTGCTACCGGCGCGAGGCAGTTGGTGGTGCAGGAGCCGTTAGAAACTACTGTTTCATTCTTGGTCAGCGTGTCGTGGTTGACGCCATACACGATCGTTGCATCGGCGCCATCGGCGGGCGCGGAGATCAGCACGCGCTTGGCGCCTGACGTGAGATGTGCGGAAGCCTTGTCTTTCGACGTGAAGATGCCGGTGCATTCCAGCGCGATATCGACGCCGAGTTGCTTCCACGGTAGCTTCGTGGGATCGCGCTCGGCGGATACCTTGATCTTGCCATTGCCGAGGCTGATGGAGTCGCCTTCGACCGTCACCGTCCCCGGGAAACGGCCATGTACGGAATCAAACCGCAGCAGATGCGCGTTCGTCTCGACCGGGCCGAGATCGTTGATGCCGACGACCTCGATATCGCTGCGGCCGGATTCCGCAATGGCCCGCAGGATGTTGCGGCCGATACGGCCAAATCCGTTGATTGCGACGCGGACTGCCATTTATCGTCTCCCTTAATGACCTTCGTCCTCCCCGCAACGGACATTCTTGTCCTGCACGAGGGTTTTACGGCGGGCGCCCGGTTCGGCCGGGCGGGTCGTTGTTCATATGGCCGGTTAGGTAATCCTTTTTCCGGGTAAGCTCAACCGCTGCCGGGTGCCGCCTATACAAGTTCCTGCAGCGGTTGCGGCCGGGTTTTCCCGGAAACGCGTTGCTACAGGCGCTTCAAGGCGGCGTTGACCGCTGCGTCGGCGGTAATTCCGAAGTGCTTGTAGAGGTCCTTTGCCGGTGCGCTGGCACCGAAACCATGCATTCCAATGAACTCGCCGTCTTTGCCGATAACCGCGTCCCAGCCCCAACGCACCGCCGCCTCGATCGCCACCTTGACGGGAGCATTGCCGATGATCGCCCGCTGCCGCTCGGCCGGTTGGGCCAGCAGCAATTCGAGCGAGGGCACCGAAACAACCCGTGAAGCGACGCCGCGTTCGGCGAGCTGCTTCTGGGCGTCGACGGCGATCTGAACCTCGGAGCCCGATGCGAACAGGGAGACCTTTGCCTCGCCCTGCGCGGGCACCAGTTCATACGCGCCATGCTGGCACGGGCTGTCGGCGGGCGCGTTGGTACGCAATTGCGGGAGATTTTGCCGGCTGAGCGCCAGCACCGTCGGACCGTCGATGCGATTGAGTGCGAGCTCCCAGCACTCCGCCACCTCCACCGCGTCGCAGGGGCGGAATACGCGCATGTTGGGAATGGCCCGCAACGCCGACAGATGCTCGACCGGCTGGTGAGTCGGCCCGTCTTCGCCAAGACCGATGGAATCGTGGGTCATGACATAGACCACGCCAGTGCCCATCAGCGCCGCGAGCCGCATGGCCGGGCGGGCATAGTCGGTGAAAACCAGAAACGTCGCACCATTTGGCGCGAACCCGCCATGCAGGAAGATGCCGTTCATGGCCGCCGCCATGCCGTGCTCGCGGATTCCGTAATGGATGAACCGGCCTTTCGGCGTCTTGGCCGAGAAACTGACGGCCGACTTGGCCTTGTTGTTGTTGGAGCCGGTCAGATCGGCGGAGCCCGCGACAAACTCAAAAGGCATTGCCGCCGCGATCACCTCGATTGCGGCTTCCGACGATTTTCGGCTGGCGACGTTGAGCGGGTTTTCAAGCAGCGACTTCTTGTAGGCCCTGAATGATTTGGCGAGCGAAGCCGGGCGCTCATGGCGCAACCGGCGCTCGAATTCAGCGCGCTTGCGGTTGCCCAGCTCTGCGAACCGCGCCTCCCAGTCCTTGCGTGCGGCAGCGCCGCGGGAGCCGACTTCACGCCAGCTTTTCAGAACATCATCCGGCACCGAGAACGGCTCAAGCGAAATCCCGAGCTTTTCCTTGGCGCCCTTCGAGTTCGTCGGCTCCCAACGCCTCGCCATGTGCCTTGGCGGTGCCGGCCTTGGTCGGGGCGCCATAGCCGATCGTGGTACGGCAGGAGATCATGGTGGGCTTGTTCGATTTCTTGGCGCGCGTGATCGCGGCGGCGACAGCCGCGGGATCTTCTCCATCGATCAACTCGGCCTGCCAGCCAGCCGATTTGAAGCGCTTCACCTGGTCGACGGAGTCGGCGAGAGCGAGTCGGGCCGTCGATCGAAATGCCATTGTTGTCGTACAGCACGATCAGCTTGTTAAGCTTCCAATGCCCGGCCATCGCGATCGCTTCCTGCGATACGCCTTCCATGAGGTCGCCGTCGGAGGCGAGCACATAGGTGTGGTGATCGACGATCTTCTTGCCGAACTCGGCCGCCAGCATTTTCTCCGCCAGCGCCATTCCGACCGACGTCGCCAGACCCTGGCCGAGAGGGCCGGTCGTGGTCTCGATGCCCTTGGTGTGGAAGTTCTCGGGATGGCCCGGCGTCAGCGATCCCAACTGGCGAAAATGCTTGATCTGGTCGAGCGTCATCTCCGGAGAGCCGGTCAGATAAAGCAACGCGTAGAGCAGCATCGAGCCGTGTCCGGCAGACAACACGAAACGGTCACGATCCGGCCAGTTGGGTTCGGCGGCGTCGAATTTTAGGAATTGCGTGAACAGGACGGTCGCCATGTAGGCAGCGCCCATCGGCAAGCCCGGATGCCCGGATTTAGCCTTCTCGACGGCATCCATCGCCAGCCCCCGGATTGCATTGGCCATGCGGGAATGATCGAGCTGCGTCATGATTGAAATCCGTCTGAAATGAGATGCTTGTAGCGATCCACCGGTGGCGAACGGCGCAAAGTGGCTGGTGGGACGAAGTGTCTGGTCGGACGAAGTGCCTTGGGGCAACAGGCGGCTGGATAGCACCTCGGTTCCCGGAGTCCAAGGCAGTGAAACGCGGACTGGGCGGCAAAAGTTGCTTTGTGGTGCATAGCTACGAAGCGGCGTTGCGCTCGCCTCGCTTGCCACGTAAATTTCGCTGTCTAAAGTCTTGCCGAACCGGAAGATTTCTTCGGCTGTCTGGGTTACGCAAGGTGCGCGGTTAGCTACATGAGCGATCGTCCTGCCAATAGTTCCGGTCATTCAGAGCCAGCATCCGCTGATCTCGACGCCGCGACCCGGCGGCTGATGACGGCGTTGGATGCCTTGGAAAGTGCGGCCGAGCGGCGACGTGAGGCGGACCGCGACGAGAACGAACTGGCGAGCCGGATCCAGGCATTGGGAGCGGATCGATCGCGGCTTGCGGACGAGCTCGACGGATCGCTGGTGAAATCACGACGGCTGGAACGCACCAATCGCGAGATCGCCGATCAACTCGATGCGGCAATCGGCACGATCCGCGCGGTGCTCGAAGTTGGAGAGGATCCGGAAGGACCATGAGTCACATCAACGTCACTATCAACGGCCGGCAATACCGGATGGCCTGCGAAGCGGGGCAGGAGGTGCGGCTGCTGAAGCTGGCGGAGAGTCTGGAATCCAGGGTCGAAACGCTGCGCGGCAAGTTCGGCGAGATCGGCGACGCCCGGCTCACCGTGATGGCCGCTTTGACGGCATGCGACGAGTTGCTCGACGCCAACCAGCGCATCCGGGGCCTCGAAGAAGAACTCGACGCACTCCGCAACGCCCGTGCCGCGGCGGTGGATCGCGTCCGGCTGACGCAGACGGCGGTTGCCAATGCGCTTAATTCAGCTGCCGATCGGATCGAAAGGACCACGCAGGTGCTGAACCGGACCATTGGCGGCGGGGTAGCTATCGGTTGACCATGGTTGACCATTCCCGGGTTAAGGCTGGCGGTTTGACCGTCCGGTGGTTACATTGGCTTAGCGAAGCTGCGTCGCGCGTCAGGAGCCACATATCCCCGGGGCCTTATCGATCCTTTAGGGAACTGTCCCTGGCCGGGTCCGTGGATCCGGACATATGGTGCCCACCTACTTTCGTAGGGAACTCCGGGATCGAGCGCTCCAACGGCGTTCGCGGCTTCGCACTTGATTCCGCACTGCTGGTTTGGCCGGAACAAGCCCGGGCACAACGGTGATGGATGCCGAACCAAGCTGTTTCTCCTGATAAGGCCAGTTTGCGCGCCTCGGCTCTGGCAGCGCGTGACGCATTGAACGAGGAGCATCGTACGGCTGCGGCGCAGGCAATCGCAGTCCGCGGGCTGCCGTTCGATCTCGACCAGAAGACCGTTGTTGCCGGCTACTCGCCAATCCGAAGCGAGATTGATCCGACCCCGCTGATGCGAGAGCTCGCAGGCCGGGGCGCGAGGCTGGCGCTCCCTGTCATCACAGTGCGCGATGTGCCGCTGCAATTCCGCGGCTGGAGCATTCACGACAAACTGCGTCGCGGTCCGCTCGGCATCGCCGAGCCGTTACCGGAGGCGGAGGAGCTTGTTCCGGACGTTTTGCTTGTCCCGCTGGCGGCGTTCGATCGCGCGGGCCACCGGATCGGCTACGGCGCGGGGCATTACGACCGGACGCTGGAACGATTGCGCGCGATGAAAGCGATCAGGGCGATCGGTCTGGCTTTTGCAGCACAGGAAATTGCGGCGGTGCCTGCACTCTCTCACGACGTGGTGCTGGATTATGTGCTAACGGAAGCCCGGTCGTTCGATTTCCGGAGTGAGTGAAGTTGCGGATTCTTTTCGTCGGTGACGTCGTTGGCAGGGCAGGGCGCACCGCCGTCTCGGATCATCTGCCTGGAATGATACGCGGCTGGAAGCTCGACTTTGTCGTCGTCAATGGCGAGAACTCGGCCGGCGGTTTCGGGATCACCGAGGCGATCTATCAGGAATTGCTGGACGCTGGTGCCGACGCGATCACGCTCGGCAATCACGCTTGGGATCAGCGCGAGGCGCTGGTCTTCATCGAGCGCGCCCCCAAGCTGATCCGTCCCGCCAATTTCCCGAGGGGCACGCCTGGTCGCGGCGCCGCGCTGGTGGATACCAAGAATGGCAAGCGCGCGCTTGTGATAAACGCGCTTGGCCGCGTTTTCATGACGCCGCTTGACGATCCCTTTGCGGTGATCAATCGCGAACTCGAAACCTGTCCGCTGCGATCCGCCGCGGACGCGATCGTAATCGACTTTCACTGTGAGGCGACCAGCGAAAAACAAGGCATTGGCTTTTTCTGCGATGGCCGCGCCAGTCTCGTGGTCGGGACCCATACCCATGTGCCGACAGCCGACCATCAGATACTCTCCGGTGGTACCGCCTACATGACAGACGCCGGAATGACCGGCGATTACAATTCGATCATTGGAATGCAAAAGGAAGAGCCGCTTAGGCGTTTCACATCGCATATTCCTTCAAACCGTTTCGAACCGGCCAATGGTGTCGCGACGTTGAGCGGCGTCGCGGTCGAGACCGATGATGCGACCGGGCTGGCGCTGCGGATCGCGCCAGTGCGCGCCGGCGGACGGCTGGAGCCGGCCCGGCCGACATTCTGGTGATCTCGTAACGACAAGCGTGATCGCGCGGCGCACGATCCCTCACAGTTGCAATTTATCAAGCCTGATCGGCAGATCTCGCACACGCGTGCCCGTCGCGTGATAGACCGCGTTGGCGATGGCCGCGGCAACGCCGACAATGCCTATCTCACCCACCCCCTTGATACCGAGCGGGTTGATGATCTGGTCCGGTTCGTCGACGAAGATGACCTTGATGTCGTGGACATCTGCGTTCACCGGCACCTGATATTCGGCAATGTTTGGATTCATGACACGCCCGAACCTGTGATCGTAAAGCGTTTCCTCGTGCAGTGCCATGCCAATGCCCCACACGACGCCGCCCATGACCTGACTGTGCGCGGTCTTGGTGTTCAGGATACGGCCTGCAGCCACCGCGCTGACGATCCGGGCCACCCGAATTACCCCGAGCTGCTCATCCACCTTCACCTCAGCGAATATCGCCGAATGAGTGTTCCGCGCGTGTGAATTGTCCTCCGCGAAGCTATGGGTCTTTTCCTTCTGGATCCTGTCCAATCCGCCCTGCCGCATTGTGTCGGCGATCGAAACCGCCCGGCTCGCGTCCCGCTTGCTGACGAGTTTACCGTCCGAGAGAACCACATCTTCAAATCGCAATTCGGCGAGCGGGAAATCCTTGGCCGCTTTCGCGAGCGCCAGCAACTCCTTGAGAATTTCTTCGGCGGTCGCCGCGACGGCGTGCGATGCCGAAGCCGCCATCCACGAACCGCCCTCAACCGGCGCCTGTGGCAGTGTGGAGTCGCCCAGCTTGATACTGATGTTCTCGATCGGCAGACCGAGAGTATCAGCCGCAACTTGCGCCAGGATCGTGTAGGTGCCCGTGCCAATGTCGGAAGCGGCGCACGAGACTTCCGCGTGTCCGTTCGCTGTCAACAGGATTCGCGCAGCCGCCGGCATCTGCAGGGCTTCCCACACCCCGCTAGCCATGCCCCAACCCACGAGGTCGCTGCCATCGTGCATCGAGCGGGGCTCCGGGTTGCGCTTGTCCCAGCCAAACGCTTCGGCGCCCTGCCGATAGCATTCACGCAGCCGCTTGCTGGTGTAGGGGATGTCGTCGGTTTGGTCCCGCTCTGAATAGCAGTGTAGCCGCAGCTCTATAGGATCGAGCTTCAGCGCCACTGCAAGCTCATCCATCGCGCATTCGAGAGCGTAGACGCCAGTCGCGGCCCCCGGGGCGCGCATGTCGCAGGGGGTCGGAACGTCCAGTCGTGCAATCCGATGGGTGTAGTTCGCGCTAGCCGATTTATAGAGCTGCGCCGACCAGCCGGTGTCGTTTCGCGAGAAATCCTCGAACTGCGACGTAACGGCGGTGGCTTCTTGGGTGATTGCATCCAGGGTGCCGTCCGTCCTGGCCCCAAGCGAAAGCCGCTCAATCGAGGCGGGGCGATACCCGAGCCCATACATCTGCCGCCGCGTGAGCACGAGCCGCACCGAACGTCGAAGGGCCAAGGCCCCCAGCACGGCGATTACCACCTGGTATTGCGGGCGGAGTCCCGCACCGAAAGCGCCGCCTACATAAGGGGAAACGACGCGAAGCTCGTCCGGCTTTTTGTCGAACACACTGCAGAGATAGCGCTGCACGTTCTGCACGCCCTGAGTTTTGTCGTACACCGTAAGTTTGCCGCCGCTCTCCCACATCACGGTCGAGGCAAATAATTCCATCGGATTGTGATGCTCCGCCGGAATGAAATACTCGGCCTGGTGACGCACTTCTGCCGCGGCAAATGCCTTGTCGGCGTCACCTCGCGCCTGTTCCGGCTTTTCAACCTTGAATGCACGGCCGCGCTGTTCGAACAAGTCGGTGACGAATGACTCCTCTTCATATTCGACGTGCACGAGCGAGGCGGCGTAGCGCGCGATCTCCCATTCTTCGGCGAGCACCAGCGCGATCGGCTGGCCGTTAAAAACGATCTTGTCATCATAGAGCGGGCGAAACGGCGAACCTCGCTCAGGCGCGACGTCATCTTTCCAGGCTTGCTCGTCGTCAGCCATCCGCGGCCGGTTCTTGTAGGTGAGGACGTCAATGACGCCTGGCACAAGCAGCGCATCGCCGATGTCGATGGCTAAGATTCGGCCTCTCGGGATTGTGGAGACGACGACGGCGCCGTGGGCAAGCCCGCTCGCATTGAACTCGCCGGCGTATCTGGCTTCTCCGGTTACCTTGGCTCGCCCGTCCACGCGCGACGTCGCAGTGCCGATGTAATTCATGCGCAACTCATCTGATCTTTTTGTCGATTTGCGATTGCGGCCTGCCCTGCGCGGCTTGCGTAAGAGTGCGCACGATGGCTCGCCGCGCCAGTCCGATCTTGAAACTGTTGTGCTCGTAACCCTTGGCGTCGCGAAGCAAGATGTCAGCGGCTTGCATAAAGGATGTCTCGTTTGCTCGCTGCCCGTGCAACGCGGCTTCGGCGGACACGCTTCGCCACGGTTTATGCGCCACTCCGCCGAGCGCCAGTCGTGCTTGGCTGATCGTATCCCCATCCAGGTCCAGGGCGGCCGCCACCGAGACCAGCGCAAAGGCGTAGGACAGACGATCGCGGATTTTCAGGTAGGAATAGTTCTTCGCGAAGCCTTGGGCCGGAAGCTCGATCGCGGTGATGATTTCGTCCGCATGCAGGTTGGTATCGCGTTCCGGCGTGTTGCCAGGCAGTCGATGAAAGTCCTCGAATGCGATCACGCGCGCGCCCTGCGGCCCGATCGCATGTACTTTCGCCTCCAGTGCCGCAAGTGCGATGCACATGTCGGATGGATGGGTCGCGATGCAGGCCTCGCTGGTGCCAAGGATCGCGTGGTTGCGGTTGACGCCGCCTAGCGCAGAACAATCGCTGCCGGGCTCGCGTTTGTTGCAGGGCGTCGCAGTGTCATAAAAGTAAGCGCATCGTGTGCGTTGCAGAAGATTCCGCCGGTCGAAGCCATGTTACGCAATTGTGCCGACGCGCCCGCCAGGATCGCGCTACTCAGCAGGGGATAGCGTTGCTCGATCAGGGGATGCCAGGCGAGATCGGAATTCGGCACCAGCGCGCCGATCTGTAGCCCTCCTTCCGCGGTCTCTTCGATCGTTCGCAGCGATAGGCGCGAAATGTCGATCAGTCGGGAAGGGCGTTCGACATCTTCCTTCATCAGGTCGATCAAATTAGTGCCGCCCGCGATGAATTTGGCTGTCCTGTCGGCGGCGATCTGGCGCACCGCGTCGGCCACGTCGCTGGCCCGGATGTACTGGAAATTGATCATGGCCTACCGCCTGGTGCGTCCATCGCCTGCTGAATCGCTGCCACGATGTTCGGATAAGCGCCGCAGCGGCAGATATTGCCGCTCATCAGTTCGCGGATCTCGTCTGCCGTTTTGGCCTTGCCCTCGGCCAGCAGGCCCGCGGCCGAGCAAATCTGCCCCGGCGTGCAATAGCCGCATTGGAACGCGTCGTGGTCAATGAACGCCTGCTGAAGGGGGTGCAGTCCGTTTTCGAATGACATCCCCTCGATTGTCGTAACGTTCGCTCCGTCTTTCATGACGGCGAGCGTGAGGCAGGAAGTGACACGCCGCCCATCGACCAGCACGGTGCAAGCGCCGCATTGACCGTGATCGCAACCCTTTTTTGTACCGGTCAGGTCCAGGTAATCCCGCAACAGGTCCAGCAGCGTGACCCAAGGGGCAATTTCCAGTTTTCGTTCGGCACCGTTGATGATCATCGATACCGAAAGTTTGGGGACAGCCGTGGGATACCCGCCCGGCCGCACTTCGAGTCGGTTCGATTCATTTCGATCTCCGCGCGCCCCGGCAGCCAAGTCCAAGCCCCAGCAACCGCGACGATGGCTCGAAGTTCCTTAGCCCCGCTGCTCTTTATGGAGACAACTACCCAGCCGCTTGGGAGGCCCCGCCGCACGCTTCGTTGCTGATCCCAGGAACCGCGTCCGGAAACAATGCTGCCGAGAAAAGGGATTGCGGGCGCGGATACTCGTCGCGACAGCTGCCGAATTCAGGCCTGCCGAAAGCCCATGCGAAAAGCGCCCCAATGCCGGCCGCGAACATAGATGGGCGAAGAGAGATCCTTCATCAGCACGAAATTGCCGCCGCCCATGTCGCGCCGGTAGGTCTGCAGCAGAAATGGCCTGGTACTCCCAGCCACTTTTTTCACGGCGCGATCGTCAAACAGTCGACGATTGCGGCAATTGGCGTTGTTCCAAACCGGATCTGATCCTTGCGGCAGGCGATAGTTCGGATTGTGGGTCGGAAGATAGCCGCCCTTCGCCCACGCGACGCTGAACACGATACGGGGGTCGGACTTCTGAATGGGATCCTGGATCGGCGGCAGGATGCGGTCGGTGAAATCGACGTATTCGGTGAGATACTGCTTGGGGTTGGTGCCCGATACTTCGCGGTAATTTTCGTCCATCAATTGATCCAGCCGGATTTCGCCCCGATCGACCGCGGATTCGAATTCCGCCGAGATCCGCTTGGCCGTGTCGATCACGAGCCGGATCAGCGGCGCGTCTGATGTTTCCACCCCGCTGTCGGCGATGATGGCGATCAGGCCTTCGGAAGTCTCAAGCAATTTGGCGACCCTGTCGTCGGCATGCTTCAGGTCCGTCGATGACAAATCGACGCCCTTTGCCAGCTTGCCGAGTTCGCCGATCACCCCGTCGCAATGCGCGAGATTGGACGTCGCCGCTTTTGCCACGTCGTCGATCTTGCGGCCGACTGATGTAAACCCTTCCTGCACGCGAACGATGATGCTTTTTATTTCCTGTGCGCCTTCGCCGGCGCTCTTGGCCCGCAACGACGCCTCGCCGCTCTCGCCGATCAGATTGTTCACCTGACCATCGAGATCGCGAACCGTATTGCCGATCCGGTTAGTCGCCTGCCGCGTTGCTTCCGCGAGGTTTTTCACCTCGTTCGCGACCACCGCGAAGCCCCGTCCAGCTGCGCCGGCACGCGCGGCTTCGATCGTTGCATTGAGCGCGAGCAGGTTTGTCTGCCGGGCGATGGCTTCGATCGAAACGGATACTTTTCCGACCTCGGCCAATGCAGAGCCGACCGAGGCGAGACGATGCTCGATGCGGCTGACTGCATCGATCAGTTCCGAGATATGCTGGACCGCTGCCTCAACCGCGGCGCGGGACTGGGTGATCTCGCCGACTGCGGCCAATGTCGTCGTTTGCACCGTCTGCGACGCGTTGGCGATGTCATGATTGGCCGAAACCATGGTCTCGGCTGTCTTTTGCAGATGGCGGAAACGTTCGGATTGAGCGGTGACGCGGTTCGCGACCTCCTGCACGTTTCCGGCGACATCGGCGAGTTCAACCCCGAGACCACCGATTCGGCTTGAAAGCTGATCGACCAGGCGCTCGCTCACCGAGGGTACGGCCGTTTCCAACTTTGCGGGCTGGGCTACCGGCATCAATGCATTCCTTCAAATATGTTCGGCGACTTGGTAGTCACGCTCCGGTGCGGACGAAGCTAAAATACAAAACTCAAATCTTGTAGGCAGTTCGAAATCCGCCCCAGTGCCGGCCATGGACGCGGATCGGCACGTCTATCTCGCGCATCATCACCGTGTGACCGTTGCCCATGTCGCGGGCGTAACTTTGGATCAAATAAGGCCGCAGATTACGACCGGCAGCCAGGCCCGCTGTATCGTTGAAGATTCGCCGGTTGCGACTGTTAGCGGTGTTCCATGCGACATCGCCGGGCCGTTGCGAATGTGAGTAGACCTTGTTGTGCACCGGTAGATAGCCATTGCGATCGATCATGGCGCAAAACACCATGCGCGGGTCCTTGGCCAGGAAAGTTTCCTGAAACGGAGGCAGCATTCGATCGGCCCAATCGAGGATTTTGGTTCGATGCTGCTGTGGATTGGTGCCTCCGATCTCGACGTACTCGGCATCGAACATGTCCTCGATCGAGATCGCGCCGCTGGTCACTCCGTTTTCGAAGATTTTGGTCAGTGCTGCGCCGGCTTCCATGGCGCGCGTCACATATTCGGTGTTTTCCTCGTGAATCGACCACAATTTGTCTTCGATCTTTTCGCTCAGAGCCGCGTCAGGTGTCTCGAACCGCGCCTTCGCGCCGGCGCTGGAATGTTCGGTAATTCGGATCCGGCACGCGCCGACGCCGTCCAGCATCGCCTCAAGCCGTTCGTGTCGCGGCAATCCGCCAGCGTCCGCTCCCGAGATCAGAATGCCCTGCATGGAAATCTCATAAACCGGCGCTGCGACGACGCCACGGGTGGTCTGCAATTCAATTTTCAGATTGCATGGCAGCCGTTCGCTTCTGCGTCCGTCCTCGCGATCACCTCGACCCAGCAGCACCGCGCAGCGCGATTTCAGTTTCTGTGCGAACATCCTGACGGCTTTGCCGGCGTTTGCGACGCTCTCGCCGTGCGCCTCGGCCTCCTTGATCGCACTGTCGATCTCGCCGGCGCTGTCGCCGACCGAGACGATAAAGCTGGAGGCGGAGCCCGCGTTGGCTGACATTTCCCCGGTTGTTTGGCTCTGCTCCGCCACAGCGCCGTGGACGTTTTCGAATACCGGCCGGATCGCGTCGATCGCCTGCGAAATCCTGTGCACCGCGTCGGCGGAGCCTGCCGCGTCTTTTTGCAGCGCCTCGATTTTTTTGGTGATTTCTTCGGTCGCGTTCTGCGTCTGTACCGCAAGCGCCTTCACCTCGGAGGCGACGACCGCGAAGCCTTTTCCGGCCGCGCCAGCCCGCGCGGCTTCAATGGTGGAGTTGAGCGCGAGCAGCGTGGTTTGTCTTGCAATCTGCGCGATCAGGTTGATGACATGGCCGATGCCGGCGGAGGATTCTCGCAGGCGATCGACGTTGACCCGGGCTTGCTGCGCGGCAGCGCAGGCCTGATCGGCGAGCTTGCTGGCCTCGCGTACTTGCGACCCGATGCTTTGCGCGGAACCTGCAAATTTTTGGGCAGCCTGGGAAAAGCTGCTTGCCGTTGTCTGGGCAGTCACGGTCCGTCCGTTCAGCGCGTCGGTACGCTGGCGGATAGTAG
Source organism: uncultured Alphaproteobacteria bacterium (assembly GCA_963764155.1). Taxonomy (GTDB): domain Bacteria; phylum Pseudomonadota; class Alphaproteobacteria; order Rhizobiales; family Xanthobacteraceae; genus Bradyrhizobium. The sequence goes on from CAVXRI010000002.1 coordinate 351,756, forward strand.
AGAGGGTCACCGCCGTCGCCTCTGCGCCCCCGGCAACCGAGTTGGCGGCGCGCTCAAGCTGACAAATCATAGCGCCGAGTTCGAGTTCCAGCAGTTCAAGGATTTCCTTGGCGGAATCCGTCTCTGAGGCGCACGGCGCATCCGTGGTCGTAATCGGCTTGTCCGGCCCCAACAGGACCGCAGGAGCAACGGGAGCCGGCAATCGCTTTCTAAAACCGAAAGCCATGAGTTTCTCTGAAAAGCGGGTTGATCTGAAAATGAAAACGGCAGCGAAAATGGGTCGGCAGCGACAAGGTCCAGAAAGCGCATCCTCGCAGTCGAGCGTGAAGTCGTGGTTAACGACTGCCTTATCGGTGGGCACGCCGCCCTACCCTCATACCGAAACGGGCGCGAATCTTTGATTTCAGTATCGGCGCGGCCTATAACGCCGCGCCTTCCGGCCGTTATATCCGCCGGACACGTCCAAAGAATCGCAAGAGACAACCGCATGGCCGGCCATTCCCAATTCAAAAACATCATGCACCGCAAGGGGCGACAGGACGCCCAAAAGTCGAAGCTGTTCGGCAAGCTGGCGCGCGAGATCACGGTGGCCGCGAAGCTCGGGACACCCGACCCCGCCATGAATCCCCGCCTGCGGGCCGCCGTGATCGCGGCACGCGAGGAAAACATGCCAAAGGACAACATCGAGCGCGCGATCAAAAAGGCGATCGGCGGCGAGGGCGAGAGCTATGACGAAATCCGCTATGAGGGTTACGGCCCGGGCGGCGTCGCGATTATCGTCGAAGCGCTGACCGACAATCGCAACCGCGCTGCTTCGGACATCCGCTCCTTTTTCACCAAATCCGGCGGCAATCTCGGTGAAAGCGGCTCCGTTGCTTTCATGTTCGATCGCACCGGCATTATCGAATTCGATCGCAGCGTCGCCTCCGACGACGCCATCCTGGACGCGGCGATCGAGGCTGGCGCCGATGATGTAATCTCGAGCGAGAGCGGCCATGAGATTTACGCTTCGCAGGACAGCTTTCGCGACGTGGCGAAGGCTCTGGAGGCGAAATTCGGCGAACCGCGAAGGGCAGCGCTAACCTGGAAACCGCAGAACACGGTCGCGGTGGACGATGAGGCCGGCGAGAAGCTGTTGAAGCTGATCGATGTTCTGAACGAACATGACGACGTCCAGAACGTCTATGCGAATTTCGAGGTCTCGGATGCGCTGCTCGCCAGGATGAGCGGGTAAATCTCGCTGGCGGCCGGCCCTTGCTCGCTAAATCACTGGTTTCGCCGGGATGACGTTCTCTTTCTGTTTCGCCATCGGTGGTCAGGCGTTATCAGTTGTCCATGACAGCCCAGCCGATTCGCCGCCCTGTCCGTATCCTTGGCATCGATCCCGGCCTGCGCCGCACCGGGTGGGGCGTGATCGACATTGAAGGCAACCGCTTGATTTATGTCGGCTGCGGTTCAGTGGAACCGCCGGAGGAACTGCCGCTAGCAAGCCGGCTGCTCGCAATTCACGAGGGGCTCGCGGCGGTGCTCGGGGACTTCAAACCGGAGGAAGCCGCCGTGGAACAGACATTCGTCAATAGGGACGGTGTCGCCACGCTGAAACTAGGCCAGGCGCGGGGGGTCGCAATGCTGGCGCCTGCGATGTTCGGGATATCCGTTGCCGAATATGCGCCGAACCAGGTCAAGAAAACCGTTGTGGGCGCCGGACATGCCGACAAGAACCAGATTTCAGTGATGCTTAAAATCCTGCTGCCGAAAGCCGAGCCGAAATCACCGGATGCCGCGGATGCTCTCGCGATCGCAATCACGCATGCACATCATCGCCAAAGCGCCGCACTGCGGCTGAAGGTTATCGGCATATGATCGGGAAGCTAAAGGGCCTGATCGACAGCTACGGCGAGGACTTCGTCATCCTCGACGTCGGCGGCGTCGGCTATCAGGTGCATTGCTCGGCGCGCACGCTGCAGGCGATGCCCTCGCCCGGCGAGGCAGCGGTGCTTTCGATAGAAACCTATGTGCGCGAGGACCAGATAAAATTGTTCGGCTTTCGCGGCGATGTCGAGCGGGAATGGTTTCGCCTGCTGCAGACCGTGCAGGGCGTCGGCGCCAAGGTGGCGCTCGCTGTGCTCGGCACATTGCCGCCGGCCGAACTCGCGAACGCGATCGCGCTGCGCGATAAGGCCGCGGTGACACGCACGCCCGGCGTCGGACCGAAAGTCGCCGAGCGCATTGTCACCGAACTGAAAGACAAGGCACCTCACTTTGCGAACGTCGATCCGGCTCTGGTCCATCTCTCCGGCGCGATCGACGATCAACGCGCGCCGCGCCCGGTGACCGACGCGATCTCCGCGCTGGTCAATCTCGGATATGGCCAACCGCAGGCGGCGGCTGCGATCGCGTCGGCGTCCCGCAGCGCCGGTGAAAGCGCAGAGACCGCACAGTTGATCAGGTTGGGCCTGAAGGAGCTCGCGAAGTGATTTTCAGTTCCGCGATTAGCGCTCGCCCGCTTGTCGTTTTGCTTCACGCGCGACAAAGCTGCGCTTTTCTCGATCGCGACATCGACCGGCCTTCTGTTATCTTCATCTCATGAACCCGCCCTCCCGGATCATCACGCCCGAGCGCCGCACAGAGGATGCGCCCGATACCGCGCTGCGCCCGCAGGTATTGTCCGAATTCGTCGGGCAGGCCCAAGCGCGCGCCAACCTCGCCATTTTCATCGAGGCCGCGCGAAAGCGTGGCGAAGCGTTGGATCATGTGTTGTTTGTCGGGCCTCCCGGTCTCGGCAAGACAACGCTGGCGCAGATCGTCGCGCGCGAACTCGGCGTCGGCTTTCGCGCCACCTCGGGACCGGTGATCGCCAAGGCCGGAGATCTCGCCGCGCTCTTGACCAATCTCGAAGAGCGCGACGTGCTGTTCATTGACGAAATCCATCGTCTCAGTCCGGCCGTGGAAGAAGTGCTTTATCCGGCCATGGAGGATTTCCAGCTCGACCTGATCATCGGCGAGGGACCGGCCGCGCGCTCTGTCAAGATTGAGCTGGCGAAATTCACGCTGGTCGGCGCGACAACGCGTGCGGGGCTTCTGACAAATCCGCTGCGTGACCGCTTCGGCATTCCGGTGCGGCTGAATTTCTACACCGAAGAGGAACTGGAAAAGATCGTCTCCCGCGGCGCCCGCGTGCTCAAGATAGGCATGACGAACGACGGCGCTAACGAGATCGCGCGCCGCGCCCGAGGCACGCCGCGTATCGCGGGACGGTTGTTGCGGCGGGTGCGCGACTTTGCCTCCGCCGCTAACGCGGCCTCGATCGATCGCAAGATCGCCGATCATGCACTGAGCGCGCTGGAAGTCGACGCCGCGGGCCTTGATGCCATGGATCGCCGCTATCTCAGCACCATCGCGATGAATTATGGCGGCGGCCCCGTCGGGGTGGAAACAATGGCGGCGGCTCTTTCGGAGCCGCGCGATGCCATCGAGGACATCATCGAGCCGTTCCTGATTCAGTGCGGCTACTTGCAGCGCACTCCGCGCGGCCGCCTGTTAACCTCGCACGCCTTCCGCCATCTCGGCCTTGCCGAGCCCGCGCGCGATCCCGCGCAATTCGGCCTGTTTGGCGGCGGTGAGGAGGAGTTGTGAGCGCGGAGCTCCCTTCAATGATCGCCCATCTCGACGGGGCGATCCGCGATGGCCGCCATCACATGCAGGTCCGCGTCTACTACGAAGATACGGATTTCAGCGGCGTTGTTTATCACGCCAATTATTTGCGGTTCATGGAGCGCGGAAGGACTAATTATTTGCGCCTGATGGGAGCCGACCAGCACGCGCTTTTTGCCGAGGCGCAGGCGGAAATGCCCGGCTTCGCGTTCGTGGTGCGCTCGATGCATCTCGACTACTTGAAGCCCGCACGTATGGATGATGTGCTTGACGTCGTGACGTGGCCGGTCGCGGTAAAGGGCGCTTCGATTACGCTGACACAGGAAGTCCGGCGCGGCGGCGATGCTTTGGTAAAATCGCAGGTGCGCGTCGCTTTCGTCAGCGAGGGGCGGGCGCAGCCCATACCAAAGGCGTTGCGAACCTTGATGAAGGCCGATCTGAGCTAGGGTCGCGAATTCTCAATACCCGCGCCGGCGATCGACCACGTTTTCCAATGCGCCGCCGGCTTCGAAGCGTTCGATTTGTAGCGCCACGTATTTCGATATTTCGTCCGGATCGGTATCGGCGGCGTTGTGCGGCGTCAGCACGACCTTTGGATGGGTCCAGAAAGGACTCTCCGTCGGCAACGGCTCGGTCGCGTAGACGTCGAGCGAGGCGGCGCCAAGGGTGCCGTCGTTCAGGCAGGCGAGGATGTCGGCTTCGTTCTGCAACCCGCCGCGGCCGGCATTGATCAGAACCGGCGCACCCATCGGGCTGCTACGGTTGAGTTTCGAAAACAGGCCGCGATCAAGGATGTGTCGTGTGTCCGGCGTCAGCGGCAGCAGGCACACCAGAATGTCGGTATGCCGCAGAAACGCCTCTAGCTGCGACGCTCCGTGGAAGCAGTCGATGCCCTCGATCTCCCTTTGGCTTCTGCTCCAGCCGGCGACGCCGAACCCAAGGTGCTGCAAAGCCTTGGCGGCATGAAATCCGAGCGTGCCTAGTCCCATGACGCCAACAGAAATCGCCCCGGCTGGCCACTGGAATTTTGGCGCCCAGCGCTTTTCGCGCTGGCAGTTGCGCAAGTACAGTTCCTGCCGGTGATGCAGCAACACATGAAGCACGACATATTCGGTCATGCGATGGGTGAGATCGGCCACCGCTACGCGAACCAAAGGCACTTTCGGCAGCGATGTGTCGGCCATCAGCGCATCGACACCGGCCCCGAGATTGAAAATGACCCGCAGATTCGGAAAAGCTGCAAGCTCACCCGTCGCGGGCTTCCAAACCGCGGCATACTGGATTTCGGCCGGATCAAACGAGTTGTCAGGCGGCATCACCACGCGGCGGTCGCGGCATACATCGTCGAACCGGCCCTTCCAGCGTTCCGGCGACCAATTTTCCGTGCGGCCATGCACGAGCAAGGCGAGCGCGCCCTTTTTCATCGAATTTGCCTCACCTTTACCGAACTCGAGGGACATTAGCGGCCCGGCTTCCTCGTGCAAATATTCCCGTTCCCGCTGTAGGGTTCGGGCATATTCATTCGTCGTATTGAAGAACAGGAATCCTTGCCCATGCTGTACGCCATCCTTTGCTATCACGATGAAGACCTCGTCGGTTCCTGGAGCAGGGAACAGGATGCCGAAGTGATGAAAAAGCTTTCGCTGGTGCAAGATAAACTCGCCCGGCAAGGACGGCTGGGGCCGGTGGCGCGACTGTTGCCGACGACGGCGGCGGCCACTTTGCGCAAGGACGATCCGCCGCTGGTGCTCGATGGTCCCTATGCCGAGACCAAGGAGCAGTTGCTAGGGTTCTATCTGGTCGACTGCAAGAATCTCGACGAGGCGCTCGATGTGGCGCGCGATCTCGGGGCGGCCAATCCCGGCGGCGCTTACGAGATCCGCCCCGTCGGAATGTTTGCGCCGGGGAGCGCCCCGACGTGACCAACTCCGCCTGGATCGATGCCGCCCTTAGTTCGGCGCGTCCTCAGGCGGTCGGCGCACTGCTCCGTTATTTCCGCAACCTCGATGCTGCCGAGGAAGCCTATCAGAACGCGTGCCTGCGCGCGCTAAAGAGCTGGCCGCAAAACGGTCCGCCGCGCGATCCTGCGGCGTGGCTGATCATGGTTGGGCGCAACGTCGGGATCGACGAGATGCGCCGTAATCGCAAACAGGAGCCGTTGCCCGACGATGACCGGGCGATTTCAGACATCGAGGACGCCGAGGCGCTGATTGCCGAGCGGCTCGACGGCTCGCATTATCGCGATGATATTCTGCGGCTGCTGTTCATCTGCTGCCATCCGGATTTGCCGGCCACCCAACAAATCGCACTGGCGCTCCGGGTGGTGTCCGGCCTCTCCGTCAAGCAGATCGCGCGTGCTTTTTTGGTTTCGGAAGCGGCTATGGAACAGCGCATCACCCGCGCCAAGGCGCGCGTCGCCGCCGCCAACGTGCCCTTTGAGACCCCCGGGGCAGTTGAGCGAGGTGAGCGGCTCGCGGCAGTGGCCGCGTCGATCTACCTGATCTTCAACGAGGGATATTCAGCAAGTGGCGATACCGCCGAGATTCGCCAGCCCCTCTGCGAGGAGGCGATCCGCCTGGCGCGTCTGTTGCTGCGCCTGTTCCAGAGCGAGCCGGAGGTGATGGGGCTGGCCGCGCTGCTGTTGTTGCAGCATGCGCGCGCTGCCGCGCGCTTCGACGCAGACGGTGCGCTGGTGCTGCTCGACGATCAGAATCGCTCGCTTTGGAACGCGAAAATGATCGCGGAGGGGCTCGCGCTGATCGACAAGGCGATGCGGCATGGCCGCAGCGGGCCTTATCAGGTGCAGGCGGCAATCGCGGCGCTGCATGCGCGCGCCGAAAAGCCTGAGGACACCGATTGGAAGCAGATTGATCTGCTCTACGGCGCGCTCGAGATCCTGCAGCCATCCCCGGTCGTGACGCTGAACCGCGCCGTTGCCGTATCGAAGGTGAGGGGCGCGGAGGCGGCGCTCGAAATGATCGAGCCGCTGGCGCCCCGGTTATCCAGTTATTTTCATTTTTTCGGCGTGCGCGGCGCCTTCTTGATGCAGCTTGGCCGCAACAACGAAGCCCGGGTCGCATTTGATCGCGCCATCGCTCTCGCCAATACGTCGATGGAAGCCGCCCATATCAGGATGCATCTCGACCAGTTGATGCGCGACAGCCAGCCACGCGACGTCGAAGCGGGGAAGACCTGAAATTGTGTCATCGCTCGTGTCGGATGGGCGCTTGTCCCGTTCGTCATCCTTGAACTGGAAACAACTGAACTGGAAACAAAAGGACACAGATCCGCATGCTTGAAGCGTTTGCCATCGTTGCCGTGATAGTCGCGCTCGCGATTGCCGTCGTTCTGATTTTTGCCGCCAGCAAGCCGAATAGCTTTCGCGTCCAGCGCGCGATCGCGGTGACAGCGCCGGCTGAAAAGATATTTCCGTTGATCAACGATTTTCATCACTGGAGCGCGTGGTCGCCTTATGAGCACCGCGACCCGGCGATGAAGCGGAGTTTCAGCGGCGCAGGAGCCGGCAAGGGCGCCATCTATGCGTGGGACGGCAACAAGAATATCGGCTCCGGCCGCATGGAGATACTCGAGAGCGCGAGCCCATCGAAAATCCTCATCAAGCTCGACTTCTTCAGACCCTTCGAAGGCCACAACACCGCCGAGTTCACAATGTTGCCGCACGCCGGTACGACAGATCTGACCTGGGTCATGTACGGTCCCGCATCCTTCATATCCAAGCTGATGCAGGTCTTCATGAGCCTGGACAACATGATCGGCAAAGACTTTGAAACCGGCCTCGCCAACTTGAAAAAGCTGACCGAAAAATAGCCGAGCTTCGAAATCTTCGCACGCTTATTACCCAGAAAGGAGCAAGCGATGCAGGTAAATCCCTATCTGTTTTACAACGGCAACTGCGAAGCGGCGTTCAAGTATTACGAGAAGGCGCTCGGCGCCAGTATCGAAATGATGATGCGGAACGAGGACGCGCCGGAGTCGATGCCAACGCCGCCGGAGCGGAAGAAGAAGGTCATGCATGCGAGAATAGCGATCGGCGGCATGGCGCTGATGGCCTCTGACGCGCCTCCAGAGCACTTCAACAAGCCGCAGGGCTTTTCGGTATCGCTGACAGTGAACGATCCAAAAGACGCCGAACGCAAGTTCAATGCGCTCTGCGAAGGCGGCAGCGTCAATATGCCGTTCAGCAAAACCTTCTACGCAAAGGGTTTTGGAATGTGCGTCGACCAGTTCGGAATTCCCTGGATGGTGATGGCGCCGCTGGAGCATTGATCGTCTATCTGCACCGGGGGTAGATTGCGGCCAGCTCGCGCCCGCGCAACAGCAGCAGGCGCGAGCTTAGTCCGCCGCGGCTGCTGATCCAGCTTCGGACCGGACCGGGATAAGCCTGCAGCACCAGTTCGGATGCTTCAGGCTCGGCATACATCCGGCCCCGCCTGTCGACCGAGCGTGCAGCATGAAATCCCAGCACCGCGCGCCGGGTCACGCAAATGCGCTCGTTCGGCACCAGGCTCAGCACCAGCGTACATGCCGACAGGCACGGGCCGTCGATGACCACGCGCTCGCCGGAATCGCGCACCTGCTCGAAGAGATCGAGGAACGGACCGACCTGTCCGCCCGGGCTGGCGAGGATGCGGACTTCGGCCCACGCGGTGGGAACAGAGAACGCGCAGAGCGCGACCGCAAGCATTGCTTTGGCGAAAGCTGTTCGCAATGTGAACACTCCTTCGACTGGATGGTGAGACAGCGATCACAAGGTGGGCCAAGCCGAACGAGCCGACCACTCAAGTCTGAGTGAGGTAGGCCTAATCCCGGCAGGACGGCTTTGTCACCACAGCGCTGCGAAAGCTACAGCCGATGGCCGATTTACCCGTTCCGCCGCTCGCCGCGCAGCGTCGGCAATCCGATGCCCGCGGCCTCAAAACCGCCATCGACTGCCAGGATTTGCCCTGTGATATAGCTCGAGCGTTCGCAGCTGAGGAAGAACACGGCTTCGGCCAGTTCCTGTTCGAGGCCGTATCGGTTCAGCGGAATCGCGTCGTGATAATCGGCGCGGATTTCGGGCGTGTGAACTGCTTTCGCCATCGCCGTCTCGACCGGGCCGGGCGCGACGCCGTTGACGCGAATACCGAGCGAGGCGAGTTCGACGGCCAGTTGCTTGGTGAGATGGGCAAGTCCGGCCTTGCTGGTGCCGTACGCCGATCTAAGAGTGGATGCGCGTACCGCCGAGATCGAGGTGATGTTAACGATGGCGCCGCCCCCGTGTTCGCGCATCAGCGGCACGGCAGCTTTGGTGCACAGGAAGGGCGCGGTAAGATTTACCGCGAGGACCCGGTTCCAGTCCTCATCGCTGGTCTGCAGCAGCGGCGTGAACACTGCGATGCCGGCATTGTTGACGAGGGCGTCCAGCCTGCCGAATTGCTGGCCCACCGTTTCGATTGCGGCCGCGACCGCTTCGGCGTCCGACACGTCGCAATGCAGGGACAAGGTGTCATCTGGGCAGGCGAGCTTTGCGACGGCGTCCCGCAGCAACTCTCGCTCGATATCCAGCAGTGCCACCCGCCAACCCTCGGTCAGGAACCGCTTTGCCACCGCCAGCCCGATGCCACGCGCCGCCCCGGTAACCAGCGCGACCTTTTCGGGAGAAGGGGTCATAGTGTGTGTACCGTCATCCGTCCGGCCCGCCGAGTTCGGCGAGCGCGAGTACCGTCCTCAGGATCACCTAAACGGCTCTTCGGTCAAGCCGCCGCCCTTCTTGATGGCGCGGAAGATCAAGGTGAGGATGGCAGGCTGGACCTCCGGCAACCGCGCACACTTTGCTCAGCGCCGCGGATGGAGAAAACAATGAAGCCTATCGCGCACCAGGAGTGCTTATGGGAGGAGTGGCGGCCGAATGTGCAAACGCGCATGCTGATCTCGGCCGCTCGTGGCTCGACCCAATTGTGCATTTTCGAACAGCTGATCGCTCCTGGAGCCGGGGCGCCGACCCACTCGCATCCCGTCGAGGAAGTACTCACGGTGCTATCAGGCGAAGCGGAGATCTGGATGGACGACGAACGGATCGTCATTCCGGCCGGGAATTCCTTCATCGTGCCGGCCGGACGCAGCCACGGTTTTCGCAATTCCGGCGTGACGACGCTTCACATCCATGCGGTTCTGGCTTCGCCAGTCTTCGAAGCCCTGCCGGAAGGCGCCACCGAGCTAACGCGACGCTGGGAGACGGTGAGCGGCTGAGTTTTCTTCAGCGCGCCGACGAGTCTGTCCCTCGCGCCCCGCCATGCATTCCATATTCCATCCACTGTATTCCATATTCCATCCACTCTCGTTCGATCGGAGGATATGAGTGGATTAGCTTGATTGCTACCAGCTAACGGCGAGAATCGTTTCGAAAGATCGCTATCGAGGACCAACAATATGGCGTTGAAACACCCGATCACCGACGAAATCGTTACTCCACAGTTCGCTACGACAAAAATTGGCACCAGCGGCAACGATGTCATCGTTGGCGATGATTTGGGCGATTTCATCGATGGACGCGCGGGCAACGACACCATCACGACTGGCGCCGGCGACGATACCATCTTCGGCGGCAACGGTGCGGACGTGATCAATTCGGGTGCAGGCAACGACAGGATCAACGGCGGCACCGGCGACAACATTATCAATGGCGGAGCGGGCAACGATCACATCGTCACCACAGGTCATGGCCACAACATTATCGACGGCGGCACCGGCAATAACACCATCATAGTCGGTTTCGGTGCGAACCACATCACCGCAGGCGACGGCAATAACACCGTCAACATCGGCGATTACATTCATGGCAGTGGCGAGAACACCATCGTTTTCGGCAACGGCGACAACCGCCTCACCGACTACGGCGACGGTGCCGACCACATCACCATGGGAAATGGCGACAACGCAATGGATACAGGTGGCGGCAATGACGTCATCACCCTCGGCGATGGCGTGAACTACGTTCAGGGCGGCGCCGGTGATGACATTATCCGCACGGGTAACGGCAACGATCAGGAAGTCGAGGGAAATACCGGAAACGACACCATCTTTACCGGCGGCGGCGATGATCGCATCCAATACAATTCCGGTGACAACATCGATACGATCGACGGCGGCACAGGTAACGATCTTCTCGTCGTCAACGGCTCCGCCACCGGGGACAGCTTTAGCATCTCAGCCAACGGCAGCCACGCAACGCTGTTCCAGGATGCCGGCGACTACGCCGATCTGGTCGGGGTCGAGCGGATCGAGTTCGACACCGCAGGCGAAGCATTCGGCGTGACGACGGTAGGTCGTGACGTAATTACTATCAATGACCTGACCGGGACCGACGTGAAGCAGGTCACGGTCGACCTGGCAGGCCCCTACGACACAGCTGATGGCCAGGTGGATAACGTAATCATCAACGGCACGGCAGGCGCCGACCATATCACGTTGTCCATCGTGAACGGCGAATTGGTTATCGACGGCCTGGCGAGCAGGGTCACCATTGAGCATTTCGATGCGAATGATGTCATTCACATTAACGGTCTGGGAGGTGATGACCTTTTCGACCTCGGAAAACTGGGAAGCAATGGGCCGCAAATAATCATCGACGGCGGTGCTGGCGCCAACAACGTCCATCTGGACCCGCTTGCAACCAACGTTCAGGTGCTTCACTCCGCGGTCGAGGTGGTCGTGGGAGGCGGCGTTAATGTCGGAAACCCGGGTACCCTCGCCCTGCATGTGGACCCACTGGCTTCCCACGTTCACGCGCTCAACTCGGAATTCCATGGCGCGTAAGAATTCCTGACGATCAAATGCCGCGGGCGATAAGTCATCATCGCCCGCGGCGTTGCTGTGCTTGTTGCAGGCTCGCTGGACCAGTGCTCCGGAGATTTAAGTCTAAGGGTCGCCGATCATTTTAAAGTTTTGACCTGTGCGTCATCACTGCCTTCCTGACCGGAGATCGATGTGATCGGAGTGCCTTCACCCCTGCGCCAGAACGATCCCAGCCTGGTCGAGGTGCTCAAAGCGTGCCGCTGGGCTTTTCTAAGCGTCGCCTTGTTTTCGGCCATGGTGAACCTGCTGATGCTGGCGGGTCCGCTCTATATGCTGCAAATCTACGATCGCGTGCTTTCCAGCCATAGCGTGCCCACACTGGTGGCGCTGTCGATTTTTCTGATTATTGCCTACAGCTTTCAAGCCGGTTTTGAAGTGATACGGTCGCGGTTGACCGTGCGAATAGCCTCGTTGCTGGATGTTCGCCTCGGCGGCTTGCTGTTCGACGCCGTTATTCGTTTGGCTAACCGGAATTGCAGTGCAGCCGAGGCGCACCAGCCCCCGCGCGATCTCGACCAGATCCGTACCTTTCTCACCAGTCCGGCGCCGATTGCAATCGTCGACCTGCCATGGATGCCGGTGTTTCTGGCGATTTGTTTTATAATTCATCCTTTGCTTGGCGCCACGGGGGTTGCGGGCGCCATTATTCTCACAATCCTGACCATTCTGACGGAACGACGTAGTCGGGCAGCGACATCGGCGATGGCGCAAAGTATGGGCGCACGCACAAGCGCGAGCGAGATTGTTCGTCGCGGTAGCGAGACCATCGCGGCCATGGGAATGGCCCAAACGCTGGCAGCGCGCTGGCAGAAGACGAACAATCGCTATCTCGCCGCGTCGTCCCTGGTTTCTGATGTGGTCGGCGCCTATGGCGGCATCTCGCGAGCAATTCGGCTTCTGCTGCAATCCTCGATGTTGGGGGTGGGCGCTTATCTCGTCACCCAGCAGGAACTGAATCCGGGAGCGATGTTTGCGGCATCGCTCATGATGGGACGGGCCTTGGCTCCCATCGACGTCGTGATTGCGAATTGGCGCTCACTGGCGGGCACGCGCCAGTCGCTTTCGCGATTGTCCGCTGTGTTGCGACTGTTCCCGCCGCGCCAAGGCGGCACGGATTTGCCCGGACCAACCCGCAGTCTGGATGTTGAAAATATCGTCGTAGCTGCGCCCAACAAGGGGGCAGCAATCGTCGCAAACATTCATTTCGGACTTGCTGCGGGTGAAACGCTTGCCGTTGTCGGGCCGAGCGGCACGGGTAAATCGTCTCTCGTGCGGACGCTGATTGGCGTTTGGGCGCCGGCACGCGGACAAATCAGGTTGGATGGAGCCGCTCTCGACCAATGGGGAGATGAGACGCTTGGCCGACACGTCGGCTATGTTGCCCAGACAGTCGAGTTCTTCGATGGAACCGTTGGAGAAAACATCGCGCGAATGAGCCTAGCGCCGAGCTCAGAGGCGGTGCTGGAGGCCGGTCGTGCTGCCGGAGCGCACGAGATGATCCTCAGGCTCCCTGGGGGGTATGATTGCAAGATCGGCGATGCCGCGACTGTTCTTTCGGCCGGCCAACGTCAGCGCATTGCCTTGGCTCGGGCGCTTTACGGCAATCCCTTCCTGGTGGTGCTCGACGAGCCCAACGCCAACCTCGACAGCGAAGGGGAGGTTGCGTTGCAAACCGCGCTTCGTGGACTGAAGGCGCGTGGCGCCATCGCCATCATCATCTCGCACCGGCCGGCTGTTCTCGAACAGTGCGACAAGGTTCTGGTTCTCAGCAATGGTGCGCAGCAGGCTTTCGGGCCGCGCGATGCCATCGTTCGCCAATCGCCGGCCCGGTCGCCGCGGCCGTCAACCGTCAGTAACGTCGCGGTGCTCCACGAGGCCAAGGTGGATATCGGATCATGAAGATGGATACCGACCGCAACGAAGAATTGGCCGTGCAGTCGAAATCCGGCGAGGCCAATGCTGGCGTTCAAGATCCGGTCGCAATGATCCGCAAGCTCAACGTCGTTGGGCTTGCGATGATAGTTACTCTTGTCGGTTGTATTGGCGGCTGGGCTGCGACTAGCCAGCTTGCCGGTGCGGTGATCGCAGCCGGTACGGTCATTGTCGAATCGGTTGACAAGAAAGTGCAACATCCGACGGGCGGAGTCGTCAAGGAGATCCTGGTACACGATGGCAGCGCGGTGGAAGAGGGGCAGGTGCTTGTTCGGCTTGACGATACCGTAACCCGCTCTTCACTTGGTGTACTGCGGTCCCAGTTTGACGAGAATACTGCCCGGCGTACGCGCCTGCTGGCAGAACGGGATGGCGCTGAAGCCGTTGCCTTCTCGGAAACACTGACCTCGCGTCGGCATGAACCGAATCTTGCCGCAGCGTTGAATGGTGAAGAGAAACTATTCATATCCCGGAAAGAAGCGCGCGCTGGGCAACGCGCTCAGCTCCGCGAGCGCATATCGCAGACCAAAGAGGAAATTCGTGGGTTAAGCGCACAGCAAGAGGCAAAGGGCAATGAGATCGATCTTATCGCTCAGGAACTCGTTGGCGTAACCGAACTTTACAGCAAGAACCTGGTCACAATCTCACGCTACAACCTGCTGCAGCGCGACCAGACGCGCCTGCAAGGCGAGCGCGGTCAGTCAATCGCTGAAATCGCTCGCGCCCGCGCAAAAGTCAGCGAAACTGAATTGCAGGTCCTTCAACTCGATCAGGATTTTCGTACCGAAGTTCTCAAAGATCTTCGCGAGGTCGACGGGAAGATCGCCGAATTGACTGACAAGATGGTCGCCGCCGAAGATCAGCTCATGCTGTCGACATCCGTGCGCCGCGTTCGGGCGTGGTGCATTCGCTCAGCGTTCACACCCTCGGTGGAGTGATCGCAAATGGCGAAACGATTATGTCCATCGTTCCCTACGGTGACGACCTGATCGTCGAGGCAAAGGTGATGCCGGCTCAGATAGATCAAATCGCTGAAGGTGCGCCGACCACGGTGAAGATCAACGCCGGCAATCAGCGGACCATGCCGGAACTCAAGGGCCGTCTGATCCATGTTTCCGCGGATTTGACGCGAGACCCTCAACCGAGTGCAGCAGGTCCGGCGCAGCCCTATTATCTTGCTCGCGTGTCATTGCCATCCGCTGAAATCGACCGACTAGGCGCCTTTCGTCTTCAACCGGGCATGCCCGCAGAGATCTTTATCCAGACCGGCGCGCAGACGCCGCTGCAATATCTTCTCAAACCGTTGAGCGAGCAAATCGCCCGCACGTTTCGGGAACGATAAACGTTAGCCAAGGCACATTTTCTCGCGGCTCGCCTGCAGGATAAGATCACCGCCGCGGCCAGCTCGAAATATTTTCAAGGGTCATGTAGGCGCCGTAAAATCTCGTTCGTCTTATCGATGGGCCGGGCAATCGGCCGCCAATTCCGATGGAGTGTGACAATGCGGTTTATGGTGATCGTGAAGGCCAGCAAGGAAACCGAAGCCGGTGTTATGCCGAGCACCGAATTGCTGACCGCGATGGGCAAGTTCAACGAGGAACTAGCCAAGGCCGGCATCCTGGAAGCGGGTGAAGGGCTGCATCCGACCTCAAAAGGGGCTCGTCTCAAATACTCCGGCGGAAACTGCTCGGCCAGCAACGGTCCGTTCGACTTAACGGGCGATCTGATTGCGGGGTTTTGGTTAATTCAAGCCAAATCGCTGCACGATGCGATCGAATGCATGAAGCGCGCTCCGTTCGATGGCGGATCAGAGATCGAAATCAGGCAGGTCTTCGCGCCGGAAGATTTCGGCGAAGCGCTGACGCCGGAATTGTGCGAGCAGGAACAGCGGCTGCGGGCGTCGGCGAAAAAAGCATAAGATGAAGTTTCACTTTCACTCGGAATCGCAGGAAATGACACAAAGGACACGACGATGCGATTTATGATGCTGATGATTCCTCTGGGTTACGAGACGGCGCCAGCGGACGCTACGCCGGACGCCGAGCGCGTGGCCGCGATGATGAAGTACAACACTGCGCTCAAGGAGGCCGGCGTGCTGATCACGCTGGATGGACTGCTTCCGCCATCGGCGGGCGCGCGGGTTTCCTTCGCCAGCGGCAAACCGGTCGTGACCGACGGCCCCTTCGCGGAGTTCAAGGAAGTGCTCGGCGGCTATTGGATGATTGAGGTGAATTCGCGCGAGGAGGCGATCGCCTGGGCCAAGAAATGCCCCGCA
This sequence comes from uncultured Alphaproteobacteria bacterium, assembly GCA_963764155.1. Classification (GTDB taxonomy): domain Bacteria; phylum Pseudomonadota; class Alphaproteobacteria; order Rhizobiales; family Xanthobacteraceae; genus Bradyrhizobium. Next base: position 367,471 of record CAVXRI010000002.1, read on the forward strand.
TCTCACAACGAAATCATCGAAATTCGCCAGGTTCACGAAATGGCGGATTTTCCTCCCGACGTGCAGGAAGCCGCCACCGGATTCAGCGAATTGCAAACCAAATCCCGCGCGCGTTGATCAAGTCCACCGCAGTCTATGTTGAGTCCCGCAATCGCAATTGGAAGGAATCTCCATGAGCACTCAGACGTTTCTCGCTGTATTCCTCGGCAGCAAAACCAGCCCGCAAATGACGGCATGGAACGCGCTTTCGGAGGCCGAGCGGCGCGCAAAGGAGCAAAAAGGGATGGCCGCGTGGAAGGCGTGGGTCGAAAAGCACCACGCCGTAATCGGCGAAATGGGCGGGCCACTTGGCAAGACCAAGAAAGTCGATCAGGGCGGCATTGGAGATACTCAGAACCACATGGGAGCGTTCACGGTGGTTCGCGCCGATTCCCACGAGGCTGCCGCCAAGCTTTTCGAAGGCCATCCGCATTTTACGATCTTCCCGGGAGAATCCATCGAGATCATGCCGATCTTGCCGATACCTGGCGGTTAGCGCACTGGTATCACGGGCGTTAACGGTTGCGCTGGTTTGCGCAGGGCCGGCTAGTGACGTTTGCGCACGGCTCATGTAAAAGCCTTTCACATGAGCTGGCGCAAGGAACAGCGCCGCGCCGAGCGCGGCTACCATCACGGCAATCTGAAAGAGGCGCTGCTGCAAGCCGCGCTCGGGCTTATCGCCGAAAAAGGCGCGGCCGGCTTCACCTTTGCCGATGCCGCGCGCATGGCCGGTGTCAGCCCGGCCGCGCCTTATCGGCATTTTCGCGACCGCGATGAATTGCTTTCCTCGATCGCGCAGCGCGGCTTCGAGCAATTCGAGGCGATATTGACGAGCGCGTGGGACGATGGCCGACCTGACACCGTCGCTGCGTTCGAACGGGTTGGAAAAGCTTATCTCGCATTCGCGCGCGACGAGCCCGGTTTCTATTCGGCGATGTTCGAATCCGGGCTTCCACTCGACGTAAATCCGCTGTTGTTGGCGGCTAGCGAGCGTGCTTTCGGGATTATCAGGGCCGCCGCCGAACGACTGGCTGCGCTGGCGCCGTCGGGCACGCCGCGCCCGCCTGCGTTGATGATGGCGCTACACATTTGGTCGATGTCGCACGGCATCGCTTCGCTGTTCGCACGCGGCAATTCCGCGCGCCGCAAACTTCCGATGTCGCCGGAGGAATTGCTGGAGGCCGAAGTGCTGATTTATTTGCGCGGCCTCGGTTTTCACACCGATCACAACTCCGGGCCGAATCCGCCTCTGGAGGAGAAACCTGCCGGGCCGTGGGGCAAAGCGAAATGAAGTTCCTCAATTAAATTGACGAGCGCTTGTTGCGGGCCGCTTGACAAAAAGCAGGGATGAGCTACCTATGTAAATGTTATTTACATTCACAACGGCGTGATGCCGTCATGGAGAGGGAAATGGCCTACACCGCAGATGTCAATCGATGGCGCGGTCCCGTGGAAGAACCTTACCGCCCAAGCATGCTTCACTCGCCTTGGCATCCCGGCTGGATTGCCGTGACGATCCTTGGCTTTTTGATGTGGTGGCCGGTGGGGCTTGCCCTTCTCTTCTTTACCATCGGGAGCAGAAAAATGGGTTGCTGAACTCATCAGGATCGCTGGCAGAACAAGATGGAGCGGATGCAGTACAAGATGGAACGAATGCGCGACCGTATGGATCGCCGCGGCTTCGGCTTTGGCTTCGGACCGCCCTCGAGCGGCAACCGCGCCTTTGACGAATACCGCATGGAGACGTTGCGGCGCCTGGAGGAGGAGCAGACGGAATTTCGCGAGTTCCTCACTCGTTTGCGTCACGCCAAGGACAAGGAAGAGTTCGACCAGTTCATGGCACAGCATCGCCAGCGCCCGACGCCGCCTAATGATCAACCGCAGAACTAAACTCGACCCGAGGTCATCGTCTCAGGCGACTTCGAAACCCCGACAGCGAAATGACCGCCCGTCTGCCACCGCAGGCGGGCGGTTTGCTTTACCGCCGGGCCGAACCGGCTTGGCACGGCGGCGGCCGGCTTCCATTTCCCTCACCCAAATCTTCCTTTGGTAACCGTACATTAACCATGATTAGCGTCTGGTTAGAGGGATGAAATCGCGCGATTAGCCCTTGTTTTGACATGTTGGCAGGGAATGCAGGCCCAAGGCTTCGGCGGGCCTCCCATGCGACCAAACAGGCTTCATCGCGCAGGCTTACCGGCGCGCCTGATCGCGCGGCCATGGACCGGCAGCCATTTGCTCCCGGAGGACTTGGGACACTTGCGTTGAGAGGATACCGCTAATGAATCCGGCCGACGTGGCTCAGGCAGCGTTGCCGCTGCCCTCAGCCGACGTGTCGCTAATCGCGCTATTCCTGCAGGCTCACTGGATCGTCAAAGCGGTCATGTTGGGCCTGTTGGCATGTTCCGTCTGGGTATGGGCTATCGCGATCGACAAGGTCTTCCTTTATTCCCGCACCCGCCGTTCGATGGATCGTTTCGAGCAGGCGTTCTGGTCCGGAGAATCGATCGAGGAGCTCTACCGTGCGCTGTCCTCGAAGCCGACGCAGTCGATGTCTGCATGCTTTGTCGCCGCCATGCGCGAGTGGAAGCGCTCGTTCGACAATCAGGCGCGCTCCGTCGCCGGTCTTCAGATGCGCATCGAGAAAGTAATGAACGTTTCGATCGCGCGTGAAATCGAGCGGCTCGAGCGGCGGCTTCTGGTGCTGGCCACTGTCGGCTCGGCGGGCCCGTTCGTCGGCTTGTTCGGCACGGTCTGGGGCATCATGTCGAGCTTCCAGTCGATCGCCGCCTCGAAGAACACGTCGCTGGCGGTGGTGGCTCCGGGCATCGCCGAAGCGCTGTTCGCCACCGCGATCGGCCTTATCGCCGCCATCCCGGCGACCATTTTCTACAACAAATTCACCTCCGAGGTGAACCGGCAGGCTCAGCGGCTTGAAGGGTTCGCGGATGAGTTTTCCGCGATCCTTTCGCGTCAGATCGATGAACGGGGCTGATGGGTGATATCGTGAGCGCATCGTGAGCAGCAGATCATGGCGATGAACACGGCAGGATCATCTGGCGGCCGAGGCGGCCGCCGCGGCCGTCGCAAAGCGGTGATGGCCGAGATTAATGTCACGCCGATGGTCGACGTGATGCTCGTGCTGCTGATCATTTTCATGGTGTCCGCGCCGTTGTTGACGGTCGGTGTTCCGCTCGATCTGCCGCAGACCCAGGCCAAGAGCCTCGATCAGGACAAGAACCCCCTGACGCTTTCGGTCAATCTGAAGGGCCAGGTGTTCCTCAACGATAGTGAAATCGCGATCAACGACCTGGTGACGAAACTGAAGGCGATCACGGATGCTCGCGGCGGGCTGGATGAGCGTATTTTTGTTCGCGGCGACAAAAAGGTCGATTACGGTACCGTCATGAAGGTGATGGGCCGGCTTTCGGCCGCCGGATTCAGGCGTGTCGCGTTGGTGACGGAAGTGGATCAGGGATAACCCCCAAGTGAAAGTCGACAAGACAATCGTTGCGTCGATCGGCCTCCACGTCCTCGTGATCGGATGGGGATTGGTTTCCTTTTCCGCCCGTTCACTCGAAGCGCCTCCGCCGGAATCCATGCCGGTCGATATTATCTCAGCGGATCAGCTTTCGAAGATAACCGCGGGCATCAGGACGGGCCAAAAAGACAAGCCGAAACCGATGGTCGAGAAGGTTGCCGAGCAAACTCCGGTTGAAGACGCCGTCGGCAAGATCACGGAAAAGAAGGAGATCGTGACGGCGTCCGCACCGGAGCCGCCGCCGAAACCGGTAGAGAAGCCGATCGAGAAAAAACCCGAGCCGCCCAAACCTGTCGCCGAGAACAAGCCAAAGGACGAGCCGAAGCCGATTGAGAAAAAGCCGGAACCACCCAAGGTCGATCCGATCGCGGAAGCCTTGAAATCCGAAGAGGCTAAGAAGCCGGTGCCGAAGCCGGAAGCCAAGGCCGCGCCGCCGCAGCCACCGAAACCGAAACAGGAGCGAGTGTTCGATCAGTCAAAGATCGCGGCGCTGCTCGACAAGCGCGATCCTACTCGGCAGGCCATCACGGGCTCCGAACTGAACGCATCGGCGTCGCTCGGGACCACCCGGGGCAAGGCGGCGACGCTGTCGCAGTCAGAGCTTGATGCCATGCGGGCGCGACTGGCGAGCCTGTGGAACGTACAACCAGGCATCGAACACCCCGAAGAGCTCTATGTCACGATCCGTATTCGGCTCAATCCCGATCGCCGGCTGGCCGGGCCGCCGCAGGTGATTTCGACCGGGAGTTCGCCGCGCTACCAGGCTGCGGCCGAAGCGGCAGTGCGCGCCGTGCTTCAGGGCCAGCCATACACAATGTTGCGAGACGAGACCTACGACCAATGGAAATACATGGACATCGATTTCGATCCTAAGCAGATGTTTCACAGCTGATGTTCTGAAAGACGAGCCCGCAATGTCCATGACTTCGTTTCCGCTTCCGCCACTTCGACTTGATCGCCGTAAGCTTCTGATCAGCAGCGCCGGAGCGGCCGCGGGTTTGTTGCTACCCTCGGCTGCCAGCGCGCAAACCAGACTGGTGATACCCGAAGGCAATGTGGCGCCGCTGCCGATTGCCATACCGAGCTTTTTGCCGGGATCGCCCGCCGACGCACAAGTCGGCGCCGACGTCGCCGGAGTCATCGCCAACAATCTCAAGCGCAGCGGACTGTTCGCGCCGATCGATCCGGCCGCCTTTATCGAGCGCATCACCGACATCGACAAGGCGCCGCAATTTGCGAACTGGAAAACCATCAACGCGCAGGCGCTGGTCACCGGCCGCATGACGCGTCAGGGCGATGGACGCTTGAAGGCGGAATTCCGTCTTTGGGATGTCGCCTCCGGTCAGCAACTCACCGGGCAGCAATATTTCACCGCCCCGGAATACTGGCGGAGAATCGCGCATATCATTTCCGATCAGATTTACGAGCGTCTGACCGGCGACAAAGGCTATTTCGATACTCGCGTGGTATTCGTCGATGAGTCCGGCGCCAAGGAGCATCGAGTGAAGCGTCTCGCGTTGATGGACCAGGACGGCGCCAATGTGCGTTATCTGACGAAGGGCGCGGATCTGGTGCTGACGCCACGGTTCTCGCCCTCGACCCAGGAAATCACCTACATGGAGTTCGGCCAGGGCGATCCGCGCGTCTATCTATTGAACATCGAGACCGGGCAGCGCGAAATCGTCGGCAATTTTCCGGGCATGTCGTTTTCGCCGCGCTTCTCGCCGGACGGCCAGCGCGTCATCATGAGCCTGCAGCAAGGCGGCAATTCCAACCTGTTCGTGATGGATTTGCGTTCGAAGTCGACCACGCGCCTTACCGACACGCCGGCGATCGACACGTCGCCCTCCTATTCTCCGGATGCTAGCCGCATCTGCTTCGAGTCCGATCGCGGCGGCAGGCCGCAGATCTACGTCATGCCCGCGACGGGCGGAGCCGCGCAGCGCATCTCTTTCAGCAAGGACGACACCAATGGCAGCTACTCGACGCCGGTCTGGTCGCCGCGTGGCGACTACATCGCGTTCACCAAGCAGGGCGGCGGTCAGTTTTCCATCGGCATTATGAAGCCTGATGGTTCCGGCGAACGGATATTGACCTCGGGATTCCACAACGAGGGACCGACCTTTGCGCCAAACGGTCGGGTTGTGATGTTTTTCCGTGACCCCGGCGGAAGCGGCGGGCCCTCGCTTTTTACCGTCGATATTTCCGGGCGGAACGAGCAACGCGTGCCGACGCCGGGCTTCGCGTCTGACCCGGCTTGGTCACCGCTGCTGTCGTAGCTGTTACCCGCTCTGGTCGCGGGCTCGGCATCTTCAACTCGGCGTCGGCAGCCCGCGTTTTACCGCTGGCCCTGTACTCACCGCGTAGAACATTGATTTTTCTCGCAGATTTGTTCGAGCCGGAAAAGGCAACGTTCCGGTAACGATGTTCGCTCAGAAAGACTTCATCCAGCGCGAGTAACAATAGCGATCCTGGGATGAGGACGTACGCGCACGCGATGCAGCTTGCCACCCACACCAAAGATTCCGACTGGAAAATCTCGCCGTCGATTTACGCGGCGCTGATCAATTCGCTGTTCCAGGATCCCGGTCCGATGTTCGCGGGTGCGCTGAGCGCTGCGGTTGCCGCGATTCTGACGGCGATGAAGACCGGTAATGCCTGGCTCTGGCCCTGCGTCGCTCTCCTTATCGTGACAGGCGCCGTGCGTGCGCTCGACACCCGTCTATATCAGCGTCGCAGGTCAGCGCTGAAGCCTGCCGAAGTCGCCCGATGGGAAGTTCGTTACCAGATCGGCGCGATGCTCTATGCGGGTGCACTTGGATTGTGGTGCGTGGTCGCGTTGCTGGGTACCGATGACGCGGTCGCGCACATGATCTGCACATCAGTTACGCTTTGCTATATCGCCGCCGGCGCTGGCCGAACCTACGGGCGGCCCTGGATTTTTCATTTGCAGATGCTGCTCGCGTGCGGCCCGCTGACATTCGGGCTCATGCTCTACCGAGATGTTTATTACGGCGCGATGGCTGTTATGACCGTGACGTTCTTTCTGGCGCTCAAGCACATCTCGACCAATCTGCAGAAAATTTTTGTTCGTGCATTGATCGGGCGCGAGCGCGAGGCGGCGCTGGCGAGCCAATTCGACACCGCCTTGAACAACATGCCGCACGGCTTGTGCATGTTCCGCGCCGACGGCCGGCTTGCGGTCGTCAACCACCGCTTCACGGAGATGATGGAACTCGCCGACAATCTGGTGCATCGCGGCGTTGCCGCCTCAGACATCGTCGCCGCCTGTGTGGTCGCGGGATCGATCTCGGCGGCAAGCGGCAAGATGATTCTCTCGGAGATCGAGGATTCGCAGGCGAGGGACATCGTCACCACAGATCCCGACCTCACGCGCGGTCGCTCATTGTCCTGGACGTTCCAGCCGATGGCCGGCGGCGGCGCCGTCGTGCTGGTCGAAGATGTCACCGAGCGACGTAACGCCGAGGCAAAAATCAGTCATTTGGCGCGTTACGACGAACTCACCGAACTTCCCAACCGCGTCAATTTCCGCGACGAAATCGAGCGTCTCCTCGCCATTCCGCGCGAATCCGACCAGTTGTCGGCGCTACTATTCGTCGATCTTGACCAGTTCAAGCAGGTCAACGACACGCTGGGTCATCCATGCGGTGACCAGCTATTATGCGCGGTCTCCGACCGCTTGCGCGAGATGTTGCGGCCTGAAGATTTCGTGGCCCGCTTCGGCGGGGACGAGTTCGTGGTGTTTCAGCAGAACATCAAATCGAACGAGGATGCCGCGGGGCTCGCTCGCCGGATCGTCGACCGCCTGAGCGAACGCTACAAGATCGACAATCACCTGGTGGAGATCGGCGCCAGCGTCGGGATCGCGATGACGGTCCCCGGCATTTTGGCCGATACGTTGTTGAAAAATGCGGATATGGCGCTTTACCGCGCCAAGGGCGATGGCCGCGGCACTTTCTGTTTCTTCCGTGATGAAATGGCGCAAACCGTCGAGGCACGCCGTATCCTGGAACTGGACCTGCGCAAAGCGCTGGCGAATGAAGAGTTCGAATTGTTTTACCAGCCACTGGTCAATCTCAAATCCGGCAAGATATCGACCTGCGAAGCGCTGCTGCGCTGGAATCATCCGATCAGGGGCACGGTCTCACCGATCGACATCATCCCGGTGGCTGAGGACATGGGCCTGATCGTCGATCTCGGCCGCTGGATCCTGCGCAAGGCTTGCATGGAATGCATGAAATGGCCGGCGGGCGTGAGCGTCGCGGTCAATTTTTCGCCGCAGCAGTTCCATCAGCGCGACGTGCTGAGCGAAGTTCGCTACGCGCTCGAGGTGTCGGGCTTGCCAGCTAATCGACTGGAAATCGAGATCACGGAATCCTCTCTGTTGCGCAACACCCAGTTGACCCATGACGTGCTGGCGCAGCTGCGCAAGCTCGAGGTACGGATTTCGCTCGATGATTTCGGTACGGGCTATTCGAGCCTGAGCTATCTTCACAATTTCCCGCTGCAGAAGGTGAAGATCGACCGTTCATTCCTGGAAGGCATCGACACAGATCGTCCCTTGACGCTGCTGCGCGGAGTTGCGCGGCTTTCCGCCGACCTTGGCATGAGCGTCGCGGTCGAAGGCATCGAAACTAACGAGCAGCTTGAACTCATCAGTGCGGACGGCACCGTCACGGAGGCGCAAGGCTATCTGTTCAGCCGTCCGGTTCCGGCCGAGCGTGTGCGTCAGTTGCTGAATGCGTCGCACGGCCGGAGGCTGCCGGACGATCACGTCATCGCGTTGCCGTCGCGCTCCATCGCCTGAATAGTTTCTTGCAGATCACACCATCACAATTCTTGTTCGCGGACGGATTGCCCCAGGCGGTTAACCCTAATGTTTACATTTCTTTGCATCGTTGTTAGCAAGGTGTTAAACTGTACATATTCCCGTTATAGTTGTTTTGAGTGAATTGGAGTTTCGCATGAGGTCGTCTGCGGCTGAAGTCCTTGCCCTTGTTTCTGATCGCAGCCCGGACCCTCTCGAACATGTGGACTATCGCCTGGCCGAAACGGCCGAGGAAAAGGACCGGATTTACCGTCTCCGCTACCGTGCATATCTACGCGAGGGCGCGATCCTGCCGTCGGAATCCGAACGCGTTACCGACCGATACGATGATTCGCCAAACGCATGGACCTTCGGCGTCTACATTGCCGGGGAACTTTACAGTTCGATCCGGATCAGCGTGTTGACTTCGCAATGGCGCGGCTCGCCATCTTCGGAAATGTTTGGCGACGTGCTGCATCCCCAACTTGACGAGGGAAGGGTGATTATTGATCCTACCCGCTTCGTTGCCGATCCCGAGAAGGCGAGAAACTTCCCCGAACTTCCGTACGTCACCGTGCGGCTAGGCTGGATCGCTTGCGGTTACTTCAATGCTGACATCGGCCTTGCGAACGTCCGCCCGGAGCATCGCGCGTTTTACCGCAAGGTGTTCCTGCAGGAGCCGCTCGGCGAGCCGCGACTGTTTCCAGGCCTGATCAAGCCGGTGGGGCTCATGGCCGCGCCTTATCCGACGATCAGAGAAAAGGTGTTCCAGCGTTTTCCGTTCATGCGATCGAGTGCTTTTGAACGGCGCATGCTGTTCGAGCGGAAGAACGAACGCCGATCCGCGCCCAATCTGCACGTCCAGGCGATCGAGCGCACGACGATCGCGCCGCAATCCTGCACGGCGTCTTGATCGCAAGAGACCACGCAGGTTTGATGCCAATTCTGCGATGGGTCAGAGGTGCTTGCTCACCCTAACCAAGAGCAGCCCTGATCGAATCTCCTGGTTCTGAAGAGCCGCATGCAATTCAGTTCCATCGTCGAAACTGTAGTGGGCATCCCAGGAACACGTTTTATCCCGCGAAACGGCCCAGCTTTCGCGCGGAAACGCTGCTATTTCCGGTGCATAGCCGAATTTGCCTTCACCCTCGCGCCACATTTACAACGCATTAACTATCGCGGCCGCTTTTCGCCGTCTGGGGGCATTTGATCGGGTCTGGCAACGCCGCGTCAAGGTTGACGGAACGTTCGCTTAATAAACCCCCTGTAGACCGAACGCAGTCCAAAACCCTGAGCGTGGAGGCTCCGGAATGAAACATCAGATGCGTATCCTCCAGGGATTCAAGCTGGCCGCTGTACTCGCCGTGGCGCTGTCCATGGGCGCGTGCGCCAACAAGAACCTTGGCGCCGATGCCATGGCGAACGCCGCAACCCCGGGCAGCCAGCAGGACTTCGTGGTCAATGTCGGCGATCGCGTGTTCTTCGAAAGCGATCAGACCGATCTGACGCCGCAGGCCGTTGCCACGCTGGAAAAGCAGGCGCAGTGGCTGCAGAGCTATCCGCGTTATTCCTTCACCATCGAAGGCCATGCGGATGAGCGCGGCACCCGTGAATACAACATTGCTCTCGGCGCCCGTCGCGCTCAGTCCGTTCGCACGTTCCTGAGTTCGCGCGGCATCGATCCGAACCGCATGCGCACCATCTCTTACGGCAAGGAACGTCCGGTCGCCGTTTGTAACGATATCTCGTGCTGGTCGCAGAACCGCCGCGCTGTCACTGTTCTGAACGCGAGCTCATAAAGCGCTCGCGTTACCCTCGAAACGTTGCCACCGGCGCCCTTGAGGCGCCGGTTTCGTCTTCGGCCCGTCGGTTCAAGTTGCCTGCGCCTTCAGAATTCTCGTTCACACGTTCGAACGCGCTTGCCCGTTTGTATCAGTCACAATTCTGGCGTACTCCCTGTTTCAATCTGCGGGACTTGCGTTGGATCGCCGATCACGTCGTCAGGGTAGAATGTCAGCCAGATTTCACAGGTTTGCCGGGGCAGCAGCGCTTGCGGCTGTGCTGGCGTTCGGTTCGCAGGCACGGGCGCAGGCCGACGATCCAGAAATGCGACTTGAGCGGCTTGAAACCCAGTTACGGCAACTGACCGGCCAAAACGAGGAACTGCAGTACCGCAACCGCCAGCTTGAGGAGCGTCTGAGGCAGTTCGAGGGTGCCGCTCAGGCGGCCGGCCAGTCGCCGCAGATGACCCAGCCACAGCCCAGCGCCGCCGCCATGCCGCCGCCTGCCCAGCAGGCTGCTCCAGCGTATCGCCAGCCGGCCGCCCCGCCGCCATACGAGCCGCAGATCGCCGCACCGGCGCCCATCGTTCAAGAGCCGCCCCAAGCAAGCTACCCGGGCTCCCAGGGCGGATATCAAGCCCGCCGCCGAGGCGATGCCTTCGATCCAGGTCAGAATCCGAATGCCCCTGGTGCTCCAAGATCGCTTGGCGGCGGGCAGCTACCAATCCCCGCGGAAGCGCCGGTCGGCGCTCCCGGCGGACGCGGGGCAGGGGAGCCGCTCGATCTGGCCAACACCGGCGCTGCACGCTACCCGCAAGGCGCGTTGCCGCCGCCGGGCAACGCGATGGGCGGGGGCGCACCGGTCACAGCGCCGCCATCGCAATCGCCGAGGGACGAGTTCGACCTCGGGATCGGCTATATGCAGCGACGGGATTATGCGCTCGCCGAGCAGACAATGCGCAGCTTCGCGCAAAAACATCCGACCGATCCCTTGCTCGCGGATTCGCAATACTGGCTCGGGGAGAGCTTCTTTCAACGCCAGCAATATCGGGATGCGGCGGAAGCTTTCCTTGGCGTGACCACCAAATACGATAAATCGGCGAAAGCACCGGACGCGCTGCTGCGGCTTGGGCAGTCGCTCGCCGCGCTGAAAGAGAAGGAAGCCGCCTGCGCCGCCCTGGGCGAGGTGACGCGGAAATATCCTCGCGCTTCTGCCGGGGTTAAAGGCGCGGTCGACCGTGAGCAGAAGCGGGTCAAATGCTGACCGTGATGGCCTCTGCCTGACCGCATATGGCATCCTGATCGTCTGTCGGGCATAAACAGGTTCGAAATCAGCGGCTCCGCCGGGTCACTTGCGAAGCCACTCGCCTGGTCACTTGCAGAGTCATTTGCCAAGTCGCTCTGCCATGACACATGACGACAACTCACCCGTCACTATTCAGGACTCCCGTCGTCTGTTTGCGGACTGGAAGGCCGCGCCCGCGCTCCTGCTCGCCGTATCCGGCGGGCCTGATTCAGTCGCGCTGATGTGGCTGGCCGCCCGCTGGCGTCGGAGCTTGGCGCGCGGACCCCGCTTGGTCGCCGTCACCATTGATCATGGTTTGCGGCGTGAGGCCAAGGGCGAAGCGCGCGAGGTGAAACGATTGGCGCGATCCCTCGAGCTGGAGCATCGCACCGTTCGCTGGACCGGGGCCAAGCCCAAAACCGGCGTGCCCGCCGCGGCGCGCGCGGCCCGGTACAGACTATTGGCGCGGGCGGCACGAAGTTGCGGGGCCACGCACGTCCTCACTGCGCATACCCGCGAGGATCAGGCCGAAACGCTGTTGATGCGGCTGTTGCGCGGTAGCGGGGTCGCGGGGCTTGCAGCGATGGCGCGGGTCACGGAACGCGAAGGCATCTTGCTCGCAAGGCCGTTCTTGGATGTTTCGAAGTCGCAGCTTGTCGCGACCCTCAACAAAGCCAAAATCAGTTTTGCTGACGATCCGACCAACCGCGATACCACTTTCACGCGGCCACGGTTGCGCGCGTTGCTGCCCGTTCTCGCCGCCGAAGGTGCCAACACCCGAAGCCTGGCGCGGCTGGCCTCTCGGTTTGCCCGCGCCAACGCGGCAATCGAAATCCTGGCGGACGGCGCGGAGCGCTATCTCGCGCTCAAAAATTTCGTCGCGCCGAAACCTGCCCTCCTGGCCAAAACGTTCGATGCGAAAGCCTTTGCGGCGCTGCCGGAGGAAGTCCGGCTTCGGCTGTTACTGCGCGCTGTCAACCGGTTCGGGCATGAGGGCCCGCCAGAGCTCGGCAAGGTGGAGGCTCTGCTGGCGGCGCTGGATCGGGCGGTTGCGCAAGCAGGCTCATCGAACAGGGCAAAGCGTGTTCAACGCCGGCTCAAACAGACCGTGGCCGGAGCGCTCGTGAGCTTCGTGAACAACACTATTCAGATCGGGCCGGCGCCGGCCCGTCGGAGCCGATCCGGGACCGAATAGCTCGCGGCGCCAGAAAATGCCGACGCGGCTGACACGTTGTCACAACGATCCGGTCTTAACCACCTCTGAAAAGGCGTGCTTTAGCGCCACGATTTGAACCGGAATATCGCTATGATGGGCTAAATAGTCCTATGTGGTTCCCTTGGCAGCGACCGGCGCGGCACCTAGATTGACCGTAGCTGACGAGGGGATTCCCTCGAGCCTGCCCAAGGACGTATGGCCGCGATCCGCGCGACCGCGAAGGAAGATCAATGAACGCCAATCTGCGCAATTTCGCCCTTTGGGTCATCATCGTCCTGTTGTTGTTGGCGTTGTTCACACTGTTCCAGAACCCTGGTCAGCGTGCGTCGTCGCAGGACATTTCGTTCTCGCAACTTCTGACGGAGGTCGATCAAGGCCACGTTCGCGACGTCGTGATCCAGGGACCGGACATTCACGGCACCTTCACCAACGGCTCCAGCTTCCAGACTTATGCGCCGAACGATCCGACGCTGGTTTCGCGCCTGTACAACGGCAAGGTGCAGATCACCGCCAAACCGCCCGGCGATAACGTGCCGTGGTTCGTGTCGCTGCTGGTCTCGTGGTTGCCCTTTATCGCGCTGATCGGCGTGTGGATATTCCTCTCGCGTCAAATGCAGGGTGGGGCCGGCAAGGCTATGGGTTTCGGCAAGTCGCGCGCCAAGATGCTGACCGAAGCGCATGGCCGCGTGACGTTCGAGGATGTCGCCGGCGTGGACGAGGCCAAGCAGGATCTGCAGGAAATCGTTGAATTCCTGCGCGACCCTGGAAAATTCCAGCGCCTCGGCGGACGTATTCCACGTGGCGTATTGCTGGTCGGTCCTCCCGGCACCGGCAAGACGCTGATCGCGCGCGCGGTGGCGGGCGAGGCCAACGTCCCGTTCTTCACCATCTCCGGCTCCGATTTCGTTGAGATGTTCGTTGGTGTCGGCGCCAGCCGCGTCCGCGACATGTTCGAGCAAGCCAAGAAGAATGCGCCCTGCATCATCTTCATCGATGAAATCGACGCGGTCGGCCGGCATCGCGGTGCCGGTCTGGGCGGCGGAAACGACGAGCGCGAACAGACGCTGAACCAGTTGCTGGTCGAGATGGACGGTTTCGAAGCCAACGAAGGCGTAATCCTGATCGCCGCCACCAACCGGCCAGACGTGCTCGATCCGGCGCTGCTGCGGCCCGGCCGGTTCGACCGACAGGTGGTCGTACCCAATCCCGATGTGGTCGGTCGCGAACAGATTTTGAAAGTTCACGTTCGCAAGGTGCCGCTCGCGCCGGATATCAACCTCAAGACTATCGCCCGCGGCACGCCCGGCTTCTCGGGCGCCGATTTGATGAATCTGGTCAACGAGGCCGCGTTGACGGCCGCGCGCCGTAACAAGCGCATGGTGACGCAAGCCGAGTTCGAAGAAGCCAAGGACAAGGTCATGATGGGGGCGGAGCGCAAGTCGCTCGTCATGACCGAGGAAGAGAAAATGCTGACGGCCTATCACGAGGGCGGTCACGCCATTGTCGGCCTTAATGTCGTCGCGACCGATCCGATCCATAAGGCGACGATTATTCCCCGAGGCCGCGCGCTTGGCATGGTGATGCAGCTTCCCGAGCGCGACAAACTATCGATGTCGCTCGAGCAGATGACCTCGCGGCTCGCCATCATGATGGGTGGCCGCGTCGCGGAAGAGCTGATCTTCGGCCGCGACAAGGTTACCTCCGGCGCCGCGTCCGATATCGAACAAGCAACGCGTTTGGCGCGCATGATGGTCACGCGCTGGGGCCTGTCCGAAGAACTCGGCACAGTGTCCTACGGCGAAAACCAGGACGAAGTGTTTCTGGGGATGTCGGTGTCGCGCACCCAAAACGCATCGGAGGCAACCGTCCAGAAAATCGACTCCGAGATCAGGCGCCTCGTCGAGGAAGGATATAACGAGGCGACGCGCATTCTTACCGAGAAGCGCGGAGACCTAGAGGCGCTTGCCAAAGGCCTGCTCGAATTCGAAACTCTGACCGGCGACGAGATCATCGATCTGTTGAAGGGCAAGAAGCCGAACCGCGAGTCTGTGCTTGAGCCCTCTACGCCACGCACGTCGGCGGTGCCCCCTGCCGGCAAACCGCGTCCGCGACCCGATCCTGATCCCGGGCTGGAGCCGCAACCGCAGGCGTAAGTCCCCGAACCCATGATTAGTCAGCGAAGCCCGGTTTCAGCCGGGCTTTTGCTTTTGGGCTAAGCGACGCCAAACAAGTCCTCGCGCAGCTTTGCGTCAAACCTTAAGGTTTCTTCAAGCCAGTTGATTCTATTGCTTGGAGACGTGCGTCGTCGGCGCGCGAAAGGGACGCCGGATGCCCGCAGCAACGCCCGCCTCATCAGCAGCACCTCCTTCCCCATACGCGATCCCGACTGCGCTCTTTACCGTCTGCTTCGTGCTGTTAGTGCTCAACCTGTCCTTTTTCCCGGCGGCCTATTTCTCGCATTTGTGGATTTACGATCAGAACGGCTCAGGCGTACCAACGGATTTCGTGAACGTCTGGGCTGCGGGCCGGCTGGCGCTCGAGGGCCACGCCGCGCAGGCCTGGGATTGGGACGTCCAGAAGCAGGTCGAGCTCGCGCTGTTGAACAGGGATTTCATCGGCTATTTTGCGTGGCATTACCCGCCGCCGTTCCTGTTCGTCGC
Source organism: uncultured Alphaproteobacteria bacterium (assembly GCA_963764155.1). Classification (GTDB taxonomy): domain Bacteria; phylum Pseudomonadota; class Alphaproteobacteria; order Rhizobiales; family Xanthobacteraceae; genus Bradyrhizobium. The sequence continues at coordinate 382,821 of CAVXRI010000002.1, forward strand.
CTCGTTGCTGGCGCACTTTCCATATGCCGTTGCGTTCAGCGGCTGGGTCTTGGTCAGCTTGCTGCCCTATCTCGCGGTGATGCGCGCGATCATCGGCCGGGCGTTCGGCCTTGTGCTGGCGGTCGGCTTTCCCGTCGTATTCAACAACGCCCTGGTCGGTCAGAACGGCTTCCTCACCGCTGCCCTGATCGGCGGCACGTTATTTCTGATGCCGGCTCGCCCGGTGCTGTCAGGCATCTGTCTGGGCTTGTTAAGTTACAAGCCGCAATACGGATTGCTGTTTCCGCTGGTGCTGATCGCGGCCTCGCAATGGACGACGTTTATCACCGCCGCAATTGTCGCGGCTGCAATGGCCCTGGCTTCATGGCTCGCATTCGGCACCGAAAGCTGGGAGGCCTTCTTTCACTGGATGCCGAACTTCTCCCAGGCTTTCCTCACCGAGGGCAAGGCGCCCTGGTGGAAACTGCAGAGCATTTTTGCGCTGGTCCGGTATTTTGGCGGCGGCGAACAATTGGCGTGGATATTCCAGTGCATCATGTCCGCTGCGGTCGCGGTGGGACTCGTGACGATGTGGCGCAGCCGCGTCGACTATTCCTTGAAAGCCGCAAGCCTCGCGGCCGGAACGCTGCTGATAACACCCTACCTCTTCATGTACGATTTGATGGTTTTGGCGATTCCGGTGGCTTACCTCGTGCGCAACGGTTTGGTGAGCGGGTTTCGTTCTTATGAGTTACCGGCGCTGGCCTGCGCGTATGCATCGATCATTACCTTCATTTTTCTGGGGCTCCCCTTGGGGCTGCTCGCGACGTTGATCGTGGTAGTCCTGATCCTGTGCAGGGCCGGGCCCTGGTGGCGCCGGCACTCCGCGCCATCGTTGGTCGCCGCTGCCGCCTGAACTCGCGCTGAATTTTCATATTTCTGTCTTGTCATCGGTCCTGAATAGTTGTTCAGTTCTTCGGCGCGCGATGCTCAATCGCCCTCAAAACATAGAAGACGGGTTCGGCCCGAAGAGGCTGAGCCGGGTGCCGGGACGGAAAACGCGCCATGGTTTATCGGCGGACCAATCAGGTTGTTAAGCGGCTTGCGGCGCGGCGGAGCGCCATCCTGACCGCGGCCCGGAATGCGGCCGCAGAATTCGGCATGAGCGCGGTGCAGATTGCGCCAGTCGCGGTCCGCGCCAATGTCGCGGCCGGCACCGTCTATCGCTACTTCCCTTCCAAAGCGGAGCTGATTTCCGAGTTGATCGCCGACGTATCGCGCGATGAACTGGCGGCGATCCGCCGCGCGGCGGACGCGGCGCCCGGGCCCTCGTCCGCGCTGGCCGCCGCAGTGACGACCGTAGCGGTGCATGTGCTGTCACAGCGAAAGCTCGCCTGGGGAATCCTCGCCGAGCCGGTGGATGTCGACGTCACCGCGTCACGGCTTGCCAGCCGCCGCGAGATTTCGGGCGAGATCGCGGGCAGGATTGAAGCGGCGGTTCGTGCCGGACATCTGCCGGCGCAGGACACCGCGCTTGCCGCGACGGCGCTGCTCGGCGCGCTGCATGAAGCGCTGGTCGGGCCGTTGGCGCCCGACAATTCGGAGGATTCGGCCAAATTGCGCGATGCCGTTCAAACAGTCACGCTGCTGGCTTTGCGCGCAGTCGGCGTGATGGATGCCCGCGCCCGGGGCTTGGTGGTGCAGGCTGCAATGCCGGAAAAGACGCTGCTCCAAGCCTAGAGCAGCCTACTGCTCGCTTCCCGGACGCGATGAACCAATGCCTGGCTTGCCGTTGGGCCGACGGCAGCGCCGGACTGACACATTCCGCCATATTGGTTGGCTATGAAGCCGTAGTTTGTTCAACTGCGGAGCGAGCCATGACCACGACTTCCGGATCAGCCAAATGGCAGGGCGGCATCAAGGACGGCAAAGGGGCGATCTCGACCAGAAGCGGCGCGCTGAAGGACTACCCGTACGGGTTCGCCAGCCGCTTCGAGGGTAAACCGGGCTCCAACCCGGAAGAGCTGATCGGGGCGGCGCATGCAGCGTGTTTCACCATGGCGCTGTCGCTGATCCTCGGCGAAGCCGGGCTCACAGCCGAGCACATGGAAACCAAAGCCGATGTCACGCTTGAGAAGCAGGGAGATGGTTTTGCCATCACCTCCGTGCACCTTGCCCTGAATGCGAAAATCCCTGGCGCTGACAAAGCCAAGTTCGACGAATTGGCTGGCAAGGCAAAGGCCGGATGTCCGGTTTCAAAGTTGCTGAACACGAAAATCTCGCTGGAGGCGACCTTGCAGAGTTAAGGGTCGTTCCTGCCGGCGTCCACGGAGAGATCTGTCTTTGCGGGTCAGTAGTTCCCGCGAGCTTTTTTTCCGAGTGCGAATGCGCGCTCACATGTCAGCTTCGCGTTCCGGTCCGACCGAGGCAATGCGCACCATGTTCGTAGTGCCGGGGATGCCGAGCGGCACGCCGGCGACGATGATCACGCGCTGTCCGGCGCGGACGAAGCCGTCTCGGAATGCGATGCTGCCGGCGCGGCTCACCATGTCGTCCTGATCGCGTGCGTCTTCCGCGACAACGCAATGCACGCCCCAGACTACGGATAGTTTGCGGCCTGTGGCGAGGTTTGGCGTGATCGCCACGATCGGCGGCTTCGGTCGCTCCCGCGCCACACGGACGGCCGTGGAGCCTGAACTGGTCCAGCAGATGAGGGCAGGCAGGTCCAGTGTTTCGGCGATCTGCCGCGCGGCATCGGCAATGGCATCGCCCGCCGTCGCCTCCGGGTCCGGCTCGCTGTGCCGAAACGACCGACCGATACGTTGGATCGCGCTCCACCTCCTCGCCGATGCGATTCATGGTTGCGACTGCCTCGACCGGAAATTTGCCAGCGGCCGATTCCGCCGAGAGCATGATCGCATCCGCACCTTCGTAAACCGCGGTCGCGACGTCGGACACCTCGGCGCGCGTTGGCACCGGAGACTGGATCATCGATTCCAGCATCTGCGTTGCAATCACAACCGGCTTTCCGGCTCGACGCGCCAGCCGTGTCATTTGCTTTTGCAGGCTCGGCACCCGTTCCAGCGGCAGTTCGACGCCGAGATCGCCTCGCGCCACCATCAACGCGTCCGAAGCTTCGATGATCTCAGGCAGTCGATCGATGGCTTGTGGTTTTTCGATCTTGGCCATCACGGCGGCGCGACCTCGGATCATCTTCTTGGCCTCGATGACGTCCTCGGCGCGCTGCACAAAGGACAGCGCAATCCAGTCGATCCCTGTCGTGAGCGCCGCCTCAAGGTCGGCGCGGTCCTTTGGGGTCATCGCCGAGACCGGAAGATCGGTATCGGGCAGGCTAACGCCCTTGCGATCCGACATCTTGCCGCCAGTAACGACACGGGTGACGGCGCGCTCGGGGGATGCTTCTTCGACGATTAGCCGCACTTTGCCGTCGTCGAGCAGTAGCGCGTGTCCCGGCTTCAGTGCCGCCAGGATTTCCGGGTGCGGGAGTTGCACACGCGTGTTGTCACCGGGGTTTTTTTCGGAATCCAATACGAAGTTTTCGCCGTTCTTCAGCGTGATCGCGCCTTCGGCAAACGATCCGAGCCGGAGCTTCGGCCCCTGCAGATCGACCAGAATCCCGATGGGGCGGCCATAGCTCGACTCGACATTGCGAATGGTCGCGACCAACTCGCGCATCTTGTCGTGGGACGTATGACTCATGTTGATACGGAAAACGTCCGCGCCAGCTTCGAACAGGCGGCGGATCATCGCCGTATCCGAAGACGCGGGACCGAGAGTGGCCAGGATCTTGATGCGACGCAGCCGTCTCATGGCTTGGGCGCCGCGGCGGGAGGCAGGCCAGATGCGCCAGGAGGCGGTCCGCCCGGTGAATTTGGCAGCGCGGGCGATGAACCCGGTGAACTCGACACGCCGGGGATGTTGCTGGGGCCGCCGGGGCCAACCGTGCCGGGGATGCCGGGTACACGCTGCTGCGCCGGTTGTTCATTGGATTCGGTCAATTGCACAGTCCAGGCTCGCTGCTCGCCGGTATCTACCTCGAAAAACCCGGTGCGGTCGAACCCCCGAGCCAGGCAATTCTCCGTACCTTTGATGGTGAATTCCTTGTCGCGCGAGCACATGAAAGCCTGTCCCGACCATTCCCCGCCACGGTCGTAGTCCAGGGCGTAGATGTAGTAGAAGCGCGCCACCAATGTTCCGCGCAGCAAGGTCTCACAGCTTCGCGACGAGACGTTCCACCAGCCTTCGGTCGTCCAGCCCTCGGCATCCTTGTAGCCGAGAGCGATTCCGACCCGACTCGCGGTGTTATTGCAGAGGCGAAAATCCGCGAGCGCTGAACCGTTCCACAGGCAGAGGACGACAAGCGCCAGCGCCAGCATCGGCGGCAGGCCGACCAGCGGGGCGGAGGTTATTCGTTTCGGAGGGAGAGAGAGGCGGGGGATCATCACGCGAAGCTACATCAATTCGTTGACGATTTCGCGTAGCCCGACTGCGACTGTCAATATCAAGGCGGATTTCACCATATCGGGTTCGAATTCTTGGTCCCGGAACAAGTCTTTGCGCTGCGATATGGCAAAATCTGTGACAGCGCCCAATTTAATAACCATAACACATGACCGCCGCGCGAACCACGGGATCATCACGATGGCTATCGACGACAAAACCAGAACGGAACTAGAAGCCGCGGCATTTCGGCGTCTTGTCGATCATCTGCGCGAGCGGACCGATGTCCAGAACATCGACCTGATGAATCTCGCTGGATTCTGCCGCAACTGCCTCTCCAACTGGCTCAAGGACGCTGCCGACAGCGCGGGAGTAAGCCTTACCAAGGATGAGAGTCGCGAGGCGATTTATGGGATGCCTTATGAGTCCTGGAAGGCCGCCCATCAGGGCACGGCCAGTGCGGAGCAACTGGCTGCGTTGAAAAAGGGGCAAAGCGGGCATTGATGCTCAGCTTTAACGCTCGTTCGGAGTTACGCAAAAACGCGAGTTGGCGGATGGATCTCGATTCTCCTTGCCGCACACTGTAGGGCTGCGCCAATCACATTTCAATATGACGGTCCTGTTATGAGCTTCCTGTGGGCTCGCTGTGGATGAGCGCGATGCTGCCTTGACGCAACGCGTCCCAAACTTGAGGGTCAAATTCAGAACGCATGTTTCAAGAACTCGCGCGCGTTCTCACCTCAACGCCAGTTCCATTCAGGAGTACAAGATGGCCACCTCTGCCGCCGTCCAGGAAGAGCCCGCGACAAGATTCGCAAAAGACCAGCTCAAGGCCATCATCGAACGTATCGAGCGATTGGAAGAAGAAAAAAAGACGATCTCCGACGACATCCGCGACGTCTACGCGGAAGGCAAGGGGAACGGCTTCGATGTGAAGGCACTGCGGACCATCGTGCGCCTGCGCAAGCAGGACGCCAACGAGCGTGCCGAGCAGGAAACTATTCTGGAAACCTACATGCAGGCTTTGGGGATGTTGTAAGGCCGACGACTTAAGCGGGCCTAGGCAGGCCTGTGTTTCGCGCTGGAAGCACTTACAACAACTGGGGTTGCCGGCGAGGCGAGCTCAGCGCAGCCAGGCGGTGCGTAGTACGAACGATGTGGTCTCGAGCTTGGCGGTGGCCGCGCCGCTGAAACGATCGCAACTCATCCCCATCATGGGATCATCCGAAAACGTCATCGCGACGATCGCTCGGGGCTTGGTCAAATAGGGACGCATCAGCGTCATGTCGGTGTCGCCGAGGACAGTCACCGACATCGCCGTGCTCGCGCTGGGCGCCAGCATCAGCATCCGCACCCAGAGATCGTTGCCTTTCGCGGCGGATATCCGAGCGGAGGTCGCAACCGGGCTACCCTGACCTCGCGGACCTTTTGCGGCGACGGTGTTGATTTCGGTCGCGGGGGTGGTTTCGGGCGGTGCGGCTACAAACCGGACCGGACCTGGGATCGGCGCGGAAGCGGTGACCGTGCTGGCGCGTTCGGGCGGAGCTACGGCCGCCGGAGCGTAGGCGAGCGCCCGGTAGGCGGCGGGCACGGTTGCGGTCGATTGCGGGTCGGTGGTGATGTTCGAAAGCGCCTTGCGAGCGTAGAGCGCCGCAACCTGCGCCGGGCTTGCCTGCTTCGGTTCAACCGGGATGTCGTCCCAGAAGCCGCGGGCATTGATGATGTCTGCTGGCGTCTGCGGTCTGGGCTCAGCCCTTTCAGCCGCTGTGGTCGAGCCCTGTTTCGGCTTCGCCGGCTGGACTGTTTGTGCATCGGCCGAGGCGAGCTGGAAAGCGGCCGCGATCGGCGGTTTGGCGCGCGGTGTTGGCGTTGCCAGAGACTTGCTATCGAGGGACTTCGTATCGGCGGATTTGACGCTGGCGGCGGATGTAACGCTTGCTGGAGCGTGTTTCTCGACAGAAGCGCTAGCGGCCTCGTCATCCTCGTCGTTTGACTTGCCCCTGCCAAACAAGGCGGCGAACAGGTTGGGCTTGGTGATGCCAGCGGCGCCTTCGCCGTTGCCGCGTTTTTCGATATCGGCGCGAGCGAGCTCATATCCCTTTAGCGGGTTGCCGTCGGTGGGGACATGTACCGTGCGACCGTCAGGAAACACCCTGGCCAATTGATCGTGGGTCATGCGCGGCCAGTGGCGGATGCTGCCAGTATCGAGATGGACGAACGGCGACCCGGACGTCGGATAAATCCGACGCCGCCGCGCTGCAAGCGGAGCCCGGCAAACCGAATCTGCTCGAGCGGAACGTCCGGAATGAAAAAATCCATCGCGTGGCCGAGCATGTGCTGGCTATAACGCGCCACCGCTGAAGAACGGCGACGGAGCATGGCGTTGGTAGCGGGAGAGCGGTAGGAGGAGATGATCTGGATCGGCTTCTTGCCGTCCACGTCACGATAGACTTCCCAAAGGATATCGAAGAGGTGACGATCCATCACGATCTCGTCCTGGGTACGCCAGTCCCGGAGATAGTGATTGAGCTTGTTCAGCGCGTCTTCATCATAGCGCCCGTCACGCTTGAAGGTGACGGTGAGGTCTTCGTCGGAATGTGTGTGATGAAAGGAAAGCGTGCGGGTCTCGTTCAACGCGCTTGCATTGTGGACCGAGCTGGCGCCCGCCAGAAGCAATAGCGACGACAGGCCGACCTGGGCTCCGGCCTTCCGCAATGACAGCAAATTAAATTGGCGTGCGAAACCAATCGGCACGTAAGGACCCACCCAATCAACCAGCGTTCAAAAAAAGCTTTCGCCAGCCCCGGCGAGAGAGAATGAACGCACTCTAGAAGCAGGAGAGTTAACCGACATTTACCTTCCCGCTGCCCAATCCGGCATCAACCTAATCCGTCGAGTGTGGCGAAAGCGTGCCCGGTATCGCAATGCAGGTGGAGAAAACGGAGCGCGTGGAAGCGGTCCCGCCGGGAGGCGAGACCGCTGATTGCCTGGAAGTTCAGGTCAGCCCTTGGGCGCGACTGGACTAGCGGGTGAACCGCTGCGGCGGCCGGCGCCCGATCGGGGCCGGAGGCGAGGGCGGGCCCCCGCCGAACAGGCGTTCAAAGAACGAGGGTCCGGAAGAATAGCGGGGCGAGTAGTAGGAGTTGTCGCTCGCAAAGTTAACGCCAGCCGGGAGGTCGCCGGGTGGGCGACTGTAACTCGGCTGCGAATGCGCAACGAAAGTTTCCAGGTCCTTGCCTCTGGTGTTCTTGAGCAGCGCGATCATCGTGGCGTCACGGCCATATACGTCCTTGCGGATCTGCAGCTTACCTGCCTCGTCCACAAACGCGGTCTGGTAGGTGATATTGACCGGGATTGGCGTTGGGAATTTCAGGTCGATCTCGCTGTGGCCGTACATGCCGCGGATCTTCTCCGGCGTGTAGTGCTCATTGGGCGCGGTGATATTCATCAGCACCGAGGCATACTGATCCGGATTTTGCACCCGCATACAGCCGTGGCTGAAGGCGCGTTCGTCTCTCGCAAACAGATGCTTGTCCGGGGTGTCGTGCTGATACACCAAGAACTTGTTCGGGAAGTTGAAGCGGATACGGCCGAGCGCGTTGGCCTCGCCGGGCGGCTGCGAAATGTGGATCGAGCCGTCACTGGCGCGCTCGAGTTTCAATCCCATGCGCTGCAGCACCGTCGGGTCCTGCTGTAGTGCTGGCAGATATTCGTTGTAGATGATCGAAGGCGGCACATTCCAGGTCGGGTTGACCGTGATGAACTTCATCGTTTCGGTCAAAAGCGGCGTTGCATGTATGCCCGGCTTTCCGGCGACCACCTTGGTGGTCCAGACCGGGGCCCCATGCTGCATCACCTTTAGCGTGAAATCGGGTATGTTGAGGATGACATAGGCATCCCCGATCGAGGGCGCACCGAGGTCGCGCGGTAGCCAGCGCCAACGTTCCATGTTGACGAGTACGGTATCGATCTGCCTGTCGCGCTTCGGGCTGTTCAGCGCCTTGACCGTGCGATCGTCGAGAATGCCGGTCGCCTTCAACTCGGCGCCCTCCTGAAATTTTCGCACGGCCTCGGCAACCTCGGCGTCATACCGAGTATCGTCGGGATTCTTGGTCACCCCGAGCTTGGCGCGCAATTGCGGCACGCGCGGATCGTCCATCTCGACCGCCGGCTGCTTCTTACTGCGCGACGACGCGTATTTGAGGGCTGGGCCGTCTGCAATCTGGGCTATCGGTCCATCGCCCTGGCCGCGCAATTCGGCAAGTTTTGCCTTCAACTGCTTATAGAGCTTTTGCGGCGGGTTGTAGTTATCGAGCGCTGCGGAAGGGTCCTTGGCGGTCGTGACGTTGGTAAGCACCTCATTAGGGTCGATCGGGTGTTCCGGATACTGGATATCTCCGCTGACCTGAGACCAGTGCATGCGGCCGCTCTGCGCCTGGCGCGCATAGTCCAGCATGCTGGAGGTCAATTTCATATCGGCATCCGCGAGAGCATCCGGCGTTGTCGCGGCGGCAAAATCCGGCACCGGATAATCCGAAGCGTTGAGGCCATCGGATGCCGCGTCCCTTAGCCGCGCGATGACGCCCTTGGCCGTCGCGGTGGGCTTACCCGCTTGCGTCCACAGCGGCGCATACTCGCGCGCTCCATAAAATTTCTCGACCGCGCTTCGCTCGGTTTTCCGATCGAAATAACGCTGCACCTTGCCTGCCAGTATTTCCTTCAACTTGTCTGCGACGGGCTGATCCGCTGGCGCAACATTGCTGGCCGCCTTCGACGGCTCCTGCGTGGGCTCTTTTGCCAGCTCCTTGGCGGGCAAATTCGGGGCCGGCGAGTCCTTCGCGGACACGTCTTTGGCCGGCTCGGCGGCCGTGGGCGCTGGAGCGGACGCTTCGGTTTTCACCGCGGGTACCGCAGCCGTGCTCTCCATCTTGAAGTCGTTGATCGTGGGAGGCGGGACGTTGGCAGGTTCGGGCCGTGGGACGGCCGCATCGATCGCCAGTTCGGCGGCGCTGCTGCGGGCCTGATCCTGCGCAGATGCGGCTGACACCGTCAGAAAGGTCGCCGCGACGGCCACTAGCACGCGGTCGAACCCACCACGGTTGTTCAAACAATTTCGCATCGTCACACCTTTTGCGTCAAACTGCCCCGGGAAACGAGACAGCTCCGGTTATCAATCCATCAGTTTCCGCGAGAGCCCGGCTTTCGAGATTGCACGCCCGACGCAACCGTTCACGCAGACGATACACAGGCCCCACTTCTGCAGCCAGCGCTACACGAGGCCACTCACGATAAACTGACTTCAAGGAAAACCCCTTGGCGACCGATCACCTTCTGCCACGCCTCTAGCCCTTTGTCTGTCACCTGCGCGCAACGGTTCGAAGCTTCTGAAATAAGTGGCCCACGAGGCTTCTTTGCGCCGGAAACACGGTGCCCGCCTTAGCCCGTCGCATCGCTGCCGCCCGCGGACGCACCGTTCGCGGCAGTCTCATCGAGCTTGCGATAAAGCGTCGAACGACCGATTTTCAATCTCCGCGCGACCTCCGACATCTGACCCCGATAATGCGAGATCGCAAAACGGATGATCTCGTTTTCCATTTCTTCCAGCGGTCGTACCTCGCCTTGGCTGGTCAGCATGGCCAAACCGCCGCTTGACGCCAAGGGGGCGATAGGTATTTCATTACCGTAGATCATGGCCGACGCCGCCGGACGGAGCGGCGGCGCGATGACCAGTGGCGCGCTCTCGATCTCCGGGATCGCCGCGGGCTGTGCGGCCGCCTGCGGAAAATCTGACAACACGAGCTGGTCGGCATCGCTCATGACGACGGCACGATACACTGCGTTTTCAAGTTGACGAATATTGCCGGGCCAATCGAGTTGCGAAAGATGCGCCATGGCTTCACCGCTGATACCGGTGATCACGCGATTTTCTTCGGCGCCGAACCGTGCAAGGAAGTGCCGCAACAGGTGCGGAATATCTTCGCGGCGCGCCCGCAATGGCGGGATCGTCAGAGGCAAGACGTGCAGCCGGTAGAACAGGTCTTCGCGAAACTGTCCGCTTTTAACGTGGTCGAGCAAGGTGCGGTTCGTCGCCGAGATGATGCGGACATCGACCTTCACGGGCCTGCGTGCCCCAACTGCCTCGACAGCGCCTTCCTGCAGCGCACGAAGCAGTTTGACCTGAGCGGCCAGCGGCAATTCAGAGACCTCGTCGAGAAATAGCGTGCCGCCGGACGCCTCGACAAACTTGCCGACATGACGTTCGGTTGCGCCGGTAAAGGCGCCCCTTTCGTGGCCGAACAGGATCAACTCGACAAGGTTGTCAGGTATGGCGCCGCAGTTAACAGCGACGAACGGCTTCGATTTGCGCTCGCCGCTGCCATGGATCGCGCGGGCGAACAATTCCTTGCCGACCCCCGATTCGCCTTCGATCAGCACCGGTATGCCTGAGCTGGCGGCCTTGTGCGCGGTACGCAGCACGCCAGTCATGGCGTCGCTGCGAGTCACAATGTCCGCGAATGTCAGCCGGCCTTCCCGGCTGTGGCGGATGCGCTGCAGCTCGCCTTTTAGAGCACTGGTATTGAGGGCGTTGCGCAGCGAGACCTGTAGCCGCTCCATCCCGACCGGTTTGACCACGAAATCCTGGGCACCGGCGCGCATCGCGGACACCACATTATCGATGCCGCCATGGGCGGTCTGTACGATGACGGGGACGCTCAGGCCGGCTTCACGCATTTTCGCCAGCACGCCCATGCCGTCGAGGCCGGGCATGACCAGATCGAGCACGACTGCATCGATCACAGCCGCGTTGTCGGTCAGCGCGGCGATGGCCGCATCGCCGCTATCAACGACGATCGTCTCGTAGCCGCATTTTTGCACCATGTTTTCAACCAGACGGCGCTGTACGGCGTCGTCGTCAGCGATCAAAATGCTGGCGGCCATGGCTTTGCCTTCCCCCCGCGTTACAAGTATTTGTCTCGAATCGGGGCACTCTCGCCGATGCCGATTAACGCACTCTTAAATCCTTCACTTCGCAATCCGACCAATTCCAGCCCGCCGCTGCTCGGTTGATACAGGTTTTGAAAATGATCTCGCGCTCACGATCCGCCCTTCGCAAGCCGACCTCCAGGAAATCGGCGGCAAACAGCAAGCCTGCCAGCAAAACAAAAAAGACTCCGGAAAAGCTCGACGGGCTAACCGGCAAGCTGCCGGTTTGGAACCTGAACGACCTCTATACGGGGATCGACGCGCCGGAGGTGGCCCGCGACCTGCAAACCATGGACAGCGAATGCGTCGCGTTTGAGACCGACTACAAAGGCAAGCTCGCCCAAAGGACGGCGGACCACGATGGCGGCAAATGGCTCGCGCAGGTGATCCGTCGCTACGAAGCGATCGACGATCTCGCCGGCAGGCTCGGGTCTTATGCCGGTCTGGTTCATGCGGGGGACAGCGTCGACCCCGGTATCTCAAAATTCTACGGGGATATTTCCGAACAACTCACGGCGGCGTCCGTGCATCTGTTGTTCTTTTCGCTCGAACTCAACCGCATCGACGATGCGGTAGTCGAACGTGCGATGCAGACCCCCGAACTCGCTCATTACCGTCCGTGGATCGAGGACCTCCGCAAGGATAAGCCGTACCAACTGGAAGATCGTGTCGAACAACTGTTCCACGAGAAGTCCCAGAGCGGTTACAGTGCCTGGAATCGGCTTTTCGACCAGACCATTTCCGGTCTCCGTTTCAAGCTTGGCACCAAAGAACTTGCGATCGAGCCCGCACTGAACCTGTTGCAGGACCGTGACGGTGCAAAACGCAAGCTGGCCGCGGACGCGCTGGCGAAAACCTTCAAAGCCAACGAGCGCACGTTTACCTTGATCACGAACACGCTCGCCAAGGACAAGGAGATTTCCGACCGCTGGCGCGGTTTTGGCGACGTCGCAAACTCGCGCCATCTAAGCAACCGCGTCGAGCGCGAGGTCGTCGATGCCTTGGTGAGTTCGGTTCGTTCGGCGTATCCTCGCTTATCTCATCGCTATTATCGGCTGAAGGCGGGCTGGTTCAAAAAGAAGAAGCTTGCGCATTGGGACCGCAATGCGCCGCTGCCGTTTGCTGCGATCGGCACGATTGCGTGGCCCGAGGCCCGCAACATGGTGCTGTCAGCGTACCGGGGTTTCTCGCCGGAAATGGCCGGCATCGCGGAGCGGTTTTTTACAGATCGCTGGATTGATGCGCCGGTGCGGCCCGGAAAAGCGCCAGGGGCGTTCTCGCATCCCACGACGCCATCGGCGCACCCTTACGTGCTGATGAATTATCAGGGCAAGCCTCGCGACGTGATGACCCTTGCCCACGAACTTGGCCATGGCGTGCATCAGGTGCTGGCAGCGAAGAATGGAGCGCTGATGGCGCCGACGCCACTCACGCTTGCGGAAACCGCGAGCGTGTTCGGCGAGATGCTGACCTTCAAGCGGCTTTTGGGAGAAACCAAAAGCGTCAGGCAGCGCCAGGCACTGCTGGCCGGCAAGGTCGAGGACATGATCAATACCGTGGTTCGGCAGATCGCGTTCTATTCGTTCGAACGCGCGATCCATACCGAGCGCCGAAACGGAGAATTGACGGCCGAGCGGATCGGCCAGATATGGCTTTCCGTGCAAAGCGAGAGCCTGGGGTCGGCGATCGATATTCGGCCGGGTTACGAGAACTTCTGGATGTACATTCCGCACTTCATCCATTCGCCGTTCTATGTCTACGCCTACGCCTTCGGCGATTGCCTGGTGAACTCGCTCTATGCAGTGTACGAAAATGCGCAAACGGGCTTTGCGGAGCGTTATCTTGCGATGCTGGCGGCCGGGGGCACCAAGCATTATTCCGAACTGCTCAAGCCGTTTGGATTGGATGCCAAGGACCCCAAGTTCTGGGACGGCGGATTGTCCGTCATCGCCGGGATGATTGACGAGCTGGAAGGGCTGGACTGAGCGGGCATTCCGGCGAGGTCGGCGAAGTAGGCTGGCCCGCTGGCTCAGCGCCAGCTCGCTCCCGAGGAAAATCTAATTAAGGGTCATAGCGCCTCGACCAGCGTTGCCCTCCCAACGGGTTTGCGGTAATTCGGCGGAAGATCGAGCGATCACTGGGGACAGCAATGGCAGAGCATAACGAAGTGGCCTACACGACAGCAGACGGCAACGATTATCCGGCCCATGAGCAAACCTATGAGGGTTTCATTGTGCTGGTGAAATACGGCACGATGACCGTCGCCGGTATCTTGATTTTGATGGCCTTCTTCCTGACTTGATCGGTGCGGGTCGCCCGGAGCGCGGCGGCGATATCACGCGATCCGCCGTGGCGTCGGTTGTAAAACCGGTATCCTTGTCAGCGGAAATAGCATTAGTTTGAGGCGTGCATCTCGCGCCGCCGGAGGCTTCATGAAGATTGCCGTCGCCAAGGAAATCGATCCGTCCGAGCCGCGGGTCGCAGCCTCGCCCGATACGGTAAAGAGGTTCAAGGCGCTGGGCGTCGATGTTGCGGTAGAGCCGGGCGCCGGTATCAAAGCGGGCCTTCCTGATTCAGAGTTCAGCGCTGTTGGCGCGACCGTCTCGGCGGACGCACTGAACGACGCCGACGTGGTCATCAAGGTGAAGCGGCCCGAGCCGTCCGAGCTCGCCAAGTACAAGCGCGGCGCGCTTGTCATTGCCATCATGGATCCCTACGGCAATGACGCCGCGCTGAAGGCTATGGCAGACGCCAATGTATCGGCTTTCGCGATGGAGTTGATGCCCCGCATCACCCGCGCGCAGGTGATGGACGTGCTCTCGAGCCAGGCCAATCTCGCCGGCTATCGCTCGGTAATCGAAGCGGCGGAAGCGTTCGGTCGCGCCTTTCCGATGATGATGACGGCAGCCGGCACCGTCCCCGCCGCGAAAGTATTCGTAATGGGCGTTGGCGTCGCGGGGTTGCAGGCAATCGCGACGGCACGACGGCTTGGCGCGGTAGTCACCGCGACTGACGTGCGGCCGGCGGTGAAGGAGCAGGTCGAAAGCCTGGGCGCAAAATTCCTCGCCGTCGAGGACGAGGAATTCAAGCAGGCGGAGACCGCCGGCGGGTATGCAAAGGAAATGTCGAAAGAGTATCAAGCCAAGCAGGCCGCGCTAACGGCCGAGCACATCAAGAAGCAGGACATTATCATCACGACAGCGCTGATCCCGGGCCGGCCAGCGCCGCGCCTGGTCACCTCAGAAATGGTCCGATCGATGAAACCTGGCTCCGTGCTGGTCGATCTGGCGGTCGAGCGCGGGGGTAATGTCGAGGGGGTCAAGAGCGGCGAGACCGTGGAACTGGGCGGGGTGAAGATCGTTGGCGTCCCGAATCTCGCCGGTCGCGTCGCAGCTTCCGCCTCGAGCTTGTACGCACGAAATCTTTTTTCGTTCATCGAGACGCTGATCGACAAATCGACCAAGGCGTTGGCGGTGAACTGGGATGACGAACTGGTAAAGGCCACCGCGCTGACGCGGGACGGGAGCGTAATTCATCCGAACTTCCAGCCAAAGGGCGCGTGAAGGATGGGGCACTATCTGAGTATTTTTTCACTGGTTCGGCCGCGGATAACTCAGCCGGTTGATCTATCACTTCGAACTCAGGGCTCCGGGCCCGGTGCGCGGCGCCGTTCTGGAATGACGAGCTGACAGGAGAGAAGCCATGGAGCATGTCGCGCAGGTCGTCGATCCCTTTGTCTTCCGGCTTTCGATTTTCGCGCTGGCGGTGTTCGTCGGATATTTCGTGGTGTGGTCCGTTACCCCCGCGCTGCACACCCCCTTGATGTCGGTTACCAATGCGATCTCTTCCGTGATCGTGGTCGGGGCGTTGCTTGCGGTCGGCGTCGCAATGATCAGTAGCGGCAGCGGCTGGGCCAGGGGCTTCGGATTTGTCGCCCTGACATTTGCCTGCGTAAACATCTTCGGGGGCTTCCTCGTCACCCAGCGCATGCTCGCGATGTACAAGAAGAAGACCAGGCAATGACGATGATGACATCTGACGGGGTGCGCGCATCATGAACGCCAATGTGTCGGCTCTTCTTTATCTGGTGGCGGGTGTGCTCTTCATCCTCTCGCTTCGCGGGCTCTCGAGTCCGGCATCATCTCGTCAGGGCAATTTCCTCGGCATGATCGGCATGGCGATCGCGGTGGCGACCACGCTTGCCGCTCATCCGCCGGCCGATGGCGTGGCTTGGCTGCTGGTGATCCTCGGTGTCGCGATCGGCGGCTCTGTCGGCGCGGTTATCGCGCGCCGCGTGCCGATGACTTCGATGCCGGAACTGGTCGCTGCATTCCATTCGCTCGTCGGCATGGCCGCAGTACTGGTCGCGGCGGGTGCATTCTATGCGCCTGAAGCTTTCGATATCGGTACTCCCGGCAACATCCATCCTCAGAGCCTGGTGGAAATGTCGCTTGGCGTCGCCATCGGCGCGCTGACCTTCACGGGCTCGGTGATTGCGTTCCTGAAGCTTTCCGCCCGAATGAGCGGCAAGCCAATCATTCTGCCGGGACGACATTTCGTCAACATCGCGCTGGCGGTCGCGCTGGTTGTCTTCATCGTTGGGCTGGTTCTCACCGGCAGCGCGATCGACTTCTGGTTGATCACCATCATCGCGCTGGCGCTCGGCGTACTCATGATCATCCCGATCGGCGGCGCCGACATGCCGGTCGTGATCTCGATGCTGAACTCCTATTCCGGCTGGGCCGCGGCCGGCATTGGCTTCACGCTCGGCAATTCGGCGCTGATCATCACCGGTGCGTTGGTCGGCTCATCCGGCGCGATTCTGTCCTACATCATGTGCCATGCCATGAACCGTTCCTTTATCTCGGTTATCCTTGGCGGCTTCGGCGGCGAAACGGCGGCTGCCAGCGGGGCAGCTGCGGAAGAGCGTCCCGTCAAGCTTGGCTCCGCCGACGACGCCGCCTTCATCATGAAGAATTCGCAAAAGGTCATTATCGTGCCGGGCTACGGCATGGCGGTGGCGCAGGCGCAGCACGCGCTGCGCGAAATGGTCGATAATCTGAAAAAGGATGGCGTCGAGGTGAAATACGCCATTCACCCGGTTGCCGGCCGGATGCCCGGCCACATGAACGTGCTGCTCGCCGAAGCCAATGTGCCCTACGACGAGGTGTTCGAGCTCGAGGACATCAATTCCGAATTCGCCCAAGCCGACGTCGCCTTCGTGATCGGCGCCAACGACGTGACCAATCCCGCGGCGGAAGAAGATCCGCAGTCTCCAATCTACGGGATGCCCGTGCTGCAGGTCTGGAAGGCCGGCACCGTCATGTTCATCAAGCGCTCGCTGGCATCTGGTTATGCCGGAATTGATAATCCGTTGTTCTACCGCGACAACACCATGATGCTGCTCGGCGATGCCAAGAAGATGACCGAGAATATCGTCAAGGCGATGTAAGGCATATGAGCGTGCACGGCCCGGTCCCGCGATCGTCGTGGATGTTCCCGGTCCTTGCCGTCCTGTTGTTCGCAGCGGTCGCCGTATCGGGCTACGGCTTTACTTTGTCTCCGGGCGGGCTCGCATTCGCAACGATGCTGTTAGCCGTCCTGTTTGGTACGGTCTTTGCGGCTGTGCATCATGCCGAGGTGATCGCGCACCGGATCGGCGAGCCGTATGGCACTCTGCTGCTGACCCTGGCAGTGACGGTCATCGAGGTCGCATTGATCGCGGCCATGATGCTGGGCGACCAGGAGGTCCCGGCGCTGGCCCGAGACACGGTATTCGCAGTCGTTATGATCGTGTGCAACGGCTTGGTCGGGGTGTGCATCTTCGTCGGCGGCTTACGGTACCGCGAGCAGGATTTTCAGGTCACCGGATCCAATCTTTATCTCAGCGTGCTGTTCGTGTTGGCGACCATCACGTTGATCCTGCCGGACTATACGCTCACGACGCCGGGGCCGATGTACTCCGCAGCGCAGCTTGGTTTCGTCAGCGTCGTCACCATCCTGCTGTATGGGGTGTTCCTCTACACGCAGACGATCCGTCACCAGAATTATTTCGTCAGTCAAGCATCGGTGAACGCCGAGGGGCAAATCCATGTCTCGAACCGCTTGCTCGCGTTCAGCATCATGCTGCTGCTGGTCTCGTTGGTAGGCGTAGTGCTGCTTGCAAAGAAATTTTCGTTGGTCGTCGATGTCGGTACCGCCTGGATCGGTGCCCCGCCGGCTGCAGCGGGTGTCCTGGTGGCGCTGTTGATCTTGCTGCCCGAGAGCGTGGCCGCGGTGAACGCTGCGCGCGAGAACGACCTGCAAAAGAGCATCAATCTGGCGCTCGGCTCCTCCATCGCGACCATCGGGCTAACCATTCCGGCGGTGGCCGCGGCTGCTTACGCGCTGAACAAGCAGTTGGTGCTTGGGCTCAACCCCCAGGGGTCGGTGCTCCTGATTTTGACCTTCATGTTGAGTATGCTCACCTTCGGCACCGGCCGCACCAACATCCTGTTCGGGTTGATCCATATGGTGGTGTTCGCGGTGTTCGTATTCCTGGTGTTCATACCCTAGCGGAGAGGAAAGCCGGCCATGATCAGCGCCAAATCAAACGTTCAGGTCGACACTCCCGAAGTCCGTGTCACGGAGTGGCAACTCGCGCCGGGCAGCGCCACTGGTCATCACATCCACGGGATGGACTACGTGATCGTCCCCGTCACCTCGGGCGAAATGACCATCGTCGCCCCGAACGGAGAGCGGTCCAAGGCGCGGCTTGGGGTCGGCCAGTCCTACTTTCGCAAAGCCGGGGTCGAGCATGACGTACGTAACGAGACCGGCGACCGAAATCGTTTTCCTGGAGGTCGAACTCAAGCGCTGATCGACCGATTTGCCTCTGATCCGTCGCACTTGATCCCTGAATGTGCCTCAAAGTTCTCCCAAAAGCCGCAGGGGAGTGGTTGGCATGATGAAATACGTCTCGAAAATCGCGCTGGATATCTTCCCGTCGGTGCTTGCTACGATCATCGGGGCATACATCGTTAACCATTACATCAATTCCAAACCCGCAGCCGACGCGGCTGCGACTGCCTCGATATCGCCGGCAAGTCCCAACAACGCTGACCCTGCCAACTCGGCGAAACCAGGCCTTGCCAATCTTCCTGGTCCGGGCGTCAAGGCCAAGGGCATCTCTGAGAAGGCAGTCACCAACAAGTCCACAGCTGACACGGCTGCCGAAAAATCCGCTGCTGCGGAAACCAAGGCTGCTGAGACCAAGCCTGCTGAGACCAAGGCTGCTGAGACCAGGGCCGCTGAGACCAAGAGCCCCGAGAAGGCGGCTGAGAGCAAGCCTGCCGAGACAGCAAGCTTCCCGTTTAATTGGCGCCGACGTCAGCCGCGTGAAAAAGCGGTCGCTAAAACCGCGTCGCCGCCCGTTGCAGGCCCGTCGACTGCCGCGCCGGTGACCACGGCGCCGGCCGTTGAAAGCGCCGCAGTGCCGGCCGCTCCGGAAGAGCATCGCGACGCTAACGATCTCGCCCGAGCAGCGATCGAGCGGTTGCGCAACATGCCCGAGAATTCAGTTCGTGTGCAGGAGGTCGCTCGTGTCCCCGAAACACCGCGCGTCCCGGAGGCGCCCCGTGTTGTGGATACGCGAACGAGCATGGCGTCACCGGCTCCTGTTAGGCCACTGCCGCCGCCGATCATGGTGTCCACTCCTGGGACTGAATCCCCTGAAATCGTCGGTCGGATCGATACCCGGCAATCCGCGTTACCCGCAGTCGACCCGAGCGGAGGATCCGCGGCGCCTGACGCCGCCGGCCGACATTCCGCTTCAGACCGCGCCGCCGCTCGACCTGCGTGCCGATAACGCGGAGCCAGCGCCTCGCGAGCGGACTTCAGTTGCCGACGACGTGCTGTCGGCGGCCAAGTCGATGTTCCATGCGGTGTTGCCCAACAGCTCGGCGAAGTAGATCAGGGCTTCACGGCGCAAAACTCACCCCCTTGAGGCATTTTTCGCGCGCGTATGATCGCCGCGTCGTTTGTGCGGGTTGATCTGCGCCCGGCACGATTTGAACAGAGATTCCAAAAAAGAAAACGCGGGCACCGGGCCCGCGTCGTTCGAAATTAATCGATTGGTGGTGATCAGCGCATGCCGCGCGGACCGCCTCCGGGGCCGCCACGGCCACCAGCTCCACGGTCAGCGCCGGGACCGGCACCAAACACCGGCTTCGGCTTCATTGGCAACAGCCCCTCGCGCTGCAGTTTCTTGCGAGCGAGTTTGCGGGCGCGGCGCACGGCTTCGGCCTTTTCGCGCGCCTTCTTTTCAGAAGGCTTTTCGTAATGGCCGCGGAGCTTCATCTCGCGGAAGATGCCCTCGCGCTGCATCTTTTTCTTTAGCGCCTTGAGGGCTTGGTCGACGTTGTTATCGCGGACGAGAACCTGCACGCGGCATCCTCTTTCAATTGATCGGTTTGGATGAGCTTGGAATTCCAGCGGGCAAAGGCGGTAAAAAGACCTGACCCTCAACCCAAGGGGGCGCGTGTAGCAGACAAATGCGTCAATGTCCACCGGCGGAAGCGCATTTGCGCTCGCTTTGATCCAGCTGGACGGCGTTTTTAGCTCAATCGCCCCTGTTTCGGCGGCACTAGCCCAATTTGTGTCACGTGCCCCATTTTGCGGCCGGCGCGAGGCGCACCCTTGCCGTAGAGATGAACGGTCGCGCCGGGCACCGAGAGCCACTGCTCGTACCCGAGTATCTCGTCTCCGATCAGATTGGTCATCGTGACGGGGCCATGGCGGACCGGCTTGGCGAGCGGCCAACTGGCAATCGCGCGAATGTGCTGCTCGAATTGCGACACCGACGCGCCATCGAGTGTCCAGTGTCCGGAATTATGAACACGGGGCGCGATCTCGTTGACCAGAATCTTCCGACCGGCACCATCCGGCACGACGAACATTTCGACAGCGAGCACGCCGACATAGTCAAGCGCGTCGGCAATCGTCTCAGCGATGCCTCGCGCCTGTGCTGCTAGGTCATCGGAAATTCCAGCCGGCGCGCGCGAGATTTTCAGGATGTGATCTCGATGCTCGTTCTCGGTCACGTCATAACATTCGACACCACCGTTCGCCGAGCGCGCGGCGATTACGGAGATCTCGCATTCGAACGGAACAAAGGCCTCCAGGATTGCGGATCTTGTCTCGAGGTCCGCCCAAATCCGGTCCGGATCGTCGCCCTCCCGGATGATCGCCTGACCCTTGCCGTCATAACCGAAGCGACGAGTTTTGATCACGGCCGGCAAGCCTATGCGAGCAATCGCCGCGCGCAGCGTAGCCGGTGATGAGACCTCGGCATACTCGGCCGTGCCGATACCAAGCCGCTTCACAAAATCCTTTTCGGCAAGACGGTCCTGCGTGGTTTCAAGGATCTTTCGGTTAGGTAAGAGCGGACGCCGCGCCGCCAGCACCATGGCCGCGGCAGCCGGCACATTTTCGAATTCGTAGGTGATGACGTCGACGTCGGCGGCAAACAGTTCCAGCGCCTCGACGTCCGCGTATTCGGCGCAGGCGGCGTTCAGGACGACGTCGAAGGCAGGTAATTCCGGGTCCGGCGAAAACACCTGGCAGCGCAGGCCCAGTCGCGCGGCGGCCATCGCCAGCATCCGGCCCAACTGTCCGCCACCGATAATTCCGATGGTGTCGCCGGGTTTCAGCTTCACCTGGTTCGAAGCAGTCACGAAGGCTCCTCCGGGCGCTCCTTCACGGCCTCGCTCTGTTGCTTGCGCCAGGCGGCAAGCTTGCCGGACAAGGCCGGATCGTTGAGCGCAAGCACGCTGGCCGCGAGCAGCGCGGCGTTGATGGCACCCGACTTGCCGATTGCCAGCGTCCCGACAGGTACGCCAGCCGGCATCTGGACGATGGAATAGAGGAAATCGACGCCGGACAGCGCCTTCGTTTCCACGGGAACGCCGAGAACCGGAAGCTCCGTTAGCGAAGCCGTCATACCCGGCAAATGCGCGGCGCCGCCGGCGCCCGCGATGATAATCTTAAATCCACCCGCCTTGGCGCCTTTGGCGAAGGCAAACAGCCGTTCAGGGGTCCGATGCGCCGAAACGATGCGCTTTTCGTAGCCGATACCGAGGGCGGTCAGCGTTTCGGCGGTATGGCGCATGGTGTCCCAGTCGGACTGGCTTCCCATGATGATGGCGATGGGCGCGGTCATGCGGTCAATTCTTCTCACGAATCCAGAAAGATAGGCCGGAGTATAAGTTCGGGCCGGAGTTGGGCAAGGTGTGGCAAGGGGACCGGAATGGACTATCCTGTCTTGGTAAATCCCGGCAAGCCTTCATAACCAAATCTTCTAACCGATGCCCATCAAAAAGAAGACCGGCGGGACCCTCGCCAAGCCCGCAAAACGGCGCAAAACGACCGTCGGCGCACGCAAAAAGGTTGCTCCGCCTGCTGGCGCGTCCCGCTCGGCCGGCGCGGCCGATCGCGCCAGGCAGACCATCCGCACCCTCAGGGCCGAGTTGGCCCGTGCGCTCCAGCGGATTGAGGAATTACAAGCGTCGGCTGATACCGATTTCCTGCTGAATATCCTTAACCGGCGCGGCTTCGAGCGGGAACTCAATCGATCCATCGGCTACATCAAGCGCTATCGCGCGAGTGGGGCGCTGATTGTGTTCGACGTCGATCGTTTGAAGCCGGTCAACGATGCGTTCGGCCATGCCGCGGGCGATCAGGTGCTGAATGCCGTTGTGGCCGTGATGCAGCGCCATGTGCGCGTATCCGACTTGATCGGGCGGCTCGGCGGCGACGAGTTCGCGCTGTTTCTCTGGAACCTGAGCGAGACCGATGCACGAGCCAAAGCGGAGTCGCTCGAACAGGCCATCGATGCGCTGACGTTCGAGTTTGACGGCCGCGTGGTGACAGCGGGCGCGTCGGCCGGCGTTGCGATTTTGGGTCCCCACGTAAAAGCAGCTACAGCGCTCCAGGAGGCTGACAGCGCGATGTACGTTCGAAAGGCGCAGCGGCGACGCGAAGCGTGAACTGAGAGGTTGCGCTGCCCGGTCAGCGGCCAGCCGGGCCACCCCAACAGACGATCAGGCTATGATGTCGGGCGTGATCTGATCTTCGATAAAAGCGATGCGGTCGCGCAATTGCAGCTTGCGCTTCTTGAGGCGTTGCAACCGCAATAAGTCCGGTGCGGGCGATTGATGCAGTGCATCGATCGCCGCGTCCAGATCGCGGTGCTCCTGTTGCAGCCGCGCAAGCTCGCTTTGGAGCTCGCGCTGATCTTCGTCGGTCATGATCTAAGTTAGCCGAAAACGCGATGATTTTGCGAAAACGTTGTGGATCCGCCGTGGAGAATATTTTCCTTGACCGCGGCGCAATTGATTCGGTCGGCTCAGAAGACCCGCCTAATTACGCCGTTCGTCTACGAACTTAGCTCTGCTGCCGACCCTGCGCCGATCAAAATTCGTTAACTCGGACAGTTCGGTTCCATCGTCACAACTCGTTACACTTGCCGTTCAAATATGAGGTGCCTCTTTGCGAGAACCATCGACAGCATAAATGGACGGTGTACACTCATTCGTCCGGATCGAATTCCGAGGGTAAATCCTGCCAAGGAGGTTTCGAATGGCAATTCAGGCACATCTTGTTGAATTGGAACGGAAACACAGAACTCTCGAAAACGAACTGCACGAAGCTCTAGTGCACCTTTCAACAGACGACCTGCAAATTGTTGAGTTGAAGCGCCGCAAATTGATGGTCAAGGACCAGATCGAGCGTTTGAAGCTTTCCGCAGAAGAAACGCTGCACTAAATACGCCAGCACACCCGCAACAGACGTCACCTCCGAATGCTCCGCGTTGCGGCGGTGATGCTTTGTGCTGCGCTGGCGAGCGGAAAAACCGGTCTGCTAAATTCAGGATTCAGCGATCTCATCGACACGGTTGGCGATCGCCAGCGATGATGTCAGCCCGGGCAATTCGATCCCGAACAAATTGATGAGCCCATCGACCCCGTGATCTCGCGGACCCTGGATTACGAAATCCTGCACGGCCACGGCGGGCGGCACGATCTTCGGTCGAATACCCGAATAGCTCGGCATGAGCGCCCCGTCCGGCAGGGTTGGCCAGTATTTACGGATAGCGGGATAAAACCGCTCTGCTCGCCCCGGGTCGACGGCGTAATCAATCCGATCGATCCATTCCACGTCGGGACCGAAGCGAGCCTGACCCGCCAAGTCGAGCGTTAGATGGACTCCTAGCCCGCCGG
Source organism: uncultured Alphaproteobacteria bacterium (assembly GCA_963764155.1). GTDB lineage: Bacteria > Pseudomonadota > Alphaproteobacteria > Rhizobiales > Xanthobacteraceae > Bradyrhizobium. The sequence continues at coordinate 406,502 of CAVXRI010000002.1, forward strand.
GTTCGGGGACGGGATAGATCAGCCGCGAAAATGGCGCGCGCGCGCTGCAACTGAAATAATTACCCTTGGCGAAGTAAGTGCGCGGTATGAGCTCAGGCGGCATGCCTTCGATGCGGCGCGCCACTGCGGCGGCGTCCAGACCGGCGGCATTGATGAGCAGTTTGCATTCGAGGCTCATCGGCGCTTCTCCGCCGGCGTGAAGTTCGATTCTACCCACGTCCGCTCTCGCGCGCTCGATCGGCGTATGGAACGCAAACGCCGCGCCCGCGGCTTCGGCATCACCGCGCAACGCGAGCATATAGGCGTGGCTGTCAATGATCCCGGTGGAAGGCGACAACAGCGCGGCTTGGCAGTTCAGCGCCGGCTCCAGCTTGCGTGCGGTATCGCCGGAAAGCATTTGCAAATCCAGCACCCCATTTACTTCGGCGTGCGCTCTGATTGATTGCAGCTTTTCGGCTTCTTTGGGCGTGGTAGCGACGATCAGCTTGCCGCAATTACGGTGCGGGATCCCATGGTCCCGGCAATACTTATAAAGCGCATGCTTTCCGCTCACGCACATTCGCGCCATCAAGCTTCCGGCGGCGTAATAGATGCCGGCGTGGATCACTTCGCTGTTGCGTGAGGAGGTGATCGTTCCGATGCCCTCGGCGGCCTCCAACACGATCACCTCGCGCCCCGCCTGCGCCAAACGCCGCGCCACGGCGAGGCCGATCACGCCCGCTCCGACAACGACGCAATCTACTTTGTCCATTCGCGATTCAGATCCGGGAATTTTCGGCGCGAAGCGAGTTCGTTTGCGCTCGATCTTCGACTGTACTGCCGACGGGAAGCTCTCGATCAACCCTTTGGATTAACTGGAACTATCCGCCAGCCGGTTTCGTGTTAGGGGAGCATTAATCATCTCGGGGCAATTGCCGCAATTTTACTCACGTTCCTGAGCTGTTCGAGCACGCGTTTACCCGATCCAAACCCGTGAAGCCAGACACTCTGAACTCGAAATCCGCGGGTGACCAATGATCGGCAAGGACGGGGAGGCAGGTGGTGCGGCTCGCGTGCGAGCGCTCCTGTGCGTGCTCGTCACCACGGCGCCCGGAGCCGCGTGGGCCCTGCCAAACGATTTTGCTCCAACCAGCTATGTCGGCGGCGTCGATCCCAATCTGGTCTGGGACTTGCTGATCGGCGGCATCGTTGTCTGCTCCTTTCTGGTAGCCATTGCGCTGTGGATCCATTCCGCCTTGCGCAGCGCGAAGCGCTCGCACCTGCGGCGGAACGCGTCCATCAGCTCGGCCTTGGACCACCTGGACCAGGGCTTGGTGATGACCGATGCGAAACGGCGAGTTATTTTCTGCAACGATCGCTACCTCCAAATTTATGGCCTGAACTCGTTCGGATCTTCCCCCTGGCATCACAGGTCCGGAAGTGTTGGCCCTGCGCGCTAAGCGAGGCGTTCTCCATGTTGGCGTCGAGGAATTCTATTCGCAAGCGGCGAGCCCGCAGGGCCTGATCACCCAATTGCCCGACGGCCGGTCCATCCTGGTCAAATATTTCGTGCTGCCGAACGGCGGCTCGGTGGCGACACATCTGGATTACAGCGACAATCTCGCTCTCTCGCGGCAGCTTGCATCAACCAAGCAATTCTTGGAATTGCTTCTCGACAACGTGCCGGTATGCGTCGCTGCCAAAAGCATCGAGGATGGCCGCTACATCTTCGCGAACCGCGCGTTCGAGCGCTTCACTCACCTCTCGCGCGATCACATCGTCGGCAAACGGGCCGACCAGCTCTTCAAGCCCGAGGCCGCAGAACGGATCGATGCCGCCGATCGTGCCGCGCTTCAGTCGCCCGCTGGTCAATTCCGAAGCGAGCTCACTGTCGAGCGAGGTTTGCAGGAGCGTGTGCTCGCCACCAATCGGGTGGTCGCGCGTAACGAAAAGAACCAGCCGGAATTCCTGATCGCGCTGTTCGACGACGTTACCGAGCGCCACTCGCTCTCGAATGAGCTTGAGAAAACCAAGAAGTTCCTCGAGCTGGTTGTGGATAATATTCCCGTGTCGCTGATCGTCGAGCGCGTCAGCGACGGGTGCTATCTGCTCGCCAATCGCAGCGCGGAAGCGATTCTCAACAGGCGGCGCGAAGACGCTACTGGATTGACGGCCTCGGACATTTTCAATCCGAGGGAAGCCAAGCTGATCATCGCCCGCGATGAGGCGGCGATCAAGACACGCAGCCTGCTCACCGAAGAACATCCGATCAGCACCAAGGACGGCCTGCGGCTGTTTCTGACGCGTCGCATGACCGTGCTCGACGAAGCAGGCGAGCCTCAATATCTGATCAAAACCCACGAGGACGTCACCGATCGTCGCCAGACCGAGTCGCGAATGGCCCATATGGCCTATCATGACGGACTGACGGATTTGCCGAACCGCGCCGCGTTCCTGCAGGCGCTGGCCCAGATGATCGAAGCCTGCGAGGGCACCGGCGAGGAATTTGCGGTGCTGTCGATTGATCTCGACGGGTTAAAGGAAGTCAACGACGTATTCGGGCATGCGACCGGCGACAAGCTGCTGATCGAGGTGGGGCGGCGCATCCAGGCGGCAGCGCGGGGAGGTGTCGTCGCGCGGCTGAGCGGTGATGAGTTCGGGTTGATTATCGATGGCAAGCAGCCGGCGGCGGGCAGGGCTCTTGCGGAGCAAGTCGCCGAAATTGCTCGCCAACGAGTTTCAGATCGACGGCAAATCGGTTCGCACCGGCATCACGACCGGCATCTCGGTGTTTCCGCAAAATGGCGCCGACGCAGCTTCCTTGCTCGCCAATGCCGGCGCGGCGCTGTTCCGGGCCAAGGCAAAATCGCGCGGAACAATCAGTTTCTACGAGCCGGAAATGGACCAACAGATTCGAGATCGCCGAGTACTGCACCAGGATCTCTCGCTGGCGATCAAGAACGGCGAATTGACGTTGTATTATCAGCCCCAGGCGATGTCGCGCCGCACCGTTTCCGCCAGCGAAATGATCGGATTTGAAGCGTTGGCGCGATGGGTGCATCCGGTGCGCGGCTTCGTTCCGCCGAGCGATTTCATTCCGATCGCGGAAGAAAGCGGCCTCATTGTCGAAATGGGCGAATGGATTTTGCGCGAGGCATGCCGGGAAGCGGCGTCGTGGCCGACTCCGCTGCAGATCGCGGTCAACTTGTCGCCGGCGCAGTTCATGCACGGCGATCTTGTCGGCCTGGTGCACTCGATACTGCTGGAGACGGGTCTGGCGCCCGACCGGCTCGAACTCGAAATCACGGAAGGCGTGCTGATCGAGGATTTCGATCGTGGTCTGGCGCTGCTGCGGCGGCTGAAGGCGCTCGGCGTGCGCATTTCGATGGACGACTTCGGCAGCGGCTACTCTTCGCTCAGCTATCTTCAGGCGTTCCCGTTCGACAAGATCAAGATCGACCGCGCCTTTGTCATGAACCTCGGGCGCAATCCGCAATCCGCAGCGATTGTCCGCGCCGTGATCGGCCTCGGCCATGGCCTCGAAATGTCCATCGTGGCGGAGGGCGTGGAAACGCTGGAGCAACTCGGCTTTCTCGCTGACGAAGGCTGCGATGCGGTGCAGGGTTATCTGCTGGGCAAGCCGCTGCCGATCGCGCAGTATTCGGCGACAGTCGGCCGCGAGACGGTCAAGCATGTCGTCACTGGCATCCGGCCGGCTCGCAGGATTGGCTAGCTCAAGCCGGCCCTGGACCAAATTCATTTCAGAAGCAAACAACAGCCAACCCGCCATGTCGCCCGCGCGACTGCGCCGTGTTCTGTGGACGCCCTGAGGACATCGCACAGCAGATTCCCTGCGTCGACTCTGCTTCGGGCGAATTAGGTTGCTAGCGGCAGAGGGCTCGCTATGATCCGCCGGAAATGGAGAACATGATGGAGGAAGCCGTTGCCCGGCGCGCTGCCGAAGCGCTGCTCAGCGAACACAAGAAGGGTGCCCCGTTCAGCATTCTTCAACCCGAATACGGACTGGCTTCCATCTCGCAGGCCTACGACATTCAAGATCGATATGTGGAACTCCTGCGCAGCAGCCATGGCGATGCCATTGGCTACAAGGTCGGGCTCACATCGGAAGCCATGCAGACCTTTTGCGGGATCGACCATCCCATCGCCGGGGTCGTTCTCACCGGACGCATGCACAACTCGGCAGCGACGGCAAATCGCAGCGATTTCGGGCGGCTAGGGCTCGAATTTGAAATTGCAGTGCGCGTCAAGGCGGATATTCCGGCGACCGCTGATACGCCCGCGGCGGTTCAGCCCTATGTTGACGGCGTGTGCGCGGCTATCGAACTGGTGGATGATCGGAATGCGGACTACACCAGCCTCGATGTGCTTTCGGTGGTGGCCGACAATTCCTGGAACGGAGGCGTTGTTCTTTCCGAGTTTGCGACGACTTGGCCGGGCCTGGACGCCATGCTCGGGAAGGCGACCAGGGACGGATCACCGATCGGCGAAGGGCATGGGCGCGATATTCTCGGCCATCCATTCAATTCCGTAGCGTGGCTCAACTCACACCTTTCCACCCGGGGCAACGGATTGAGGAAGGGTCAGATCGTCATGACCGGAAGCGTGATAAAGACTGTGTTTCCGACGAAAGCTGCAGCCTATCGCTTTGCCCTCGATGGACTCGGTTTTGTCGAGGTGCACGTGACATAGGTGCCAGGGGAAATGCTTGCTGTATCTGGCTCGGCATCGCGCATCAGACCAAGGCTAGGTTTTGCTACATTGTTGGTACATTAAGCCTCGCGCATGGCGGACTACGATCTCGCGATCATTGGCGGCGGGCTAAACGGCGTCAGTATCGCGCGTGACGCCGCGGGGCGTGGCTTAAGGGTGATCCTGCTGGAGCAGGGCGATCTCGCCGCCGCCGCATCCTCCGCGACGCCCCGGATGATCCATGGAGATCTAGCCCTGCTTGAGCGCAGAGGTTGGTTGCGCGTGCATGCGGCGTTGGCCGAGCGCGGCATCTGGCTCAAGATTGCACCACACCTGGTGCGACCAGCGAGGTTCGCGATTCCCGCCCATGCGCAGGAGCGTCCGGCCTGGCTGTTGCGTTCGGGACTGTTGCTCTATGATCGGCTCGCCTCTCGTCCGCGTCTGCCTGCCTCGGCCACGCTTGACGTCACCCACCATCCAATCGGCAATCCGCTGAAACGTCCGTTCGGCACCGCGTTCGAATATTCGGATTGCCTGGTCGATGATTTGCGATTGGTGGTTCTCACTGCGGTCGACGCTGCGGATCGAGGCGCCGTGATCCGGACCGGCGCCCGTTGCGTTCGGGCCGATCGCGGCAACGTTTGGCGCATTGCTGCGATCGATCGGGGCCGGCGTCTGGTGGTTACGGCGCGGGCGCTGGCCAATACCACAGGCGCATGGACCACATCGGTAGCCGAAACCGTGTTGCGAGTGCCGCCGCCAACGGCAACGACGACCCAGATCTGTCAGATCGTCATCCGCCGGCGATTCGACACCGACAGCGTCTATGTTTTCCAGAATAGTGATCGGCGGCTGATTTTCGCCAGTCCCTACGAACGCGAATTCACGCTGATAGGTACCGTCGCGAACGGCTTCAAGGGAGACCCAGCCATCGTGACGGTAGCTGCCGGGGAGGTCGCCTATCTCTGCGACGCCGCCAACCGGTATTTCCGCGAACGGGTCGAGCCCTCCGATGTGATCAGGACCGTCACTGGCGCCAACATGGTTTTGACGTCACAGAGTACGCGGGACGGCACGATGATCTACGATGACAGGCGACGCAAGGCGCCG
>CAVXRI010000003.1:0-376007 GCA_963764155.1 uncultured Alphaproteobacteria bacterium
GGGTCGTCGCCTTTGTCGGCGCCGCGAACCGGCGCCAACGAGGACGCCAGGCATAGCACCAGACCGCACACCAGCAATCGCTTCATAAGGTCTCACTTTCCGGAAAAGGAGGGAGGTTTCACGGTTGGACGAACCGAGCGGCTGAATAGTTCCCGCCCCCTTACTCTATCACGCCGGCCTCGCCCGCACCATATAGTACCCTTGCACGATAAGTTTTTATCGCTCACCGCACGGGGTTGCCGATGTCTCCTCCCATTCTGACCGATGAGCAAATCGCTCGCTACCATCGGGACGGCTACGTTCTCGCCGCCAGCCTGTTCGACGCCGAGGAGATCGACCTGCTCCGCCGCGCCGCCAAACAGGACCACGAACTCGACCGCCGCGCGTTCGGCCGGGCCGACGGCGAAGGCGGCACAGTGCGGCTGTCGCTGTGGAACCATCCCGGCGACGGCATAACGGCATGTTCGCCCGCTGCGAACGGATGGGCGCTCCGCCGAGAAATTGCTCGACGGTGAGGTTTACCATTACCACTCGAAAATGATGATGAAAGACGCCGAAGTCGGCGGCGCCTGGACGTGGCATCAGGACTACGGCTACTGGTATCAGAATGGCGTCCTGCAGCCGCTGCTGACCAGTGTCTTGATCGCGGTGGACCGGGCACGCGAGAAAACGGTTGCCTCCAGGTGATCCGCGGCTCGCATCACTGCGGCCGCATCGACCACGTCCTCACCGGCGACCAGGCCGGGGCCGACCGGGAGCGCGTCGAAGAAATCCTGAAACGAATGCCGTTGGATTACGTCGAAATGGAGCCCGGCGATGCGATCTTCTTCCATCCCAACCTGTTGCATCGCTCGGACCAGAACCGTTCGGACAAGCCGCGCTGGTCGATGATCTGCTGCTACAACGCCGCCCGCAACGACCCTTACAAGGAATCGCATCACCCGCGTTACACGCCGCTGGCGGTCGTGTCTGATGCGGCAATCAAAGCCGGTGGGCATCAAACGCTTTGCCGACGACGCGTCCGATGTGGCGTGGCTTAAAGACTCCGAAGACGCCAGTGCGCGCGGCTGTCGCGGTCACGCGAATCCTAGAATTGGCTTAAGGCGGACTATGCGCATTTTCAAAGTCGCAATGAAATGGATGTTTGCGTTGATATTTATGGCGGCGGGAATTCTTCATTTCGTCCGGCCGGAGCCGTTTGTGAAGATTATGCCGGCTTATCTGCCGTGGCATTTGGAACTGGTCTATTTGAGCGGAGTTTTTGAGATCGCCCTTGGCGCGATGCTTCTTATTCCCAAGTGCCAGCGTCTCGCCGCCTGGGGGCTGATCGCATTACTGCTTGCCGTGTTTCCGGCCAACGTCAACATGGCGTTCCATGCCGCCGAGTTTCCGCAGATTTCCGCGTGGCTCATCTGGCTGCGGGTGCCGCTGCAAGGCGTGCTGATCGCCTGGGCGTATTGGTTTACGCGAAGTCGAATCGGCGCATAAGCGAGCAGCCAGATTGTGAATAGCACTGTGCCCACAGGCAGAACCGTTAGTAAGAGCGGAGCCTGTTGAACGACGGCGGGCGACACGACCGCCCAGCCCAAGAGCATCACCAACACAAAAGCCGACCGGATAACCCAACGATTGCCTCGCCTGCCATCAGGTTGGAGCAAGGCCCAATTTAAGACGGGCGTTAGAAAAACATAGGTCGCATGTTCCACTGCCGGGCCGAACAGCATCAGCCACGCCAATCCCATCGCTAGCACGATCGTCGTCAGCTTTTCGGATCATCGATCTGCCGCCGTTGCCATAAACACCATCCGAGCGCCCCCGCGGCCGTCAGCAGCTTGGATGACGCGATAGACGCCGGAAGCAAGGGGGCCCGCAAGGCCGGGGCGACGGCTGAACCATGCGCCGTATGTCGCAGCACCACCCAGACCGTCCAGGCGTCGCGGAAGCCGGGCCAGCGTTCGCTCCCCGTGTGCGTCATATGAGCCAGCCATTCTCGATAATGTTCCGACAACAATCCCCGGCGGCCGCGTCAGGAACGGCGCGAGCAAACCGACGGCCAGAAACAGGAGAAACGCGCCGGCAGACGTCGCGGCTGGACGGCACATAGCAGCAGCGCCGGGGCGAGGGGCGTGACCTTAATCAGGACGGAAGCGGCCAGCACGGCGGCGGCCGTCCACCATCGGCGGCGCACCAGGGCGGCCGGCCGCCAGCAAGCAGCAGGCCGACGGCGAGTGCGTTGCTCTGGGCGTTCCACAGGCCGCGCAATGGCGCCCAGGACGCCCAGGGCCAGAAAGGCGGCCTGGCGCGCCGGCGTCCAGTCGCCCGGAGCCACGTCGCGAAGGAAGCGCCACAGGCCGAAGACAAAAACGCCGATGCTGAGCAGGCTCCACAGAACGCCGCCGGCCCGATGGCCCAGGAGGCTAAACGGCGTGAAGGCCACCGCGAAGACCGGCGGATAACGGAAGTAGTCGAGCGGCGGGTAGTCGGCATAGAGCGGCTGGTCGTCCCACCAATGTGCGGCGCTGCCGGCCAGCACGGGAAAGATGGTATGCGTATCGGGGGCGACGACGGTGCGAATGGAAACGACGGCGGCGACCGCAAGCCAAAAGTGCAAAGCGCGACGCAACGGGGCTGAGCGTTCGGGCGACGGAACGGGAGTCAAAGGCCACGCCTCCGTGCGAGCATCACGGTTTCGGCTGCGCCGGGTTTCGGACTTATCGCGCGTGGAATTGGTGGTTGAAATCGTCGGGGCTGTACGGATCGGCGCGGTTCCGGTGCGTTCCTTCACGGCCGGCGCGGCGACGGCTTCGCGCGACGCCTCGGCCGGGACCGCGCGGCTTGTCCATCCTGGCGGGTCCGTTGACTTCGGCGAAAGGCGAGGCCGCCTCCAGCGGGGCGCGGCGGCAGGCTTTTTGCGACCGGCCTCGTCGCGCAATTGCGGATTGTCGGCCAGCGGTGCCGCACACCCATTCTTCCAGGGTATGGTAGGCCGCCGCCTGCCGGTTCTTGATCGGCGCCTGTTCCTGCGAACCGTGAACGCTGACGGCCTTGGACAGCAACAGGCTATTCTGCGGCTGTCAGGTTCACTTCGGCCAGCACCGCCGCCAGGTTCTGCTGCAAGGTCTTGCGGTTCAGCACGGCCGAATTGTAAGCGTGCGTCAGTTTGAAGGTGCCGCCGCTGGCCGTTGGCGTGACAGTTGGCGCAGGCGTTCATCAGGATCGGCTGCACCTTGGTGGCGAACTGGCCTAAGGCCTCTTCGGTCAAATCGATGGAGACTCTGCGCGTCGTTCGCCGCTTCCTGCCGACCCCTTGGGCGGCGCCGGCTGCACGGGGCCGGATTCCTGCAGGTAAGAGAGGAGCCGGCGGCTGGCGGCGTGATCGGGCCGCAGCTCGACGGCCGCCTTGACTTCGGCGACGGCCTGTTCATGCAGGCCGTTGAGGCGGCACCACTCGGCCAGGCGCAAGGCGCTCGTCGGGGTCGGCGAGGTTGGCCCGGCCGCGCACGAAACCGGAACGCCTCGTCCATGTCGCGCACAGGCGCAGCACGCGGTCGGCCGGCACCGTCGTTTCGCCGATGAGCCGGCGGACGCGGTAGGCGTCGCCGACTCGCTCGATGTCGCCGACCAGCGGTCTGCTCGTTTTCGAGGACGAGTACCTTGCCGTGCGTCGGCCCCGTGTCGGCCGGCGAAGGCGCGTTGGGGGCCGGTGAAGACGGCGGCGTACAACAGCGAGTGAAATAAGGGTTTTCATGGCCGGCGGACGATAGACGCGGCCGCGACAGAGAGTCAAGAGCGATCTCCCGAAGGGGTGCGCCTCCCGATTTTGGAGGCGGTTACGGGATTTCCTCGTAGCAGTCCCGACTTACCGCGGTTTCCTATGGGGAAGTGTGCCATGCTTTCGCGGGCTGGCTTCAGAGACAACATCCCGTCCGCACCCCGCGAAAGCATGAGTCCTCGCGCGGCACACATGCTTTCGCGGGGTGCGGACGGATGACGACTTCGACGGCAGCCCGCGAAAGCATGGCACACCTATTGGGAAGCGCAAGGGGGAGGCCCAGCCCCGGACTCCAAAACCGGGAGGCACACCTTCGATGAGATCGCATCCGACCTTGGAAATGTGTTTGGGAATGGAACGGCGAAAGCGGCGGCGATTTTCGATCCCTCCCCCGCACGGGGGAGGGAATACCGAATGGGGCCGCTGGGTGAACGCCCGACGAACAGACGTCAGTCTTCCAGGAGCCGCAACACTTCCAGGCTGTAGCAGCGGAATCCGTCGTTTAACGGCGAAGCATCCCGAAGTCGCACCTCTTCAGGATAGGCCGCGACCGCCGGTTTCTCCCGCCCTTCTTCGCCCCGTTGCTCGAACATTGGATGGAACCTCCGCGTAAGAGCCGAACCACTGGATGGCGTTGTTCCCCCGGCCTCGATTCCGGAGCCGCGTGCTCCGGCCTTCACGCGGCTGGAACCACTACACCCGACCGCACGAGTCCACTATAAAAAAGAGGACCGCTTAGAGGAAGAACAAGACTTCGCCTCGGATGCGGTTTGTCCCAAACTCGGATGTTTCGATCCCTTTGCTTCATCAGGTTTGCCGTCCTTCCCCATCTTATCGACCGGACGTGGATGCGCTTTTACGGACAGGGTCCTGGCGACGGTTCTGACCTCGCCTGGGCCGGCGCTGTTTCGTCATCGCCGGGTCGGTTTCAATGGAAGGCACTTCGATTGCTTGAAGTTTCGCACTATGGTGACGGACGCGCCGGAACGTCTGCGCCAGTTGCTTGAGCGCGATCCCCTGGCCGCAGCCGAATGGGCCACTAATCACAAGCTACGAGCTGATCCTCGGGTGACCCTGATCGGGGACATTCTGCGCAAGTCCAGTTTGGATGAGCTCCCTCAATTGCTCAACGTCCTTCGGGGGGACATGAGCATCGTAGGACCTCGCCCGGTCACGGACGAGGAATTGGTCAAGCATTACTCGAGTTCCAAGGGTGCCTATCTCGCCTGTCGGCCGGGCATCACCGGGCTTTGGCAAGTTAGCGGCCGTAGTACCACCACCTACACCAAGCGGGTTGCTTGCGACGCGTTCTACGCGCGGAACTGGTCGATGCCGATGGATGCGAAGATATTGATTGTGACAATTCCCTCGCTTTTGCTGTCCGACGGCGCCTGCTAGATCGCCGCCGCGCGTATCGCGGGAGATTGTGGCCGTCCGGCAACGTCCAGCGCGGTCAGTGGATACACACGGGGTTCAACAACGCTCCCTTTGTCGTCGCCCGGCTTGACCGGGCGATCCAGTATTCACCACCATCGCCGGAATAGCACTGGTCCCATTTATCAGGTCTACCCCCTGCGCTTGATAACGCGTCGCATCGATTACTGGGTCGCCCGGTCAAGCCGGGCGATGACACCGGTGGGGTTCGAGGGACGACATGGGTGTTCGGGCGATGACACCGGTCGTGTTCGAGCGACCGCCGTGGAGAGCCTTCCCGAGATACCGGGGCCGATCTTGGGTGATCGGCCCTTTCCAGTTCAGCCTACCATCGTGTGTGGACAGCCGTGTTCAGGTTGGTCACGGCATTGGACGACACCGAGACCGTCGCGGCCGTATTGTTGATCAGCGTCAGCAGCTTGTAGTAGTCCACCACCCTGGCGTTCGCGACGTACATGACGTCCTTTGATCGCATCTGGAAGGTGGATGCCAGCAAGTAGCCGCCTGGATCACGCAGATTGGTGTGATAGATCGTCGGTATTCTGTCGACGGTAAACCTCGTCGTGTCGATACCGAACTTGTTCAGGAAGTGACGATCTTCGTAGCGGAATACGTAAACCTCTGCGGGATCGGACTGCTGGTCGTTGAGGCCGCCTGCCTTGCCTATCGCCTGAGCGAGCGTCAACGTTTCCACATCAAATGTGATGTCGGAATTGGTACCGAAGACGTTCTGGTTCAGCGCCCCGAGCGCGGTGAAGGTTGGCGCCTCGTGAGTGAGGAAGATCACGTCATTGGGTCGGATAAAGATGTTTTCACGCGGATCGTGCACCACCCGGCTCAACAGCACCCGGACGCGCTTGCCGTCCCGCTGAAGGGTCACGTAGCTCTCGATGGCTTCGAATTTGGGACCACCGGCGCGCGCGATCAGCGCCATCAGTCGCTCGCCAACGCTATTGAGGGCCAGAACGCCGGGCGTGTTCACGTCGCCTAAAACGCTGACGACGCTTGAGTGCTGCTGATTGAGGCTAATCACGACCTGCGGTTCGATCGCACGATTGCGCAGGCGCGCCACGACCGCCTGCTGTATCTCCGGGATCGTCCGGGCGGCGGCAGGAATTTCGCCCGCGTAGGGGACGTAAATGCTGCCCTTCTGGTCGACGGCCTGTGCCGGCAAATCGACGAAATTGCCGGGACGAGCGCCGGCAGCTGTTCCCGGCGTGAACAGGCCGCCTGGCGCGGCCTCGAATATCGATATGTTCAGAACGTCGCCAATGCCGACGACCTGGTTCGGCTTGGAACGCTTGTCGGGGAACTCGCCCTTGAACGAGACGACGTCGGGCTGGGAGAGAAACCCGATCGAGTTGGCGCTGACGTCGACCAGCGCGTATGGCAAGGCCGCGTTCGACCGCAGACCGGCGGTGGCGCTGGTATTGACAGCCAAACTTGACGGCCCGGTCCCCGGAAGCGGAGAGCTGCAAGCGGAAAGAGCGAGTGCGACGGTCACCGCAACAAGTGGTGGTCCAAGGCGGTTCAGCATTCAGTCACGCCTCGCTGGTGGCCAAGTTTACCGGCGCAAACGGGCAGACGCCCATCGAAGTCCGACCGACTGGCATTTTCAAAAGACAGTAGTATTCCAGTTTTCAACGCCGCCCCCGGGATGCCGTCTTGGCGCAAACATCACACTGAAATGCGAATGACAAAAAACGAACGATTACTTGGTGGAATCTACAGGGGGAGTCGCTTCGATCAAATAGCGCCGGATACAGCGAGACCTCGTTTTGCGGTACGAGTTGCATTCCGGCAACACTCGATACTGGCCTCCGCTACCGAACGGCGCAAAGCGAGCCCTTTGGCGGGGGTTCGAGCTTCGAGGCCGTGGAATTGTCTTGTCCGCTCAGGTGGCCTTAGCGGCCAACCCCACGTCCCCTTGGGACAGGCACAGAGAATCGGCTGATGGATCCCCCAAATCAGCAGACCGGGGCCTGCGTTCAGCACGAAGCCGCGGACCGCGAGCGGCCACCGCGCGACGATTGAGCCCATTAGAGCCTCGTCTGATTGTAGCTGTCATTTAGGGAGTGTCGTGATTTAGTAGGCCGTGGTCCGACAGGTGCAGTGATTCTCTTCGGCTACACCAAGCGAAATCAGAAGAACTCGAACCATCAATCCATCACATCCACCAATTGGCGCTTCGGCGACCTTGAGTTGGTGCGGACGCATCGGCGTCAAAACACGAGGCGTTGGCATGGGGTATGCCGCCATTGCGCTAGCCGTAATCGGGTTCGCGGTTGGCGTCGTCTTCCGATTCAGAGTTCTGCTGCCGATCCTTGCAGTGCTGCTCGTGGCGTCGGTCGTCTTCTCGCTCGTCCAAAATCTTGGCCTGTTCGAAACGGCAGTGACAGTCATCGCTGTGCAATCAATTGTTCAGGCCAGTTATTTTTTGGGCTTGGTCGTCCGCGCGATTTCAACCGCCGCTCGTCGCACTCTGCACGTTCTCTGATCGTCTGCAGCGGGCCGGCTACTGCTTTTGACATTCCGAATAGAACGCACCGTTCGCCGCGTCCGTTCGCTCGAGACATTGCGACAGATCGGTCACCTTCCCCGGAACGGAGAAGTCATAGCCCTGATCTCTGAAGACCAGCACATATCGGCCTGGAGGTAGCGCGAAGTCGGGCTTCTCCGATTGAACCAGCAGCATCTCCGGATTGCCGGCAATTGGCCTGACCCTGAACTCGTAAGAAATATTGCGAATATTCCAGGCGTCCGTTACTGGCGAGAAGCTCGCCTTGCCCTTGCTGTCAAACGTGAGGGCCCGCGTCACCCGGGCGACCACGCGGACCTCCATACGCTCGGGGGCGTTGCCGATAAGATCCCGGCGAAACAGCACGAACTTCGCCTTGCCGTCGGCAAGAGTTGTGCGACTAGGCTCGTTGACGGGAGTGGACATCGCGATCCGCTTATCGGGCACCCGCGCCGGCAGAAGATAAAGTTCGCTCAATACGCCGTTGTTCAAGGCATACATGCCGTAGTCGCTCGGCGTGGGAAACGGCTGGGAGCTCGGGGAAATAGTGGCGGTCTTCAGCTCCGGGGGCGCGGGAGGTTGCGCCGTCGAGAGCGCAACCGGAGTAGCGACCGGCTTGGCGAATATCGACGCAATCAGGGCGGGTATATTCAAGCCTCCCGAAGCAGGAAGTCGCTGAGCGCTGAACGCAAACGCCGCCACGACACCAAAAAGCAACATCCCGATCCAAAACCGGGCGAGAGACCAACGCGTTCGCGCTCTCAGAACAGGGTGGACCGCCGATCTCGGATAAACCCGTCTGGGAAGAACGATGTCTTCCGTCGCAGGATCGAAATATTGAACTTTAGGGGTCAGCGGAGAGGCCTGTGCGGCAGGCGAGGAGTCGTGTCCTATTTGGGCGTACGAGAGCGGCGGTCTCAGGCGGTCTTTCTCTTCACGGCGCGCCGAGAAGTCTTCAACGCCCTGGATGGCGGTCTCCAGCGCCGACGCGAGCCGCTCCCGCTCGGATTGATCAGCCCATCCGCTGTCGATCTGCAGCCGGGCCCGGGCGAACTCATAAATCGTCCAGCGGATCTGTGAAGGATCGTCCTTTATGGTGTTGATCATACGCGACAGAATCAGTGCGTATTCGATCTCCCTCGCATGAGGCGAGACCATCCTGTCACGATCGGGTGCTGAAAATTCCGGGTTCATGACCGCGCCGCGCCGGTTCAAAAGTCACTCTGAGTACACCATGCAATATTATGAAACTACAGAGATTTTCTGTGATTGTCCCCGTCCGCCCCAAGCATAGACAACAATCTCTCTGTTGCGCATGGCGATATTGCGGCTAGGCTATGTTGGGAGAACGCCCCGCGCATCGGAAAGATGCGCTCGTTGGAGAGCTGTTGAAGCAACCGTCTACGATTTCACCCGGCGAACCCTGACCTTGCAGTCTTGGTCGCCGTGCAACGACTGAAGATCGAAGGATCAGATTATGTCGCATGCCACGAGGATTGCCGTTGCTGCTTTTATTGTTGCTTTGTGTGGCGTGTCGGACGCGGCTTCGGCTCGCGGACGTCTCTATCCGCTCACTCGTTGCGGGCCAGGCCTTGGCTACCTTTGCCCGATCCGCGGCTATTTCAACGATACGCCGTTCCATTACAACGTCGCGTTATATCCCGGGTGCATCAAGGTTCTTCCCGTTCAAACGCCAAATGGGATTGAACTCCATCGCACCATCGTTTGCGGCGCGCCGGAAAGGCCGATGTGGTGGTGGTGATTGATTAGCCGGAGCGATCGGTTCAGTTTTCCCAAATTTTCAAGGGAGGTTGATCGATGAAAAAAACAGGATTGCTTTTACTCGCATTTGCCGTCGTCGCTTTCACAACGCCCAGCCCGGCGGAGGCGAGAGTCCATCGCCACGGGCATTATTGCGGCTATGGCCCATATTATGACTACAGCCACGGCAACGTGCTCACGCCCTACAGCTACATTTATCCAGTTGCCAACTGGGGGCCGTTTTTCTATTGCCGGGTGTACGTTAGCCCGGTCGACGTCTTGGTAGTCGATGCCTGGCATTGAACCGCGCTGTACCGTCTCGATCAACGCAGGCTGTTGATCCGCAACGAGACTGGAAAGTCTTGCCTGGCCGATGAGCCAGGCGATCGCGCGAGAAAGTTTGGCGAGCCGGCTAGGCGCTCAGCCGTTTCGGTGCGGCCTTCCACCAGTCCCCGATCAGCTTTTGCCGGCTCTTGAATTGCACGGAAAGGTCTTCGATCGGCCGTTCCCTGGTCGGAATAGCCGCTTCGAGTTTGCCAACGGCTAGGGCGCCCTCTTTCGCGTCGTCCTCTCCGCTGAACCGATACATTTCAAACCCGCGGTAGTTCGGCATCATGTGTTGAAAGCCAAGATGCGCCAGCCAACTGAGTTGCAGCAACTCGTTGACTGAAAGATCGATGCGGATTTTGCCTTCGGCGGGCGCCCGCCGCCTTACCCCGGCAGCATGTCCCTTGAGCCAACAAGCCTCACCGATCGCGTCTCCGAGGATCCAGAGTTGCGCAAAATGGCGATCGGACGATCTTGCGCCAATGGTACTGCGCCGCATCGGAAGGGCTTCTAATGCCGCCATTGCCTTCACAACGCCAACGGGCGCGTCGCCACCCCTGAGTTCGCAATGTGAAGTGACGCCCCTGGCGATCTCGCGTATCGCCTCGTCCATGCCTCGACGCCGTCCGCTTTCGTAATACGAACGTGCGCAGGACCAGGCTACAGCGATCAAAATGGCCAGCAGGCTAGCCAGCACGAACAGAAAATCCACGGCCCCGACCCCAGCAGGCCCCGAACATCCGGGCAAAACACATTCTCGAATTTAAATTGCTTTGGTTAACATTGTTGTATTGCGGAGAAGATTTCGGCGAAGTCGTAACCGAAAATATGGGCCCGGACTGTCCGCGAGAGTTACGCTACCAAAAAGAAAATGGCCGCTGGCAATATACCCAGCGGCCAGCCGGGCTCAAAATAAATTCGCGCTTAAACCAGCCTCAGCCCCGGCGTGATTTCAATCCTATACTGCGGTTGCGAACTGTTGAAGCCTTACTATGCCCTCGCATTCAGGAACACGAGCGGCGTTGCCTTGACGACACACGAACGAGGCGCAAACGGTGTTAAAGTACAGGTAGATACAACCATAGCTATGCACACGGGGCATTGGGCGTCCCGTTTGTGTATGTTCCGAAGAGCCAAACTGCCGCATTTTGGACACACCCGGTTTTCAAACGGGGCGCGCGGATTTCATCCGCTTCTTCAAACCGCGCCGCTAGGCACTCGTGCCCCCCGCAAGCGGCCTTCTTGATCGCACAGAGCGATCTTCCCTGAACAAGGATACCCATGACGCGTACTCTCATGGCTGCAACGGCAGTGCTTTGTCTGCTTGGATCGAAGGTAGAGGCTCGATCGCATCACAATCATCATAGCTATCACCACCACCATGCTCGCGGTAATCATCACCAGCATTATGCTGGTCGGCATGCGGGTCGGCCTGGTGCCTGGTGCGGGTGGTACATGCGTGGGCAGGTCGGCAGCGACCCCGGCCCAACCTACAATCTCGCCCGCGCATGGGCTCACTACGGGTCAAATGCTGGTGGCCCGTCCGTCGGTGCCATCGTTGTCTGGCCTCACCACGTCGGCAGGATCGTTGGTCGCCAGAACGGCCAGTGGATCGTCAACAGCGGCAACGACGGTCATGCCGTACGAACACGTCCGCGATCGGTAGCCGGTGCGATTGCGTTCAGGAGAGCCTACGCCTCCTCCTGAAAATGAAATGCAATCGGTGAACGGCCTCGGCTAAAACCGAGGCCGTTGCTGCGTGTACGAGGTCACGCGTGGCGACGTCACTAGCCTCATCACTGGAAAAGGTGGCAGTGCCGATCTCTCAACCCCACCTCCTGCGAACCGCTTGAGTTCCTCTCAACAAATGTAAGTCGATCCTGACTTATCGGGTCCTGGGAATGCCTTCCGATCTCGGAGTTGTTTCGTTTCTCAATCCCGGAGAGCTGGATGCCCCCTGGCCTCCGACTTCCGAATGATAGAGGCCTCCTCCTCCGGCGCCCGCGCCTGCACCACCCGCACCGGCACCCGAGCCCGCACCACCCGCGCCGGCACCTGCACCGCCAGCACCGGCGCCGCCCGCTCCAGCGCCGCCTGCACCCGCGCCACCGCCTGCTCCAGCGCCACCGCCACCGCCGCCTCCGGCGCCTTGTGCGAAGGCTCCGCCGACCGAGCTTCCGGCCAGCACGGCTGCAACCAACATCGTAAGAACTTTCTGTCGCATCTCTGCTCTCCCTTAGGTTACGTGAGGCAGAGCAATGAGGAGCGCCAACACTAGTTCCTACTCGGTGCAGCAACCCGCTCTTGCAACTCAGCACACGAACGTTTGCTCGAAAGTGCTGGACGACTTCACGCTTCGGAGAGATCTCGACGGTTAGGAACGATTGTTTTCCGCACCGCTTAGCGAGGCTATCAGCAAAACGGAGCAGACTAAGAATGACGAAACTGAAGACGATCTTTAGCGACCGCGTTGGTGTCCGTGGCGATGGCAACCGCTGCAACAGCGCAGCCGGTGAGTTCAAATCCCGGCCGTTGTGAAGCAGCGTTTCCGAACGCCAACTGTCAGAATGTCGGGCCAGGAAACCCGTACACGGATAGCAGCAGCGGCACGTATCGACGTGAGCGATTAGCCAACCGGCGCGCAACTCGCACATCACAGCGCGGTTGGAATGGCAGCGGCGGGAATAGCGGAGACAACGGCACCGGCTTCTGGCCGGCCGATGTAGCCGGAGGCGTGGTAGGCGGCGCGATCGGCGCCGCAGGTGTCATCGCAACCGCTCCTTTCCGGGCAGCCGACGCATATGCCTGGGACAACTCCTATGCCTTGAGTGGCGGCTATCCAGGAGGCAGCATCAATTCCAGTTCGCTCGGGACTTACAACTCCGGTCGCGTCGCAGGCAATTGGGTGGCCTGCGCGCCGGTTGGAAGCACTGTCATGGGACAAGACGGCCTCGTCCACACTTGCCGTTAAGGAACATCATCCTCATGCGCTCTCCAAGAGCGCATGAGGATATGGTAGTATCCATGGAGAAGGACGAGCTTGAGACGTTCGTCCCATGGTTACTCCAAGTGTCTAATTCGTTAGTGTTCTCATTCGATGCGGAATCTCTAAGCAGTCAGGTGACAACAAAGGATTTCATCATGCGCTACATTTTCTTCGCCGCCGCCTTGTCGATATCGGCGCTCGGCGCGACCGGTTCCATTTCGCCCGCCGCCGCGCAAATACAGGATCGGTATTGCCTGCAAGGGCGGATCTGGGGCTACCCCGGCAATTGCCAGTTCTCAAACTACAACCAATGCATGGCCACCGCTTCCGGAACGGACGCCTATTGCGGCATCAACCCAGCCTACGCCTATGCCCGTCAGCAACGACGCGGACGGCCGTACTACGAACGCTAGCAAGGCAGGCTTTGAACCGCGGATGCGCATGAACGGGCAAGGCGCGACTACCGTTCGCGCCGAACACTCGCTCTTGACTTAGTAAAGGTAAGGCCGCTGCCGCCACGCCCGGCCTGATACTGGCGCAAAGTATGGGTTGATCATGCAGGACCCAGCGCGGCCTGAGGCCGATGCTGCACATTGCGCAAGCGACGTGTACTCGCAATTCCACTGAAGACCGCCGCCTATGGGCACTAGCTGCATACAGACCGGATACCTTGGATCGAAGGTCTGCGCGTGTGTTGGTTGGATGGTCAGAATAGCCCCGCTTGCAAAGATTATCCAAAGCAATTCGCGCATTTCAAAATTCCTTCCGCTGATCGCAAGCTAAACAACAAGTGGCTGCGCATCAATGGTGGCCGACTTCGACGCGCACCACTCCCTTGCAGCACAACGGTGAGGGCGCCTCGGCTACTGGAAGAGGATTTCAGAGGCTCCGTTGAAGTGTCGTATGGATCAACGGGACTAATTTGTTGCCTGATGGCACCTCTTGAAAATCTAGCAGATTCATTTGAACAGTGTGTGAACAGCTAATCGTCAAGTTTTGTTTGCTCGTCCGTTCGATTAACGAGCTCCCGATGAATTTCACGACCCGATTGATTAAGGACCGAGATCACAACCCCCGGCTCGATCCGAGTGCGGATGAGCCGAAGTCGCCCCGCAAGGTGCTTGCTGTGCTGAATGGCTTCGTCGTCCGACCCAAACGGCACTTCAAACCGAGCACGAGTGGAAAGGCCGTCGTTCACATAAAAGTAGAATGTCTTTTGCAGTGGTGCGTCTCCGGCTTTCTCAACCGCAGCGATGCGGAGACGAACGGAGCGCCACACTATGTGCGCGCGCGCTTGCTGTCTGTTCACTTTTCGCTGGTG
Source organism: uncultured Alphaproteobacteria bacterium (assembly GCA_963764155.1). Taxonomy (GTDB): domain Bacteria; phylum Pseudomonadota; class Alphaproteobacteria; order Rhizobiales; family Xanthobacteraceae; genus Bradyrhizobium. The sequence continues at coordinate 14,120 of CAVXRI010000003.1, forward strand.
CAGGTCGCGGGGTTGTGAACGCCAGCCACTTTGCAGTCTCACAACGCGCGGGCCGCCCAATTCCGGCCGGAACTATTCTCTCGCTTCTCGCTTCTGTTAACGGCCGGGGCATAACAGCAGGAGTTCACGGCGTGACGCAGTTGCCGCTAGTTATGGTCGTCGAAGACGATCAGGAGGTTCAGAGCATCGTGGACGATGCTCTGATCGATGGCGGCTTCGAACCTGCCATTATGGCGTCGGGCGAAGAGGCGCTGGGGCTGTTGCACGCCAATGCGGACAAATACCGGGCGCTTTTAGTTGATATCCATCTACGCGGCAAAATGGACGGTTGGGAAATCGCGAAGCGAGCGCGCATTATCAAACCCGACTTTCCGGTCGTCTACATGACCGCGGCGAATGGTCATGAGTGGTCTTCACAAGGCGTTCCGAACAGCTTGCTCTTGCCAAAGCCGTTCGCACCAGCGCAGCTTGCCAATGCGGTTTCCAGTTTGCTAGATGATCGGCGAGCCGACAATCTAAAGCGGGACATACGTCGAAGCGGCGCCTGCCAGAACAGTTCAGCAAAGAAACACTTCTAGTTCTGCATGCGGCCGACAGCGCTATCCAGCGTTCACGACAATTGCTGGCCGAGCGCGACGAACTGATCGGGGTCGCCAAGGCTTTCGAGAGCAGCAGAGCGATTGTGGCCTCTATTGACCGCCGTCAATTCAACAGCTGTTCTCACTGGCCCTTCGTAGCGGGTGCCTCCCCTGGCTCTGTCTGCCCTACGGAACGCGTCCGCTAAGTCGGCCGTTGTGCTGCGCGTGGCGAGGTTCTTTTCCTCGTGATGCCGGAGGCTCCCGCCTCGCTGATTTAAGCCCCCAAGCTTTTCAGCAGGCGCGGAGCCTCTTGGGCGGCAATCGCTCATGGCCAGCATCAGCAGCGTCGTGCAACGCGCTTTGGCCAGCGACCCCAGCGTCTCCAAAAATGCCGAGCCCGGCACATGCCGGGAAGTTGAGGCGATAACGGGTAATTAATCTCATCAGCGCATAATCCAGGTCAGTTCTAAATGGGTGCCGCGTAAAGGAGCCGTCGCGAGGACGATCCAGCGACGGCTCTTTTTTGTTCACTCGTTTGAGGGCAATGCACGTGACCAAGATATCGGAAATGCAAAACCAAACCGAACAACTCGAGTTCGCAGCACCGAGCAATCGGTCCAGCCGGAAATCGATTTTGGCGCTGTCCGTGTTCGCCATTGGCCTAAACGGTGCTGCGGCCGTCTACACACTGTCGCCTTCCGATTTTGCCCTGCCGAATATCGGCAGTCTGGCCGAACTGCTTCCGCCGCAGGAAGCCTCCGCTCCAATGCCGGATCTGGTTTTCGCCAATACTCTACTGCCATCTTTCGATATCCCGTTGCCGAATTTCAGCAGTTTGGCCGAACAAAATCCCAAGCCGGAAGCTTCCGATCCGGTTCTCGCCGCTCTGAAGGACATTCAGTCAGCCCAGCAGCAACACGTTGCATCGCTGCAAGCGAATAGCTCCTCATTGCAACAAAACACAGCTTTGCTTCAGCAGGATTCAGGTGCGCTTGCTTCTCTAAGGCAGAGCATTACGGACGAACAAGTCGATGTGAAGAAAATATCTGTTCAGATAAGGGATGAACATTTCGATGTGAAGAAGATGTCTGCTCAGATTTCCACGCTTATAGCGAAGGTCGACTCGCTGCAAAACGCAATAGCACCCGAAATAACTTCCTCCATTCCAAAGGGGCGCGCTCGTAACCGGCTATCCGGTCTAGTACACAAAAGGATGGCTCGGCAGCCTAAAACTCTCGGGCCTGTGTCTGTTCGAGGAGCTCCTCTAACTGTTCCAGCTGCCACGACAACCCCAGAAAGCTGAAGGCACGTCGAGCAGGAGAGCAGGCGGAAACGTGGAGACCGCCCGACATCCATTTCCTTCTTTATGACGCCCAATGTTCTGGGCGACGGAATTTTTGGTTGCGGGCAATCTCGCTCTACCGCGCCATCATTGATTCCTTGGATGCTGAGCGCCACTTGAGAGAAGCCGAGATTTCAAAAGTCGAGATACTATAGGGAATTGGCGGAATTTGAGCTCTTGAAATGAGCCTATCGGCGAGGCAATTCGCGCGGCTTGGCTACGATCAAGCCTACTTTCCCTGTCCGGTAGTCTAACTTGAGCGTTGCCGCAGATTCGCCAACGATCTGTAAGATATACATGATGGGCAGGTCTCCGCTGCCATTCCCTTTGGAGCATGAAACCGGTCTCATGATCCCCAAATCGTTCAAGCTGCAATCTGCGGACGATGTCGCCTCGTTAGTCGGCGCGGTGGCACTCGCCATACTCGCGGTGATCATAGTTGCGGTTTTGTACATGGGACGGGAGGTGTTTGTCCCGGTCGCACTAGCTATCCTATTGAGCTTCGTATTGGCGCCTCCCGTAAATTTTCTACAGCGCATGCGAGTGCCGCGGGGGATAGCGGTAGTCGGCGTGGTGCTATTCGCTTTTGCCATTATCTTTGGCTTGGGGAGTTTGATCGCCGCACAATTGAACCGTTTAGCGGGCGATCTTCCGCGCTATCAAACGACTATAGAGGGGAAAATCCAGTCAGTACGAGGTGTAGCGGGAGGAACTTCCACGCTGGAACGCGCAGCCGGAATGCTGCAGGATTTGGGTAAGGAGCTTGATAAGCCAAAGCCCGGGATGCCGGCGGATCTTCCCTCTACTCCGAAATCCGTGACACCTGTCCCCGTCGAAGTGCATCAGCCTGATCCTAGCGCTTTGGAAAACTTGCGATCTCTGATCGCGCCATTGGTTTCGCCGCTGGCGACCACGGGCATAATTGTAATTTTCGTCATCTTCATCCTGCTGCAGCGCGAGGATCTTCGGAACCGATTGATACGTTTGGCCGGATCACATGATCTTCAACGTACCACCGCGGCTCTCGACGACGCCGCCGGTAGGCTCAGCCGCCTGTTTCTGAACCAGCTTCTCATCAACGCCGGCTTTGGCATCCTGATCGGAACAGGGTTGTGGCTGATTGGGATTCCAAGCGCCACTCTCTGGGGCATTCTGGCAACGGTGCTGCGATTCGTTCCATACATTGGTTCGATCATCGCGGCTGCGTTTCCGCTTGCGCTTGCGGTCGCTGTCGACCCCGGCTGGTCCATGCTGGTATGGACCGCTGTGTTGTTTCTCGTTGCAGAACCAGTCGTCGGCCAAGTCGTGGAGCCCTTGATCTACGGCCGCACTACCGGTCTGTCACCTGTCGCAGTCGTAGTCTCGGCGACATTCTGGACGGCGCTATGGGGACCAATTGGCCTGGTCCTGGCGACGCCATTGACGGTTTGCCTTGTCGTACTCGGGCGTCATGTCGAGCGCCTGGAATTTCTGGATGTCATGTTCGGTGACCGACCGGCGCTTTCACCTCCCGAAATATTCTACCAGCGGATGCTGGCCGGTGATCCAACGGAGGCCGCCGAGAAGGCAGAAGAGTTTCTAAAAGAGCGGCCGCTCTCGTCTTACTACGACGATGTAGCGCTTAAGGGCTTGCAGCTCGCGCAATTCGATCTTGATCGCGATGCACTGGATCGGTCGCGGCTATTGAAAATACGCGATACCGTTTTTGAATTTGTCAATGATCTCTCCGATCAACCAGACCATAAGCCCTCCGGCGAGCAATCGACCGAGGATGCGGAGGCGGTAGCTGCGGTCGAGAACGTGGCCGCCGATCCAGGTTACGCGGAATTACCGGTACTGCAGAAGGCGGACCTCGCTCCGGTGTGGCAAGGCGCACAACCGGTCCTTTGTATCGCCGGGCGCACGCTTTTGGATGAAGCCGCTGCAATCATGGTTGCTCAACTCTGCACTGTGCACGGGCTGGTAGCGCGCGTTGAAGGACCGGATGCCCTTGCGACGGCCAACATTTTTCGATTGGAGACAACAGGAGTTCGCGCTTGTCTGTCTTTCTTACCTCGACACGACCAATGGCGCCCACATTCGTTACGCGGTTCGCCGTATCCGACGAATACTACCGCGTGCCGTCATCATGGTCGGTTGCTGGAGCCTTAAAGATGATGAGATTCGCTTGGAAGCGCTGCGCGAAGGGGCGAAGCCGGATCTGATTTGCGCTAGCTTTAGGGAAGCCACGCAGCTTTGTGTAGAGGCAGCAAAGCGAGACAGCCAGGTCAATCCGAACACGTCAGGATCCGAAACTGCCGAAGTTGACGTACCCTACGAGCTAAAGCAGAAAATCGTTTAGGCGGTGAGTTCGAGCCAAGAGTGCCACGCCAAACATCCCGCAACTCAGATATGCTCTAGCGCAGCAGCGATTGTTGTTACCTCCGCTTGCGGGTTTTTTGAGTTGTGCAACTATGTTGGGAGGTAGAGCGGCGGCAACGGTGCCTTCGTTCTGCCCTCAGACGCAACGGGGCGAGTACCATGCCTGACGCCGACGGTCCGTTCACGGCGCTACTCATCGTGATGAGCGTCTCCTCGTTCATCCTGATCGCGGTTGTGGTTTTCTCGTTCTGACCAACCCTGCGCCATTCGCATAATAAACGCCTGGGTCCGCCCCGGCCCTCCGAATGATTTTGGCGGGCCGCGAGTGGCCGTTTCGTTCATCTACATGACCGTTTCTTGACATAAATCAATCCGGGCTAGTCGGCGTTGGCTCTGCTCACGGCTGGCAATGAGCTAGGTGGGGGCGCTTTATGTTCCGTGATCGGCCTTGGCTATCCCATTCGCTGGTTTGGGCACTCGCTGCGTTTGGCCTGATAACGCTCCTTAGCATGGTCTGGTAGCGCCTTCTGCGACGGGGAAGCAGAGATCGCCGCTCGATGCCCCCAACGCAGGTTGGATCGTCGCATAGCCTGGTTCAGGTAGGCGTAGCCGTCGGTCCGCTTGATTCATGTCAACGTGAACTATCCTTTGCCGCTCAGCCTGCGTTCAGCCGCACCTCTGGCGGCTCCACGTTCAGCTCGCAAGCGCGATTGGGAGTAGCACCATGCATTGGAGCATGTTTCATTCGATCAAGGCAGTGACAGTTGCAGGGATTGCGGCCAGCGTTCTATTGGGGCTCACAGCGGTCACTCTCAGTCCGGCACCGGCTGAGGCGGTCATATACTGCCAGTACGTTGCTTATCCGCACGGTTGCGTCGCCAGAGCCGGGGTCGTGCTCAGGCCTCGGCCGGTGGCACGCGCTACGGTTCGTCATCACGCCGGGGGCAATTTAAACGGGGGTGTCAATCGCGTTGGAGTACGGCGGTAAAGGTTGTTCAGCTGTTACCGGATCACGAGTGGGCGGTTCCGGCTGCCGCTCGGTCTGTCGTCACCAACTCAAGCCGGCTATGGCACTGAACGGACGTCCACCGCCTTCGAAGTTTCCGTACCCTGCAGAATCCAAACTTCTGGCGCGGTTCAACAAAGTTCTGCACCGCGCGGATCCGACGCCGAGACTGGCGAGGACGTGCCGAACAAGAGAGTAGAAACTCGCGCTTGAGTAAACGCGACCCGACATCAACGAATTCGTGCCGAAAGGCATCAACAGATGGCTTGGTCGGAGCGAGAGGATTTGAACCTCCGACCCCTAGTCTCCCAGACTAGTGCGCTAACCGGGCTGCGCCACGCTCCGATGCCGATGCCTTAGCTTCGATCAGGGGTTCGCGCAAGGTCAGGTGACAGCGTTTGGAGGGCTTCAAGCGCTGTTCCCCTCCGTCAGCCCTGCTTCAGCGCCTCATCGATCAGCTGCCGGCAGGCGACCAGCTCCTTTAGCGCTCCTTCGAGGCGCTCGCGGTCGAGCGGACGCGGCCCGGGGGCCACGGCGTCTTGCGGCTGCCCGCCACGGAAGGAGGCGAGGATTCCGTCGTCATCGATCTCGGCGAAGCGAAAATCAATGCCATCAGGTTCGCTTCGATCGTCATCGTCATCAGCATCGGTGCCCCGGAGAACCTCCCCATCGTCCTCCATGAGGCTCTGTCCGATCGCCTCCTCGATCGCACCAAAGGAAACTGCGGTCGTGGTGTCGGCCAGACCCTGAACCGATTTGATGCCGTGTTCCTTCAGGATGCGCTGCACCCCGCGGATGGTATAGCCCTCGCCGTACAGCAGGCGGCGGATGCCCTTGAGCAGATCGATGTCCTCGGGTCGATAGTAGCGTCGGCCCCCGCTTCGCTTCATCGGCTTGATCTGGGCGAACCGCGTCTCCCAGAACCGCAGGACATGCTGAGGAATGTCGAGATCGCCGGCGACCTCGCTGATGGTTCGGAACGCATCCGGCGCCTTGTCCAAATGCTCGCTTCCTTGCTTGTCGACCGCCTTTTGAATAGCGGACCGCACGGGCCGATTTCAACGTCGCAGCGCGCTCAACAAGACGCTGTTGCGAGGGTGAGAATCAAAGGACCGAAAGCAAGTATATAGCTTCTACGAATTTTTGGATTGATCTTTCGCTCGCAAACCCGAATCCGCCAAGGCTGCGCGAACGTCAGCGCGAGCTGCTAGCCGGCGCTCTCAGCGCCATTAACGGCGGGGCTGTGCCCATTGATCCGCTGCTTCAGAATAGCTGAGGGCTTGAAAACCATCACCCGGCGCGGAGAGATCGGCACCTCGGTGCCGGTCTTTGGATTACGGCCGATGCGCTGGCCCTTTTTGCGCACCATGAACGATCCAAACGAAGACAGCTTCACCGTCTCGCCCTTCTCTAGGCAGTCGGTAATCTCTTTCAGGACCAGTTCGACGAAGGCGGACGACTCCGTCCGCGAGAGGCCAACCTTTTGGTAGACCGCTTCGCACAAATCCACGCGTGTGACTGTTTTTCCGCTACCCGTCATCGCCTTCTGCCCCAACTCTCGGCGAACAATTCTTATCTGAAATTAGGAGGTTAACACGCGATGGTCAACTGCGCTGGTCGGCCAATTGCGGCGAAAGAAGATACAATGCGAATGAAGTTTTTAACGCGGGGCTCACCAGCGCAACAGCACCGACCCCCAGGTGAAGCCTCCGCCCATGGCTTCAAGCAGCACCAGATCGCCTTTCTTGATGCGTCCATCCTTCACCGCGGCCGCCAGCGCAAGCGGTATCGAGGCGGCTGACGTGTTGCCATGACGGTCCACGGTCAGCACCACCTTCTGCGGTGCAATATGCAGCTTATGGGCGGAAGCATCGATAATCCGCTTGTTGGCCTGGTGGGGAACAAACCAATCGATATCGTCGGCGGTCAACCCCGTCGCCTCGAATGCATCTTCGATCACGTCGGTGATCATTCCCACAGCATGCTTGAAAACCTCGCGCCCTTCCATCCTGAGATGACCGACAGTCTGCGTCGAGGACGGCCCGCCATCGACATAGAGTTTAGCCTGGTGCCGACCGTCGGAGCGCAGATGCGTTGTCAATATGCCACGGCCGGTGGGTTTACCGGGCTGCGCCTGTGCTTCGAGAACCACGGCGCCGGCTCCATCGCCGAACAGCACGCAGGTGCCACGGTCTTTCCAGTCCAGGATTCGCGAAAAGGTCTCTGCGCCGATCACCAGCGCTCGCTTGAACGCGCCCGCGCGCAGGAAATTGTCAGCCGTGGCTAGCGCAAAGACGAACCCGGAGCACACCGCCTGCAGATCGAACGCCGCGCCATGATGGATCCCAAGGCCGTTCTGCACGGCGACGGCGCTTGCCGGAAACGTACGATCCGGGGTGGAAGTCGCCAACACGATCAGATCAATCGACTGCGCGTCGAGCCCGGCATCGGCCAACGCCGCGCGCGCTGCATGGAGCGCCAGATGCGAGGTGAACTCGCCTTCGGCCGCAATATGGCGCTGCGTGATGCCGGTGCGCTGTACGATCCACTCGTCGGAGGTGTCGACCTGATCGGCCAGTTCGGCATTGGTCAGTATCCGATGCGGCAAATAGGAGCCGCAGCCGAGCACGACCGAACGTTTAGCGGTCACGAGACAGCCTCCTGCGCGGTCGGCGCTGGAGCAGGCGCGCCGCCCTCGGGATTGAGCATCTGATTGATCTTGGTCAGGAGATCGTAGTGGACCATCTCATAACCAACATCGACCGCGGAGGCAAAGCCTTCGGCATTTGTTCCACCATGGCTTTTCACGACGATGCCGTTCAGCCCGAGCAGCACGCTGCCATTGGATTTGTTCGGGTCCATCTTGTCGCGAAGCGCGCGGAAAGCGGCTTTGGCGAAGAGATAGCCGAGCCGTGTGCGCCAGCTGCGCGACATCGCGCTGCGCAGAAATTCCGCGAGCTGCCTCGCGGTCCCCTCGGCGGCCTTCAGGGCGATGTTGCCGCTAAACCCTTCGGCGACGATGACGTCGGCTGCGCCCTTGCCGATGCCATCACCTTCGATGAACCCGACATATTCGAGCTGGGGCAGGCTCGCCGCGCGCAGCAACTCCGCCGCTTCGCGAATTTCCTCGTGACCCTTGATCTCCTCGACGCCAATATTGAGCAACCCTACCGTCGGCCGTTCGAGATTCAGCAATACGCTTGCCATAGCGCTGCCCATCACGGCTAGCGCCATCAGATGATGCGCGTCGCCGCCGATCGTGGCGCCAAGGTCGAGCACAACGGAAGTGCCGCGCATCGTTGGCCACAGCGCCGCTAGCGCCGGACGATCGACCCCGGGAAACATGCGCAGGCAAAATCGCGCCATCGTCACCAACGCGCCGGTGTTGCCGGCGGAGATGGCAACGCCCGCCTGGCCGTTCTTGACCGCATCGATCGCCAACCACATCGATGAGGTCTTGCGGCCCCGGCGGAGCGCCTGGCTCGGCTTGTCGTGCATGCTGACGGCGACATCGGTATGAACGATGCGCGACGCCGCCTTAAGTGCCGGATATTTCGCAAGCTGCGGTTCGATCAGCGCGCGATCGCCGAACAGCAGAAATTCCGCGTCGGGATGCCGGGATAGCGAGATGGCGGCGCCGGGAACGACAACCGACGCGCCGAAATCGCCACCCATGGCGTCAAGCGCAATTCGAACCTTTTGAGGCATGAACGTCCCGGAAACCTGATTTTTTGCGGTCGCGATCCCGTACGGCCGCGAAATTGAACGTCGCCAACCATCCCCGCGGCCAAGCGCGACCCTGCACCCCTGCCGGGCGGCGACAATAGCGCGTCCCCGGGCCGACACAACTACTTGACCCCAGGCTTTTGTTCACGAAGCCGCTGTGGTGCAAAATCAGCGCATCCCCTTCGCTGAGCCTTTCAGCGGCGACCACCATTGGGTTCCGCAATGGCTTTCCCACTAAAAACGCCGCTCGTTCGAATCTTCTTCGTTCACGTCTTCTTCTGCTTGTTCGGCTTCCTGGAATCGGGTGTTTGTCCAGCTAAGGACAATCCTTTCAATACCGCGAAAGGATGATCCTCCGGATCGGGAGCCACGACCTCCGGCTCGAACACCGCGCCCGGAACGCGCGGATAGGGATCAACCGCCAGGAACAGCGCGTCGGTAGCAACCCGTCCGAGGTCGATCACGCCGTTGACGATCGGCTCGGGCGGATCGGGAATCTCCGTCTCGCTCTCGGCGGCCTCATCAACCAGGTCGGATAATTCCGGTATCTGCTCCGGAGGCGCGAACACCAGATCGATGGTCTCGTCGATATCGCTCTCCACCGGTTCAAGCGTCACGACGCAACTCTGCCCGATCCGCGCCCTGACCCGTCCGGTTACGTGAAAGCGTGCGCCAGTTGCGGGGGTAACATCAAAAGAGGCGCTGGCGGACGACACCTCGCGCAAACCTGCGGTCTCGGCCATCGCCGCACGTTGGCCTGCATTGGCGTCGATATCGCGATGCAGCCCGCCTTCCGGAATCTGCGCAACCGTGACGGGAGCCGCCCAGGGATCTGCTTCGTTTCTCATATGGTTCGATCTATTCACGGCCGCGCGCCTGCTTGCCCGGGCAAAGGGAATGTCCACGTTCCGCTTAGCAGCGGCTCATCTGCAAGCGCTGCCAAACTTGCAATAACGGACTGTGAGTACGTCGCCAGTTGCCGCGCCTGCCCGATGTTTTCGCCATTCAAGATATTTCGGCATAGCGATTCCGCCAGTGCATCCCCGCCCGCGCTCAAGGCCAGATCGTATGCCGCCGTGCGACCGTAAAAGGCCTCCCCAAAAGCCTGCATCCGCTTCGGGACGGTCAGGTCGCCGACGCCCATCTCGCGCAGATTGGCGTCCATGTCCTCACAGAAGCGATCGAACAGCGCTTGGCTCAGGTTCACACCGCCCTCGGTCGGCCGCACTCGTCGCAAAACCAGCCACAAATGTAGCACCAGCAGATCAAAACGGCCGTTTACCGTGTCTGGAACGCCGAGATCGCGGTAAAACCCGGGTTCTCGCGCTTGCGTCACGATCATGCCATAGATCGCTTCAATGGTGCCGCGTTGGGCGAACGGGGGTTTCCTGAAGTGATTGAAGGGCCAAAGCATTGTGGGTTCCGCAAATGGACCCTCCGGGCCCGCGCATGTTGCAATCCGACCTGCTGCCCGGTACGTCAACGCCTCTCCCGATGCAAGGGGACGGACCCAACTCTGCAATGACCAAAACAAACCCGATCTGCTCACCCGTGCCATTTCCGCACGGCTTGGCCACGCGCTGGCGCGGCCTGCGCGCCGTGGCGGCGATCGCGCTGCTGTGCGCGGCGCTCGGCGCCTGCACCGGCGAGCAGTTTCAGAAAGGCTACATCCTGCCACCGGGTGCGCTGGAGCAAATTCCGATAGGCGCCAGCCAGGATCAGGTGCTGATCGTGATGGGTACCCCTTCGACGGTCGCGACGCTGAACGGCGAAGTCTTTTATTATATCTCGCAGCGATCTGAGCGACCGGTGTTGTTCATGAATCAAAAGGTTATCGACCAGCGGGTAATCGCGATCTATTTCGACAAAAATCGCCAGGTGCAGCGGCTGGCCAATTACGGGCTGCAGGACGGCAAGATCTTCGACTTCATCAGCCGGACTACCCCGACCTCCGGTCAGGAGCTCAGCTATCTCACGCCGTTGTTCAAGCTGCTAAGCTTCAACTAGGCGAGCTTGGTCGTTCACACGAAAAGAAGCCCCGCAGCTCACGCCACGGGGCTTTCTCTATTCGTGCTCTCGCTCAGCGCGCGAGGATCGCCAACAGTAATAGCGCCACGATGTTGGTGATCTTGATCATCGGGTTCACGGCCGGACCCGCCGTATCCTTGTAGGGATCGCCGACGGTGTCGCCCGTCACCGCCGACTTGTGCGCGTCGGAGCCTTTGCCGCCGTAGTGACCGTCTTCAATGTACTTCTTGGCGTTATCCCAGGCGCCGCCGCCTGAGGTCATCGAGATCGCAACGAACAGCCCGGTCACGATCACACCGAGCAGCATCGCACCGACTGCGGAGAATGCCGCCGACTTGCCGGCCGGTCCGCCACCGGCAATCGCGTAGATGAGGAAGTAAACGACGATCGGCGATAGCACCGGCAACAATGACGGGATGATCATCTCCTTGATCGCCGCCTTGGTGAGCAGGTCGACCGCCTTGCCGTAATCCGGCTTGTCGGTGCCCTTCATGATTCCTGGCTTCTCGCGGAACTGGCGGCGCACTTCTTCGACGATGGCGCTGGCCGCGCGACCGACCGCGGTCATGCCCATCGCGCCGAACAGATATGGCAGCAGACCGCCGAACAGCAGGCCGACGACAACGTAGGGATTATTCAGCGAGAAGTCCGGATTGACGCCCTTGAAGTAGGCGTGGTTCGCGGCGTCTGCGATGAAAAATTTGAGATCCTCGTTGTAGGCCGCGAACAGCACCAGGGCACCAAGACCGGCCGAGCCGATCGCGTAACCCTTGGTGACCGCCTTTGTGGTATTGCCAACCGCATCCAGCGCGTCGGTGGACTTGCGCACTTCCTTCGGAAGACCCGCCATCTCCGCAATACCGCCGGCGTTATCGGTGACCGGGCCAAACGCGTCGAGCGCAACGATCATGCCGGCCAGCGCCAGCATGGTCGTGGTTGCAATGGCAATGCCGAACAGGCCGGCAAGACTGTAGGTGATGAGGATGCCGGCGATGATGACGAGCGCCGGCAGCGCGGTTGCTTCCATCGAGATAGCGAGGCCTTGAATCACGTTGGTGCCGTGACCGGTCACGGACGCCGCTGCGATCGACTTCACCGGACGATAGTCGGTGCCGGTGTAATATTCGGTGATCCAGATGATCAGGCCGGTGACCGCGAGGCCGACGATGCCGCATTCGAACAGCGCCATGCCGGTGAATTCAACGCCTGCAAGCTTGTCGAAGCCGATCAGCCAATGGATCACCCCGGCGACGCCGACGAGCGACAGGATGCCGGTTGCGATCAGGCCTTTATAGAGCGCGCCCATGATCGACTGGTTGGCGCCGAGCTTGACGAAGAACGTGCCGATAATCGAGGTGATGATGCAGACGCCACCGATCGCGAGCGGCAGCGTCATCATGTTCACCAACAGCGGCGACTTGGCGAAGAAGATCGCGGCAAGAACCATGGTGGCGACCGCCGTCACGGCATAGGTCTCGAACAGGTCGGCGGCCATACCGGCGCAGTCGCCGACATTGTCACCGACGTTGTCAGCGATAGTGGCGGGGTTGCGCGGATCGTCTTCGGGAATGCCGGCTTCAACCTTGCCGACGAGATCGCCGCCGACGTCCGCACCCTTGGTGAAGATGCCGCCGCCGAGCCGGGCAAAGATCGAGATCAGCGATGCGCCGAAGCCGAGCGCCACCATGGCATCGATCACGGTGCGGCTGTTGGCGGGAAGCCCCATGAAGTGGGTGAGATAGGTGAAATAGATGGTTACTCCCAGCAGCGCGAGACCGGCGACGAGAAGCCCGGTGATCGCACCGGCCTTGAACGCAAGCTCAAGCCCGCCGGCAAGCGAGGTGGTTGCGGCCTGCGCGGTACGCACATTGGCCCGAACCGAAACGTTCATGCCGATGAAACCGGCAGCCCCCGACAGGATGGCGCCGATGGCGAAGCCGACCGCGACCAAGGTACCGAGCAAATAGGCGAGCAGCAGGAAAATCACGACCCCGACCACGCCGATGGTTGCGTACTGGCGCCGCAAATAGGCCTGCGCGCCTTCGCGCACGGCGGCGGCGATTTCCTGCATTCGCGGACTGCCGGCGTCGGCGTTTATAACGGAATTGGTCGCCCAGATGGCGTACACGATAGAAAGCGCCCCGCAGAGCACGATCGCCCAAAGTGCTGTCATTGAATTTGCCTCAGCTTCTGATCTAGCCCCACGTGGTCGCCGCGGACGCGGCGGGCGCACAAAAAGGAGGCACGCCTGCACAGGGCGGCCTCAAATCGGCGGGACCATGCCAAAATCGCACCCCCGGCGCAACGCCGTGGAGATAAAAACCCAACGATTTCTGTAGGGCGCATACCGGAACTGCCGGATAACGCTTGAATGCTAGAAATGGCTGTAGGAGCGACGCTCGAGTGCGATTTCGCGGCCTCGCACATCAAGCCATCGAGGATTCGCGGTCCCCACGACAACCGATCCGATCGTCGTCACAGCGACCCTCGCCTGCGCGGCTGCCTGCGAGAACGACTCAGAGCGATCTTGCGGCATGGTGCACAACACCTCGTAATCGTCGCCGCCAGAGACCAATGATTCGACGTTCACGGCACCGCTTGCCAGCAAGGCTCCGGCGACGGCCGACAACGGAATCGCAGCGGCATCGATAACGGCGGAAACGCCTGAGGCGGCGCAGAGCTTTGCGAGATCTCCCGCCAGGCCGTCGGACACATCCATGGCTGCGCTGGCATGATCGCGGACCGCATGCGCCAGCGCGTTCCGAGGCTGCGGAATCCGATAGCGCTTTACCATCGCTTCTCGGCCCACAGTGTCACTGGCGAGCGCTTCGGCGATCGCGCCGCCTTTCAGCACCTGGAGACCGAGCGCCGCGTCGCCGATTGTCCCGGTCACCATGATGCGATCGCCCGGCTTTGCGCCGGTGCGCGGGATCATCTTGCCGGCGGGCACGCGGCCGAAAGCCGTGATCGAAACCATCTGTGGCCCCGGCGTCGAAACCGTGTCACCGCCCAGGAGGGGACAACCGAAATGAACCGCGTCTTCGCCCAACGCCAGCGCGAACGGCTTAAGCCAATTTTCATTCACGCTGCGGAGCGCCAGCGTCAGGACGAAGCCGGCCGGCGCCGCGCCTTTTGCGGCGAGGTCGGAAAGATTCACTCGCAAAGCCTTTCGCGCAACGGTCTCGGGTGGATCGTCAGGCAGAAAGTGGACCCCCTCGACGATCGCGTCCGTGGTCACCACAATGTCCTCGCCCAGCGCTTTCAGGACGGCCGCGTCGTCGACGAGGTTGAACGCGCCGGGCTCAGTCGCGATCGGCCTAAAATACCGCGCGATCAGCGAGTCTTCGCCGGATACTGGTTCCCTACGGTCCGTCATCCATCCACTCGTCTCGAAACCTGCACAGAGGCTGAACGATCGGCCGCTCGCGTTGCTCGCGCCAAGCGCTACCCACGCACAAATTCGTCGTCGCGAAAACGACGGCCGATCTGGTCGAGCACAGCATTGACCATGCCGGTCTCATCACCATCGACAAAGGCATTCGCGACATCGACATATTCCGAGATCACAACTCGGCCCGGAACGTCCTTGCGATGCTCGAGTTCATAGGAGCCCGCGCGCAACACCGCGCGTAAAATGGCGTCAATGCGCTTCAGCGGCCAGCCCTTTGACAGAGCGTCATCGATCAGAGGATCAAGTTTGGCCTGATCGCGCACGACGCCGGAGACGACGTCGCGAAAAAATGCTGCTTCCGCCGGCAAATATTTCTCGCCCTCGACCTCGTTGCCGAGCCAATGGCTTTCGAACTCGGCAAAAATCTCGTTTATCCCGGCGCCTGCGATGTCCATTTGATAAAGCGCTTGAACGGCAGCGAGCCGAGCCGCGCCGCGCCGGTTGGCCTTTCGTTCCATGCTTTTTTTGTCCGCGCCCTTGGCTTGGTTTTTCTTGCTCTCGGCCATGATCAGGTCCGCGCCAGACGGCGCTTGATGCGCAGCATTGCGATCGCCGCCCGCGCCGCGTCGCCACCTTTATTGAGTTCACCGGCGCGCGCCCTTGCCCAAGCCTGCGCTTCCGTGTTGACCGTCAGAATACCGTTGCCGAGCGGAAACCTTTTTGAGATCGAGAGGTCCATCAGGCCACGTGAAGATTCGGTCGATACGATTTCAAAATGGATGGTGTCCCCGCGGATGACGCAGCCCAGCGCGACAGCGGCGTCGTAGCGCTTGCCGCCCTTCTCGGCCGCATCGACCGCAATCGCGATCGCCGCCGGAATTTCCAGAGCGCCGGGAACAGTGATCACTTCGTGCGTCAGACCGGCGGCGTTCAGCTCGGCAACGGCACCCTCCAGCAGCGCGTCCTGAATATCGTCGTAGAAACGCGCCTCCACGATCAGCGCATGCGCGCCGGAAATGTCGGTTTGATCTTTCAGCGGCGCCCGCCGTGCATCTGCCATTGCTCAACCATTCGAAACGTCACATCGCCTAGCGCGTCTAACCCGGCAACCATCTTGTTAAGAGCATGAATACGCGGGTCAAGCCCGCATACGACAGATTTGTCCCGCCTACTTCATTTCCGAAAGCCGCGCCGCATAGCGCGCCATCAGGTCGACTTCGATATTAACCTCGTCGCCGGCGCGCCAACCGCCCAATGTCGTGACCGTAAGCGTGTGCGGAATGATAAGCACCGAAAACGTCGCCTCTTGGACGGTGTTCACGGTCAGAGAAACGCCGTCCAGCGTCACCGAACCCTTGGCGGCGACGAAGCGGGCCAGTTCGCGCGTGGTGCGCAATTCGAACCGCGCCATATCGGGCAGATCATCGCGAGTGACGATAACAGCCATGCCGTCGGCATGCCCGGCCACGATATGACCTCCGAGTTCGTCGCCGATCTTCAAGGCCCGCTCCAGATTGAGCCTCGTGCCGGCCTTCCAGTGCTTCGCTGTGGTCATGGCGAGCGTTTCCGCCGCCGTGTCGACCTCAAACCATGTCTTGCCGTGCGCCACACCCGAGCCGACCACCGTGAGGCAGACGCCGTTGCAGGCGATCGACGCGCCGTCGGCGATCCCGGTACGCTCGTAGTTGCACGCGATCCGCAGCCGATGCAATTGACCTTGCGCGGTAGCCTTGATGCTTTCGATCTCGCCGATATCGGTGACTATGCCGGTAAACATCAATTGCGCTCATACACGGTGAGAATGTCGCTATCGAGAACTCTCGCTAGCACGAAGACGAAAGCCGGGCGACTGCGTGATTGCGGTCAGCGGCAGTCTATCAAGCGCGGCCAACCCATCAGAGCCGACAGCTTCCGCTCCACGCAACAGCCATACCTCGTCCAGAAGACCGCTTGCGACAAAGGATGCCGCCACCCGTGCGCCGCCCTCCACCATCAAGCCGTGTTATGCCCTTTTCTGCCAGGGTCTGCAGCACGGCCGGAAGATCGAGCCCGCTGGTCGCTGTCGTCGCACTGCGGATGATTTGAGCGCCCGCTGCCCCAAGCTTCACGGCGGCCGCCGCTTCGGCGATATCTGACGTGATGACCCACAATGGGGTCTCGCGCGCTGAACGAACCAGGCGGGAGTTGGCTGGAATGCGCAGGCTCCGATCCAGGACCACGCGCACGGGCGAACGGGCTTCCATTCCTGGCAGGCGGCACGTCAGAAGCGGATCGTCCGAGAGAACGGTGCCAATCCCCACCAGAACGGCGTCGCATTCCGCCCGCAACAGGTGGACCCGACGCCGTGCCGCTTCTCCGGTGATGGAAACCGGCTTGTGGCCTGCAGCCGCGATCTTGTCGTCCGAAGAAACCGCAAGCTTCAAGACAATGTGGGGACGCTTGTCGCGGACGCGGCGGAAATGTCCGGAGTGCTCCCGCGCGGCGTCCTCCGCACAGA
Organism: uncultured Alphaproteobacteria bacterium; assembly: GCA_963764155.1. Taxonomy (GTDB): domain Bacteria; phylum Pseudomonadota; class Alphaproteobacteria; order Rhizobiales; family Xanthobacteraceae; genus Bradyrhizobium. Next base: position 31,049 of record CAVXRI010000003.1, read on the forward strand.
GGCCAACATCAACGGCAATACCGGCGGCGCGAAGCAGCGCATGGCCTCGGCCGGCGACTTCAGGATTGGGGTCTTCGATCGCCGATACGACACGCGCAATATCGGCGCCGATGATGGCGTCCGTGCAGGGTGGCGATTTCCCGAAATGAGAGCAGGGTTCCAGGGTTACATAGAGGGTGGCGCCGCGAGCGCCCTCCCCGGCGCGCTTCAGCGACTCCGGCTCGGCATGCGGACGGCCGCCCGGCTGCGTCCAGCCACGCCCGAGAATGACGCCGTCCTTCACCACCACTGCGCCAACGGTCGGGTTTGGCCAGGTTCGGCCCAACCCGCGCCTCCCCAGCGCCAGCGCGAGCTGCATGAAGCGCCGATCGGCTTCCTTCGATCCCCGGAATTTTTGCGCGAACTGATCTTCCAGAATACGGAAGATCATTTGCGCAACGTGGCGAGCCGCGCGTCTTCTTCGCCGGTGAGTTCACCCAGCACGGCTTCGAAGTCCTTTGCTTCACGAAAATTGCGATAAACGGAGGCGAAGCGCACATAGGCGACGTCGTCGAGCGAACGCAAATGCTCCATCACGATTTCACCGATCGCCTCCGACGAAATCTCAGCTTCGCCCGCACTTTCGAGCTCGCGCACGATCGCGGAGACCATCTTCTCGACGCGCTCAGGCTCGACCGCCCGCTTTCGTAGTGAAATTTGTATCGAACGCATCAGCTTGTCGCGATCAAAGGGCACACGGCGGCCGTTACGCTTGATCACCGTGAGTTCGCGCAGCTGCACGCGCTCGAAGGTGGTGAACCGAAAATTGCAGGCCACGCACACTCGCCGCCGCCGGATCACGGCAGAGTCCTCGGTGGGACGGGAGTCCTTCACCTGGGTATCCAGACTGTTGCAGCTCGGACAGCGCATCCGGGTTAAGCTTTCTTACTGGTAAATCGGGAAGCGGTCGGTGAGCGCCTTTACCCGTTCCTTGATCGCGGACTCCACCAGGGGCGCCTTGCCATCTTGCGATTGCGCGATTGCGTTGAGGACCTCGGCGATCATGGCCGCAACCTGCTTGAATTCGGCAACCCCGAAGCCGCGTGTGGTCGTCGCGGGCGTGCCCAGCCGAAGGCCCGAGGTGACGAACGGTGTCTCGGGGTCGAAGGGAATGCCGTTCTTGTTGCAGGTGATCGCCGCCCGGACGAGCGCCTTTTCCGAAACGTTGCCCTTCAGTTGCTTGGGCCTTAGGTCCACGAGCATCAAGTGGTTATCGGTACCGCCCGAAACGATGTCGAGCCCGTTGGCACGGAGCCCCTCCGCAAGCGCCTTGGCATTTTCGACGACATTCTTTGCGTAAACCTTGAAGTCCGGCCGGAGCGCTTCGCCAAAGGCCACGGCCTTGGCGGCAATCACATGCATCAGCGGGCCGCCCTGCAGCCCTGGGAAAACCGCCGAGTTGAATTTCTTTGTCAGCGTCTCGTCGTTCCACAACATCAACCCGCCACGCGGCCCGCGAAGCGACTTGTGCGTCGTCGTGGTCGTGACATGCGCATATGGCACCGGGGAAGCATGCACGCCACCGGCCACGAGCCCCGCGAAATGCGCCATGTCCACCATGAAGTAAGCGCCAACGTGATCGGCGATTTCCCGGAAACGTTTGAAATCCCAAGCGCGCGAATAGGCCGAGCCCCCCGCGATGATAAGCTTCGGCTTCACCGCTTCGGCGCGGCGAGCGACCTCATCCATATCGATGATCTGGTCGTCGCGGCGCACCGTATAGTGCTCAGCCTTGAACCATTTTCCCGAGACGTTCACCGGCGCGCCATGGGTGAGATGTCCGCCGGCAGCAAGGTCGAGGCCCATGAAGGTGTCGCCGGGCTGCAGGAGCGCCAGAAAGACCGCCTGGTTCATCTGGCTTCCGGAATTTGGTTGCACATTCGCGAACCGCGCCCCGAACAGCTTTTTGGCGCGCTCGATCGCGAGAGTCTCCGCAACGTCGACCCACTCGCAGCCGCCATAGTAGCGCGCGCCCGGATAGCCCTCCGCGTATTTATTGGTCATGACCGAGCCTTGGGCTTCCAGCACCGCCCGGCTGACAATGTTTTCCGACGCGATCAGCTCGATTTCGTGCCGTTGGCGGCCGAGTTCGCCCTGGATCGCAGCAGCGATCTCCGGATCGGCCTGGGCAAGGCTTGCCGTAAAGAATGAGTGAGGTGCGGGCGGGGTGTCCGTTCTGGAAACAGACGAGCTAGTTTGGGGTTTCATCGGCGAAATATCTCCACCGCCACGACCCCTTGGGTGAGGTGCGGACGGTCGTGGTGTGGCGCTCGAAAGATGGCTGGGGGGATACCACACTGGCCCGAAATGGCCAAGCATTTGCGGTATGGCTCTGAAATCATGCAACATATGGTGGACGGTCGAGCGGCCAACCCGTCCTGTTAACCGGCTAGCATCCCCTGCCAGGTCCCGGTTGAGTCGGACCTTGACCCGACCGGGTCGATTTACCGGGTATCCTTTCGCTCCGTCCAGCGGCTCCCGGAACGGAGGGGTCAAGCAGCGAACCTGTACGGTCCGCCCTTTCCCACCGAGCGCTTGAATGCAGGACGCCCGTGCATGCGCGAGAGCCAGCCGCTCAACTCGGGATATGGTCCGAGCTTGTCGAATATCTTTGCCATCTCGCCGACGAAGCTCATTTGAATGTCTGCGCCGGTCAGCGCATCTCCAATAAAGAATTCACGACCTCTGAGCGCCGCGTTTACATAGCCCAGATGATTTGCGATTTCGCTGTCGATGCGGGGGTGCAGCGGCGCGCCCGCTTCCTTCAACCTGCTCACATAAAGGTTGAGCATCAACGGCAGCATCGCCGACCCCTCGGAATAATGCAGCCACTCATTATAGGCCTCGTACTCGGCGCTGCCGGGCATCGGCATCATCGCGGGCTTGCCGCTTTGCTCGCCATAACGACGGATGATGTAGTCGACGATTGCGCCTGACTCTGCGAGCTTGACGTCGCCGTCGGTGATGACCGGCGATTTGCCAAGCGGATGAATGTTCGCAAGCTCCGGCGGCGCGAGCCGCGTCCGCAAGTCGCGCTGATAACGCTTCATCTCGTAGGGCACGCCGAGCTCCTCCAAAAGCCACAGAATCCGTTGCGAGCGGGAATTATTCAGGTGATGAAGCGTAAGCATGCGGGTTTCCTCGAAAAGCGTGATCGGTCATGCAGCGTATCAGAGGTTTCGCTGGCAGTCAGTCCGGCAGCCCGAGGCTGACGGCAGGAGCTATTCCCGGATCCGTAATCTCCGCGCCAAGCCACGAAGAGCAGGGCACAAGAAATACAGCTCGGAACTGAAGCGCATCGTCTGTCTTACCTCGGCTGTCGGTTGCCCTTAAGGACATCGCCACACGGGGCATTTCAGAATGCGAGTTGCCGACAAGGTAGCCCAGGAGACCGCGTCAAGCGCTCGAGCTCGCGCCCGGCTTGAGACCTTCGTAAAGTCCGCACCACAAACCGGCTTTTGGTTGCTGTGGACCGACCTCTATCCAGCGTTGGTAGCAGCGAGCGTGCCGTGGTCAACCAGTGCGGTCGCTATATTCATGGTGATCTGGCTCGCCGCGTTGATACCCACGCTTGACCGCTCGCTCCTGATCACACTGAAGCGACCGGCCGGCTTTTTGCCGGTTGTATTTTTTGGGCTCGCGCTCCTCGGAATACTCTGGACGGGCAGCAGTTGGGCCGTGGCGCTCGAAGGTCTCAGCCCGGTGGCGAAGTTAGTCGCCATCCCGCTTTTTCTCCATCATTTCGGACGCTCGCGACGAGGACATTGGGTGTTCGTTGCGTTTCTGGCTTCGTGCATTCTGCTTTTGGGACTGTCCTGGGCTGTGTTTTTCGTTCCTGACTGGAAGATTTCCGCTTCCGCCGTTCCGGGCGTGCCCGTGAGGAATTCGATCGATCAGAGTCAGGAGTTTGTGCTCTGCATATTTGCCGTTGCCGCACTCCTGCCTACGCTTTTCAACCAGCGCCGGCTTGCGGTTGCGGCAGGATGCATCGCACTCATATCGGGCTTTCTTGGGAACATGATGTTCGTCGTGTTGGCGCGTACGGCGTTAGTTTGCATGCCCATTCTCTTAATTCTGTTTGCAGTCCGGTTCTTGAGCCGCCGTGCGATGATTTGGGCCTTTGTTGGCGCGATGATGTTGGGCTCGATTACCTGGTTCGTCTCACCATATCTCCGCCATAGGACCGAAAGCCTCGTTTCCGAATACACGCGCTGGCGCGATACGGGCGTCGCGACTTCGACGGGTGAACGGATCGAGTATTGGCGCCATTCAATAGAGTGGATCGGGCAGGCACCGTTGCTCGGTCATGGAACCGGCTCGACCAAAGACTTGTTCGACAGAGAATTGGCTGGCAAGACCGGCGACTGGGCTCAGCCGCTCAGAAATCCGCATAACCAGACGATGTATGTGGCGATACAGTGGGGATTGCTGGGCTGCGTTATCCTCTACGCGATGTGGTACGCTCACTTGTCGCTTTTTCGCAGCACCGGGTTTGCGGCCTGGATCGGTCTGATCGTTGTGGTGCAGAATTTCGTGAGTTCGCTCTTTAACTCACACTTGTTCGACTTTGGCGAAGGATGGATTTATGTCCTCGGAGTCGGTGTTGCCGGTGCGATGGCCGCACAGCAGAAACAAGCGTACTCAAAATCGGCGCTCACCCTTGATGGGTAATGAACTTCTCGCCGACTTGACTTACAATCCCGTATATCCGGCCTTCACCGGATCGCTGCTGCCGTCGAGCTGGCGCAGATAAGTCAGGCCGCAGACTGTCAGGCGGTGGTCGTCCCTCTCGCCGGCCTCGTAAAGCATCGTGATATAGTTCGTGACCTTTTGGCGTGCTTCGGCAGTAGCGGCGGCAGAGCTGCTCACCAGCAAATCATAGGTCTGCATAATGCGATTGATCACGGGATCCACGAATTCCTCCGGGTCTTTCAGCCGGGGCCGGCCGCTTGAAATTCAGCAATGGCCTTATTGGCTAATCTAATCTTGTTGAATTCGCCGCGATGAAACAGTTGCACGATGATTTCGAGAAGCCGGTCGTTCGTGCCGAAACTCTCAGCAATGACCCCTGCCCGATACAGGTAATTCGAAGCGATGGCGTAGGCGTCGCCTACCACCTCGACATTCATCACCCACAATCCACGCTCGACCAGCATTGATCCCTCAGCTCCGACGCCAACCAATAAGCTCGAGCGGGGGAGCAAGTTCCAAAAGTGGGAACTTTTTTCGCAGCCGCAATACGAAAACGCACCGGCCCGGGGAATTGGGCCGATGCGCTCGGAGAAGTGCGGCTGTTGGAGACTTGCCGGTCTTGTTAAACGGCCGGCCTCGCCTTTGATCAGGTCGGAAGAAGGTTCAGAGCCGGTAAAGGATCTGGTCGGTCCAGAACCGCTCGAGGCGATGCAGCGACTTATTCAATGTCGCGAACTCCTCGTTCGAGATGCCACCCACCTGCTCCACCGTCTTGACGTGCTTCTGATAGAGATCGTCAACAATCCGGCGGATTTCCTGGCCTTGCGTGGTCAAGCGGATGCGAACCGAGCGGCGATCAACGCGCGAACGCTGATGATCGAGGAAACCGAGTTCGACAAGCTTTTTCAGATTGTAGGAGACGTTAGAACCCAAATAGTAGCCGCGCGTGCGGAGTTCGCCCGCGGTCAATTCCTTGTCACCGATGTTGTAGAGCAGCAGCGCCTGCACGGAATTGATATCGGCACGTCCGCGACGATCGAATTCGTCCTTGATGACGTCAAGCAGGCGGCGATGCAGCCGCTCTACCAGCGTCAATGCTTCCAGATAGAGCGGCTGCACCGGAGCCTGGCCCGGAGAACGGTCAGCGGTTTCCACCGCCGTCGCAACGGCTTTCATCATGACACTTCCCCTGTTGTCGTTTTATCGACTTATTCGACGAAACTTTTGTCCCGCCTGATAGCCGCAACTTAAGGGGAGCGTTTGAACATCAGCTTAAATAAGAGAATAAAGACATCATGAATTTAAGAGAGTGAATCGTGCATTAAGCCCATGGATAAAGGGCTTTTCGCAACCTTTCATTCACGGTGGCTCTCCGTTGTTCACGTTTTCGTCCCGCCGTCTGTCGCATTCCAAAACAGGTCGTTTCAAATTCGAAACGATGGCGTAACAGGTGTGGCGGAAGCGTCAGGGTAAGCGGGAGATTACCCTGCAAGACCCGCGAAAATGCTGCGGATACCGAACTTGGCTTGCCGCGGACTCGGTGTGTCGGTCGCCTATGGCGGGCGTTCGCGCGCCGCCATCCAGGCCAGCCCGAGATACGCCGCGAGCATCAGGGTTTCGCCGGCCACCACCAAAAGGCTTCCGCCGTAAATTCCCGGAAACATCAATTCAATGACCGCCATCGATACCACGGTCGTCAGCCACACGACGGCGCCCCAGGGTGTCGCCAGCCACAGGCCAACCGCGGCGACCAATTCGATCACCGCGAAATAGATGGTGGCCGCCTGCCATGCCATCGGCTGATTTTCGAACGCCTCCTCTTCACCGCCGACGAAGCCGGTGACTTGGGCCCAATGATAAAGTCCCTTGGCAACCGAGAGCACCGCCATGACGCGCAGGAACAGCACCAACCGGCGCGTCCACACATTATCGTCGGATTCCGTCCGTTCCGACGAAATGGCGGCGACCGTCATGGCGCTGTCGCGTGGGTCGCGCGAGGGAGTTTCAGACATGCGGGCGGAGGCTCACGAAACAACTGGTAATTTGATGGCGGACCGTTCGTGGCAGAGTCATGGCCCGTTGGCACGGCAAAATCAATCATTCCGGCGCGACTTGCGGTAACGCCCGATTTTTCGCGGCGGTGACGCAGCCGTGCCAAAGTGCTAACATCTTGCGGCAGTCAATTCAGTCCGTCGGATCTTGAGGGAAGATAATCACATGGCGATCAAATTCGGGCGTCCGATCGAAATGCGCAACACGCCGCGGCAGCCGGCCTCAATTTCCGCGCCTTCGCTCGACTTGGCCGTTCGGCCACGCCGAAACCGTAAAACGGAATGGGCGCGGCGCCTGGTGCGTGAAAATGTTCTTACCACCGACGATCTGATCTGGCCGCTGTTTGTCATCGAGGGTCATAACAAGCGCGCACCTGTCGCTTCGATGCCCGGAGTGGATCGCCTCAGCGTCGATCAGGCGGTTCGCGACGCCGAGCGCGCGGTGAAGCTGAACATCTCCTGCGTCGCACTGTTTCCTTATACCGAACCGTCCCTGCGCGACGAGCAGGGCTCGGAAGCCGTTAATCCCGAAAATCTCGTTTGCAAATCAGTGCGCGCCATCAAGAAGGAGTTCCCCGATCTCGGCATCCTCTGCGATGTCGCGCTCGATCCCTTCACCAGCCACGGCCACGACGGCCTGCTCGCGGACGGTAAGATCCTCAATGACGAGACCGTCGCGGTGCTGGTGCGTCAGGCGCTGGTTCAGGCGGAAGCGGGCTGCGACATCATCGCGCCGTCGGACATGATGGACGGCCGCGTCGGCGCCATCCGCGAAGCCCTCGACGGTGCCGGCTTGCTGGATGTGCAGATCATGGCGTATGCCGCGAAATATGCCTCCGCCTTTTACGGCCCTTTCCGGGATGCGGTTGGCTCGGCCAAAACGCTGGTCGGCGATAAGCGCACATACCAAATGGACAGCGCTAACTCCGACGAAGCCTTGCGGGAGGTCGAGTTGGATATCGCGGAGGGTGCCGACATGGTGATGGTGAAACCCGGCATGCCCTATCTCGACATCGTGCGGCGTGTGAAGGACACGTTTGCGATGCCGACCTTCGCCTACCAAGTATCTGGTGAGTACGCGATGATCGCGGCCGCCGCCGGGAATGGCTGGATCGATGGCGAGCGGGCCATGATGGAGAGCCTGCTGGCGTTCAAGCGCGCCGGCGCTGATGGGGTCCTGACCTATTTCGCAGCGCAAGCGGCCGAAAAAATTAAAGCGGAACGCTGAAGCCTTAACCCACCCGAGAGCTTTGTTTGCCATACTGCGTCGACGGTTCAGAAAGGCTGATTGCTTCGAAGCTTTTCTCGCCGCACTGCGGCCGATCAGAAGCAAAGTGGTGGTTTGTCGCGGAAACGCCGGAATATTGCTGCTTGTTTATTGCGCGAGATCTTGCGGGCGGGCTGGCGGTTCCCATCTCCTGCTCCGAATGTACGGTTGGGAGGACTGGTCATGTCGTATGGCAGTTCAGATCATGTCGGCGGGTCGCGCAGCGAAGGCGGTTTACCGCCGCATGCGTTCGATCCTTGGTTGCAGCCGGAATTGTTTCGCGGGGTGTTGACCCGGCGCGTTCTTGCATTTTGCATTGACCTCATCGTCCTGTCGGTTCCCGTGATTCTGGCGGTTCTTTTCATTGCCGTGTTTGGCGTTGTGACGCTCGGCCTTGGATGGGCGCTGTTCTGGCTGATATCGCCGGCCTCCGTGATATGGGCGCTGGTGTATTACGGGGCTTCGCTCGGCGGGCCGCATTCCGCTACCCTCGGCATGCGCGTAATGGATCTGGAACTACGCACACGGGATGGGTCGCCCGGCTATTTCGTGCTCGGCGCCATGCATGCCGTGCTGTTCTGGATATCGGTCTCGGTATTGTCGCCACTAGTGTTGCTGGTTGGGCTGCTCAACGCGCGCCGACGGCTGCTCCACGATGTCGTGCTCGGAACCGTCATCATCAAAAATTCGGTTCGTGCCGATGTGGCACAGCCCGCGCGAACCTGGTGAGCTAAATGATTGACCATCGCCCTACTCGGGGGCGATGCTGTTGCTGCCTTTTGGAGCCTGACGACCAACGTGACCCAGCATTCGCGTGATACTCCGCAGTTTTATCTTACGGCGCCCTCACCGTGTCCTTATCTGCCGGGCCGGCACGAGCGGAAGGTCTTCACGCATCTGGTCGGCGAGAAGGCCGGTGATCTAAATGATCTCCTCACGCACGGGGGATTCCGGCGCAGTCAGTCGATCGCCTATCGCCCCGCCTGCGACCAGTGCCGCGCCTGCGTTTCCGTGCGCGTGATCGCCAACGAGTTCCGGCCCTCACGCAGCCTTCGCAAAATTCTGGCCCGCAACGACGATATCGTTGGCGAGCAGCGCAGCGCAGTGCCCACCTCAGAGCAGTATTCGGTGTTCCGCGCCTATCTCGACCAGCGCCACCGGCACGGCGGGATGGCCGATATGACCGTGCTTGATTACGCCATGATGGTTGAAGACAGCCACGTGGAAACCCGCATTATCGAGTACCGCCGCCGGGGCGTGGGCAGCAGCGTATCCGGTCGCGGCGAGGACCTCGTGGCGGCGGCGCTCACCGACGTGCTCAGTGACGGGCTCTCGATGGTGTACTCGTTCTTCGAACCGTCGGAGGAAGGCCGCTCGCTTGGCACGTTCATGATCCTCGACCACATCGCGCGCGCGCGCCGCCAAGGCCTGCCCTACGTTTATCTGGGTTACTGGATCGAAGGCTCAAGAAAGATGGACTACAAGGGCCGCTTCCTGCCGCAGCAGCGACTGGCGCCTTCGGGTTGGCTGCGGGTGGATGCCGGCGGTGAACTGAGCTCGGAGCCGCAGGACTGAATGCGCGAGCGCTCCTCGTTGCGAGGATTGCAGCCTCACCCGGCTACGTAATCGAACACCAGCTTGGCGTTGAGCGCTATGATCAGCGCCGCGACCAACGTCGCCACCGCCGTGAGCCAGCGCGGCGCCACGAACGGCCCCATTTTGGGGCGGCTCGCTGTGAACATCACCAACGGCACTACCGCGAACGGCAATTGCAGGCTCAGCACCACCTGGCTGAGAATCAATAGCTGGCCCGTTGCCTTCTCGCCGGCCCAGATCGTCACCACGACCGCCGGCACTATCGCGATCGCGCGCGTAATAAACCGCCGCAACCACGGGGCGATACGCAGGTTGAGGAAGCCTTCCATCACAATCTGCCCCGACAGAGTAGCGGTGATCGTCGAATTCAGACCGCAACACAACAGCGCGATCGCAAACAGCGTTGGCGCCAGCGTCGAGCCGAGCAATGGAGCCAGAAACGCATGGGCCTGGTCGAGTTCGGCTACATCGATTTTGCCGGCGCGATGATAGGTCGCGGCGGCCAGGATGAGTATCGACGCATTGATTACCAGCGCAAGACACAGAGCAATCGAGGAATCGATGCTGGCGAGTGTGATGGCCTCGCGTTTCTCCTCGATACTGTCGCCATAGCCGCGCGTCTGCACCAGCCCCGAATGCAGATAGAGATTATGGGGCATGACGGTTGCACCGAGAATGCCGAGCGCGAGATAGAGCATCTCGCGATTGGCGAGGATGTCTGTGGTGGGCGCAAAGCCCCTCAGCACCGCGCCCCAATCGGGACTGGCGAGAGCGATCTGCACCGCGAAGCACGCCGCGATGACGCCCAGCATCGCCACCACAAATGCTTCGATCCAACGAAAGCCGAACGCCTGAAGCGCCAGTATGAGAAACACATCCGCCGCAGTGATGATCACTCCGATCTCGAGCGGAATGTGAAACAGCAGATTGAGACCGATAGCAGTGCCGATCACCTCGGCCAGATCGGTGGCGGTGATCGCGATCTCCGCTGATAACCACAGCGGCCATGACAACCATCGCGGAAAGGAATCGCGGCAGGCCTGAGCGAGATCGCGTCCGGCCCCGACGCCGAGACGCGTGCACAACGACTGCAGCACGATCGCCATCACGTTCGACAGCAGCGCGATGCTCAGCAGCGCGTAGCCGAATTTGGAGCCGCCGGCGAGCGAGGTCGCCCAGTTGCCCGGGTCCATGTAGCCGACCGCCACAAGGTATCCTGGACCGAGGAACGCCAGCAGCTTGCGCCAGAACGGCCCGTGCTTCGCCGTGCGCACTGAGCCGAACATGCCCGCCAGCGACGGCTCGCCGCGTTCGCCCCGCCAGCCCTTGGCATGGAACAGCCCCGGACCGGCTTTTAAGTGCGAAGCAGACGGTAATTGGCGGGATCGAGCGTCCATCCAAATAAGATGGCGTAAATCGCTATTAGTTGCAACTCATTTGCAAGTGCATCTAACAAGCTGGCCTTCAACTATTCGGTAAGCGGGTGGGTTCGTCGGCCTCAACACGTGAAGATGTCGGTCCAACCATCAGGGATTTGTCATGGCCCCGACCGACGACGCCGTCCGCCTTCCCCCAACCTTCAACAGGCTCGCCTGGTCCAACCTCGCCGCGCAATCCGCCGAGCAGATTGCCCTTGCGGCCGCGCCGATTACAGCCGTGCTGTTGCTCGGCGTCGGAGAGGGCCAAACCGGCCTGCTGCAGACCGCCCTGACGCTGCCCTTCATCCTGTTCGCCATCCCGGCCGGGCTGCTCGCCGATCGCATCTCTCGGCGTTGGCTGATGGCAGGTGCCGAGGCGCTGCGCGCCGCCGCGCTGGGCGGAATTCTTCTGTTGATCTGGTTCGGCCTGATGACGCTGCCCCTGCTCGCGAGCTTAGGGTTCGTCGCCGTCTGCGGAACGGTTGCCTACAGTGTAGCGGCTCCGGCGCTCGTACCTTCGCTGGTGGCGCCGAAACTGTTGCCGGCCGCCAATGCGCGAATCGAACTTGCCCGCACCATTGCGTTTGCCAGCGGGCCGGCGCTGGGGGGCGTGCTGGTCGGATGGGTCGGCGCGGCACCGGCGTTCGGTTTCGCCGCAGCGCTCTCGGTCATCGCAGTCGTGCTGCTATCCGGATTATACGAGCCGACGCGCGATGTGCTGTTGCGGCGCCATCCGTTGCAGGAAATCAGAGAGGGCGCCGCGTTCGTTCTTCATCATCCGCTGTTGCGGCCGGTCTTCATCACCCAGTTCATCTTCAATACGGCGTCCTTCCTGCTGCTCGCGGTATTCGTGCCTTATGCGGTGCGTCATCTCAATTTATCGGCCATTGGGGTCGGCACGGTCCTGGCCATGTATGGCGTCGGCATGGTTGTCGGCGCGCTGCTTGCAACGCGCGTGATGCGACGCCTGCAATTCGGGACGGTGATCGGACTTGGACCGGTGACCGGGTTTGTCGCAGCACTCGTGATGGCGGCGACCGCGTTCCTTCCCTCACCGCTACTGGCGGGCCTGAGTTTCTTCTTGCTCGGCGTCGGCCCCATCCTGTGGGTCATCTCGACCACAACTCTGCGGCAGTCGGTGACCCCACCGAGGTTGCTCGGCAGGGTGTCTGCGATAAATATCATGAGCTATGGCGCACGCCCGCTCGGCTCCGCGTTGGGGGCCATCGTCGGCGGGCTGTATGGCGCGGAGGTTTGCCTCTATCTCGCTGTGGTGATCTTCAGCGCGCAGGCGCTGGTCATTCTGCTCTCGCCTGCCGTCGCGCTAGCCCGCCAGCCGGAGATGGTCGGAGACGGCCCTACGGTGCAGGCGTGCTAATCCAACTAGCGCGCGAGATAGCGCTCGTAGCCACGGGCAAGGGGCTCGCTCGAAGAGATATCGGGATCGAGCGTGAAAAGATCCTGGGCGCGGCCGATGCCGCGCAGCGCATGGCGCCCGGTGGAGACCAGATAACGCCGGCCTGTTGCGTCGAGCCCGCCGCAAAATTCGGATGACGCGAGCAATTCGCGATCGACCGAGCGGCACATCGAAGCGATCCGGCTGACCTCGTTGACGGCCGGCCCGACCACGGTGAAATCAAGCCGGTCCTCGCTGCCTATGTTGCCATAAAGAACCTCTCCGACATGCAGGCCGACATAGGCCGTTGTCACCGGTCGGCCACGTTCGGAGCGGCTGAGGTTTAGCGAGATCATGTTTTTCCTGAAGCGATGTTCGGCCTGCAACGCCGCGCGTCGCGCGAAGGTCATGTCCTCGCCTGTGAACATCGCCAGCACGCCATCACCGATCAGTTTCAGCACGTCGCCGCCAGCCGCATGGATGGCATCGATAGCGGCTTGCGCATAGTCGTTCAGAAACGGAATGATCTCGTCCGGCCCGATGTTTTCGGCAATCGCCGTCGAGCCGCGCAGATCGGAAAACCACAGCACCGCGTTGATGCGTTCGGTCACACCACGGGAGATCCGGCCGCGCAACACCTGCTCTGAGGCGTCCCGCCCAAGATAGACCCGCCCCAGCGTTCGCGCGATGTCCACCTGCTGAGCGGATTTGATCGCGAGCCCCAGCACCGGCACCAAATCGCGCAGCGCCGACAAATCCTGTTCGTCAAAGCCGTGATCGCGGCGCGTCAGCCAGTACGAATATAGGCAGTCCATTTGCCCCAATGTGCCGGTCTCGCCGAAGCGATGCACGAAGGCGACGAAATGTCGGTGCCCTTTGGCGGCCAATTCATCGATCAAGGAGAAATCGAACGACGCACAATCGGCGAGATCAATCACTAGTTCGTCATGCCCGTGTTCGAGCATGTGATAGAACGTCGAGCGGCGCCAGTTTTGAGCGGCGTTGCCCTCGCTGGTCGAGCCATACTCGAAAATCTCGCTCTCATTGGTTTCAACGTCGTTCCAGCGAAAGCCGCGGCCCTCGAAAATCGGGTGCAGGGTGTCGATGAACACGAGGCCGCGCGACAGATGAAGTCCCTCTGCCCGGCAGCGCTCGCAAAAGCCGCGAATAAGCTCGTTCTCGGCCAAGCCGGTCAGGCCCTGGCTGACCAGCCAGTTCATCAGGCTGAGACGAGGCGTTAGGTCCATTGGCCCATTATGCCGCGCAATCGAACGCGGCGGAAGCTTCGGGCTAATGCACTTTCGGTCCCGCCCGGCCCTTTCGGATCACGATTTTGCCGGCGTCACGACCTCCCCGTCCTCCTTCACAAACGAGGCGGGCGGACTGTCGAGCAGATCGAGTACTGCCTCGGAGGGCCGGCACAGCCTTGTGCCCTTCGGTGTCACGACAATCGGCCGGTTGATCAGGATCGGATGCGCCAGCATGAAATCAATCAGCTCATCTTCGCTCCATTTGGGATCACTGAGCCGCAACTCCGCATAGGGCGTCCCCTTTTCACGCAACAGCTCGCGCGGTGAAATCCCCAATGCATCAATCAATTCGATCAGCCGCGCCCGGCTCGGAGGCGTCTTCAAATATTCGATGACCTCAGCTTTCGCGCCGCTTTGCAGAATCATCGCCAGCGTATTGCGCGACGTACCGCAGGCCGGATTGTGATAGATCGTCACGTTCATAGTTGAGCCTCCTTCACCACGCCGGCCGGGTTGCCCTCACCGCGCAACAGCCAGCCCATGAACAGCAAGGCGGCGACCGCACCGCAGAGCTCTCCGGCAATGAAACCGGGAAGGTCCACAGGACGAATTCCCGAGAAGGTATTCGTCATTGAGCGCGCGATCGCCACGGCAGGATTTGCAAATGACGTTGACGCCGTAAACCAGTACGCCGCCATGATATAAAGGCCCACCAGCCACGGCACGGAAGCGCGTTCAAACCTGATACCAGCAAGAATTGTTGCGATCAGGCCGAATGCGGCAACTCCTTCTGCAAACCATTGCGCCCCGCCCTCTCGCATCTTCGACGAAAATTCCAGCAGCGGCAGGGCGAACATCGCGTGAGCCACCATTGTTCCGACAATGCCGCCGCCGATTTGCGCCAGAACATAGAGTAGCGTGTCACGCACCGATAAGTCCCGTTTCAGCGCGAACACCAGCGAAACCGCGGGGTTAAAATGCGCCCCGGAAACCGGACTGAAAATTGTAATGAGAACCACCAGGATCGCGCCGGTCGGCAGCGTATTGCCGAGTAGCGCGAGGGCAACGTCCCTCGTGAGACTCTCCGCCATGATTCCTGAGCCGACCACGGTCGCAACCAGCAACGCCGTCCCAAGCACCTCCACCGCCAGCCGGCGCGGCAAGTCAAACTTTTGCATGCGCGCGCCTCTTGCCGGCCGGCGGACAACACGACGTGAGGCTCTCGATGAGCGGCGCGCATATTTCCGGCCGCCCCTCGCAGCAATCCGTCAACATGAAGAGAACGACGGCCTGTAAATGCAGGAGATCGGCGCGGTAAACGATTGAGCGGCTGAAACGCTGAGGTGAAATCAGGCCAGCGCGGGACAGCACCCCCAGATGCGCCGACATCGTGTTTTGCGGGACGGCGAGCGACTTGGCGACGTCCCCGGCCGCCATCCCAATTGGCTCGTGCTTCACCAACAGCCGGAACGCCTCCAGGCGTGTCGGTTGGGCAAGCGCTGCCAAGGCGAGGATAGCGTGCTCGGAATCCATACATCCAGCATTCTGGATATATGGTGGCCTGTCAACCAGCATCCGTCCATGTCCCAAGTCTACGCCCAGTTCCTGAGGAGTTCGGCGCATCGACATGCGGTATGGCAATGGCGGCGAACACGGAGTATGGCGGGCGACGATGGCAAAACGCAGAACGGATGACTTTGACCTTTCCGCACTTCGCGCCTCAGGGGGCCGGCGCGCGCTGGATGTGGCGGGCGGACCGCTCAACTCGCACGCATCCTCGGCAATAGCGACGGGCATTCTGCGTGGGCCTTTAGTGCTTTATTGGCCCGGGAAAGCGATTTTACAGAGATGAGAGGACGCCAGCTTCGGATCGTCCTGGCGCTCGGCACGACCCAGACTTTGGCCTGGGCTTCCAGCTACTACCTGCCGGCAATCGTCGCGGACCCCATCGCGCGTGATCTCGGCGTTTCCAGCAATTGGATTTTTGCGGCGTTCTCGGCGGCGCTGGTGCTCTCGGCTCTGCTCGGTCCGCGCGTCGGCCGTCAAATCGATCTGGTTGGCGGCCGTCAGGTACTTTCGATTTCCAACGTGACCTTGGCGGCGGGGCTGACGCTGCTCGGCTTCAGCCAGTCTATTCTCGTCCTTCTGGTCGCCTGGCTGTTGCTCGGCGTCGGCATGGGTTTTGGCCTGTACGACGCAGCGTTCGCCGCCCTCGGCCGAATGTACGGCGACGCCGCGCGCGGCGCGATCACGGGCATCACATTGATCGCCGGTTTTGCAAGCACCGTCGGCTGGCCCTTGACCGCTCTGGGGCTTGAACAGATCGGCTGGCGCAACACCTGCTTCGCATGGGCCGCGGCACACATCCTGATCGGGCTTCCGATCAACATGCTGATGCTGCCGGCCGTCAAGGTTGCGAAGGTGAGAGCGGAAACCCCGGTCAAGCCTCACATCGCAATAGATCGAACCATGATTCTGCTGGCGTTCGCGTTCGCTGCGGCATGGAGCGTTACGGGGGCAATGGCGGCGCACCTGCCCCGCATTCTCGAAGCCGCGGGCGCGACCAGTTTGCAAGCTATAGCAGCCGGCGCGCTGATCGGTCCGGCGCAGGTCGGCGCCCGAATTGTCGAGGCGACTTTCTTGAGCCGTTACCACCCTTTGGTGTCCGGCCGGCTGGCCTGTCTCACGCATCCGATCGGGGCGGTCATTCTAGCGCTGGCAGGCGGTGCGGCGGCAAGCGTGTTCGCGGTGTTTCACGGCGCGGGGAACGGTATCTTGACCATTGCGCGCGGCACGATGCCGCTCGCGATCTTCGGCCCGCAAAACTATGGCTATCGGCTCGGCATCATCGGCGCTCCGGCACGCATGGCGCAGGCGGCAGCGCCGCTGGCGTTCGGTCTTCTTGTCGAGAGCATGGGCAGCCGCGTTCTGATCGTGTCGTCCGGGCTCAGCCTCGCGGCGTTGCTGGCGCTGTTGATGGTCCGGCGGGAGCCGTCCCGCAGCTGAGCGTGGTTGCGCGGGAGGTTTGCTCTTCCCAACACGGCTTGTTTGAAGGACAACGACGTCATGGAAAACCAAACCGGCCCACAACGCACGTTCAAAGATCTTATGAGATGGGCGACTACGCCCCCGCAATCCTATGCGGTCTATCTGATTTGCCTGATATTGATCTGGGTAGTCTCGTTCTATGCCGGGACGATGAAGCCCAAGACATCAACGGGCCTCGGCCCGCCGATCGCCGCTCCGCGCAACTGAGGTGGAACCGGACATCAGTGGTCCCTGAGTTCCTACGGGTTTTTTGGTTTCCATCGTTGCGATCCATATGCCCGCAAAAACGGCGATCAGCCCGACAGCAAGATTAGGCGTGATCGGCTCGCCAACAAGTTGGGCCGCTAGCACGCCGGCCGCGATCGGGTTCACTGTCATGGTAATGGCGACGCGGGTCGGCGTCGTGCGCTGAAGCGCCAACACCCACAGGATGAAAGCCAGGGCTCCGCCACCGATCCCGAGATAGAGGCCCGCGGTCCATTGCGCCATGCCGAAGCTCTTCAATACCGAGATGCTGCCGGTCAACGATCCAACCAGTATCAACGCGGCAGCGCCTGCGCCCATGCTCACGGTGAGGAAGCCGAGCGCGCTCGATCGCTGCATCAAGGGCCGAGACAACACATTGTAGAACGCCATGCAAAACACGGCGCCGGTCATGATGAGTTCGCCGCGCCAGGCGCCGGCCGGAGCGGTTGAAAGGCCCGATGCGAGCGCTGCGATGACCCCCAGCACGGCCACGCATACACCGATCGATTTCCTCATCGTCAATGGCTCTATACCGAGCAGCGCCGCCACAACCATGGTGTGCAGCGGCAGCGTCGCCAACGCGAGACTGGCGCGGGCCGCCGTCGTGTAGCCTATGGCGATGTTATAGAGGACGAAAAACAATCCGAAGAAGCAAAGCCCCAACAAAGCGACGGCCGGCCAATCCTTTCGTTGCGGCCAACGGACCTTCAGGAACAACGCCGCCGGCAGCAGGCAGAGGAAACCTATTGCCCACCTCAGAATGGCTAGCGTGACCGGGTCCGCCCCGCCGACGAGATAACGGGTAATTGCTGCCGCCGTGCCACCGAGGCAGCTCGAGACCAACGCTATGAATACTCCGATCCACTCGCCCATGCCGCCCTGTTCTCAGTGGGTTGATAGCTTCACCCGTTTTTTGACGATGCGAATGCGAAATAGGCGGTCGTATTTCCGCCCCGTCGCGCAATGCCCTCAAGATCGATCGAGAGTGCGCCTTCCTAGTGCGCGCAAACGTCCACTTCGACCGTCACATGGCTGAGATCCCGCAAGCCCCGCAGGCGGTCCTTGTAGGTTGCGGGTGGCAAGGGATGATTCGACACCAGCGATATCACCGCGGCACAGTGACCGGGACCAACCTGCCAAAGATGCAGGTCGGTGACCCGGTCGCCCGCAGTCTCCAACCGATCCCGGATCACGGTTTCGAGCTTCTTGTCGACGCTGACATCGAGCAGCACAGCGCCGGAAGCACGAATCAGCCCGACGGCCCAACTGGCGATCACGATGCTTCCGACAATACCGACCGCCGGATCGGCCCATACCCAACCCGAATACATCGCAACGACCAGCGCCGCTATCGCAAGCACCGATGTTGCCGCATCCGCCAATACGTGGATATAGGCGGCGCGCAGGTTGTTGTCGTGGTGATGATCTCCGTGCGAGTGACCGCGGGGCCCGTGATGATCATCATCTTCTTCGTGCTCATGCGAATGACCGTGATGATGGTCGTGCGTGTCGCGCAACAGCCACGCGCTGGCGACATTCACGCATAGGCCCAACGAGGCAACCGCGATCGCCTCCCCATAGATGATCGGAACCGGAGAGATGAGCCGCGTGATGCTTTCATAGGCGATCTGGATCGCTACAATTCCCAGCACGATCGCGCTGGAAAACGCAGCGAGATCGCCGAATTTCCCCGTGCCGAAAGCGAAACGAGAGTTTTGCGCATGCTGTCGCGCAAAGGCATAGGCAATCCCCGCGATGCCCAGTGCCGCGGCATGCGTAGCCATGTGCCAACCATCGGCCAAAAGGGCCATCGAGCCGAACAGCGATCCGGCCGTAATCTCGCCGATCATCATCGCAGCCGTCAGCGCGACCACGATCCATGTACGCCGCTCGTTTTCCGCGTGTTTCGCGCCTAGGAAGACGTGCTCGTGCGTCCATCGATCAAGCGAGTGTGAATGCATCTGCCCATCTCCCGAAACAGCTTCGCGATTCCGACGATCGCAATATAGGGCGCGTCAACGGAACTTTCACCGACACTCGGCCGTCCATCGCGCGCTATTGACAGGCCTCTTCCGTTACGATGTAACGAACTTCTGGGGGTTCTGCGATCCCCCCACGAGGCGACATGCCCAAGTATCGCGTCCCGTATCTTTGACGAGGGCGCAGCCATGTCATCCTACACCATGATTTCCCCTGATAAGCTTTCGAAACTGATCGGCACAAGCAATGCGCCGGTTCTGATCGACTGCCGCACCGATGAGCATTTCGCCGCCGACCAGCGGCTGATTCCTGGCGCGGTCAGACGCAGCTTTGAAGATGCTCCCGAATGGGGCAAGGAGTTCGCCGGACGTTCAGCTGTTGTCGTTTGCTATCGCGGCGCAAAGCTCGCGCAGGGCGCGGCAGCTTGGCTGCGACAACTCAACGTATCGGCAGAAACGCTTGAGGGCGGGTTCGAAGCATGGAAAGCCGCTAAGCTCCCGCTGGTCGATCTCTCAAAAGTGCCGCCACGAGACGCCCAGGGACGCACGGTCTGGGTGACCCGGGCGCGGCCGAAAATCGACCGGATTGCTTGTCCCTGGCTGATCAGGCGGTTCATCGATCCGAAGGCGGTGTTCCTCTATGTGGCGCCTTCGGAGGTGACCGCGGTCGGAGAACACTTCAAGGCGACACCTTTCGATATCGAAAACGTTTTCTGGAGTCATCGCGGCGAGCTCTGTACCTTCGACGTAATGGTCGAGGAGTTCGGGCTGGCAACGCCAGCCATGCTGCGTCTCGCAACCATGGTGCGCGGCGCCGATACGGGGCGGCTCGACCTCTCGCCGGAGGCGCCCGGACTGCTCGCGGCATCATTGGGCCTGTCGAGAATGTATGACGACGATCTCGAACAGCTCGAGACCGGCATGCTGCTGTACGATGCGTTCTACCGCTGGTGCCGCGACGCCACGGACGAAACCCATAATTGGCCCACCAACAAACCGAAGTCATGACGGACGCCACACTTCATCAAACCAACCAAGCGGATGCCGGTCACGGCATCCGCTTCACAGACGCCTTTCGCGTCTGGCTGCGCGTCGCGGTTTTGAGCTTTGGCGGCCCGGCAGGCCAGATTGCCGTCATGCATCGCATTCTGGTCGAGGAGAAAAACTGGATTTCGGAAAGCCGGTTTCTGCACGCGCTCAACTACTGCATGCTGCTGCCGGGCCCCGAGGCGCAGCAGCTCGCTACCTACATCGGCTGGCTCCTGCATCGGACGGCTGGCGGCATCATGGCCGGCGGTCTGTTCATTCTACCCGGCGTCATCGCCATCATGGGGTTGAGCTACATCTACGCCGGATACGGCAACGTCAGCTTCGTCGAGGCGCTGTTTTTCGGATTGAAGGCAGCCGTGCTTGCAATTGTGATCGAGGCCGTCGTCCGTGTTGGAAAACGGGCGCTGCGCAATAGGATCATGATCGCGCTCGCGGCGATCGCCTTTATCGCGATCTTCTTCTTCAACGTGCCGTTCCCGATCATCATCATCTCGGCCGGACTGATCGGTTACGCGGGTGCTAAACTCGGACGACAGGAGTTCGCGGCGGTGACGCATGGCGGGGCCAAGGGCGCTGCTGTTGTCGACAGCATGCTCGGCGAGCATCTGCCCGAACACGTCCGGCCCAGCGTTTCCCGCGCGCTAAGGGTGGGCGTGGTCTGGTTGGCGTTGTGGCTGATACCGGTCGGTGCGCTGTTGATGGCGTTCGGCCAAGCCGACGTGTTCAGCCAGATCGCGCTGTTCTTCAGCAAGATGGCGATGGTGACGTTCGGCGGCGCCTACGCGGTGCTGGCCTATGTCGCGCAGCAGGCGGTCGAGCACTATCATTGGGTACAGCCGCGCGAGATGCTCGACGGTCTTGGCATGGCAGAAACCACGCCGGGGCCGCTAATCATGGTTCTGCAGTTCGTGGGCTTCATGGCCGCCTTTCGCGATCCCGGCACGTTGTCCCCAATGCTGGCCGGCACGCTTGGCGGGCTGCTCGCGACCTGGGTCACCTTCACGCCGTGCTTTCTCTGGATCTTCCTCGGCGCCCCCTTTGTCGAGACGCTGCGCGGCAATAAGGGTCTAGCCGGCGCCTTGACCGCGATCACCGCCGCTGTTGTCGGCGTGATACTGAACCTGTCGATCTGGTTCGCGCTTCATACGTTGTTTCGGAAAACAGTTCCGGTACGATCGTTCGGGCTTTCATTCGACATGCCGGTGATGTCGAGTGTGGATCTCGCAGCCCTGGTCCTCGCCACCGCGGCGGTGATCGCCATCTTTCGCTTCAGGCTGGGTATGCTGACCGTCTTGGGAGGCTCATGCGTCGCGGGGATCGCCTTGCGGCTCTTGGGCCTGATTTGACGGTGGCCGGAAAGCAACGCGCTGGTCGTCGCCTTCTGCCGATGCTCGAAATGACCCCTCTACTCCAGGCCGCGTCCAAATTTGTTCGACTTCGGAAAGCCCTTCGGCGGCAGGCGACCTGCATCGGCGCGGTTGCCCCGCCATTCAGATAGTTCCTTGATCGTAACTGAGAATTCGCGACCGGCAGAATCCTTCCAGGTCAGGCCTTCCCTGGAGTCGAAGGTCGCGACATCCGACAATCCGCCATCGCGGTATTTCTGCAAGCGCACGCCACGGCCGCGGCCCATCTCAGGCACCTGATCGACCGGGAACAGCAGCATCTTTCGATTGTCGCCGATCACGGCAACGGTGTCGCCCGTAACGGTTGCCAGCGCGCGGGCTTCGTTCGGCATCTGGACATTCAGCACCTGCTTGCCCTTGCGGGTGTTGCCGACGCAATCATCCTCCTTCACGATGAAGCCTTGACCCTCCGCGCTCGCGATCAGAAAATTGCGCCCGCCCTTGTTGACGAACAGCGAGACGATGGCAGCATCCTGCTCCATGTCGACGAACATCCGGATCGGCTCGCCGTGGCCGCGTCCGCCCGGTAGCTTGGCGACATCGAGAGAATAAAATTTGCCGTTGGTCGCAAACAGCAGCAGCTTCGAGGTGCTTTCGGCAAAGAACGCCTGGTCCAGCTTGTCGTCGGTCTTGAAGGTCAAGCCCGACAGGTCGGCAACGTGACCTTTCAGCGTGCGAACCCAGCCTTTGTCCGACACCACCACGGTAACGGGCTCGCGCTCGACAAACGCTTCCTCGATGGCGGCAAGATCATGCTCCGGCGCATCCGCGAATTGCGTGCGGCGTTTGCCAAGGGGAGTCTTCGGCCCAAAGAGATCGCGAACCTTGCGGACCTGTTCGCTGACCTTCGACCACTGATCGGCTTCCGAGCCGAGGAGCGCCTTTACGCCCTTTAATTCGCTCCGAAGATCCTTTTCTTCGGTGCGAATTTCGATCTCCTCGAGCTTTCGCAACGAGCGTAGGCGCATATTGAGGATGGCCTCGGCCTGGATTTCCGAAAGCTTGAAAGCCTTGATGAGCGCGAGCTTTGGTTCGTCCTCCGTGCGGATGATCTTGATCACCTGGTCGATGTTCAGGTAGGCGATCAGATAACCGCCGAGCACTTCCAGCCTGTTCTCGATCTGCGCTTTTCGATAGTGGGTGCGCCGCACCAGTACGTCACGAAGATGATCGAGCCACTCCCGCAGGCACTCGGCAAGCCCCAACACCTTGGGCACACGGCCCTTCACCAGTACGTTCAGATTCAGCGGTATACGGCTCTCTAGCTCGGTCAGACGGAACAGCAATTCCATCATCAGTTCCGGATCGACGGCGCGCGACTTCGGCTCGATCACGAGCCGGATATCTTCAGCCAATTCGTCCCTGATATCGCCCACCAGCGGCAGCTTCTTGTCGTTAAGCAGTTCGGCGATCTTCTCGACCAGCCGTGACTTCTGCACGAGCCAGGGGATTTCGGTGATGACCAGCACCCATGTGCCGCGCCCTCCATCCTCCTGCACCCACTTGGCGCGGGTGCGGAACGAGCCGCGACCCGTCGCATAGGCTTCCGCGATAGTTTCCTTTAAATCCACGACGATGCCGCCAGTCGGGAAATCCGGACCCTTTACCCATTTCAGCAGCGCACGCGACTTCGCAGCAGGCTTTTCGATCAGGTGCAGCGCGGCCTCGCACAATTCGGCGACGTTGTGCGGCGGAATCGAGGTAGCCATGCCGACTGCGATGCCTTGCGCACCGTTGGCAAGCAGGTTCGGGAAGCCGCCCGGCAAAACCACCGGCTCTTTCGACTGACCGTCGTAGTTGGGACGGAATTCGACGCCGTCCTCATCTATCCCTTCAAGCAGTAGCCGCGCGACATCGGTCATTCGCGCTTCGGTGTAGCGGTAAGCGGCGGCGTTATCGCCATCGACGTTGCCGAAATTGCCTTGGCCGTCGACCAGCGGATAGCGCGAGGAAAAATCTTGCGCGAGCCGAACCATCGCGTCATAGATTGCTTGGTCGCCATGCGGATGGAACGAGCCCATCACGTCGCCGACGATTTTGGCGGACTTCTTGAACGGCGCGCCGGGATCGAGGCGCAACAGTCGCATTCCGTACAGTATCCGGCGATGCACGGGTTTTAGTCCGTCGCGGGCATCCGGAAGCGCCCGATGCATGATGGTCGAGAGCGCATAGGCGAGGTAACGCTCTTCCAGCGCCTCCCGCAGCGGCACCTCGTGAATTTCGGCCGGTTCGGGCGGAATCAGTCTTTTTCCCATAGTATTCAGCGCCTTCAATGACTTGGGGCGAGTACTTCAGCGAGGTCTCTGGTGCGACCGTTCTCAATGCGCGGTTTATCTGCGTCGGTCGTTGCCGGTCAATCGAAGTCGTGAAGATTCCGCCTGCACCCCGCGGGGGCAACGAGCTTTCTTTTGGGCCGGCGGCGAAGCTGGGAGGCGGTTGGCGGTGGTCCGCCGCGACTGGCGACGGCAGTCAATGATGCGTTTGCATTCCCCGCGGGACGCATCAGGGCCGAACCCGGTCGGCCTTCATTTGAAGGATTGTAGCACCCGCTCCCGAAGTCTGACCGGATCGCGCTCGCCCCATTTGGCGCATTCGATAACCCGTTGAGCAACCAGCGTCGTAATCGGGTCCGTGCGGGATACAAGACCAAGGTCTTCAAGCACCTTTTCGAAGCACTCAGAAAGCATTTCGACCACCTCTGGATCGAAGGCTTCGGCTTGAAGCATCCGGTAAATCGGCATAATCGTCCCCTGCGACCATACTTACGGCGAAGGAACTTTCAGCACCATTTCAAATGTTAGGGTGACCATACGAGACCAAGACAGACACGCTCGGGCAGTCCATTCACTCAGGGCTATCTTTATCGAACCGTTTCCCCCGACGATGCTCTTCCCAAAGTTGGTACAGCATATTCACAACGGCTTCGGGATTATGCTCTTCGGGGTGTTCCTTCTCATTCTCGAGCTGTCCCATCTCCAGCGTCAACGCGTCGGGATCGGCGCCGGCTTGCGTCAACTTTGCCCCGGTCAGGATGTGGGTGATGCCCTCCGGCGTCAGAACGAATTGGTCTGGTGTCACTCTAACCGGCATCGGCTATCTCGACAGATCTTGCGAACCTGGGTTTGCTGCGGAGAATCCATTTTTGCAGGTCTCGCTGCTCGCTGCATCAAGTCCGCGCGGCCCACAGCAGTTCCGTCGCGCCCTCGTGGCAGATGGAACAAAAGTTTTTTCACCCGGTTGGATTATAAACCAACACGGAGGATGGCTATGCCAACGGAGGCAAGAGAAACCGGCAAACTGATTGGAAGCGACAAGGTCGAAGGAACCGCCGTTTACGGCGCCGACAGAACAAAGATCGGCTCCGTGGAAAGGGTCATGATCGATAAGCTAAGCGGCCAAGTCTCATACGTAGTTTTGGGCTTCGGAGGATTTCTCGGGATCGGCAACGATCACTACCCGCTCCCCTGGCAATCGCTGAAATACGACACCGATCTCGGCGGTTACGTGACTGGAGTGACCGAAACACAGCTCAAGGGCGCCCCCAAGTACAGCAACGACAACACGTGGAATTGGGACGATCCCAGCCGAGCTCGTTCGGTGGACGACTACTACGGGATCGCAATTTGAAAAACTACACCTCGCGGAACATAAACGCCGCACGATGAAAGGCCCCGGAGCGATCCGGGGCTTTTTCGCAAGGTCGTTCCGCTTGCGAGCGATGATCTTCGGGCCCCTCGTGGAGGCAGGTGCTCTCAAAAAGGCGATCCGACTTTCGCCCGATATCTGTTTACCGCGTTGATAAACCCCTCGCGGGCGTCCGAATGGCCTTGACCACGGGGCTCCAGCACATAGCGCAGCAGGAACAGCCCGGTGAGTTGAAATCCATCCTGCAGATCCTGATCCGACCAGCCGTTCGCCTGGCTCTCGTCTGGGCGCAAAAAAGCGGGCAAGCGCAGTAACCGATCTCGCCAGGGCTCGCCGGCAGCGCGCGATACCGCGCCGCCGGATTTCGGCGACACATAGACGAGTTCGGAGGTCTGCCCGGTCGCGGCGCAATTTTCAAGATCGAGCCCAAACCCGAGTTCGGCGAGCATTGCGAGTTCGAACCGGATGAGATGAACCGCGGCTTCGCCAGGATCATCGAAATTATCCAGCGTGCGACCTAACTGATCGTAGATGTCCTCATGCGGATCCCGCTCCGGCAAGAGCCGCGCCACCGCAGCCAGATGGGTTACACCGTAAACCGCGTGCGAGGACGCAAGCAGGCTCGCCGCGCGCGGATTTGTGCATTCGATGTTGTAGGTACCGAGATGCTCGTCGAGCCGCGCGCGCCATACTGCACGCACGCCGTTGCCGGGCTGCAGCCAGGGCCGCATGCGGGACCCCGTTCCGCCGCGCACAAGACCAAGATGGCGGCCATGATCACGCGTCAGCAGTTCGACGATGGCGCTGGATTCGCCATGCCGCCGCACCCCCAGCACGATCCCTTCGTCGGTCCATTCCATGCCATGCGGTTTACAGGATTTCGATGTCAGGCGCAGCTATCTGACAATGCGGTTCCTGAGAGAAAGACTAGCCTCATTTAGGCGGGCGACCGAAAATGACACGCCCAGTGCTACGCGTTAAACCAGCCCTGCGCGTCGCCCGTGAACGAGAAGTACAAGCCAGCCGCCGTCAGCGCGCACGACACGATCTCGATACCGCTATCGAGTTCCAAGCCGCCCTTACCGACGATCTGGATCAGCGACATGACGGAGACAGCGAACATGGCGGCCAAGACCCAGCGCGGCCAGTTCTTGCGGTGTTGCGCGGCGAGCTCGACAAAATAGACCAAGAGCAGGATCACGCCGACCGGTATCAACATGCCCAGCGCCATCGTCGATGATGTCATCTCCGGGGTCGGCGTCCGATCCTGAAACGCGGCCGACAACGCATCAAGCGCGAGCGAGGAGTAGAGCAGTACTTGGAAGAGCCAAACGTTCTTGGGTAGTTTCATTTGATTGCCGGCTATTCCCTGGGAAATTGAAGTCCCATTTCCCTGTAACGGTCGGGATCATCACCCCAATTCTCGCGCACCTTGACGAACAGGAACAGATGCACTGGAACCCCGGTGATCTCGGCGATTTCCTTGCGCGCTTCCGCGCCGATGGATTTGATAGTGGCGCCGCCCTTGCCGAGCACAATCTTGCGCTGGCTATCGCGTTCCACAAAAATCGTCTGCTCGATCCGGATGGATTTGTCGTTGCGCTCAGTCCAGCTGTCCGTCTCGACGGTGGATTGGTACGGCAACTCCTGGTGCAATTGCCGGAAGATCTTTTCCCGCGTGATCTCGGCCGCCAGTTGCCGCATCGGAGCATCCGACATCTGGTCCTCGGGATAATGGAATGGCCCGGCGGGCACCATTTCGCTGAGCGCTTGGCGCAAATCCTCTACACCATCGCCCGACATAGCCGAGACCATGAACGTCTTTGCAAAAGGTAGCCGCTCGTTGGCCGCCTTGGCCAGTGTCAGTAGTTTCTCGCGCGGCACCAAATCGATCTTGTTGAGCACCAGGATCTTTTCATGATCGACGGCGGCTACCTTGCTCAGGATAGCATCGGCTTCCGCGTCGATTCCCGCTTTCGCGTCACAAAGCACGCAGACGACATCGGCGTCGTGCGCGCCGCTCCACGCGGTCGATACCATGGCGCGATCGAGCCGACGTTTGGGCGAAAAAATGCCGGGCGTATCGACCAGAATGACCTGGGCTCCGTCCTCGATAACGATGCCGCGGATGAGTGCGCGGGTTGTCTGCACCTTGCGCGAGACGATGGTGACCTTCGAACCCACCAGCGCATTGACCAGCGTGGATTTGCCGACATTGGGGGCGCCGATCAGCGCGACAAAGCCGCAGCGTGTGGCGGCTGGCGCGGCAGTGCTGCTGGCACTATCCGTCATTGCTACCGCCGGCAACGCCTTCACGCTTGATCATGACGGAAGCTGCTACTTTTTCCGCAGCGCGCTTGCTGCCGCCGACGCCTTCGGCCGGATCGAGCCCGGGAAGATCCACGGCCACCCGAAACTGCGGATCGTGGTGCGGGCCGGTACGCTCTATCTCGCGGTAAACGGGCGTCGGGAGGCCCTTGCCCTGCGCCCATTCCTGCAGCACCGTCTTGGGATCGCGCAGCGGGCGCCGCGGCTTGCGCATCCGCTCCGTCCAATTGCGCTCGACGAATTGCCCCGCAGCGGCGTAGCCGCCGTCGAGAAAGATCGCGCCGATTACCGCCTCGCAGACGTCGCCGAGCACCGACTTGCGCAACCGGGCCCCCGCCCCCGCTCCTACCGCGCCAAGCTTGATATCATCGAGCAGGCCAAGCGACTTGGCGACATCAGCGCAGCTTTCCTTCCGCACGAGATCGGCGAGGCGCTTCGAGAGTTCGCCCTCATCGGCGCTGGGAAAAGCACGATAGAGCATGTCCGATACTACCAGCCCGAGCACATGATCGCCCAGAAATTCGAGACGTTGATAGCTGTCGCCTCGCTTGCGCGCAGTTTTCAGCGCCGAAACATGAGTAAAGGCGGTTATCAGCAAATCGGCATCCACGAATTTGTGACCGATCCGCGCCTCGATCGCAGCAAGAGCCGCTTTCGCACTGACTTTGCGGCGCTTCTTTCTTGCCGGCGCGGCTTCACCTCCCGCGCCGGAGGAAGAGTTTGCTTCGGCCGATATCGAGGCGTTCGGGATATCCGGTGTTTCGTCGTTCATCGCACGATTTTGAACAGCCGATTCCAACGCACTGCGGTGGGCCAGCGCCAGAACATCCAGGCGTGCTCGCCTTCAGCGATGGAAAAGAATATTAACTGGGCGCGGCCAACCAGATTCTCAAAGGGCACGTAGCCCACGGCCGACAGCACGCGGCTGTCGGTCGAATTGTCGCGGTTGTCCCCCATCATGAAGAAGTTTCCAGGCGGAACGATGTAAACGTTGGTGTTGTCGTAGAAGCCGTTGTCTACACAGTCGAGCGTTTCGTAACTCACGCCGTTCGGCAACGTCTCCTTCCACCGTTTCACCCGCGCAGTGGCATCAGAACCGCAGGGGTCCTCGCCGATGAAGTCGCTCAGGCGCTCGCGCTGAACCGGCGCGTCGTTGATGTAAAGAAGTCCTTCCCTCACCTGGATGCGGTCGCCCGGTAGCCCGATCACGCGTTTGATGTAGTCGGTGGAGTCGTCCTTTGGCAGCCGGAACACCACGATGTCGCCGCGCGAAGGTTCGGAGCCGAAAATACGGCCCGAAAACAACGGCGGGGATAGCGGCATGGAATAGTGACTGTAGCCGTACGAATATTTCGAGACGAACAGGTAGTCCCCGACCAGGAGTGTCGCCTTCATGGATCCCGACGGGATGTTGAAGGGCTGAAACAAAAACGTGCGGATCACGAGGGCGATTAGCAGGGCGTGGATGACGACACGGATTGTTTCGCCCGCGCCGCTCTCAGTTTTTGTGCCGGATGTCACGCTCATCGCTCTCTCAACTCCCCGTCGCGACCATCGCGCGGTGGCAGAACCCCTCTCTTACGCGAACGCTCAACCGCTCGCGTGAAAGAACTGGTCTGAATATGGTAGTGAGAGCCAATTCCGGTGCAAACCCGAATTCGCCCTAGCTGATCAATTGCGCGCGTTTTAGACGGTTGTTCACGGGCACGCAACTCGATGGCCCCTTCAAAACTACGCAAGCCACTGAGATTTTTGGACTTTTTCTTTCAAACCGGGATCGGAGAGGAATCAACACTGGGTCAGGAGATGCCGTTCTTCACCGCCGAAATTATGACGAACGCCTGCGCCATCGGCCAATCGTCGGTAATGCTGAGGTCAATTTGCGCCTCAAAACCGGCAGGCGTCAGCTGTTCAAGCCGGGCCAAGGCCCCGCCGGTGAGTTGGATCGTCGGCCGGCCACCCGGTAGATTTACGACGCCCATGTGACGCCACCACACGCCACTCCGCATCCCCGTACCGAGCGCCTTGGAACAGGCCTCCTTCGCGGCAAAACGCTTGGCATAGGTCGCTACCACCATGTTCGCGTTTTTTGCCCGCCGAGCGGCCCGCGCCCGCTCGGCATCGGTGAAGATACGATCGAGAAATCGGTCGCCGTGCCGCTCGATGACCTTCGCGACGCGACGAATATCGATCAGGTCGGAGCCGATCCCGATGATCATGCCGCGCTCCGGCCCCGATCCATCGCCGCCCGCATCCTACGAACCGTCTCGCCGAGCCCGACGAACAACGCTTCTCCTATCATGTAGTAGCCGATGTTAAGCTCGGCGATCTCGGATAGCGAAGCGATCTTCTCGGCCGTTCCATAGTCCAGCCCGTGGCCTGCATGAACCTCCAGCCCAGCCGAGCGCGCGAGAGCGGTTCCGGCCACGATTCTTTGCCATTCGGCCTCCGCCTTTGCAGCGTGGTCGTCGACGACCGCGTCACACCAGGCGCCCGTATGAATTTCAATGACCGGCGCGTGCAGTCTGGCCGCCATCTCGATCTGTCGCGGTTCGGCTGCGATGAACAGCGACACTCTAATGCCGGCATCGTTCAAGCGAGCGATGAAGGGTGCCAGCGCGTTGTGCTGACCGACGACGTCGAGACCGCCCTCAGTAGTGAGTTCCTCGCGCCGTTCCGGCACGAGGCAGACAGCGTGCGGCTTGGTCGCCAGCGATATCCGAAGCATGTCCGGGGTCGCAGCCATCTCAAAATTCAGCGGCTTTGAAATCTCCGCCTTGAGCCGCGCCATGTCCTCGTCGCGGATGTGACGGCGGTCTTCGCGCAAATGGGCGGTGATGCCGTCAGCGCCGGCCTCGATCGCGATCAACGCCGCGCGAACGGGATCAGGGTTGCGCCCTGCCCGGGCGTTGCGCAGCGTGGCGACGTGATCGACATTGACTCCGAGGCGCAGCGGAGGAACTTTTGCCATACTGGGCTCGCGAGGACTTAGGGCGGGTCAACTACCCATTAACACGTTCGACCCGGGCAACAACGGCTTTCGCGCGCAACTGGGCGATGATCGCGCTGAGATGCTTCAAGTCGTAGACCTCCAGGTCGACGGTGAGCTCGGTGAAATCGGGCGAGCGCCGGTGCATGCTGATATTGTCAATATTGCCATCGTGTTCGGCAATCACCGTCGCCACCTGGGCCAGGCTTCCCGGCTCGTTGACGTTGTCAATCAATATCCGGGCAGGAAAGCGTTGCGGTGTGGTGTCGTCTACATCCCAGCGCACATCCAGCCAGCGTTCCGGCTGCTCCTCGAAGTCCTTTAGCGCAGGTGACTGGATCGGATAAATGGTGATGCCTTCGCCAGGAGTTACAATCCCGACGATCCGGTCTCCAGGCACTGCTCCTCCGTTCGGCGCGAACTTCACCGGCAAATCCGAATTGATGCCGCGTATGGGTATCGCCGAAGGATTGCGCGCCGGCTCCGGAGGAGCTGATTTTAACTTGAGTTTGACCGCAAGGCTTTTTTTCGCGCCGTAACGGGCAATCCGTTCTTCCTTGTAGTCGGGATACATCGCGCGCGCGACATCGGAAGCCTTCATCTCGCCGCGTCCCACCGCCGCCATCACGTCGTCTATGGAAGCACGGGCCAGCCGTGGCAACGCGCCTTTCAACTTGTCGTCGGCATAATCGATCTTCGCGCGCTCGAACAGACGCTCGACAATCCGGCGGCCGAGCCCGGCGTACTGATCGCGGACGGCAGTGCGGGTCGCGCGCCGGATAGCCGCTCGCGCCTTGCCGGTCACCGCAAGCGATTCCCAGGCCGATGGGGGGGCCGACTGGGCTTCCGACGTCAGCACTTCCACTTCGTCGCCGTTCTGCAATTCGGACGATAGCGGTGCGAACTTGCCGTTAATTTTGCAGCCAACGGCGCTATTACCGACGTCGGTATGCACGGCATAGGCGAAGTCGATGACGTTGGCGTTGCGCGGCAGCGCAATCAGCTTGCCCTTCGGGGTGAAGCAGAACACCTGGTCGTGGAATAGTTCGAGCTTGGTATGCTCCAGGAATTCTTCGGGATTGGCGCTGTCGGACAATATCCGGACGGTGTGGCGCAGCCAGGCGAACGCGTTGGATTCATGCTTCAGCCGCTCGGTCGGCGAGCCTACGCCTTCCTTGTAAAAGGCGTGCGCGGCAATGCCGAATTCCGCGACTTGATTCATTTCCTCGGTGCGGATCTGCAGCTCGACGCGCTGGTTGCCGGGGCCGATGACCGTGGTGTGGAGAGAGCGGTAATCGTTTTGCTTGGGCGTCGAGATGTAGTCCTTGAACCTTCCTGGCACGACCGGCCAGGTGGTGTGTACCACGCCGAGCGCGCGGTAGCAGGCTTCGACGTCGTTCATCACGACGCGGAAACCGAAAATGTCGGACAACTGCTCGAAACCGACCGACTTGCGTTCCATTTTCGTCCAGATCGAAAACGGCTGCTTGCGTCGCCCGTAGACGTGCGCCGTCAGCCCGTTCTCTCGGATATTCCTGGACAGCTGAGTTTCAATTTCGCCGATCAGATTGCGATTTCGTTCGGCCAGCGCATCGAGCCGCTGCATCACAACGACATAGGCATTCGGATCCAGCGTTCGAAACGATAGGTCCTCCAACTCCTCGCGCATCTCCTGCATACCCATGCGGCCAGCGAGCGGCGCGTAGATGTCGAGTGTCTCCTCCGCGATCCGGCGGCGCGCCGGAGGCGGCACAAATTCCAGCGTGCGCATGTTGTGCAGCCGGTCGGCCAGTTTGATCAAGAGAACGCGGACGTCATCGGCAATGGCGAGCAGGAGCTTGCGTAAATTCTCGGCCTGCTTGGCTTCACGCGAAACCAGTTCCAGGCGCTTCAGTTTTGTGAGGCCCTCCACCAACGCGCCAATCTCATGACCGAATACCTGGTCGATTTCCGCGCGGGTCGCTTCGGTATCCTCGATGGTGTCGTGAAGCAGTGCCGCCACGATCGTGGCGTCGTCCAGCTTGAGGCTGGTCAGAATGGCCGCCACCTCCAGCGGATGCGAGAAATACGGATCTCCGGAAGCGCGTGTTTGCGAGCCATGCGCCTTCATGGCGTAGACATAGGCGCGGTTGAGCAGGTCCTCGTTCGTATCGGGGTTGTAGGATCGGACGCGCTCGACGAGATCGTATTGGCGCATCATGCGTGGACGCGGCGGCTTGATCGATTTTGCCGGCGCGGACGATGGCGCTACGGCGACCGAGTCGGTCGCCGCTTGCATCTGCGGCTGGCTGCGGAGCCAATACGCCATCGGATCAATGCCTTCCCATGCGACCTGGAACAGGACCGTGCTGGAGCGTAGTCTAGCGCCAAATCGGCGATACGCCGATCAAATCGGTGACAGCCGTGACGAATGCCAAGGCAACAGGCATATGGTAACCATGAAAGGATGAACAAACGCAAAGGGCCCGGAACAATGTCCGGGCCCCTTGGTAAATACACCGGGCTTGAACACCCGAGACGATAAATGAGACTACTCGTCTTCTTCGGGCTGCTCTTCCGGAGGCGCCAACCCCTCGAGGCCCTTTAAAAGCTCCTCCTCGGTCATGCGCTCCGGGGCGACCTCTGTATCGTCGGCGTCGACGCTTGCGCCGGCCGACCCGATCAAAGGCACAGTGTCGGGTTCGGGCTCATCCACTTCGACAAACTTCTGCAGCGAGTGAACCAGCTCTTCGCGCAGATCTTCCGGAGAAATTGTCGAGTCCGCTATTTCGCGCAAAGAGACGACCGGATTTTTGTCGTTATCCCGATCAATCGTAAGTTGAGAGCCCGACGAAATCATGCGGGCCCGGTGAGCCGCCAGCAAAACGAGGTCGAACCGATTGTCGACCTTGTCAATGCAATCTTCTACGGTGACGCGCGCCATCGACTGTCGCTCCGTTGTCTGGAACCGAAAATGCTGGTTGTTGGCGCTAGTTATAGGGACCAGGGCCGTTTCGCAAGGCCAATTTGTAATTTGGCCCCCGCATTTGCCTCTGGTAACCTTATAGGTGGGGCATGGGCGACCGGCGCATCAAGGGCCCGGGACACGGCCTGTGGAGACGAAAACGCTTCATTGCGTCGCTAAAAGCCTACCATTATTGCCCTTATCTCTCTGAAACTGCGGTAGCATATGTCCAGACCGATCCCTTGGGGTTGGCATGATTTTAAAATGCGCGGTTGGCTGCCGCCGCGCCAAAAAACGACTGCCAACAACGAACACGCGAGAAGCTGAATGTCCCCCTCTACCAACAAGATCGCGCTTTTTATTGATGGCGCAAACCTCTATGCGACGGCCAAAACGCTCGGTTTCGATATCGACTACAAGCGTCTGCTCAAAGAATTTCAGAGCCGCGGAACGCTGGTTCGCGCATTCTACTACACCGCGATTATCGAAGATCAGGAGTATTCGTCGATCCGCCCGCTGATCGACTGGCTCGATTACAACGGCTACACAGTCGTCACCAAGGCGACCAAAGAATTCATCGATGCCAGCGGCCGGCGCAAGGTAAAGGGAAATATGGATATCGAGCTTGCGGTCGATGCCATGGAACTTGCCGAGCATGTGGACCAGATGGTGCTCTTCTCCGGCGACGGCGACTTCCGGTCGCTCGTTGAGGCGGTTCAGCGCCGTGGCGTCCGCGTGACGGTTGTTTCGACGATTTCCAGCCAGCCGCCGATGATTGCCGACGAGTTGCGCCGTCAGGCCGACGTCTTCACCGACCTGATGGAATTGCAGTCAAAGCTCGGCCGGGATCCCTCCGAACGTCCAGCTCCGCGCGAACCGCGCCACCACGCTCCTCAATTCCTGCATCGCGCGACCACGATGGCGCCGAGGGGCGATGACGATTTCGAGGAATGAAAACGACACGCCAGCCGATCCCGCGGGCTTCGTTCTGCGAACTGAACCCGACCGCAATTGCCCGCTCTGCCCAAGGCTGGCCGATTTCCGAACGCAAGCCCGAGCGCGCGAACCCGGTTGGTTCAACTCACCGGTGCCCTCGTTCGGCACTGCCGATGCGAAACTTCTGATCGTCGGACTTGCGCCCGGCCTGCAGGGCGCCAACCGGACCGGTCGCCCCTTTACGGGCGACTACGCCGGCGACCTGCTCTACGCGACGCTGCTCGAATATGGTTTTGCGAGCGGCAGCTATCAGGCGCGGCCCGATGACGGTCTGAGACTAGTCGATTGCAGGATCAGCAACGCGGTGCGCTGCGTTCCGCCGCAGAACAAGCCGCTACCGGTCGAGATCAATTCTTGCCGGCCGTTCCTGTCCGCAACCATCGAGTTGATGTCAGGGTTGCGTGCCGTCGTCGCGCTTGGACGCGTTGCGCATGACTTTCTGCTCAAAGCGTTGAAGGTTCGCAGCTCGGCCGCGCCGTTCGCGCACGGTGCAGTACATAAGTCCGGTCATCTCTGGCTGTACGACAGCTATCATTGCTCTCGCTACAACACCAACACGCGCGTGCTGACGCCGGAAATGTTCCGCAACGTCTTCGCGCGGGTGCGGGCCGATTTGGCAACTAGACCGTCAATGGGATGATTTGTGGTTCGCCTGGTTTTGCTTAACCCCGTCAATTAGGCCGGATTTTTCCTTAGCCACGCCAGCACATCACCAGCATTCCGGTCGGGCGGAAACACCGGATAAAACACATGAGTGATGCGGCCGTCATCGAGGATCAGGGCCAGCCGTTTGATCAGCGTCAGTCCAGCCACTTCCATGGTCGGCAAATCCAGTGCGCGCGTCAGCGCGAGCTTCTCATCCGACAGCACAGGGAATGGCAGATGCAAGCGTGAGGCCATTTCTGTCTGGTAGGCATTGCTCTGAGTCGAAAGCCCGTACACCTGTGCCGCGCCGGCGCCTTTCAATTCAGCGTGCAGATCACGGAACGCGCATGTTTGTGGGGTGCACCCGCGCGCGCCGGGAATCATATCCCAGTCGTCCACGATGCTGATCTTGCCGGGCTCGCCGGTGCGGGGATAAGCAAAGACGACGGTCCGTCCAGGTACGGCGGACAGCGTCACCGACGTGTCATCAGTGGCAACGAGGCTGATCGGCGGAACCGTCATACCCACAAGATGCGTCGCCGCACCGTCATCGGCCGGCGCCGGGATCTTGCTCCAGTCGACTTCAAGTAGGTTCTTCTGGTTCATGGGAACCTCTTTGTTTTACAGCAGACGAAATTCAATGGATCGCCTCCGGACTTAAACAACAACCCGCATCAACGAAGCGGCATGCGGAGATTACGAAAACGATGATCACCCCCGCGCTCGCATCAGGCGGCCCTTCTCCCTGCTCCAGTCCCTTTTCTTTTCGGTCTCGCGCTTGTCGTGCAGCTTCTTGCCCTTGGCGACCGCCAGCAAGAGCTTGGCGCGGCCGCGCTCGTTGAAATACAGCTTCAGCGGAATCAGCGTCATACCCTCGCGATCGACCGCGCCCAACAATTTATTGATTTGCTTTCGGTGCAGCAGCAACTTGCGCGGCCGCTTCGGCTCGTGATTGAAGCGATTGGCTTGCAGATATTCCGGGATATTGGCGTTGATCAGCCATATCTCCCCGTTCTTTGAATTCGGCGTAGGATTTTGCAATCGTAGTCTTGCCGTTGCGGATCGACTTGACCTCGGTTCCGGTCAGCGCAATGCCCGCCTCGACCGTGTCCTCGATCGCGTAATTGAACCGGGCCTTGCGGTTTTCGGCGACGACTTTGATTGCCCGTTCGTTCTTCTCGGCCACGTCAACCCTTCTTGAGGAGATCGCGAATCTCGGTGAGCAGTTCTTCCTGCCGGTTCGGCTTGGCCGGCAGCGGCGCCGCCGGCTGCCCGATCTTCAGCCTGTTTATCAGGCGAATGACGTTGAACAGCACAAAGGCGATGATGAGAAAGTTCAAGGCCAGGGTCAGGAAATTGCCCCAAGCTAGCACGGCGCCCTGCTTCTTGGCGTCGGCGAGGTTGGTTGCGGTAACCGATTTCGTCAGCGGTGTGAAGTAATTCGAAAAGTCGAGCCCGCCCGTGATCGAGCCGATAATCGGCATGATGATGTCACTGACCAGCGAGCTGATGATCGCGCCGAACGCCGCCCCGATGATCACGCCGACCGCCAGATCGACTACGTTGCCTTTCATCGCGAATTCGCGAAACTCCTTGAGCATATTTGACTTTCTTGCTTCGAAGAAGCGCGCGGTTCAGTTGATCAGGCCGGCATGCACCATAGCGCCGCGTACCGCGGCGCGCGTCGATGCTGATACCGGGACCATCGGCAACCGAAGGTTCTCGTCCATCTTGCCAAGGAGCGACATCGCATATTTAACGGGGGCTGGATTGGACTCGACGAACAGATTGGTGTGCAGCGGCATCAGCTTGTCGTGCACCTTGAGCGCGGCTTTCACATCGCCCTTCTGCCATGCAACGTGAAATTCTGAGCACAGTCGGGGCGCCACATTGGACGTAACGGAAATGCAGCCGTGACCGCCGTGGGCCATATAACCCAGCACGGTGGCGTCTTCACCCGACAACTGATTGAATTCCTCGCCCATTGCAGCTCGCTGCTGCGAGACGCGCACCATGTTGGCGGTTGCATCCTTTACACCGGCGATGTTTTTCAATTCGAACAGCCGCGTCATGGTGTCCACCGACATGTCGATGACCGAGCGCGGGGGAATGTTGTAGATGATGATCGGAATCCCGATCGCATCGTTGATCGCCTTGAAGTGCTGGTACATACCCTCCTGGGTGGGTTTGTTGTAGTAGGGTGTCACGATAAGCACGGCATCGGCGCCTGCTTCCTCCGCGTGCTGGGAAAGTTCGATCGCCTCCTTGGTGGAGTTCGACCCGGCTCCGGCGATCACGGGCACGCGGCCCTTTGCCTCGTCGATGCACCACTGGACGACTTGCCTGTGCTCCTCATGACTCACGGTCGGACTTTCGCCGGTGGTCCCGACCGGAACGAGGCCGTGGGTCCCTTCGGAGATTTGCCAGTTCACGAGCGACCGGAAAGCCGCCTCATCCAGGGAGCCGTTTTTGAACGGGGTGACCAAGGCCGTAAAGGACCCCCGAAAATTCGTCTTGGCTGCCATGGAATCCTCCGTACCCGTATTGTGGCCTTTAACGGCACCACCGTCACTGCAAGGGTGGATTCATATCGGGTCTAACGAATCCGCGAAAGGCCGCATCGCCCGCCTGGCCGCGAATTTGCCGCGGTGATGGTTCAGACACCCCCACAACCGGGGCAAATTTGGTATTTTTTCCAGTTATCAATGAAATAGACCTAACCATCGAGCGAGCTTGATTCGCCGCGAAGGAACGTCGTGAACCCGTTTGTCCGCGCAACCGCATTGCGATCGACCGCCCTGGCCACGGGTTTTTCCCTGGCCATAGCGTTGTCACCGATGGCGGCCGCCAATCCACAAGTTCCCTTGCCCAAGCCGCGTCCGATCGGGCGCAACCTGGCGGCAAAGCAGACGCTTCCCACTACAGCGGCCGCGAAACCGACGTCTGCCAACGGCGTGGCCGCGATTTCAGCTGCCGTAACGCCCGCCAAATTAGCGGTATCGCCGACAGTGGCTTCCGGGAAAAATGCGACGTCCGCAGCCGGCCTTGCTGCTCCCGCGATTGCGCCTGCAACGCGCCAGCATGCGGCCCTGCAGCCCGGGCGCAAATCGCTGGCGCCAGCGGCAGTGGCCGCAACGTCATCGACCTCCCAGGCCGACACGGATGCGCTGGAAAACGTCATCGAGTTAATTCGCAAGCACAAGCCCGACGATGCCACGCAAGCGCAGACCGCGATATCCGATCCGGTCGCGAGGAAACTCGCCGAATGGATCATCCTGCGCAGCGACGGCAACAACGCAAAGGTCGAACGCTATCGCGCCTTCCTGTCGGCCAATCCGAGCTGGCCCTCACAGACCTTCCTACGCCGGAGGCTGGAAGCGGCGCTATGGGATGACCATCGCGAGGACGCGGCCGTGTGGTCGTGGTTCGAAAACGAATCTCCGCTATCGGCCAAGGGACGCTTCGTGCTGGCGCGAGCGATGCTGGCGCGCGGCGACCGTGCCAACGCCGAACGTCTCGTCCGGGAGGCGTGGCGGAATGATGCCATGTCGGAGGACACCGAGAACAGTGCGCTCGAGCTGTTCGGCTCGTTCCTGACCGGGGGAGACCAGAAGGCGCGAATGGATTCGCTGCTCTACGGCGGCGAGCGTGAAGCTGCGCTGCGCGCGGCCCGACGGCTTGGCGCCGGCTACGTTGCCCTCGCCAAGGCCCGGATCGCGGCCTTCACCAAGGCCGCCAACACCAGAGCCTTGCTTGAGGCGGTCCCGCATGAACTGCACGCGGATCCCGGATATCTCTTCAGCAAGGTTCAGATGCTTCGGCGCGAAGAGAAATTCGCCGAGGCGGCCCAGCTTATGCTCGCTGCGCCAAAGGACCCTGCCCGCCTCTATAATCTTGACGAATGGTGGATCGAACGGCGGCTGCTATCGCGCAAGATGCTGGACATCGGCGAGAACCGCACCGCCTATCTACTTGCCCGAGACGCAGCGCTTCCTTCACGCGACATCTACAAGACGGAGCAGGAATTCACAGCGGGCTGGATCGCGCTGCGTTTCCTGACGGACCCCGCGACCGCCGCGCAGCACTTTGCGCGGATCGGGGTCGGCAGCCTCAATCCGACGACGCTCGCACGCGCGGGGTATTGGCGCGGCCGCGCGGCCGAAGCCGCTGGTCACGCCCAGGAGGCCCGCGCCGCGTATAGCGCGGCCGCCGAGCAGTCGACCAGTTACTACGGTCAGCTGGCGCGCGCCAAGCTCGGGCTGCCGCAGATCGAGTTGAACAGCGCCCCGTCGGGCCGAGGCCGAGGAGTCGAAAGGCTGGAGATCGTTCGAGCCGTTCAACTTCTCTATGCGCTCGACGAACGCGAGATCGCGATCCCCATTTTCGCTGATCTCGGCGATAATGGCGATCCCGACGCCTTGATGGGGCTGGCTGAACTGACGTCGCGCTACAGCGATGCCCGGGGCATGCTGTTGCTGGGCAAGGCCGCGCTCAATCGCGGCCTGCCGTTCGATTTTTACGCCTACCCTGTGACGGGTATTCCGGCTTTTCGCTCGATCGGACCCGAAGTCGAGCAAAGCGTCGTCTTTTCCATCGCTCGGCAGGAAAGCGCGTTCAACCAGGCGGTGGTCTCGCCGGCGCAAGCGTATGGATTAATGCAGGTCACGCCGGATGCCGGCCGCTACGTATGCAAGCGAGCCGGCGTCGGTTTCGATCTCGGCAAGATGAAAAACGATCCGGTCTATAACACCGCGCTTGGTGCTGCCGAGCTCGGCGGGCTGCTCGAGGATTATCGGGGCTCATACATCCTGACGTTTGCCGCTTATAACGCAGGCCGTGGAAGCGTAAAAAAATGGATCGAACGGTACGGTGATCCCCGTGATCCCAAGGTCGACACAGTGGATTGGATCGAGCTGATTCCATTTTCGGAGACTTCGCAATTACGTGCAGCGGATCATGGAGAATCTGCAAGTGTACCGCGCACGTTTTGGCGGTGGGACCAGGCTTCAAATCGAAGCCGATCTGCGGCGCGGCGCGAGCGTCGAGTGAGTAAAGCTCAACCGCCGAAGCGGAAAATAACGACTCGGGGGAAGCGTTCGATAAAACACCTCAAAAGGCTGAACTTACCGTCGATTGATTCCGGTATTTTGCTTATTGAAGCGGAAATGACCGCAAAGTTGTCCCGCTATGTTTCGAAACTCGGTGGTGTTAGTGGGATTTTTCGGCAGCGCCCCCGGCGACGAATTTTCCCTGCCGCGGCAATTTTAGACCGGGGTCCCAGACCCGCTTCCTCGCAACATGGCCAACTGCGGCGCCTTCGGACCGCTCGACGGATCAATAGTTTTTCCGCCTATAATCAGGACTGATTAAGGCCTGATTAACCACTCCGGCTTTAACTCCCCGGTAAGTCCTTTGACGATCGCGTGACCTTCACGTCGTCCGTCGCAGAGGCAAGCGTCATGTAGCGTAAGGGGTTTTAAGATGGCCAGACAATGCAGCATATGTCAGCATGTGAAACGCGCGGAAATCGATCGACGCTTGGCTAAGGGTGAGCCGGGCAATCAAATCGCGGCAGATTATGATCTAAGCGCCTCGAGCCTGCACCGGCACCGGCGCAACTGCCTCGGGCTCGGGTCCTCCGGCAAAATCATGAAAGAGGTCGCGCGCGGCACCGCCGCGGTCGCCTGCCTGCCGAACAAAGAAGATCTGAGTAGCGGTTATTTTGACCTGCAAAAGAAGATTGACGAGATCGTGCTCGAGGCGCGCGATCAGGGTTCACTACAGATTGCGCTGTCCGGCTTGAATGCGATCCGACATACGCTCGATAGCATGGCCCGCCTATCGGGGTTCGAGGCCGGGGTTCAGGTCAATGTCGCGGTGCAATCCAACATCCATATCGAACTGGCAGCGGTCGCCGAACGCGTCATCCAGAAGTTCGACCATGAGCCCGAACTAAAGGCGCGGATCGCGCAAGCCCTGTTGGAGGTCGACAATGACCAGGCTGCGTGAACTCGCCTATCAAATCGATCTGGCGGTGTGGGTGCGCGAGGTGCTCGGGGTCGAACCCGCCGACTGGCAGACCGAATTTCTGCGCGCGCCACGCGGCGCGTCCATTCTGGCGTTGACGGCGCGACAGGTTGGCAAGACCACGACCGCGGCCTGGGCGATCGCGCACACCATGGTGTTTGTGCCGGGCAGTCTGTCGGTGATCGTGTGCCCGGCGCAGCGTCAGAGTGGCGAAGCGGTCCGCCGGGTCAAGGACAGCCTCGTCAAGGCGGGCGTCAAATTCAAGAGCGACAACGTCTACGGGCTCGAGCTCGAAAATGGATCGCGGGTGCTGGCGCTGCCCGGCAGCGACGATTCGATCCGAGGGCTGACGGTCGATGGTTGGATCATCGCGGACGAAGCGGCCCGCCTGACCCCGAACTGATCGACGCGGTGCGGCCGATGCGGGCCCGGCAGCCACACGCCCGGCTTGCGATGTTGTCGACGGCCTGGAGCCGGACCGACCAGTTCTGGACTGGCGTGGACGGCCGATGACCCGTCATGGATCCGGTTAAAGGCGACCGTAGACATCTATCCCGACGCTGTTTGCGCCAGGATTCCTGGAGCAAGAGCGCCGCACGCTGCGGCGAGGAGTATTACAAGCGCGAATATCTCGGCATTCCCGGCGGGCGGCATGCAAGCCCGTTCGCCTGGGAGCTGTACGAACGCAGCACCAACATCCACGTCCCCCTGGTGCGACCCGGCCAAGCGTTCACCGGCGGGTTGAACTACATCCGGATGATCGCCAGCACCTGGCCGGGTTGCAAGCCGCTCATCATCGCCCATGATGTCGGGCGCAGCCGGGATCGTTCGACCGCGGTGGTCGGCGGCAATAGCCCCTATGGCCGCACAAGTGCTTGGCATTCGCGATGCTGAAGAACTCCCGCAGGGCCTTTTTGGCAGTTCGCGGGCTAGTGCGCTGGCGGCAGTCGATGCATCGCTATGATCGCAATGCGCTGATCGTCGCAGATCTCAGCTACGACCCGACTTATGCCGAGGTTTTGTTCGAGACGTTTGGTGCGCGCGTGATCGGGGTTCAGATCAGTCGTCATGGCGACGGCATGGCGTGTGAGCGCAGGCCCGTCAAAGGTGGCTCGATCCTTGTCTACGGCATCGGCCGAAGCTATCCTGCTCGAACTGTTGCACAGCGAAATGCAATCCGATCTGGTCCGATATGCCGACGGGCCCCAGATACGCCGGGCCTATGAGCAGCTGGTAAACTTGGAGACGGAGTATCGCGACAGCGGCGTGGTCTATACCTGCGCCTCGGGCCAGCACGATGACCTCGGAATTTCCTGCGCGATGCTGGCGTGGGCGGCGCGACATCCGCATCTGCAATGTTGGGTGAGGAGCCTCGAGATGGCGCGGCGGCCGCGTCGCCTACCGGCCGGCACCCAGCAGCGCTGCCTGGACTTGATTGCTGCGTTCGGCGTCCCCCGATTCTCCGTCGAGCAACGTCTAGTCGTCCTCTGTCCCATAACGGCCTGACGCCCCGACGCGCCGGAGCTGAGGCGCGGTGCCTCGAGAACGGAGGCTTAGATGTCAGGGGTTGCTAGGCGCGCATTTATCGGCGGTTCAGACGCCCGGGTGATCATGGGCGAGGATGAGGCCGCAACTCATTCGGCTGTGGCGGGAGAAGCGCGGCGAAGTCGAGCCGGAGGATCTCTCCGACAACCTGATCGTCCAGCTCGGCACGGTGACCGAGGACCTCAACCGCCGCTGGTACGAACGCAACACAGGCAAGTCGGTCAACGAGGTGCAACGACGGATTTTTCACCCGGTCAAGCGCTGGATGGCGGCGACCCTGGACGGCATGGTCGAGGGCACGGGCGCTGTTTTCGAGGCCAAGTTCATGCTGCCTTGGACCTTCTCGGAGGAAGCCGCGGCCGAAAAGCACATGGCGCAGCTGCAGCACAACATGTGGGTCACGGCGCTCGAGGACGGCGGTGCTGTCGATCATCACCGGGGGTGGCAAATGGGTGGAGATCACCATTCCGGCCGATCCGCTTTATCAACATCTGCTGCTCACGGCCGAGAAGAAAGTTCTGGCGCTGCGTCGAGACTGGCGAGCCCCCTCGCCTGTTCGGCATCGAGCCGCCTCGGCCAAAGATCGAGGCGGTCCGGATCGTCGACATGAGCGCATCGAATTCCTGGGCGGAATTCGCCGGCGTGTTTTGTCGGACCCGCCGCGCCCATGCCGAACACGACGCCGCCAAGGCCGAATTGAAGAAGCTGATGCCGGAGGACGCCAAGGAAGCGGTTGGCCATGGAATCCGGGCCAAACGCTCGAAATCCGGCGCGATTAGTTTTGATCTCCAGGAGGCGGAGGCGGGTCATGCAGCGATCTAGCGAGACCATCGGCGCCATCGCCGGCGCACTGGCCAAAGCCCAGATCGAGCTCAAAACCCGGAGAAGTCGCTGACTGCGACCATTCACTCGCCATTCCCGCGCGAAGCCGACCGCAGCTTCCGCTATGCCTCCTTATCAAGCGGGCTAGATCTGGTGCGGAAGTCGCTGGGGCGGCATGAAATTGCAACGGTGCAGACCACCTCGATCGATGAGACCGCTGGGCTGATCCGGCTGACTACGACCCTGGCGCATTCGTCGGGGGAATGGCTCGCTTCGGATTGGCCGGTTTGCCCGGTCAGCGAGACAGCGGCGCCACACCGGATGGGCGCCGCGCTGACCTACGCCCGGCGCTATGCCCTGTTCACGCTGGTCGGAATTGCCGGGCGAAGATGATCTCGATGCGCCGGATCTCAACGGCGGATTGGAAACGCTCAAACACCGGTAGGCACGACCGAACCTGGCCAGCATACGGGTGATGATGCCGAAGCTCCGGGCCCGCCAGCTATCGCATCGCTCATCGCGGATCGGCCGCACTATCTCCGGACAGGCAAGCCAGTCAGACTGAAGCGTCGTCATCCTGGCCGCCGAAAAGTCGTTGGCGCTCCGGCAGCAGCTGAGTGCCGAGCTGGCGCGTTCACTGACACCGAGGCGCTGACGGTCTGGGCCGGGCGGATCCTTCCGCAGAAAAATCAACTGACCACGGCGGATGCTCAAGCGCTCGAGGCCGATTTTGCCGACAAGCTCCGCCAACTCGAAGACGATCAGCCGCGTGCGCACTCAAATGGCAGCATCGCCGACGATGTAATACCCACTGGTGGCGAGAGTTCACGCGTCCCACCAATGGCAGGCCACCGGCAAGATACCGCCTCCCCTGAGCTAAACGGCCAGTTCTCGCGCCGGGCGGCAAAGGGTAAGGACGGAGCAGGTGTCGCCGGCAGACCGGTGACGCCGATCGGCAAGTCGCTGCGCATGCGCGATCGGGACCACCTGAAGTTCGTCAGCGCCCAACCCTGTCTCGTCTGCGCTCGCAGCCCCTCGGATGCCCACCACCTGAAGTTTGCTCAAGACCGCGCACTGGCGCGCAAAGTCAGCGACGAATTCGCGGTGC
Source organism: uncultured Alphaproteobacteria bacterium (assembly GCA_963764155.1). GTDB lineage: Bacteria > Pseudomonadota > Alphaproteobacteria > Rhizobiales > Xanthobacteraceae > Bradyrhizobium. Next base: position 75,536 of record CAVXRI010000003.1, read on the forward strand.
CGTTGTGCCGTGCCCATCACCGCGATCTGCATCGCCATGGGGACGAACGGGTTTGGTGGGGTCAGGTCAGCGTTGATCCCCTGCTCGCCGCTTCAGCCCTCTGGGGGCAAACCCATCCCGCGCTCGCCGCACGCGGCAGGAAAACAGCGACGGCTCCCGCCGCCGACGCCAGAAATGGCATTCGATTTTACGAAACGAAGCCAATCATTGTGGCTGGATTCGCCATGACATCGTTCAAGCAGATCGAGGCGAACCGCCGCAATGCCCGCCGAAGCACCGGTCCGACTACCCAGGAAGGCAAACTGAGCTCGCGGCGAAATGCCGTTCGGCATGGCCTGACAGCCGAAACGGTCATCGCCGCCCTGGAAGATGCGGAAGATTACAAAGCATTCGAGGCCGCCGTTATCGCGGACTATGATGCGCAGTCCGCAGTGGAGCGCGAGCTGGTGCTGCGGCTAGCCAGCCTGCTCTGGCGAATCCGTCGCGCCACCACCATGGAGACCGGTCTGTTCGAGATCCAAGCCAAGCACTTGCTCGATTTTCGAATAAAACGCAATGCGCAGCGAAGTTTAGTCCGTCGGTTTTTTCCTTCGAGTGACCTCAACGAAGGATCAGAGTCAAATTCGGAGCACGTTTCGCAGGTCGCCATCTCCGGGCCAAATGCGGATGCCTGCTCTCCAGACCTCGCCCAATGCTTTTTGCGTCTGGCGAATCTGCCGAGCTACCCGCTTGACCGACTGAGCCGATACGAAGCCGCTCTTTGGCGCCAAGCAGGCCAAACCATCTTCGCAATGGCGGCCTTGCAACGTCGGAAGCCCTGGGAAGCAGGCAGGCGATTTCGGCCGGCTCGCGAGCCATCGATAACTGACATCGACGAGAACGACTGAAGATCTGCGCTCAAGCTCGAGCCATGTCGACAGCATCTGCATAACGGGTGGCCAGATCGGTTACGCTGGCAGGCGTCCAGGTTCGTGTTTGGATTGGAAGCTCAGGGCGACTGGGCGAACCTCCGGACCAAGCGTGTTTTCGTGAATACGCCTTTGCTGAACACCACCGAGAACTGGAAAACCAAATTTAGGTCAAAGCCCCATCGCTGGGTCGCAGATCTCAGCGTTGCCGATGAGCAACACTTCGTCTTTTTTACGACACTGGCCGATTCCGCATAGTTGTCTCCCCATTTCGAGGGTGGAATGACATCGAGTTCATGCTCGGGTAGCGAGCAAGGCATGTTCTCCAACAAGGAGGCTTTCCATGAAATCAAGCCTGAGATATCTCGCCGGCTGCGCAATGCTCTTCGCCTCGTTTGCGGCGAACGCTGCCGACCTGGCTGTAAAGGCGCCTCCGCCGGCGCCGGTGCCTACGCCGGTTTACAATTGGACTGGCCTCTATATCGGCGTGAACGGCGGCTATGGGTGGGGTCAGCAGGACCCACTCAATCTGTTGAGCAGTCGCTTCGATCGCGCAAGTTTCGATATCAGCGGAGGCATGTTCGGCGGCACGTTCGGTGCGCAAATCCAGCAGGGCTATGTTGTGCTGGGGCTCGAAGGGGACCTTGACTGGGCAAACATCCGGGGCAGCGGCATTACCGTGCCCACGATTGTGGGCGTTCCCGCCGGGTTGACCTTGAACGCGACCTCGAAAATTGAGGCCTTTGGTACCGTGCGAGCGCGCGCTGGCGTCGCCGTAAACAATTGGCTGTTCTATGCCACCGGTGGCGCGGCCTCGATCAAGGAAACCGCGAGCGGCACTAGCATCGCCGGCCTTCCATGCGGGACTTTGGGTGTCCTGACCAGCTGCGCCGAGTTGCATTGGCGTCCAGGCTTCGCCGCCGGCGCCGGTTTCGAGTGGGGCTTTGCATCCAACTGGACTGCGAAGGCCGAATATCTCTATGTCGCCGCGGCAGGGACCGGCGTGAGTGTCGATCACATCAATCTGGTTCGCGCCGGCATCAACTACAAGTTCGGCGGATTCTGATTTCGTTATTGTCCCTAAAGCTGCCGCCTACCGAAGGCGGCAGCTTTCGTCTTGCTTCCCCACTCGGCAGTGGGATCTTCCATCTGCCACTCCCAGCAACGCCGAACAGACATTGTGAATTCGCGGGAGTTGCATCGTTCAGTTTTGTGGAATCATTGATTTGCTGGGGTCCCACAACTGGCTGATTGAGAAAGTCAGCCCTTCCTCAAAGCATCATGCAATGAGCAACGAATCCCGTGCTTTCATACAGATCAGCCTGAACAGCTTTTTGTCACCGTCCGGGATTCGGGTTACTCTATCGCCGGCTGCGCCACGGCAAGTCGTGTCGAGTGGAAGTTCGGCGCAATATAAGGCGGCCGCCCACGCGATGGATCGAAGCCGATCGCTTTCAGTTCCGAATTCGCATAGCGCAGGGACCGAGTTAATGCTGGATTTGTCGAGATTGAGATATGGCTAGAGAAAATTGGTGGACCGAGCGACTATCAATCCGGAGCCAAGGTATGAAGTTAAGCCGATTTCGCTCGGCCCAGGAGTTAGCGCCATGAAAGTCACGATCTTAAATCAGTTTGCTTCAGTGGTGACGTTACTCGCTTTGATGGGTTCGGCGACCGCCTTTGCGCAACAGGGCAATAAGCCGAACGTGGTTTTCATCCTCGCCGACAACGTTGGCTACGGCGACCTTGGGTCATACGGCGGCGGCGAGTTACGGGGGGCGCCGACGCCGCGCATCGATGCACTGGCCCACGAAGGATTGCGGCTCACGCAATTCCTGGTCGAGCCGGCCTGCACGCCGTCCCGCGCGGCGCTGATGACCGGGCAATACTCGATCCGCAACGGTCTGTCGCTGATTGCCATTGAGGGCAGCCCTAACACTTTCTGCCAACGCCTTCACGATGGGCGAGTTGTTCAAGAGTGCCGGTTACGCCACCGCGATTTTCGGCAAGTGGCACCTTGGAAGTGCACCCGCAAAGCCTGCCGACCGCGCACGGCTTTGACGAGTTCTACGGCATCCCGCCGGATATCAGCTGGGACGCGGCAACATATGTCGACACAATCGAGCTGACGCACTCGATTGATGCGCCCTACGAAGTGCTGCTGGATCGGGGCCGCAGATCGTCGAGGCAACGGCCGGCGGGCCGCTGCAGACGGTGAAGCCATTCACCGAGGACGTGCGCGCCAACATCGACAACGAGCTGGTGGATAAATCGATCGACTTCATGCGGCGGCAGAAAGCCGCCGGGACAGCCCTTCTTCCTCTACCTGCCGTTCTCGATGGGCCACTTTCCGAACCTGCCGTCCCAGCAGTTCAAGGGCAAATCCCGGATCGGCAACTACGGCGACAAGCTGATGGAGGGGGACTACCACGTCGGCCAGATCCTCGACACGCTGAAGCAGCTTGGCGTTGACGACAACACGATCGTCGTCTTTGCCTCTGACAACGGCCCATAAGGCGAAACCGCTCGCGAATACGGCAACCAGGGAACGCCGGACATGGGCAATTCCGGTCCGTTCCGTGGCGAGTTAGGCGAAGCGACCGAAGGCGCGATACGGACGGCGGCGATCATCCGTTGGCCGGGCAAGGTCAAGCCGAACACAACCACATACGCCATGTTCTCGATCATGGATTTCCTGCCGACCTTCGCCAGCATCATCGGCGGCAAGATGCCAACAGACCGAGCCGATCGACGGCGTCGATCAAACCGACGTGTTGCTCGGCGACACGTGCCATAGGGCATCGCGAGAGCATGTTGAGCTTTATCGGTGGAGACCTCGTCGCCGCGCGATGGAAACAGTGGCGCATTTACTTCACCGACGTTCACCCGACCGGCATCGGACCGCAGCGTCAGCCCGGTATGTTCTCCGCCAGCGCTCCGATGGCCGGCTACCCGAAAATTTACAACATCGAAATGGACCCGCACGAGGATCTCATTGTCGCGGCAATGTTCGGCTGGGTATCCGGGCCTGCGCTCAAAACTGTCGAAGAGTACATGGCAACGCTAAAGAGATACCCAAATCCGCCCGCGCCGAACATCACTCAATTTGGCAGCGGTGGCTAACAATCTCGACGATCCTGTTCAATCGAAGCGAATTCGAGGTTCGCCGCAAGAGTGCGGCTTATGAAATTATATGCGCTCGCTCCCGAATGGTTTTCATTTAAGCAGTGGGAATGGCTCGGGTGTGATGAGCTGGTCCCGCCTCGCTGTTGAATAGCGAGCGGCTGGACTGATATTCCTACTTCGTGACCATGTGACGGGTAGGCGTAACCGTGCTTTCGGGCGGTGCTGCGGAAATCGCAAATGTCAGCCAGGTATTCCAGCCTGACGGTCGATTTGCCGCATCGAATTCGCCGTATGCTTTTACGTTTAGATATCCTTGCAAGCCACCGATCGGGAAAATGTAGCCGAACTGCGGGCCAACGCCGAGAACCCGCGACCTGAAACCTCCAAGGATTGGAAGTCCACCCTTATCATCGCTGACTTGCTGATAGGCGTATCCGACGAGCCCAACAAATGCCTGCTTCGAGAGAAATTGCGAGGCGCCCCAATCGAAGTGGAAATCGACGCCGCTCTGAACCTGCGTGTCCGGATTTTTGAAGTTATAGGTGAAGCCGGCGACGCCCGAGAATTCGTGCCCTGTCGTGGGATTGAGATAGGTGTAGCCGCCGCCGGCATCGATGGCCCCGTGACCGATGCCAATGTTGGAAAGCCGGTTCGGATCATAAGCGCCCACTGGAATATCGCCAGTCGAGTACGTCATATAGTTGTGTACGCCATCATGCCACTTCAGCGTGATCATCGGATAGAGGTCGCCGACCCCGACGAGGGAGTTGGTTATACTTCCGGTGCGCGTGGTGGAAAACGGACCGAACCCCGTCGTCAGCGTGCCATCCAGGCTCGTACTTAGTCGACCGAATACGCCCGTCACACCCATGGACAATTGACCGCCAAGCACAGGGCTCGCGAAAGTATAGGTCGGAGCTAAGAACAGAAGGTCGCCGTTAGCATTGAGATTGACGTTCAGATTGACGTTGACATTTGGAGTGAAGCGACCGACCTGAAATTCTCTTGCCGCGGCAACAGCGCCGGAAGCGGCTACGGTCGTGTGGTAATAGACGGCCCCCAACGACCAGCCCGGAGTTGTGGGCACCGCCGCGAGGCTGCCGAATTGCCCGGGCACCCAGAATGAGACGCCACTCTCGTCCGCCCGAGATGATCCCGCACCAATCGCGAGGGTGCCTGCAATGATCGCGATTCCGATGATTTCGCCCGATGCGTATTTCATTTGCTCCCCCTCACGTCCCTGGCTAATTCGAAGAGGTGGTTGAAGCCCACCTCCCACCTCACCCACCATTCAGAAGATGAATCGCTCCCCGAAGGTGAAGCGAGCATTGAACCTGAGTCTCCGCATCTGAACTAGGCAGAAAGGGCCAGGCCGGCAAAAAAAAATAGATATGTGGCATAACGGTAACTTGAGACTTGGGGTGCGGGACGTCCGCGCCGAGACGCATACCACGCAAGCTAGGTGTCATTCGGTGAAAGACACTGGTCGAACTAGCTTCATTGGGCGATGCCACCAGCGTCGAAACGCGAAGACCACGATCGCCAGCAGAAATACCACGGCTGCCGCTGCAACCGCGATGATGACGGCCATCTGTCGCACCAACACTGGCCAGTTATTCGATAATAACTGACGCAAGGGATTATAGTCCGCAGGAGGCTCGATGACCGCTTCACGGGCGGCGAAGGTCACAAACTCGGCTTCCATGTCCTTGCGCAACTCGGGAAGGCTGGCCGACAGATCATGGCTCTCGGTTGGATCTTCGCTCAGTTTGACTAGACGCCAATCAACCCCGTCACCCCAGGGGGCGGTATTGAAGACCAATTTGTAATCGCCCTTGAACACCGCACGACCTCCGGTGCTCTCGAATCCAAGGGCTTCAGTAGGTGGATGAATGGATTCCGACTTTCCTTCGAGATACGGCAACAACGAGGTCCCAGTCGGCCGATGAAGCTTTCTGCCTTTGTACTCGTCGCCAGGCAGCGATATGCCGGCAATGTCGAGCACCGTGGGCAGGAAATCCGTCACATAGGCAAACTGGTTGCTAATGCCGCCAGGCTTGATCCGGCCCGGGTAGCTGATCGCGAATGGCACCCTCATGCCACCTTCGAATGACGTACCTTTGAAAGACGTGAAGGGGGTGTTGGAAACCTGTGCCCAGTCCTGACCATAATGGACGTAACTGCCTTTTTGGCCGAGTGTTTCAAATCCCAGGGCGAAGTTGAGGTGATACCAGAGCTTGAACGGCAAATTGAGCTGCGACAGGTCATAGGCATCCGCGCCATTGTCGGACATGATGATGAATACGGTGTTGTCCTCGATTCCTGCTCTTTTTAGGTACTCGCGAAAGCGACCGACATGTTGGTCAACGTTGTCCAGCATACCCGCATAGACGGCCATCTTCTTTGCGTATTCCCGTCGCTGCTGTTCGCTCAGGTCCTCCCATTTCTTCGAGCCGGGTGCCTTGGGCAACTCCAGTCCGGCGGGGACTAGGCCCATCTGCAGTTGGCGCTGGTAACGCTCCGAACGGATCTTCTCCCAGCCTGCATCATAACGATGAATGTATTTGTCTATATCAGAGTTCGGTGCTTGCAGAGGTGAATGGACCGCTTGGGTAGCTATCATAGCCAGGAACGGCTTGCCGCTGGCCTTACCCTCCTCGATGTATTGCGTCATCTTATCAAAGTAGTATCGCGTTGAAAAAAAATCTGGAGGCAACACGGCACGATGTCCATCTTCCCACCACACCGCCTCCATGTTGAACGGCGCATAGACCTTCGCTTCGTAATTGTCTGCCCCCGTCTGTTCCAAGGCGATGTAGCGGTCCCACCCCCTCGCACCGGGCGAGCGTTCCACTCCGTTGCCAATATTCCATTTCCCGGCGTAGTAGGTCGAGTAGCCGCCATCGCGCATCAACTCACCAAGGCTATGGGCTTGATCGCTAAGGTAGCCTTCGTAGCCCGGCTTTCCTTTTTGATTGTCGGCTATAACAACCTGGAGTGTTCCGGCTCCGGCGCGATGGTTATCGATGCCGGACTGCAGCATCACCCGCGTCGCCTCGCAGGTAGACGCCGCATGGTAATTGCTAAAACGCATGCCCTCGTTGGCGATCTGGTCGAGATTTGGCGTGCCAATCTCACCGCCGTATGAACCGAAATCACTGAAGCCTGCATCGTCGATCAAAATGAAAACGATGTTAGGGCGGGTCTGCGCGGAGGCGTCTCTTACGGCGGCGACGTAAAATGAAGCAGCGACCAACAGCGAACCCACAAAAGCTCGTGCGCGCCAGCGGCGTGGGTTGTGGCAAGCCATTCCTTCCTCCGAAATCCACTTCACCCACCGCAGCTTGTTCGTCGTGCGCCGTAGCTTCCCACAACCGGCAGCTTAGTTACTCGATGTTGCTTAAATCCGAAGCATTCGGATCGCAACCTCGTGACCGAACGCTTCGACGAGTACCGGCTTACGGTGCGCGCGCTGGTCCGATCTGTGGCGCGCGAACCGGCTTGGCCATGCCGTAGAATACAGTCACGCCATCACCGCCGCACAGGGTCGATTTCGCTTCGTCGATTGACGGATTGAAGCAGCTGTCAGGGTTTTGCCAATTGTCGGCAACCCAAACATTCCCGGCCGGGTCGATGGCAATATCAGTCATAGGTTGCATGCCCCCGCCGATATAGCCTTTCGGCGGCGAGATGGGATCACCAGTCTTCATTCCCGGAGGGCATGTTTCAGTACGCGCTCCGCAAAGATGCGTGATCGAGTGGCCAACGAAGTTGGAAATCCAGACTTGATCGTTGCCGTCGATCACCGCGCCCCAGGAACCCCATGTGCTACCGCCACCGTTGAACGGGGAGCCCGGCGCCGGGCTCCCGTCCGGTCGCAACATGGACACGCTGCCGCGTCCGGTCTTGGCCTTCAAGTAGTCGAAGACGATCCGGTGAACTTCGCCCATGCGGCCAGTCACCTTGGCTTCGAGAATTTTCAGCTTTACATCGAGGTCCAGCCCTTCGCCTACTGTGTTCGTGATCCAAGCGTTACCCTTGCTGTCAATTGCCATCCCCTTTCCGCTGTGACCTCCCGTCGGCAACACCTCGACTTTGCTTGGATCACTTGCGGGAAAGCGCGTAACGGTGTCACCCACGGCGTTTGTAATCCAAATCCGGTCTTGCTGATCGATAGCAAGGTGAAATGGCCCGCTTAATTTGCATGGGCTATCCTTGTTGGGTTTGCCATCGGTCGATTGGCAATAGAACTTAGCCTTCGTGGGATCACCTTGTGGCATGTGAACCACTTTGTCATCGCCGAAATCGAGAGCCCACACGTCCCCACTTGGCGTCACGATGACCGATTGCATGATTCCTAACTTATTATTGAAGTTGTAGCCATCCGAAGGCGAAATAGGGTTACCGCTCTTATCAAAGAGCGAGATTGTTTTGCCAGTGGTGCTCGTTATCCAAATCCGGTCGTTTGCATCGACCGCAGTACCAAACCCAGGACCTTCGAGCCCACCTCCGGCAAACCCGGTTGGTGCCGGGGAAAGTGCACGACCATTGGGCGCGAACTTGGCCATATTGCCGTCCCACAATACATCGGAGCCCTGCGAACCGACAATGAAGTTGGCCCCGGTCCAGAGATTGCCTTCGCTGTCAAACATCAGTTTGCCCGGCGCACTCAGACCCCCGCCAGCGAACTTGAGCGGCAAGACCCACGCGCTCGGCGCAAAGCTTAAATATGGCAAGAACGGCGTTTTGCGCAGCGTCTTGCCTTGTGGGACGGGATAGAACTGATCCAACAAAGCAAATATTCTTGTCGGCTGGTATGCGGGAAAGCGCGCAAGTGTTTGAGCCGCAACGAGCGTATCATTCGGGGCGTCACCTTTCGGCGGTGTGGTCGCGGTGTAAAGCTTTGGGCAAGCGTCAGCTGTCACGCTCGTGACGCATCCGGCCAATGCGTTCGCCAGCGTTGCAAAATTGGCCATCGTCGCTGTCTGAGTGCTGTTGAGTGAGTTCAAGAATTGCTGCGCCCCAGCCACCTGTTTGAAGATCGACGAAATTCGGGACGTTGCCCGCCGCAATGCGCAGGCTGAGGGAAGGTCCCTTGATGGCTGAGCCGTCTAGGAATTGCGCGTAAGTTCCACACCGACGCCACGGTCGTCATCTCGTTAATTGTCACAACGGCCGGAGGCTTGCTGCCTATCACCGTCATCAGCGCAATGGCCGGGTTGTCGCCGCCCTGCGCATTGGCTTGGGGCTGCCCTCCCTTCGCAATCAGATAAAGGGTCGCACCATTCGTCGGGGCTGTTGCATTGAGCGTAAAGCCGCCGTCAGCACCGGAGCGCGCCTGTGCCAGCTGCTGTGGGGCGGCCTCGCTCGCGGCCCAAAGCGTGACGGTCGAATTACTGATCGGTTGGCCGCCACCAAGTACCTTTCCCTCGAATGCGTCGCAGTCACCGCGCTAGCTACCCAAGCAAACATGCTGCATGTCAGTAGGATTGGACCGAGTTTAACTTGTACATTGGTGATCATACGAGAACTCCACGAAGGTCGGAAGCTGGCACGATAGTTCAACACTTGATGGCGTCTATGCGATTTCGGCAACTTGGATGTAAAGCCGCGAACGCCAGGCTACGCCTTGCATTCGGACGCGGCCCGCCGCCTCCGCGAGCTCACCGACGGCAGGGGCGCGGACGTCGTCTTAATCACGGTCGGCGATCCCTATTTCCAGGACCCCATGCTTTGCTCGCCAAGGGCGCGGCCGGCAGATCCTGATCGCCGCGGTGGCCAATACCGTGCCCTTCAACATCCTTGAGTTCTATCGTGGGCGCCACACCTACGTCGGGACTGACACGCTGGCGTTCTCCTCGATCGAGAGCGGGGAACTGCTGCGCGGGTATGGCGGATGGTGCGCTGATCCTGTGCTTAGGCCTTCCAGAACCCGAACGTCGGCCCCCTTTTAGGGCGGCTGTTTCTGGTCCGAAGAAACAATGCTGTTCGCTGATGAAACCATTTTCGCGTGTCCGCGAAGCCGGCCAGATACAAACGTCAGCCAGCATTTGGGTGGTCAGCAACGGAGTTCGATAATGTCGGCAATCATCAACGCCATTTACCAGGAGTACTGCCTGGCCCGTCTCGCCGAGATTCGAAAGCAACGTCTGGCCGGCTGATCATGGGTAAGGACATCGCAACGCCGTATTTATTGAGCGCGATCGTGATCGCGGTGGCCATTTGGGCGACCATTGGACCGCCAAAGAAGACGCACTCACGATCGCTGGCCTGGCTTCAGGTTTCTGTGCCGTAGTCGCGATCTCAATGTCAGGAACGTCAACGCGGCCTCGAAATGATATAATCCGCCGAGAGCCGTGCCACAGCCGCGTTTTTGCTGTCATCTGCAATGACGAGGTAAAAGCGGCGCGCGAGAACGCGTCTTGAGGCAGCTCAATTTGCGAAGATCTCCAAGCAACGCACCGCGGTGATCTTCGCGCCTGCAAGCGCGAGCCGAAATCGCGCCGGCGATGCATTGGACGGCCGCCCGATCAGTTCCCGGCGTCGCCATCGAAAGGCAGATCGACCGTCTCAGCCATATGCCCGCCTTTTTCGCCGGGCTTCTCAAAAGATATTAGAAATTCGCGCTGTTTTTCTGTCCGGCCTGCTTGCGGCACCCGCTATGGGCAAACTTCCACGTTCGAGGTGATGCCAGTGCTACCAGTTCGTTTCAGCTCAAGGTGACACCCCGGTTTGACTGGCCGACATCCTCCCGTCGACGAACTACATATGACCTGCCCTGTCGCCTCCGGCTTCGACTTCGCTTTCGCGCTCTGGGCATATGCGTTTTCAAGTAACCCGCCCAAAGTTGTTGATAGCAAGAATCCAACCAGCCCAGCAGTTAGTAGAGTTCGCATATTCGACCCCCCAGTTCGCGATTATAGTTTGGGATACTGCGGCATCGTATAACCGGTGTAAACACTCAAAGAACCCGCAAACCCCAGCCGTTCTGGTGTCCGTTCGGCGCTTCTGTTACGCTCGCGGCATGGGGTCTTCATGACAAACAGAAGTCGGCAAGCTTGGACGACAGCGAGCTGTGACCCGAAGGCGACATCCGAGGCCGTCGCCAGACATAGCCTTGCTGAGATCACCCTCCTTGACATTTCAGCTTGTCGACGGTGACGCTGCATCGCTTAGCGATCGTCTTGCAGCCTTCGCAGCGTTGGAAAGGTACCGTCATGAGGAAGACGTGGATGGCTCTCGCTGCGGTCGCGACTTTTGTGGTTTCAGCAGCCTTGCCCGCTTATGCTGGTCCGCGCTATGATTACGGGCCCGGCGGCAATCCATATCCGCGCACTTATCCCGGACCCCACGGCTCTCCGTACTGGTCGGGCTATGTCGACGCCCCGGTTGGAGAGCCGATCCCGCCCTGCCACTGGATGACCCAGCGCTTCTGGGACGGGGATGGCTGGCGCGAGCGCCGCGTGCGCATCTGCGGCTTCACCGCGCCCTAGTAGGCGTAAGGTGGCCCGTGCCGCTGCAAGGACCGTCCCGAGGCCGGCCCGAAATACGGGTTTATCATGCACGAACCAGCGCGGCCTGAGGCCGATGCAGCACATTGCGCAAACGATGCGTATGCGCACTCCCATTGGAGACCGCCGCCTATTGGCACGAGCTGCATACAGACCGGATATCTTGGATCGAAGGTCTGCGCGTGTGTTGGTTGGATGGTCAGGATGGCCCCGCTTGCGACGACTATACAAATCAATTTGAGCATTCAAAACTCCTTCTGCTGATCGGAGGCTAAACAACAAGCGGCTCCGCATCAATCGGCAAGCTCGGCGGCCGGGCGTGTAATGGCCCACCTCCGGGCCGCACTTTGCCCTGACAACTCTCGGAACAAACGCGCAGATGACAAACCCTCTGCAAAAGATTACGCTTGGCAAAATGCGCGCATCCGGCGTGCGCGATCTCCTGATCAGTTGCGCGGATTATCATTGCTCTCACTCGAGGCGCGTCAGTGCCGAGCGGTGGGTGTCAGGCTCTCCGACCTCGAGCCACTGTTCGCCTGCAGGGCGTGCGGTAAGATCGGCGCAGATGTCAGATCATCGCGTTACGCGCAGCAAGCCGCAGGCGTTATCGCGTCTGGCCGGTCCGGCAGCCCGGAACTAAGCCAGCTCAACGCCGTTTGGAAAGGGTACACATTTTTCGCCGCGGAAAAACTCAGGGAGAAACTCTTATGAAGCATCTGATTGTGCCTTTAGCGCTTGTCGCAGGCTTCATCGCCTTTAGCTCTGAGCAAGCAAGCGCCATGGTCTGCGCTCGCGGGGTTTACCGGGCGGGATGTGTTGGTCCACGCGGTGCCGCTGTCGTCCGACGCCCTTACGTCCGCGCTCCCTACTACCGTCGCGGCGTCGTTGTTCGTCGCAGGGTGTACTAATCATTGTGCCATCGTGCGGGCGCAGCATGCACTCGCACCGCGCCCAGAGCACGCAGCCCGTGAGCAGTTGACAAGTACACGCCGAACTTGCGGCTCCCGAGCGCTTAACTTAGCCTGTCTGCTTCATCCTCAAGTTGGAGTGTCAGATGGGAATAATCTGGACGATCATCATCGGCTTTGTTGCAGGAGTGATTGCCAAGTTCATTATGCCGGGACCCAACGAGCCGTCGGGCTTCATTCTCACCGCGGTACTCGGAATTGTCGGAGCGTTCGTTGCGACTTACCTCGGCCAAGCTCTGGGATGGTATGGACCCGATGAAGGCGCGGGTTTGGTCGGAGCCGTGGTCGGCGCAATCATCGTACTGCTCGTCTATGGATTGATCGCTGGTCGTCGGCGCGCCGTTTTACGCGCCCGGCGGGCTTTACGCAGGCGGCGGATTGGCCGCCTGCAATCACGGGTATGTCTGATCCAGATCAACCCGCATCGGCTCACACCGAGGCCACAGTAGCGCATGGTAAATACGAGGCGGCGAATTTGGGATCGGCCAAGACTAAGGCGCGATAGTTGGCTGTTTGCTATCTCGATAGTCTGGGTCGTCGCCCTGCTTGGCGGGCTGATATTTCTGTTCTCAGGGTTAAACTGACCCCGCAGTTTTCAAAGACTGACATCAACGCGCGATCACGCTCAGAAGCCTCACTGGCTTCTCTATCACAGGCACGCTATATCAAGCGCTCGCCAATCGCCGGATGTACGTCGCGGGATCGCGTTGCCCCGGCTTGATGCCGAGGTTTTCGTTTCCCACTTAGTCGCGCGCGTCTAAAAAAGGTTCGACGCGGCGCTGCATGGCAATGCAGTGTAATAGCATTTGTAGTTTCGACCCCTTTCGTCGAGGTTGTTATGATCGCTTAGTTCGCCTGAGTGCTACCATGACCGGGGGGTCGAGATTGACCGCTGCTAGTCCACGTCATCATGCGATCATTGCACGCTTCAAGGAGCATCTGAAAGCCCATCCGGCCAGGCCAATGCACTTGGTAGAAATCTGTATCGCTGTCGGCACACCAGAGCGAACCCTTCGCGCGGCCTGTGAGCAGCATCTGGGGATGGGTCCGATCCGCTATCTAAATTTTCGGAGAATGCAGCTCGCAAGGCGGGCGCTGGCGCGCGCGGACCATTCAACAGCAACGGTTACTCAGGTCGCGACTGACTACGGCTTCTGGGAGTTGGGGCGCTTCTCGGTCAGCTACCGCGCGTTGTTCGGCGAGACCCCGTCCGAAACATTACGCCGGGCGCCCACGGTCGCAGTTCGTGGAGACTCTATCGGCGAACGCCGGGTGCAAGACCTCCACCTCCTCGCGCCGACAACAACGGCGCACCGGCGCTCCGCCTGAACTCGATGGTGTAGGGTGTGGGGCTTCTAGATCTCGGCTTTAACAAAGGGGCAGCTATGAGCTATTTCTCCCAGCCAAAGCAGCATCGAACGCGCTGGCAAAGTCGTCGCTGACATCTTCTGTCTGATTGTTCTTGGGACATTTTTCGATGGTGTTCTTCGGAGTTCTCGGCGGCATCCTCGCCGTCGTGATCATTGAGGCCATGCTGTTGGGCGTCGATACCCTCATGCCGAACGATGACGACGCGCCTGCCGCAGTCGTGAGGTAACCAGTTCGGCAGTCACTTGAAGGATTGCAGCACCCGCTCCCGCAGCCTGACCGGATCGCGCTCGCCCCCCTTTTGACGCTACGACAATCAGGATGACAACGGAAAAGCACGACTAGTCTCTTTTCGTCGCGGCCCGAGGTAAGTCGCGGCACCGCTCGCCCGCTTGGCCGACCGGTAACGCGCCATTACCGCCGACACGACCTCGCGCTGCGTCCATGCATCCTGCATTCCGCCGGACCATCTGTCGGGTGCTGCAAGCCGTCTACACGTTGATCTCGCCCGCGGCCTGCACAATCGCTGCAATGGCTGCCTTGGCTGCCGGCGACGAGGTTCTCCCTCGCAAACGCACGATGCCGGTGCTCGACGGCGGCGACAGCCAGCCATGCACGACAAGCCGGACGAGCGCGCCGGATTCCAGCTCCTCCCGTACCGCCGCGTTCGTCGCACCCAGAACGGTATCGGTAGTGAGCGCGACCGTCTTGAGCATGCCGTAGTTGTCGCACTCGAGCGCAATGGTCGCCTCCTGACCCTCAGGCAGGCCCAGCAGGGCGGCCAGTTCCAGCTTTGAGGGACTCAGCAGCGTCGGTACTGCGAGACCGTACGCCCAGACTTCCTGCAGCGTGTGCTCGCGCCCGGCCAGCGGATGGCCTGCCCGCACATACAGGTCGGCCGGCTGCCCCCCGATCAGCTGGATGTCCAGCGCGGCATCCCTGGGCATGTCGCGCACATCGGCGGCAAAGAACTCGATGTTCTCGGTACGCAGGCTTTCCAGCAACTGCACCCAGTTGCCGACCTCCATACGCAGCGCGACCTGCGGGTGCTGGCGGCGCAGCGCCACAAGCGCGCGTGGCATCAGGGTGGCCGTCAGCAGCGGCCCGACACCGAAGCGCGTGTCGCCAAGTTGGCTGTCGCGGTAAAGATCCACGTCGCGCTGCAGGCAACGTGCCTCGAACAGCAGCTTGCGCGCCCGCTCGATGACGAATTCGCCGGCCGGGGTGGGGCGGACATCACCAACGTCGCGGTCGAACAGGCGGATACGCAGCTCGCTCTCGATGGCCTGGATGCTGCGGCTGAAGGCCGGCTGGCTCAGGTGGACGGCTTCGGCGGCGCGGGCGAAGTGCAGAGTGTCGGCAAGAGCGACGACGTGGCCCAGGCGGCGCAGATCCATGGCTGTTGCTCTCCATGCATCAAAACGATGTTAACTATGCATTGGACGCAATCAAGATGGCACTACTAAGATCATTCTCACAATACAAAAAATGAGAGCGGTAGGAGACGGCCCACATGAGCTCGCAACTGCAATACCTCCTGATCGGCGCCTGCATCCTGGGCTTTGCCGCCATGGAGTTCATCACCCGGCGCTACCAGGCCGCCGTGCGCGGCAACGCGACAGCCAACGACGCCTGGCTGGAGGTGCTGATGTTCGTCAGCCTGCTCGCCATCACCCAGCCGATCGCACTGCTGGGCAGCAACGCGCTGTGCAACTGGCTCATGCCCGCGCAGCACAACGCCTGGGCCAACCTGCCGTGGTGGGCCATGGCCGGCCTGCTGCTGATCGGCGATGACCTCACGCAGTACCTCTGGCACCGCGCCTCGCACACGCCGCTGCTGTGGCCGCTGCACCGCGCGCACCACAGCGCCGCCTACATGAGCGTGCGCATTACCTACCGCAACAACTTCTTCTACTACCTGATGATGCCGGGCCTGTGGATCGGCGGCGTGGCGGTGTACCTTGGTTTCGGCCCGGTCTACGCGGCGTACCTGGTGATCAAGCTGGCGGTCATCCTGGGCGCGCACTGCGCCTGGGCGTGGGACGCGCCGCTGTACCGCATCCGCGCGCTGCATCCGCTGATGTGGGTGCTGGAGCGTACCATCTCCACGCCGGCCACGCACTGGGCGCATCACGCGCTCACCAACGAAGATGGCATCGGTCACTACAAGGGCAACTTCGGCAACCTGCTGTTCTTCTGGGACGTGCTGTTCGGCACCGCGCATATCACCCGCAAATATCCGGCCAAGATCGGCCTGCAGGACGACATCCTGTTTGGCCCGGAGCGCTGGACGACGCAGATGTTCTACCCGCTGGTCCACTCCAAGCGCGAGCATTCGGCGCTGCGCCCCGGCGGCTATGGCTTCACCGAAGCCGACCTACAGACCGAAGCTAAACAGGAGGCCGCATGAAACGACGGCGCCAGCTTCGACGTGCTGGTTACCCCGCCAGTGTGGGTAGCATGAGGCGCCCAGCAGGCATTCGCGATGCCTTCGGAAGCAACTCGAACATCTTCGCACGCCGTAACCGATTTGAAACATCTCCGCGACGCGGCCGCGTTGTTCATCCGACTCATTGGTATTGGTTAGGAGAAGGCAATGATCGTCTGTTCTTGCAATGTGTTCAGCGACCATCAGGTGCGGTCAGTGGTCGCAAAAGAGGCGCGACGGCCCCGTATGAGCGAGGTGTATGCCTGCCTCGGATGCAGCGCCCAGTGTGGCCGCTGCGCTCACGCTATCAAGCGGATCATGGATGAAGGGCCGGCTCGTTCATGCGAACGCAAGCATGCACTAATTTGCAGTCGATACAGTCAGCGTCACGGGCGCGCCCTCATTATTTCGCTTGGAGACACGCGAGAAAACCAAGAGAAAGGGAACATCATGAACGTGCCTGTCAATCCCCGTTCGATCGACATTCCCACTGAATTTCGGTCCTGCTTTGACAAGCAGCGTGCGGCTTATCTGGCGGCGCCGGAGCCATCCTATGCTCAGCGCATTGCTGACTTGAAGTCGCTGACGCGTCTTCTGAAGGACAACAAGGACGAGCTGGTCGCAGCGATAAACGCCGACTACGGCAACCGGTCTGAATTCGAGACCCTGTTTGCGGAATATTTCGTCGTCCTGGAGACCGTCGCCGATGCAGTCAAACAGTTGAAGAAGTGGATGAAGCCGCAGCGCAGACACGTCGACTTCATGACCTATCCGCTCGCGCGAAATCGTGTCATCCCGCAGCCGCTCGGCGTTGTCGGGGTCATCGTTCCCTGGAATTTCCCGCTTAACCTCAGCTTCTGCCCGCTCGCTGCGATTCTGGCGGCCGGCAATCGAGCGATGGTCAAGATGTCGGAAAATTCAAAAGCGCTCGCGAAGGTTCTGATGCGCGTGTCGCCAAAGTATTTTCCGATCGAGAAGCTTGCCTTTTTCGAGGATGGCGGGGGGCGAGGACCGGGATTCTCGTCATTGCCCTTCGACCATCTGCTGTTCACCGGATCCGGTGCTACCGGTCGATCGGTCATGGCCAACGCCGCCCGCAACCTCACCCCTGTCACGCTTGAACTGGGCGGCAAGGCCCCTGCGATTGTTGGGCCTGACTTCCCGGTCAAAACAGCGGCGGAGCGCATTCTCTGGGTGAAGATGTTCAATGCCGGTCAGATCTGTACGAATGTCGACTACATGTTTCTGCCCAAAGGGAGTGAGGACGAGTTCGTCCGCCATTGCCGACGACTGTTTGCCGAGCGCTTCCCGGACATCAACGGCCAGGACTACACGTCGATCATCGATGACCGGTCTTTCGCGCGGCTGCAGGCCACGCTGGAGGATGCGCGTATAAAGGGTGCGGTCCTGGTCAACCTTGCGGAACAGCAGATTCCGGACGCGAAGCGTCGCAAATTTGCACCGCATCTCGTGTTAAATCCGACGGAAGACATGATTGTGATGCAGCGCGAGATCTTTGGCCCGATCTTGCCGATCAAGACCTATGCAGATCGGCAGGAGGTCGCCGACTATATCAACAGTCACGACCGCCCATTGGCAATCTATCCATTCACTCACAATGCCGAGCTGCGCGACTTCTACATCTCGCGGGTCATGTCGGGTGGCGTATCGGTCAATGAAGCTCTCCTGCACGTCGGCCAGCACGACCTGCCTTTCGGCGGGGTCGGGGCGAGCGGCATGGGCCATTACCACGCGCGCGAGGGGTTCAATACATTTTCAAAATTGCGCCCGGTCTTCTACCAGGGCCCTCTCTCGCCGATCCAAATGCTATTTCAGCCGCCCTATGCCGGCCGCGCAATGAGCGTCCTGCAGATGATGATCAAGTGGAAGACATGATGCGTGACGGACAGGGTAGAGTCGTTGTCATCACAGGCGCGCTGGGCGCGCTTGGCAAGGTGGTCGCCGAGGAAGCCCTTTTGCGGGGCGCGAGAGTGGCCGGTATTGATCATGCTGCGTCGGAGCTCGCGGCAACAGCCGAGCGGATCGAACTCGGCCGCATCGACCTGACGGATGCAGCGCAGGCGAAAAAAGCGATCGATGCCGCCGCCGCTCATTTCGGCGCGATCGACGCCCTGATCAATATTGCCGGCGGATTTACCTTCGAGACCATTGCCGACGGCGATCCCAAGGCGTGGCAGCGGATGTATGCTCTCAATGTCGAGACCGCGCTGAATGCCTCGCGCGCGGCGATCCCGCATCTTCTCAACTCGCTCGCGGCCCGCATCGTCAATATCGGCGCGATGGGCGCTCTGCAGGCCGGCGCCGGCATGGGTCCTTATGCGGCGTCGAAGGCGGGCGTGCACAAGCTGACGGAATCCCTCGCTGCCGAACTGAAAGGCAAGATCACCGTGAACGCGGTGCTGCCGTCGATCATTGATACCGCGGCAAACCGTTCCAGCATGCCGGAAGCCGATCCTGCCAAATGGGTCGCGCCTAAAGAACTCGCCGATGTCATCCTTTTCCTCGCGAGCGAGGGCGCCAGCGCCGTTACCGGCGCACTGCTGCCGGTCACCGGACGGGTCTGAAGCACGCTTGCGGCTTCCGAGAAGCTCGTGGATCGACGTTGCGACGCACAGGGTGACAATTTGATGCGTGTCACAGCTCAGGGATGGGATTTCGAAACACCCGTAGCCCGCATTAAGCGCGTCGCGCCAGGGGCCTAAGGTTCGGCTGGTTCCTTATAGCGGGAGTGCTTGTTCCATGCCTCACACACAGCATAGGAACTAGTGCCCAGGCTTGAGTCGCCCATCTATTTCGCTGCGGAGCGCTGCAAAGTCGATTGGTTTCATCAACAAGGCCGCTGCACCTCTTTCCAAGGCTATTCGTCTGGTCTCGCCATCGCCGTAGGCGGTGATCATGATCACGGGGACATCCGGTCGTGTCGCTTTCGCCTTTTCCAGAAGTTCAAGCCCGCTCATACCTGGCATATTGACATCGGACAAAATCAGCATCAAAGGCACCGGATTGGCGCGACTGATTTTTTGAAGGGCGCTATTTCCCGAGTTCGCAAACTCCATTGTAAAGCGGCCAGCGCGGATGTCGCGCCTGAATTGCTGGCGAAACAGGTCCTCGACGTCGTGTTCATCATCAACCACGAGTATAAGAGGATTCACGTATGACCCTCAGCTTTGCCCGCCTGGGCGGAGCGTGGAAGGACGACCCTAAATTCGGTGAATTTGCCGGGTTGAGTGTCAACCTCGATCGATCCGGAGTGTTGCTTGACGACGATGTCGAAGCTCAGCGAAAGACCGAGACCTGTGCCTTCGCCCGCCGGTTTGGTAGTGAAGAATGGATTGAACATCTTCTCTCTGACGTCGGGCGGAATGCCCGCGCCGTTGTCGCGAATTCGGATTTCGACGCGGTCGCCGAGGTTTCTCGTCGCGGCGGAAATCGCAGGCTCATAGCCATCGAGGCCATTTTCGGCCTTGCGTTTCATTGCCGCATAGAAACCGTTCGAGATGAGATTGAGCAGCACTCGCGTGATCTCCTGCGCCATCAGTTCGGCTTCGCCGGCGGCGGGATCGAAATCCTGCTCCAGCCTGATATGGAAACCTTGCTTCTCGGCGCGGGCGCCGTGGTAGGCGAGCTTGAGGCTCTCGCCAACTAGCGTATTGATGTCGACGACGCGCCGCTCCCCCGAGCCGTCCCGCGAGTGCATAAGCATGTTCTTGACGATCGAGTCGGCGCGAATGCCGTGCTGCACTACTTTTTCAAGATTGCCCTTCAGCAGCTTCGCGATTTCATCAGTCTCCTGCCGCATCAACCTCGTTCAAAGGAGCTGGCTTGAGGACCTCTCCTAGTTCGTCGACCAGCTCCGCCGATAGCGCGGAGAAATTATTGATGAAATTAAGCGGGTTCTTGATTTCGTGGGCGATGCCGGCGGTGAGCTGGCCGAGCGAGGCCAGCTTTTCGGTCTGGATTAGCCGATCCTGCGCGGCGCGCAATTCCTCCAGCGAGCGCGAGAGCTCTCGCGTACGTTCGCGGACTTTCTCTTCGAGAGACTGCCGCTCCCATTCCAGTGCTTGATAGAAGCTCGCATTGTTGATCGCGGTAGAGGTCTGGCTTGCCAGGTTTGCTAGCCCGATTAGGGCCTCGCCTTCTTGGACAACCCGGCGCTGATAAGGCGCTCGCCCCGCCGTGTTTCCCGCGACCAGCAATCGAAGCGGGTTCTTCGGTTCGCCGCCCAGCGGCAAAACAACGTACTCGTCCATACCGATGAGACGTCGCAGCGAGGTCAGCTCGCTGCGACGGCAATCGGGCAAACACAGTACACGCTCAACGCCGGCATAAAGTGGTGCCAGCGCCAACGAGGCGATGGGGAGTGCCAGCCTAGCAATGCTGGCATTCTCGGCATCGTCATAGTATCCGTCCATCATCTCGATCGAGAAGACGTTCGAACCGGATTGCTTCAGAAGAAACAGGCAGCGTTCGAAATTGAGTTCATATAAAACGAATTGGACAGCAAACTGCAGGATCGTAGTGAGGTCGACGGTTGTGTTGAATTTCTTGCCAAGCTCGTAGAGCTGGCGATACGCGCTCATCTGGCCATCGAGATGCTCTTGCACCTCGTAGAGCTGGCTTTCGGTTGTCACCAAACGCTTGACCTCATCCGAGAGGCGCTGGTTTTCGACCCGAAGCCGATCAATTTCGCTCATGCTGCCGGTCTTTGCATAGGACCTTGGAAGTATAGCGCTGCTGGACATTGGCTAACTCAGTATACCGCTAATACTACGGCGGTGTAATTGTGGAAATAGTCGTGCTCCCCTATCGGACCAATCTCTCCATAGGTGTAGAGACCTATCCATGGCACGGTAGGCCCGATTTTTTGCTGAAGCTTTTCCAGCATCTGGCTTTTTTGCTGGTCGCGAAACACGGCTTTTCCGCGTCCTATGCAGTCGAACTGAAACACCATCTTCGGCGCGTTATTACCTAATTTTGACTTGATTTCGTCGCCAATGCGTTCGACGCCGGCCGATATCTTTTCGTGGTCGCGCCGGCTCATCCAAATGCTCGTACCCTCTTCAACTTCGGTCGGAATTGTTATTGACCCCGTCTTGTCATCTTTTGTCGGCATGAAACGGATCAAATAGTCGTCGTAGCCCTTGATCTGTTCGGGCGCCTTGAATGCCATGCAGAGACTGAGCACCGCCTTGCTCCAATTGTCGATCTCATCACCGACGAGATATTCCTTTAGGACGTCAAGAACTGGCATACCGTCGATCTCGTAGATCACGTTGCCGGAGCAGCGAGTGACCTTACGTTCACCGCCGATCGGGAGGCAGCCGTGATTAACCGACCAAGCAAGCCGGGCTGATCCCGACAGCAGAACGCAGGCGACACCATCGGATGTGATCTGATCATCGCAGTATTGATAGGTTTGTTTAAACTCCATGTTATCGGCGGACGTACCTCCAAACAAAGGCAAGTGACGGTCAAGCTGCAATTCACTCTTAAGGCCTGAAGCGAACCGGTCAAAATTCAGGGTTAACCCGTCGCCGAGCATGATTAGCCCAATTGTGTCAGGCTGCACCTCGGAAGCTAAGTTCTGGGCGATTGTCCTTCCCGCGGCTTCCAAATCGGCCTTGAGGCCGGAGGCGATCGCGTTCTTAAAAGACAATTCGTCGGAGCTGATGGTCATGACCGCTATTGAGAAGTTCGACTCGTCGGCTTCGACACCTGCGATGACTCCCCCGCCAGACCCGCCGGCGAGTGGAGCGCCACCGGTGGCTAGGCGGACGGCGTCTAACAGCGCGCGCTGTTCATATCCGACGGAAGCAAACATAAAAACGAAGTCGGGCCGGTCGATCCCAGCCGTGGCCAATGCTCTCTCGGCGGCCTCGCGCCCGGCTATCTTCGGATTTCGATGATGGCTCATCCCGACACCGACTTTCGTACCCATCCGCACAACCTTTCATTATGACGAAGACATCGCTTGCCTCCGGTTCCTACATCTCTGCGAGGCGTCAGCCATGACGTGAGTCTCGCTTAAAGCCTAAGAAGAGGCCGGGCTGGCAGGTGCTCGGAGCGCGCTGCCCATGCCAAATTGCAATCACGCGCGAAAGCAATGTAAGCGGCATTGCATATTCCGAAGCCCCCCGAATACTCGCTTTTTATTTCTTTTGGACTTAAGGCTTAGCCGTTTCGATTGGCGCCACATTGGAAGGCTGCACCGCCCGACGTGTTGCCTGGCGGTGCAGTCCGTTCGTTTAGTTTCCGCTTGGCATGGGGACGGAAACTCCTTGCTTTTCGAGTGCGTCCCTTACCGACTGAAACCTTTCGTAATTGGATAGTGTTATCGGACCGGTATAGCCATAGCTTTGCACCTTGCGCGGCGGATACTTGATGTAAGTCGCCATGATCTTTTTCAGTTCTTGCTCCATAATAACGCCCATCCAGGTACGTTCCGTGAAGTTGTTCATGAAGATGTCATAGCGCTCCTGGGGATCCTGCCAAAGATCGAATACCTGCGGCACGGTAGCCACGTATTTCTCAGCTCCTTTCCAGCCGAGGTTAGTGTCAACAGCAAGACCACCGGTGGTCGCTCCGTCATCGCCGCGGATATTGAACATGAACTTGTAATTGTTCACACGTACTGCGCCAGGTGATTAGGAATCCGCCCAGTCTGCATTGCGGCGCGACCCGGGGTGCAACTCGGCTGCGCGTAGAAGGACAAAAACTGCATTCCCTCCGCCGCCAGGCGATCCAGATTGGGTGTTTGCATCCCACGGTTTTCGCCCCCTCCATACGCTCCGGCGTCTCCGTAGCCAAAGTCGTCCGATACGATCAGGACGATGTTGGGCTTTTGTGGTTGCTGGGCCGCGGCCGGTAAATTCCCCGTGCCGATGATGGCACTGGCCACCGTGAGCACGCTGCAGATTCTGAAGATGTCCATAGCTGCTTCCTCCATGTTCGTCGCCTAAACTCTGGGCAGTAATCGTGGCCTAGCAATTTCTTTCGTGCACCAATCATCAATCGTCGTCAGCGCGGCCATTCTGATGTGAGGCGTTATGAGGCAGGTTCGACGAACTCCGGTCTATGCACTTTCGGCAGACACGGAGCTTATTAGTTGTTATTGAAAAATAATGAACCAGCCGTGGCGCCCCGGACGTGCGCGAGTATCATTTTTAGTCTAGCGTCGTCCGCCCATCAGGCGCAGCATCATCATGAACAGGTTGATGAAGTTGAGATAGAGCGACAGCGCGCCCATAACGGCCTTGCGGCCAGCCGAACTGGCGTCATCGCCGCGGTCGTACATCCCTTTGATCCGCTGGGTATCATAGGCCGTGAGCCCCGCAAAAACCCCGACGCCGATAACGGAAATCATCCAATCTAGCCCGCTCGATCTCAAGAACAGATTGACCAGGCTTGCGATAATGATGCCGATCAGGCCCATGAACAGGAAAGTTCCGAAACCCGACAAGTTTCGCTGGGTAGTATAACCCCAGATGCTGAGCGCGCCGAAGGCTGCCGCCGAGATGAAGAACACCCTCGTGATCGAGGACTGCGTGTAGATGTGGAAGATGGTCGACAATGAAATCCCGACCAAGGCCGCATAGAGGAAAAACAATCCTCGCGCAGCTTCCACCGACAGCGTGTTGATTCGGGCACTGATAAAGAACACTAGTCCCAACGGCGCCAGCACGAACACCCACATCAGCGGACTTTGAAGCAATTCGGGACCGGTGAACTGGTAGGTTAAAAACGCGGCAACGCCGGTCAAGCCAACGCCGGCGGCCATGTAATTATATACACGCAGCATGAAAGCGCGAAGGCCGACGTCTATCGCCGTGGCGCCGTTTGCGGGAAAGCCGGGCGCAGCTGCATTTCGATCGTAGTTCGACATGGCTCGTATCCTCCTTGATAAGCTTCTGTGGAAGTAGTGAGCATCAAGGAACTAAGGAAGCGATCCGAAAGCGTCTGCGGTGGTTACTTGGTCAAGGCGTCCTTGTAGATGACGCCGTCCCTCATGATTACTTTTGAACTTTGCAGAGTCGGCGATTGAGTTGATTTTCTCCAGCGACTTACCATCGAGAAGCAGCAAATCCGCGGGTGCGCCTTCTTCCACGATTTCTCAGCTTGCCGGGATAGGATTGCGCTTACCTCGCATGTACCACCCGGTGGGCGGCGGCACAGGTACCAACAAAGCGGATCGACGCGCGGCTCGCGCCCACTGCGCTCGACAGCCGATGCCTACTTGAGGTGCTCAAAATCCATCACAGCCAAGCGAACTTCGTTGGTGAAGCTAACCAGCGATACAATAAAGGCCACGAGCGCCGTCATGAAGAGGACAGCAACTCCAAACTCGTGGGGAAGAGAAAAACCGCTATAAAAAAGGCGATGATCAGAAGCAGCGCGGTCGCGATGCTGCTGGCGACAGCCCACAAGATGGCTCGGTTAATCAGTGAGGCCCGCCGCTTGAGATTCAGCATACGGCCTTTTGATACAGCACCCGCAAAGCCGGTGCCAAGTTGCAGCGAAGCGGATTGATCGATAATTCGATTAAGCCGTGTAATCAATATAGCGATGAAGCCGGATAAGGCCCCAAGCAGGAAGGCCGGCGCGGTCGCGTGAGCTATGACATTCGACAGCTGGTCGATTGTGGGGTTTGACGTCATCACTGATCCCCCTCACCGTTTCGCTCAGATCCTCGACAGAGGCAACGAGCATTCATGTCACAAGGACCTGGTCGCGAGATTTTACGACGGACGAAGCCGAAGCAAGAAATTTCAACGAGTTCACGCACCGCGACACGGGCTTGTCCGGATTAGCCGCGACCCGGCGAGTAATGCAGCCGCATGCTACAACCCCGCTAATCGCCCCCTCAGGCCGGAACACGTGGCTTGCGTTCTCGATCTCGCCGGCGGCTCCCGAGAGCGTGACGCCCGGCACCTAGGCACGAACTAGGTCACGGTCTCCTGCATTGCCAGGGTGTGGTCCGTAGCGCCGGTCCTGATCCGTTACCTTGTACCGCCCCAGGCAACGGCACGCGCACCTGACGATCCCTGACTGTGAGTTCCCGGACACACCCTGGCCAATGCACCGCAACCAGGAACGCTTCATGATCCTCTACGGTCGAATTCCAGCCTTGCGGCAACACGAGCGGTAGGCATCTGTTCCCATAGCGTTTCTATCGCCGACGTTTGCTCCCGCGCCTTGACTGGCAGCCGCTTCGTTCGCTTGCCTGAAACACTCAGCACGTGCCGCACGCGTGTCTTTCGCTGCTTCGGCCGGTATCGCAATGGCCAAAAGCGGGATAAGCAAAGCAGGAGTTAAGAATTTGCGATTCGACATGTGAGCCTCCTTGTTATTTCGAGGGCAAAGCACCCCGCGGTCGTGTGAGTTGGAGGTCTTTGATGTTAGCGATTGTCTGGCGAGGGCCTATGCAGAAACGGCCGGGATCGGAAAATTTAAGCCGGTGGGTTCTTGCGGTTCTGGTTGAGGCGACGAGCCATGGAAAATCTCACGCACTACCCGTTGCTTGTGTTCGCGGCGGCCTTCCTGTTGCTGTGGGCGGCTTCAGCGGTGGGATCATGGCTGCGCAGACGTTACCCGATCGCTTCTGACGATCAGAACGAACATCTCGGGGTCCTGCTTGCGGCCACCCTGACTTTACTCGCATTGATTATCGGCTTTAGCTTTTCGATGGCTACCAATCGCTACGATCAGCGCAAGAATCTCGAGGAGGCCGAAGCTAACGCGATTGGGACCGAAATATTACGTGCTGACTTCCTGCCGATTGCGGATGCCGCGACGGTGCGCAAGCTTCTGGGCGAGTACCTCGACCAACGCATCCTGTTCTACCTCAACAAGGACGATAACCGGCGGATCCAGATCGACGAGCGGACCAGCGTGTTACAGGCTGATCTCTGGTCTGCAGTCCGCGCTCCATACGCTGGACAAACGACGCCGGTTGCGGCGTTGGCCCTCGCTGGCATGAATGACGTGATCAATTCGCAAGGTTACACGCAAGCGGCGTACTGGAACCGGATTCCCACCGCCGCATGGTATTTTATGGCGGCCATCGCGCTATGCTCAAACGTCCTGTTCGGTTATCGATCCCGCAACCATAACACCGCGGGAAAGCTTATTCTGGTGCTCCCGCTTATCGTTTCAATCGCCTTCCTTTTAATAGCCGATATCGATGCACCGCGGCATGGTTTGATCGAGGTCAGACCACAGAATCTGGAAAGCTTGGCGAAGTCGCTGATGCGTTGAAGCTAGTCGAGGGAACGCCAGGTGCCGCTTTTGCTATCAGCTGCCGCCGGCCAACCTTGCTAGGGTAATATCACCATCAGTGACGTAGTGGTTGACGTGTTCCGCAGGCAGATGTTGCCCTGATGCCACGGCTCTCACCCCGTCCAACGCCCGGTGTCTCACCAACTCGTCGATAATGTAGTCCCGTTCAAGGTTGGCGTCTGAATCGGTGGCATGAGTGACCTGGAAGGTCAGTCGTGTGAAGGATAGACCGGTATCTTTGGTCCCCGCCCCGACCCAAAGAACACTTTCGTTGTCGGGCGGCCGCTCGGTGTTCAGCCAAAAGCTGCCCGATTCCCATGTGCGCTGAGCAGTCGTAAGTCCTAAAGCCCAGAATCGGATGTGATGGCGCTTACGGGGACTGTTGTCTATCGCTCTTTGGAAGCCAATGTCTTGGCCACGTCCGAAAAGATAAAGAGTGCTAAAGGGGGCCTTCGAATATGACCGTTTGAATACGAATGCACGGACCATCCGCCACGAACTTGTCAGACCTAATGGATCCGCTTCAGACCAGCCGAGACTTACGAACGACGAGCGTAACTGTTCAAGCGTGCCGATTAGTGCGAGGTTGACGGGATCCCCAGGCAATCCATCCGTTGTCGTGGTGAAGCTCGGCACCCGTTTGTGCTGGAGTATCTTTAGGCCCATTCGGACAGCAACCGGCAGAACAAGGTAGGCTGCGATCCCATAGGTGAAAGCAACTGCAAGAATCCACGGTAGTCTGTGGTCTGCTGTCTCAAACACCACAAACACGATCAGCCAAACACTGAGCACGCCCAATCCCAAAATCAACAAGCGCTGCGACGCGCGTTTGAGCAGCCTCATAACCGAGCGCCTTTCTGCGGACCCGCTTTGCCGGGGACTAAGCTCTCGTCGCCGAGAGCACGGCATGTGTTTGATTTTAGAGTTCTGCTAGCTGGCTCGCCGGTTCTTGCCGAGCGCCAACTAAGGTGTTTCAGGTCTAGGCTTGCCATCCTTTTTCGCGCTCACATTCCGAGGGCGCTCTTGAGTCCGCGATTGTCTCGGCGTCATTCCAGTCCAACGCTTGTGGGCGTGCGTGAATGCACTCACTTCGCGGTAGCCGAGAAGCCAAGCGACCTGAGAGACAGGCATTTCGCCGTGTTTCAAATACTCCCTTGCAAGCTCGGCCCTAAGCTCGTCGAGAACCATAGAGAACGTCAAGCCTTCGATAGCAAGCGAGCGGCATAACGTGCGGTGGCTCATGCCTAGTCGCCGCGCGACTTCATCTGCCCTTGCCTTTCCATGCGGTAGCAGAGGCGCGATCAACTTTTCGACTTTCGAACGGAAACTCGTGGAACTCATCTCGCGACGAGAGAGCGCCTCTTCCGCATATTGGACCATTAGCGTATTTAAATGAGTATCGGCCCCCACAACAGGCAACAGCTTTACAGCGGCCGGGAAAACGATCTCGTCCACATCAGATCCAAATTCGATTTCGCACCCCAAAAACGACCTGAAGTCCGACGGTGTTTTTTCACGAGTGTGAATGACCCTAAGCCGACTGGGGGCTAATCGAGCGCTAGTGAGCTGTCGGCAAAGGCGCACGAGGGACACCATCCAAAATTCCATTTGATGTCGGTCGGACCTCCTTTCGACGTTGATGTAATTGAGTCCAATCGCTGTTTGCTGACCACCTCGAACCTGAATTGAAATTCCCTCATTAACAATTCGACCGTATCGCTCTGCCTGATGCAGAGCATCGGAAAGTCGTTCGGCTGACGCTAGGACGTAGTACAACAGGCCGATCTCGCGAAGCTCGAAATCGCGTGCGAGATGAAAGCCAAGATAATCATCTCGCAAGGCGTCGGCAGCAAGTTCGAGAAACTCGATTTGGCTCTGCACGCGAATGCGGCTGCCCGGATCGCCCACTTGCTCGGGTGTCAGGCCCACCTGGACCAGCAAAGGTCCCAATTCAATTCCGGCCTGGTGGAGGCGCGCGCATACCAACTTGGTGATACTGCCCACTGCGGCGGGGATCGAGTGAAAACGGGTCAGCTTGGAAATGGCCATCGAACCCATCTCGGGTCATGCGTGCGCTCTGGAACACCTGCACCGCAAACCGGCGCTCCAGCATGCCTGAGCTTTTGCTCTTCCTGAACAGCTTTCTAACGACATCGCTGCAGTGAGGGGGGTTTGAGGAACACGACTTCTTGTCTCAGGATTCCGAAATTGCATAGCCAAGCCGGAAATCGTCCCCGTCGCCGCCCCTCGTTGCTTGGAGGTACACTTTAACGAGTACATCCGCCGCCGTCCGATTGCTGCATCTTGACAATTCCGACGGGGATCTCGGCAGTGGACCAAATGGGCGGACGTAACTCTCGGCATGATTACCGATGGCGTATGCGAATATGTATTCACAGAAGGAGGTGGAAGGTTATGTTTCTGTCGCAAACGATAATTCAGCTGGCGGGGATAAGCTCTAGGCGGACCGGAGCTGTATTTCTTCTGAATTGCGTGCCAGGCCGCGCCTAGCAAATCAGCCGAAATGTGTGATGGCCGCAATCGAATCGGGACTTTTGATGCAGGGCCAGCGGTATGAAGATAACACCGCTGGCCAACTGCGCTTTTCCTCTGTCACAAACAGCCGGGCTCGAGGCATGTTCCCGCCGTTTGTTTGTGATGTTATTCTCGTATCATGATCAAAACAGATGGGTTCTACCCTAGGCACGCTCCCGACGTGAACGTTCGCCGAAAAAGTATCTCAACCGAATTGGTCTGCCCGGCGGAGCCGCATCCGCCCTCCTCGCGTACTAATCACCCGCTTGCCCGAAGACCGCGCCCCACTTTTTTTGTTTTGGCTTCGTTGTTGGCTTTCCTTAGTCCAGCTTGGGCCGGCGACAGTGTAGGCGGCAGTCAGCCTCATCCCCGGCGGGTGCTAATGCTCTATCCGTACAGCAATTTGTTTCCTGTCGGTATGATAGTCGGTGAAGCAGCCCGACGAGAATTGAGCGCTCGATCTCGCGAAGATCTCGAAATTTATTCAGATTTTCTCGACCTGGGACGATTTTTCGACGAAGCTTACGCCACGCGCACGGCGAAGTATCTTGCCGAGAAATACCGCGACCGGAAGCCCGATGTGGTTATGGCGCTTGGTCCGCAGTCCTTGAATTTCGTTCTCAAGCATGAGGCCGAATTGGATTTTGATGTTCCTGTTGTCTTTTGTTGCACCTCTCGCGCTCGGCTCGACGATCTGAAACCGCCAAGCAATATCACCGGCATCATCAGTGAGTTTGATGTCAGTAAGAGTTTAGCTCTGGCCGAGCGCCTGCAGCCTGACGCCACCCATCTCGTCGTTGTTGCCGGTGCCGCCGAATTCGATCGGCAATCCGCCCAGATCGCCCGTCGACAACTAGCGCCGTATGAGAAGAAATACGACACGCAATACCTGGTCGGTCTCCGATACGATGATCTGATCGAGAAGCTGCAGCAGCTGCCACGCGATACGATCGTCATCCTGCTGACGATGTTCGAAGATGGCACGGGGCGACTTTTCATTACGCCCGAAGTTGTTCAAAACATTACGAACGCGGCCAGCGCCCCGGTCTATGCCGCCTACGAGACTTATTTGGGGCGTGGCGTCGTGGGCGGACACATGGACTCGTTGGAGGCCGTCGGCGAGAACGTCGCTGATTTGGCGATCGAACTTCTCAATGGCGGAAGTTCCTCAAAAGTGGCGCCGCGCGCCGGTACGGGTAACGCTGACCGGGTTGATTGGCGCCAACTCCGGCGTTGGAACCTTAGCGACACTAAAGTACCTGAGGGAAGCGACATCCGCTATCGCGAATACAGTTTAGCGGAGCGTTATCGCTGGCAGATCATTGCAATTCTTGCTGTTTTGCTAGCTCAGGCCGCAGTGATCACGTGGTTGTATCTCGAGCGAGGTCGTCGGCATATCGCCGAAACGGGGTTGCGGCAACGGCTGTTGGAAGTCATTCACTTGAACCGAACCGCTACCGCGGGCGCGTTGTCAGCGTCCTTTGCGCATGAGCTGAACCAGCCCTTGGGCGCTATCCAAAGTTACATTGAGGCCGCCGAGCTTTATCTAAGGGCCGAACCACCGAACCTGGAACAGACTCAAATGGATTCTCGCCAACATAGGTCAGGACAACAAACGCGCCGCAGAGATCATACGCCATATGAGGCAATTGTTAAGGAAGGGAAGCACGGCTGATCTCCAAGTAGCCGACTTCAATGACATCGTTCGAGATGCTCTAAAAATTCTCAACCCCGAGGCGCTGAAGAGAGGTGTGGCGCTAAGCTCGTTCCAAGCGGAAGGCCCGCTACTTGTGCGCGTTGACCAAATCCACCTGCAGCAAGTCATTTTGAATTTAGCTGTCAATGCAATGGATGCCATGGGGAATTGCGTCCCTGGAAAAGCTAGCCTGTCAATTCAAACCGCATTAATCGGGAGATCCGAGATCGAGGTCTCGGTCGCCAACTCCGGCACGGGCATTCCCTTGGACAAATTGAAGGGTATTTTCGAGACATTCTTCACCACCAAACGGCAGGGCACCGGACTTGGCCTGTCGATCGCCCGGACGATCGTTGAGACGTACGGAGGTAAGATTTGGGCAGCGAATTGTCCCGGAGGCGGAGCGGTGTTTCGCTTCACTTTGCCGCTGGTTGAAGCGTAGCCGCATGACAAAGCTGCCGCCAACCTTAAAGAGGATTGATCCTTGATGCGGAGGCATGGCTCTGAACCCACCTTTCTGGTCCACCTAGGCAGGCGAAAACCCTCCCCTATGTTCAGGTTTTTTCGGATCCCGCTTCTGTCACATTGGATCAGCGTTTGTGCCTAACCCGGAAGAAAAGCCGAGATCATGCTCAGGCGAAAAATTACGGCGGCCGTTCTGGATGATGACCCGAGCGTGCTTCGGGCTACCAAGGAGTTGTTGGACGCGTACGGTGTCTCTACCTTGCTGTTTTCGTCCGCCACGGAATTCCTTGACGCTGGCGGCGCAACGAAAGTCGATTGCCTGCTGTTGGACATTCAACTTGACAGCGTGTGCGGAATAGAGCTTCGAAACCAGCTCAAGGCTTCCGGTCTCGCCCTTCCAATCATTTTCATGACTGGCCTCGACAGCGAGATCATACATAGGCAAGCGCTCCAGGCGGGTTGCATAGCGTATCTGCGCAAGCCGTTTCTGGCTCGTGAGCTGTTCGAGGCGATTGAGACCGCCACGGCTTAGCAACCGGCCTCTCGCTTGTAGGCTCGAGTGTCAAATGCCTGCAGCGACTAGCAGTGGGACAATTCAGAGTCCGCCGAACTGGTGGCATCGCTCACATCCCACTTCCGCCGCCCGGCGACAGCTTGTCTGCTCATTTCGGTTTCTCTGCGCTCCATGGACGAATTGCAGACTGTAGCGGCGAGATGAAAGCTACCTACCACCGAGGTACCTGACCGGTAGCGGCCGCTTTATGACCGTCGTTCTCTTAGTTCTTCTGCTGGCTGCGAAGATCTTGCACGAGACCTTGCAACTGACGATCGTCGGGGAAAAGACGCATAAGTTGCTCGGCGTGCTCAAGCGCGGCGGCCGTGTCGCCAGCCTGCCTATTAAAACTGACAAGGGCCAGCAAGGTGTCGCGATCATCCGGATGGCGAGCCACATTCTCCTTTGCTACCTTTAGCGAGTCTTGAACCCGGCCGGCTGAGTGCAGTGCCACCGCATACACGTAAGCGTATCTGGCCCGATCAGGCTCTAGCTCTGCCGCAGCCCGGAACTCCGAAAGCGCGGCCTCGGGCCGCTTCTGCCTGGTGAGCGTGAGCCCGAGGGTGTGGTGCAAACCGGCATCCTGGGGTGAGGCCGCAATCGCCGTTCGAAGCACGTCTTCTGCCTCGCCATCACGCCCAAGCTGCCGGTAAAGATCGGCCAAGTTAATTGCTGCGGGTATGTATTGCGGGCTGAGCCGCAGCCCAGCTTTGTATTCGCTCTCGGCCTCCCTCCTAAGACCGCGACGAGCATAAAAACCGCCAAGCGCCGACCGAGCTTCTGGTCGATCGGCATTAAATTGCTGGGCGGCTACATACTCGCTAGTGGCGCGTTCAAAGGCCGCACGATCGTCAACAGGTTGATCGGCCGTCGGTACATCTGCGAGCACAGACACTGCCCTGATGCGAACCCCGCGAACCGGGTCAGAGAGAAGCGGGGACGCGATGGACCAGATTCGGTTGCCTGCGAGCCCCTCGAGCATATCCAGCACCGCAATGCGGACCTGGGGGTCCGGATCGGCTACCCCAGCTTTCGCCAATGCGATATTGGCGGGCGAGACCCGTGAGTGAAGCTCAGTGAGAGCGCTTGCACGAGCGATCGCCGGATTATCCGGGTCGCCCGCTACCGCTGCAAGCAATGTGGCTGCATCCGCATTGCCATTCCACGATGCGGCAAACGCTTCTGCGTAATTCTGAAAACCCTTTCGGTGAGGACCATGCCACTGCTCGACCGCCGAAGCCGCCCACTGCGCAGTTTTATCGGTGTGGCAGTCATTGCAGGCGTTCGGAGTTCCAAGTTTAACCGAAAGATCCGGGCGCGGGATTCGAAGGCCGTGGTCGTGACGTTGATCTATTTCCATGTAAGTGCGAACGGGCATATGGCATGACGCACAAGACACCTCCGGCGTTACGCCGACGTGGTGATGGTGCGTAGCGCCTTGATATTTATCAGCCTCGTGACATTGCAAGCATACTCCGTTGCCCGAAACGCGAAGCTTTGCCGCGTGCGGCTCGTGGCAGTCGCTGCAGGTAACGCCGGCTGCAAACATTTTACTCTGCTTGAACGAGCCGTAGTTATAAACCTCGTCGCGCATCTGACCATCGGCGTGATAAAGCCCACGAGCGAGGGTGGAGACCGCGTGGGTGTCGGACAGTGAACGTCCAGGGACCCAATTCTCGGAAAACTCCCCACGGCGCGCGTGACACAAGCCGCAGGTCTCTACCTCTTTTCGCAGCGCCGCAGGCGCTACACTCCGTTTTGGATTTGCTGAACCAGCATCGCCCAGCCAATGCACGCCGCTGCGCTCGTTTAGGAACGAAACGAGCCCCCTCGTTGGATCCTCGTTCTTTCCGAAGGCTAAGAAGCTTTGCTGGTCGTTTGCCCAGCTCACGTGACGAGAGCCTTTACCATGGCAGGCCTCGCAACCGACGCTTAGTTCTGCCCAACTGGTCGAGAAACGATCGTTAGCCGCATCATAATTTTTCTGCACACCGGTCGAATGGCACTCGGCACACATGAAATTCCAGTTCTGGTTCAACTTGGTCCAGTGCAGGATATCATCGTGTTTGATTTCTTCATTTGGATACAGATGAAACCAACGCTGACCACCTTGCTCCTTCGGCCGTGCATCCCAAGCAATCGAGAGCGCCTGCACACGACCGTCTGGAAATTCGACGAGATACTGCTGCAGGGGATCCACGCCGAAGGTGTACTTGATTTCGAAGCTTGCGAGCTTTCCATCGGGCCCGTCCGTTTCAACAAAGAACTTTCCTTCTTTTTTAAAAAAGCGCGAGTGCACACCATAATAATCGAAGCTGGCGTCATCAAAATTGCCCAGCACCGATTTGGCATTGGCATGCTGCATCGCATGGTTGTGCTGAGAGGCCGTCCAGAGATCTGCTTCAGGCTTGTGGCAAGTCGCGCAGACCTCGCTACCGACAAACGTCGGTGATCCCAGAGTAGCAGAACGAAGTCTTTGTACTGATTCGTATTCAAACCACAGGAACATGAAAATCCCTGTGATGATGACGCCCAGTCCGGCCATCACACTAATACGCCGCTTTGATCTCCAGCCAACCGTCCCTGAGGACGTTGCCAGACCAGCGCTCTTAGTTCCGTGTTTTGTGACTGTTGGTTTGCCGCGTGCCACCGTGGTCGTATCCTGCCTCTAAACCGCCAATCAGTGGTATGCATCATCGCGACCGGAAACTCCATACAGCAGCAGCGAAGCTCCTGTTCTGTGAGCGTTATGGGCGACAGTGAAGCAATCGAAATGAGCTGATGGAACTAAGTGTGGACAGCGGCAGCCTCAACTTCTTCATCGCCTGCTCCACTGAGAATGAGCCTGGCCGTGACGCGGCGGAAACTGGACAAAGCTCGATAGATGCTGTCCGACAATACTCTGCGCCGGAACCACCGCGAAGGCATGCTCGATGAACCAGCGCACGTAATCGCCGGACTCATGCTGCGCCCGCTCGACGGGTCCGATCGCAAATTGAACAGCTGGGTAAGCGAAGTTGTTGCCGGTTGCCAAACTGGAAGTCCCTCGGCCTTCTGCTCCAAAAATACCGCCTTCCACTGCTCATAGCGAACACCGGCGAGATTGCCGTCGTCCGTCCAATGAAAGAATTCGCGACGTGTGTCGGGCCCGGTCGGCGCAAGAAGCTCGCGCTCATCATAGCCGTCCCGATGGACTTTGAAGTTTTGACCAGCGGCATCGTAACCGCGCAACAGCTTGTCTTTGACCTCAGGCTTGCCCGCGGCCGCGACCAGCGTCGTAGCCCAGTCCTCCGCGAAAAGAGATCGTTGATCTCGCGATGGGCTGGCACCAGTCCAGTCCCCCGCACCATCGCGGGCACCCGATAGCCGCCCTCCCAATCAGTGTTCTTTTCACCACGAAGTGGCGTAGTGCCGCCATCGGGCCAGGAAAATGTCTCCGCACATTATTTGTGCCGACACTGACCCGATCGCAACCAAGGTTGTCAAGATGACCAGCCCCGAGTGAATCGTATTTGCAAGGGTCATCACACCTCCCCATTTGATTCTTCGAAAGCTGTGGATTTTTTTAACGGAGCCGTCAACACGGAAGCTTTTCGCTCTCGCACTGTGAGTACGGGAAGAACTGAAGAAGATCACGCTCAGCTTACCGCGGACGACCCTTTCAGGGCGTCCGCGGTGATAGCTCATCGGCAAGAGCACACAATGCTCAGTCGCCTTTCGTCCTCGCTTGTTGAATTTGCTTCAAGATGCCGTCGAGGTTATAGGTCTCCGGTGCCTGCAGGGGCGGGAAAGCCTTGTAGGACATTAGTTCCTTTTCCCAGAGCAACTGTCCAATCGGCAGCATGTTCCAATCGTAGAGGTATCCCGTCACAGGGCCCGCCAGTGCGCCACCAAGACCTAACGCGGTCTTCTGGTTCGGGCCGACCGCCTGCTCGAAGGGGTCGCGCTTGATGTTCTGAACCAAGGTGAAGTGGTAGGGCACCAGGGGCTGGATCCAGCCCTCCGCTCCACCCTGTGCCATCGTGTAATACATTTTCCAATTCTTGTAGCGCACCGCCGAGGGCGTAGCACCTGAGTAGTAGAAGAAGACGTCGCGGGCGGAAGCGTCGCTTGTCCCTTCGAGGTAGGCGCGTTGGTTGAAGCCATCGAGATGAGTCTTGACGATTCCGGGATATTGTCCGGCTTCGATCTGCTTGGTGAGCGCGTCACCGTTGGGACCGCCTGCAATGTCGACGAGCGTCGGGACCCAATCTAGAGCGGCAAACAATTTGTTCTTAACCGTCCCAGGCTTGATGTGACCGGGCCAGCGCACGACGAGAGGTGCTCGGAATCCACCTTCCCAAGCCTCGCCTTTTTGTCCCTTGAATGGCGTGACGCCACCGTCCGGGAAGGAGATAGCTTCTGCGCCGTTGTCCGTGGTGAAGACGACAATGGTATTGTCGAGTTGACCCATGGCCTCCAGTTTCTTCAGCACTTCGCCGATGTTGTCATCCATCTGCTTCATGCCTGCTTCGTTGACGCCCCAGTCCTTACCCCCGGGCTCACCTACCATGGCCATGTACTTGTCCGACAAAACGGTCGTGACATGCATACGAGCAGGATTATACCAGACGAAGAAAGGCTTATTCGTTTTCTTGGGATCATTGCGGTCGAGGAAGTCGATGACCTTCGCGGATATCTCCTCGTCCACCGTCTTCGAACGCTCGAGCGTAAGCGGCCCTTGATCGCTGCACATCTGATTCTTTCCTGAACCGTCCTGAGACTTGCATGAAAGAACGTTGCGAGGCGGTGTCATGCAGGTCGACGTCCTCGGATCCAATGCACCAGGCACCTCCGGAATCCCGGGGATAGGTGTGTTTTTGCACGCCGGAGCTACAGTTTGCAGGTTCGGGGTTTTGTTGATGTCCGGAAAGCTTACCTGCTGCATCGCGTCGAGGTGATACAGATAGCCCCAGTACTCCTGGAAACCGTGGGCCGTCGGCAATGAATCGGTATGGTCGCCAAGGTGATTTTTACCGAACTCGCCAGTATTGTATCCCAGATCCAGCAAGAACTTAGCAAGCGCCGGGGTGCCCGGCCGCAAGTAAGAGGGGCTGCCTGGCAACTGCGGAGGAACCATGCCGGTCCGAAGCGGCGTCATACCCGTGAAGAACGCGTTGCGCCCCGACGTGCAACTCGCCTCCGCAATGTAATCCATAAAGATAGCGCCGTCGTTTCCGATGCGGTCGATGTTCGGTGTTTCGCCCACCATCAAGCCGCGATGATAGATGCTAGGCTGCATCCAGCCAATATCGTCACCCATGATGAAAAGGATGTTGGGTTTGCCAGCTTGCCCCTGCGCAATTGCCGGCGCGCTGTAGGCGAGCAACGCAATCGTTGGTGCCAATAGGCTCCAATATCGTGTTTTCATGATACAGGTCCTTACGGTTCTGAGTTTATCGAGCTGTTTAGGACAGACCGCACAAACGCGTGCCGTCTAGCCGGCATCAATTCATTAGGACAGTATCGAAGCGCCTCACGCGTGCTATGCGGTTTCGGCAAGTAAATCTCTTTCAATCTGAAACCACGCCATGTGGTCGAGGGCAATTCGCCGAAAGCTGCCCGATATGCCGCGGCAAAAGCGCCCCGAGCTCCGCAATCCGCAGCCGCGCGCAACTCTGTTACGCTGATGCCTTTGGACTCTGAGCCTTGCAACATTGCGCGAGCTGAATTTAGCCCTCGCAGCAGCCCCAATCGGAACGAAAGTCCAAAACGCGATTTCGGATGATCGGCCTATCTCACCGCGACGGTTCGCGCGCATCGCGGTTGGCCTCGCCCCGGCGGATTTGAAGAGCCGCTTGTTATGTTTGCGTTTATCGCGTGCCAAGCTTCGCGACCACAGCTCCTCGGATAAGTATCCGAGGAGCTAGCAACGGTGGACCAGATGTCTGCGGAGGCTGAGACCCATCACACATCTTCAGGCGCTGCGGCGGGCGGCTATAGAGCTGCTGCCGCTCACTTGCGCCAGGTCATTGGCTAGGACCTTTGCTCGCGGCTTCGGCCTGCTCCATCCTTTTCGCCATCTCCGCTTTGACCGCATCAAGATTGAAGCTGGCGCCCCTTTGCATCGGCGGGTACTCAAGGAAGGTCTGGAGCTCCTTGCCGACTACCTGCTGAACAAACACGAAGCGCCAGAATTGGTATTTGAACCAGTCGAAGTATTGCTGCCCGCCTTCTTTCGTCCCGTTGTTTGGCCAGCCGGTTCGCTCGAACGGATCGAGGCGCAGGTTGGTGATATACGGCACGTCAGGTTTGGTCTTTTCGCCCAACCAGCCAGCAGGCTGGTCTATGAAGCGGAACTTGTAGTCGTCAATGCGCACCGCGCCGACCGTGCTTTCACCGAGGTAAAAAATTTCGTGGCGCGCAGACGGTCCTTTGCCGGTGATGGCGGCGGTCTGGTCGTAGCCGTCTAGATGGTTCTTGTAGGTTCGATCGCCGATCTTTTTGCCCTGCAGCAGTTCATTGACAAGGTTCGGATTGCCGGCGGCGGCTACGAAGGTTGGGAACCAGTCCAGGCCGGAGAAGATGCCGTTCTGCACTGAGTCCGCTGGCACCTTGCCCGGCCAGCGAATAATGGCTGGTACGCGGAAGCCGCCTTCGAGGACCGTTCCCTTGGATTGCGCGAACGGCGTTTGACCGCCATCAGGCCACGTAAACACTTCGGTGCCATTGTCGGTGGTGAAGACGACGATGGTGTTGTCGTCTACACCTATGTCCTTGAGCTTCTTCATGACCAGGCCGACATCGTCATCGAGCTGTGCCATGCCGGCTTCCTCCTCCGACCAACCATTCTCCGCGTTGCGCAGCGCCTCGTATTTCGGTGAGAGATGGGTGACGATATGCATGCGCGTCGGGTTAAGCCAGACGAAGAACGGCTTGTTGTCCGCCTTGGCTTTGTCAATGAACTTGAGCGCGAAGTCGCGGATTTCATCGTCCACGGTTTCCATCCGCTTGGGATAGAGCTGACCGGCATCCTCGATCCTCTGCATGCCGACCTTGCCCCAACGCGGCATATCGGTTGGATCATCTTTGTCGGTGGCCCAGCTATGAACCATGTTGCGCGGACCAACAACGTTCAGCAGGTTCTGCGGATAGTTCGGATGGGCCGGGTCTTCCATCGCGTCGAGGTGATACAAATATCCGAAGAACTCATCAAAACCGTGAACGGTCGGCAGGAATTCGTTCTTGTCGCCAAGATGATTCTTGCCGAACTGGCCGGTAGCGTAGCCCATCGATTTCAATACAGTTGCAATGGTCACTGCCTCGGCGGGCAGCCCAGTCGGCGCGCCAGCCTGGCCGACAGTAGTCATGCCGGTGCGGATTGGCAGCTCTCCGGTAATGAAGTTGGCGCGACCCGCCGTGCAACTTGCCTCCGCATAGTAGTCCGTGAACAACATGCCTTCCTTGGCAATCCTGTCGAGGTTCGGGGTCCGGCCCGCCATCAAGCCGCGGTGATAGGCTCCGATATTCCACATACCAATGTCATCACCCATGATGACGATGATGTTTGGCTTTTGGCTTTGCTGCGCAGATACCGGCGCACCCATTATGACCGCGACGGCACACAACGCGAAAGACGCGGTCCGGACTCTTCTAATAGGTTCATTTTCAATTCCCGTTTTGGCCGTCGGATTGGGCGCGCGGCAAAGCGCGCCTATGAAATCATCAAGGTATCTTTGGCCGGCGACAGTAAGACTGGCGTCCGTCCTAACAGGGAAGATTACAGGCAGATTGGCCGGATTATTTCACCGCGGCTATGCACTTTCGGCATCCGAGGCTCAGTTTTATTTTTGAAGTGGCTGCGTAAGGTTGGGCGGATTGGCTGGACGCCTTGTGCCTGCGAGCAGCCGCCGTCGGGACCGGGGTGGCTTTGGCTACACCAAGAGTCGCCCATTGGATTGATCCTTTGAGTGGGCGCACGAACTTCGGCAAAATGACAAGCCGGGCACTCGCGATTTCGGCGTCCTGCATGGGAGCAGCATACGTCGTCCGTGGTCTGGCCGGATCAATGGGCGGGCATCAGCTCAAGCACTCGATCTATGCCGCCAAGAAGCGACCGCATCACAATATGCTGGCGATTGCGCCCAAGAAGCACTGCATGGAGTGTTCTTGCTCGCCCTCGAGCCTTCGACGAGCAAGCCTGAAGCAATGTGGATCGATTGCCAAGCCAAAAGTGACGAGAGAGTGAAACGCGATGGAGTTCGGTCATTTAAACCCACTCTGAAGTCTCTCTTGCTTAAGCATGACATCGATCGCCTCGATGATCCGGATTTGTGGGTTTGCTTTGCAATATACGATCACTTCGTGCTCAAGCTCCTTCGATCGGGCGATGTTAAAAAAATGCTTTTTTGCCAAGCCGTTGTACCAGCCACTGTACCAAGTGGTGAGCCTGTCGGCATCTCCCTGCCAAGTTCCTGCAAGTGCCGCGCAGGTCAGTGTTTGCACGTCAAGGTATCCCTCGGCGTCGGCGTATGCAGTGAGGTCTGTTTGAGCCTTGGCGTCCGAACTCACCACCGCAGCAACCATCGTTGCAACCGTTAGCATCTTCCACATTCCGTCAACTCCCAATGCAAGCTAAAGGCTTGGTCACGAGAAGCGTCGCAGGACCGCCTCACATGTGCTATGCAGTTTCGGCAAAAACTCGATCCGCTCCTCGAGATATCCGCTCCTCGAGATTTTAAATCCGGCGACGCCATTCAGCCCAGCGAGCACATGCGCGGTGAGATCGGCCCGGCGACGTTCAGCCCGCTTGCAAGCTCGGCAGGACCTTATCGAAGCAGCGGCAGTCCCACCTTGCTCGACCGCTCTTCAGTCGTGCCCTCGTAAGGCTGCTGCCGTCGGAATGCCCCGTCTCGATCCCTGCACAAAGTTTGGGTTCATCACGCAAGACCCAGCGCGGCCTATGGCCGATGTTGCACACTGCGCAAGCGAGGTGTACTCGCAGCTCCAATTAATGCTGCCGCCTCGCCCAAGTTGCATGCAAACCGGATATCTTGGATCGTAGGTCTGCGCGCGTGTTGGTTCAAAGGTCAGGATCGCCCCAGCTTATGAAGATGATCCATTTCAATTTGCGCATTCCAATACTCCTTCTTCAAGCGTCAGAATGAGCATCCCGACCACGACCACCATAAAGCTGGTCGCTGCTGTGATGAGACAAGCGTTCGAACATACTCACTCTGCAGATTTTGTTCTGAGAGATTATGGGTATGAACGCGGCGAAGGGTCGCTTCGTCCTAAAAGCTTAGACCGGCCAACTAGTAGCATGGCGGGTACGGATAATATCCGCAGCGTGGCGCGTAGTAAGCTCCCGCAGCGGCAGCACCAACAGCGGCGGCGCCTAAACCTACCCCTACTGCCACGCCCGGGCGCACGCCACGGTAAACGCCACCGCGATAAACCCCACCGCGATAAACACCTCCGTGATAGCCGCCCACGCGACCGACCGCGACACCGCGCCCTCTGTACGCAAAGGCATCGCTAGAGAACGTCGCAACACACATGATGCCCACGATAGCTGCGGCGGCAACCGAGACGATCGTTCGACGCGTCATAATCAATCCCTTTCTTTGAGTTTCCCCGCCTGGCTCAGTTTGTCGCGGCCGCCGCCAAGGCGCTATGCGATTTCGGCACGATTGACATGGACATGACCGCACCGCAATGCGGAGCCCGACCGCCTCCCATGTAGCTCAGCCCTGGATCACGGCTACATACGGTCATCGCGCCGAACCCCGCATAGGGTTCTCCTCAAAAGCGGCTTTAGCACCCGCCCTCGTGCAGTCGCGCAACCCGCGCCTGTAAATGGGCCGACGACGTGACGCGGGATTGCAGCGTCATGTGGCGTAAAGAAGACCGGCTTCGGAGTCGCCTCGCGAACTAAATCTTTGGCTCGGCGATATTAACCTTTTTCGTCAAAGGCAAATATGCGCTTCCAATCGTTCTTCATGCTGATTACCGTCCAGTTGCTCTTCTTTGCTTCCTCGTAGAGCGCTTGACTGAATGCGCCTACTTTAGTTTCGGGAAGCCCTCGTGCTGGCCCGTAAGCATATTCCCGTTGCGCGTCGTCATGCAGGACCAACATCATCAACCTCGCACCGTCGCCGGCCCCGGTGTACTCAAGCATTTCCTGGTCGCCATCCGAATTTCCAAATGCCGCGCGAGGGCGCCGGCCGATCATCAGATGGATGCCTTCGGGTTTCCCTGCGCTGTCGTCGTTTAGAAGTAGTTTGGGCTCTTTGGTTAAAAACGGCGTACCGTCCTTCTGGTATCCGAACTTTGTGCCGGCAGCCGTACCCACCACCTGTTCGGGCGGGATACCGTACACACGCTCGCTATA
Source organism: uncultured Alphaproteobacteria bacterium (assembly GCA_963764155.1). Classification (GTDB taxonomy): domain Bacteria; phylum Pseudomonadota; class Alphaproteobacteria; order Rhizobiales; family Xanthobacteraceae; genus Bradyrhizobium. Next base: position 117,762 of record CAVXRI010000003.1, read on the forward strand.
AACCCTTACAAAGTCCTGGCCGCCGCCGGTCACAATGTAGGTTTTGTAACCGTTGCTGCGCAAATACTGCATAACTTCAAGCATTGGTTGATAGATGAGGTCTGTGTAGGAGCGCTTCCAGCGCCCGTCTTTTGCAGTTGTCAGCCATTTCTTTACCTCTGCCTCGAAGTCGTCCACCGACATGCCGGTAAGCGTAGCGAAGAGGACCTTTTCCAAGTCATGCAGCGATAGCTTGGCGATTGCCTCGCGATTACCTGAGAGGACCGTCTTAAACGGCTCAACCTCTTTTAGGTTGGGGTCCTTCTCGGCCAATGCCGGAACGCGATCCAAGCAATACACAACTTGCGAATAGACAGGGTGTTCGACCCATAGCGTGCCGTCTTGGTCGAAAGTCGCGATGCGCTGTTCCGCTGGCACGAATTTTGAACTTGCTTGGTCAGTTGTGGACCGGACGAAGTCGAGGATCGCTTGCTTGGCCGGCCCTTCGTTCCACGAGCCCAATGGGCCGCCCTGCCCCGTCTGGGTTTGTGCTGTCGCGGAAAACGGGAGGCCGGACAACGCCGGCAGCAACGCAAGGCCTGAAAGCATCACACGGCGGTTGATGTCGGACCACGAGCTGTCGGATTTCATCCTGACCTCCTTCGATTTTGCACCGTCTCGTTCATAAATGATGCCAAGGCGCGGGCGGATTGCCTATGCAAATCCGGCAGACCGCGCGGGCAAGAAGCTCGCCATTATCCCACACGCGCGACCGCCGTGAACAAGGCGTGCGCGGAACTAATTGAGGGGAGCGGCCTGTATCTGAGAGCTGACCGGGCCACGCGAAAACAGGCCGTCACGGCGCCGCCACACCATCCCCCAAACAAGACGACCCGCCATCGATTGCCTCGGGATAAAAACTGTCCAAAGCTGCCAAGAAAGAACCCGCCCAGCCTTTGCCTGTGACGTCATTGATGGATCAGTAGTCTATCTGTCGGCAATGATGCCCGAGCTCAACCAGTGTAAACGGGACACGGCGCATCCGGGGGCAAGGCGTGATCAAAATCGGCAGCGGCAACAAGCACCGCTGCCGATCTTTAGCTTGCCGTTAGCCGTTTGCGATCGGCAGAGCGACGTAATGGGATGCGTCGCCGGTCCGAAGGCGTATCAATACGCTGTTCTTCTTGTCCGTACGCGCGGCCTCGATCGCTTCGCGAACATCGCTGGGGTTCGTCACAGTTTTTCCAGCAACCTCCACAATAACGTCGCCCTTCTTGAGGCCGCGATCCGCGGCAGCGCTCTTCGGATCCACCTTCGTGACAACGACGCCTTGCTTGCCTGCTCCGTCGACCTTGTCTGCTGGCGCAACCGTCATGCCGAGCCGCGGAATATCCGAGCCCTGGTTCGACTCTTTGCGATCGGTATCGAGATCGGCTTTGGCTTCCTGAGTATTGGGCAGTTGACCGAGGGTCAGGCTAACGACATTGCTCTTCCCGTTGTGCAGGACGTCAAGGCTGGCAGTGCTGCCGGGTGCGAAGCCGCCGATAACACGGGCTAATTCCCGGGCGTCCTTTACCGAGTGACCATTCACGGCGGTGATGATATCGCCTGAGCCAATGCCGGCTTTGGCGGCCGGTCCATCCTTCTGAGGATCGGCTACCAACGCCCCCTCCGCCTGCTTCAGCCCCATGCTATCGGCGATTTCCTGCGTCACTGGCTGAATCTGAACACCGATCCAACCGCGGCTGACGCTTCCCTTGTCCTTGAGCTGAGCGATCACGTTCTTCACCGTCGGCGCTGGGATCGAAAATGCGATGCCGACGCTGCCACCGGATGGCGAATAAATCGCAGTGTTCACGCCGATGACTTCGCCCTGCATATTAAACGCAGGACCTCCCGAATTGCCCTTGTTGACCGGCGCGTCGATCTGGATGAAATCGTCGTATGGACCACTTCCGATGTCCCGACCGTTCGCCGAAACAATCCCAGCAGTTACGCTGCCACCAAGCCCAAACGGGTTGCCGACCGCAAGCACCCAATCGCCAGCCCGAGCTTTGCTCTCAGACAATCTTACAAATGGGAAGTCTGGACCACCGTCCACTTTGATTAAAGCCAGGTCGGTCCGCGGATCGGTTCCGATTACCTTCGCAGTATAGTTCTTTCCGGCATCAGTCGTTACTTCGACCTTATCGGCGCCATCGACGACGTGATTGTTCGTTACCGCATAGCCGTCGGACGAGATGAAGAACCCGGATCCTTGGCCCATCATTTCGCCGTGTCGACCATCGCCGCCGGGATTCTGTGGCATGCCATCGGGCCCCCTAAACTGACGAAAGAAGCGCTCCATCGGCGAGCCCGACCCCTCGTCAACGCTCTCGTTGCTGGCGTCGAACGCCTTGCTCTTCATTGTGACCTTCACCGAAATCACCGAAGGCTTCACCCGCTCCACCATGTCGGCGAAGCCGCCGGGCTGCGCGGACACTGCGCTATTGGCTTGCGCGTGCGCAGCGCTGCCAACAATATCGAAGCTACCCGACAACGGGCCAAGCCCGTAAATCGCGAGGCCGGATACGACACCTGCCATCAATGCGAGTTTTCGCGCGGACAACAGAGAGGGTCGCGGTGCGTTGGACGGCTGTGACGTCCGGGAATTCGAGGCATGATGCATAATGAAGAAAGTCTCCATGGAGAAATCTCAGCGCGCGGCTGCTCGCTGTTAAGACGCCCTAGATGCTGGCTTCAACATTACATCGCGCTGGACGGGGAGTTAATCTTTCGAAACTAATTCCCGGTCGATCGCGTCCCCCGTCTTGCGAGATTCGCTACGAGTTGACGGCTAGTCTGGCACAAGCCGCACTTGTCGACGAAGCTCGACACGCAAAGCCAGCGTGTTGAAGCGGCGTATCGGAAGGAGCTCGTATTTGGCGAAGACGATTCGGTTCGTGCTGCTCCGACCAAACTGATCGAGCTTTATGCAGCAGTCCGCCGCAATTGTTTTCGGGTGTACCTGAACTATATGTCCTTCAATGTTGGTCGGATCCTGTATTTGCAGACCGACAACATCTTTCCTTACATTGTGCTTGCGCCAACTATCGTTGCGGGCATAATCACGCTCGGACCTATGAACCAGATCTTGAATGCCTTTGCTCAAGTCAGATCATCGTTTCAATATCTGGTAAACTCCTGGCCCAGCATCGTTGAGCTGATTTCGATCTATAAACGCCTCAGGGCTTTCGAGAACAGCAACGGTGTCGAGCCCGAAGTAATAGTTGAAGTGTACGTTCGAGCCTAAACGGTTCGCGAGGCAGGGTTTGTCTGTTATCCAGGATACAGCGCCACAGCTTTCGAAATTCCGCAGCGAAGTGTCGTGGCCGAGAAGCTGGCATGCGAATTTTGCTGCACTAGAACCCCGCGCGCGCCAGCTTGCCTCGGCGCACTGCACGCTCACTAACCGGGCCGGCACCAAACCGCGCTGTTTGACACATCAGCAAACAATTTGCCCCCTTCCCTCGGGCTCGCCGCTAGTGCTACGGATAGACCTACCTAAAAGTCCGGACCGAATACGTCATTGTTGAACTGGGCTCCCGCGTCATCCTGCTCCATGCTGTTGATCAGGTTCTGCTCGGGATCGGTCAAACCGCCGGACGACAGCACGTCTGAGGGTAAGTTTCTAAAACTGACCCGATATCTATCCATCGCAGCCACACTGCCGACATAGGCACAGCTGCAACCTGAAGGGTCCGAGTAAACATAGAACGGGCGACCACCCTTTTTTCGCAAGAGGAACTGGTTTGCCGGAAACGACAACAAGCGCGTCATCATTTCCGGTGTCGTGGCCGCAATTGGGTTAAATCCCGAGGAGATCAGTAGCTGCCCGGTGGTTTGCTGCGCATAGCTGCAAGTGCCAGAGATCAGCAGAACAACAGCGACAGCGAATGGCAGGCCAGTGATGGACCGCGCTGCCCCGTACAAGTTCAAATCGAGAGGCTTATGACCAACTGCTGTTGGCATCAGAGCGGCACGCAAGCACCGTACGCAGGTGCAAAGGTGTAGCCGTAAGGACACACGCGCGGCGCAACCATCACTGGAGGCGCGACCATCACGGGCGCTGGCGCTACATATCCATACGGCACCCCGTTTCGCACGCAATAGCCGTATGCACCGCGATGAAAGCCTAGGCCACAAAAGCCTCTCACCTGGAGAACTTCAGGCGCATTCATATGAACGGGCGCCGGCGCGATAGGCAGGGCCTGCACCCCGCCTGCGAAGACCGAAGCCAGAATGCCGCAGGCCAAAACAGAAACTCTTTTCATCATCTGATCTTTCCTTTTCGTTGCAAATATGAAAATGCCTTGAACAATTTTTGATTTCACTACTTCGGCGTGGCTAACGCTTCGACTTTTGCGATCGCTTCCGCGCAACCGGCAGACGCAGTCGACTTGTTTTCGATCAGGCACATAGCTATCCGACCCTCTCCCGGCTTTATCTTTCCGCAAACACCGTTTATCTCAGCCTTGCACGCGAGGACGCCCTCTTTCAAAGCGTCGGCCGAAGTCAATATCTGCGCCGCGGCCTCCTCCAGTGCGAACGCGCATTTCGGGCTTATTTGATCCTCGAAAGCTTGCATGCAGTAGACCATGCGGCCCTCGCCGGGCGTTACCTTGCTGCAGTACTCCTTGATATCCTGCGCACAAACGCTCTCGAGTTTTTCGACTCCGGCGTTCAACCGATCTAGGATTTTTTTACCTACTGACGTCTGTGCGGAGACGGCGCTAAATGGCAAGACGGCCAGCATGGTCACAATCCCAAGCCTAACCGGCAATTTCATATTTTTGTTCATCGAAGATCCTTCTGACCGCGTAGGGGAAACAGTTCGAGCGCTAGGCAGCAGACTCCATGCTCAAGGGCGCCTTTATTTTTCATTCCGCCAAAGCAAGCGTAAGACTTGAGATTCCAAGAGAGAGATTAATTCCAACCGATCCTTCGACCGAGAGCGGCTGCAAGGCAATGGAGCGCCCCGTTCCGCCGAACAGCAGGTTGGCACCGACACCAACACCGACGCCCACCGCGCCGCTTGCGCCGACATATGTGCCGGCGAGCTTTCCACCCATCAGTCCTACGGTGGGCGCTAGAACCCCCCACGCCATGACGCCGCCGGCCGTGACTCCGATATCGAGGCCGATTGTGCCCATCACACCGACATAAGCCTCGGGCGGAAACGGGCCATTGGGGAGGAACCGGCAGGCCATTCTTTGACGCGAGCCAAGGATCAGGCCAATCGAGGGCGCCATTTGGCAGGTCAGCGTCCCGGCCGCCGTCGACGGCACGGTCTGAGCCACTGCGGAGCACGTGGATACCGCAAGTCCGATCAGCGTTGTTGCGATGAGCGTTTTGAACATGGTTGGCTTTCTGAGTTGGTCGGGGCTTCATCAGTCATGCTGGGCGCGCGGGATGGTGAGGCCGAGCTCTCAATCCACCAAGCCATTACAAGTCAAACGGGTGCAATCCCTGTAAACGTTGCGGCACTCAAACGAGGAAATTTGCTTCTTGGATTGGCAATCGCGATAACGTGCGCGACAGGTATTCGTGCATTTCTGTTTGGCGCTCTGTGCCGCCGCAAAGGTGCGAGAAGCAACATCGGCATCGCCCGCATAAACTGCTGTCCCGCTTAATGACAAAGTGAGTGCCAAGAGCAGGGAGACAACGGCAAAGGGCCGGTTTGTAGATTTCATGGCCTCAAGGTCCTTTTTGGTGGGTCGCAAGCAACAGACGCAAACAGATTTCTGATCCGTCGACCGATACTCATATTCAAATGCCTCCGTTTTGCCCTTGTTCGCTCGTTCCTTTTTCAGCGGACGGCTGCAAGACGTCTTCCACCTCGGGCCGCAAATTTTCGGCGGCGCGAAAGTCCTTCTTAATTCACCAAGTTGTCCCGGAAACTGGTGAAGCGCTATGCAATTTCGGCAGCAGGGCTCGCTGAACGCACATTGGACGTGACGCTCGGCTTTACATTCCGATCAGAGCACTCCCTGGGCGGCTCCCCGCAGCGTGGTCGACGGCGTCTCCCCGAAAATCTGGCGATAGATTACGGCGAAACGCCCGGGTTGCTCGAATTGGTAAGTTCGAGCAATCTTGGCGACGCTGGCGGTTGCCGGATCGGCCCGCCGCAACGCCGCACGTGCCAAATTCAGGCGTCGAAGCAGAAGATACCGGCTGGGACTGATCCCCAGAATTTCAGCGCAACACACCCGTAAGGTCCGCTCCGGCACCTCGATTGCCGCGCAGAGCTCGGGCATCGTGAGCTGACGCGCCTTCGATTCTGGCCAACTGGTCCTCGAACCGGACCATCAGACTTGCGTGGTGCCGCAACCTCTCCGGATGTTCGCCGACCTCATCGGCCATTAGGCAATGGATGAGGGCGTGGAGCAACTCCTGTTCAAGGGCTCGCGCGACCTCTGGGTGGGCGATTATATCAGGTCTGGTTTCGGCCAGACGACACGCTTTTCTGTGGAGCCTCAGCAGCCGCGCCGACTCGCTCCGCGCTGGCCGTAGCACCCGACCAGCAGGCCGGCAAGATGAGTTTCACTCCAGTAAGAGCCTTGCTGCACGCCGCGAGCTGGTCAGGCGGCAAGGACAACATGCCCCACTCCGACTCGCCAGTTGTACGGTAGTGGGCCCGCTCACCGAGAGCGTGCAAAACAATGTCGCCAATTCGCAGTTCATGTCCAGCCCAAACAGAGGGTGATCCGCTGGTTGGAAAGGAAACGACCACGCGCTGCGGCGGTAACGACAGATAGGCAATGCGGGACTGCGTTTCGTAGCCTCGAACCATTCGAAGCTGGCGCAGCTTCAACCACGTCAGGCGGGCCTTGAAATGACCACCACCGGTGACCACAAGATTGATTTTCGCATCTCTGATAGCGGCTTGATATTCCTCGGGGTCGCGAAACGCAGATGTGCCATTGTCGGCGATCCGCTCCGTCTCGCTTGGCTTGCACCGCATCCTGCGACCGCAACGCTCGAGAACTTTGCTGGTCAAGCTCTAATGGAACCTTGCGGAGCGGACTATGCGACTTCGGCCGGAAACACCATCACCTACATTATTTTCGGCACCCTGCTCCTGCCATCCGGCAACGCGGCCGGGCGCTACTCCGTCGGTACCGGCTAGCCATGCATGGTGGGGCTCTCAACCGATGGTACACGATTTGGCATCGTGCGGGCGTCGGCCAACGGTCGTCGTAATGTCTCTGAAGGGGACTCCCCAAACAAGGCGCGGTAGGTAACTGCGAAGCGCCCCAACTCCCAGAAACCGTGGTCAGTTGCAACTTGGGTGACCGTTGCGATGGAAGGGTTCGCGCGCGCCAGTGCCCTCCTCACGAGACGCATTCTCCGAAGGTTGAGATAGCGGATAGGCCCCATCCCCAAATGCTCTTCACAAGCGGCGCGAAGCGTCCGCTCTGGCGTGCCGATCGCTGCGCAAATTTCTATCAGGTGCAACGGAGTGTCGGGGTGGGCGTCCAGATACTCTTGAAATCGTGCGATTATCGCACAATGGCGTCGACCGCCAGCGGTCTCTTCCGACAACTCGCTCTCGCTCAAGCATTTCGCCATCATGTCGATCATGTTCTGCTCCAGTAGGGCGCGACATCAAGCGGAATGCGAGACACTGGATGTTATGGGGAATGTGCACGACACTTTAATGAAAAGTCAAAAATTAGCGCGCGATCTTCCGACCAGCTAGTTCCGACTAGACGCTTGAAGCTGACCGGGTGTTCTTTAGACTATATCGAAGACTCTATCAAATCCGGCGTTTGGCACCACAATGAGCCACCTCTCCGGAGAGACTGACACCGCGACGCGGAGGCGTAAACTGTACATAGGGGAAGGAGGATGCAAACTTCACCGTCAAAACGGACGGCGCGCTAATCGTGCAATCAATCCTTCCATGGACCTGGCCAGCATTAAATACGCCGCCACCCAAAGGATTGCTTTCGAGCTGATACAGCGATCGCTGGCAAACCTGAAGCAAGAGATTGCGTGCGCGCGGGGTCCGCAGGTCGCGGAGATCGGCTTTGCGCGGAGGGGTACGTCTTCAGATGGCGTGATTCCACCTAAGCTCAAACCGGCGCGTACCGAAGCTCATCTATTGTTCCCAGGCGTTCGGCAATCACGGCCAGCTCTGCAAGCGAACGAATGCGAAATTTTTGCATAACGTTGTGTCGGTGCAGCTTAACTGTCCGTTCTGTGGTGCCAAGCGCAACAGCAATTTGCTTATGAGGCTTGCCTCGCACCAACAGGTCAAACACCTGACGCTCACGAGGCGTAAGCTGAGTAAAAAGCGTACGCAGGATGACCATCTCCTCACTCTTATCGTGCATCTTGCGGTACTGAGCGATAGCGCGATCGATCGCCTCAATCAGCCGCTCTTTTGGCAAAGGTTTCGTGAGGAAATCCTCGGCTCCGGCTTTAATGGCCTGCACTGTTGTCGGGATATCTGCATGGCCGGTGACGAAAATGATGGGTATTCTACAACCCAGAGCTGCCAGTTTCTGCTGTAACTCTGGCCCACTCAGCTCCGCCATTTGAACATCCAGGAGAATACAAGCAGGTTCTTCAAGCGGGGGCTTGTCCAGCAACAGCTTTGCCGATTCTGTAAAGCGCGACCCTGTAACCCAACACCCTCAACAGCTCGCCGATAGCTGAACGGAATGAACTGTCATCGTCTACGACATGAATTATCGGCGAGGGCATCCTCATGTTGGCAACCCACTTCCCGGAATGATGGTGAACTAAGCTTCCGCCGCGCTTCAGGGATTAAATGTCTTTCGCGCTGAGCCTGGTGCCATAACAAACTCCTTGTCGGAAACGCGAAACTGACGATTAGCACAACCTGACCTTATCTGATGCTGCCTATCACTAGAACAGTCATGTTCACGCACAACCAACCACATATTACCTTCGTCAAAGAGCTTGCCGATACGAACTTCGGGTCGTTGTGGCTTGAAAGATGACTTGCAATGTTGAGAACTCGCGCGGCAGGTATTTATCGCGTCGGACTAGGTGATGTGCACCGGATTACAACTGACGAGGTGATACTGCGCCCCACGATTTGCTGGCAAATTCAACAGCTCGCTCGAGCTCCCGAAGAACTTGCCAAGCGACGCGTGTCGCACGCGTCTCAGTTCTGGACGGGTGCGACCGGTACGTAAGGGGTGACGGGACCGGGGTCGAGAATCGGGGGAGATGCCTTGCTTGTATTGACCGCCGCAACCTCGCTGTCGGTGTCGACCAGGAATTTATCCAACATGCTCTCAATCGTGTTCTTGGCCTTCTCCGGGCCGGTGTCGCGCATGTCGTTGTGCTGGAAGGTAGTTTCCACAACCGTAATCCCTGCGCTCTGGCGTTTCTCTTGGCTCGGAATGACGCCCGGATCAGTTTTGAACTGCGGATCTTTTGAGCGGAATGAAAGGATCTTGAATTTGCCCTCGGTCAGAAACGGCACCCGCAGATTATCCAGCGTCACCACCTTCTTGATCTCGTCGGGATATTGTTTGGCGAAGTACATCGAGATGTCGCCGCCCATCGAATGTCCCACCATGGTCACCTTGTTGTAGTCGGCGTTCGGATGGACCTTCTTCATCTGCTCGATGGCGAACTTGATATTTGCGACACCTCGCTGGATTTGAGGTAGACGGCCGACATAGAGATCGCCGACTTTGGTCACCATCGGCGGGTCCGTCGGCAGGTCATGCTGCGGACTGATGGCAAGATACCCGCGCATGGCAAAGACGTTGGCCATGAACGAATACTCGGTATTCTTCACAGTATTGCCGTAATTCAATATCGCGACCGGTAATTTGATCAGGCCGGCGTCGGCCTGCATTTCCTTGTCGCGCCGAACAGCGATATCCAGCGCCACGAGACGATTGTTGCGGTCGGGATCATAAAGCGCAATAGTTTCGTGGCGGATAGCCCATTTGCTTGCTGTGAAATATCCGCCGGTGACCAAGGCGGAAAGCGAAAGCAGAATGCTGATTTCGCGTTTCATGGTCCTGAACCCATCTGGTTCAACGAACAGAGCTTAAAATGCCGCTCGCATAACGACAACATCAGCATTGTCCTTAGTCAAGCGCACCTGAAACCTGATTTCCTAACATTCTCGGGGACGTAAAGTTCGGGGCCGCCGGTGCCGATATCGGTGCTGCACTGCGACCTGAGGAGAACTCTAGCTCACATTTTTCTTGGACACGACTACTGTGCAGATCGGCTGGGCGATCCCCACGAGAACACACTGTCTTTTATTTGGATCAGCACAGGCGGAGCTAGCACGCGAGCGAGTTTTTCCGCTGCTTTGCCGCCGCTCACGAGCGTGGCAAACCATATCTCGCCGTCAGAATAGTAGGGATCTCCTTCACCATTTCGGCCGTTCAGGGTCGGACCGATTCCCTTCATCTGGTAGATGCTGTTCACCTGATGGGCGTCGTTCAAATCTGCAATCAATCGATTGCGTTCTTTATCCACATCGGGCGCGATCCGATGCGTAACCTGGCCGGTATCGCGACTGAGCGTAACTCCGCTGTCGAAGGTTGCCGAACCCAGCCAAACAGGGTTGGCGTCAACCCCACTCGCGACCACCATCCACAAACGCACGTGTTGGCGGCGATCGGCGCTCTCGCCATATTGTTTTTCAAACGCCAGGTCCTCACGTCGTCCTTCAAAGAACAGCGGGCTCACAGGCGCAGCTTGGTAAGGGCGATCAAGTAACACGCTGCCGATAATTTCCACGCTGGTGCGCAACGTAACTGGGTCGGCGGCATACCACCCGGCCGCATGAAAGGCCCGGACGACATCGTCTTGAGGACCGACCAGACCGACATTGATCGGGTCTCCCGGAATGCCCTGCGCTGTGGCAGTTACCATTGGGCGGTTTGAAAGCCCAGGTTCGTGCTCAACGCGTGCCCAAGTTGCAGGCAGGATCAGATAACTGACGATGACATAGACGGCCACCGTCGCTGCAGAAATGGCTAAGGCTTGACGAGTATAGCGTTTCAAACTGGCGCTCGCTAGTTGAAGGAAACGAAACCTCCGCTCCAATGCTCGGGCGCATATGGCCTTCTTGACAGAAGGTGAGCGCGCCTCTTCATGCTTAGAGAAGCATGAGATGACAGCAACGCCTATGCACAATCGGCAAATTCGAGCCGGTCAACGTGGGTCTGCTTGCCTTGTGCAAGTCGCTCCTAGAACGGCCTGATACCGAACGAAATCTCACCCGTCGAATCAGGCATAGTGAGCCGCGAGCAGGCTGTTAGTGCCAAATCTTGGCGAATTGCTGTGCGCTAAAGGCTCAGCGACTCGATCGGACATTGCCTCGTTGTTTACGTGTTACTTGCCCACGGGGTGCCGCGAACGACAGGACGAGCCGAGCAGGACTGGGGGCGTACGCAGTATCTTGACTAGCGCACCGCTGCGACCATTCACGGTGCTTAACCTTCGTAATAACGGAGCAACGCCATGCAAAGTCTTATTTCAGCCGCTTCCATCAGTTGGTTAGCCGCTCGCTCAACGAAGCTCGCTAAAAAAACATCATGCGAAAAAACCCGTCACAGGAGAGCTTTGCTATTCACGAGCACGACGGCAATGGCTCTGGTGTCGGCGATTTTTACGTCCCAAGCACACGCGGAGAGCGTTGGTAATAATCGTGACGCCGAGATCGCCCTGCTCAAACAGCAATTGAAACTGATGGAGCAGAAGCTCGACAGGCTTGAGAAGAGGACCGAGGCAAAGGCGACTGCTGTCCCTCATGCGAATGTAAGCCCCGAGGCTAAGGTCAGTTCAGCGCAAGCAAGCGCGGCCTTACCGGTTAAAGGACCTGCACGGCCTTGGGGCGCTGTGGTCAGCATGCCACATAACCGGCCCACCATCTGTACCGAGGACGATCAGAACTGCGTTTCCATCACCAGTCGGTTACATTTCGATGCCGGCGGCTACGACTACCGGCCCAATACCGCGGCTACTTCTCCGCAGCGTCTGGACAACGGTGTTAACGTCCGTCGCGCGCGGATCGGTGTCATCGGCAAGTTCTTTTCCGATTGGAACTACGCGCTCATCTATGACTTCGGTGGCAGTTCAGACGGCTTTGCCGGAACCGCCAGCGCGGGTGGCACTGAAGTCGGCTTTCTTCCCGGGCGGCGGCTTGTCCGGCATCGAGAACGCCTACCTGAGCTACACGGGTTTCAAGCCGTTCGGTGGCGAGCTGGCCATTGAAGGCGGCATTATGAACCTTCCCTACACCCTCGACCAAGCGACGAGTTCGAACGACATTCTGTTTATGGAGCGTTCTTCCGCACAGGTCATCGCCACCAGGATAGCGGCGGGCGACGCTCGATCCACCGCTGGCGCACGCTGGTACGACAATTCATTCTGGGCGGGCGCCTATGCGACCGGACCGACCACTGGCGACATTCACTCAGCCTCAAGCGTCAATCCAAATGGCAGGACTGAACAATACGGCGCCGTTGCCCGCGTCGCGGGTCAACCCATTAGCGGTAACGGCTATTCCGTGCACATCGGCGCCGACGCAGAATTTCTGTTTCAGCCGCCACACAATCTGGTAACGGGAGCGCAAACCCTCACGCTCAGTGACCGACCGGAGCTCAGAATCGATCCGACCGCGATTATCTCGACCGGCGCCCTCGCAGGCGTCTCCGGCGCTCAGGTGTACAGCGCTGAAGCGGCAGCAACCTATGGCCCGCTCTTCCTGCAAGGAGAGTATTACTGGTACAACGTCGAGCGAAACGCGGGCACTTCATTGCCGAGCGTGAAATTCGAAGGCGGCTACGCGCAGGCCGCTTATGTCCTGACCGGCGAAACCCGCAGCTACAATGCTGCGGCCGGAGCCTACAATGGCATCGTTCCGGCAAATCCGTTTTCTTGGACAGATGGAGGCTGGGGCGCCTGGGAGATTGCCGGCCGGGTCAGCACGATCGACCTCAACGATCAGCTTGCAACCGCAAACGGGGTAGCGGGCGGTCGACAAACGATTTATACGGCCGGGTTGAATTGGTACGTCAACCGCAACGTCAAATTCATGTTCAACTACCTTCACGGCGATATCACCAAACAGACAAGTGCGACCAACACCGGCGATGTGGGCGCCAGGTTCGACGCGCTGGCGATGAGGACGCAGGTCGCGTTCTAGAGATTGTCAACCGAGTATATCAGGGGGAAAAGGAACCCTGCTGTGCGTGCGGTGCGACGTACACACGCGCACATGCGAGCGAGCCTACGCAAAACAATCCTAACCAGATCCAGTTAAGGGTCGGCCTTAGCGCGCTAGCCCGCGTCAACCGGCCCATGCTACCCTCAAGTAAGCGAGGCGGCGCGAAGGCGCTCCGGTTTGTCGAATCCAGAAAATCAGAACCATGTCCGACAATAATCAACCGATGACGCTCAGATTCCGCTGCCCGCCCGAGCTAGAGGGAAAGCTCCCGCCGCCGCGTACCGGCAACATTGGGCCTTCCCGGCTGGCTCAAGGCGATGCCGACCCAGGCATTCAACGCAATCAACCTGCGTGAAGAGGATACGATCAAGCGCTGTCCTCCGTTTGTCGACGCGATGACCTGCGGGTTCTTGATGCCGCTCATTTGCGATCTCAGGATCGAGAATGGCTCAATCGTATGGGACAATGATATCCCGCCCGGCGGAGAGCTCGACTTCCCGCGCTCGCCAATCGGATTTCACGATGCAAGCCAGGTCATGGGCTCGCCCCTTTTCGAGCCCGACCGGTTCGTAATCAAGTTTCACAATCTCTGGAGCATCGAAGCGCCCGAGGGCTATGCGCTGTTGTTCACGCATCCAATGAACCGCTTCGATCTGCCATTCACCACTCTGAGCGGCTTGGTTGATTGCGACCGCTATCGTGACGCCTGGATACATTTTCCGGCGCATTGGCACGACATGAATTTCAGCGGCGTTCTGCCAAAGGGCACGCCTGTCGCGCAGTGCGTCCCGGTGAAGCGGGAAAGCTGGGTTGCGCAGACGGCTTCGTTCACACCGGATGACACCCAGCGGGTCCACGATTTGAAAAACGCCATCAAGCGCGAGCCCGGGCTCTACCGGCGGAAATTCCGGGCCTAGCGGACCGAAGCTACGGCGGACCCAGGAATTTCGCTGCGGCGCTCGGGCGGAAGAAGAAGCGTCCGTGGGATGAAGCCGCAAGCGCGTAAGTGGTTCGGCCCAGCATCTGTGGCCGACCGCGCAACGCCGAGCGCAGAGTTTGCTCGCCGGCTTCGCGCTCCCCCATCTCAAGAAGACATGCCGCCAGATCGGCACGCGTCATGGCATCGTCAGGACGCAGGGCAAGGGAGTGGCGGAACAAGTCAACTGCGGCTCCGTATTGGCCATCGAGCAGCAGGACTCGAGCAAGCTCCGTCAAAACATCCGGTCTTCCCGGCGCGGCGTCCCGAGCGGCCCTCAGCAGCGCGCAGGCCTTTGCGCGGTCATTGTGCTGGAGACACAAGCGAGCCAGGTCGAGTTTCAGATCGACGCTTTCCGGCACCAGCGCGAGGCCTGCTTCGACGGCGGCTATGGCTTCATCAAGACGTCCGGCTTTCGCAAGCTGACCTGCGAGTTCCTGGAAGGCAGGCAGAAAGGGTGGATGCCGGGCGGTGACGCGCCGGAGCTGCTCGATGCCATCGGCTGAGCGCCCAGCGCTGCAAAGCGCCGCGCCAAGCAGGGTTTCGATTTGCAAATCGCCGTTTTGGCGGGCGGCTCGTTCGAGAGGCGCAATTGCCTCTTCTGCTCGGTTTTGAGCGATCAGGGCATGACCCAAAATACCGACCGCGGCAGGGTTCGTACAATTCGCTTTCAGCACTTCCGTTGCAAGCCGCTCGGCCTGAGCGAACTGCTGCATACGAAGCGCCAGCGAGGCCTGCTGAAGCGCCTGAGCGTGGGAATTGCTTAGTTTGCCACTCACGGATCGAAGCTCGCAATACGGAGCACAAGAATTCGCGGCCTCTTATCATCCGCGCCGGTAAGCGTCCAGAACGAAGCAAAACCCCCAGCGGTTTCCCGCCGGGGGCTCTGTATACGTGATCAGAGCGAACTGGATTACCAGTTGCGCTGAGCGCGAAGCAGGAGGACCAGAGTGTTCTGATCCTTGAGTTCGTAGACGGCTGCAGGCTTACCGATAGTGAGCCGCCGGTGCGGTGACAGTGCCCGCCATCTTTTGATCCATATTGGTGTAGGTAAGATCAGCCGAGAAGGTCAGGTTCTTCACGGGAGTCCAACGAGTGATCACACCAAGCTGGCCGATGTTGTAGTCGGGGTTACAGGTAGTTAAGCCTGACCCGGACCCGAGCAAGGGTGGTCCGGAACGCCCCACCGACGCCGCCAATACCGCAGATCAGATCCTTAGACGTGCCGTTATAACGGATGCCTGCGTAGGCACCGTAGATCGACTGGTATTCCAGAACGGGCTCCAGTTGTGGGTGTACGCACCGCGCATACCCCAAGTCTGGATCAGCTGCTGCTGAGTCCCGCCGCGAATACGGTGTCACCAGCAATCCTGAACCCAACGCTTTGGTAGGCCCCAATCAGGTTTGTGCCGCCGAAATTCGTGACCGCACC
The DNA here is from genome assembly GCA_963764155.1 of uncultured Alphaproteobacteria bacterium. Classification (GTDB taxonomy): domain Bacteria; phylum Pseudomonadota; class Alphaproteobacteria; order Rhizobiales; family Xanthobacteraceae; genus Bradyrhizobium. The sequence continues at coordinate 133,368 of CAVXRI010000003.1, forward strand.
TGCCCCGCTGGCCAGGTCCTGAATGTTGTAGCGGGTTGCACCGTCGGTATACACGCCCGAGATGTTGATCACGTCACCGGGGCCGGTCGGGATATTATTGATCGACATGCCCAACTGCGCCGCCCAGCCCCACCTGTCGTCCGGATGGCCAGTAAGCTCGGTACCGCCGTAGTACGCCGCATGGTTGTCGTGCGCGGCGAACGACGCCTGGAACAGACCCCAAGCCTGGTCGACGCGGACCATAGCGACGAAATCAGGAGTAATCGTTCCGGCGTAGTCGCTAGCACCAACCGCGCCCAAAGCGCCGACACCGATCACAGGGGTAACGGGACCAAGGTTGTTGACGCCAGCTTGATAGTAGGCGGCCTGATCCTGAGCCGACACCGACGCCGTGATGCCCTGACCGAAGTCCCAGGTGTAGGTGAACTGGTTCACACCAGTGACCGTGCCGCCGCCACCGACGAGACCGTCGAAGTTGTTGCCCGGATAGTTCGTCCAAGGCAGTGCTGAACTGCGAGATGGCCTTACCCATCGTGAAGCCAGCGAACTGGATGAACGCGTAGTACACGCCCAGCGTACCACCGGCCACGCCGCCTGAAGTCGCGTTGTTCGGCGCGCCAGCGGTAGAACCGCCACCAATCGGCGAGTAAATAGTCGCTCCGCGTCCGTCGCCCGCGTACGTATCTGTCGTCCAACTGAAGGTCACATCCGCGAAGGTGCGAACCACGCCGTATTCGGTGGCAGTGCGCGTGTCGATGTTGAGGTCTTCACGCGAGCGCCAGGTGTAGCCGTTCGTGAACCGATTATGCGCGCCGCCAGCGCCGAAATAGTTGCCGGTGGCGTCAGCGTTTCCGTTCGCCACAACGTCCACGCGCAAATAGCCGCCGAGCTTGATGCAAGTGTCGGTGCCCGGAATGTAGAAGAAACCGGCACCATACAGGGAGCAGATCCTCACGTATTCGACCGCTTTGGCCTTTACGGGAAGATCGGCTGCCTGCGCCCCGCCAACGGCGATCAAACCCGCCGCTGAACCGAGGATAAGGCTCTTAACCATCTTCATGTGTTAACCTCCAAGTGAGAGCTCGTACAAAGGGTCGTACAAAGCGTGCTAGACTGCCCGGTGAAAAGCTTTGAAGATCAACCGATCCTCGTGGCGCAGGTGAACTTAAACAAACCACCTAAAACGGGACGACCTCGGGATGCCCCCCTCCGTCGTGCAATCACAATTACTGAAGGGGCATGCACACGCAATAAAGGAACCGCCGGAAACGGCCCCGTTCAGCCCGTTTTTGGAAACGTGTTGCACAAATAACACGCGCGCGTGATCGCACTTTTCTTTTAAGCGTTTGTTTTGCAATAACATTTCGGAATGCATCTAGTTGCGGCGCTCATGATCGATGGAGACAACTCTCCGTTGCTGAAGACAGTCTGCGAGCGGTTTTCCCTCTTGGTGCCTTGCGAAACCATCGAAATCGTCTGAGCGATTCGAGAAGCGCGCATCAAAACTCTAGGCGATCGACGCGCTGAATACTTTCGAACCGGAACGCTTCGGCGATAGGATGGAGATGGGGCTGTGAGTTTCCGGGACGGAACACTACGCCACAGCGGGGTCGATTGGATCTGAGTGGACCGGCTGCAACTCTTGAGTGGCGCAGCGATGGTGCTCGATCCGCGGTTCGCAGCCGGACGCAGACGTTGCGCCTTCGGCTCGGCGAATCTGCCGCTTGCGGCTAGCCGCCGCCTCGGGCATATCGAGCGAGCCGGAGATGTGGCCGAGTGGCTGAAGGCGGCGGTTTGCTAAACCGTTATAGGGTTGTAAAGCCCTATCGAGGGTTCGAATCCCCTCCGTCTCCGCCAAGCTCACCTATCCCTTAACGGCGTCATCTTAACCCGCACTCACTAAATAGCAGACACTATAGCAGACACTATATATGTCGGCATATATGTCGGCGCGGCCGGTTGAGTTAGTGCGCGTTCATTCATGCGGCGGGCGTGTCTGATCCGGGCCGTCGCGACTTCGACATCATATCATGTCGGTAACCCCTGGTCGGAGCGACCGTAACGCGGCGACCGATCCAAGCGGGCGATTCTGACCATCGATGCAGGGCTATGACATTCACGAGGCTGAGCCTCGCCAGTGTCTGCTCGAACACTAATCAGGAAGATCAACTCCGGTCGGAAGTCGCGGTCTGCAGATCAGACCGCTTCTGAAACACTCTGCGTGTCTTCTCTTGCCTTGTCTTCTCTAGCCTAATGCGAGCTTGGCCGCCTATCCGATACATCCCATATCCGGGCGCCCCCCTTCTGCGTTCGTCGCCGATTGATGCGAAGCACAGAGAAAAGTGACGTATGTCAAAACTCTGGGAGGCGGACCCGGTATTTCAAATGGGGATTTAAAATGTCCGGGCCATCAGGGGCAACCGGAACGAGGGCGTCGGCGAACACGTCAGGACCAGATTTCACGAGGGCGAAGCCCCGGTGAAATTGCGGGTGCAAGGAACCCGCACCGAACGAAGAAATCTGTTTCTTCTGCCGGACCGGTTTCATGCCTCTCGAAAATCGATCCGGCCGTTGACCTGATGTCTCGCCGACACCCTCTTTCGTCAACCAGAGCAATCCATTGAAATCCGCTTAAGGAAGCAGACCGATTGCGGCTCTAATGACGTGCCGGCATCAATCCGCCGGCAATTTTGTCGAGCAAACTTACTTCTTCTTCTTGGCGACCTTGCGGGTCTTCTTCGCAGTCTTCTTCACTGCGCTCTTCGCCTTCTTTGACTTCTTAGCTTTCTTGGCCATGTTGCCCTCCTAAGTAGTGAGATAGCTTAATTCGCTGCGTGCACTCGGGAATCGAGATGCACTTCATCCCGAATACACCAACACAACGAAAAAAACAGCGTCCAGCTTAAGGAAGTGTTGACGCACCGCGGTGCGTGACCGGCGCGCGCCTCGATCGACAACGTGTCGAGACGCTTGCACGCCGATGCGAAAATTGCCGAGCACATCGGCGATGTGATTTAGCAAGATTGCGGAAAGCGACTTGCGCCGCAGGCAATTCAATTTCATCGGCATGATGTCGATTGAGCACACGCGATGTAGGTGTCAGTCTTCGCTAAGCGGGAAGGCCGCTTGCGCGGACTCTGAGTCGCGATTTTTGGCAATAAAAAAATTTTCTGCTTAACGCGCTTCCCGCCTCATCGCGGCTCGCCAAAGCCGGATTCTCCTGCGAATTGCGGCACGCTGATTTGCAACATATGATTCGGTGCGTGGCATTCCGGCGTTCATGGTGAACGAATGGTGAGCGAGTACGCGTGCATGCGACCCAGGGCGAGCGCGACATGCCGCTCACCGGAGGCGACGATCAGATGCCGAGCTTGGATTTCAGCAGATCATTGACGGCTTGCGGATTGGCTTTGCCGCCGGATGACTTCATCACCTGGCCGACGAACCAGCCGACGAGCTGCGGCTTGGCTTTCGCTTGCGCAACTTTGTCCGGATTGTCGGCGATGATGTCGTCGACCACCTTTTCGATCGCCCCGAGATCGGTGACCTGCTTCATGCCGCTGGCCTCGACCAGCGCGCGAGGGTCGCCGCCCTCCTGCCAGACGATCTTCAAACAGGTCTTTCGCGATTTTCCCGAGATGGTGCCCTCCCCGATCAGGTCGACGATGGCCGCCAAGCTGATCGGCCGACACCGGCGACGCGCGAAATGTCCGCGGCCTTCCTTGTTGAGGCGTCCGAACAGCTCGTTGATGACCCAGTTGGCAGCGAGCTTGCCGTCGCGGGCCTTGTCGGCGAGCTTACGCAAGCACCGTTTCGAAGAAGTCCGCGCTCTCGCGTTCCGCGACCAGCACGCCGGCGTCATAGGCGCGACAGGCCAAGTTCGGCAATGAAGCGCGCCTTTTTCTGGTCCGGCAGCTCCGGCAGGCCCGCCTTTAGCGCTTCGACATAGGCCTGCGTGAATTCCAGCGGCAGCAGGTCGGGGTCAGGGAAATAGCGATAGTCGTGCGCCTCCTCCTTGGAGCGCATCGAGCGCGTCTCGCCCTTGTTCGGGATCGAACAGCCGCGTTTCCTGCTCGATCGAGCCGCCGTCCTCGATGATCTCGATCTGCCGGCGCGCCTCGTACTCGATCGCCTGGCCGATGAAGTTGATCGAGTTCATGTTCTTGATCTCGCAGCGCGTGCCAAGCGGCCCACCAGGCCTGCGCACCGAGACGTTGACGTCGGCGCGCAGCGATGCCCTTCTCCATGTCACCGTCGCAGGTGCCGAGATAGCGCAGGATCGAGCGCAGCTTCGTGACATAGGCCTTGGCCTGCTTCGGCGAACGGATGTCGGGCTTCGAGACGATCTCCATCAACGCCACGCCGGAGCGGTTGAGATCGACACAGGACATGGTCGGGCGACTGGTCGTGCAGCAACTTGCCGGCATCTTGTTCCAGGTGCAGCCGTTCGATGCCGACCGTCACGCTCTTGCCGCCGGCCAGCTCGACGACGACTTCGCCCTCCCCGACGATCGGCGATTTGTACTGGCTGATCTGATAGCCCTGCGGCAAATCGGGATAGAAGTAGTTCTTGCGGTCGAACACCGAGCGCAAATTGATCTTTGCGTTCAGCCCGAGGCCGGTGCGCACCGCCTGGCGCGACGCATTCCTCGTTGATGACCGGCAGCATGCCTGGCATGGCCGCATCGACCAGCGAGACATGGCTGTTCGGCTCGCCACCAAATTCGGTCGAGGCGCCGGAAAACAGCTTTCGAACTTGCGACCAGTCACCTGGGCGATGAACTTCCATGCCCGATCAGCACGATTCTCCCAATCGCCAGTGCGACGCCCGCCGATCAGCATTGCCGCGCTTCGGCCCTGCGTACAGCATGCGTCATTGCGCATGTGCCCGATCGTCCGACCACGCGAATGATCAGTGCGCGATGCCCACCCACGACTGCTTTGTCTCCGCGATGTCACCAACCGTACCGGCCGCCGCTTGCTCGATCACCTCGCCAACCGAAAACAACGTCTCCTCGTCAAACGGCCGGCCGATCAGTTGCAGTCCGAGCGGCAAGCCCTGAACGTCCTTGCCGGCGGGGACGGCGATGCCCGGCAGCCCCGCCATGTTCACCGTCACCGTAAAGATGTCGTTCAGATACATCTCGACGGGATCGCGCGCCCTTCTCGCCGATGCCGAAGGCCGCCGACGGGGTGGCCGGGGTCAGGATCGCGTTCACGCCCTTGGCAAAGCAATCCTCGAAATCTCTTCTTGATCAGGCGTGCGCACTTTCTGCGCCCGGAGATAATAAGCGTCGTAATAGCCGGCTGAAAGCACATAGGTGCCGATCATCACACGGCGGCGCACTTCCGCGCCAAAGCCCTCGGCGCGCGTGTTCTCGTACATCTCGCCGATACTGCGGCCGGGCACGCGCAGTCCGTAGCGCACGCCATCATAGCGCGCGAGATTGGAGGAAGCCTCAGCAGGAGCGACAATGTAGTACGCCGGCAACGCGTACTTGGTATGTGGCAGCGACACCTCGACGAGCTCGGCGCCGGCCGCCTTCAGCCAATCCGCGCCGTCGCTCCATAGCTTTTCGATTTCCGCGGGCATGCCGTCCAGCCGATACTCGCGCGGTATGCCGATCTTCATGCCTTTGATGGATTTTCCGATCGCGGCCTCATAGTCGGGCACCGGACGATCGACCGAGGTGGTGTCCTTGGGATCGTGTCCGGCCATCGAGCGCATCAGGATCGCCGCATCCCGCACGCTGCGCGCGATCGGCCCGGCCTGATCGAGCGAGGACGCAAACGCGACGATGCCCCAGCGCGAACAGCGTCCATAGGTCGGCTTGATACCGACGGTCCCGGTAAACGCGGCGGGCTGACGGATCGATCCGCCAGTATCTGTCGCGGTCGCGCCCATGCAGAGCAGCGCCGCGACCGCCGAAGCCGAGCCGCCGGATGAGCCGCCCGGCACCAGCGTGGTATTGGCGCCGTCGCGCCGCCACGGGTTGGTAACGGGACCGAAGCAGGAGGTCTCGTTCGACGAGCCCATCGCGAACTCGTCATTATTGAGTTTGCCGAGCATCACCGCGCCGTCACGCCAGAGCTGCGAGGTGATCGTGGATTCGTATGTCGGCACGAAATTGTCGAGGATTTTTGAGCACGCGGTGGTGCGCACGTCTTTGGTCGCGAACAGGTCCTTGATCCCGAGCGGAATTCCCGCGAGCGGACCGCCGTGCCGCGTGGCAATGCTTCGCGTCCGCCTTGCGCGCCATGGCGCGGGCTTGATCCGGCGTTTCCAGCACAAAGGCATTGAGCGCGCGCGCCGCCTCGATCGCCGCGAGGTGCGCATGGGTCAGTTCAAGCGAGGTAAATGACTTGTTTGCGAGCCCATCCCTGGCCTCGGCGAGCGTCAGCGACGTCAAATCGGTCATTTATTGATCGGGCTGCAAAAGAACGGAGATAGCGTCTTGTCGTTGGCCGGGTCATCTTGTCTGGCGCGCGTCCTTGTCGGCAGCTTCGAGCTGATCGAGCACCGCGTCGATCGCCTTGTCAGGATCGGCCGTCTTGTCTTGCTGCTGCATCGTATCGAGATAGTTCATATAGGCTTGATAGGCCTTTTCATCGTCGCAGAGCAGACACATCGGACTTCTCCCTCTAGCGGAACAGAGAGCTCACTCAACGACCTTGGGCACCAGAAAGAAATGGTTTACGGCATCCGGCGCGTTCCTGAGGATAAATCGGCGATCTCGCCGTCAGTGACCACATCGGGACGCTTTTTCATTTCCATCGGGGATGACCGAGGTCATGGGCTCTACGCCCTCGACGTTGACCTCGGACAATTGCTCCACAAAGGCCAGCATCGCATTCAATTCACCTGCCAGATGCGGAACTTCGTCATCCGCGACCGCGATCCGCGCGAGATGCGCGATCCGCCGGACGGTTGTGGCATCAACTGACATTATATGTAGTCCTCTGACGGGAATTCAGTCTGCCGTATAGCAGACCCGGTTTTGCGCCGCAACCGCGGGCAGACGCTCTGTACCAGCGATCTATCCGCCCAAGCCCGGAGCATCAGCGCAGCGCGGCAATGGCCCGGGTGAACTCCGCCGCGGGCATTTCTCCGCCCATCCTGATCGCCTGACCTGCCCAAACATTGGTGAAATCGATCTTGCCCTGCTTTTCGGCGGCCGCCTTCAATGGCGCCAGAGCGGTGGCGGCATGGGGAAAAGCCGGTGCATCCGGCGAAATCGGGCCCGACCTCGCGCATTAGGCGATTGGTGATGCCGCGCGCGGGGCGCCCGGTCATGACATTAGTGACAACGGTGGAATCATCGTGCGCCTGGGCCAATGCAGCCCGCGCCGGCGCGCTCACCTTTGATTCCGGACATCTCAGATAGGCGCTACCGATCTGGACACCCGCCGCGCCTAGCGCGAATGCGGCGGCGATGCCGCGCCCGTCAGCGATTCCACCGGCTGCAATCACCGGGCACCTTCACCGCATCGACCACCTGGGGCACCAGCGCAAACGTGCCAGGCTGTCGAAAATGTCTTCTGTCAGGAACATGCCGCGATGGCCGCCCGGCCTCGGCGCCCTGCGCGATTATGGCGTCGGCGCCATTCTCCTCAAGCCAAATCGCTTCCTTTACAATGGTCGCGGACGAGATCACGACGCAGCCGGCAGCCTTGACCCGCCTTAGCAGCGCCGGGTCCGGCAAGCCGAAATGAAAGCTGACGATCTCAGGCTTCAATTCCTCCACCAGGGCGCACATCGCTTCATCGAAGGGGCGCGATTGGCTGCGTTGATCGGCGCATTTCGGGTCGACCCCGAACTCCTTATAATAGGGCGCCAGGCGTTGCTTCCATCCGGTCTCGCGCTTGGGATCAGCAGGGACTGCCTCGTGGCAGAAAAAATTCATGTTCACGGGTGCCGAAACACGCTGGCGGATGATGTTGACCTGCTCGCGCGCCTTTTCAGCCGACAGCATCGCGCAAGGCAACGATCCCAACGCACCGCCCTCAGCCGCCGCGATGACGAGTTCTGCATCCATGACGCCCGCCATCGGTGCCTGCACGATCGGAAATTCAGTCTTGAAAAGCTCCAGAATTCGGCGGTCTGGCCACATGATCTGCTCTTGATGATGCTGGGGAAGTCGGCGCAGGCTTCTTTGCCGCGAACGCCAGCAACAATAGCACCCCGAGCCACCACGAGCTATGCAATGCGCCGCCTCGCTGACTAGCCCGGCCCGCAGCGCGTGCCGGCGGCAGTCATCCCGCTTTGCGTGAACGATGAGGGACGTGTTATGCGCAAGCGATGCCTGCCCCCATACTTCCGCTTATCGATGCTGCCGCGCACTGGCCCGAACGCGGCGCGCTCGTTGGCCTTGACCTCGGAACGAAGACCATCGGCATCGCGGTGTCTGATCCCGACCGCAGGCTCGCGACCGGGGTCGAAACTATCAAGCGCACCGCGTTCAAAGCCGACGCCGGACGCTTGCTCGCCATCGCTGGCGAGCGAAACGCGGTCGGTTTCGTCCTTGGCCTGCCTATCAACATGGACGGCAGCGAGGGTCCGCGTGCGCAATCCACCCGGGCCTTCGCGCGCAACTTCTCGGGGCTCACCGAGATCGCCATCGCGCTGTGGGACGAGCGGCTCTCGACCGTAGCCGTCGAACGAGAATTGATCGGCCTGGACATGAGCCGAGCCAAACGCGCCGAAGTAATAGACGAGCACGCCGCGATGTTCATTCTGCAAGGCGCGCTCGACCGGCTGACACGGCTAATCGAAACGCGCGCGGGTCGGTGAAGCCGGCGGCTGTCCCGCCATGAGCCGGCGTTGGAACGGTAGCGGCCGCGCTGGATGTCACGAGTGCCCGGCGAGCCATACGGTCTGCAACACGGCACCGAGATTGTTGAGGCCATGCAAGAAGATCGTCAGCCAGGTCGATCCGCTGCGATAGCGCAGATACCCGAACCAAAGGCCAAGCGTGAAGACTTCGCCAAAGAAGTACCAGTCGTATTGTAGATGTAGTCCGGTCCAGACCAGCGAGGACAGCACGATCGCGCCCGCGGGCCCCAAAAACGACTTCGACCAACCGCGGTAGAGGAAACCCCGCGCGAACAATTCCTCCGAAATCGGCGCGGCGACGCAGAATGCCACAACCAGGAGCCAGACCGCGCCGTCCTCTCGCGCCGAATTCAGGACGTCCACCATAAATCCGGGCGCAACTTCGCGCCCGATTGCGCGCGACAACACGTCCCACCCCATCACCACGACTACAAGCCCAAGCAGACCGATCGCAACGTTGGGCCATGACGTCCAGCGCAGAGCGAGATAATCCACGAACCGCGCCCCCGAGAAACGGACCGCAAGCCAGATCGCCGCGACAACAGCAGGCAAACCCGTGATGACCGAAAGCGCAATCGTGACACCGCTGCCCAGAACATGCACCGCCGCGGCAAAATCGATCGACCCTCCCTGGCCCACCAGGAAAATACGACAACCGCGATCTGGCCGACGAACATCGCGGCGAAGATAAACAGGCCCCACAGGGCCGTGCTCCAGAATCCGCCGATTCGAAAACCGCGGCTAACCGGCGCAGCCTTGATTGGTGCCGTGTCGGGATTGAGAGAATCCATCAATTGACTTTCAAGGATTGCCCGCCGTAGCAGGCCTTTGATGTCTTGGTTTGCGAGATCAACCGCGCCGTACATGCCGGCATGATTAGCGGCTAGGCGTGTCGCCGCGAACAGTTCAGCATGCCGCGGCGAGACCTGGTTGAGCGCAGCGCTCGCCGCGAGCAGCGCAAGCTTCTCCACGGCCAGCCGGGCAACCCGCTCGCCGTCCGGCCGCTGAAAGGCTTTGGCGATAAATGTCAAGGCTTCGGTTGTGCCCGGCAGGCCATTCGCATCGCCGACGAGTTGCTGCAACACCCCCATCGCCGCCTCCGGCTCGCGCGATAATGCCCTGAGCACGTCAAGGCACATCACATTGCCGGATCCCTCCCAGATCGCATTGACGGGAGACTCCCGGAAATGTCGCGCCAGAATGCCCTCTTCCACATAGCCGTTGCCGCCGAGGCACTCCATGGCTTCGTACAGAAAGCCCGGCGCGCTCTTGCAGACCCAGTATTTGATAGCGGGCGTGAGCAGCCGCATGTAGGCGGCTTCGTTCTGATCGCGGGGGCCCGATCGAAGGAGCGGCAGAGCCGCATCACGAGCGCAACCGAAGCCTCCACATGCAGCGCCATGTCCGCAAGCACCGACTGCATCATTGGCTGATCGGCGAGATGCTTTTGGAAGACGATCCGATGCTTCGCGTGATGCAGCGCATGTGCCAGTCCCGATCGCATCAGCCCGGCGGATGCGATCGCACAGTCCTGGCGCGTAAGCTGTACCATCTGAATGATCGTGCGGATTCCCTTGCCTTCCTCACCGACGCGCTCGGCGAACGCGCCGGCGAATTCAACTTCGGAAGACGCGTTGGAGCGATTGCCAAGCTTGTCCTTGAGACGCTGGAACTGGATGGCGTTTACCGATCCATCCGGGGAAAAGCGTGGCATGAAGAAACAGCTCAACCCTTCCTTTGCCTGCGCCAACACCAGAAATGCATCGCACATCGGCGCCGACATGAACCATTTGTGGCCGGTGATTCGATAGGCGTCGCCGTCGCGCGTCGCAGTGGTCATGTTTGAGCGCACGTCGGTGCCGCCCTGCTTTTCCGTCATGCCCATGCCAAGGGTCATGCCCCGCTTGGTCCACCATGGAGCAAAAGCCGGATCGTAACTGCGCGTGCTTATCAGCGGCATGACCTTCGAAAGCAAATCCGGCTGCGCTCCCAACGCCGCCACTGACGCCCTTGTCATCGTGATCGGACACAAGTGCCCGGTCTCGACTTGCGAGGCCATATAGAATTTCGCCGCGCGCACAACTTCGGCCGCACCGCCGGCCGGTTTGCCTTTGTCGGTCCAGGTCGAATTGTGCAAACCGGCATGGGCGCTACGCGCCATTAATTCATGGTAGGCCGGGTGGAATTCCACTTCGTCGCGCCTGTTGCCTTTCGCGTCGAAGGTCCGCAGTTTTGGCGTGTTTTCGTTCGCCGTGCGGCCGCGCGCGGCCATCGCGGCCGAACCCCAGTGCTGTCCGAACTCGGACAGTTCCACATCCTGGGCAGCGCCGCCATTAGCTGCGACCGCCTCGACCAACGGCCGGTCGAACCCGTAGAGATCGACGTCTTCGAGTGGCGGCGATTGATTGAAAACTTGGTGAGTTGCAGATGCAGGCTTGCTCATGGCCGGTCTCGATATCGCTCGCCCCACCAGGGAATCATTGGCGGCGAGGGTTGAAGCGACAAACCATAGGCCTCCCCGGCGACGCCCGGCAGAGAAAAGTATCTCCACTCCTTTGCCGATGGTTCACAAAGAATTGCCGGGTGTTTGCAGAGCCGGGTCTTTGCAGAAACGGCTCATTGCCCAGCGGCGCAGTCTGAACCCGGTTTGTCAGGCCAAGATCGACGGAAGTGACATCGAAGCCTGTGATCGCTGGCAAGTTCCGGCCCGGTTTTACGGTTAACTGCGGAAACGACCTGACTGCCCGTGATTACGGCCCGGAAATGACGAGAGCGGGACAGATACGGGGGATAACTCGACCGGCTCCCTTTGCCCCTTGCCCCACCCAGTATCCGCCCCTATAGCTCTGGTTTTAATGACATCCCCATTGAAATCGACCTTCGTCCTTGGTCACCGGCACCTGCTGGGAATCGAGGGGCTTTCCGCCGCCGATATCACCGGCCTGCTCGACCTCTCCGAGGAGTATGTCGAACTCAATCGACAGGTTGACAAAAAGCGCGCCAGCCTGCGCGGCCGGACCCAGGTCAACCTGTTCTTCGAGGCGTCGACCCGCACCCAATCCTCCTTCGAAATCGCCGGAAAGCGCCTCGGCGCCGACGTCATGAATATGTCGGTCTCCTCGTCCTCGATGCGCAAGGGCGAGACCTTGATCGACACCGCAGTTACTTTGAATGCCATGCATCCGGACATCCTGGTGGTTCGGCACCACGCCTCGGGGGCCGTGGAGTTGCTGGCACGCAAGGTCGATGGTTCCGTCATCAACGCGGGCGACGGTGCCCACGAACATCCAACGCAGGCGCTTCTCGACGCCCTCACCATCCGCCGCAACAAGGGCCGGCTCGAGGGTCTGGTTATCGCAATCTGCGGCGACGTCATGCATTCGCGGGTGGCGCGGTCCAACATCCTGCTCCTCAACATCATGGGCGCTAGGGTGCGCGTCGTCGCGCCATCCACCCTGTTGCCAGCGGGCATCGAGCGGATGGGCGTCGAGGTCGCACGCGACATGCGCGAGGGTCTCGACGGAGCTGACATCGTGATGATGCTGCGATTGCAGCGCGAGCGCATGAACGGCTCGTTTGTGCCGTCGTCCGGCGAATATTTTCAATATTTCGGACTCGACCAGAAGAAGCTGGCTTACGCCAAGCGGGACGCCCTGGTGATGCATCCGGGGCCTATGAACCGTGGAGTCGAGATCGACTCGATCGTGGCTGACGGTGCGCAATCGGTGATCCGCGAACAAGTCGAGATGGGAGTGGCGGTGCGGATGGCGGTGCTCGAAGCACTCGCCCGCAACCTGCCGAACGCATAGTCATGCTGACCGACCGCCGCCCGATCCTGCTCGCCAACGCCCGCGTGGTCGATCCTTCCAGGGATTTCGACGGCCCTGGTGACGTGCTGATCGCCGATGGCATGATCCGCGACGCACGGCGCGGCATCGGGGCGGCCGGCGTGCCCGAAGGCACCGACATCCTCAATTGCGCCGGCAAAATCGTAGCCCCCGGGCTGATCGACATGCGCGCTTTTGTCGGCGAGCCCGGCGCCAGCCATCGCGAAACCTTTGCATCCGCCAGCCAGGCGGCCGCGGCGGGCGGCATCACCACCATCATCTGCCAGCCAGATACCTCGCCGGTGATCGATAATTCGGCGACGGTCGATTTCGTCCTGCGCCGCGCACGTGACACCGCGATCGTCAACATCCATCCGATGGCGGCGCTGACCAAGGGCCTCAACGGCGAAGAGATGACCGAGATCGGCTTGTTAAAGGCCGCCGGCGCGGTTGCCTTCACCGATGGGGACAGGAGCGTCAAGAATGCGCAAGTGATGCGCCGGGCGTTGACCTACGCCCGCGACTTCGACGCGTTGATCGTGCACCACACCGAAGATCCCAATCTGGTCGGCGAAGGAGTCATGAACGAGGGCGAATTCGCCGCCCGGCTCGGGCTCGCCGGCATTCCCGATGCGGCAGAAGCCGTGATGCTGGAGCGCGACATCCGCCTCGTGGCGCTATCGGGCGGACGCTATCATGCTGCCTCGCTCAGCTGCATTGCGTCCCTCGACATTCTAAAGCGCGCCCGCGACGCTGGACTTGCAGTGTCTGCCTCGGTCTCGATCAACCACGTGACGCTGAATGAAAACGATATCGGACCCTATCGTACCTTCTTGAAACTTTCGCCGCCATTGCGCACGGAGGCCGATCGCCAGGCCCTCGTCGCAGCCGTCGCGTCCGGCCTAATCGACGTCATCATGTCCGATCACAACCCGCAGGACGTCGAAGTGAAGCGGCTGCCGTTTGCGGAAGCGGCTTCAGGCGCGATCGGTCTGCAGACGATGCTGCCGGCAGCGCTGCGGCTCATTCACAACGGCGAGACGGATTTCAAGACCCTGATCCGTGCGATGTCCACGCGTCCTGCAGAACTGCTCGGCTTACCCGGTGGATCGCTGCGCGCGGGCACGCCTGCTGACGTCATCGTGATCGATCCCGATACGCCCTGGGTGCTCGACCCCTCCGATCTCAAATCGCAGTGCAAGAACACGCCATTCGATGAAGCCCGCTTTTCCGGCCGCGTCCTGCGAACTATCGTCGGAGGCCGAACGGTTTACGAGCATGTCTAAAGCCTTTCCAAGAAGACCAGATCACAGTTCGCGCAAAGCGAACACGGCACGAAAACCAGATGCGCGGCAAATACATCGCGACGGGAGCAACGGCCATGTCTGACGTATCTCTCGTGCTTGCGCTACTGTTCGGATATCTCCTCGGCTCGATTCCGTTCGGCCTAGTCCTGACAAAGCTCGCAGGCACCCAGGATCTACGCTCGATCGGCTCGGGGAATATCGGCGCGACGAACGTGCTGCGCACCGGGCGCAAGGGTTTGGCCGCGGCAACCCTTATCTGCGACATGCTGAAGGGCACGGTCGCGGTGGTGATATCAGGTTATCTCGCCGGACCAAACGCAGCGATGCTGGCGGCGCTCGGCGCTTTCCTCGGCCACCTCTTCCCGGTGTGGCTGAATTTCCGCGGCGGCAAAGGGGTCGCCGTTTATATCGGAGTATTGCTCGGACTATTCTGGCCGGCAGCCTTGGTATTCGGCGTTCTTTGGCTCGCCACCGCCGCAACCTCGCGCTATTCCTCCCTGTCGGCCCTGGTGGCGAGCTTCGTCACGCCAATATTCCTGTGGTGGTTCGGCCATCTCGCATTGGCCTCTTTGTTCGCCGTATTGACCCTGATGCTGTTCTACATGCACCGCGAGAACATCAAGCGCCTGCAGACAGGCACCGAGGGGAAAATCGGGCAGAAAAGCTGAGCCTGAGCAATTCGGCAAAGCTTCGAACAGGCCTGGCGACGTTCAAAGGCGCGTCAGCGACTCTTCAACAAACCTCGCTGAGGCCAACGCTCCAGCATCGTCGTCATAACGCGCGATGACCTGCACCCCAACAGGCAACCCGCCTTCCGCGACGTACCCGGGAACGTTGACGCAAGGCACGCCCATCAGAATCCAAAGCCGATTGAAACGGGCATCACCGGTCGAGGCCAATCCCTTTGGCGCTACGCCCGGCGCCGACAACGTGAGCAAAATGTCGACGTCCTCAAAAACATGGGCCAACGCCTCGCGAGCCCGGGCCGCGATCTCGCGGGCGGCATCATAATCGGCTGGTTTCAGACCAACAGTCTCGTCTAGCTTTGCCCGCAATATCGGCGGCATGGCCTCGTGGTGCGTGCGATATTCCCAGGCCAACGCCTGATGGGCCTCGAATTCCTGAAGGATCGGCTGTATCCGCCACGCCTCCGCGACGATCTCGGGCAATCCAAGTTCGCGAACGGATGCCCCGGCCCTTTCCGCCGCATCAGCCGCGATCCGCAGCGCTTCAACACCCGCTGTATCCGGCGTGCCGGCGAAGCTTTGACTCACGAGACCGATCCGCGGCGCCTTGACAGTCGCACTTAGCAGCAATTCGGACCGGTTCGTGATGGCGGAAAGCGCTAGCGCGAGGTCTTTGACGCCGGCCGCGAACAGCCCAAGCGTATCGAGAGTCCAAGAATAGCATTTCACGCCGACCTTCGGCAGCAGGTGAAATGAGGGCTTGATGGCAGCGACGCCACAGAACGAAGCGGGCCGGATGACAGAGCCGCCGGTCTGCGTTCCCAGAGCGAGCGGTATCATGCCGGCCGCGACGGCCGCCGCGGAACCAGACGACGATCCGCCCGGCGTGTGACTTGGGTTGCGCGGATTGCGCGTCGGGGTCGGATCGAGCGAAGCAAAGGCCGTGGTCGAGGTCTTGCCGACGATGGTCGCACCTGCGCGCTTCAGCATCATCACCACGGACGCGTCGGCGCGCGGCTGAAAACCCCGGTAGATCGGCGAACCCATCTGTGTCGGGAGGTCTGATGTGTCGATAATGTCCTTGATGCCGACTGCGATCCCGCGCAGCGGCCCGGCGCTTTGGGCGCGAGGGGCCGCGGCGCGGCAGACAAACGCGCCGATCGTCCCGTCCTGTTCGTTTATGGCTTCAAGCGATTGCGCTATCGCCTCGTCAGCCGAAAGTTCGCCGGCATCGATACGGCGCTGGATGTCGGCAATCGAAATCATGGGGGCGGTTTCCTGCAGGCAGCGAGGAGCTTAGGGGCCAGCTTAAAATAGGGCAACTGAAGCTACGTGCCCCGGAAATCGCCCCCGAGCGCTGCTGCATTCTGAAGCAATGGGTAGAAGCACCCGTTGCTCACTCGCTCTGGTTGATCCATGCTAGCCGGAGGAGAAGACGCGTGGACGCCATCAACAACACCATAGAGCTCACCGAAGCCGAACGTATCGATCGGCTGCGGCTGATCCGGTCCGACAATGTCGGGCCGCGCACGTTTCGATCACTCATGAACCATTTCGGCAGCGCGCGAGCGGCTCTGGAGCGGCTACCTGATCTGGCGCGGCGCGGCGGCGCGTCGGGCTCGGGGCGCATTTGCACCGAGCAAGACGCGCGAGCCGAGCTCGCCGCCAGCAAGAACATCGGCCTCAGCCTGCTTGCCCCGGGGGAAGCCGGGTATCCGACGCGGCTGGCCACGCTTGACGATGCGCCTCCGCTACTCGGGGTCCGCGGCGCACTGGAGACCTCGATCCGGCCGATGATCGCGATCGTGGGCTCGCGGAACGCTTCCGGAGCGGGCCTCAAATTCGCAGGCACGCTGGCGCGCGATCTCGGCGAAGCCGGGTTTGTTATCGTGTCGGGGTTGGCGCGCGGCATCGATCAGGCCGCTCATCGGGCGAGCACCGCAAGCGGCACGGTAGCGGTGCTGGCGGGCGGCCACGACCGGATCTATCCGCCGGAGCATCAGGACTTGCTGGCGGCTATCGTCGAAATGAGCGGAGCTGCGATTTCCGAAATGCCGCTCGGCCATGTGCCGCGTGCCCGTGATTTTCCAAGACGCAACCGGTTGATTTCAGGTGCCGCGCTCGGCGTCGTGGTGATTGAGGCCGCCCACCGTTCTGGATCGCTGATCACTGCTCGGATGGCGGCCGAACAGGGCCGCGAGGTCTTTGCCGTGCCGGGTTCGCCGCTCGATCCGCGCGCCGCCGGCACCAACGATCTGCTTAAACAGGGCGCAACGCTGATCACGGCAGCGGCCGACATCGTTCACGCGCTCGAACCGATCATGGAACGGCCAATCGCATTTGGCTTGAGCGAACCAGAGGACGAGCCACTGGTACCTGATCTGGAAACGAGCGATCGCGCGCGCATCACCGAACTGCTCGGGCCAACCCCGGTTTCGCTCGACGACCTCATCAGAATGGCCGGTACTTCTCCGGCCATCGCGCGCACCGTGCTTCTCGAGCTTGAGCTTGCCGGACGAATCGAGCGTCACGGCGGGGGCTTGGTGTCGCTGATCTGAAATGCCGTTGCCGAAAACCGCGAGCCCAGACCGTCCTCTTTCGCAGAACCGATAATACCGTTCAAAACAGGCCAATTGCAGAGCGGTATAATGCAACTTTTTGGACACTAGGTCGGGGCTGAGGTACCCCCTATCGATGCCAGTCGATTTGACAGCGGGGGCGCGGGCACCCATGTTCGGAACGAAGCGGCTGGCGCGAATCTCGCGGAACCCGTCTTCAATTTTCCCCTAAGTACCTGGAATGGCATGAATATCGTCATTGTGGAGTTGCCGGCGAAAGCCAAGACGATCAACAAGTATCTGGGCCCCTCCTATGAGGTTCTGGCCTCGTTCGGCCATGTCCGCGACCTCCCGGCCAAGAACGGATCGGTCGATCCGGACCAGAACTTCAAGATGATCTGGGAGATCGATCCCAAGGCCAATGGCCGGCTCAACGATATCGCCAAGTCACTCAAGGGCGCCGATCGCTTGATCCTCGCAACCGACCCCGACCGCGAAGGCGAAGCGATCTCCTGGCATGTGCTCGAAGTGCTGAAGGAAAAACGAGCGCTAAAAGACCACAAGATCGAGCGCGTGGTGTTCAACGCGATCACCAAGCAGGCCGTCTCGGAGGCGATGAAGAACCCGCGCCAGATCGACGGCGCGCTGGTCGACGCTTATATGGCGCGCCGGGCGCTCGATTATCTGGTCGGCTTCACGTTGTCGCCGGTGTTGTGGCGGAAATTGCCGGGCGCGCGCTCGGCGGGCCGTGTGCAGTCGGTGGCGTTACGGCTGGTGTGCGATCGCGAACTTGAGATCGAGAAATTCGTCCCTCGCGAATATTGGTCGCTCGTCGCGACCCTGACCACGCCGCGCGGCGATGCCTTCGAGGCGCGTCTGGTCGGCGCCGATGGCAAGAAGATTCAGCGGCTCGACATCGGCACAGGTGCCGAGGCAGAGGATTTCAAGAAGGCCATCGAGGCTGCGAATTTCACGG
Source organism: uncultured Alphaproteobacteria bacterium (assembly GCA_963764155.1). GTDB lineage: Bacteria > Pseudomonadota > Alphaproteobacteria > Rhizobiales > Xanthobacteraceae > Bradyrhizobium. Next base: position 151,555 of record CAVXRI010000003.1, read on the forward strand.
TTTCCTCGGTTGACGCCAAACCGGCTCGACGCAATCCCCAGGCGCCGTTCACAACCTCGACACTGCAGCAGGAAGCCAGCCGCAAGCTGGGATTTGCGCCGGCGCACACCATGAGGATTGCGCAGCGCCTTTATGAAGGCATCGATATCGGCGGCGAGACCACCGGTCTCATCACTTATATGCGGACCGACGGCGTACAAATCGCCAATGAAGCGATCACACAAACGCGCAAAATTATCGGCGAGGATTACGGCAACGCCTACGTGCCGGATGCTCCGCGTCAGTACCAGACCAAAGCAAAGAACGCGCAGGAGGCTCACGAAGCGATCCGCCCGACCGATCTGTCGCGCCGCCCATCGGAGATGCGCCGAAAGCTCGATACCGATCAAGGAAAACTCTATGAACTGATCTGGATCCGCACCATCGCCAGCCAGATGGAGATCAGCTGAACTGGAGCGCACTACCGTCGAGATCGCAGCGAAAGCCGGCTCGCGCGCGCTGGAATTGCGCGCCACCGGCCAAGTCATCAAGTTCGACGGCTTTCTCGCGCTCTATCAGGAGGGTCGCGACGACGAGGGCGAAGACGACGAGGGTCGCCGTTTGCCCGCCATGAGCCAGGGCGAAGGCCTGAAGCGGCAGGATCTCGCCGTCACCCAGCATTTCACCGAGCCGCCGCCACGTTTTTCGGAAGCCTCGCTGGTCAAGCGCATGGAAGAACTCGGCATTGGCCGTCCGTCAACCTATGCCTCGATCCTGCAGGTCTTGAAGGACCGCGGCTACGTCCGGCTGGAGAAGAAGCGCCTTTACGGCGAGGACAAGGGCCGTGTTGTAGTCGCCTTCCTCGAAAACTTCTTCCGCCGTTATGTCGAGTACGACTTCACCGCGGATCTTGAGGAACAACTGGATCGCATCTCGAACAATGAAATTTCCTGGCAACAGGTGCTCAAGGATTTCTGGCGCGACTTCATCGGCGCGGTCGACGAGATCAAAGACCTCCGTGTCACTCACGTGCTCGATGCGCTCGACGAGATGCTGGGACCGCACATCTATCCACCCCGCCCCGACGGCGGAGACGTCAGGCAGTGCCCGACCTGCGGCACCGGGCGGCTCAATCTCAAGGCCGGAAAGTTCGGCGCCTTTGTCGGATGCAGCAACTACCCGGAATGCCGCCATACGCGGCCGCTCGCGGCGGACGGCGAAGCTAGCGCCGACCGCGTTCTCGGCAAGGATCCCGTGACCGGTCTTGATGTGACTGTCAAAGCTGGACGGTTCGGCCCCTACATCCAGCTCGGGGAGCAAAAGGACTACGCCGAAGGCGAAAAGCCGAAGCGGGCCGGCATTCCCAAGAACATCTCGCCGTCAGATGTCGAGTTGGACCTGGCGCTGAAACTGCTGTCGCTGCCACGCGAGATCGGCAAGCATCCGGAGACGGGCGAGCCGATCACGGCGGGTCTCGGCCGGTTCGGTCCTTTCGTCCGCCACGAGAAAACCTATGCAAGCCTCGAGGCCGGTGACGAAGTGTTCGACATCGGGCTAAATCGTGCGGTGAGTCTGATCGCGGAAAAGGTGGCGAAGGGCCCAAGCGGCCGCCGGTTCGGCGCCGACCCCGGCAAGCCGCTCGGCGATCATCCGACGCTTGGGGGCGTAGCCGTCAAGAACGGGCGGTATGGGGCGTACGTGACCGCCGGCGGCGTCAACGCCACCATTCCGAGCGACAAAGACAAAGACAGCATCACTCTCGAAGAAGCGATTGCGCTGATCGACGAGCGCGCGGCGAAGGGCGGCGGCAAATCAGCCCGGCCAAAGAAAGCCAAGGCGGCCAAGGCGGCGAAACCGAAGGCGGCGAAACCGGCCAAGGAGCCGGAGGTAAAGCCGCCAAAGCCGGTCAAGAAGCCGGCGGCGAAGAAAGACTGCGGGCAAGCCGAAATCAGAAGCGGTCAGCAAGGCTCGGGCGCCGGTGACGGCCAATACCTCGCCTTCCAAAGCCGCAAAGCCCCTCATCGCCAAAAAGAGCGCCGGCAAAGCCCACGGATAAAGTGTCAAAGCAACGCGACCGCAACTTTCCAACCAGGGACGCCATCGTCGCCTTCATCCGCGCCCATCCGGGAAAGGTCGGAACCCGCGAGATCGCGCGAGAATTCGGACTGAAAAACGCCGAACGCGCGCGGTTGAAAAGCATTTTGCGCGAGCTTGCGGATGAAGGCGCAATCGCCAAGCGCGGCCGTAAAATAGCCGAAACAGCCGTCCTGCCGGCCACTGTCATCGCCGATATCACCGGCCGCGACAGCGATGGTGAGTTGATCGCCTCGCCCACGGAATGGGATGAGGTGGAAAGCGGTGAACCCCCGAAAATCCGGATCCACAGTTCACGCCGCCAGCCCGGCACTGTCGCCGGCGTAGGCGATCGAGCTCTGCTCAGAATCGAAAAAATCGACGAGGACGGTGAGGCCACGGTGTATCGCGGCCGTGTCATCAAGGTCATCGACCACGCCAAAACTCGGGTGCTCGGTATTTTTCGCGCCCTTCCCGGCGGGGGCGGACGGCTCATTCCCGTCGACAAGAAGCAGGCCGGGCGCGAGTTGAATATCGCCAAAGCCGATACCTTGGGCGCTGAGGATCGCGATCTTGTCAGCGTCGATCTGGTGCGCTCGCGCGGCTTTGGACTTGCCTCGGGGAAGGTCAAGGAGCGCCTCGGATCGCTGGCAACGGAAAAAGCCATCAGCCTGATCGCCATTCATGCCCACGAAATCCCGCAGGCTTTCTCGCCTGCCGCCTTGCGCGAAGCGGAGGAGGCAAGGCCGGCAGCCCTTAAGGGCCGGGAGGACTGGCGCGACCTGCCCTTGGTCACCATCGATCCGCCAGACGCCAAGGATCATGATGATGCCGTGCACGCCGAGCCGGACCCCGATCCGAGCAACAAAGACGGCTACATCGTCAACGTCGCAATTGCCGATGTGGCCTTCTATGTGCGGCCGGGCTCCGCGCTGGACCGCGATGCGCTGTTCCGAGGCAATTCGGTCTACTTCCCGGATCGCGTGGTGCCGATGCTGCCAGAGCGCATTTCGAACGATCTCTGCTCGTTGGTGCCGGGAGAGCCGCGCGGCGCATTAGCGGTACGGCTGGTGATCGCGGCTGACGGACGCAAGCGTTCGCACAGCTTCCATCGCGTGCTGATGCGCTCAGCGGCGAAATTGAATTACGCGCAAGTGCAGGCTGCGATCGATGGAAACCCCGACGACACGACGGGCCCCCTGCTCTCGCCCATTCTCAAACCGCTCTACGAAGCCTACGCGGTCGCGATGCGCGCACGCGAGGTGCGCGAGCCGCTCGATCTCGATATTCCCGAGCGCAAGATTATCCTGAAGCCGGATGGGACGGTGGATCGCGTAGTTGTGCCGGTACGGCTGGATGCGCATAAGCTGATCGAAGAATTCATGATCCTGGCCAATGTGGCCGCCGCAGAAATGCTTGAAAAGAAGGCGCTGCCGCTGATCTACCGGGTGCACGATGAACCGACGCTTGAAAAGGTTCATGCGTTGCAGGAGTTTCTGAAAACGCTCGATGTACCCTTCGCCAAAAGCGGAGCACTGCGTCCCGCCATGTTCAATCGTGTTCTGTCGCAGGTCCACGGCCAGGACTACGAACCGCTGGTGAATGAAGTCGTGTTGCGCTCGCAGGCGCAGGCGGAGTATGCCGCGGAAAACTACGGTCATTTCGGGCTTAACCTGCGCCGGTACGCCCATTTCACTTCACCGATCCGCCGTTATGCCGATCTTGTCGTACACCGCGCATTGATAAGAGGCCTGGGGCCGGGCGAAGGCGCGCTGCCGGAGAGCGAAACTCCGGAAACGCTGAGCGAAATCGCCGCCCAGATTTCCCTCACGGAGCGTCGGGCCATGAAAGCCGAGCGGGAAACCGCCGACCGGCTGATTGCGCATCATCTCGCCGACCGTATCGGCGCAACCTTTCAGGGCCGCATCTCGGGGGTGACGCGCGCAGGCCTCTTCGTCAAACTCGAGGATACCGGCGCGGATGGCCTCATCCCGATCCGCACCCTCGGCACCGAATATTTCAACTATGACGAGACCCGTCATGCGCTGGTCGGATCGCGCAGCGGAGCCATGCACCGGCTGGGTGACGTCGTAGACGTCCGTCTGGTAGAAGCAGCTCCTGTAGCCGGCGCGCTTCGCTTCGAATTGCTCTCGGCGGGCCAGACTGCGCCGCGGGGCAGACGGCGCGACGGTCCGCGGACCCGAGACTCAGCAGCGCGCAAAGGCTCGTCCCGGCCGCAGCCCGCGCAAGAAAGAAGACCGCACGCCGAATAAGCAGAAGACCGGCAAATCGAAAAGAGACAAATCATGGAAGCCATGACCACGGCCACCAAGATATGGACCCGCGAAAATGGAGTTGCCGAGAAGCGAGACATGTGGACTGCCTTGAAGCGCGGGTTGCGCGGGCGTTGTCCGCGCTGCGGTGAAGGCAAATTGTTTCGAGCGTTTCTGAAGGTGGACAATAAATGCTCGTGCTGCGGGCTTGATTTCACTCCGCACCGCGCCGACGACCTGCCCGCCTATCTCGTGATCGTGATCGTCGGCCATATCGTGGTGCCTCTCGCGCTGATGATCGAGACCAACTATTCACCTCCGGTCGCGCTGCAGCTCGCGATCTATCTACCCGTTACATTCGTTGCATCGTTGGCGTTGCTGCAACCGGTGAAGGGCGCGGTCGTCGCGTTGCAGTGGGCGCTGCGCATGCACGGCTTCGACGACAATCCCTCGGACGGCATTCCGCCAGTGTAAGCCAATGACAATCGTGATCAGCATGGGGATGGAATGACTGAAGCGGCCCAAGCCATCAAACAAGAGAAGGAAGCCGATCACCATCCGTATTATCGGCCGAAAGACGCGGCTACGCTGATCCTGGTCGATCGCGACGCCGCAACCCCGAAAGTTCTTGTCGGCAAGCGCCACGACAAGGTGGTGTTCATGCCCGGCAAGTTCGTTTTTCCCGGCGGCCGGGTCGACAAGACAGACAATCGTGTACCCGTGGCCGCTTCAATGCCGGAAGAGCTTGAAGCGAACCTTCTCAAGGGTACCCCCAAAATCTCGCCGTCGCGGGCGAAATCGCTTGCCGTGGCCGCGATACGAGAGGCGTGCGAGGAGACCGGGCTTTGTCTCGGGCGCAAGGTGAACGGGTCAGTCCCGAAGCTGGAAGGCACATGGAAACCGTTTGCTGACGCCGGTCTCCTGCCCGATCCATCCGGACTATTCCTGATCGCACGTGCAATCACCCCGCCGGGCCGCGTGCGCCGTTTCGATACGCGTTTCTTTACCGCGGACGCTTCTGCCATCACCCACCGCGTCGAGGGCGTGATTTATGCCGACGCCGAACTCGTTGAGCTTGTCTGGGTGGAGCTCGGATCGAAGCCTTTGGCCGATTTGCATCCGATGACGAAGAACGTATTAGGCGAACTGGAAAAGCGCCTAGCCGGCGGGCCCTTGCGCCATGACGCGCCCGTGCCGTTTTTCCATTTTTATAACAGCAAGATGCAGAAGGATATTTTGGGCGCGTAAAAACAGCAACGGAACGGGCCATGACCAATCGTCAACTGAAGCTCGGCGCGTTTATGCGGCCGGTCAGCATTCACACCGGCGCATGGCGTTATCCGGGCGCATGGCCGGACGCCAACTTCAATTTCGAGCGCATCAGGCAGCTGATCCGTAAGCTCGAAGCCGGCAAGTTCGACGCCTTTTTCATGGCCGATCACCTGGCCGTGCTGAACATGCCAATGGATGCGCTCAAGCGCAGCCACACCGTGACTTCTTTTGAGCCGTTCACTTTGCTCTCGGCGCTGTCCACGGCGACCGAACATATCGGCCTTATTGCGACCGGCTCGACCACATTCGACGAGCCCTATCACCTCGCCCGTCGTTTTGCGTCGCTTGATCACATTTCAGGCGGGCGTGCAGGCTGGAACATCGTCACCACCTCCAACCCTGACGCCGCGCTGAATTTCGGGCTGGAAGACCATATGGAGCACGCCGAGCGCTATCGTCGTGCGCGCGAATTCTACGACGTCGTCACCGGCCTTTGGGATTCCTTTGCCGACGACGCCTTTGTGCGGGACGTCGATCAAGGCATCTATTTTGACCCCGCCAAGATGAAGGTGCTCGATCACACCGGCAAATATCTCAGGGTACGCGGGCCGCTGAACATCGCCCGCCCGGTGCAGGGCTGGCCGGTCATCGTGCAGGCCGGCGCCTCCGAGGATGGCAAGCAGCTCGCCGCGGAAACCGCGGAAGCTGTGTTCACCGGCGGGGGCACGTTGAGCGATGGGCAGAAGCTCTATGCCGATATCAAGGGCCGCATGGCGAAAGTTGGCCGCGACCCCGAACAACTCAAGATTCTGCCCGGCGCGTTCGTGGTCGTGGGCGACAGCATCGAGGAAGCACGCGAGAAACGCGCCATGCTCGACAGCATGGTGCACTACGACAGCGCGATTGCTTCGCTTTCGGTTATCCTCGGCACCGACGCCTCCGGCTTCGACCCTGACGGACCACTACCGCCGATACCGGAGACAAATGCCTCGAAGAGCGGTCGCCAGCGGCTGGTCGATCTTGCCGCTCGCGACAAGCTTACCGTGCGCCAGCTCGCTCAGCGTGTGGGCGGCTATGGAGGCCTTTCCTTTGTCGGCACCGCAACGACAATCGCCGATCAGATGGAGGACTGGCTGACCAGTCATGCCAGCGACGGATTCAACATCATGTTTTCGTTCCTGCCCGATGGCCTCTACGATTTCGTCGACAAGGTTGTGCCGGAACTGCAAAAGCGGGGTATCTTCCGCAAGGAATATGAGGGCAAGACTTTCAGGGAGAACCTGGGTCTGCAGCGGCCAAAAAACCGCTTCTTTGAGGGCAAATGATCCGATTCAGGCGCTAATCAGACTCCAAAACCTTGACTTTGGGCGTTCAACGGATAGGTTGCGGCGCAAATGCAGGCCGGGTTTGGCCCGCGCCAGATTTCCTACATTTTGAGGTACTGAACATGGCCAAAGCGGTCACCATCAAGGTCAAGCTCGTTTCCTCAGCGGATACCGGCTTCTACTACGTCGCGAAGAAGAATTCGCGCACGATGACCGACAAGCTCGTAAAGAAAAAGTACGATCCGGTGGCGCGCAAGCACGTCGAATTCCGCGAATCCAAAATTAAGTAAGATTACGGAACACCGCCGAATTCAACGGGGCCTTCTAGGCCCCGTTTGCATTTCGAGTGTGGTTGGATCGACGGCTAACCGTAGAAACCGGCCGAACGCCAGCGAGCCGGGTAATTCCTATGCCGTCCTCAATAGCGGAGGCGCGGTCGGCCTTACCAGTGCAAACGCAACCTGGATGATTCCCGCAGCCAGCCCCACAGCGACGGCAATACGCCAGGCAAGCGTGTAGGAGCCGAGCGCGTCGAAAACCAGCCCTCCGCCGTATGCGCCGAGGAAGCTGCCAAGTTGGTGGCTCATGAAGGCCAACCCCTGGATCATCGCCTGCCACTGCAGTCCAAACATCTCGGCGACCGCGCCGGCGACCAACGGGCCGACGCCGAGCCATAGAAAGCCCATCAGCGCGCCGAACAGCAGGGTCGTGGCGGGGGTCGGCGGCAGCATGAAATACCAGGCAAGCACTAGAGAGCGAGTGAGGTAGATCGCGCCCAACAGCGCGAGCTTGTTCCAGCGTCCGCCGGCCCAGCCGAAAAACAGGCTGCCGAGCACGTTGAAACCACCTATCACGCCCAAGGTCTGCGCGCTCAGCATCGGGTCCATGCCGCAGATCGCGAGGTAAGCCGGCAGATGCGTTGTGATGAAGACAAGCTGCATGCCGCAAACAAAGTAGGCGCAAGTCATGATTACAAAGGACGGGTTGTTGAAGGCAACTTTGACCGCGACGCCGGCGGAAGTGTCTGCGATCTGGTCGGAGCTCCGCGGCGGCAGCGGAATCGTGTCGACCCGGCCTGCCAACCATGCGGCCGGAATCAATGCCAGCGACAGCACCACGAAGCCCGCAAGGCCCGTTCGCCAGCCGTAGTCCTCGCTCAGCACTTGTCCTAGCGGGGCCGATAAGAGCGCGCCGAGCGATCCCGCTGCTGACACCATGCCGAGCACGGTGCTTCTCACGGATTCAGGCACGGCTCGCGCCGCCACCGACATGGCAATGGCCGCGGCGGTGCAGGCAAGCGACATTCCGATCAGCAAGCCCGCCCCGAGCATGACGCTAAGTAACCCGTGCGCACTTGCCATGAGCGTAAGGCCCGCGATGTAAAGGACCGCGCCGGCCACCATGATCGTGCGAAAGCCGTAGCGCACCGTCATCGCGCCGGCGAGCGGCTGCAGGAAACCCCATGCAAGGTTTTGTAGTGCAATGGCTAATGTGAAGGCGGAAACGGATATGCCGATGTCATGGGTCAGCGGCTGCATGAAAATCCCGAGTGATTGCCGCAACCCCATGCTGAGCGATAGCATCAACGAGGCGCCGATCAGGATCGGAAGGGTGGGACGCAGCGCTTGCAAGAGCGGCATGGTTGTTGTCCTTGGATTGCGGTTCTGCCGCGGTTTCCTGCAGGAACGACTTGATTACACAGGTCTGTGTAATTAATATGGAAGCCGCCGCTGGTGTCAAGCGGCGATAAAACATGGGTCCCCTGTGAATGTCTGAGTTCGCAAGAGCGGCGATGAAGGAGCGCATTCTCGAAACTGCCGACAGGCTGTTCTACAGCCAGGGCATTCGGGCGGTGGGCGTCGATACCATCGCCGCCGAGATCGGCATCAGCAAACGCACGCTCTATAATCATTTCCCGTCAAAGCACGAGCTGATATCGGCTTATTTGATGCGCCGATTTGTAAAGGCTGGTCCGTCCGACAAGCCTCCTGTCGAGCAAATCCTCGGCACATTCGATACCCTGGAGCGGCGCTTCGCCAGCAAGGACTTTCGCGGCTGCCCCTTTGTGAACGCCGTGGCCGAACTGGGAAACGAAGATCGAGCCGTCAAGAAGATCGCGGTGGCCTTCAAGGAAAGCCGGCGGCTTTGGTTCCGGGATCTTTTGGCTCAGCTACACGTGCCGGATCCGGAAGGGCTGGCGACGCAACTGACGCTGCTTGTTGACGGTTCGATCGCGCAGGATCTGGTCCGAGATGATCCCGCGATGGCGCGAGCCGGCAAAACGGCGGCCGCCGTGCTGCTGGCCAACGCCGGGATTAAAATCGCTTCAACCGGCGCGACGCAGAAGCATGCGAAGCGGTGAAGCCGCGTGCAATAGAATTCAGCGGCCGTATCCACTGCTCACGCCGCCGCTAAAACTACCCGGTTGCGGCCGTCATGCTTGGCGCGGTACAGGGCGGTATCGGCGCGCTTCAGGACATCGCCCACCGTTTCATCCTTGGCTTCCAATGTCGTTAAGCCGATCGAGATCGTAACGTGGATGCGCTTGCTCGCCTTGTTAACCGCGAACGGCTCGCCCGCAATTGCATTGCGTAGCCGCTCCGCCACCATGCCCGCGACATGCAGGTCGGTTTCCGGCATCACAATGACGAATTCCTCACCCCCATAGCGGCAGGCCAGATCGATGCCTCGGATCGAGGTGCGAACCCGTATCGCAAACTCGCGCAACACGTCATCGCCGGCGTCGTGGCCATGATTGTCATTGATCGACTTGAAGTAGTCGATGTCGAGCATCATCAGCGCCAGCGGCTTGCCGCGCATCGATGCCTGTTCGGCGAGTGTGGCCAAATGGGTTTCCAGATAGCGGCGATTGTGCAGACCGGTTAGTGCGTCGGTGATCGCCATTTCGATGGAATTCTGCATGCTATCGCGCAGACGGTCCGTGTAGCGACGTTTCCGGATTTGAGTGCGCGCCCGCGCCAACAGTTCGTTCTTGTCCACCGGACGCAGCAAATAATCATTTACGCCGATCTCAAGACCGCGCAGCAGTCGCGAATTGTTATCTGCATCGGATATCGCCAAAATAGGCACGTGCCGGGTGCGCTCCAGCGAGCGCGCCTGACTGCAGAGCCTCAGGCCATCGTAGTTGTCGAGCCCGAGTGAGACGATCAACAGGTCGTAGTTGCCCTCGGCGGCGCGAAACAACGCTCCAGCCGGGTTGGTTTCGAGATCGACCGTGTGTTCGGTGCTCAGGACCGGGGCGAAACGCTCGTAAGACGACGGCCGATCGTCGACCAGGAGGATGCGACCGCCCTTTCCACTATCGGTCACCGCATTGCGTGCGGGCGATTGGATGCCGATCTCGAGCGATGTGATCGCCCGCATGCGCAGTTCATCCGTCATCATCTTCAAACGGGTGAGTGACCGCACCCGGGCGATCAGCACGAGATCGGATACCGGCTTGGTGAGGAAATCGTCAGCGCCTGCCTCCAGGCCGCGCACGCGGTCGGCCACACTGTCGAGCGCCGTGACCATGACCACTGGAATAAAATGGGTGGCCGGGTTCGACTTCAGCCGTCGGCAAACCTCGAAACCGTCCATGTCGGGCATCATGACGTCGAGCAGGACCATGTCGCATTCGGCCCGCGCGCAAATCGCCAGCGCCTCGACCCCATTCGAGGCAGTCACCACGTCGAAATATTCGGCAGAAAGCCTGGCTTCCAGCAACCTGACATTGGCCGGGATGTCATCGACGACCAGGATACGCGCAGACACGAAAAACTCCCCTTATCCGATGAAACGCCGGACGGTCTCGATGAATTTGCCGACCGAGATCGGCTTCGACAGATAGGCCTCGCAACCGCCCTCGCGAATCCGCTCTTCATCACCCTTCATCGCAAACGCGGTCACCGCGACTACCGGAATCGCGCGCAGCTCTGGATCGTCCTTGATCCAGCGTGTGACTTCCAGGCCGGAGACTTGCGGTAGCTGAATGTCCATCAGCACAAGATCAGGGCGCGTTTTGCGAACCAGTTCGAGCGCTTCAAAACCGTTGCTGGTGCCGGAGGTCTCGTAGCCGTGAGCTTCCAACAGATCGCGGAAGAGCTTCATGTTGAGCTCGTTGTCCTCCACGATCAGGACGGTCTTTGCCATCCCGCCCTCCCATTTTTCGAGGAAACAAGCGCGGCTTGTAGCGCTTCAGGCACCACAATCGAGCATATCGATATGTGAATTCAAACTAGCGCCAGATTCGCTCCAACCCGTTAAGTCCGGGTTCCCCGTTCGCGAAGTGGTTTCCACTTGCTTGAACAGGTCCGGAAGACTCGGGCATGATGGTCTCAAATTAGAGACTATAAGTTAACGGAAAGGCAAATCGGTCGTGAAAAAGCCTGTTCACAACCCTCGGGAAGTGGCTGAAATTGTTGCCATTCAGGCCCTCTCATTCGTCGCGGGCGATCCCGAACGGCTGGGGCTGTTTCTGGCCGAGACTGGAATCGGCCCGGAGACGCTGCGCACGGCCGCGACCGATCCGCACTTCCTCGGGAATGTGCTGGATTTCGTGATGCGGGACGATGCAACCGTGAAGGCCTTTGCCGATGCCTCGCAACTGCATCCGACAAATATCGCCGCGGCCCGACAGGCATTGAGCGATCCGCATTGGGAGCGCGACGTGCCGTGAGCACCTCCGCGCCGGACTCAGCCGCCGCCGGCCCGACCTGCTTTTGCCGGGACTGCCTGGTTGATCTGGACATCGCGGCGAGGCGATGCAATCAATGTGGTTCCCCCCGCCTCGTTCGTCACGCGGCGCTGCCTACACTGAGCATCGCCCATATCGATTGCGACGCGTTCTACGCAACTGTCGAAAAGCGCGACAATCCTGAGATCGCCGACAAGCCGGTCATCATCGGTGGCGGCAAGCGCGGGGTGGTGTCTGCCGCCTGCTACATTGCCCGCACCTACGGCGTGCGATCGGCAATGCCGATGTTCAAGGCGCTCGCGCTCTGTCCCTCCGCGACCGTAATTCGGCCAGACATGGCGAAGTATGTCAGGGTGGGACGCGAGGTACGCCAGGCCATGCAGGCGCTAAGTCCGTTGGTGGAGCCGTTGTCGATCGACGAAGCGTTTCTCGATCTTTCCGGCACGCAGCGCGTTCATGGCATGATCCCGGCAAAGGTGCTGGCGCGTTTCGCCCGTGAGGTCGAACGTGACATCGGCATTACGGTTTCCGTCGGCCTCTCCTGCAACAAATTCCTGGCCAAGGTCGCCTCCGAACTGGACAAGCCACGCGGCTTCGCCACGCTCGATCAGGACCAGGCTCGCAAGATGCTGGCCGACAAGCCGGTAGGATTCATCTTCGGGGTCGGACCAGCGACCCAGGAACGGCTCTCGCAGCGAGGGTTTCGGGTCATCGCCGATTTGCAGCGCGCGGACGAAGGCGAATTGATGAAGCAGTTTCCGACCGACGGACGCAGATTGTGGCGGCTTGCACGGGGCATCGACGATCGCCGCGTGATAGCTGATCGAGGTGCGAAGACCATCTCCAGCGAAACCACGTTCGAGACCGACATCCGGGATTTTGCAACTCTCGAAAGGTTGCTGTGGCGACTGTCGGAAAAGGTCTCCTCGCGGCTGAAGAATGGCGCACTGTCAGGCTGCACCGTCACGCTTAAGCTTAAGACCGCCGATTTCAGGCAGCGCACACGCTCGCAATCCATTTCGTCGCCGACGCAGCTCGCGGGAAGAATTTTCGCAATCTCCCGCGAGATGCTCGCCAAGGAAATTGATGGGACTGCGTTCAGATTAATGGGCACCGGCGTCAGCGCCTTGCGCCCGGGTTCGCGCGGCGAAGAGCCAGACATGCTCGACCGCCGTGCGGCTCATGCAGAACGCGCCATGGACAATCTGCGCAAGAAGTTCGGTCAGACCGCCGTAATCAGAGGCATCGCCTATGACGGGCCGGAGAAGGCGGAGTGAAGTGAATACTTGGCGAGCGACCTTCAATTACAAGGCTTGGAATCCTTGACATCGAGCCTTCCAAGAACGCCGGATATGACGAAATCATTGTAGTCGAGCACCAGCGCTCGCGAGACGCCGTTCTCGAACAGCTCGAATGACATCGCGTAAGCGGGCGTTTGCTCGCCGTCGGTGCTTTTAGAATCGTGATCGTAATAGCTCACCGTCACCGGCCAGCGCGTCACGGACTTCATATGCTCGTCGGTGGTGGATGGATCGGGTGAAGGGGTGGCCTTGTTGTCCGATATGGGCTGGCCGATGACCGCGAGTGTGTTGTAGACTTTCTGACCGTTGTCCGATCCGTCATAAACCGTCAGCTCAAGCAAGGGTTTTCCCTGCTTCGCCGCGGCGATAATGCGCTGGATCAGTTCGGTCGGAAACACGGTCGAGCCGTCAAGCGTGAAAGTTTTGGCCTCGGGTTGTCTTAGCTTCACCGTAATATGATCGCCCGTCCGTTCCGCGATCCCGTCAACGGGACTGGAATCCGAGTCATTCATCCGCGCATCAATCTTGAAACGATAGCTCTTACCGGCTCCATCTTCCCAGGAACTAGAGCGAAGATCGCTTAGCGTCACCTTGCCCTCGCCGCTGTCGAGCTCCGATACCTGTCGAAATTCGGACGTGTAGCCTTCGCAGGCGCTGCCGGAGAAATTATAGACGATGCGTCCACGTGCGTTGTTGACGGACTTTGAGCCGCGCGACTTCACAAGGCTGAGTTCGTACAGTGCCTGATGCGCCAGAAACGGCCCGGTCGCGGCAGCTTTTGCCTCGTCACGAACGAAATCTGCTCCAAAACCGACTGCGACAATCGCCAATACACCGGCTAACGTCCGGAACGGTTGAGCCATTATCCTGATCCTTCTACCGGGAATGATCCGGTACTGTAAGACAGCTTCTTTGCGTCGCAACTGGGGCCGTTTGTCTATGAGCCCGGCCGCGGTCGATAGCAACCGCATTAGCAGGCTCCCTTGCATGTGGCCCTGCAATGGGCGAAACAAGTGGGGACTCCGCCGGCAACGGCTCGATAGCTAGTCAAACAGTGAGGACAAAGATGGCAGGTAGCGTTGAACAGAAACTGGCGGCACAGGGCATCAGCTTGCATCAACCAGCTGCTCCCGTCGCGAACTATGTCGGTTTTGTCCGCACCGGAAACCTGCTGTTCGTGTCGGGTCAGGTGTGCGTCGATCCGCAGGGCAAGCTGATCGCCAAGGGTAAGCTCGGCGCCGGCGTCACCGTCGAGCAAGGTAACGCGGCGGCTCGTGGCTGCGCCATCAATCTGCTCGCGCAAATCAAGGCTGCGCTTGGCGATCTCGACAAAGTCGTGCGTGTGGTGCGGCTCGGTGGGTTTGTCAATTCAGCGCCGGATTTTCTCGATGGACCTAAGGTGCTGAACGGCGCGTCCGACCTGATGGTCGCAGCTTTCGGCGACAAGGGTCGTCACGCCCGCACCACCGTGGGTGTTGCCTCCCTACCCTCGGATGCGGCGGTGGAAGTCGAAGGTATCTTCGAGGTTTCCTGAAATAATGTCCGATTTACCAGCGCTTCTACAGTTTCAATACCCGCACGCAGGACAAGCTGAACTTCGATGCCAATGTTGCAATCGGCAGACTAGATGCGCGCTCCGGACTGGTTGACCGCTCGGCCCGTCGCGCATCGCGGCTTACATGACGCGGCAGATGGCGTCATCGAAAACATGCCGGCCGCTGCTCGGGCGGCGATATCAGGCAATTTCGCAATCGAGTGCGATATCCAGCTCACCTCCGATGGTGAGGCGATGGTGCATCACGACGATGCGCTTGGGCGCCTCACCGAGGAAGGCGGCGCGCTGCTTGGGAAGACCGCGGCCGAACTCAAAGCCGTTGCGTTCAAGGGTACGCCAGAGCGGATGATGTCGCTTGCCGACCTCTGTGCTCTGGTTGCTGGCCGCGTGCCGCTGGTGATCGAGGTGAAGAGTTATTTCAACGGCGACCGCAAGCTCGTGAAGCGAATGGCGGAAGTTCTGTCATCCTATGATGGTCCAGCGGTGGGAATGTCGTTCGATCCAGATCAGGTGATGGCTTTGCGCGAATTGATCCCCTTGCGCCCGCGCGGGATCGTGGCCGAACGCCGCTACACCAGAGACGACTGGCCTGAGGCCTCCCCCGCCCAGCGGCGCGGGATGACGGATCTGCGCCACGGCTTCCGCACACAACCGCATTTCGTGGCCTATTGGGTCAATGAACTTCCGGCGGCCCCACCCTGGATCGCGCGGAACATCTTCCGCTGTCCCCTGCTAGGCTGGACGGTCCGTACCCAGGAGCAGCGCCAACGGGCGGCGCGCTATGCGGATCAGATCATTTTCGAAGGGTTTCGGCCGGAACTCTGATTAGCCGCCCCTTGAAGTCTGTGGTGCAATGCACGATCTCTGGGTTGGTCAAAAAATTCTCCATGGCGTCATCCGAAATCATTCTGGAAGCGGTGCCCTCTGTCAGCGATATCTCCGCTGAAGACTGGAACGCCTGTGCCAATCCGCGCGCGCATCAAAACGGCGCCCCTGCAATACCGCGCTCCGCGTGCCTGGATGTAAGATCCGACTATAATCCCTTTGTTTCACACGCCTTTTTCTCGGCCCTTGAAGGCTCCGGCTCGGCAACGCTGCGAACGGGCTGGGGCCCACGCCACCTCGTTGCGAGACTTGGTGCGCGCGTAGTTGGCGTAGTGCCGTGTTATCTAAAATCGCACTCGCAAGGCGAGTATGTGTTCGACCGCGGCTGGGCCGACGCCTATGAGCGCGCAGGCGGCCGCTATTATCCGAAACTGCAGGCCTCCGTTCCGTTCACGCCAGCGACAGGACCGCGCTTGCTCATTCGCGACGGCGCAGATCGGGAGCAAATCGGAACGGCACTGGCCAGTGGGCTCGTGGCGCTCTGCGGCATCAGCAAGGCGTCATCGGCTCACGTGACGTTTGCGCGTGAAGAGGATTGGAGGCTTTTGGCCGAACATGGGTTCCTGCAGCGAACCGATCAGCAGTTTCACTGGCATAACCAAGGTTTCGACAGCTTCGACGACTTCCTCGCCACGCTCAATTCACGCCACCGCAAAGCAATCAAGCGCGAACGGCGAGAGGCTACGGCCGCCGGGATAACCATCCACTCGCTGAGCGGCAGCGACATCACCGAAGAGGCATGGGATGCTTTCTTTGCATTCTACATGGAGACAGGCTCGCGCAAATGGGGGCGGCCCTATCTGACACGTTCATTCTTCTCTCTGGTCGGCGAGAGCATGGCCAAAGATGTGCTGCTCGTGATGGCTCGGCGCAACAATCGCTGGATAGCAGGAGCCATCAATTTCATTGGATCGGACACCTTGTTCGGCCGGAACTGGGGCGCGGTCGAGCATCACCCCTTTCTGCATTTCGAGGTCTGCTACTATCAAGCGATCGAGTTTGCGATAAAGCGGCGCCTGAAAAACGTCGAAGCCGGCGCCCAGGGTGAGCACAAGATCGCGCGCGGGTATCTGCCGCAAACAACCTATTCCGCACACTACATCGCCGACCCCGATTTACGTCGCGCGATCTCGGATTATCTCAGGCGCGAACGCGCCTATGTCGCGGAGGCCGGACGTGAACTCGCCGCCGCGGGGCCGTTTCGAAAGGTGGACGATGAGGCGCCTTGACCGGCGTTACCGCGGCGGTGAAAGTAACCAGACGGAATTCAGGAGGCGCCATGACAGGTTACGATGACAACAACGTTTTCGCAAAGATCTTGCGCGGGGAATTCTCGTGCCACAAGGTTTACGAAGACGATCATGTGTTTGCCTTTCTGGATATCATGCCACGCTCGCCCGGGCATACTCTGGTCATTCCGAAAGCTCCTGCACGCAACATTCTGGACATTTCGGCGGACGATTTTGCTCATGTGGCGCGTGGCGCCCACAGAATCGCGCGCGCCGCCATGATCGCGTTCAATGCTGACGGCATCACTCTGCAGCAATTCAACGAGCCTGCGGGCGGGCAAGTAGTGTTTCATCTCCACATGCATGTAATGCCGCGGCACGAGGGCATCGCGCTGTTGCCGCCCGCAAGCCGCAAGGAAGACGTGAAGGTGCTCGAAGGCAACGCAGCGAAGCTTATGGCAGCCTTGAAATAGATTCGCTCCGCCACGCCGGAAGGCAATCAGCTCGCTTCCAAATCGGTCGTTTTCGACGGGGCGACCGGCGTGAATTCGCAGCGGTCGGGCTTTATATCGAGCAGTGGCGTCCCGTCGAGGCAATCCAGTCCCTGCACCAGGACCGTATTGCCTTCAATGCCCACCAGCTTGACCACCGAGGTAGCGATCGGATTCGGCCGCACCGGTGAGCGCAACGAAAACGTACCCCGTGTCGATTGATTGTTCTTCGGATTCTGCAGCACGAGATCGCGGCGCGAATGATGCATCCAATAGATCACTTCAAGATTCGAGTAGAAATCGACACCCTTGATGGCGGGTATCCATGGCTCGAAAATTTCGAGCCGGCATACCGGCCCGTCCTGCCTTCCCTGCCGAGGCATGCCCAGCCGCGAGGTCCAGGGCGTCCGGATTCGTCCTATAAAAATCAGCGCTGCATCGGACGCAGCCGGCACATCGACCGCAACTTCGCCGTGGCGAAGCTCACTTGGTTCAAACATGAGATTTCACTCGAAAATGAAGCACCGAGTGTAGCGGATTATGGTGAAGCCGCAATTGCGAGCCTTGTTATCCTGACATTGCGACATTTTCTGCAGAATGCTCAAGCCCGGTTTCGCAGGACAAAGCACGCGCCTCCGGCCCGGCGAATACGGTTGCAGAGATCATCGGCGGCGGGACGCGTATCGGCCCCGATCCGCACCTGATAGAAGGCGCGCGTGCCCCGGGTCCGCATCACCGAGTTCAGCAAGCTAGGATCCTGATTTCCTATCACTCCGACGAGCTGCTTCATCGCGCGCGCATACATCGCCAGCGCCTTGCTGCGATCGAAAGCTGCGGCGAGCTGCACACCCCACAGCTTTGCCGAAGCGAGCTTCACGTGCTCTTCAAGCTGGGTCACGAACGGATTGGGCGCGCGCTTCAACAGCGCCATCAGGTCGCGGCAACTGGTGTGGGGCAAGCTATCGGGCTTCTTGCCACTCCTGCCGGCCGTGGACCAGTCGTCGACCGTCGATCCCGTAATGGCAATGACATAGTTGCGGGTTTCCTGCGGCATGGGGCCTGTGCCGGCGAGCCAATCCTGCACCCGCCGGGGCCCCGCATTGTAAGCGGCAGCGGCAAGGCCGAGATTGCCGAACTGGCCTCGCAATTCGTTTAAAAACTCCGCCGATTTCGGCAGGGCCTGCACTGGATCAAAGGGATCGAGCAGTCTGCGTTCGCTGGCGGTCCCCGGCATAAACTGCGCAATGCCCTGCGCGCGGCGTCCGTTGCGGGTCACCGGGCCGACTGCATCGGATCGGAACCGGCTCTCTTGCCAGATTACGCGCGCAAAGAATTCCAGCGGCAGGTCGTTTGCTGTCGCAGCCGACTCAATCATCAGGCAGATCGCCTCGCGCGTATTGCCGTCAGCGGCGCCCTCTCCTCCTCTCTGGGCAACATCGGCGGGAATGGCGAGTTCTTCTACACTTGGCCTGGCCACCTCCACTGCTGCCGGCGAGGTTTCCTGGGCGATCACCGGTCTGAGCCAGACCAGCATCAGGAGAATGGCTACACCGGCACGAAAGGCATTGGCCTTGCGTGACGCATTCTGGATTTCCGACCAAGCCATACTTGACACCCGGAACCCGTGGTCTAGCTATCTCAACGGGAACGTAAGCGAATAGGGTCATGAAAGCGCAAAACATCATGGCAACGCCGGACGAAATCACTGGTTTCTCGCCCGAGGACGACGTGCCGATCCCCTACATGGCACGCACCCGAGATTATTATCAGGCGATCGGCTACGCCACACCGTACCGCTGGGCGCACTACGTTGATGCGCCATTCCAGGCTCTACGCAAGCCGCTCCGTCAATCGCGCGTGACCATAATCACGACCGCCGCGCCATTCGACCCCGTCAAGGGCGATCAGGGTCCGGGCGCCGCTTACAATGGCGGCGCAAAGTTCTATTCCGTTTACGATGGCGACACTTCGAAATCGCATGATCTGCGAATTTCCCACATCGCCTACGATCGGGCGCATACTGAGGCCACGGATAGCGGAACCTGGTTTCCGCTACCGCAATTGCGACAGCTGGCTGACGAGAAGCGAATTGGCGAAGTCGCCCCGCGCTTCTTCGGCGCGCCAACCAACCGCAGCCATCGCGCGACGATCGAGACCGACGCACCGGAGATTCTCGCGCGCTGCCGTGCCGATGAGATCGACGTCGCGGTGCTTGTGCCGAACTGCCCGGTCTGCCACCAAACGGTCAGCCTGGTCGCGCGGCATCTTGAGACCGGCGGAATCGCTACCGTAGTGATGGGTTGTGCCAAAGACATTGTCGAGCATGCCGCCGTGCCCCGGTTTCTCTTTAGCGACTTCCCGCTCGGGAATTCCGCTGGCAAGCCGCACGATCCCGCTTCGCAGGCGTTCACCCTAAACCTTGCATTGCGTTTGCTGGAAACAGCACCTGGCCCGCAAACCACGGTACAATCTCCGCTGCGCTGGAGCGATGATGCTTCCTGGAAGCGCGACTACAGCAACGCCGCCATGCTGAGCGCGGAACGAATTAGCGCGGCGGCGGCATGATTTCGATGTCCAGAAGCAGGTCGCGCGCGGAGTGCGCGAAACCGCCGCTTAACTATCCCAATTTCGGTCCTCGCCTCGAACTTACATAAAATTCAAGGCAAATCGGTTTACGTTAACGCGACATATCGGTCCCCGCGAGCTTCTCATCGCTCTCAAGCCACGTAGAACGTTGGTCAGATTGCGGAGACGATGAGATGCAGGATCGGCGTCAGAACGAGCGTGACAAGGTGCTTTACGGTGCCTTGGCCGATATTAACGGACGCGGCCCGAAGGTAGAATGTGTGGTGCGCAACATCAGCCGCCGCGGCGCCTGCGTGGAATTGGACGAGAACGCAAATTTGCCCGATGAGGTGAGCTTGAATATCCCGCGTAAGGGCCGCTCGTTTGTTGCCAAATTGATTTGGCGGCAGGCCGGCAAGGTCGGCCTCGCCTTCCGCATCATGACCTCGGATACGCCATTCAGCAGCCTCGACGATCGACTGCGCAAGAGCGAAATCAAGAAGCGGCAGCTTCAGCGACGGATCGACGAATTACTGGGCTGAGGACATTCGCAACCGCCGGGGTCCAGGTGGGGGCTGGCTTATATCAAGTTCGTCCGGCAATCGGCTTGCGAGAGCGCGTTTCTAATCTCTCGCAAACAGCCGATGATCTCTGCCGCGGGGAATCGAACCGACACCAAACGAAAAGGCCGGCATAAAGCCGGCCTTTTGTTCTCAAACCTTCACTAGTGGCCCTCGCGAGGCAGGACCTTTGGACCCGCCGCTACTCGGCCCGCCGGGTTTCGGCTTGCGCCTGCGCGGGACCGGGAGCTTCTCGGGCTTCGGCGTGACCGGACCTTCAACGAACTCGAACCCGATCTTCTCGTTTCGAGCGTCGGGGCCCTCCAAGTCGTTCACCAGCACGACGCGAACATGACCGCCGCCCTTCAATTTCCCGAACAGCACTTCATCCGCGAGCGGCTTTTTGATGTGCTCCTGGATTACACGCGCCATGGGCCGCGCGCCCATCTGCTCGTCATAACCGTGCTGAATGAGCCAAGCCTTCGCAGGATCGGACAATTCGATGGTCACGTCACGGTCGCCGAGTTGCGCCTCGAGTTGCAACACGAACTTCTCGACCACCATCCCGATCACATCGGCATTGAGGTGAGCAAACGAGACAATGGCATCCAGGCGGTTGCGGAATTCGGGCGCGAACTGCCGGCTGATCGCCTCGTGGTCGTCGCCTTCCCGCTTGTTTCGGGTGAAGCCGAAGGCCTGCCGGGCAAGATCGGCAGCACCGGCGTTGGTGGTCATGATCAGAATCACATTCCGGAAATTGACCTGCTTGCCGTTGTGATCGGTGAGCCGGCCATGATCCATGATCTGCAATAGCACGTTGTAGAGATCCGGATGCGCCTTCTCGATTTCGTCAAGCAGCACAACGCAATGCGGATGCTGGTCAACACCGTCAGTAAGCAGCCCACCCTGGTCAAAGCCGACGTAGCCGGGAGGCGCGCCGATCAGGCGTGAAACCGTGTGGCGCTCCATGTATTCCGACATGTCGAAGCGGATCAATTCGACCCCGAGCGAGGCAGCAAGCTGCTTGGCGACCTCTGTTTTGCCGACACCAGTGGGCCCTGAGAAAAGGTAAGAGCCGATCGGCTTTTCGGGCTCGCGCAAGCCGGCGCGCGCCAGCTTGATCGATGCTGACAGCGCTTCGATAGCCTTGTCCTGCCCGAAAACCACCCGCTTCAGGGTCTGCTCAAGATGTTTCAATACTTCGGCATCGTCCTTTGACACGCTCTTCGGCGGAATCCGCGCCATTGAGGCGATCGTTGTCTCGATTTCCTTGATACCGATCGTCTTCTTGCGCTTGTTTTCCGAAACGAGCATTTGCGCCGCGCCTGAACTCGTCGATTACGTCAATCGCCTTGTCGGGCAGCTTGCGGTCATGGATGTAGCGCGAGGAGAGTTGAACCGCGGCCTCGATCGCCTCGTTGGTATATTTCAGCCGGTGATAATCCTCAAAGTAGGGTTTTAACCCCTTAAGGATCGCGATTGCGTCTTCCACGGTCGGTTCGTTGACGTCGATTTTCTGGAACCGGCGCACCAGCGCGCGGTCCTTTTCGAAATGCTGGCGATATTCCTTGTAAGTCGTCGATCCCATGCAGCGGATCGTACCCGATGCAAGCGCGGGCTTCAGCAGATTGGAAGCGTCCATTGCGCCGCCGGAGGTCGCGCCGGCGCCGATGACAGTGTGAATTTCATCGATGAACAGGATGGCGTTGGGATGCGCCTCCAGCTCCTTCAAGACTTGCTTCAGCCGCTCCTCGAAGTCGCCGCGATAGCGCGTTCCTGCGAGCAACGTTCCCATGTCCAGGGAGAACACGGTTGCCGCCGCCAGAACTTCCGGCACTTCGCTGTCGACGATGCGTTTGGCGAGCCCCTCGGCGATCGCAGTCTTGCCTACGCCGGCTTCGCCGACAAAAAGCGGATTGTTCTTTTGCCGGCGACAGAGAACCTGAATCGCGCGGTTGATCTCGGAATTACGTCCGATCACCGGATCGATCTTGCCGTCGCGCGCCTTCTTGTTGAGGTTGACGCAATAGGTGTCGAGCGCCTCGCCTTTTTTCTTCGAGTCCTCGTTGCCCTTGGTCTCAGCTTCCTCGTCTACCCCGCGCACCGGGCGCGCTTCTGAGACGCCCGGCCGCTTCGCGATGCCGTGGCTGATATAGTTGACGGCGTCATAGCGCGTCATGTCCTGCTCCTGCAGGAAGTACGCGGCATGGCTCTCGCGCTCCGCGAAAATCGCGATCAGCACGTTGGCGCCGGTCACCTCTTCGCGACCTGACGACTGGACATGAATGACCGCGCGCTGAATCACGCGTTGAAAACCCGCAGTCGGCTTGGCGTCGTCGGCCCCGTCGGTGACCAGATTCTCGAACTCGGTTTCGAGATAGTTGACAAGGCTGCTACGCAGCTTGTCGAGATCTACGCTGCAGGCGCGCATAACCGCTGCCGCATCCGAATCATCGATCAGCGACAACAAAAGGTGTTCGAGCGTCGCATATTGGTGATGTCGCTCGTTTGCAATCGCCAACGCACGATGCAGGGATTGTTCAAGGCTTTGGGAGAAAGTCGGCATTCGCGTCCTTTATGGCCCCCGCCATCATGATCGCCGTTGCCCGGCGAGGCAACAACAACCTTTGTCAGATATAGTTCTCCCCAGCCGCGGCGAAAGACCGGTTCCGCGACTCCTTTTCCTTCACCACACCTTCGAAGCAAAACCCGTTCCCATTTGGGCCAGATCTTGGCGCGAGGTCTGTTTTATTTTTTTTCCATCACACATTGCAGGGGATGCTGGTGCTTGCGCGCGAAGTCCATCACCTGCGTGACCTTGGTCTCCGCGATCTCGTAGGTGAACACGCCGCACTCGCCTATCCCATGGTGATGCACGTGCAGCATGATCTTGGTCGCGGCCTCGACATCCTTTTGGAAAAATCTCTCCAGGACATGGACGACGAATTCCATCGGCGTGTAATCGTCGTTCAAAATCAAGACGCGATAGAGGTTCGGGCGCTTGGTTTTCGGCTTGACCTTCGTGATGACAGAAGTCGCCGGACCGCCGGCGCCACCGGAGCGGTTCTCGTCGTTACCCATTCGGGGAACAGATGCGGCGACAGCGGCCGGCGCGGATGGATCAAGTCTGAAAGCTATTGACGACATGGCACAAGCGTTCGAAATCCTACGGCAGACCAGAAAGCGCCCGGCAATATAGTCCCCAAGCGCCTGCCAGATCGCCGTTCTCCGGCCGGCCCTCTAGCCGGATCGGCAAATGAAATATGGGTCGGGTCACGGATTGCGCAAGAACGGACCGATAAGGCCCGCAGCAGGTCCTATTCCCGGCCCGGCGGTCCTGATCAGGTTAATCAATCTTCCCGCATTTGACAAAGTAATGCGGCGCTTCGTTTAGCCGCCGTTTACAATGCCGGGCGCTTTAGAGCCCAAACTGTGGCTTACACCGCTATTGACCCGTTTTTCTTAGCGCCGGTTTACCACCTGTTCAGTCGCGGGCCGTGAAATGAGGGCACAAACCCAATTTTTCGGTGATTGTCATGCCCAGCGCGTCCATTACCTGTCGCCTCCTGAAGGCTGCCCGCCGTTTCCCCGGTGCCCGTGAAGGCAACATCGCGGTGATCTTCGCCATCGCGCTGTTGCCCCTCCTGAGCTTTGTCGGCGTCGCGATCGACTATAGCCGGGCCAGCATGGCTCGCTCAGCCATGCAGGCCGCAATCGACTCGACGGCTCTGATGCTGTCCAAGGATCTGCAGTCGGGCAATATCACGGCGTCTCAAATCAACACGCAAGCTCAAGCCTATTTCACAGGGCTCTATACGAACAAGGAAGCACATAACGTTGCGATCAACGCGACCTACACTGCGAGCAGTGGGAGCTTGGGATCCACCATCCAGATCGATGGATCCGGGTTGATCATGACCGATTTCATGAGGGTCGCCGGGTTCCCGACCCTCAACTTCGGTACCAGCGGCACATCCGCCTGGGGCAACGTGCGCATGCGGGTGGCAATGGCGCTCGACAACACTGGGTCGATGGCTCAGGACGGTAAAATGCCGGCTCTGCAGAACGCCGCGAAGAAGCCTGATCGATCAGTTGAGCGCCCTCGCCAAAACTGACGGGGACGTCTACATCTCGATCGTCCCGTTCGCCAAGGACGTCAACGTCGGCCCCAGCAACTACAATCAGCCCTGGGTGGATTTTACGGACTGGGAGATCGCAGCCACCAATTCCGACACACAGGGCACCTGCAGCAGAACGAGATTCACGACAAAAACCGACTGCGTCAACAACGGCAAGATTTGGACGCCTAATTTAAATCACAACAGCTGGAACGGCTGCGTCTGGGATCGCGACAAGGACACAACCCCTCCAGGATATGACGTTTTGAACACCGCGCCAAATCCGGCTATCCGTGCGACGCTTTTTCCGGCCGAACAATGGAGTGAGTGCCCGGTCGCGCTGATGCCGCTGAGCTATAACTGGACTGCCCTAAAAGGGTTGATTGATACAATGACCCCGAACGGCAACACCAACCAGGCGATCGGCATGGCTTGGGCATGGCAGTCCCTGGCGCAAACCCTGCCGCTCAACGCGCCGGCGAAAGACCCCAGCTATACGTATCAGGGATGCGATCATTCTGTTGTCCGACGGTTTGAACACGCAGGATCGCTGGTACACCAACGCCGCTCAGATCGACGCGCGCCAGAAAATCCTGTGCGATAACGCGAAAGCCGCCGGCATTACGATCTATACAATCCAGTTGAACACGCACTCACCAGCGGATCCAACTTCGACGGTGCTGCAATATTGCGCCAGCGGATCGCAGAACTTTTACATAGTCAGGTCGGCGACTGACACGCTCTCGGTGTTCAACTCGATTGGGACCTCGTTGGCAAAACTGCGGGTCGCAAAGTAACCGCAGAGTACGAGTAAACGAAAAAGCCCGGGCCGAAAGGCCGGGCTTTTTTACATTGATCCGCTTTGGCTGCCTTGGCAGCGTCCGGACAGGTTCGGCGCTAGTGAGTCGCCGGAGTGAACCGTGCGGTCAAACCTTCCAGCGGCTTGAACGTCTGCTTCGCGAGGTCACCGTAGAGGGTAGCGATCTTCTGTAGTCCGCGACGAACGTCTCGTAAGCGGATTTCGCGAATTCGCTCTGCGCTTCGATCGCCTTGTCCAGCGACTTTACACCGGAAAGTTTCTCTACGAACGACCGAGTGTCCTCATACGACTTCTTGGTGTACTCGGTGTAGGCGGCTGCAATGGCCTGAATGCCTTCGAGTTGGCCTTTTCCAAAATTCTGAAAGTCTTCAACTTTGAACATTTGTAATCCTTTTTCCCAGACTGATGTGCAATTCGATTATTGGGAGACCCGCGGCTCCCTGACATGCGCCATATAGTGCAGTGCACAATGAATGTCAACGATCGTGTGCATCGCACAATTTAAACGAATATGCGCAGAAGCTGCCGAGACCGGCAACCGCTGATTAACGTTTTGGAAACCCCGACACCCTACCCTGGAGCTGGATCATTCAGCTTTCCGAGGCCAACGAAGGCTGTTTGAAAACCAACGTTTCAGCCAGAAAAAGGGCCTGATTGGCTCGCCGACGCGCATAGGGCTCCGGATTCCGGAAAAGTCGAAAGCCGTCGGGCACAATTTTGCCTCACGAACCGGTGATCAAGTCAGAAACTGGGACGGGAATTTCATGTTTCGCACAGACTTGGCCTTCTCGCGTTCGGTGCGGCTTGGCGTTTTCAGCTTGGTCACGCTCGCGGCGTTAGCCACTTGCGACAGTGCCGAAGCGCGGCAATTCCGGCACCAGCACGCTAATCGATCTCAGCATGAGGAAGAGCAAGGCCGCTACAACCCTCAGTTCTCATCCATCATTGTGGACGGCAACTCCGGCGCCACGCTGACCGCGAGCAGTCCGGACGCCAGCCGCCATCCCGCCTCGCTCACCAAAATCATGACGCTCTATCTGCTGTTCGAGCAACTCGAAGCCGGCAAGATGAAGCTCGACACCGAAATGACGGTTTCCGAATTCGCTTCAGAGCAGGCCCCGACCAAGCTCGGCTTGCGTCCCGGCCAAACCATCCGTGTAGAAGATGCCATCAAAGGATTGGTGACACGCTCGGCCAATGACGCGGCAGTGGTGATCGCGGAAACGATCGGCGGCAACGAGAATGATTTCGCCAAGCTGATGACGCGCAAGGCACGCGCGCTCGGCATGACGCGAACGCTCTATCGCAACGCGTCGGGCCTTCCCGATGATGAGCAGGTGACGACCGCGCGAGATCAAGCGACGCTGGGCCGAGCCATTCAGGACCGCTTTCCTCGCTATTACCACTACTTCTCGACGGTCGCGTTCAGCTATCACGGCCAATCGATCCGAAACCACAATCACCTGCTCGGTAATCTTGAGGGCGTCGACGGCATCAAGACCGGGTACACTCGCGCTTCGGGCTTCAATCTCGTGACCTCGATGCATCGTGGCAATCGTCACCTGATCGGCGTCGTCATGGGAGGCCGCAGCGGTGGTTCGCGCGACGCTACGATGCGCACTCTGCTAGCCGAAAATCTTGAAAAAGCATCGACGCGACGCACTGTTGCCGCCATCACAGAACGCAGCAGTGCCGATGCCAATGTGGCAGATGCTGCAGCCGAGGTGGATCCGATACAGGCAAAATCGGATGAGGGAGCAGATCAAGGGGCGATCCAGACTGCACCCGCGAAATCCGAGCCGGCTCCCGCGCGCCCGATTGCGTCGGCTGGGCGGGCCTCCATCATTTCAGCCGCCGCGGCGGCGATGCCGCCCGCTCCGCTGACCTCGGGCGTAATTCAGGCGCAGGCAATCGCCGCGATCCCCGGTTCCTCTGAACCGATGAAGCCAGTGAAGGTCAGGACCGTGCAGGTCAAGGCGGGACAACTGAAGCTGGCCTCGGCCGCTCCCGGTCAATCGGGCACACCGATGACCAGCGCGATATCGCCTGCCCGCTCGGACGTACCGGAAAGTTCAAAAGCGATTGTGGCGAGGGCTGAGACTGCCAAAGTTGATCCGGCCAGGCCTGAGTTCAGCAAAACCGAACCAGCCCCTTCTGAAGCAGCCAAGCCTGAATTAGCTAAGCCTGAATTTGCCAGAAGCGACGCGATGAAGACCAACGTCGTCAAGACGGACGTCAAAACGGACCTGCCGCCGCAACCGGCGGGCCATGGCACCGGAAACGGTCTGCTAGGCGTGCTGCCGGCCTCCAGCGTCCCCGCGGCTTCCACTTCGCAGACATTGGCCTACGCAGCCGCCTCCTCGCAGCAATACCTTCAGCCCCAATCGATGGCGCAAAAAAGCACCGTTAAGCTCGCCACGCCGGTCACACCCACAGTTCGCACCGGATGGATCGTCCAGGTCGGCGCGCTGGAAAGCGAGAGCGAAGCGCATCAACGCATCGAAGCGGCGCGCAGTTCGGCTCGCGGTCTCCTCACCAAGGCCGATCCCTTTACCGAGCAAGTTGTCGCCAAAGACAACAAGACGCTATTCCGGGCCCGTTTCGCCGGTCTCGATCGCGACCAGGCCGAAGCAGTGTGCCGCACACTGAAGCGCGCTGATATTTCCTGCATTACAGTTCACAACTGATTCACCGAGTTGAGAAACACGACAGAGCCGCGCCGCCCAAGCGCGGCTTTTTTGCGACAGCTGTTCTCCGCCCCATTGCCGAAAACCTCTCGTCAAGATTTTCCAGCTAGGTTCAGAGCCAACGATCGGTCACGCCGTAGAACGGTGTCCGATCGGCGTATTGCCCAAACAGGGGCACACGGTTCGTAGCGTTTGGTTGAGTTGCCGGAGTTATGTGTGATGCGTACGAAGCAGAGTATCCTTCGCCTCGTTTACCCTGGCAGCGAGATACGTAGACCCCCCTTGGTCGGGATGCAGTTTCTTCATGAGCGCGCGATGGGCTCGTCCGATCTCGTCAGGCCCCGCCCCGGGCTGCAGGCCAAGGATTTGATAGGCTTCCTCGTTCGTCATTTTGCCGCTCGGCGCCGCGCGGCGTTGCCCCCCTGCCGTATCGCCATCCGTGTTTTGACGCCAGGCGGGAAACCTGCGGTCCAGATAGCTTTCAAGTAACGAGACGCTCTCGGCGTCGAAGCTGGGCATCATCGCAGCCAGTTGCGGCAGCTCGAACTCCTCAAGCGAACGTCCGGCATAGGGGCCGGCCGTGATCCGGCCGCTCAAAACACCGCTGTCGTGATCGAGGCTCATATCGAGAAATTGCGAGCGAACTCGCGAACTCTGTCCCGCCGAACGCTGACCGCTTCCGCCAAACAGTCCACCGATATTGCCGAAGGCGGACGAGCCGAACGGCGACCAGCCGAGCAATCCTGCGCCGAAGATGCCAAGCGGCACGGCCACCGCGAGCTCACCCTTGAAGCCGGTAAAAGCAGCACCCGCCAGCGCCACCGTGCCGCCGGCAATCTTGACGGCGCGCGCCAGCACGGCCGGGTTCGCCGCACGGAACATCTGCAGCAGCAAGTAAAGGACGATTACGGCGACAGCGCCGACGATCAGCGTAGGCATGGGATGAATATAGCGAGGCTAGCGGCAAAAAGCATGCCTACGTCGCCTCCCGCGAGCTAACAAACCATCACTTCATCTGGCCGAGCAGTTTTGCTGCACCGCTTTCGGTCCTCGACAATCGCGCCAGCGCGTCACGACCACCGGCCGCGTAAGCGGCAGCCGCGCGAAGCAGTTCGCGCAATTGTGCAGCCGCGCCCGGATCGAACCTGCACCACGCGCCGCCCGTCAGGCGCGCGATTTCACGAAAGGCTTGTTCGGCTGTCGGGTCGTGCCCCTCCTGAAACATAAAAACGGGCACCTTGAGCAACCCAAGTTCGCCGGCCTTGTCGCAGAGAGCGTCGACCTGCTCCTCCATTGCATCGCCGACGAACACCACGGCGCGCACAGCCGAGGCCACGGCCTCCCGGCGAGCTTCCGACAACACTTTGCCGATCTGGGTGTTGCCGCCGCGGCAATCTATCTTGCTCATCAGGCCGGCCAGTTTCGCGCTGTCGGAAATCCATCCCGTCGCCCGGCATTCGTTGAAACCGCGATAATAGACCAACCGGATATCAAGGCTGCCCAGCGAAGCCGCCTCGCGAAACATATCGGCCTGCAGGGCGCAGGCCATGTCCCATGTGGGCTGGCGGCTCATGGTGGCGTCGAGCGCAAACACCAGCCGGCCTTTCACGCCGGCCCTATGCGGCGACATCGACCGCGCCTTTGCGACAAAGGCGGCGATATCGTCCGCAGTAGAAGATTTCAATTCCGGCAGCGAACCGGCCTTGCCGGTCTTTTGCTCCGCGGCCACTTCTCCGGATCTGGGTTTGGTCGGTTCGACGGACATTAGCGCTCGCAATTACAGCAAGCTTATGTGGGCCGCGAACCCACAGGGGTCAATCGCTGCGCACCCGATCAGGGCGGGGGCCAAACCGCTTCGCTCGAACGGATTTGGCCGGAAACCGCTAGTTCTTGATGGGCGCGGACATAGCCACCGGGCCGGGATCAAGAATTTTCGGTGCGTTGGTGCTCACCGGAGCGATGTCGCTGTCCGTGTCCCGAAGGAAGCGATCAAGCATGTCCTGGATCGACGATTTCGCGGTGTCGGGGCCTGTGTCGCGCATGTCATTGTGTTGGAAGCCGGTTTGCACCACCGTTATGCCGGCCTTTTCACATGTATCTGCATCGGGAACCACGCCGGGATCAGGCTTGAACTGCGGGTCCTTGGACCGGAATGAGAAAATCTTGAACCTGCCGTCGGTCATGAAAGGCACGCGAAGATTATCGAGCGTCACGACTTTCTTGATTTCGTCAGGATACTGCTTGGCGAAGTACATCGAGATGTCGCCGCCGTTGGAATGTCCGACCATCGTAAGATGCTGGTAGTCGGCATTCGGCTCAAGCTTCTTCATCTCCTCGATGGCGAATTTGATGTTAGAGATACCGCGCTGATACTGGGGAAGACGGCCGACATAGGGCTCACCGACTTTCGTGACCATCGGCGCGTCAGTCGCAAGATCGTGCTGGATACTGATCGCGACATAGCCGCGGGTCGCAAAGACATTCGCAAGGAACGAGTACTCGGTGAATTTGACGGTGTTGCCGTGGTTGAGGATCGCCACTGGTAGCTTGATCAATCCAGCGGTCGCCTGCAATTCTTTGTCCCGCCGTATGGCGACATCAACTGCAACCGGTCGATTGTCGCGGGACGGATCATTGAACGTGAACGTTTCGTGGCGAATTGCCCATTTGCTGATGGTGAAATAGCCGACCCCGATCAGCACGCCCACGGAAAACAGAACAGCAAGTCCACGTTTCATGTTCATCCTCGGAGAAGGGCCGAAAGGCCGCTGATCCAGTCTCACACTTTGACGTCACCATCTTCCCTAATATACGTCACGGCGCCGTGACAGGAAGGGCAAATGTTGTGAATTGACTGCCCGTTCCTTGTGCGGTGCACCAGCCGGGTGTTTCGCATGGAAAAGGCGCGCAAAAACACCCATTTGGCAACCAGCCGTAAAACGGCTTGCGATGCTCCTGGTTCCCGCCAAGGGAACCCGTTCCCCCTCAACAAAACCCCGTCGAGGTGTTTGCAAGGTTTAGGCGCCGATGATGTCATGCATTTCGAGGGGCTTGTCCACCTGCGTGAACCATTCGGCCCGGTTGGCCGCCCGGCGTCGGCCGCGCTCGTCGAGCGGCAGTTTCAGTTGGCGGAGCAGGCCCGTCACCTCCTCTCGGGCCGTCACATGGCCAAGGCTGGGGCGAGTGCCCAAGGTGGCCTCGTCGATGTCATCGAGGGCAGTCAGGCCGCGAGGAAAAAACTCCCGGTACACGACCCGCTCGGCCAAACCGTCGATCGACCGGAAGCCAAGCCGGAGGGACAGTTCGTGTAGGCCATTTGCGACGAGTTGCTTGTTGCGCGACCCCAGCATCGAGAGGCGGTTGCGAACGACAATCCAATCTATCGTGGCTCCATCGAGCTGACGGCGCTTTCGACGCGTATCCCGCACCATTTCCGCATAATGGCTCTCGCCCGTCACAGCGTAGGTCGCGGGATCGACCGTTCCCAGCACGTCGAAATCGAGGAAGCTGTCATTGATCGGCGTGACCAGCGTGTCCGCCATTGAATGCGCGAGCCGCATCAAATAGCTGTCGGTTCCCGGCGTATCGATGACGATGAAATCGAAAGAGCTTTCGACGGCGCTCACGGCATCCATGAACTGCTGTAGTTCCGAGTTTTCGTTGTCGGCGATCTGCATCGTCTCGCCGAGCTTGATGCAACAATGCACCGGCAGCTCAAGATTGAGAGCTGTCCGGCGCGCCCATGCGCCCCGATTGTTCATGTAGCGGGTGAAACTTTGCTGGCGACAATCGAGGTCGATGGTGGCCACTCGCTGGCCGGCCTTCATCAGAGCGACCGCTATGTGCAGGGCGGTGGTCGATTTACCCGAACCGCCCTTCTCGTTGCCCAGCACCACCACGTGCGCCGAGCCCGATTGTCCTTGGCTGGTTTGTAGAAGCATTCGTCGTCCCCAAATCATCTTCAAATTACGCGCGCTCGCGGTCAAGCAAAATGCGCGGAGACAACCTTAAATCGTGCACGGTTGAGCAGATGATAATTGCGAATGATGATTCGCGATCAAGCCGCCGAGAAAAAACTTTTCTGAAATAGCTCTGCGATCAACGGCAGGTCGGCCGCTTCGTTGTCACGCCTTTGCCTTAAAGGAGACGGCGTCACGAGCCGCGCGGATGATCGACAACATCGGTTTTATAGCAATCCAAGATCGCGCAGTTCGCGGCGCAACGGTTCCGGCATCGCCGCGATGCCGTCGGCGGCCATCTTGCCAAGGTCAGGTGGTGCAGCCTCCTCGGTGAAATAGCGCCAGCCCTGGAACGCACGCATCGGCCGTGGCGATACCGCAATGACCTTGGGCTGCATCACCAACCGGCATCGTCCGACCCCGTCCTTGTCCCGGAAGGGCTCGATCGCGATGATCTTTTCGCGCGCGGCGATCTCGCCGCGGATGACCCAATAAAGGGAACCTCCCCCCAGGACTTCCTCGAGGCGCTTGGGTGTCATCCGGGTGATGTGGATGTGCCGGAGCGGCAAGCCCTTTTTCTTGGCTGTTGCCATCCGTTCGGAGACCCAGCCTTTCAGTTCTTTAACGGAATCGCAACCGACGGCGAGCTTGATGATATGGAGCGGCATGAGGCTGGCGAAACTAGTGACCCTGAATCACTTTTGAAAGCGTCAATCGTTCGAGTCCGCAGGAGTTGAAGCTGGCGGCGCGATCTGCACCGGCGGGGGCGTGCGCGCTGGCTTTGGAGCAGGCTGCTTCTTGGCCGCAACAACCGCGGGAGAAGCAGAGGTCGCCGGATGCGGGGCTGGCGCCGTGGCCCCGGCTGCCGGCGGGCCCGATGAACGCGCCGCAGCTGCCGCGCCGGTTGCCGGCTCGGGTGTCATGATGCTGACAGCCGGAGTCGATGCCGAGGTCGGGAATTCGGCATTGGTCGGTTTGCCCGTGGGTAGCGATGCGCCGAGCGCGGCTATTGGGCCCGTGAGGGGGCTCGCGACGCCAACTGGAGCATTCCACATCGGGGCGTAACGCGAGACCAGCGCGTCGTAGACGTGTTCTTCCATGTTGGAGGATATCTGATAGGTGTCAGTCATGGATCGGAACGCGGTGCATTGCGTCGGCAGGCAATGATCGCGTACGAGCAGCACCTGTGCCACCAGGCCATACCGGTCTCGCTCCACCGAGCGGCGAAGCGCCAGCAATTCCGGCGAACCGGCCTTGCCGACCGTTGAGGCATCCCCAAGCGCCGTCAGACGGCTGAGCTGTGCCGCTGCATAACTGACCGCAGCGGCAACGGATTCAGCTGACCCGAACAGGGTCCTTTCACACGCCGACAGAACGGCATCGCCCGCCAGATCGTCGATGCAGGACAGCGCCGGCAGAGACGTTACAGGCGCCTGCGATAGAAGCTCGCCCGACGCTCCGAGGCGACCAGCCGGTTCGCGAACGATCGCTGCGACCCCGATCCCGACCGCCAACAGCGTGATGACGATCAGCGCGCCATTGGCGACTGTTCTTTCGGCGCGAAGAAGCGTGATCAGAACAACCAGTCCGAAAAGCCCGGCGGCCGCCAGGATCACCCACGACGAAAAGGTGGACGAATGCCAGAGCTGATCCAACGATCCAGCCCAGTTCCAATTGGCCCAGTTCATGCGCGATGTCCCCCTCACGCAGCTAAGCACAGAAAAAGCCAGCCGCTAGCGAGCGTCGGTGTTCACGTTATCGAAAACTGATTCCGCGAACGGGGCCATTTCACGGCCAGCGACCCAAATCCAGTGTCGTCCGACCATCCCACGCGTATTCAGGAGAAGTCGAGCTGACTCTCCTTGGCGACTCGCTCAAAAGCTTCCGTCGAGCTTTTGATCCGATACTGGCAGTCGTCGCCTTCAGTAGGCAGCAACCGGATCACCTCATAGGTGCCGGTCGCGGCCGGACGCGCCACATTGCTGGCGGTAAAATAGACAGTCGCTCCCACAGGGTACTTGTGCTTCAACGCACTCTCCATCGCACAAAAATGCCGGTCGCGCCCGCGGTTCCGCTGCAACGTCCGACTAGAAAGACGACTGTCATATAGCACGTTGGAGGCGGAATTGGCCAGCAAGTTAGGCATGGCAAACCCGCGATTTTGCAGGTTTTTCAGGGCGATAAACGCCCTATCGCCCGTTTCGGGACCAGTGCTCGGATCTCCCTGGCCTGCCGCCCGCTCGCGGGCTCTATGCCTTTGGCGGAAGCTTGCCGTCCGGACTGGCGTGATCGACGGCCAAAGGAAGCTGTTGCGCCAAGATCTGGGATAGCTGATCGACCGGAATGTTGTATTTGGCGGCCAATTGCCTGACCGTATCGCTGCCTAGCACCTGTCGTAACTGATCCGCCGTGATCGGCAGATTTTGTCCGTTTCCGATCCAGGATTTGACCTGATCGCCGAAACCCGCCTGCTGTAGCTTCGCCACTATGGCATTGAGCCCGCCCTGGGCTCCCGTCCCCATGACCTCGCTCATCACGACCGGCAGCACGGCCGCACCGAGCTGACCGAGCGCGCTCTTCAGCGCCGGGGAGTTTTCCAACAAGTTCCAGGATTCCCATGGCCAAACCCCCTACTGAAACCGCTTCGTTGTCGCAATTCAGACCCTTTCGGCCCGATCCGTCAAGCAGCCAGTCCGCAAATTCAAGCTCTCTCGGCTCGCTCGATCACAAGGGTTTCGGCAAGGCCGTCGCAAGTCCATTCGGCAAACGCCGGCAACGCCATCATCGTTTCCATATAGGCTTGAACCTGCGGTGGTCCTTGGATGGCATAGGTCCGGAAGCGATGCACGACTGGCGCGAACATCGCATCCGCCGCAGTGAAGGGACCAAACAGGAACGGCCCCAATTTGTCGTAACGTTCGCGGCACACGGTCCAGATTTCCTGAATCCGCTCAATATCGCTGCGCGCATCCGCCGACAATGCGACCGCCCGAACCGGCCGACGCAAATTCATGCTGCATTCGTTGCGGAAAGGCAGAAACCCCGAATGCATCTCGGCCGAAACAGAGCGGGCGTGCGCGCGCCGGGTGCGGTCGTCGGGCCAAAGTTTAGCTTCCGGGAAGCGTTCGGCGAGGTATTCGATAATCGCGAGCGAATCCCAGACGGTGATGTCGCCATCAATCAGCGCGGGCACCTTCCCTGAGGGCGTGAAGCTCAGGATCCGGTTTTTGTCGGCTACATTCGTATACAGGGGGATAAAGACCTCCTCGAAAGCGATTTGAGCGGCGCGCATCGCAACCCACGGCCGCATCGACCATGACGAGTAGTTCTTGTTGCCGACGACGAGTATCAAGGCAGACACTTCGAAGGAGTCCTTTTTCGGTGGGCCGCTCGCATTGGGGCGGGAAGCTCCTGTATATCGCAGTGTTCAGGACAACGGAGCCCTTTTGCAAGTAGCACAGCTCCGATCACTCGGGACGCGGTGCGAGGCCACATTAGCGCTATTTCGCTTGCGACTTAAGCTGAAGCTTGCTGGAGGGTGCGAACAAGGTGTTCGGACCTTCGGTCCCCAATTTCCTGGCGCTTTGTTTTGCGAAACCGCGGCTGGCGTTGCCGGATCAAGGCTTTGCCAAGGTTGCAAACACCACCTCCGGCGCATGCGCCAAGACTGTGAGCAGCGCCCGGGCGGGCCCGCGGGGCGCACGCTTGCCCTGCTCCCAGTTGCGGATGGTCTCGACAGGCACACCTAGCCGGGCGGCAAATTCGTGTTGGGTCAGTTGTGCGCGGCGTCTGAGGTCGCGTACCGCAGGGGTCTCCTCGACCGGGTCGGCAGAGAGCGGCGCCGGCTGAAGCGGAAACTCCTGGCCGTCACGCAATTCGACGATCCGTCCGTCTGCTTTAAGCCGCAAGCGCTGCATCGTTGGCCTCCGCAGCCGATGATCCCGTCACTGAGAGCGGTTGACGACAAGATCAGCGGCAATCGTAACTTCGAGCGCGATCTGGACGCGAGACCTGTCCAGCTTCACTGCGCGCCCGGAAATCATCCGCGATGCGCGTTAAGGCCCGATTAACGATAGGAGCCCGGCGCAACCGGACTATTTGAGCCCGAACCAGAGCGTCGCGATACCGAGAAAGGAGAAGAACCCGACCACGTCGGTGACGGTCGTGACGAAGGTGCCGGAGGCCACCGCTGGGTCGGCGCGCACCCGCTCCAGCAAGATCGGGATCAAGATGCCGCCAAGGGCGCCGGCAACCAGGTTGCAGATGATCGCGAGCCCGATGACGATGCCTAATCCCGGAAGCTTGAACCAAGCCACCGCGGCGATGCCGGTGATCACCGCAAAGGCGAGGCCGTTGACCAATCCGACCAGGCTTTCCCGGATTACCACGCGTAACGCATTGTTCGTCCCGAGTTCCCGGGTAGCCAGCGCTCGCACGGCAACCGTCATGGTCTGGGTGGCGGCGTTGCCGCCCTGGCTGGCGACAATTGGCGCCAGCACCGCCAGCGCCACCATCTTCTCCAGCTGAGCTTCGAACAGTCCAAGCACCGAGGAGGCCAGAAAGGCGGTGGCAAGATTGACCAGCAGCCAGTTGAAGCGGCCTCTCGCAATGGTCAGCACATTGTCCGACAATTCTTCGCGACGAGTGACGCCGCCGAGAGCCTTCAAGTCTTCGTCGGCCTCTTCCTCGATCATATCGACGACATCGTCGATTGTGATCACCCCGACCAGCCGGTCCTGAGTATCAACAACAGGGGCCGCAACGAGATTGTATTTGCCAAACATGCGCGCGACCTCTTCCTGGTCCTCGAGCACGGAGACGCGGCGGCGGTCTTCATCGGTGAGATCGCCCAGCAGCACCGGCCGGCGCGAGCGCAATAGCGCGTCCAGCGATATCGCGCCCTGCCAGTGCTGGTCTCGATCGACGACGTAGATTTCGTAAAACCGGTCCGGCAGGTCTTGCGTGTCGCGCATGTAGTCGATCGCCTGCCCGACCGTCCAGTTTGGCGGCACGGCGATGAATTCCGTTTGCATTCGCCGCCCGGCGGAATTTTCGGGATAAAGAAGGCTGCGCTCGAGTGCTACGCGTTCCTGCAGCGGCAGCTTTTCGAGGATCTGCTCCTGATTGGCCTCATCAAGCCCCTCGAGCAATTCGACCGCGTCGTCAGAACTCCAGCTCGCGAACGCCTTCGGCGACCGTCTCTGGAGGGAGTTCCTCGAGGATTTCCTCCCGGACGGTTTCGTCCACCTCGTTCAGCGCCGCGAAGTCGAAATCCGTTCCGGTCAGTTCGACAAGGCTGACGCGATCGTTCGGCTCCAGTGCAACGATGAGATCGCCGAGATCGGCTTCGTGGAGCTCGGCAACGATGCTACGCAAAAATGGCTGATCGGCCGCTTTGATCGCGCGGGCGATTTCTTCGATAAACGCGTGCCGGATTTCGCCATCTTCCTCGCGCATCGGAAAGCGATCAAGCACCGAGGCCTCAGCGCCGGCTACGTCCGTATGTTCGGCCATGGCGCGTCTCGCCGGTTTGACAGGATGGATCAACTCGTTTGAGTTGTCGTTTCACGCATTACCCAATACGCAACACCAAGCGCAATCCCAAAAGGCTAAGACCAGTGCTGAACTCCTTGAATATTCCGGCTGCCGCCCTCCTCTCTGCGCTGCTGTCTACCGCCTCGGCTCAGGCGGCAGACTGTCCGCGCAACGGAGTACTCGGCACCTCGCGTATTCTTGCTGTCGATGCGGCGACCTATCCACGCGTGGGCCTGAAGAGCTTTCCGCAGACCCTGCCGCTTGGGGATCACGAGGTTGTACTCACATTCGATGATGGCCCCTGGGCCCCGACCACCCCGAAGGTGCTCGCGGCGCTGGCGAAGGAGTGCGTGCGGGCGACCTTTTTCTTGATCGGCAGGACTGCATCCGAGCACCCAGAGCTGGTGCGGCGGATCGCGGCCCAAGGCCATACGATCGGACATCACACCTGGTCGCACCGGAGCTTGATGCGAATTCCGGCTAGCGAGACCGAACACGAAATCACCCAAGGCATATCGGCGGTCGAAACGGCCCTGCACGGGGTCGCGACCACGACCCCGACGACACCGTTTTTCCGCTTCCCCGGCTTCGAGATGACGCCGGCAACTCTCGATTGGCTGCAATCGCGCGGCATTGCCGTGTTCGGAGCCGATCTCTGGGCCAGCGACTGGAACAAAATGACGCCGCAACAGGAGCTGAAACTGCTTACGGACCGGCTCAAAATCGCCCGCAAGGGCATCATTCTATTACACGACCCGAAGGCCCAAACCGCTTCTATGCTACCGGCCTTCTTGCGGTATTTGAGAGAAAATGGCTATCACGTGGTGCATCTGGTGCCGCCAACCGGCACTGCCAAGCCTGGCCGGGCCTCGTAATCCTCGCCCCCTGCCGGTCCTGTTTGAAGCAGGATTTATGGACCCTGCAATTAAGACTGCGTTATCGCCCCAACGCGTAATTATTTGACGTGGGGAAACTGCTGATCATGGCAGCCACTTCGGGTGGAATCCGAAAAACACAGGCGTGTGATTTGCCTCATTCATTGTTGCGGATGCCAATGGGACGCAGGCGGTGCTTCATGACGACAATCGGCTCACCTCCCGTTAGCTGCGGGGCGCGACTGTGGCTGCTCGTATGCCTAGGTTTGCTGGCCGCGTTCAGCGCGCGAACCGCGGCAGCCGCAGACTGCCCCGGCCACCCTGACGCGATCGGCATCTCGCGTGTGCTCGTGGTCGATCCACGGGAGCATCCGCGGATCGGTAGCATGCAATACCCGGAAACGCTGCCGCTGAGAGAGCACGAGGTGGTGCTGACCTTTGATGACGGACCGCTACCGCGTAACAGCAATCAGATCTTGCGCATTCTCGCCGATCAATGCGTCAAGGCGACCTTCTTCACCATCGGCAGCCAGGCGCAGGCCAATCCTGAAGGGGTTCGCAAGCTCGCTGCCGCCGGCCACACGATCGGTACCCACAGCCAAAATCATCCTCTGACTTTTCAAAAAATGCCGGTTGAGAATGCCGTGCAGGAAATCGACACCGGCATCGCTTCCGTCTCAGCTGCGCTCCGCGACCCCTCAGCTGTCGCGCCGTTCTTTCGCATTCCCGGCCTGCTTCGTGCCGAAGGCGTCGAAAACTACCTGGCGTCAAAAAACATTCAGGTCTGGAGCGCCGATTTCCTGGCCGATGACTGGCGCCACATCCCCTCATCGCGCGTCTTCGACTTGGCCATGAAGCGATTGCAAGCCAGGGGAAAAGGCATTCTGCTGTTGCATGATATCCAGGCCCGTACCGTCGCCGCTCTTCCTCGTATCTTGCGAGAGATGAAGCTGCGGGGATATCGCATCGTGCACGTCGTGCCAGCCACCCCGGAACGACCGCCCACGCCAACCGACCAGGAGGAATGGCAATCGCATCCGACTTCCGAGACGGTGCCGATTGCGCATTGGCCGAAAGTCCCCAACTTCGTGTTCGCCGAAACTGAAACGCTTCCCGCGCCGGTATTGTCAGACTTAGCAGCGCAGACCCGAGATTTGCTGGCTTCAGGCGAACGTGATCGTGTTGGAAGGGTTGAGGGCCGCCTCCGGCAAGCCCGCAAAGCAATATGGCCGGCGCCCGCCGCACCACTCGAGAACGACGTCATTGCCCTTCCCGTCCCGGGCAAGGAGCTATTCGCGGTAGCGGAAAGGACGCACAAGGCCATCCCGCTCGCCGCCGTAGTCCACCACGCCGGGCAAGTTGTTCAATCTGTGCCCGGGGAAAGTTCGCCGCCGATATCCGCGGGGACCGGCTCTTCGGAACGCGCCGTTCTTGCGCTCGGGCTAACGAAACAGCGGAGTCGAATCGGGCAACTCGCAGCCCGGACCCGCCACGCCGTGCTTCGGGCGCCAAAGCGTATGACGGACGGGAAGGAGATTCGGCCGACGGTGCGAGTAGCCAGCCTTAAATCCCGCAAGAAGCATCCAGCCAGAGAGCAATAACCGGGTTCTGTTCTCAGCAAGCCCTGTTGCCGAGCCCGCCGTGCTCCCCTCGCCCTCCGGCCGTCTTTGGCCCCTGCCCGTCACCTGTAGCCGCCGTGATCAACGCCTGCGAAGGCGCGCTCACTTCGTGACGATCTTGGCGACGCAGATCAGCACGACGCAGGCCAGGAAAAACAAATCCATGTACGACTTCATCTCACTGTCTCGGCGCATCAAACTTACGTCGCTGACGATCTGCTTGCGCGCGGTAAGTGCGCCACCACCGGCACTCTCGACGAGTGCGAGAAGACGGCGCGCCTCCGCTTCCAGGCGCTCAATGCGCTGGAAGAAAAAGAACGAGCGCAGGGCCGACGCCGCGCGCATCCCGCTGTACACGAGCACGAGGATCGCGAGCATCGCTCGATTTTGGTAGTTCTCGATGAAGTTCAGACTGAAATAGGCCACTCCAAGAAAAAGGAAGTTGGCGAGGAAGCGATAGGCGAAGCTCAGGAATCTCATGCATGCTCCGGGACAGGATTGCCCACCTCTGTTGTGCTGAGATGGACCGGCGTATATCAGCGAGTAGGCGGAGTTGCTTTTCGAGAACGTTGGATTTTTTTGGGAGATTTTCTCGCCGCGCGCCGATCGTGCGGCAACGAAGATCACCTGTTTGCGCGCACCGCGCCGATGCACCATTCCTCGGCGGTCGAACCCGCGGTCGGGAAAGGCTTCATTGCCTGTAGTGCAACAACCGGCCCGTCAGATCGAAGGTTCTGCAAGACCGGAGGTTGCGATAATGCTGCAAATCACGAATTGAGAGTTGCCGGACTGGTGGGCTTCGTCAAGCCGCGCTCCCCCCTTCTCCCGTGTTGCGACCCGGCCATCATAAAAAAACGGCAATCCTCGGTTGATTGGGCGCGCGTGACGGAATGCATCTAGACCGGGGACAATAGGCAGGACGGCAACAGTCAGGGTGATCTGATGCCAAGAAAAGGAATCACCGGCCACGACGAATGGGTGGTCATTGAAGCATTGGCGACGGCTCTGGTTGCACTGGAACAGCTTCCTCCGAAGCACCAGCCCCGGTCCCATATGGACGACATCCGGAAGCTGCTAGCCAACGGTCGCGAGGCTGCAGCCGTCAATCTCCATCTGGCCCAAGCCAAGTGCCGGTTGTTCCCGGATCTCAATTCGCTGATGATCTATCAGGAATACGGGATCGGCGACGGATCGGGCTAAGGCTCCCGCCTGGCCAACAGGATCGATCATCGCAGCCGATGGCTCTCGGGCGGGTCGTTCGGCCTGTCCTGAAAGGTGAGAACGCTCACCGCGAGATATCCCGCTAAAACCGCAAGGGCGATCGCAACCGCTCGCAACCAGGTTGGGAGTTTTTACGTGAGGCATGCAAACCTCTCTAGCTGCCCCGAGTAAAGGGCCTAAAATAGCTGGCATTCAAGGGGAGGAATCCAATGCGAATGATGTATCTCGCACTTGCAATGGCGGTCGCACTCCTACCGTCGACATCCCTAGCTCAGCAGAGCTTGCCAAAGGCCGCACCCCAACCTGAGGGTTACATCGGCGCATACACACCGCCCGTTACATCGCCAACCCCATACTCCACGGGCCCGTTGCCATCGGAGGATATAGGGACCGGCTTGAACGTAGGTGGTCCGGACGGCTCTACGCGATTGGTCAAAGCCGTCCCCTGCACTAAGGCGTCCCGCGAGACCGATGGATCTACTACCTGTGTCGGAATTCCTGATCGGAAGCGTCGGTAGAGCCTAGTAACGCACACGGGAACGGACCAGGGTGTTGGAAAACACTTCTTCTGATCCTCGTTTCGTGGCTGATTTTGTTAGGCTCGTTCGGCGTCGCCTATTGGTTAGCAGCAGCGTAGTCGCGGGCGGGGGCATTGACGCGAACTTCCCTGACGCGAAGCTGGTGCAATTCGACATTTGAGTGATTAGATCGTGAATGCTGCATTTCGCTCAAGGGCGTATGGCATCAGAACCGAATTATGTTTTGCTGATCCGCGCGACGTATCGCGCGACCGAGGCCGCGACCACCTGCTTGCCGTTTGCGTCTATCTGCCCCCTTCCCGAAAACGCGCCGTAGACCGCGTCGAATGCGAATGGCTCTAGGATCTGCGTCATGCGCTGAACCTTGGCAGCGGAGAGCGGGATCAGGTTCGGGTACGACCACATAAAGCTGACGTGCCCACTCGGGACCACCTGGAGGATGTCGCCGGAGAGGAGTACGCCGCGGCCGTTGCTCCAGTCCGCCCAGTGCAGGACGGTGCCGCCATCGAAGTGTCCTCCCAGCCGAACCAGCGTGAGGCTCGGCCCGATTTCCTTGGTGTCGCCCTCCCAAAACTGCACCGCGCGGTCCGCCCGCATCACCCACTGACGATCGGCTGCGTGCAGGTAGATCGGCACTCCCCCCAGCGCGCGGCTCCACTCCACCATCGTTGCGTAGTAGTGCGGGTGAGAGATCGCGATCGCCGCGACCCCGCCCAGGCCCTTCAGCAGATCGACCGTGGCGTCGTCAATCAGGGCGAAGCAATCCCACAGCACGTTGCCAGCCGGCGTGCGCGCAAGGATCGCGCGCTGCCCGATACCGAACGCCGGCGTGGTCTCGATGCTCATAAGCCCCGTCGCGAGGCGGCGGAACTTGTTGCTGTGCGACGTTCCGTAGGTCCTCCAGCGTGGT
The DNA here is from genome assembly GCA_963764155.1 of uncultured Alphaproteobacteria bacterium. GTDB lineage: Bacteria > Pseudomonadota > Alphaproteobacteria > Rhizobiales > Xanthobacteraceae > Bradyrhizobium. The sequence goes on from CAVXRI010000003.1 coordinate 194,042, forward strand.
CCAGGACTGACCCGAAGCTGGGACGAACTGCCGTTCGTCGGTGCAGATCAGGCACGCGTCTGGCCGAGCCTCGGAGGGTGGATACTGCGTGCCGCAGGCGGTGCAGATGAAGGCCGGCATGGGGACAGGATACACCAGGGTCGCCGTGACGGCTATTTTCTGGTGGTCTATCCAAACGTCGCGGGGGCTTATTAGCGGCCAAGCAAACGGGCATCTTGGGGCACCTTGGGCATCTTCGGCGGTCGTCGTCTGACGCTAACCTGATGAACAGGTCTCGCCATAGGGCATTCAAGTCGTCGTTGAACGCTTTCCGCATTTTACTGGTGCGAACATCGCGTGCTCGAAGGACTAGCTCTTTCGCTACGTCGATGCGGCGATCGGCCTCACGCTTTGCACAGGACGTCTGCGCTGTCACTCTTTCGCGCTTGCGCCATCCGTTGTAACCGACCCATCTCGGCGAGAGTTGCTTTCGCCCGTTGCCGACTAGCCTGGCGCTCCGAGATTGCGTTTTAAACGGAAGCATCTATTCCCGCACCTGGTGACAAGATGCGGGCCGCAGCGGCAATACTCAGCAATAACAGAGCTGTTTTTGAGGTGGTGCGCTCGGAGGGACTCGAACCCCCACGATTTTACTCACTGCCACCTCAAGGCAGCGCGTCTACCAATTCCGCCACGAGCGCTCGGGAGCCTGCCTGGGCATTGCCAAGGAGGGATCATCGGCGCCGATGTAACAAATCGATCATGGGGGGACAAGGCCTCGCGAACTGGGATCGCGGCCCGCTTGTGGTGTCCTGTCGGCCGAATTCGGCTTACCTGCTGCCCGGCAGTCGGGGCAGCATTTGCTTGACTTCGACCGCTATCCGGTTGCGATCGACCAGCACCACTCCGCTCGCGATGGGGAGATTGTTGGCCAGCACCTTGACCTCATCCGCCTCGGTCGCGTCCAGTTCGATGATGGCACCGCGACTAAGGCGCATTACCTGATGGACCGGCATGGTAGTAGTCCCGAGGACCACCATGAGATCGACGGTGACTTTATCTAGGGTAGGCACTTCGGCACCGCCGCACTGGACTGAAATTGCTGCGTCAGAGATCACCACGTTATGGTTAGCCAATGGTTAATGATCGCCAAAGCCTCGACCTGACGAGTTTTGCGCAGCCATCCCGCGGCGGGGTGGAGTGGCGCGTATCTGATCGGCCGGTGCCCTACCCGGACGCTCTCGCAACCATGGAAGCGCGCGTGACCGCCATCGCCGCAGGCGTTGCGCCCGAACTGGTGTGGCTGCTCGAGCACCCTCCGCTCTATACGTCCGGCACCAGCGGCAAGGCCGGTGATTTGCTGGACCCCGATTTCCCGCTTTTCGTGTCCGGGCGCGGCGGCCAGCTCACCTATCATGGCCCGGGCCAGCGCGTGGCCTACGTAATGCTTGACCTGAAACGGCGGCGGCCCGACGTGCGCGCCTATGTAGCGGGGCTGGAGGAATGGATGATCCGGACACTGGCCGCCTTTAATGTCCGGGGCGAGCGGCGCGAGGACCGCGTCGGGGTCTGGGTAAGGCGGCCGGACAAGGGACCGGGTTATGAGGACAAGATCGCCGCCATCGGGGTCCGGCTGCGGCGCTGGGTGTCGTTCCACGGCATCGCCATCAATGTGGAACCTGATCTGTCCCACTTCTCGGGCATCGTGCCCTGTGGCGTAGCCGAGCCCCGCTATGGAGTCACCTCCCTGCTCGATCTGGGCCATTTAGCAAGCGTCACCGATGTTGATATTGCGCTGCGGGAGGCCTTCGAGGGAGTTTTTGGGCGCGGCAGGCCCTTGATTCCTGTGCCGGCATCGGAACAAAAGGCGGGCCCACAGCGTTATGTGGGGTCGTTGGCGGGGTCCCATGATTCAAAACGATAGGCAACAGAGGGACCTGTTCGAGAGCGAACGCAACTTCCGTCTTTTGGTCGAAGGCGTCAGCGACTACGCGCTCTACATGCTCGATCCCACCGGCCGGATAACGAGCTGGAACATCGGCGGCCAGCGGATCAAAGGCTATTCCACTGGCGAGATTCTCGGCCAGCACTTCTCCCGCTTCTATACGGAGACCGATCGGGAGAACGGCAAACCGGCGCGGGCGCTCAGGATCGCTGAAGAGCACGGCCGGTACGAGGAAGAAGGCTGGCGTGTACGCAAAGACGGCACGTTCTTCTGGGCCAGCGTTGTTATCGACCCTATTCGCGAACAGGGCAGACTGGTCGGCTTCGCCAAGATCACGCGCGACATTACCGAGCGCCGGCAGGCCCAACTCAAGCTTGAGGAAATGCAGAAGCATCTCGCAGAATCGCAAAAGCTCGATGCTCTTGGCCAGCTCACCGGTGGCGTTGCCCACGACTTCAATAATCTCTTGATGGTGATCAGCGGCAGCCTGCACACTTTGAGGAGAGGCGTCGGTGACGATCCTAGGTTCGAGCGCGCGCTATCGGCGATCGAGACGGCGACAAAAAGGGGCGCATCTCTCACCAGCCAGCTACTCACCTTCGCGCGACGACAGAGCGTCAACCCGCAGCCCATCGATATCGCCGAAAGGATCGACGCAATTCGTGAGGTGCTCGACACCGGCGTCGGCGGCACCGTCGATCTCAACTTGAATATCGACCGGGAGGTCTGGCCCGTCGTTGTCGACGCCGCGGAACTGGAAATCGCCATGGTCAACCTGGCGATCAACGCACGCGACGCCATGCCGAGCGGCGGCACGATCACGATCTCCGCGCACAACCACACGATCAGCCAAGGACGCGATGCCGGCGAGTACATCGCCATCAGCGTCGCGGATACCGGTACGGGCATCGCACCGGACGTTCTTGGCAAGATTTTCGACCCGTTCTTCACGACCAAGCCGGTCGGCAAGGGCACCGGGCTCGGCCTGTCGCAAGTCCACGGCTTCGCACATCAGGCGGGCGGAACGGTCACGGTCGAGAGTGAGCTCGGCAAGGGCACCCGTTTCACCATCCTGGTGCCGCGGCGCCCAGTCCAGGCGCGAGTTGACGAGCAAGACGTCGTGGGAACGCGGGCGAGCGGCACGGTGCTGCTGGTCGAGGATAATCCGGATGTCGCTGCAGTCAGCGTCAGTCTGCTTGAGCAACTCGGCTACAAAGTCCACCGAGTGCCGGATGCCGAGGCGGCACTGCGCGAAATTGAGCGCGACGGTTTCGATCTCGTTTTTTCCGATATCGTGATGCCGGGCAAGATGGATGGCCTCAGCCTGGCGCATCGCGTCAAAGAAATTCGTCCCAACCTTCCGGTTTTGCTGGCAACGGGGTATAGCGAGGCCGCGGCCGATGCGCTCGGCGCGTTTCCCATTCTCCGAAAGCCCTACGAAATACACCAATTGAGCAAGGCGATTGCCAGGTTGTCCCGCTAAGCCGGCACTCGCCTCTACACTGTCCCCAGTACGGAAAAGTCCTCGCCGGGTCGTCGCAGTGTCATGCTTTCGGCATCGGCCGGTTGGTCGGTGACCGCTTTGACCCGGGCCGACGGCGGACCCCGCCGGCACAACGCGACCATATCGGCGACGGTCTCGGCCGGGCCCGAAAACAACGCTTCCACGCTGCCGTCCCGCCGGTTGCGCACCCATCCCTCAAGGCGCGAAGCGATCGCGTGACGCCCGACCCAGGCGCGATAACCTACCCCCTGCACTCCGCCGTGGATTGTCACGTGGCGTATGACGTTGCTCATTTATCGCCTAAGCCGAGAAACGCCCCGGTGCGCTGTTGAACCTCCGCCTCCCGGGTGAGGCGGCGATTCAGTTCGGTTGATGCGAGGCCCTTCAAATGCTTCGGCGACGTCCCCTCGCGCAGTGCCTTGAGCGTATCGTACACCGCCTGCGTAGCCGCGGAAAACGGAGCGTGCCCTTGCAACGCAATACGCACCCGCTGACCTGCGAGATAATCGAGATCTTGCATTTCTTCGGGCGCGCCGCCCAGCACGATCGGCAGCGTAGTTGCATTCGAAACGGCTTCGATCTCTGCGCGGTTCTTGATTCCAGTAAGGAACAAGGCATCGACACCGGTTGGTTCATAGGCACGCAGCCGCCGGATGGCATCGTCAACCGACGTGATCGACGCAGCCCCAGTACGAGCCATAATCACGAGCGATGGATCACGGCGTCCATCAAGTGCGGCCCTCAACTTCCCGACGCCTTCCTCGAGTGAAATCAATTGCGATTTCGCCTCGCCGAAGGACTGCGGCAGCAGCGTGTCCTCGATGGTGAGACCGGCTGCCCCGGCCTCGTCAAGTTCCTGCACGGCGCGACGGACGTTGAGCGCATTGCCGTAGCCGTGATCGGCGTCGACCAGCACCGGCAGGGAAGCCGCCCGCGACATTCGTCGCATCTGTTCGGCTAGCTCGGTCAGCGTGATCAATGCCATATCGGGATCGCCGAGCACGGCGAGCGACGCCACGGAACCGCCGAACATGCCAAGCTCGAAGCCGAGGTCTTCAGCGATGCGGATCGAGATCGCGTCATAAACGGACGCGGGATGAACGCAAGACGATCCGCCAAGGATCGAACGCAACGCGTTGCGACGCTTGCGAAAGGCCATCGCGCTCTCCCTCAGCTGCCGCTCACGCGAATTCGAGGATCAGCGCATCGACTGCGAGCGTCGCGCCGGGCGTTGCGTGTATCTTGCCCACCGTTCCGTCGCGTTCGGCTCGCAGTACATTTTGCATCTTCATCGCCTCAATCACCGCAAGCGTCTCGCCGGCCTTGACCTCCTGGCCCTCGCCGACCGCGATCGACACCACGAGGCCCGGCATGGGGCATAGTACCTTCTTGCTGGTGTCGGCTGCGCTCGCAACGGGCATCAGCCGGGCGCTGGCCGCTTCCGTTACGGTGAAGACGTAAACCGGCACTTCATAGCCCTGGTGCGTTAGCCGAACGCCATTGGCGATGGGGCGTACCTGAACGGCCAGGGTCTGCCCGTCCATAGTGCCCTGCCAAACGGTTTGGCCCGGCTTCCACGTCGACACGAGCCGATGGGATTTGCCCAATACGCCGTCCGCGCCAGCAAAGCGTACCGCAATGCAATCAGGTTCGCGCGCGACATCGAGCGCGATCTCGTCTCGATCCAACCAGACCGCCCGGCGATGCTCGCGCTGAACGAAACGGCCGTTCATCTGGCCGGAAATCCGGCGCTTACGTTCACCCAGGACGTGATCGATGGCGGCTCCAACGGCGGCCAGTCTTCGCGCGACCTCACCTTCAGGGGGGCGCGAGGAGAAGCCCTTCGGAAATTCTTCGGCAATAAAGCCAGTGGAAAGCCTGCCTTCTCGCCAGCGAGGGTGGCTCATCAGGGCGGACAGGAACGGAATGTTGTGACGAATCCCGTCGACATAGAATGCATCGAGCGCGGTTGCCTGCGCCTCGATAGCAGCCGCGCGGGATGGCGCGTGGGTGACGAGCTTGGCAATCATCGGATCGTAAAAGATTGAAATCTCGCCGCCCTCTTGCACCCCGGTATCGTTTCTTACGGTGACGCCATCCTGGCTGACCTCGGCCGGTGGACGATATTTGACGAGCCGTCCGATCGACGGCAGGAAGTTGCGGAACGGGTCTTCGGCATATACGCGCGATTCCACAGCCCAGCCGTTGAGTGTCACATCCTTTTGAGCGAGAGCGAGCTTCTCGCCCGCGGCGATGCGGATCATTTGCTCCACAAGGTCGACACCGGTCACCAATTCGGTGACGGGATGCTCGACCTGCAGTCGCGTATTCATCTCCAGGAAATAAAAGCTCTTGTCTTGCCCGGCGACGAATTCAACGGTTCCGGCCGAGTCGTAATGCACGGCCTTTGCAAGAGCGACCGCCTGCTCTCCCATTTTGCGGCGCGTGATCTCATCGAGCAGCGGCGATGGCGCCTCCTCGATCACCTTCTGATTGCGGCGCTGGATCGAACATTCGCGCTCGCCCAGATGGATAACGTTGCCGTGCTTGTCGCCGAGCACCTGTATCTCGATGTGGCGAGGATTGACGATGAACTTTTCGATGAAGACGCGATCGTCGCCAAAGGAAGATTTGGCTTCCGCCTTGGCAAGCTGAAAACCTTCGGCAACTTCCGACCGGGAATGCGCAATCCGCATGCCCTTGCCGCCGCCGCCCGCGGAAGCCTTGATCATCACGGGATAGCCGATCTCGTCGGCTATCCTCACCGCATGTACCTCGTCGTCAATGACGCCAAGGTGGCCTGGGACCGTCGAAACTCTGGCCTTCGCGGCTGCCTTTTTGGATTCGATCTTGTCGCCCATCGCGGCGATGGCGTCGGGATTGGGTCCGATGAAGACGATCCCCGCTTCATTCAGCGCGCGGGGAAAGGCCTCACGCTCGGACAAGAAGCCATAGCCGGGATGCACGGCCTCAGCGCCGGTCTTTCGGCAGGCATCGACGATTTTGTCGATCAGCAGATAACTCTCCGAAGCAGCGGGGGGGCCGATCAGCACCGCATCATCCGCCATTTCAACGTGGAGCGCATCACGATCGGCCTCTGAATAGACGGCGACCGTTGCAATGCCCATCCGTCGGGCAGTTTTGATGACGCGGCAGGCGATCTCGCCGCGATTTGCGATCAGAATTCGTTTGAACATGTTTTTGCTTGGCGACCTGTGGGCGGGATCCCCGCCGCAATCTGGCATGCGGGCACGGAGGTAACAATTCCGTCCTACAGCAAAACCGGGCGGAGGCAAGCCGTCCCGCGCCTGCGAAACGCCGGCCGATGCCCCCTGCCATGCCGGGCATCACATTCCAGAGCTTTCGTAGCTGCGGGTGCACCAACGAATAACGATCCGCTCTGCCGGACGCGCGATTTTCCTTGCCCCAAGCGGGGTTGAGTTGATATCGCGGACGGCCATAAGGCGTCTCCAGAACGGCTTCTAAAGTTCCATTTGCCCTTCCCCGGCGGGTCCCGATTGGCGGATAGCCACGGCCAATCGCGTGTGTGACTATCGGATCAGGAAATTCAGGCGCGCATGACCACTTCAGACGCTTCCAACGCTTTCCACTCTGAAACAGCAGCGGCCGAGAACCTTCGGCAGCATCTGGACGAGATCGCTCGGGAACGGGATCGGGCTCATCGGGCGCTGCAGGAACGCGAGGCCGAACTGGCGCGCATCCAGCGCATCGCCCGCGTCGGCGGCGTCGAAGTGAATTTGCGGGAGGGTTTCCATAACCGCCGTTCGCCTGAATACCTCATCATTCATGGGCTTCCGCCCGAAGCGAGCAATGAGACCCATGAGGATTGGGTACAGCGCATCCATGTTGAGGATCGCGAGCGCACGCTCAACCATTTCTTTCAGGCCCTGTCGAACCCCGGCGAAGACTACGCCGCCGAGTATCGTATCGTGCGGCCCAACGACGGCCAGACGCGGTGGATCCGCGTCGTTGCCAAGATCGAGCGCGATGAGAACGGCAATGCGCTCCGGCTTGTCGGCGCCCACATCGACGTTACCGACCAGATGCTGGCGCGCGAGACGCTGCGAGAGAGCGAGGAGCGCTTCCGGCTGATCGCAGACAGCGCCCCGGTTCCTATCTGGGTGACCAAGCTTGATCGCACCCGCTCGTTCGCGAACCAGGCCTATCTCGATTTCCTCGGGCTGCCGTTCGAGCAGGCAATCGTGTTCGACTGGCGCAAGGCGCTGCATCCGGACGATCTCCCACGGATTCTGCAGGAGCAAATCGCGGGGGAATCCTCGTTGCAGCCTTTTGTGCTTGAAGCGCGCTACAAACGCGCCGACGGCGAGTGGCGATGGCTGCGATCGGAATCGCAGCCACGTTGGGATCCGACCGGTCAGCACAACGGCTTCATCGGCGTTGCCCACGACATCACCGCGGCCAAACAAGCGGAAAGCGAGCTTCGCCGGCTGAATGAAACGCTCGAGGAGCGCATCAAGGAACGCACCTCGCAATTGGAATCCAATGAAGCGCGCATGCGCGCAATTTTCGAGACCAGCCATCAGTATCAGGGACTTCTCAACCTCGACGGCGACCTGCTCTATATCAACAGGACGGCGTTAGCCGGCATCCGCTCCGAGCGTGCTGAAGTCATTGGAATGCCGTTTTGGGAGACCCAGTGGTTCACCGCGACCGAGGGCATGCCCCAGGCAGTCTGCAATGCCTTCATGGCCGTACTGACGGGCGAAGAAGTGCGGATCGACATGCAGCTCAATCTTCCGATCGGCGAGCGCTATTTCGATTTTGCCATGCGGCCGCTGTTCGATCAGTTTGGCGCCGTTTCCGGCGCAGTGGCCGAGGCCGTGGATATCACCGAACGTCGCCAGGGCGAGGAAGTGCTGCGGCAATCGCAGAAAATGGAGGCGGTCGGCCAATTGACCGGCGGGGTGGCGCACGATTTCAACAATCTTCTGACGATCGTGCGTTCCGCGACAGATTTCCTGCGCCGCCGGGATTTGCCGGAAGACCGGCGCCGCCGCTATGTCGATGCGATAGCGGAAACGGTCGAGCGCGCATCCAAGCTGACTGCGCAGCTTCTGGCCTTTGCGCGCCGTCAACCATTGAAGCCGCAAGTGTTCAATGTCGGCACACAGGTCGAAAATGTCGCGCAGCTCATTCGTCCGATTGTTGGGCCGCGTATTCAGATCGAAGTAAAGGTCGAAGACCCCGCCTGCTTCACCATCGCCGATATCGCGCAGTTCGAAACGGCACTGATTAACCTTGCCATCAATGCGCGAGACGCAATGCAGGATGAAGGGCGGGTGAGAATGGCCGTCAAGAAGCTCTCATCGATTCCTGCCCTGCGCGCACAACCCGCGCGCACCGGTGACTTCATTGCCATTTCGGTAACGGACACCGGTACCGGCATCGCCCCGGACAAGCTTGAAGCTATTTTTGAGCCGTTCTTCACGACCAAGGAAGTGGGCAAGGGAACGGGTCTCGGCCTGAGCCAAGCGTTCGGCTTCGCCAAGCAATCCGAAGGCGATATCGAGGTGACGAGCGTCGCAGGACAGGGAGCAACCTTTACAATTTATCTGCCCCGGGCCGCCACGCCAGAGAATAACACGGAACTGACTGCGATCGGCAATGAACCCTCGAGCATCGGCCGTGGCTACCGAATTCTCGTTGTCGAGGACAATGACGACGTCGGCCGGTTCTCGACGGAATTGCTGGAAGATCTGGGATACACAGTCAGACGGGTCGCGAACGCCACTGACGCGCTTAAGATCCTCGCGGCAGATGAGTTTACCGTCGATCTCGTTTTCTCCGACGTCATCATGCCCGGCATGAACGGCGTTGAACTGGCGGGTGTCATTCGTGAACGATACCCAGGCCTGCCTGTCGTATTGACGAGCGGATATAGCAACGTGTTAGCCGAGAACGCCCATCGGGGTTTCGATCTGATTCAGAAGCCCTATTCTGTGGAAGCCTTGTCGCGCACTCTCAGGAAAGCCATGTCCGAGAAATCATCGGCGTCGCGCTGATACAGGTTCGCGGAACCGATCCGGTCTGCCGCCGTTTTCTTCCAGTCAATACAGCTCCCTCAGCACCGGCAATCGGCGCGGTCGCTGCAGTCGGGTTCGTCATCTGTTGGATCGCACTGCCGAAAACCCGAGAACGCCGCGAAAATACTTACGCATCGGGCCGGACGGCGTCGCCGGGCTCGAACGTCGCGGCAGAATAGCCGATGGCCGGGATGGGGAACGAATTGCCGATCACGCCGGATGCAGCCGTCATCGCATGGAGCGTCATTATCGCGGCGATCGCAGCGGTGATCATCAGGCCCTTTCGTCTGCCGGAAGCGATCTGGGCCGTACTGGGCGCGACCGTGCTTGTGCTGTCCGGACTTCTTTCGTGGACCGACGCGCTCCGCGGCATGCGCAAGGGAATCGACGTTTATCTGTTTCTCACCGGCATGATGTTGATCGCCGAACTGGCGGGGCGCGAAGGATTGTTCGATTATCTTGCGGCATTAGCCGTCGAACATGCGCGCGGGTCCGCGAAACGGTTGTTCCTGTTGATCTATGCCGTCGGCACGCTCGTCACGGTGCTGTTGTCCAACGACGCTACCGCCATCGTTCTGACGCCCGCCGTCTATGCGGCGACACGCGCCGCGGGCGCCGCTCCCCTTCCCTATCTGTTCGTTTGTGCCTTCATCGCTAATGCAGCGAGCTTCGTTTTGCCGATCTCGAATCCTGCCAATCTCGTCGTGTTCGGCGATCGCATGCCCCATCTCGCTGCCTGGCTTCGTCAATTCGCCCTGCCTTCGGTCGCCTCGATCCTGGTGACCTATATCGTTCTTCGTATCAGCCAGCAGCGCGCCCTGAACGAAGAGCAGATCGAAGCCAATGTCTCGAAGCCGAAGTTGAGCCGCGAGGGAAAACTCACGGCTTGGGGGATCGTCGCTATTGCCACCGTGCTACTCGGCGCATCTGCGCTGGACTTTCAATTGGGGTTGCCGACTTTCATCTGCGGCGTCCTGACGGCTGCCACGGTGTTGGTCTTGAGCCGCCAATCTCAGTGGCCGGTATTGAAAGGGATTTCCTGGAGTGTGCTGCCGCTTGTGGCGGGACTGTTTGTAATGGTGGAAGCCCTGATCCGGACCGGCGCGACCGCGCATCTGGGCCAAGCCCTTCACGCCGCGGTCGTCCAATCCGTACCGCGAACGGTCTGGATTGTGGGCATCGTGACTGCGTTCGCTGACAATATCGCCAATAATTTGCCCGTCGGCCTGATCGCAGGCTCTATCGCCGCGAACGATAACCTTCCGGCGCCGGTCACGGCCGCTATGCTCATTGGCGTGGACCTCGGGCCAAATCTCTCGGTCACCGGGTCCCTTGCGACGATCCTGTGGTTGCTTGCCTTGCGGCGGGAAAAGATTGAGGTCACCACATGGCAGTTTCTGCGGCTAGGCATGCTCGTAACGCCGCCAGCGCTGTTGGCCGCGTTGGCGGCGACATTCTGGTAGCTCGGCGCGGACGTGCTGCCTTCTCCGCAACTCTCAAGCGCCTTATCAAGCCTGCCGTCTCAAGCTGCCAAGGCTCGCTCGACTGAGCGCAATCGCTTGGGCTTGCCACCCGGTGGATGACGAGGTCCGCCATCCAATGCACGCAGCGCTTCCAGTATTTCGTCGATGGTTACCGGCGCTTTCAATCCGGCCGGCGCCCTCAGCGCGGGACATGAAGCTATCGCTGAGGCGTCCGAGGCCCAAGAGGCGAGAATCGCCCTCTTCTCGGAAAGGCTCAGCGAGGCGTGGGCCACCACATCCCTTGGATGCTGGAAAACCGTACCGGGATGAAGCAGCGCGTTGATATCGAAAACGTTGTCGTCATACGCGGTCGTCGGCCGCATGGTTGCCTCCAAAGATCGGACGAGTGAAATCAGTTCGCGCAAACGCGCGAGACTTACCAGAGCAGGATGACTTCCTTCGGAATGCCATCCCGCTCGATCATCGCAATGCGAGCCTTCAGGCCGCCTTGGCCTCGATCTGGTTCACATTGCTCGAAGCAGCGTTGATCTCAACCTTGCGCGGCTTCATGGCCTCGGGGATCTCACGCACGAGATCGATTACCAGCAAGCCGTTCTCAAACCGGGCGTTCTTCACCTCGACATGGTCGGCAAGCGTGAATTGCCGCTTGAACGGCCGTGCCGAAATTCCGCGATAAAGGAAGGCCCTGTCCTGCTTTTCCGCCTTGCGGCCCTCAAGCGTGAGAACGTTCTGCTCCGCCGTAAGGGTTATCTCGTCCGGACTGAAGCCGGCCAACGCGACCGAAATCTGGAACCGATCCTGATCCAGCCGTTCGATGTTGTAGAGGGGATAGTTATCTTCGCTCGCCTTTTGAACCTCGTCAAAAGCATCGAAGAGACGATCGAAGCCAACGGTCGACCGCCAAAGGGGAGTCCAATCATACCTCATAGCCAAATCCTCCTGAGAGCAAGATGGGTACGAGCTAGCGCCGGACACCATGACCAGCGCCCGCTTCACAATCGGGGCCCGTGGAAGGCACCCCGCGCCAATAAAAATTGCAAAAACAAAAAAAGTTTCAAGGGGGCGGATGAAAATTTTTCGATGCTCGGATGCGCCGATGACCCGCTTTTGGACGGGTTATCGCGTCTCTGTCGCCAAGGAGCTTGGTCAGGAGAACCGTTGCGCAGACGAGCCCCGGGGCGTCGCGGGGCATCGTGTGTTTTGGCCGGGCTGCGCTTAAGCCGCGGCTTCGTAGTTGACCGCCGTTTGCGCGATCTTGGTTAGCGTCTCATCCGTCTTCTTTTCCTCGGCGAGCGTTTGATCCAGCAATTCGATAGCCTCAGGCAGGTTCAGCTTCTCAGCCCACGCTTTCAGCGTGCCATATCGCGAAATTTCGTAGTGCTCGACCGCTTGCGCCGCTGCCAACAGCCCGGCATCCAGGGCGGGCGTATCGGCGTAATCGTCCATGATCTCCTTGCCTTCCTCGATGATGCCCTCGATGGCTTCGCACTTCTTGCCGCGCGCGGGCTTGCCGAGCATTTCGAAAACCTTTTCCAGGCGCTCCAGGTGCGTCTCCGTCTCCTCATGGTGCTTTTCGAAAGCTGCCTGGACCTCGTTTGAACTTGCCGCTTTCGCCATCTTTGGCAATGCCTTCAGTATCTGCTTTTCTGCGTAGTAGATGTCTTTCAGGGTATCCAGGAAAAGTTCGTTGAGATCTTTATCCGGCATGGGCGCACTCCTTTGAGTTGCGCCCCCAACGCCGGATCGCGGGAGATCGTTCCAATCGCCTAACCAGCTCTCCAAGCTTCAGGCAGCGCGTCGGCCTTGATCAAATCGATCTGCTCTTTGTACCGCATGCGATACATCGTCATAAGCGCGTCGTGACCGGCATCCGACGAACTGCAGACCGCGTCTTCCACCACGACTACCCTAAGACCGATATCCACCGCAGCCATTGCCGTTGAAAGCACGCAGACGTCGGTTTCGGCACCTGACAGCACGACTGTTCCGATTTTATTGCGAGAAAGTAGATCGGAGAGCGGCGATCGGTAGAACGCTGAATAGGTTGGCTTGTCGACGACGGTTGCAGGAGGAGCGAACCGCGCCAGTTCGGGCACGATGTCGAGCTGCGTTCCGCCGAGATCTCCGCGCGTAGCCAGCTTCCAGCGCCGGAAGTACCGTCTCCATCGCCCTTGTGCCTCCTCGGGCGATACTGGCGGAATGAAACGTGTAAAGACGGTTCGCTCAGGATAGCGCGCCACGATCGACTGGATGTTAGGCAGCACTCGCTCCATCCATGGCGTTTCCCAAATCCCGCCCTTTGCGAAGATCATCTGCATGTCCACGCAAAGATGGACGGCATTCTCGATAGGTTCCATGTTGACCCGTTTGAACTTTCTTGTGTTGGACTCTCCGGCTGCCCCGCTTCAGAATTCGCTGTGGGCTTCTACGCTCAAGCCAGGTCTTGCGGCGCGTCCACCGCAGCAGCCGCCTCATCCTCCACATCAAAACGGCGAGCGCGAACCAGGCGATCGACCCAAGACAAAGGGCCCCCACTGGCAAATCCGGCCCAAGCGACCATATCGACAAGCCGAACGCGCCCAGTGCGATGCTGCCCCAAGCCGCGCCCGCGGCGTCGAGCGCGGCCGCCTGCTGACCTCTTCGATCTCCCTTTACGCCCTTCTCCTGCTTGCGCCGGCGCTCGTGCTTTTCAATCAATGTAGCGCTGGCGCCAAAGATGGCGGGAAAGGCCAGGAACAAGCCGCCGGTCTCGGGCCCATATTTTTCGGCTACAACCCCCGCAAGCACGGTGATCGACCCGCCAAGGCCGAAGCGAATAGCGTGCTCGGATAATTTAGCTTCTTTCAGAGCAGAGAGCTTGAGGTGAACCACCATGGCTTAGCCCAGCAGCACATGCTCGAGCGCGAAAGCGACGATGAACCACGCCGCCGAGGCCAGTCCGGTCGAAACTATTGCGGAGCAGCGGCCCCGCATCATCAACTGACAAACCACGAAGCTGTAGGCTGCGAGCGCCACGGAGCCAAGCAGCATGGAGCGGCCTTCGATTGAGGCGAACTCATTCCCTTGTTTCCAGAATGCGAGCCCGAGAGTAGCCAGCGCGATCGAAGGTGCGGCGCCAAAAAGCCCAGCGAAACTCTTTGGACGCAGCATGTCCCCAAGTACGGCAAACGCCGACACCAGTACTCCGCCCACCAGGAAGCGAATGAGGTATTCCAAAATGATCCTTACGTGCCGCAAATCGAAAAACGTGAAATAACGTAGCCTCAAAGCCATGGTTCCAATTCAGCGGGCCGATGTAACAAATCTGTCGTACGACAGATTTAAACCGAAGAACCGAGGGCGGCCAGTTCGGATCAGCCTCTTCAAGGAGATCTTCATGCATCGCACAATTGTGCTGCTATCGCTAACGCTCGTACTGGTGTCCCCGAACGTCGCCTCGGGACAAAACAATACACCCCATAATCTCATCCTGTTTGTGCCGGATGGATTGCGCGCGCGGATCGTTACACCCCAGACCGCCCCCGCGATGGCGGACGTCCGCGACAAGGGCGTGAACTTCAGGAATCCGCACTCGTTATTCCCGACCTTCACGACTGCAAATGCCTCCTCGATGGCTACAGGTCACTACCTCGGCGACACCGGCGACTTCAGCAACACGATCTATACGGGCTATGCAGTTGGTCCTGCTGGCGGCTCCGTGACGCCGTTCCTGGAAGTCAATCCTGTGATTATCGACGCGGATGAGCATTTCGGCGGCGATTATCTCAATGAGGACACCGTGCTGAAGATGGCGCGCGCGCAAGGTTACAGCACCGCGGCGATCGGCAAACTCGGCCCGACCCTCATATTCGATCATACAGACCGTCCCGAGGCCGCGGGCCTGCATTCGATTGTGATCGATGACGCGACTGGGAGAAAAGGCGGCGTCCCGGTTTCAGATGAAATGAAGTCAGCCTTGACCAAAGCCAACCTTCCGCTGGCAACTCCATCCCGCGGAGATAACGGCAAAGCGGGCGACGCCAAGGCACCGGGTACGACCGTCGCCAATTCGGCGCAGCAGGCGTACTTCGCCGATGTCGCCAGCAAGGTCGTACTGCCGATGTTCAAGCAGCGCGGCAAGCCGTTCGTACTTGTGTTCTGGTCGCGCGATCCTGACGGCAGTCAGCACAACCAGGGTGACAGCCTGAAATCAGTTGACCCCCGGGATCAACGGCCCCACCTCGCTCGCCGCCATCAAGAACGCGGACGACAATCTCGCGCAGTTGCGGAAGGCCCTCGATGATCTCGGCCTGACGGGCTCAACCAACATCATGATTGCGGCCGATCACGGGTTTTCCACGATCTCCAAACAAAGCAAGACCAGCCCCTCGGCCAAAGCCAGTTACGACGACACGCCCAAGGATTTTCTCCCGATGGGGTTCCTGGCTCTCGATCTCGCCAAGTTGCTCGACCTGCCGCTGTTCGATCCCAACGACCAGAACGCGCGCCTTGCTGCGAACGTCCACCCGAAGGCCGGCAACGCCCTGCTCGGACAAGACCCCGCCAAGCCCGATGCGGTGATCGCTACTAATGGCGGATCGGACCTGATCTATTTTCCTAATGCCGACAAGAAGCTCGCGGAGCGCACGGTCAAGGCGCTGCTCGAACAGGACTATGTCAGCGGGCTGTTCGTTGACGACAAGCTGGAAGATTCCCGGGCACGCTGCCGATGTCGCAGATCGCGCTGCTGGGCAAAGCGGTGACGCCGAAGCCATCGATCGTAGTCAATTTCCGTTCCTACGTGGAGGGGTGCGACGAGCCAACCATTTGTTCGGTCGAGATCGCCGACACCGTGCTGCGGCAGGGACAGGGCATGCACGGCAGTTTCGGCCGCGGCGACACCATGAACTTCATGGCCGCGATCGGCCCGGACTTCAAGACCGGCTATATCGATGCGCTCCCGGTCAGCAACGCCGACGTCGGAATGACCGCCGTTCGCCTTCTGGGCCTCCGGCCGGCGTCGAAAGGCGAGTTGCTTGGCAGGGTGATGTCAGAAACGATGCCCAACGGAAGCACTCCGAAGGCTTTCCATGGAAAGCTCGTGTCGAAGGCCGCCGCGAACGGGCTGCAAACCGTGGTGAAGTATCAGCGCGTGTTGACGCAGCGCTATTTCGATGCCGCCGGCTTCCCGGGCCGCACGGTCGGGCTGGAGGAAGAAGCCGGCAAACAAAAAACGGCGGGAAAGTAACCCAGCCGTCGCCTTCGAATTGCTTGGGATTACATCCCGATGTCGAACAGATTGGGGAGTTGAGCCAAGGGAAGTGCGGCGCCGATGATGGTGGCTACCAAGGCCATCAGCGTGCGATTGCTCCGGCGCTTTCCGCGCATCTGGTTAGCGATCCACTCCAGCACCTCGGCATCGACGCCACTGGCCTGGGTTGGCGCCCAGCTTTCGATCGCGGTTTCCGGCGACAGCGCCACGCTGCGCGTCGGCACCGGCAAGCCCGACTCGGAGGCGGCGTGATGCACGATTGCCTTGGCCAGCAGGTCGTCGAAACGGCCGTCATCGCTGCGCTCCGTGGCCGCGTCGTGGATCTCGAACAGCGCCTCAGCTTCAGCCCGGCTGACCGGTTCCTGATCGATAGCGCTTGCGGTCAGAATGCGCGCGCACCAATCCGCGTCAAAGGCGTCTAGCGCCCGCGAAAAGTGCATTCGGCCCTTCGCGGTGGGACCCTCACCGGTAATCACGCCATCACGTACGATCGTCAGCGCATGCGCAGCGGTATCGCTGCAGGAAGGTTCGAGATCGGCTAGGTTATTGGAAAGCTTATGGGCAGTGGCAGACATCGGAACTCTTCTCGGCGTTTTTTTCTGGGACCAGCAATTCCACGCCGGCGTAAACGGGCGATTAACGATTCGAAACTCGCATATTCAGTTTTCCGGACAGTTGCCGATTTGCCGCTCTGAAGCATTCAACTTCGACGGTTCGTCCAGGCCCGATCCGGGGTGATGGGGACCATAAAAGGCGATACCGGAGCAATCAGGATTTTTACTGCTTCTGCGGTTTTTTCGTTGCAGGGACTTTTGCGTCACAGGGGCCGGGCTCAAAAGAAACTACCAGAGGTTCGAGGTTTGGGAGAGGAATTGCCCTTTTTCGGGACGCTTATTCACATAAGGCCACCTTGGCTTTATATTGGCTGGGAAATGAACCGCAGTTGAATAAAAATGAGGTCTTCACATGGCTCTCCCGATTGGCGCTGTCGCCCCGGATTTCGAAGCCGTAACCACCGAGGGCAAAATCAAATTTCATGACTGGATCGGCAATAGCTGGGCGCTCCTGTTTTCGCATCCGAAGGATTTTACGCCGGTTTGCACCACCGAGCTTGGTGCATTGGCGAAGCTGAAGCCGGAATTCGACAAGCGTGGCGTAAAGCTCATCGGGTTGAGCGTTGACCCGGTCGATCGGCACGCGAAATGGGCAGAAGATATCAAGGAGACGCAGGGCGTAGCTCCGAACTATCCGATGATCGGCGACACCGATTTCAACGTCGCGAAACTTTATGACATGCTGCCCGCCTCTACTTCCGGCGATGTCGCGACCCGTACGGCCGCCGATAACCAGACGGTCCGCAACGTGTTCGTCATCGGCCCGGACAAAAAGATCAAGTTGGTGATGGTCTATCCCATGACCACGGGCCGCAATTTCCAGGAAATACTCCGGGCGATCAACTCCCTGCAGATGACGGCGAAACACCGCGTTGCGACGCCCTCCGACTGGAAACAGGGTGAAGACGTGATCATCGCCGGCTCCGTCACCGATGACGAGGCAAAGACAATTTATCCGCAGGGCTGGAAATCGCCGAAGCCGTACATCCGCATTGTACCGCAGCCGAAATAGCTCGATCATTACCGATTGTGTTGGCGCGCTCGGAGAGATTCGAACTCCCGACCCTCGGATTCGAAGTCCGATGCTCTATCCAGCTGAGCTACGAGCGCGTGGGGCTGAAATAGCAGAGTTGCCGAGCCAGTTCTAGAAGCACGGATGCCGGCGATGATCTTGTCCAATATAGGCGGAGGAGCTCTGATAGCAGTGATTGGTCGAGGGACCATCGTAATAGGCAAAGGTGCCTGGCGTTAACCCGGGCCCGTAGTTGTGGAGATAGCTGATCGGGTACGGCAGGTGATCCCAATAAACGTAATGGGCGTGGTGCCCTTGATGGTGGTGATAGCCGTTGGCTTCCGCGAAATTCGGTAACACGCTGACGGTCAGTAGGACTGCGGCCGCGAGGCGCGAAAATCTGTTCATCTGGTCTCCGAAATTCCCGCTAAAACCAGCCCCTATCAGGACGATCAAGCTGCAGTTTAGCGCGGATTGTCAGGAAAAGCTGCGGAAAATCTTCCGATCGCGCCAGATTTTGGCCTTTTCTGGATGCTTAACGAATCCCTAGCACAGTCCGGCCAGACTTCTCTCGGCTTCCGCGGCACTGACTGACCTTCCCGCGTTCGAATGGCTAGTTCGTTTTCAATCGATCGGTCCATGCGCATCACGCCTCTCGCCCTGCTGTGCCTATCGTTTTTGGCTGCGCCGCCGGCGCGGGCCGATTTGCACATTACGGGCGACCACGGCGGCTACGTCGAGGAGTACAAGGCGAGGTACAAGCGTGTTCGCGATAACCACGAACGCGTCATCATCGATGGCATCTGCAATTCGGCCTGCACGCTGGTATTCGGCTTCGTGCCAATGAACAAGATTTGCGTTACGCCGCGTGCCAGCCTCGGGTTTCATCAGGCCTATTACGACAAAGCCTTCACCTTCGGCATCAAGGTCACGAGCGCGGAAGGCACATCCGACCTGATGTCTTACTATCCCGGCGCCGTGAAGGACTGGATTCGCCGCAACGGCGGGCTGACCACCGAAATGAAAAAGATCAAGAACGGCGAAGATCTCTGGAAGATCGTCGATCCCTGCCCTGAAGAGTGGTAGCTCGGTTGTTTCTTAGAAGTGTGACCTGTGTGTCCGGTACGAAGTGTCACCTTTGTCTCGGGCCGCAGTTATCACCCTATGAAATTAAAGGGTGTGTTTTCAGCCGAATTCCGAATCACGGGTTGAGCGCTCTTTTCTTTGCCTCCGCTCCCGCCTGCTCCGCGTCAGAGACGATGTATTCGCGTTGTATGCGCGACACTACGCTCTCCAGGGCTTGGACGGCTTTGCGGCGATCCGACGTACCGAACCGTATACCCCTGATTTCCCAGTTCGCATCCGATCGGGATTTCGGCTCAATGCCCATCACGACGACATCAACAAAGCCTTCACAATCGGGATCAGATTTCCTGACGGCGTCGCCGACCACGGCTTGAAGGGCTTCGGTTGAGATTGGTTGTCGATTATCTGCGGTTCGCCAAGGCCAGGACATCTGACTCACTCCGGCAACGATGCTTCTATCGGACGCTGTCGGCCTGGCGGTTTGATCCGGGATCGAGATCGGATCGCTTAGAAGGCCTTGTTGCCGACGCCGTCTTCGGAAGAAGATGATTGCAGCCGCGACGGCCGGAAGCGCGAGCAGCGCATCCAGACGAATTTCCTCACGCGACATGCCTCCATAGACATGGATGACGTGCCTCAACAGAGCGGCGGTAATCACCGCAGTGAACAAAAACGCCAGAATAAACCGGAGCCGCAAGCTAAGTTGGAATTGCATCGTCCCGGGCATTCCGTGCTGAGCGAAATCGGAAGAGGTCGACCCCTTTGACTTGTCAGCACGGCAGCCTTGAGCGGAGGCCATCGCGCAATTGGGACAACAGGCGATCATCGAGGTCCCGCGGAAACCGAATTTTACAAAGACGATCTCCAACGGGCTTTGACAATGCTGGCAATGGTCAGCTTCGTTCACACTGACGTTCATCACGACTTTCCAGGCACGCGCAAGCGACCCGCTTGTTTCGGCGGAACGAGACATTGGCCAATGATGCCGGCTCGCGCCTTATCATAGGTAATCTTAACCGCATTTTCCGCAGCTGCAGCCGAACGCTTCAGAAGCCCACTGGGTTCCCAAACCGGCCGAGCGGAGCGCACACGGCCGCAAACCGGCTGGTGGAGTGCCCAAGAAAAGAGCGGTCGATTCCACAAACATCACCCGCAACGAGGTCGGCTGCTTTCACTCAACCGTGATGCTCGTGCTGTTGCGCGACCGCGCCGTCGCCGTAGCTTAACCCTCGTTTGCAAATGACGAGGAAGGTTTGATGCTCTCGCAACCGCAGTTCGATTATACTCGGCGTGGCCTGCTCGGCTTGGGAACGGGATTGGCGCTTCTTGCAATCTCGCCGGGACGAGCATTCGCACAGGCGAGCGCTGGCAGCAAAATCAACATCGGCGTGATCGGCTCCGGCCACATCGGTGGCACGATTGGCGGTTTATGGGTCAAGGCCGGTCATGCCGTTATGTTCTCGTCGCGCCATCCTGACGAGCTAAAAGGACTGGTGACCGAACTCGGCCCATTGGCCCGCGCGGGCGACGTGAAACAGGCGATCGCTTTTGGCGAGGCACTCCTCGTCGCGGTGCCGTATGGCGCCCTCCCGGAGCTCGGCAACGAAAATCGTGACGCGCTTAAAGGCAAGATCGTGCTCGACGCGTGCAACGCCGTGGCAGGGCGGGACGGCGCTCAGATTGCAGACGAAGTGGAGCGCAACGGGATCGGCGTCACTTCGGAAAAATATCTTCCCGGCGCCCGGCTGGTGCGCGCATTAAATACCTTGTCGTATTCGATTTTCGCACGGGAGGCGAACCGGCACGATCCAAAGCTTGCTGTTCCGATCGCCGGCGACGATCCCGAGGCGGTGCGGATTGCGGCAAATCTGATGCAGGACGCCGGGTTCGAGCCGGTCGTTGTTGGCAAGCTCGCGGACGCCCGCAAATTCCAGCGCGGCGAACCCGGTTACGGACAACCTGTGACCGCGCCCGAACTCAAGCAGAAGCTGTCGTTGGCGCCGTGAGCCTGGTCAAGACTTCGTTTGGCGCGAATGGTGCCGGCGACCCCGCAGGAGCGCGCGGTGGCGCTCTGGTCCTTTGCGTACTTCTTCGCGCTGCTCGCAGCGAACTATGTGCTGCGACCCTTGCGCGACCAGATGGGCATCGCCGGCGGTGTGCGAAATCTTCCATGGCTCTTTACCGCGACCTTTATCGCCCTCCTGTTGGCGCAGCCGCTTTACGGGGGCTTGGTGGCGCGCTGGCCGCGCGCGAAGTTCATTCCGTTCGTCTATCAGTTCTTTGTCGCCAATCTCGCGGTGTTCTGGCTTCTGCTCACGCTGGATGTCGCAACCGTAGAGGTCGCGCGCGCGTTTTTCGTCTGGGTCAGCGTTTTCAATCTGTTTGCGGTCGCCGTGTTCTGGTCGTTCATGGCCGACATTTTCAACAGCGAGCAGAGCGGCAGGCTCTTCGGCTTCATCGGCGCAGGTGGTACTGCCGGCTCGCTGCTCGGCCCGATTATCACGATCGGTCTTTCGGCTCCGCTCGGTCCGGTCAACCTGCTGATTGCCGCCGCGGTGCTTCTCGAACTCGCAATATTCTGTGTGTACCGTCTCGAGCGGGACGCGAAGAAAATGCATGGGGAGACGCAGCTCGCATCCGCGGCCGACCGTGCCCAAGGCTCGTCGACGCCGGCAGAAATCGGCGGCAGCGCTTACGGCGGATTGACCGAGCTTTTCCGATCGCCATACCTCGCCGGGATCGCGCTATGGGTCAGCCTGTTGTCGTTGGCAGGTACTTTTCTTTACCTCCAACAAGCTGACGTGGTCGCAGCCACAATCCACGATCGGGGAGCACAAACCCGCCTGTTCGCGAGCATCGATCTTGCCGTGGGTTTGATCGCGCTCGCGACGCAGGTTCTGGTCACGGGGCGGCTTATCAAGCGATTTGGCGTCGCTCCGGCCGCGGCAGCCCTGCCCGCTGTCTACGTGATCGGCTTCGGAGCCGTGGCCTTCGCGCCCATGCTCGCAACCGTCCTCGCTGTCCAGATTATCCAGCGCAGCACCAATTTTGCGATTTCGAATCCGGCGCGGCACATTTTTTTCACGGTGGTTGCACGCGAAGAGAAGTATAAGGCCAAAAACATGATCGACGTCGTGATTTATCGCGGTTCGGATGCCTTATGGGGCGCCGTATTCGGTGCTTTGCAGGCAATGGGTTTGCAGGTCGCCGCGATCGCTGCTTGTGCGCTACCAGTCGTGATCGGCTGGCTCGCGCTGAGCCTCATGCTCGGCCAGACACAGGAACGTCGCGCCGCGATTATCGATTTATCACTCAAGCCAGGAGGTCCGGCATGAGCGACATATCCCGCAATACAAACTCCGGATTGTCCCGCCGACACTTGGCCAAGCTCACAATTGGGTTCGGCGCCTCGGTGCTCCTGCCGTCCTCCATACTCGCCGAAACTGAGGCGGGCCCACTGATGACACGACCGATCCCGAGTAGCGGTGAAGCGCTACCTGCCGTCGGGCTCGGAACAGCCTACGTATTCGATCGCGCCGACGAAACCACGGTGAGCGCGGCTCAGCGTGTGGTGGAGGCCCTTGTCACAGGAGGCGGTCGTCTCATCGACACCGCGTCCACCTACGGCGATGCAGAAAGCGTGCTGGGCGAAGTAACGGCACGGTCGGGACTGCGCGACAAACTCTTCATCGCTACCAAGCTGGAAGCGCCCGACGAAGCGGAATTGCAACGCTCCCTAAGCCGGCTGAAGACGGCGAAGCTGGATCTGCTGCAGCTCCACAATGTAAGAAACCCGAAGCAAAGCCTCGGCAAATTTCGAGAGTGGAAAGCGCAGGGATTGTGCAGGTACATTGGTATCACCAGCACATTCCACGGGGATTTCGGGGCGGTCGAGTTGGTCCTCCGACGCGAAAAGCCAGACTTCGTGCAAATCGATTACTCGCTGCGCGATCGCACGGCAGAACAACGGCTGCTGCCGCTGGCCCAGGACGTGAACGCTGCTGTTCTCACGGCCGAGCCTCTCGGCCGCAACAGCCTGCTTCGCGTGGTCCGCGACAGGCCGTTGCCGGTGTGGGCTGCTGATTTCGACGCGACCAGCTGGGCACAATTCTTTCTCAAATTTCTGCTTGGCCATCCAGCGGTGACTGCGGTCATCCCGGGCACGGCCAATCCGGCGCATGTCTTGGATAACCTCGCCGCAGCGCGAGGTCGGCTGCCCGATGCGGTGCAGCGGCGTCGGATGATCGAGTTGATCGAGCAGTTATAAGGCCGGCCGTTGATCGCCGGCATGCTCATGCACAAAATTCGACCGAGAGGCGGAGATGTAGAGGTGTCAGTTCGGAGAACTGACTCACCAGGTCATATTGAAAAAGCCGAAATGGGGTTGCTGTGCGACCAGCATTCTCTGAGTTGACTGGGCTGCGAACATGGTCGGGCGAGTGGTTCGAGCCCTTGCGACCCGGCGTTTCGGCTGCGGCTTGGTTTCTACCTTCTTCGGATCGGCCAATATCGTCTTTGCGTCCTTTGCTTCAGGATTCTGCAACTGCGCCATGGCTTCGCGCACGTGTGCAGCATCCGCGTTCACTAGGGGCCGGGCCGCAGGATGGGCCTCAACCTGCGCGAGCGCCACTGGCTTATTCGAAACCAAGCCGGTATCGAAAACGATTCGCTCGGGCCATTTTCGGTCAGAGCTAATCCGGATCGCCGGGTGTTCCGAGCTGGACACCATAGGCTCGTTAGAGGAAAAGTTCGGAAGCACGGCGCTGCACACAAGCAGCAGTGCAAGCAATCCCCCACCGACAAACAAAAAATACCGTAATAATGGCATAACGAAATGGCTCCATCCGCGCGAACGCGCCGGCCGCCTTGCTCAACTTTAGATATGGTATTTTGTTCCCACCACCACCCGCCAGGTTCAAACAGCGGCGAGATTTTTTCATGGTGCTTAGATACGGGCCGCCCCAACTAGCGCGCACTTCGCTCGACTGGCGTTGATATTGACGAAGCCAACGTGAATTCGGGCGAATGTTTTCCGGCTTCTCTTGTTAACGCTTTCGTGAATGACCCGGTTGCGGTCAGTCAGATGACTTCCGTCCCGGCGGGCAAACGCGCAAGCCACTTCGATATCCTTGACTGCGTAGTCGTTCTTGTTCCGAAGCGTCAGAGTGAAGTGACCAGCGCAATAGATCCTAATCCACCCCTGCGCCAGGATTGCGAAGAGATCCTAAGCTTCTCCAGCGGCGTCGGCTGTTCCGGCACGATGGCTTCCGCGGTAGCCGGATCGAACGAAGCCTGTTGTTGAACGGCCTCCGTCAGCGGCGACAGGACGGGTTCATCAGGCGCGTTCGCGATAAGGACGGGCGTACCGCTTTCGGCCGTATCGCCCAGATGAGCGGGCAGCAGAACCCAGGCGCTCAATCCTGCCAACACGACCGCCGTTAACCAAACCAGTTTCGGCTTGAACAATCGCGCCGTCGCATTCTCGGGCCAATGGGGGAAACTGTGGCTGAGCGCCGAGAGCCTGCTCAGTTCAAAACCGTAAAGCCCAGTGCTCATTTCGGCACCACCGACCGCGCGGTCGAATACGATGATCAATTTGCGAAAACGAGAATAGTTTCATCGAAATCCCGACAATTGGAAGGCGCAACGGCTCCCCCCAATCACTAGCCGGGGGATAGCCACACGATAACGCGAAGGCTAAAACTATCACCGCGCCCATCGTGCCACGGCGCTTCGCGAGCCAACGGGAGGGCCTGCATGCCGATCGTCACCTGGGACCATGTTCACCTGCGCAGCCCCGATCCAGAGGCGACCGCGGCCTGGCTCGAGAATATCCTGGGCGGCGTGATCATCCGCAACCCGGGGCGGATAGACGTCAAGCTCGGTGGTGCCGATGTCTTCATCGCGCCCGTCGCGCCGAACGATGGCGTCAACGCGCCGCCCGCGACGCCGTATCAGGGTCTCGATCATTTCGGATTGGCGGTAAAGGACATCGATGCGGTCGCCGCCGAAATCAAGGCAAAGGGCGTAGAGTTCACCATGGAGCCGACGACGATCCGGCCCGGCGTGCGCATCTGCTTTGTTCGCGGTCCGCAGGGCATCTCTGTCGAACTCCTGGAGCGAGACAAGAAGTACGTCTAGTCGCCTCGGCGCGCGTTCCATGCCCCGGACGTTCACGTGAGGCCAACCTATCCGTTGACGGTGGGTGCAACGCGGCCCAGAATACCCGTTCCGCTGTAAGGGACAACGACGGAACCCACCAGGCCATGAAGAACGGTCTATATTCGATTCATGCCAGCTTGCTGGATGGACGCGTCGGCAAGGGCAGCGGCGTGATCGTCTTCCGAAACGGCAGAATCGTTGGCGGTGATGCTTACCTGTATTACACCGGCACCTACACGGTAAGAGAAGGCACGTTCAGAGGCGAGGTTCTCGTCCAGCGCCATACCTCCAGTCCCGACGTCAGTCCGCTGTTCGGCGGACCCGGCGCGGTCGGTGTCGGCGTCTCCGGCACCTTCACTGATACGACAGCAATCATGAACGGGACCGCGCTGGTCGGGAAGGCCAGCCAGACTTTCAGGGCGACACTGCGCAAGCTCGCCGAGATCGAATAGCCTCTCCCTCACCTCTCCTCGCTCCACGTCGCTGCCCTCATTCCGCAGCCTGCTCCAGTGGAGCCACACGGGGCAACAGCATCCGAATGCGCGTGCCGCGGCCAGGCTGCGTATCCAGATCGAGCCGACCGCCAAGGCGATTGGTGACGATACTGTAGACGATGTGCAGGCCCAACCCTGTTCCGCCCTGATCCCTGCGGGTCGTGAAGAACGGATCAAAGGCGCGGCGCCGAACGTCGAGGCTCATGCCGCAGCCATCGTCGGAAAAAATGATCTCGACGTTGTCCCTGCCGGACTGCCGCGCCCGGATATCTACTGTACCGGCCCTTCCGTCGGGAAAGGCATGGGCAACGGCGTTGAGGAAAAGATTGGTCAGCACCTGACCGTAAGGGCCGGGATAGCTGTTCATCATGAGATTAGGATGGCAATCGACGTTAAGCGTCAGATTGTGTTTTCGCAGCCCCGGCCGCAGGCTCATGACGACCTGCTCCGTCAGATCGGCCAGATCGAAGGCGCGTTGATCCGAATAGCTGCGGTCGGCGGCGACCTGTTTGAACGACTGGATCAATTCGGCAGCCCGATTGAGATTGGCGACAAGCTGCCCTGACGCGTTTCGGCTGGTCTCGATAAAGTCATTCAGGCTTGAACGACGGAGGTCGCCCCGCGCAACTTCGTCAGAGAACAACGTCGCCTTGCGTTCCAGCGCGGAGGCAACCGTGAGGCTGATCCCGACCGGATTGTTGACCTCGTGGGCGACCCCGGCCACGAGCCGGCCGAGGGCAGCCAGTTTCTCCGCTTCGATAAGCGAGTTCTGGGTTTCGCGCAGATTGCGAAGCGCCGTTTCGGCCGCCTCCTTGGCCTTGCGCATTTCCTGCTCGCCGCGCTTGCGCTCGCCGATATCGAGCGCGACGGTGACGATACTCTCGATGACGCCATCGGCATCCAGCAGCGGCTGCTTGTTAACGACCCATTGGCGCATCTCGCCGGCAGCATCCATATACTCCTCTTCGTAGAAGCCGAGCCCCTTGCCGGAATTCAGCACGCGCTGGTCGTTCTCATCCGTTTTACGTGCGCCGTAGCGCGCCATGAGGTCCGTCGTGGTGCGGCCAATCGCGTCCTTGGGATCGATATTGAAGATGCCGGCCATATAACGGTTCATCAGGACATAGTGCAGGTTCCTGTCCTTGACATTGATGACCGCGGGCACGGTGTCGATCACCTGTTGAAGCAGACGCCGCCCTTCGGTGATCGCATCCTCCGCGCGCTTCTGATCGGTGATGTCGCGCACCGCGCCTTCGTAACGGATCACCTCGCCGTTTTCGTCGCGCACCACCGTTGCGCTGTCGGACAGCCATAGGACAGTACCGTTGCGCTGACGCACCTGATATTCGAACTCACGCACCATGCCGTCGCGCCGCATCAGAAACTGATATTGCTGACGCGCTGCCGGGTGAATATAGACCGTGCTTGCGAAGTCGCTGACGCCATCAATCAGCTCTTGCGGAGTTTCGTATCCCATGATCCGCGCCAGCGCCGGGTTTGCGTTAAGCAGCGCGCCGGCCGGCGTCGTCACATATATGCCGTCAACGGAGGTTTCGAATAATTTGCGATAGCTCTCTTCGGCAAGCCGCTGCTCACTGAGGGCACGGACGGCCGCCTCACGCGCCGCGTCGGCGTCGACCAGCGTGCGGCGGAATACCTCGGCGGCACGCGCGATATCGCCAATCTCATTATTCACGTCGGTTGCCGGGATCGAGGCGTCTTTCTTGCCGGCCGCAAGCGCTCTGATAGAGCTTGCGATCGACGTGAGCGGCCGCACCGTGCGGCTCACCACAAACAACGCCGCGAATATTCCGATCAAGACGCCGATTGTGCCGAGCACGATGCTCTGCCATTTGGTTTCCGCCAATGTGCGCCCGAAATCGTGCGACAGCACCCGCCCTTGCCGCGAGCTGAGTTGGCGCAGCAGCTCAGTGACCCGCCCAATCAGCCGGCCTTCGGTGCCGAGAACCTCCTTGTCGAGCTTGGCGATTTCACTTTCCGTGCCCGAAATCGAAACGATCACGTCGGCATAGCCCTCGGCCGCCGCGCGAAGCTCGGGATCATCAATCGGAAGCGCCCGCATTTTTTCCGCCGACTGCTCGGCTTGGGCTGGATCATGCGCCAGCAGGGCAGCGGCGATCTGGTTCTGGGCCCTGAACAAGCTCCTGGCGGTGTTGCGATCCGGTATTTCGGCGATCGCTGCCTCGAACTTCGCGCGCGCCGGCGGTAACGCCGAAAGCAGTTCAGCGCGGCGCGCTATCAACGCCGTCACGCGCTCGATGCCGTCGCGGTAATTCGCCAGCCTTTGGGTTACCCCGTCGATCATCTCCTGTTGGTCGGGGGCTAGTCCGAGCCGGGTCTGCTTCAAAAGCGATCCCAGTTCGGAAACCACCTCTCCAACTCGTTCGGGGCGTGCGCCGGGGTCGGTGACGAAATCGCGCGCCGCAAGCCGCAGGGCATTCATCCGGCGATCGATCTCCTCGGCGAGATCTCCGACGTCTTGCAAACGTTGCAGTTCGGCAAAGGTTGAATCGATATGGCGGATTGCGATAACGCTCGCCATGCTGGTCGCAGTGATGACGGCAAGCAGCAGCAAGAAGCTGCCAAACGTCAATTGGCCGATCGAAAGCGAGAACGACCGAATGCGTTCCAAAGTCGTAGCATTGGCGGGCATGTTCAATAAACTCGGCTTCAAAAAACAATAAAATCAAAACAGCCCTATATACGACGAATCCCCGGTCAGGGGGAACATGCGCAACGGCCAAACCGCCCTTCAGGCCGATTTCGACCCGCAACACCAATTTGGTCTGGCAACAGCCACTCTTCAGGCCGGCCTTGGCAATCCAGAAACCTTCGTGGCGGGAATCGTCATCGCGGCGACGCCCGCGACCACGCAGACGAGCCCCAGCCACGCCGAGGACGACAGGCGCTCTCCAAGCAAGATGATGCTGAGCCCGACGCCGATGGGAACCCGCACATAGGCCTGCGCGGTCGTTGCTACCGAACCGAGCGTCTGGATCAGCCGGAAGTAAATCACGAAGGCGGCGGCCGTGGAAAAGACAGCCAGCGCCGACAGCGCCAGCACCGAGCTTATCGATGGGGCCAGCGTCCACGGCCGGTCGACCACCAGGCTTGCGGGGATCAAGATCGCCGCACCGGCCATCAGAGACCCCGCCGCCGGCGCCATCGGATCGAGCCCTTTGAAGCCGCGACCAAAAATCGCGGCGCAAGCATAGCAGACGGTGGCGGCGACGAGCGCGGCTTCGGCCAAAAGCTCGTGGCCGACATCGCGGAAAGCATCGATGCCAACGATCAGGCAGATGCCCATCATGCCCGCGACGACACCAAAGAGCTTGCGCGGCGTAGCCGCTTCGTGCCGCGTCACGGCAGCCGTGAGAAGGAACGTGAAGATCGGCGAAGCTGAATTGAGGATCGTCGCCAGCCCTGCACCGACGTAGCGCTCGCTCCAGGCAAGCAGCGTCCAGGGGATGACGCTATTGAGGCAGGCCTGAAACAGAAACCGTCTCCATGTCGTCGCGTCTGCCGGCATCTTGAGCCCGCGACCCCACATGATCGCCATCAACAGAACCCCTGCCAGCAGGGTACGGCCGGCAATGAAAGTGATCGGCGGAATCGTCGCTACACCCAGCTTAATGAAGGTGTAGGAAGCGCCCCATAGCGTCGCGAGCAGGAGCAGTAGCGCCAATTCCACTATCGTATTCTGGCGCTGCAAATAGGGCTTGTCCATTTCGGTAGTCCCGCTTCTCCCTGAGTGGAAGTGGAACGTACCAGCCAACCACCCCACAATACTTCGATGCCAGACGAAATGTAGCCTGCCTGATCGAGCCACGTAGGACGGCTAGCCGAGCGCGTCGACCGCGAAGACCTCGCCGTCATACCCCGCTTCAAGGGGGATCCGAAGCTGGCGGCCGCTCTCAGTCCTGGTCATGATCGGCATCACCGTCACGATCTTCCTGCCTCGACTGTCGTCCAGCGCGGCCGCTACGTTTGACTGCTTGCCAAGCTTGATCAGGTTCCGCGTGGTCGGGAACGGCAACTTGAAGCGCCCGCTCTCGCCGCCCTGCAATGCCTCGCGCGGTGAAATCCAGATGGAGTCGGTCGAATTCCTTGCCGTCATGCGCTCCCACCTGCTCCGGTGGGGCCGCGGCGAGGAAGAACCATGTGTCGAACCGTTTCGGCATGCCTTCCGGCGTAATCCAGTGCGCATAGGGCAGCAGTTCGTCGAGCGCCAGCACGATGGCGTTGTCGGTCAGTATCTTCGCGAATGTCGTCTTGCTTTCGCACAGCGCAGCGCGGCTTGCAGCCTCTATCTCACGTGCACGCCGAGCGTCGACCAAGCTGCGCGAGCCCTTCGACCGCGCCAGCAGAATGCCGCTTTCCTCAAAGGTCTCGCGGATCGCTGCGATCCGAAAACTCAGCTCGGCGGCGTCAAGTCCATCGCCTCCTGAATAGAGAGACGGATTTGCGATAATCTCGTGATCGTCCTTGTCGACGCTGCCGCCCGGAAATACCAGCGCGCCGGAATTGAAGTCGATCTGATAGTGACGAACCATCATAAAGACCTCGATCCCCTGGCGAGCATCGAGGGCGCTGCTCTCCCGAAGCAACAGGATGGTGGACGCAGCGCGCGGGGGCACGATCTCGGCCATGCGTTCAACCCGCCGCGCTGGACTGCGGTTGCAGATTGGCGCGACGATCGACCCGCGCCACCCGAGAAAGCAGATAGTCCACCTCGGCCTTGGCAGTCGCCGTCATGCCAGCGCCCGGCCTGCGTTGAGCACTGGACGCAATGACGCCGCGCTTTTGCAGCACATATTTCCGTACCGCGAGTCCTGCGCCTGGCTGCTGCTCGTAGCGGATCAACGGCAGGTGTGCGTCGAACAGGTCGTGCGCGGCGTCGCGTTTGCCGGCTTTTGATAATTTCACTACATCAATCAGCAATTCCGGAAAGGCGTAGCCTGTCATGGCGCCATCGGCGCCGCGCTCCATCTCGAAATCCAGGAACAAGCCGCCATTGCCGGTCAGAATCGAGAGCGGCCGCAGCGAACCGTCCTTCTGGAACTTGCGCAGCGCCGAAATCTTCTCCAGTCCCGGCCAATCCTCGTGCTTGAGCATCACACAGGATGGATTTTCCATCACGATTTTGCGGATGACCGTCGGCGTGAACACGACCGACAATGTCAAAGGATAGTCCTGCAACACCCAGGGAACCTCCTCCCCAATCGCTTCCTGCGCCTGCTTGAAGTAGCCGATGATCTGCTCGTCGGTGCGCAGATGCGGTGGCGGAGCGATCATCACGCCGGCCGCGCCCGCATTCATCGAGGCCTTTGCCAGTGAACGCATCGAAGCAAATCCAGGCGCGGAAACCCCGACGATGACCTGCATGCCTTTGGCGCGCTTGATGAACCGGATCGCGACCTGTTCGGCCTCGGCAGCATCGAGCTTGGGCGCCTCGCCCAAAATGCCGAGCACCGTGACCCCGTCGCAACCGACTTCTGCGTAGAAGTCCGACAATCGGTCAATCGACTTCTCATCGATGCGGCCGTCGTCATGGAACGGCGTCGGCGCTATCGCAAAGGTGCCTGCGGCTTCGGCTGTCAGCTTCATCGATCTTCTTCTCTCTTTTCCCTCAGGCGCATGTCCCGACGACCAGACCGCATCCCGGAACGACCCATAGCCTAGAACCGCCGCGCGCCCATTTTGATCTGCTCCTCGGAGAAGAAAATCTCCTTGGCGTGCGCGACGATGTCCTGCGGCGTCCATCCGGAATGGGGCGGCTTCCAGCCGTCCATTTCCATCATCCGCATCTCTCGCACGCCGCGCGGGCCGGAGACGCCAAGCACCTTGCCAGTCTGATCGCCGGACAGATCGCTGACCATATATAGCACGGCCGGCGCGATCCCGTCCGGGCCGAGCGCCGCGCCGGGGTTTTCCTTGTAGCGGGGCAGGTCCGACGTCATGCGGGTCAGCGCGCCCGGCGCCAGCGTCCAGATGCGAATGTTGTACTTGCGGCCTTCGATCGCGAGCACGTTCGATAGTCCCCAAATACCGCCCTTTGCCGCACCGTAATTGCTCTGCCCGAAATTGCCGATCAGGCCCGACGTCGAGGACGTGTTGACGATGACGCCGCCGCCGTTCTCCCGCATCCAGCGGAACACCGGCTGGGTGCAACAGAACGTGCCTTTCAAATGCACCTTCATCACCTTGTCCCAGGCGGCTTCGCTTGCCTTGGCGAAAGTCTGATCGAGCAGAATACCAGCATTGTTCACGAGGATGTCGGCGCGGCCGAAATGCTCGATGGCGTCATCGAACACCGATTGCCCGCCTGCCATGGTGGAAATGTCGGCGCCGTTAGCGACCGCGCGGCCGCCCTCTGCCTTGATCGCATCGACTACGTTCTGCGCCATCGACTTGTCGGAGCCGGAACCATCGCGGGGTCCGCCGAGGTCGTTCACGACGATAGCTGCGCCTTCGCGTGCGAACAGCTTTGCGTAGGCTTCGCCGAGCCCGCCTCCAGCGCCGGTGATCAGCGCGACTTTGCCTTCAAGCAATCCCATGAAGCTCTCTCCCGCTTGTTCTCATCCGCTGTCTCTAACCACCGTCATGGCCTTGCTCGTCACGGCCAGGACGATGACTTAACGTAGCACCGCCTTGCCGCTTTTAATGACGGTGACGTTGCGCACCTTCACCCGCGCTTCGAACGAAATCACGTTGCCATCTTTCCACATATCCATGGTGACGGTCTCGCCGGGATACACGGGCGAGGAGAACCGCGCGCTGTGCTCCCTGAATGCGCTGGGGTCATAGTCCGCATACGTCTGCAGCACACCGCGGCAGGTGATGCCGTAGGTGCACATGCCGTGCAGGATAGGCTTCGGGAAGCCGGCGCGTTTTGCGAATTCCGGATCGGAGTGCAACGGGTTGCGGTCACCGCAAAGTCGATAGACCAGCGCCTGGTCCGGACGCGTGGAGATATCGATCACCTTGTCCGGCGCTCGGCTCGGCACCTGGTGCGGCTCGGGCTGTCCCTCCGACGGTCCGCCGAAACCGCCGTCTCCACGGGCAAACCGCGACGACACCAGCGTCGCCAGCTTCTCCCCTTTGTCGTCGCTCAGCACGGTCTGGTGCCGGATCACGGCGCCCTTGTCCTTGCCTTTATCAAACACCGCGAGAACGCTGGAATCGGCGATGATGTGAGCGGCCCTCGCAAACGGCTTATGGAAGGTGATATCGCGCTCGCCGTCCACGACCATCACCCGATTGAGATTCATTTCGCCGGGCCCGGCGCCCCATGCCGCCACGGAAGCGAAGGTCGGGACAACTTTCAGTTCGCGCGGCGTCGCGGTCGCCTCATTGACGAAAGCAAGCTCCTGTTCGTCCATGGGATCGGCGCCCATGCCGATCCCATAAGCGTAAAGCATGACCTCGCGATCGGAATAGGCGTATTTCTGCCCGAGGTTTTTCAGCGCCATCACCTCATCGTATTTGATCGGCATTCTCGTTATTCCTCCCCGAAGTCCGTTATTCTTACCCGCGCAGCTCGCCTCACCCGACCGGCGTAAAGAACGGCAGCGGCGCGCCGTCGGTCGCCTTGAATACGACCTTCACTTTCTGGCCGATCTTCAGCTTGTCCAGATCGCAGTCGACGAAATTGGTCTGCAGCGACGGCCCTTCCTTCAAGGTGACGTAGCCGATCGCATAAGGCCCGGTCGGCGATTTCCGCATCAGGCTGAAAGTATAGATCGTGCCCTCGCCCGAACTTTCCTCCCACACCGTCTTGTCGGAAAAGCAGAATGGACAGATCGAGCGTGGAAAATAATGCGGCTCCCCGCATGCGGTGCAGCGCTTGATCATGAACTTGCCTCGCGCTGCGGCCTCCCAGAACGGCGTGGTTTCCGGATTTGTAGCCGGCGCTGGATATTTCCTTGTCTCGCTCATCACACGCGCTCCAGAATTGCGGTCGAGGCTGCGTGACGCACGCCCAGCAATCCGCCGGTGCCGTGGGCGATGGCGAGATCGCAGTTCTTCACCTGCACCTTGGGATGTGCTTCACCGCGCAATTGCCTGACAGCTTCGATGATCTTGGTCATGCCGCCACGGTTGACCGGGTGATTGCTGCACAGTCCGCCGCCGTCCGTGTTGAACGGGAGTTTGCCGACGCCGGAAATCAAATTGCCGTCGGCAACGAACTTGCCGCCTTCGCCTTTCTTGCAGAAGCCGAGGTCTTCGAGCTGCATCAGCACCGTGATGGTGAAGCTGTCGTAGATCGAGGCATATTTGATGTCCTTGTGGCGTAATGCCTGCTTCCTCGAACGCGCGCGGGCCCGACCAGACCCCAGCTGAGTAGGTGAGATCGAGGTCCTTGCCGCCACGCGGACCCTTCATTGCCTCACCCTGCCCGATCAAGCGCACCAGCGGCTTCTTCAAGCTTTTCGCGATTTCCGGCGTGGTGACGACAAGCGCTCCACCGCCGTCGGTGACGACGCAGCAATCCATGCGATGCAGCGGATCTGAAATCATGGGCGAGTTCAGCACGTCCTCGACGGTGACCACGTCTTTCAGCATGGCATTCGGATTGTATTGCGCGTGATGGGACGCCGCGACCTTGATCCAGGCAAGCTGCTCACTTGTGGTCCCATAGTCGTGCATGTGGCGCATGGCACACATGCCGTACGCATTGTGCGTAGTAGCGCCGTACGCCGCCTCAAAATCAGCCTCCGCGCCGGCGGCGCGTGGCGGCATCGCGCCCGTGCGCGGCTTGCCGGCCAACGTGATCAGCGCGACCGAACATTTGCCCGCAGCGATCGCTTCGGCGGCGTGTCCGAGATGGATCAGATAGGAGCAACCGCCGGTATCCGTGGAATCGATATGGCGCACCTTCAGGCCGAGATAATCGACCATCGTCAACGCGCCGCCCGGCGCGTCGCCGGCGCAGAAATAGCCGTCAATATCGGCCTTGGTCAGCCCGGCGTCTTCGATCGCGCCTTTGGCGACCTCAGCGTGCAGCTGCGCAGTGGATTTGTCGGGTGCGTGCCGGGTCGGATGCTCATAGATGCCGGCAATGTAGGCCTTGCCCTTGATGGTCAAATCGCTTCTCCGCTGGCTTTTTTATTCAGCTGTTTTTCTGGCCTGTCGAGACCGCCTTGGCAAGCGGCGAATATTCCGCACGGCGAGACACGAACGACCTCATCCGGAGCATGGGCGACAGCTTCGGGGCCTTATGGTTCGAGACGCGCGAAGTCGCGCTCCTCACCATGAGGGTCTCAGTCCGTGCCAGACGTGACGACAGCAGCATCGGCTTCTGACTTCGTACCACATGTAAGGGCCTCATCCTGAGGAGCGGCCGATAGGCCGCGTCTCGAAGGATGGCCACGAATTCACGTTCTCGCGGCGCGAGCGCGCCCGAGTTTTGCGAAAACGATGTCCCTCCACAAGATGAAGGGCACAGGGAATGCCGGGCGCTCGATGCACCCATAGCCTCGCGTGCGAAATGTTAGAAACACACGAGTGTAGTCACCACGAGCTCACCGGAGTAACCCGGCATTCCCTGCGCAATGGTTTTAACGGTTTCCTTCGTGCTCTCTCCGGTGACCGGGCTTTGTTGCCACCGTCGCTTGCGGATCACGGCCTGTCAGCAAAAGCCGACATCGCCTCCGCAAACTTGACGCCAGCATCGGGGCGCCAAGACCACACGACTTCATCGTCCGCTTAAGCGCGTTCGTCTGCGCGCCGCCGCGTCCATCGCATCCCGCACCCAACGTTTGTGACGATCGCGAAACGCCCCTCCATGAAGGAGCGCGGGACGGCGCTATGTGCTGCTGATTTGCCTTTGAGATCAACAACAGCGCGTGCGGCAGATTGGCACGACGGGCAAATCAAAATGCATCTCGCATGGTCCGAACCATGATGCCGTGGCGCAAAATTCACCGCGCGCGGCGGCGTCAGCATCAGCCCGTCGGTTCGGACCCCGTGCCGAGGTAGGCCCTCTGGACCTGGGGATCGTGCGCCAAGGCCGCAGCGGTGCCTGCCAGGACACTTTTTCCGACCTGCAACACCGTCGCGAAGTCGGAGACCTCGAGCGCCAGTTCGATGGACTGCTCGGCGAGCAGGATGGTCAAGCCTTCACGGTGCAGCCGGCCGAAGGTCTCGTACATGGATTCCACCACCGCAGGCGCGAGGCCCAGCGATGGTTCATCCAGCATCAGCAGCTTGGGGTCGCTCATCAGGGCGCGGCCGACCGCCAGCATCTGCCGTTCGCCGCCGGACATGGTGCCGGCGCGTTGGCTGCGCCGCTCCTTTAACTTCGGAAAGATTTCGTACACCCGCTCGAGCAGGGTGGCCCGCCTCGCCTTGTCGTGCAAAGGCGTTGCCCCCAGCAGCAGATTATTCTCGACGCTTTGCTGCACGAACAGCCGCCAGCCTTCCGGAGACAGCGCGAGACCTTTGCGCACGATCGAAAACGCGTTCTGTCCGCCGATCTGCTCGCCCCGAAATGTGATGGAGCCGGAATGCACCGGGATCAGGCCGGCGATAGCGTTCAGTGTCGTGGTTTTGCCGCCGCCATTGGAGCCAAGCAGCGCGACGACGCTGCCGTCGGGCACTTCAAGGGAGACGTCCGACACCCCGATCAGGTCGCCGTAATGCACCTCCAGATGCTCTATTCGGAGCAAGGGGCCGCTCATGTCGCGGGGCCGCCCATCAATTCGATCGGCGTGTGGCCGGCGGCGGCCTTGGCGGCGCGGGTGCCGAGATAAGCGGCGATAACGGCCGGATTACCGGTGACTTCGCGCGGGCTGCCGTGAGCGATCTCACGGCCCTGGTGAAACACCACCACGCGGCTCGCCAGCGACATGATAACTTCCATGATGTGTTCGACGATGACCAGCGTGATGCCGGAACGATGTATGTCGCGCACGAGATCGATCGCAAGCTGCACCTCGCGCTGCGTCAACCCCGCCATCGCTTCGTCGAGCAAGAGCACCTTGGGCTCGGTCGCAAGCGCGCGGGCGATTTCGAGCCGCTTGCGGCCCGGGGTGCCCAGCGAGCGCGCGGGCTGATCCGCAAGCCTGCTCATGCCGACGCGCTCCAGCACGCCGCGCGCTTTGGCTTCGGCCTCGGCGCGATGCGGGGTACGCAGAAACGCCCCGATCATCACATTCTCCAGCACCGACATGCCCTCAAAAGTCTGCGGCACCTGGAAGGTGCGAGCCAGCCCGAGACGCGCGCGGGCCTCCGGCGTCAGACGCGTGATGTCATGGCCTTCGAACAACACCTTGCCCGATGTGGACAACAGATCCCCGGTCAGGCAGTTGAAGAAAGTGGATTTGCCCGCGCCGTTCGGCCCGATCAGGCCGAGAATATCGCCCTGCTCCAGCTTCACCGAGGCGGCATCGACTGCCTTGAAGCTGCCAAACGCCTTGGTGACATCGCGGGCCTCAAGGAGCATGACCCGCTCCCGCCGCCACCGCCGCTTCCGGCGCCTTGCGCGGCTTTTCCCAGAGCCGCTTGACTAAAGACAGCACGCCGCCCGGCTGAAAACGCGCGATAAGGACGATGATCGCGCCGTACACAACAAACGTGAGGCCCGCGCCCTTGCCTCCGAGCAGATTGTTTGAGATTTCCTCGAGCGGCACGAGGATGGCAGCGCCAGCCAACGGGCCGAACAGGAGGCCGGCGCCGCCGAGCGCAGCCATAATCAAGATCTTCACCGAGATCAGGATGCCGAGCCCGGACTCCGGATCGACGAAGCCAAACATCATCGCATACAACGCACCCGCAACGCTGGTGAGCCCCGCGCTCAACATGAACGCGTAGAGCTTGGTGCGGCTCGCGGGCGCGCCAAGCGAGCGTGCCGCGCGCTCCGAATCCCGGATCGCCCGCAGGTAGAAGCCCATCCGGCTGTTAGCCATCCACCAGGTAATCAGAAGCGTGATCGCAAGGACCGTGAGGAAGAGATAGTAGTACGGCAGCGCCGATATGAACGAGAGATCGAAGACGTTTCGCGGCACTGTCGGCCCGCTTAGCCCGACGGCCGCTCCCAGGTAATCGGTGTTGGTGACGACCAGCCTGACCAGTTCGGCGACGGCGATGGTCGCCATGCTGAAATAGTGCCCGGACAGCCGCAACGTCGGCACGCCAATGACGGCGGCGATGGCGACGCTGAGCACGATGCCGGCGGGAATTCCAAACAGCGGCGACAACGCGAAATGCGAATAAGCCCCCATCGCGGCATATGCGCCGCATCCAAAAAACACGACATGCCCGACCGATACCTGACCGGCGTAGCCGCCGACGATGTTCCACGCCGATGCGGCGATGGCGTATAGCAGGATCAGCGCGCCGAGCCGCTGCTGAAAGGGCGTCGACAGCAACAGCGGATAGGCGAGCACGAACGCCAGCAATACCGAGGGCCAAAGAAAGCGGCGCATCACCTCGCCCATCAGGACTTCCCCATAAGGCCCTGCGGCCGAAACCAGAGGAACGACAGGAACAGCGAATAGACCACGATGTCCTTGTACACGGCGCCGATCAGATAGCCCGACAGGGATTCGATGACCCCGATCAGAAGTCCAGCGAGCAACGCGCCGGGCACGCTGCCGAAGCCGCCCAGCGACACCGTGACGAAGGCGACGATGCCCAAGGTCTCCCCGACGGTCGGCACGATATAGAAGAATGTCGCGATAAGCGCGCCCGCGAGCCCGGTGGCACCGGCGGCGATCGCCCAAGCGATCGCCTGCATCTTGTCCGGCCGGATTCCCATCAGTTGCGCCGCCGTGGAATCTTCGGCCACAGCGAGCATCTTCGATCCAAGCGAGGTCCGGGTCAGCAACAGGTGCAGCCCCAGCGTTACCAGCAACGCCACCACCCCCGCGAGCAGCCGCGAGGCCTGGATGCGGAGACCTGCGATCTCGTAGGTGCCGCCGACGATATCTGCCGGCAATGAGAGGAAGTTCGCGCCGAACCACCAGAACACCGAGTACCGCAGCAGCAATGCGAGCCCGAACGTACCGAGGATCTGGGCCAGCATGGGCCCCTTCATGATGTGCCGGATCAGGCCGAAGTAAACGATGACGCCGACTGTCGCGAGCACCAGTGTGGCGAGCGGCGCGCCAACGAGCGGGCCTGCGCCGAACAACGTGAAAACCACGAACGCGACATACATGCCGAGCATAACGAAATCGCCGTGCGCGAAGTTGACGATGTTCATCATGCCCCAGACCAGCGTAAGACCTGAGGAAAACAGCGCATAGACGGCCCCAAGCAGAAGGCCGCCGACAATCACCTGCACAAGAACAAAAGACATCGAGCCCGCGTCGTTTCGATCAACCCGTCGCCGCC
This sequence comes from uncultured Alphaproteobacteria bacterium, assembly GCA_963764155.1. GTDB lineage: Bacteria > Pseudomonadota > Alphaproteobacteria > Rhizobiales > Xanthobacteraceae > Bradyrhizobium. The sequence goes on from CAVXRI010000003.1 coordinate 232,997, forward strand.
GGAGATCGATCCAAAAACCAATCGTTCGCCAACATCGATAACAGAAGAAAGGGCGGGACTTGAGGTCCCGCCCAAACCATCACCAGCCTTTATAGGGCATGATGGGCGGCTTTTCGGCACTGACCTTTGGCCATACCGGGACGTAATTCTCGCCATCCTGAAGCTGAATGATGACGCCCGAGGCGAGCACATTCTGCCCCTTCTCATCGAACTTCACGCCCCTGTAGCCGATCATGAGTTGGTCGGGTTTGAGGTCGGTGGCCTTCAGTGCGGCCTGTATCTTCGCCGGATCGGTCGAGCCGGCGCGATCGATCGCATCCATCAGCACGAAAAAGCCCTGCATCTGGCGCGCGGCGGTGTCATCCATCTCGTCGCCGCTTCGCTTCTTGTACATCTCGGCGATGATGGCGGTCGGCGAACCGGCGGGCCCGACGCTCCAGGACGAGCGATTGAACGCACCCTGCGAGAGCTTGCCCGCGGCCTTGATGAAAGACGGATCGGAATACCCGGAATCGTCGGCAATGATCATCGTGGGCTTGTAGTCCAACGCCTGCATCGTCTTCGCAAAGAGGATCGCGTCAGACGTGTACACGATCATGATCACGACATCCGGCTTTTTCTCCTTGAGCTGCAATACCTGGCTCTGCACGTCCGTCGCGTTCGCGGTGTAGGCGACATCGAGCGCGATGTTCTGGCCCTTTTCCTTGAAGGCGCTGGTGATCACGCTTGCAACGGAGGTGCCGTATTCGGTGTTGTCGTGGACCAGCGCGACGCTGTCGGTCTTCGCACCCGCCGCCTTCATATCGGTGAGGAAGTCGTAATAGATCTTGGCGAAATCGGAAGCCACCGGCGTTACGCGAAAAAACCACTTGAAGCCGCGCTCGGTGAGATTGGCCGCAACGGATTCGCCGTTGACGAAAGGAATTCCGTATTTTTCGGCGATCGCGCTTGCCGTCAGGGTGATGCCGGACTGATAGGCGCCGGTGAGTGCGACCACCTTTTCTTCGGTAATCAGTCGGAGCGTCTGGTTCTGCCCCGTGGCCGGGCTGCCCTGGTTATCGGCGAAAACCACTTCGACCTTTGCGCCGCCAAGACCGGCGATACCGGCGTTCTTCGCCAGCGGGAAATTGCCGAGTTCGGGATGCGCGTTATTGATAATGTCCATTGCAGTTTCGATGGAAGCCTTGGCGTGAATGCCGGCGCTGGCCGAATTGCCGCTCAACGGAAACACCGCGCCGATCTTGACGGTTTTGTCCTGCGCGAAAGCCTGCCCTGCCAGCCCAACCGAAATCGAGGCAGCGCAAAGCAGCCCGAGGATATGCTTGTAGTTCATATTGATACTCTCCGACGTTGCTCCAGATGCCAGCTCTTGCGGCTGGATGCGGGGCCCTACTGGCCGCTGCAATTTCCTTATTGTTGGCCGGCAAACATTGCATGGCGGGTTGGCAGGGGCAAGTTATGGCGGCCGACTGCGCCTATCCGGCTCCTAAACAGTTTGTCGATGACCGATGCGCAGCAGCCGCGTTCGCGGCGCAGATCGTTTGTCATTCGTGCCGGCGACGTTGATGGGGATGCCGCTGTTAATCCAGAGAGCAGATTGGCGATCACGAGGGGTGCTCGTCGATCTTTGCATTTCGCGATCGTCTCCGAAGAGGTGCCCAGCCGGGCACCGCACCTTCAGCCCCGCGAACCGCGCCGCAAATTCCCGGTAAGGGCAGCGACGCCGGGCAATCAGATCTGCCGCGCGCTTGCCAAGCCACGGAGGTAGCGAGTAGAACGATCATCGCCGCGAACAGCAATCTTGCCAATCGCTTCGCGGCCCATTGCAGGATAATTCAACAAGTTATTGGATTTGTTCAGCAATTCTGTTGGGGAATGGTGTAACGGTAGCACAACAGACTCTGACTCTGTTTGTCTAGGTTCGAATCCTAGTTCCCCAGCCACAAAAGCTCCGCAGCGGGCATGCCCCAAGATGAGCCACACGTTCATCGCGCGGCTCATCTCGTTCCCTCACCTATGGCGTTACGCCGTCAACCGCGACGACGTTGTATTTCGCAAAGTTCTCACCGACTTTTCTGATCTGTTCGTATTCGGGCGAGTGACGCCAGCTATTCAGAGCTTCCAGGCTCTCCCATCGCAGAATTACCACCCGCCCCTTCGGAAAGGCGCCGTCGATTTGCGTTCCCTGTCCCGCTGCGACGTACACCCCGCCATGATCTTTGATCGTCTTTTGGGCAGTGGGAAGATACTTGGTTTTATAACCATCAGCATCGTTGATTTCGTTGATGGCGACCATGTACACGGGCGGTTTTGCTTGAGCATGTAGCGTCTGGATGGCGGCGGCACCGATTACTGCACCGGTTATCGTAGCAAGTACAACAGCCCTCATTTGTTGCCTCCCGATTGACGCACACCCAAGGATTGGGCGTGAACGGGATTAGCATAGCGCGCGTCCCGACTGGTGTCGTCGCGCATCCGATCAATCGTTGGTCGTATTCTTGGGCCCCGCCAAGTTCGCTCACCGCCGTCCTGATCTCGAGCGGCAATCTTTCACACGCGCCGCCGCTACTCGCGGCCTCCTTCGTCTCCGTGCGACCTCCGGTCCACGGCGAGCTGCGCGAAGGCTGACGCTTTCAGGCGATCGAGATCGCGCTCGCCATTCGCGGCCTGCCCTAGAATGTGCTCGGCGATTTCGAGCGCGGACTTGGAGTTCTGGGTGACGAAGCGTTGGTCAGCGAAAACCTCGTCCAACGCGCGACGCATCGCCCATATCACTTCCACATCGTAGTTCGGACTCATGTGTCCCCCGAGGATGTTAAGGGATAAGCCCCCGCGCTCGGGCAACCTAGTCCCGACTGGATGTCAGCTGTGTGAAGCGGCTCACGTTTTGACAAGAAAATGCGAACCCGAGCCGCTCTATCGAGCCGCGTTGCCGAAGTGATGTCGTTATCGGCCTTGACGAGCAGGCAGCGTTGTCGTCGCCCGGCTTGACCGGGCGATCCAGTATTCACCACCATCGCCGGATGAGCACTGGTCGCACCTATTTAAGTTCAAATCCCTGCGCTCGGTATCGCACCGGCCAAAGCCCTGTGTCCTCCCGGCTTGGTAAACCGAACGTAAACGGCAGCCTGCGCAGACGACGCTGAAAACTCAGAGCTTTCGCGGCCGCGAGCGTCAGTCCGGCACGGCAGGCTCAAACTGGCGAATATATGGGCCCGTTACCGCCGCGGCTTAACCGTTTAGCTAATGACTGCATCCATAGTGGCGTCCGGGCCCATTCGTCACATCCCAGGTTGAACAGCCGTGAACTCATTTGGACGCGTGATTTCGGTGCGCGGATCGTTCGCCCGGATTGGATTGCTTGCCGTGAGCCAGATGGCGATGTCCGAGGTACGGGCGACCGTTGGCCGGTTCATCAGCGTCCGCTGCGGCAACTCCACGGTCGTAGCCATGATCACCGACGTATCGTGCGAAGGCCTGCCCAGTTCGGATGAATACATCGCGACCGCCGGCGTCGACCTGCTCGGCGAAATCCTCGGCGCGCCGGACCGCCCGAAATTCCAGCGCGGCGTCACCAACTATCCGACCATCGGCGATGCCGTCGACCTGATCAGCAATCAGGAGCTTCGTACGGTGTACGCGCCGTCCGGTTCGGACCAGATCGATGTCGGCACCCTCCAGCAGGATCGCTCGGTCGTTGCTTACGTCGACGTCGAGGAAATGCTCTCGAAGCACTTCGCGGTTCTAGGATCCACCGGCGTCGGCAAATCGACGGGCGTGTCGCTGCTGCTGAACGAAATTCTCAAAGCGCGGCCAAACTTGCGGATTTTCCTGCTCGATGTCCACAACGAGTACGGCCGCTGCTTCGGCGAACGCTCGCTGGTGCTCAACCCGCGCAATTTGCGATTGCCGTTCTGGCTGTTCAATTTCGAAGAAATCGCCGACGTGTTGTTCGCGGGCCGCCCGGGTGTGCCGGACGAACTGGAGATTCTCGCCGAAGTGATCCCGTTGGCGAAAAGCGTCTACACTCAGTATCAAAACTCCGACCGGCTCGGGTTGAAGCGCCCCGATGCCAAGACGGTCGGTTACACCGTCGATACGCCTGTCCCCTATCGCCTGGTGGATCTGATTTCGTTGATCGACGATCGCATGGGCAAGCTCGAGAATCGCTCGTCACGTATCATCTATCACAAGCTGATTTCACGCATCGAGGCCGTGCGCAACGATCCCCGCTACACCTTCATGTTCGACAACGCCAATGTCGGCGGCGATACGATGGCAGAGGTCATCAGCCATCTTTTCCGGTTGCCGGCCCAGGGCCGACCCATGACGATCATGCAGCTTGCGGGTTTCCCCGCCGAGGTCGTCGATTCCGTGGTCTCGGTGCTGTGCCGCATGGCGTTTGATTTCGGGCTGTGGAGCGACGGCGTCTCCCCGCTGTTGTTCGTCTGCGAAGAGGCTCACCGCTATGCCTCCGCGGACCGTAGCATCGGCTTCGGACCGACCCGCAAGGCCGTGTCCCGCATTGCCAAGGAAGGCCGCAAGTACGGCGTCTACCTCGGGCTGGTCACGCAACGGCCCGCCGAGCTTGACGCCACCATCATCTCCCAGTGCAACACGCTGTTTGCGATGCGCCTTGCCAACGATCGCGACCAGGCGCTGCTTCGCTCGGCGGTTTCGGACGCCGCGGCGAATTTGTTGTCCTTTGTTCCCTCCCTCGGCACCCGCGAAGTGCTGGCATTCGGCGAAGGCGTCGCGCTTCCGACCCGGCTGCGCTTCAAGGAGGTGCCGCCGCATCAGTTGCCGCGCAGCGAAGCCACTATCGCCACGACGCCCGCAGTGGCCGCCGGTCATGACATGCATTTCGTCAGCGCCGTACTGGAACGCTGGCGTGGCGCAACTTCGAACCGCGACGCACCGAACGAACCAGCCGCCATGGATCGCCCCGCTATCCGCGCCGTGGAAGCGCCGATGCTGCAACCGTCGATGGGTCTCGATCCCGACCGTTTTTCGTTGTTGAAGAAGCCGCTGCGCTAAAGGCTTAAGGGCCGCCTCCGTTCACGGCCTGCTGCTTTGCGCGGGCGCGCGCTATCGACTAGTCTTTCCGCCAGCCGCACGAAGCGGCCCGAGCCGGAACCTTCCATGACCCAGCCCAATGCCAAGCGCTTTCCCGTCCCCGCTATCGACAAGCTGCCGGAAGACATTCGCGGCCGGCTGCTCGCGGTGCAGGAGAAATCCGGATTCGTGCCGAACGTGTTTTTGACGCTCGCGTACCGGCCGGACGAATTTCGCGCGTTCTTTGCCTATCATGACGCGCTGATGGACAAGGAAGGCGGGCTGACCAAGGCCGAGCGCGAAATGATCGTGGTGGCTACATCGAGCGCCAATCAGTGTCAGTACTGCGTGATCGCGCACGGCGCGATCCTGCGTATCCGCGCCAAAAATCCCTTGATCGCCGACCAGATCGCCGTCAACTACCGCAAGGCCGATATCACGCCGCGCCAGCGCGCGATGCTCGATTTCGCCATGAAAGTGAGCCTGGAGGCGCAAACGGTTTCGGATGCGGATTTCTCAGCGCTCGCCAATCATGGCTTCAGTGACGACGATATCTGGGACATCGCAGCCATCGCCGCTTTTTTTGCGCTGTCGAACCGGATGGCCAACGTAACCGGCATGCGGCCGAACGACGAATTCTACATGCTGGGGCGGTTGCCGAAACAGGCGAGTTGATTTAGCTAGAGCGTTTTCGAGCGAAAGCCTGCCCCGGACTTGATCCGGGGTGGGGCACGGTTCGCGTGAAGAAAACGCGTCAAACTCAAAAGGGCAGAGTGCGGTTCTGATTTATCAGAACACCGATAAGACTCTAGTCGTCAGACGCGGGCCCGCACCAGCCCGGCAGGTAAACCGCATCCTTGCTTTTGGCGAACGCCAGCGCCTTCTCGAGCGCCTTCTCAAAATCCTCTTTGACGCTCTTGCGCGATATCTTGAGGCGCAGGAAATCCGCCCACAGGAATTCGCTGAACGGCGTGGTATCCTTGGCAAAGCCGCCGATGCGCCGCAATTCGCCGGCGAGGCTGCGGTACGGGTCGTCATCGAGGCCAGTCACCGATTTCGGGATATCCTTGAAGGACCGACGCTCGCCCTTGGCGTCATATGGATATGCCCATCGCTTGTGATCCATCACGCCCCAGAACGCGTCGCCTTCGACCATCGTGAGATCGCCGATCACGGTGACCAGGATGTCCTTCACTCCCTCGTCGTGAAGCGCGCGCGCCAGATGGTGGTGGTCGACTACATAGTAGTGGTTGTCGGGCCCGTGAACGACCGGGATCATGTGCTTGCCGAGCAGCTCCGCTTGCTTCTTCCTGTCTTTATGCTCGCGCCAGCGCTTGCGCTTTTCCTTGACCTCTCTCATTCCAACCGTCATCTGCGTCGGACGCAGCGTCAGGATCGGCACCGGCTGCAGCATCGGTTCACGCGCATTCGCCATCGTTTCAAGCCTCTTGTCTGATCGCGAAAAACTGCTCTGAATTGGCGCGACTATGACATGATGGCGCGGGCGGTGAAATGCCCGTGCTTTCTCCGAAGATGCGGAAAACATGCTTAAAAACCAGAACGAGCGGACACCGAGGGCGCGAGTGGTCCGGCTTGGCGGCCGTGAAATCGTCACCGAAGGCCTGCGCCTCAGCTTCTGGCGCGATATCAGCCATCGCAGCATGACTGCCTCGTGGCCGGCCTTCATCGGAAGCGCGGGACTGGTGTTTCTGGTCTTCAACGCGCTGTTCGCGCTGCTCTACTGGATCGGGGATCAACCGATCGCCAACGTGCCCGCTGGCGACTACATCGATTATCTCTATTTCAGCATCGAAACGCTTTCGACCGCCGGTTACGGAGATATGCATCCGCAGACGCACTACGGTCACTTCGTCGCGACTGTTGAGCTCTTCACCGGCATCTTCTCGATGTCGTTGATGACCGGATTGATCTTCGCCCGCTTCTCGCGGCCCAACGCTCGTTTGTTGTTTGCGAACTCCCCGGTGATCTCGAGTTATGAAGGTTCGCAGACGCTGATGATCCGCCTCGCCAACGAGCGCCACAACATCATCAGCAACGCCACCGCGAGGCTTTGGTTGTTTCGCAACATCGTAAGCATGGAGGGCCAGTCGATCAGAAGGTTCTATGAGCTCCCGTTGCAACGCAACGAGAGTCCCGCCCTGGCCTTGAGTTGGACGCTCTACCATGTCATCGATGAAAACAGCCCGCTGTACGGGCTAACCGCCGAGGATTTAGAGAACTCCGGCGTCTCGCTAGTGCTGGTGATATACGGCTATGATGTTGTCGCTGCGCAAAATGTTCACGCGCGAAAATCCTACGACTATTCCGACATCCGTTTCGGTCACCGCTATGCCGATATTCTCGGCACGTCCGAAGATGGACGGCTTAGGATCGATTACGGCAGGTTCCACGAAACGGTGGAGGGTTAGCCGATTGTCGCATCCTGGCCTTGATGATATTTTTGGTGAGACCTCCGGCAGGCGTGCTAAATAGAATTGCATTTTTCGGAGCTGATCGGTGAAAACCCAGCGGCCCATTGTGACGGAAGGCGAGCACCGCGTGCTCCAGTTTCGGCCGCGCGCGCCGGCGTCTCACCCGGCTGCTCGGCGGCGAACCAACGTCGCCCTGCAATCTGAGCCGGAGATGATCCAGCTCGAGCCGCTCGATCTGTCGCGCTACGAGCAGCCGCAGGAAGAGCCCGACGATTTCCGCCGTCGCATGCTCGCGAACATCGCGGCGTTTGCCTTTACGGTGGCGCTGACAGCGGTCGGGATTTGGCTGGCGATCAGCATCGCCGACCTCCGCAGAACCCAGGATTGCGTGCTGATGGGACGCCGAGATTGCGTGCACATTTCCACGCAGCCCTTCTAGGTCTGCTTGGCGGTCACAGCCAGCGGTGCCCAGCCCGGCTCAACTCCCGGGGCCGAGGTTTCGGCCGAAAGCGGGCTGGCCTGCTTCTTATCCCCAGCGCCGGCCCAATCTCGCCCTGAATTCGGCCTTGGCTTCTCCTGCCAGCCTTCCATTGAACTCGGGGCGGCGCTCCGATATACGGGCACTCGACTCCGGGGATTGGGACTGGCGCAGTTCGGGGCGCGGCGCACGCCGGGGCGCCCATATCAAATTGTCCTTAAATTATCAAAGGCTTACTGATGTCCTCCACATTCGATCAGGTCGCCACGATCATCGCTGAAACCTGCGACATCCCGCGCGACACGATCACGCCGGATAGCCACGCCATTGACGATCTCGGAATCGACAGCCTCGATTTCCTCGATATTGCGTTTGCCATCGACAAAGCCTTCGGCATCAAGCTGCCGCTCGAGAAATGGACGCAGGAGGTCAACGACGGCAAGGCGACCACCGAACAATATTTCGTCCTGAAAAACCTGTGCGCGCGGATCGACGAACTGGTCGCAGCCAAAACCGCGGGCACATAATCGCCTGCCATGCAGCTCGAATATTTCCAGTTGATCGACCGCATTCTCGACCTCAATACGGAACAGAAGACGATCACGGTCGAGGCGCAGGTTCCACAGCACAGCACGATCTTCGAGGGGCATTTCCCGGGATACCCGATCATGCCCGGCGTCTTGTTGATCGAATCCATGGCGCAGACCTCCGGTTGGCTATTGCTGGCGCTGATGAAGTTCGAGCGCATGCCGTTTCTGGCCGCAGTGAAGGAAGCCAAGATGCGCGGTTTCGTGCCGCCCGGTGAGGTGCTGATGATCGAGGCTAACGTGCTTCACGAGGGCTCGGGATACGCCATGACCGAGGTGAGGGTCCGGGTCGGCGGCAAGCTGAGGTGCAATTCGACGCTTACCTTTAGCCACGTCCCCTTCCCCAATCCGGATTTGCGCGGACATATGGATGCCATGGCCAAGCGCCTCGGCTTTCCCCAGCAGGCTCTGCTCTGATGAGCGAGCCTGGGTCTTCGAAACCGGAAGCGGTGGAAGTCTGGATCACCGGTATTGGTCTGGCGACTTCGCTTGGCGAAGGACTTGATGCGAACTGGGATGCGCTCAACCAACGGCGCATCAATGTCGACGAGAAAACCTTTGCGCCATACATCGTTCATCCCTGGGCGCCGGTAAACCTCGATACGCAGATCCCGAAAAAGGGCGATCAGCGCCAGATGGAAGCCTGGCAGCGGATCGGTACCTATGCCGCCGGACTGGCGCTGGATTCCGCTGGGGTCAAGGGCAACAAGGAAATCCTCGGCAGGATGGACATGGTGGTCGCGGCCGGCGGGGGCGAGCGCGACCTTGCGGTGGACACGGGCATCCTGAACGCAGAAGCAAAGGGCAATTCCGCTCCCGGCTTCCTCAACGAGCGTCTGATGAACGATCTGAGGCCGACACTGTTTCTGGCCCAGCTCTCGAATTTGCTTGCCGGCAATATCGCCATCGTCCACGGCGTCAGCGGCACCTCGCGCACCTTCATGGGCGAAGAAGCGGCCAGCATCGATGCGGCGCGAATTGCGCTCGCGCGCATTGCAGCCGGCCAGAGTGACATCGTGCTGATCGGCGGCTCTCAAAACGGCGAGCGCAAGGACCTGCTGGTTCTCTACGAATTCGGCGACTTCAACCTCAAGCGTGAATTCGCGCCGGTTTGGGGACGGCAACAAAACCCCGGTTTTGCACTTGGCTCGGCCGGAGCTTTTGTCGTGCTGGAGTCCAGGACCCATGCGATGGCCCGCGGCGCAAAGCCGTTTGCACGGCTGACCAACGTGGTCGCGGATCGCTCGCCGCGCAGGCACGGCGGCGAGGTCAAGGCTACGCTGGAAAAACTGTGGTCAGAGCTCGGCAATCCCAAGGGCCAGGGCGCCATCATCACTGGTGCGACCGGGATTGAGCCGGCCACCTCGGAGGAACTGATTTTCCTCAAGGCTCATCCGGATTTCGCCGTGCGGGCCACAGGGACCGTGTTCGGCCACACCATGGAAACGCAATTTCCCCTCGGTATCGGGCTCGCTGCCCTGTCGATTTCGCGCGGAGCCTTGTTCCCACCCAATGACGTCTCCGGCGTGGAGATTGAAATGTCCAAGCCGCCGACACAGGTTGTGGTCATCGGCGCCGGCCATTGGCGGGGTGAAGGCATGGCTTTGGTCGAGGCCATCGCCTAGAAGATGATCGGTAAATCGGGCATCGATCTTTCGCCAGATCGTGCTCACAGGACCCAGGTAGGCCGCACCGGGCATCGAATTGGGTGGGGGAAAAGATGACAGCACCACGCGACAAGTTTGGAAGGCCGATCGTCGTTGTCACAGGCATGGGCATCGTCACCTCGCTTGGCGCCGGCAAGACAGACAATTGGACCAGGCTAACCGCGGGCGAATCGGCATCCGGACCATCACGCGATTTCCGGTCGATGGCCTGAAAACCACGATGGCGGGCACAGTCGATTTCGTCACTGTCGAGCCGGTTTCGTCCACGGGCTTGACCGAACGCCTCGCCGAACTCGCGACCGAAGAAGCCGTTGAGCAAGCGGGCATCGGCAGCAAGGGCAACTTCCCCGGGCCGTTGTTCCTGGCCGTGGCGCCGGTCGAGGTCGAGTGGCCGCAGCGGATGGAGTTGGGACGGCTGATCAATAAGCCGGACCTCGACTACGACGACATGCTGCGGATCAGCGGCGGCGGAAAATTCGCGCCCTATCATCACCGTTTCATGTTCGGCTCGGTCGCGGGACATTTGGCAGAAACGTTCGGCACGAAAGGTTCGCCCATCTCGCTCTCAACAGCTTGCGCTTCCGGCGCTACCGCGATCCAGCTTGGCGTCGAAGCAATTCGCCGCGGCGAAGCTGACGCGGCGCTGTGTGTCGGGACCGATGGTTCGGTCAATCCGGAAGCGCTGGTCCGGTTTTCCCTTCTATCTGCATTGTCGACGCAGAACGATCCGCCTCAGGCGGCATCCAAGCCGTTCTCGAAAAACCGCGATGGTTTCGTGATGGCGGAAGGTGCCGGTGCGCTGGTGCTGGAAAGCTACGAGGCTGCAGTGGCTCGCGGCGCGCGAATCCTCGGCGTACTCGCCGGCTGCGGGGAACTGACCGACTCCTTCCACCGCACCCGATCGAGCCCCGACGGGAAGCCGATCATCGGCTGCGTGCTGAAAACGCTTGCGGATGCCGGCATCACGCCGGACCAGATCGACCACATCAATGCCCACGGCACCGCAACGCCTGAAAACGACAAGATGGAATATTTGGGAATTTCGGCGGTGTTCGGCGAACGTGCCAAGCAAATCCCGGTATCCTCGAACAAATCGATGGTTGGCCACACTATTTCGGCGGCGGGCGCGGTCGAAGCGGTGTTCTCGCTGCTCACGCTTGAACACCAAAGAATTCCGCCGACCATCAATTATGAAATACCGGATCCGGCGATCCCCTTCGATGTGGTCGCCAACAAGGCGCGCGACGCGCGAGTCACCGGCTGTCATGTCGAATTCGTTCGGTTTCGGCGGCCAGAACGCCTCGCTTATCCTGACGCGCGAACCGGCCTAGCGGTCGCGGCCGCCAATTTACCGGCAATGCTCATCCCTTCCTGATGTCTTCGCTCGTCGAAACAAAGGCTCGTGTTCGCCGCGCGGCGAAATCGCTCGGCGGCGCAGCCGTGGGCGCGTTGACAATCGGGATGCTGCGCACCACCCGCTATTTCGATCCCGTCAGGACCGCCGATCTATTCGGCCGCGTCGCCGGCCTGATTGGCCCGATGCTGCGCGAGCAGAAGATCGGCCGCGCTAATCTGGCGGCCGCGTTTCCGGAGAAATCGCCCGAACAGATCGAAGCGATACTGGCCGGCGTGTGGGACAATCTCGGCCGCGTGGGCGCCGAGTTCGCCCATCTCGATCACATCTGGGAGCATGATCCGGCGCAGCCCGAGGATGGCCGGATCGAGGTTGAGCCGCGGAGCCATGAGCTGTTCGCGCAGCTCCGGCTGGACGGCAAGCCAGCGCTTATTTTCGCAAGCCATCTCGGAAATTGGGAATTGCCGGCGCTCGCTGCCGTCGCGCACGGGTTGGATGCCGCAATTCTATACCGCCGCCCCAACATCCCCTCCGCCGATCGCATCATCCAGGAAATGCGAAAGGTGAAGATGGGCACGCTGATTCCGGCCGGCCGGGACGCGCCGTTGAGGCTTGCCGAAGCATTGCGAAAGGGACAGCACGTCGCGATGTTGGTCGACCAGTATTTCACCGGCGGCGTGGAAGTCACTTTCTTCGGCCGGAAAACCCGGGCCAATCCGACGCTCGCCCGCCTCTTGCGACAAATCGAGTGCCCAATTCACGGCGTCCGCATAATCCGCCTGCCCGGCCACCGTTTTCGCGCCGAATTGTCCGAAGAAGTAAAGCCTGTGCGGGACGGTACGGGGCAGATCGATATCCAGGGAACGATGCAGGCGATCACCACAGTGGTCGAGGGCTGGATCCGCGAGCACCCCGCCCAGTGGCTATGGCTGCATCGGCGCTGGCGCTAGGGAAAGCGGAGCATCCGCTAGCTTCGGCCGTCGTTGCGAGGAGCGTTGGCGACGAAGCAATCCAGACCGTTTGCCGCGGGACTATCTTCCCGTTTTCACCTTGGTCCAAAGCCGATTGATAACGCGCTGCGTGGCCGGGTCGCGCGCGGTGATCACGAACAAGTTTTTTAATGTGGCGTCGTCGGGATAGATATTCTTATCGTTGAGAATTTTCGGGTCGATCAGCTTTTGGCTTGCCAGATTGCCGTTCGCATAGGACAGGAATTCGGAATTTTTCGCGGCGACCTCGGGCCGGTACAGATAGTTGATCAGCTCATACGCCTCCGCGACATTCTTTGCGTCTGCGGGGATTGCCACATTATCAAAGAACATCTGCGCCCCCTCTTTGGGAATTGCGTAACCGATCTCGACCTTACCCTTTGCCTCAGCCGCCCGGCTGCGTGCCTGCATGATATCGCCAGACCAGCCCACCACGAGGCAAATCTCGCCGGTCGCGAGCGCGTTGAGATATTCCGATGAATGAAACTTGCGAACGTAGGGCCTGATCTTCAGCAACAGATCAGCAGCCTTTTCGAGGTCGGCCTGCTTCGTGGAGTTGGGATCAAGCCCGAGATAACGTAATGCGGCAGGGAAGATGTCATCCGCTGAATCCAGCATGTGGATGCCGCAATCCCTGAACTTCGCGAGATTCTCCGGCTTAAACACAAGCTCCCAGCTGTCGATGCTCGCGTCGGGACCGAGGATTTTCTGCACGGCTTTTACATTGTAGCCGATGCCGGTGGTGCCCCACATGTAGTTGGCGGCATAGAGGTTGCCGGGATCATAAATGGCGAGCCTCTGCGTCACCAACGGCCAGGCATTGACGAGATTCGGCAGCCTGGACTTATCGAGCTTCTGGAAAATGTGCGCGGTGATCTGCCGCTGCAGGAAATAGGCGGTGGGAACGACCACGTCGTAACCCGACTTTCCAGCCAGCAACCGTGTTTCCAGCGTCTCGTTGGCGTCAAACGTATCGTATATGACCTTGATGCCGGTTTCTTTGCTGAACTTTTCCAGCACGTCCGGCGCCACGTAGTTTGACCAATTATAGAAATTTACGACTCGTTGTTCCCCGGCCGCGGCTGCGGGCGCAGTGAACGTCAGCACGGCGGCTGCAACAAGGTGAAATCGGACAAGGCCCCACATCACGAACCTGCTTTTCACCGCCGATGCACCGCATCCGAAAGACGTTCGAGCGCGGTGTCAATCGTTGCGTCCTTTTTGGCGAAACAGAACCGCACCACCGAAGTGACGGCGTCCTTTTCGTAGAACGCCGACACCGGGATCGCCGCGACCTTGTAGTCCGTCACGATGCGCCTGCAGAATGCCTCGTCCGTTTCGTTGAGACCGAGCGGCGACAGGTCGACGGTAAGAAAATAGGTGCCTTGCGATTTGAGAACCGGGAAGCCGATGCTTTCCAACCCCCTCGTGAGACGATCACGGCTCTTCGCCAGGTCCTTGCGCATTTCAAGGAAATAGGTGTCGGGCTTCCCGAGACCGTAAGCGACCGCCGCTTGCAGGTTGGGCGCCGTCGTGAACGTGAGAAACTGATGCACTTTCGCCGCGACCCGTAGCAGCGGCGGCGCCGCGCAGACGAAGCCTATCTTCCAGCCGGTCAGCGAAAATATCTTCCCCGCCGAACCCACCTTGATGGTGCGTTCGCGCATCCCCGGAATGGTGATCAGCGGGACATGTTCGCGGCCATCGAAAATCACATGCTCCCAGACTTCGTCGCAGATCGCGACAGCGTCGAACTCCTGGCAAAAGCGGGCAAGCAGTTCGAGGTCCTCACGCGGATAGACCACCGCTGCAGGGTTGAGCGGATTGTTGAACAGCACCGCTTTGGTCTTATGACTGAACGCGCTTCGCAGCATCTCTTCGGAGAGCCGCCAATCCGGCGGTTCCAGGCGCAGCAATCGGGGGATACCTCCGGCCTGACGTATGATCGGCAGATAGGAATCATAGACCGGCTGGAACACCACAACCTCGTCGCCGGGCTCGACCACGGCGAGGATGGCTGAAGTCAGCGCTTCCGTGCCGCCCGAGGTCACCATCACTTCGCTCATCGGGTGGAGCGAGAGGCCATGCCAGTGCTCGTAATGAGCGGCGATCGCCTGCCGCAACTCCGGAAGGCCCATCATCGACGGATACTGGTTGTAACCGTCCATGACGGCATCGGCCGCCGCGCGCCGGATATCCTCCGGTCCCGGGTCGTCGGGAAAACCCTGGCCGAGATTGATGGCGTTGTTGTCGCGCGCGAGCTGCGACATTGCCTCGAAAATCGTTACGGGAAGGTCGGCGAAGACCTTGTTCATGGAGATCATTTGAAACGTCAGCCGCCGGTCTTGGTCGGCAGTCCCGCGGCCTTCCAGCCCAGCATGCCCCCCGCCAGATGCTTGTCGTGGGGCAGTCCCGCGCCCTGTGCCGCCAGCGATGCCGTCACCGATCGTTTACCGGAGCGGCAGGCAAAGACCACCTGCTTGCCTTGCGGATCCGGAATATCCTCGGGATCGAAAGTGGACAGCGGGACCACAACCGCGCCCGGATAGGATTTGACCGTGACCTCGTTCGGCTCACGGACGTCCACAAGCAGATAGCGTCCCTCGGCCATTCCCTTGGATACGTCCTCCGGCGTCAGATCGTGCACTTGGTGGTCCGCCACTTAAAATCCTCCCAATCGTCGGCGCTGCGGGTGCGCTCCGGTTCAGGGCCAAAGTCGCCCCTCACGCGGGGAAAATCAAGCATTCGAACAGTGTCTGAAGGAGATCAGAAGCGGCCCTACACCGTCACCTGCGTACCGACCTCAACCACTCGTCCGCTCGGAATCTGGAAATAGTCGGTGGCATCGTTGGCGGTGCGGCTTAACGCGATAAAGAGGTGGTCCTGCCAGCGCGGCATCCCTGAATGTGCGGCGGGTTTGAGCGCGCGCCTCGACAGGAAGAACGATGTCGACATGATATCGAATTGCCAGCCCAGCTTTCGCGCGATCGCCAGCGCCCTCGGCACGTTGGGCGATTCCATGAATCTAAACCGCAGAGTCACCTTTGAAAACGTCGAGCTGATCTGTTCCAGCTTCACCCGCTCGGACACATCGACGCGCGGCGTCGGCGCGATTTCGATGGTGAGGATGACGTTCTTCTCGTGCAGCACTTTGTAGTGCTTGAGGCTGTGCATCAGCGCGGTTGGCGCGCTAGTGGGGTCGCTGGTTAGGAATACCGCGGTGCCCGGAACGCGCTGCGGAGGACGTTTCTCCAGCATTGCGACAAGATCCGCGAGCGGGAATTCCAGCTTGCGCGATTTCTCGAACAGCAGTCGGCTGCCGCGCCGCCACGTGTACATCAGCAACATGACGAGCCCGCCGAGCGCGAGCGGCACCCAGCCACCCTCCAACACCTTCAAAAGATTCGCCGCCAAAAAGGTCAGATCGAGGAACAGAAAAGGTGCGATCAGCGCGGCCGCGGCGATGGCTGACCATCTCCAGACCCTCCAGATCACGACAAATCCCATCATGGCCGTGACCACCATCGTCCCGGTGACTGAAATTCCGTAGGCCGACGCCAACGCGCTTGAGGATCGGAACATCAGCACCAGCAGCATCACCATCACGAGCAGCAGCGCGTTCACGCGCGGCATGTAAATCTGCCCGTAGTGGGATTCCGAGGTGTGTCGGATTTCGAATCGCGGCAACAGACCGAGTTGGATGGCCTGCTGTGTCAGGGAATAAGCGCCGGTGATCACCGCCTGGCTTGCGATCACCGTCGCAGCAGTCGCCAGAGCCACCATCGGGATCAGCGCCCAATCCGGAAACATCAGGAAAAACGGGTTCTCAAGCGCCTTGGGATCGACGATCACGAGCGCGCCCTGCCCCAAATAGTTCATCGCGAGCGACGGTAATACGATCGATAGCCAGGCGGCCTGGATCGGTCGTTTGCCAAAGTGGCCGAGGTCGGCATAGAGCGCCTCTGCGCCGGTCACCGCAAGAAAGACCGCGCCGAGCGTCACGAAGCCGACGATGCCGTGGTGGATCATAAACGAGACGGCGTAGAGCGGATTGAACGCGAACAGCACTTCGGGATGCCGCGCGATCGGGCCGATAGCCGCGATGGCGATAATGGCGAACCAGATCACCATGATCGGTCCGAAAAACGCAGCGACCCGCGCCGTTCCCCGCGCCTGCACCGAAAACAGCGCGAGCAGGATCAGCACTGTCAAAGGCACCACGTAAGGCTCGAACGCCGCCGTAACGAGCTTGATGCCTTCGATCGCCGAAAGCACCGAAAGAGCCGGCGTGATCACAGCGTCACCGTAAAACAACGCCCCACTGATAACGCCGAGCAGGACAATCAATCCGGCGCCGCGTGTAACCCCGCGCTGCGCCAGCGCCATCAGCGCCAATGTTCCACCCTCTCCGTGATTGTCCGCACGAAGCAGGATGACCACGTATTTGAGGGTCACCACGATGATGAGTGCCCACAGAATCAGCGACAAGACGCCAAGCACCGCCTGCGGGGCAACGGTCCCGCCGCCCGCGCCCGCCGCGATGACCGCTTCGCGCAAGGCGTAGAGCGGGCTGGTGCCGATGTCGCCATAGACGACGCCGATACTCCCGATCGTCAGCGCGCCGAAGCCGGCTGTGGAGTGGGCCTCGCCATGCCCATTGGCCGCCGTTTCCGGGACGGGAGCTACAAGATCGCTGGTCATGGAAGGTGGGGGCCTCAAATGCTTCACTGCACAATAGCGAAGCGAGCCGGCTTATAGACCTGCGCTCTTGGCACAGCCAAGCGTATTTTAGGGCTTAGCCATGCAAAAATGCATCGCTCCGTGGAGCGCTAGGTCAGATCGTCACCTGCGTGCCGACTTCGACCACTCGCCCTGTCGGGATCTGGAAATAGTCGGTCGCGTCATTCGCGGCCCGGCTCAATGCAATGAAAAGGTGGTCCTGCCAGGCCGGCATTCCCGATTGCGCCGACGGCTTTAACGAGCGACGCGAAACAAAAAATGACGTCGACATAATGTCGAATTGCCATCCGAGCTTGCGCGCGACCACCAGCGCCTTTGGAACGTTGGGCGATTCCATAAAGCCGAAGCGCAGGCGGACAGTCGCGAACTTCTCGCTGATCGTTTCCATCCGGACCCGCTCGGCCAACTCCACGCGCGGCGTGTGCGCGGTTTCGATCGTCAGAATAACGTTGTGCTCGTGAAGCACCTTGTTGTGCTTGAGATTATGCAACAGCGCTGTCGGCACGAAACTCGGATCGCTGGTCAGAAAAACCGCGGTCCCTTTAACAATGTGCGGTGGACGCTTTTCAAAACTCTTGATCAAATCGATCAATGGCACCTCGGTGCGCCGGGTCTTGCTCATCAGCATCGCCGAGCCGCGCCGCCAACTCCAGATCATCACCGCCATCGCGATGCCGAACAGCAGCGGCACCCACGCGCCCTCGAACAGCTTGAGCAGATTGGCAGTGAAGAAGGTCATATCGACGACAACAAACGGCAGGATGACAGCCGCGGCGGTCGCGACGCGCCAGTTCCACAACTTCCAGATAACCACAAACCCCATGATGCCGTCCGCGACCATGGTGGTGGACACGGCGATACCGTACGCCGATGCCAGGCCGCTCGAGGTGCGGAACATCAGAACCAGCAGCATCACGCCGATTAACAGCAAGGTATTCACGCGGGGCAGATAAATCTGGCCGGCATGCGTCTCGGACGTGTAGCGGACCTCGAAGCGCGGCAGCAATCCGAGCTGCACGGCCTGACGGGTCAGCGAATAGGCGCCGGTGATGACCGCCTGGCTCGCAATCACCGTCGCGGCCGTTGCGAGCACTACCAGCGGCAGCAGCAAGATCTCTGGGACCTGACGGTAGAAGGAATTCTCGATCGTCGCAGGGTTTGAAAGCACCAAGGCGCCCTGGCCGAAGTAATTTACCAGAAGCGCCGGCAAAACCAGATAGAACCAGGCGCTCTGGATGGGTTTGCGGCCGAAATGGCCCAAATCGGCGTAGAGCGCCTCACCACCCGTCACCGCGAGGAATACCGCTCCAAGCGTGACCAATCCGATCGTTCCGTGCGTGAGCACGAATTGAACGGCATACCAAGGGTTTATTGCGGTCAGCACCGACGGATCGTCGCTGATGTTGATGATGCCCATGATCGCGAGGGTCGCGAACCAGACGATCATGACCGGACCGAACGCCGACGCAACTCGCGCCGTGCCGCCGCTCTGGACCGCAAACAGAACCACGAGGATAAAAATGGTGAGCGGAACCACATAGTGCTCAAGCGCCGGCGCAGCTAGTTTCAATCCCTCCACCGCCGACAGTACCGAAATGGCGGGCGTTATCATGAAATCGCCGAGGAACATGGAGGCGCCGACGACCCCCAGAGCCAGCAACGGCCAGCTTTTTCGACCCAATGCGCGCTGGCCGAGCGCCATCAGCGAAAGCGTGCCGCCCTCGCCATTGTTGTCCGCGCGCAACAGCAGCAACACGTATTTTGACGTGACGACGATCAGAAGCGCCCACAAGATCAGCGACAGGACGCCGAGCACGATGGGGCGAGTGACCGGTTGGCCTTGCGCCGCCCCGGCGACCGCCTCCCGAAAGGCGTAAAGCGGCGATGTTCCGATATCGCCAAACACGACGCCGATGCTACCCAGCGTCAAAGCCCAAAAGCCCGAGGCGACCGGCGCATCATGGGCTTCGGTTGATGTGAGAACTCGCCGTCATGATGGAGGTGAACGCTCTGTCGCCCGATCTGATCCTGCCTATCCACGCTTCCCAAAAGCCTGTCAATCGGGCCGATCGTAGCCCCCCGGAAAGCGCCTGCCCGAGCAAATCCGCGGGCCGCGTCAGTCACCCATGCCTCGGCAATAAGGTGAAGCTAGGGCTGCAGATCAGGCGGCAGCGCCGGGCTTTCTTTCATCAGGGTGATCGTCACGCGACAATTCGCGGCCAGCGAAGGGTCATCGGGGAACAGCGGCTGGGTGTCGGCCTTCCCGGAGACCGCAAAAATATGGGCGGAAGGCAACCCTTCCCCCTCAAGAATCTGGCGAACCACGTTGGCGCGATCCGACGAAAGATCGAATGCACCGTAATCGCTGCGCGACGGCAGAAAGCCGGCTGCGGTATGACCGACGATGGCGACGCGCAGCGGTGTCGCCTTGAGCGGAACGGCAAGTTTTTCGATCAGCCGGCGCGTACGTTCGTACGGCACCTTCGAACCATCGGCAAACATTGACCGGCCGTCCTGGTCAACAATTTCCAGGTTGAGACCCTCATTGGTTTCCTCGAACATGATGTGCTTGGAAATTTCCGTCAGTTCCGGAAGGTCCTGCAATGCCTGCCGGAGCGACGCGGAGGCGAGCGCGAACTCGCGGTCGATTTTCAGGCGCGCACCGGCGATGCGGCTGGCCTCATGCTCATCCGGTGTCGGCGTGTTCGAGCTTTCCTCGGGCGAGATGTGGGCGGCGTTTTTCAGTCTCGGACGCGTCGGTAGCCCGTCGGATTCAATAATCGCGGAATAACGCGACTCGGTCTGCACCCCGAATGCTTCCCGCATCGAGCCGGCAACCATCTTCAACTTCTGCTGGTCCTGGCTGGAGAACGCGACGAGCATCACGAAGAAGCTCATCATCAGGCCCATGAGGTCGGCGAAGGTAACGAACCAGCCGTGACCTCCTCCGTGCGCGGCGCCGCGTTTCTTCTTTGCCATCGCGTGCTTCCCGAAACCAGGTACCGGATCAGGCCGGTAGCGGTTCCCCCTCCTGGTTGCGGTGTTTCTCCGGCAGGTAGGCCAGCAGCATCTCGCGAACCAGCGTCGGGCTCTTGGAATCCCGGATCATCAAAATACCGTCGATGATCAGCGTGCGATTGGTCTCTTCGTCCAGCAGCTTGCCGTGCAACTTGTCAGCGATCGGCAAGCAGAACAGGTTGGCCACCAGCGCGCCGTAAAGCGTCGCCAGCAGCGCGGTTGCCATGAAGGGTCCGAGCTTGGAAGGGTCGGTCATGTTGGCGAACATCTGCACCATGCCGATCAGGGTGCCGATCATGCCAAACGCGGGCGCGCAGTCTCCGATGGCGCGGTAAATCTTGCTGCCCTCGTCCAGGTGCATGAGGAAGTTGTCGCGGTCCCGTTCGAGATTGTCGCGGATGAATTCGAGATCGTAGCCGTCCGCGACGTAGCGGATACCCTTGGCGAGAAAGGGTTCGTCGGTCTCGACCTTTTCCAGGCCGACCGGCCCCTGTTTGCGCGCGATTTCTGCAATCCGCGCCAGTTCATCGACCAGATCATGGGCCGACAGCCGGCTCATGGTGAACGCGAATTTCGCGCCGAGAGGCAAGCCGTGCAACATCACGCCGAGCGGAAAGCGGATCATGGTGGCCGCTATCGATCCACCGAAGATGATGATCAGCGCATGCTCGCTGACGAACATGTGCAGATCGCCGCCAAGGAGCATCATCGTTGCAATAACAATGAAGCCAGATACGAGCCCAATGCCCGTCATGATGTCCATGGGAGACTCCAGCACGCGTACAACCAACCGCCCATCGGACGGCGCGACCCGTTCTGAGCCGCGTAGGCGACCGTACAGTGGCCGCCATTAAAGACGCGTAAAGGTTAAGCGCTCCGTTCTAGGCATCGGTGCCAGGCAAGTTGGATTGTGAGCGTCAACTTTCTGCTAACCATAACCGCCCCTCCTCGACGGCTCCCCGGGAAGCCTCGCCTTCAGGTTCGCAACGCCGAAACGGCTAGGTGCCGCCGCCGACTAAGCCTCGATCCGACCAACGACCGACTTCATGGCTCCCGCGGCGCGCGGCTGGTGTTTGTCGGGATCGGATGCAGTTTTGCCAATTCCTCGAGCGAAAGTTTCGCTTCCCGGTCGGTCAGCGAGAAGCGGACAATGACATCCTGGCGGCCAAGCTGACCCCAGAGCGCATCCGAAGACCACTTCTGCGGCACGGGTCCGCGAGCGCTCTCAACCCAAACAAAGTACCACTCCGTCATCTCAGCACCTTTTGGCGCTTGCTCGGAACCAGGCGAGACGAGGCTTGTTGAGAAAATATAGCCATCGAAGCAGGCCACAGCGGATCGTCTGTTCCCTTCCAGGGGAGAAACGACGCGGCCCCGCTGCAAAATATCTTACGAAAAATTCCGAACAAACCTAGCGCGCTTACCGGACGAAAAGGACTGCCTTATGGAAATTAGCACTCTCAAGGACATGTATCTCGCCGAGCTACAGGAACTGGTGAGCATGGAGCAGCAACTTGCGGAGGCGTTGCTCCGAATGGCGGGAACTGCGTCGCACAGGACGCTAAAAGACGCACTGGTCGATCACCACGCGGAAACAGCCGCCCATAAAGACCGGCTTTTGTCGATTCTCCGCAGAGACGGCGCGGACCCGGCGGCCCATGTCGACCAGGCCATGCACGCGCTGATTGGAGAGACCAAAAAGATGCTCGGCATCGTGAAAGGAGACGACCTTCGGGACGCGGGTCTGATCGCCTCCGCCCAGAAACTCGAACATTACGAAATCGCCGCCTATGGCTCGGCCGCCGCCCTCGCCGGTCAATTGGAACTTCGCGAGGACCAAAACATTTTGCACCAGATTTTGGAGGAAGAGAAACAGGCCGACGCTCTTTTGACTGACATCGCCAAGGACGAAGTGAATGCGGACGCGCTGGCGGCCTGATTGAAGGAAAATGATGCAACCTCCCCGTTCGTTGATAACCCCATCCGGAACTGGAGTGCCGGACGCCGGCACCGGCCAGCCAACCAGCAATGAGTACTTTGCGGCGTTGAATGGTGAACTGAGTGACAAGGGCTTTGTGGTCGCCGCTGCCGACGATCTGATCACTTGGGCGCGTACAGGTTCGTTGATGTGGATGACCTTTGGGCTCGCCTGCTGCGCAATCGAAATGATGCAGATGTCGATGCCGCGCTACGACGCCGAGCGATTTGGCTTCGCACCGCGCGCCAGCCCGCGGCAATCGGATGTGATCATCATTGCGGGTACGCTTTGCAACAAGATGGCTCCCGCTCTTCGAAAAATTTACGACCAGATGCCCGAACCTCGGTACGTGATTTCGATGGGTTCGTGCGCCAATGGCGGCGGGTATTATCACTACTCATATTCCGTGGTGCGCGGTTGCGACCGCATCATCCCCGTCGATATCTATGTTCCGGGGTGTCCGCCGACGGCCGAAGCGCTGCTGTATGGTGTGATGTTGCTGCAGAAGAAAATTCGCCGCTCCGGCACCATCGAGCGCTGATCGCTACGCATTAGAAAGCCCCGTAAGCTCGCGACTGAGTGCGCGGAGCCGTTGGCGGGCGTCCACGTCAAAGGCTTGCGGGTTGGGTTGCGCCTCTCGCTTCCCGTTGAAAAACAGCCCGGTTTTGCCGCTGACGTCATCCCCGGTAACGAGATGCAGGATCGCTTGCCCGCCCTGCTCGACCGTGGAGATCGGCGTGATGCCGCTGGCCCGCACCATCGTCGTGTTCATGTAAGTCGCCGGGTGCAGCGAATTCACAGTGACCCCGGATTTCTTCAGTTCGGTGGCGAGATCGATAGTAAACATGATTTGGGCAAGTTTGCTCTGCGCATAGGCCCGCGAGCCGTTGTAGCCCTTCGTAATCATCACATCATCAAAATCGATCGGGTGCTGGCCAAGCGAAGCGACGTTGACGATACGCGCCGGGGTGCTTGCCTTCAGTAGCGGCAACAACAGATGTGTCAGCAGAAATCCCGAAAGGTAATTTACCGCGAAGCGCAGTTCATATCCGTCCGCGCTCGTCATGCGCTCCGGCCCGAGCGTTTGCGATCCGATTCCGGCATTATTGATGAGAACATCGAGCCGCTTGTGCTCGGCACTGACAGCGTCGGCAAGCTGCCGCACGCTGGCCAGCGAGGCAAAATCGGCCTGATAAAACACCGCTTGCTCGCGCCCTTCGCGCCCGATCTCGTCGGCGAGCGCTTTGCCGCGCTGGGCGTCGCGGCCATGAATCAGCACCCTGGCGCCCTCGGCGGCGAGCTTCGCGGCGACGTAACGGCCGACGCCATCGGTTGAACCCGTGACCAGTACCGTTTTGCCGTCCATCTTCATCGCGACGAATTCCCTAGTGGATCTCGGCGGAACGCTTCAGCGCGTCCTTTAATTTCTCGAGCGAGAAATCCTTGCTGCGGGCAATTTCAAGGATGGGCGTCTCGCGGCGGCCACAGAGTTCGGCGGCCTCGGGCACCTTCGCAGCGATCTCAATCGGAATCACGATCGCGCCATGGCGATCGGCGTGAATGAGATCGTCGGAGCGCACCGTCATGCCGGCAACGCGAACTTCGCCGCCAAAGCTTTCCGCATGAACCCAGGCGTGCGACGGTCCGACCGAACCGGCCAGAGCCTGAAACCCAGCGGCCCATTGCGGGATATCGCGGATCGATCCGTCGGTGATCACACCGAGGCAGCCGAGCGCCTTGTGCACGGAGCTCTGCACCTCGCCCCAGAACGCACCATATCCGGCGTCATCGCCGTCGAGATCCTGGATCACGGTAATTCGCGGACCATGACCGGTGCCGACGTATTCGTAATAATCGATCCGGCGCTTGGCCTGCTCGGCAGCCGGCAAACCGGACTGTCGGGCCGAACGGATCGACACCGTGCGCGCGAATCCAACCATCGGGGGTAAGTCGGGGAACGGACAGACCAGCGGTTTGGTCGTGTAGCCGATGAGCCGACGCTCCGGGGCGACGATCTCCATGGCGTTGCAGATCGTCGGGGTGTCGTAGCGCGCGAGCGCTTCAAGCACCGATGCGGGTAACGGGGCGGCGGAAGTGGAATTCGTCACAGGCGTCCTCCAGATTTTAGAAGGCCAGTCCACGCCGACCATTGATTGAATTATTGTTGGCGAAGTTTCAGTGCAGGCGATCCGGGCGATCGTCCTCTGATTGATCGGAGATATTGGCGGGATGAGGCGCCGCGGGAGTTGGCGGCGCGACAGCAGCTGCACGAGCGCCGGCCGCGGCGGCGGCTGCCCCCTGACGACGCGCCTGGTCGCGATAAGATTTCCATCCAGCCGGGAGGCTGAACAGATAAATCACCGATCCCGCGGACAGAATGTGCCAGGGATAGCCGATCAGGAGCGCGATAAAGAAAATCACCGAAACGAAAACCGGCAACACCAGTTCCGGCGGAACGCGCATGCGAACGGACTTGCCGGAAAACACCGGCAGGCGCGAAACCATCAGGAAGGCGACGAGCAACGTGTAGAGCGCCGTCAGCACCGCAGGCGGTCGCGGCATGCCGAGAAATGCGAGATAGATCGGAAGCAGTACCGTGATCGCGCCGGCCGGCGCAGGAACCCCGGTGAAATAGTTCGCGGCAAACGCGGGCTTGTTCGGATCGTCCATCGTCGCATTGAAGCGTGCGAGCCTTAAGCCGCCGCTGATCGCAAACACCATCGCTGCGATCCAGCCCACGTTGTTCAGTTCGTACAATTGCCAGAAATAGAGGATCAATCCGGGCGCCACGCCGAAATTGACAAAATCGGCAAGGCTGTCGAGCTCCGCGCCGAATTTCGACTGGCCCTTGATCATGCGGGCGACACGCCCGTCGATGCCGTCGAGCACGGCCGCGAACACGATCGCCGCCACCGCGAGCTCCATGCGGCCCTCGGTAGATAATCGTATCGCGGTCAGTCCCGCGCAAATCGCAAGCAGGGTGATGAAGTTGGGCACCAGCATACGCACAGGGATCGGGCGAAACCGGCGACGGCGCACTTCCGGATTTTTGGCATCAAACGGCGTCATGACTGGTACTATAGCAAGCGCGGTCGGGCTTCGCCATTGCGGCAGAGCGTCCGGTGGAAGCCCGATGGTTAACCGGTGCGATAGGTTCGGCCGTCATTCAGCTTGAAATCCGCCAGGATGGTCTCGCCGGCGATCGCGGTCTGGCCTTCGCAGACCAGCGATTTCGAGCCTTCGGGCAGGTAAACATCGACCCGCGATCCGAAGCGGATCAGTCCAAACCGTTCACCGGCTCCGATGGTCTGCCCCTCGCGCACGAACGAGACAATACGCCGCGCTACCAGGCCCGCGATCTGGACCACCCCGATCCGCCCGTCCGCGGTGGAAATCACAAGCGCATTGCGCTCATTGTCTTCGCTGGCCTTGTCGAGCTCAGCGTTGATGAAGACTCCCGGGCGATATGCGATCCGATCAATCCGCCCCGCCACTGGACTGCGGTTCACATGGCAGTTGAACACGCTCATGAAAATCGAAATGCGCGGTAACGGCCGGTCGCCAAGACCGAGTTCGGCCGGGGGCAGCACTTGCGTGATCATCGAGATGCGTCCGTCGGCAGGAGCAACCACGATGCCATCGCGCACCGGCGTAACCCGCACTGGATCGCGGAAGAACAGCGCGCACCAGATGGTCAACACCGTCCCTATCCAGCCGAGCGGGGACCATATCCAGAACAGGATCAGGCTCGCCAGCGCAAAGCCGCCGATGAACGGATAGCCCTCGGGATGGATAGGGGGAATTTGCGTGCGTATGGATTTGGCAACGGACATGGTGATTACTCCGCGGCGCTTGCGAGTGGATCGGCGAGCGGATCGTCAACCTCGGGCGGCGACCGGTTCGGGGCGCCGGGCTCGTCGCCGATCTGCGCCAACCGCTCCCGCGCCGCCTCGGCTTCGCGCTGCCTGTTCCACATGCTCGCGTACAGGCCGCCCGATGCCAAAAGCTGGGAATGGGTGCCGCGCTCGGCGATGCGGCCTTGATCGAGTACAATGATTTCATCAGCGCTGACAATCGTCGAAAGCCGGTGCGCGATGACCAGCGAGGTACGATTGCGCGAAACGCGCTCAAGCGCTTCCTGGATTTCATGCTCGGTGTGACTGTCGAGTGCCGAGGTCGCCTCATCCAGCACCAGGATGGGCGGGCCCTTCAACACGGTTCGGGCAATCGCAACGCGCTGCTTTTCCCCGCCCGATAATTTCAGACCACGCTCGCCGACCTGCGTCTCGTACCCCTTGGGAGACATCCGGATAAACGTATCGATTTGCGCAAGCTGCGCCGCTTGCTCGACCTCCGCGTCGCTTGCATCCCAGCGGCCATAGCGAATGTTGTAGCGAATGGTATCGTTGAATAGCACGGTATCCTGCGGCACCATGCCGATCGAGGCCCGCAGCGACGATTGGGTAACGTTGCGGATATCCTGGCCGTCGATGGTGATTTTGCCGCTGGTGACGTCATAAAGCCGGAACAGCAGGCGCGAAATCGTGGACTTGCCGGCGCCCGATGGCCCGACGATGGCCACCGTCTTGCCGGCCGGTATTTCAAAGGAAAGACCTTTGAGGATCGGACGCTCCGGATCATAGGCAAAGGAGACGTTATCGAATTCCACGACGCCCGAACTGACGACCAGCGGCTTGGCGCCGGGCACGTCCTTGATCTCCGGATTTCGCTCGAGCACGTTGAACATTTTTTCGATATCGATGATGGCCTGTTTGATTTCGCGATAGACCATGCCCATGAAATTCAGCGGCTGGTAAAGCTGGATCATCATGGCGTTGACCATGACGAAGTCGCCCACCGTGTTGTGTCCACTGCGCACCCCGAACGCGCACATCAGCATGGTTGCGGTGAGGCCCGCGGTAAAAATCACGGCCTGCCCGGCGTTGAGAAGCGCGAGTGAGGTGTAGGTCTTTACGCTCGCTTCCTCGTAGCGCTCCATCGAACGGTCGTAGCGCGCGGCCTCCCGCGTCTCGGCGCTGAAATACTTCACGGTCTCGTAGTTCAGAAGCGAGTCGATGGCCTTTGTGTTCGCCTCCGTGTCGGAGTCGTTCATCTTGCGCCGAATTCCGATACGCCATTCGGTCGCGAGATAAGTGTAGTACATGTAGACCACGACCGTGATCATGGTTGCGAGCACGTAGCGCCAGTCGAACTGCCAGAGCAACACGACCATCAACAGCGATACCTCCACGATGGTCGGGATCAGCTGCAGGATCACCATCCGCACGATAACTTCGATACCGAGACGGCCACGCTCCAGCACACGCGTCAGCCCGCCCGTCTTGCGTTCCAGATGAAAACGCAGCGACAGTTCGTGCATGTGGACGAACGTGATGTAGGCAAGCTTGCGCACCGCATGCATCGCAACTCGCGCAAAAATGCCGTCGCGCCATTGCGTCAGCACCGCCATCAGCACGCGTATCGCGCCATAGCTCAGCGTCATGATCAGGGGCGAGGCGATCAGCCATAGTTTCCAGTTCGACGCTTGGGCCGGAGCAGTGTCGGCGCCGGTCAGCGCATCGATCGCCCATTTGAACGTGAACGGCACGGAAAGCGTTGCGAGCTTGGCGAACAGCAGCAGCACCATCGACCAGACAACGCGCATTTTCAGATCAGCGCGGTCGCCGGGCCAGATGTATGGCCACAAATGGGCCAACGTCCCGATCAGCGTGGCCTTTTCAACCGGGTTTTGGGAAGAACTCAGGGCCTGTCCCGCATCGTGATGGGAATCGCTATGAGCCATTAATCGGAGCCTGGGCCGGTCGCTGTGATAATCGAATTTTCATCTGCATGCGCATCGTCATATAGAGTGTTTGAAGGTCGGGCGCACCCTCGCGAGAGGAAGTTCTTTTGCAATTTCAAAGCATTTGTCGGACAGATTTCAATGCTTCGGCGAGCTGTCGGCTTGACGCTTCCGGATTGCAGTGCCACATGGCCTGAATGAACAAAATTCGAACCGTCTGCGTCTATTGCGGCTCCGGCCCGGGTACAAATCCCAAATTTATCGAAGGTGCCATCGCACTCGGCAAGGCTTTTGCCGATAATGGTATTCGCCTCGTGTACGGCGGCGGCTCGCTCGGCATGATGGGCGCGGTTGCCACCTCCGTGCTCGATCACGGCGGCAGCGTGACCGGAATCATCCCCGATTTTCTCACCTCTCGCGAGAACGCCCTCACCCGCGTCCAGGAAATGATCGTCACGCCCGACATGCATGAACGCAAGCGGCTGATGTTCGAACGCTCCGATGCCTTCGTTGCGATGCCCGGCGGAATAGGCACTCTGGAAGAGCTTGTTGAGCAATTGACATGGCAGCAGCTCGGCCGACACAGCAAGCCGGTATTGCTCGCCAATTTCGATGGGTTCTGGGAGCCCTTGATTGCGCTGCTCGCGCATATGCGCGCCACGCAATTCATTCGCCCCACTCTGCCGGTCGATGTTCTCAAGGCCGAGCGCGTGGAAGATATCCTGCCGCGATTGCGCGCGGCAGCGGCGCAAACGTCGGAGAGCGCCAAGGAACTCGCACCCGAAATCGCGCGTCGCCTCTAGCGTCATTGCTTCCTCGCTTCGCTCCTCGCAATGCCGTGGGGCTGCAACGCCGCGATGACGCGCCATCGCGGCATAATAAGCGTACTCCCTTGTCATCGCCCGAACCCTGCGTCGTCGCCCGGCTTGACCGGGCGATCCAGTATTCACCATCATCGCCGGAATAAGCGCTGGTCTCATTTATTGGGTCTACATCCCTGTGCTTAATACGCAGCGCATCGGTTATGGGTCGCCCGGTCAAGCCGGGCGATGACACCAGTGGGGTGCGAGGGACGTTATCGGTGAGGTTCGGGCGTCCTGCGCTAAAGTGGTGACGCGCCAGCCAACCGCCGCTGAACTAATTGGGCGGAAACGTCACCGCCTCGATCCGATTGCCGTCGGGATCGAGGACGAACGCTGCGTAGTACCGCACGCGATCATGCGGGCGCAGGCCGGGCGCTCCGTCGGAAACGCCGCCGGCATTCACGGCCGCGGCGTGGAACGCGTCGACCTCGTCGGTCGATCTGGCGCGAAGACAGATGTGGACGCCGCTTTCGGGAGTGATCCGTGCAATGCCGGTCCGCAAGTTGATCCAGAATTCGGGATAGGCTTTGCCGAAACCAATTGTCGCGGGCCGCACCACAAGGCGCGCCAGCCCGAGCGGAGCCAGCGTCGCCTCATAAAAGCCTGCCGAGCGTTCGAGATCAGTGACGCCGACGGAGATATGATCGATCATGAAGCGGCTCCCCGACACGTCCCTCATTGCCAGCGAGAAAACATCCAGTGCGCGGACACAGTCTGGATCGCTTCGTCGCTCTCGCTCCTCGCGATGACGGCGGTTGTAAAGTCCCGCTTACGCCGGCGCGCCTGACTTGACGAGCTTGTAAATCACCGAATCCATCAAGGCCTGGAATGAGGCGTCGATGATGTTGGGCGAGACTCCGACTGTCGTCCAGCTCTCGCCGGCTTCGTCCTCGCTCTCGATCAACACCCGCGTCACGGCTTCCGTACCGCCGTTGAGGATACGAACCCGATAATCGATCAGCTTCAGACGCTCGATGTATTTTTGATATTTCCCAAGGTCCTTGCGCAGCGCGAGGTCAAGCGCGTTCACCGGACCATTGCCTTCCGCCGCCGAGATCAAATGCTCCCCGGCAACATCGACCTTCACCACGGCCATCGCCACCGTGACGCGCTGGCCGTTCGCATTGTATCGTTGCTCGACGTTGACATCGAATTGCTCGACGCGGAAATATTCGGGCACCCGGCCGAGCGTGCGCCGCGCCAGCAGTTCGAACGACGCGCCGGCGGATTCGTAGGCGAACCCCGCGGCTTCGCGTTCCTTCAATTCCTCGACAAGACGAGCCAGCTTCGGATCATTCCTGTCGTAGGGAATGCCGGCGCGATCGAGTTCGGCAATGACGTTCGAACGGCCGGCCTGATCGGATACCAGCACCTTGCGGTGATTGCCGACCATTTCCGGCGGCACATGCTCGTAACTCTGTGGGTCCTTTAGCATCGCGGAGGCATGGATTCCGGCCTTGGTCACGAACGCGCTTTCCCGACATAGGGCGCGTGCCGATTCGGCGCGCGGTTGAGCATGTCGTCAAGCGTTCGCGACATCTTCGTGAGCGTCGCCATCTTTTCCTTGGATACACCGATCTCGAAGGCATCGGCGAACTCACGCTTCAGCCGCAGGGTCGGGATCAGCGAGCACAGATTTGCGTTGCCGCAGCGCTCGCCAAGCCCGTTCAGCGTGCCCTGAATTTGCCGCGCACCCGCGCGCACGGCGGCGAGCGAATTCGCAACCGCCTGTTCGGTATCGTTATGGGCGTGAATACCGACTTGGTCGCCGGGAATGCGCTTGATGACCTCGCCGACAATGCTCTCGACCTCGTGCGGCATGGTGCCGCCGTTGGTATCGCACAGCACCACCCAGCGCGCGCCGGCATCGTAAGCGCTCTGCGCACAGGCCAGCGCGAACGCCGGATCCTCCTTGTAGCCATCGAAGAAATGCTCGCAATCGAGCATGACTTCGCGGCCTACTGCCTTTGCAGCGCCGACACTGTCGCGGATCGAGGCGAGATTTTCCTCGTTCGTGCTCTCAAGCGCCACCCGCACCTGGTAGGCCGAAGATTTCGCCACAAAACAAATCGCATCCGCCTTGGCTTCGAGCAGCGCCGCGACGCCCGGATCGTTCGACGCCGAACGGCCGGCGCGGCGCGTCATGCCGAACGCCGTGAAGCGCGCGTGGTCGAACTTCGGGTTCGTGGCGAAGAACTCGGTATCTGTTGGATTGGCGCCGGGATAGCCGCCCTCGACATAGTCGATGCCGAGCTCGTCCAGCATTTGCGCGATCAATCGCTTGTCATGCAAGGTGAAGTCGATCCCGTTGGTCTGCGCGCCATCGCGCAGCGTGGTGTCGAAAAGATAGAGGCGCTCGCGGCTCATGTCGGGTCTCCCGGTGCAGCGTTGCCACCAAGCATCTTCTGCATCGTGGTATTCGCCAGCCATTCGCCGTTGACGATCACGCTGTTGCGCTGCTTGGCGATGTAGCCGCGGTGAGCGAAAAATCCCTGCGCGTTGTCGCTCGCCTCCACGTTGAGGCTTTTGGCGCCGCGGCTGCCGGCAAGCTTCTCCAGCGCGTCGCACAACATCGCGCCGACGCCCTGCCCGGCCACGCCGGGATGGACGTAAAGCATGTCGATGTGATCGCCGCCTTTCAGGGCCGCAAATCCCACCGGGGAATTTTGGAGCGTGGCGACCAGCGTGAGCTCGCTTGCAAGCCGGTTGCCGAACTCTTCCTCTTCATCGGCAACAGCGGCCCAAGCTTCCTGCTGGGCCGAGCTGTAGTCGTCGCCGGTCAATTGCTCGACGCTCGCCGCGAAAATCGCGGCAAGCAAAGGCGCATCCTCGGCAAGGAACGGCCGTAGCGCAGGTTTGGGCAATGCCTGTCCCATGCTCTTAAAACACCCCGAGAACTCTGAGGGCGATCGCGATCGCGGCTGCAATCACGGCCCACTTGATAAAGACGTAATAGCGCCAATGTTTGGGAAATGGCGTGTCGGGCTTGCTCATCGCGCGATCTCCCAGGTGGTGACGGGTTTGCCGTCGGCGTCCTTGCCATCCTTCAACACGACCCCCATTGCTGCGAGCTCATCGCGGATGCGGTCGGACTCCTTGAAGTCCTTGCGAGCGCGGGCGGCGGCACGGCCAGCGATCAATTTATCAATGTCGGCTGCCTCGACAGCCGCACCGACGCCTTGAGCACTCGAGGTCCCTCTCGCTGTGCCTACAGCGGCGGCGATACGCCCGATTTTGTTGCGGTCGCCAGAAAATCCCAAAAGCCCAAGTGCCGTCCGCAATTCTCGCTTACTGCCAGACCGATGAAGCCCATGAAGCGCGGTCAACATTTGCGGCGTATTCAGATCGTCGGACAGCGCGGCAACGACTTCGGGGGAAATATCACGAAGCGGCTCAACGCCAACTAATCCGTCATACCACGCCCACAAAGTCTTGTGGGATTCGTCGAGCCCTTCGAGCGTCCAGTCGAGCGGCTGGCGGTAGTGCGTGCGCAACATATTCAGCCGCAGCGCTTCGCCGGGCCAGCCATAACCCTGCCAGCCGCCGAGCAGCTCGCGGATGGTCACGAAGTTGCCCAGCGACTTCGACATCTTGTCGCCTTCGACCTCAAGAAAGCCGTTGTGCATCCAGACATCAGCCATTCGCTCTTCGTGAAAGGCACAGCAGGTTTGGGCGAGTTCGTTTTCGTGGTGCGGAAACACCAGGTCGATGCCTCCGCCGTGAATGTCGAACTTTTCACCGAGATGCTTCCATGCCATCGCCGAGCATTCGACATGCCAGCCGGGACGGCCCTCGGCCTTGATGCCCGCCGGCGACGGCCATGAGGGCTCGCCCGGCTTTGACGGCTTCCACAGCACGAAATCGGCGGCATCGCGCTTGTAAGGCGCGACATCGACACGCGCGCCAGCGATCATTTCATCCAGCGAGCGCTTTGCGAGCGCGCCATAGCGCGGCAAAATCGAATTCGCCGCGTTCATCGCCTGTGGCGAGAACAGCACATGGTCTTCCGCGACATAAGCGAACCCGCCCTGCACCAGCTTTTCAATGATCGCTCGCATTTCGGGAATATGTTCAGTGGCCCGCGGTTCGACGCTCGGCCGCAAGCAGCCGAGCGCATCGACGTCAGCGTGAAACTGTTTTTCGGTCTGTTCGGTAACCTTCCGTATCGCCTCGTTCAGCGGCATGCCGGGAAAATCGCGCGCGGCTCGGTCGTTGATCTTGTCGTCGACGTCGGTGATGTTGCGGACGTAGGTGACGTGGTCTGCGCCATAGACGTGGCGCAGCAACCGGAACAGCACGTCGAACACGATCACCGGGCGCGCGTTGCCGATATGGGCGAAGTCATAGACCGTCGGCCCGCAGACATACATGCGCACGTTGTCGGGATCGATCGGCGCAAAAGGCGCTTTTCCCGGCTCAGCGTATCGTAAAGGCGCAGTTCCATGGATGCCCAATCCCTTACGGCCGGGCGTCCAGTGATCTCTATGTGAGAAAAGACGGCCTCAGCCAGCGAATCGCTAGCTCATAATCTCACGGCAGATGCCGCAAATGGCGAGGTAACCGTACATGAAAATCACCATGAGCTAGCCTGGGGGACCGCGTCAAGAGTGCTCAGAAAAGTCGGGTTGCGCCGTGAGAGCATCCCTCGCCAAGGTCCCGCCACAGTTAATAAATCTTAACTTTTTTGGTCTATCGCTGGGCGCGATCCTCTCATTGATCGGTGCATCATGCGATCCGTTCCCGCCCTTCTTGCGTGCGTGCTTCTCGCCGCCACCTCGCCAGCATCGGCCGAAACCCGTGTTTACATTGTCGCCAACCAGGCTGACGGCTACGGCGTCGATCAATGCCTCGCCAGGGGCGACAAATGCGGCTCCCATGCCGCCCTTTCCTATTGCCAGTCGCGTGAGTTCGCGCAGGCCTCGTCCTTTCGTCGCGTGGACCCGGATGAAATCACCGGCTCGGTTCCCAAGCTGGAAGCAAGCTGCGGCCATCGCGGCTGCGAGGAATACGTCGCCATCACCTGTCAGCGCTGAATTCGGCCCCAAAACCGTCGGGCAAACCGGGCTTGGCGAAGGGCGTTTCAAGGGGCATTTTCCGCCACATCGGCGCCCCCGAAACGACGTGACGATGCCCCGAGAAGCGGGTATGGGAGACCGGCGTCGGCCAAGGGCCGCGAAGATTCTCCTGATGGCCGGAAATGCCTGAAACGTTGATTTCGTTCTCCAAACATCTTGCTTGCGCGGCGCTGCTCGGTGGTCTCGCGCTGAATTCGGGCGCGGTCGCGCAGAACAACCCCGGTATGGCAGCCCCGCCACAGCAGCAGGGAGCGACGGGCAATCCGATGTGTACGCGGCTCGAGGCTCAGCTGGCGATCGTCGATCGCGGCGGCAGCAGCGATCCGGCCAAGGACGAGCAGATCCGTCGTTATCAGGACGCTGCGACCAAGCAGCAATCCGAACTCGACCGCGTGACCTTGCAGGCCCGGCGAATGGGCTGCGAGAGCTCCGGCTTCTTCTCGCTGTTCAACGGCCAATCGGCGCAATGCGGTCCCGTCAACAACCAGATCCAGCAGATGCGAGGCAACCTCGATCAGATCACGACCAGCCTCGAGCGGCTGCGCGGTGGCGGCTTCGGCGGCGTCCGAGCGCGAAATCCAGCGGCGCTCGGTGTTGGTCGCGCTTGCTCAGAACAATTGCGGGCCGCAATACGCCAACGCGGTCTCCGGGCCCGGCAATTTCCTGAGCAATCTGTTTGGCGGCAACAATAATCCTGCCAACGTGGCCCCGCCCGGCGATTTGGGCCCACAATCCGGAACCTTCCGCACGGTGTGCGTGCGAAGCTGCGACGGCGGTTATTTCCCGGTCTCGTTTGCCACGGTCCCCGCGCGATTTCCCGATGATGAGAAGACCTGCAAGGCGCTTTGTCCGGCAGCGGAAGCGACGCTGTTCACCTATCGCAATCCCGGCGAAGACATGAACCAGGCGGTCTCCGTCAACGGTCAGCCCTATTCGGCGCTTCCGAACGCGTTTCGCTTCCGCAACGAATTCAATCCATCGTGCTCGTGCAAGGCCGCCGGGCAGACCTGGTCCGACGCGCTGAAATCCATCGACGACAAGGCCGCCGCCGAACAACAGGGCGATATCATCGTCACCGAAGAGAGCGCGAAAAAGATGCAGCGGCCGGTCGTGAAGCCCGCGTCTGCCGCCGGCAAAAAAGGCGCGGCGCCGCGGCCAGCGCGCCTGCGCCGGAGACACCGCCGCCGCCGCCCGAGCCGACCACCACCTCCTCCGACAGCAAGACGATCCGCTCGGTAGGCCCGACGTTTATCCCGCCGCGCTAGAGTCTATCGGTTCTGATTCAATCAGAAGCGGACTCTAGCCTTTTGTTTGACGTGTTTTCTTCACGCAAACCGGGCTCCACTATCGCTCGAAAACACTCCAAGCCTATCCCTCGAAAGCTCCGGCCGAGGCTTGGCCGCCACGTGACACCAGCTTCTCGTCGGGCTCGGGCAGCGCCTCGCCCATATCGCGGAAACGGTTGGTGATGGGATAACGGCGGTCCCGGCCGAAATTCCTGGTCGTCACCTTGACGCCCAGGCGCCGCCTGCCGGCGCTTGTATTCAGCGATATTGAGCAGCCGATCGATCCGCGCCACGACCTCGCGATCGAATCCCGCAGCAACGATCGAGGCCAGCGGTTCCTCGCCTTCAACCAGTCGCCGCAGGATCGCATCGAGCACGTCGTAAGGGGGAAGCAAATCCTGGTCGGTCTGGTCTTCGCGCAGCTCCGCACTCGGAGGCCGGGTAATGATGTTGACCGGAATGACCTCGCCGGACGGCCCCAGCGCGTCCTCCGGCTTCCACGAATTGCGCAGGCCCGAGATGCGGAACACCTCGGTCTTGTAGATATCCTTGATCGGATTGAAGCCGCCGTTCATATCGCCATACAGCGTGGCATAGCCGACCGACATTTCCGACTTGTTGCCGGTGGTCACGACCATGGCGCCGGTCTTGTTTGAGATCGCCATCAACAGCGTGCCGCGGGTGCGCGCCTGCAAGTTTTCTTCGGTGATATCGCGCGGTAGCCCAGCGAAAACGCCGGACAATATCTCTTCGAAGCCGTTGACGGCCTGCGCGATCGGCAGCACGTCGTAACGGAAACCGAGAGCCGTTGCGAGCTTGGCGGCGTCGTCGAGCGAAACCTGCGCGGTGAAACGGAACGGCAGCATGACGCCACGAACTCGTTCCGCTCCCAGCGCATCCACCGCGATCGCCGCGCACAGCGCGGAATCGATGCCGCCGGAGACGCCGAGCAGGACGCCTGGAAATCCGTTCTTGCGGACATAGTCGCGCAAACCAAGCACGCAGGCCGTGTAGTCGGCCTTGTCGCCTTCGGGAAGCGTCGCGATCGGCCCCGCGCAGCGCCAGCCGTGGTCGGTCTTGCTCCAGCGCAACGTGGTGATGCTTTCCCGGAACGCCGGCAATTGCGCCCCGACCGAGAGATCGGCGTTGAGCACAAAGGAGGCGCCGTCAAATACCAATTCGTCCTGGCCTCCAATCTGATTGAGATAGACCAGCGGCAGCCCGCTCTCGGTGACACGAGCCACGGCGATCGACAGCCGGAGATCGCCCTTGCCGCGCGCGTAAGGCGAACCGTTCGGCACCACCAGGATTTCGGCGCCGGTCTCCGCCAGACACTCGACGACGTTTTCGTAATCCTCCAACTCCTCGAGCCAGATATCCTCGCAGATGGGAACGCCGACACGGATGCCGCGGATCGTTACCGGCCCCGCGGCCGGTCCACGCGCGAACAGGCGCTTCTCATCGAACACGCCGTAGTTCGGCAAATTGGCCTTGAAGCGCATCGCCGCGATCCGCCCCTGATCCAGCAGCGCGCAGGCGTTATAGAGCTTGCCGTCCTCAACCCAGGGGCTGCCGACCAGCATCGCCGGGCCGCCATCGGCGGTGTCTCGCGCCAACCCCTCGATCGCGGCGCGGCACGCCGCCTGAAATGCCGGCTTCAGAACGAGGTCTTCCGGCGGATAGCCGGCAATAAACAGTTCGGGCAGGACCACAAGATCGGCACCATCCGCAGCGGCCTGCGCCCGGGCGGCGCGCGCCTTGGCGGCGTTGCCCTCGACATCGCCGACCGTCGGGTTCAATTGCGCCAGCGTGATGATGAATTGAGCGGTCATAGAGGGATGGTGCACTGCGCGGCGCTGGACTGCAATCGCATGCTTTAGATCGCGCCCATGCGCTCGGCGAGGGCGAACAGCCAGAACAGTCCGGCCATTGCCAGCGCAAGTCCGACGGCGGCCGAACCCATGTCTTTGACCGTCCCGATCTGCGGATCATGATCGGTGGTCAGTCGGTCGGCGAGTTTCTCGATCGCGGTGTTCAAGAGTTCAACGACCAGCACCAGAACCACCGCCGCCACCAGTTCGACGCGGCGCATCACGCTCACCGCGATCAGCCACGCCAGCGGCACCGAAAGCACCAGCGCGGCGACCTCTTCGCGAAAGGCCTGCTCGGAGCGGATAGCAAAGGCAAGGCCGTTTCGCGTGTTGATCGTGGCACGCCAAAGTCGCAGCAACTCAAAAGCCCGCCACGGCCGGCACCGGTTTCACCTTGCCTCCGCGTTCCTGCTTGAGCAGTTCCGCGATCAGGAAAGCCAGGTCGATCGACTGCTCGGCATTGAGGCGGGGATCGCAAACCGTATGATAGCGGTCGCTGAGATCCTCATGCGTGATCGCCCTCGCGCCGCCGACGCATTCGGTCACGTCCTGGCCAGTCATTTCCAGATGTACGCCGCCGGGATGCGTGCCCTCCTCCGCGTGAATCGCAAAGAAGGACTTCACCTCGGACAGGATGCGGTCGAACGGGCGGGTCTTGTACCCGCTGTTCGAGGAGATGGTATTGCCGTGCATGGGATCGCAGGACCAGACCACCGCGCGGCCCTCGCGCTTCACGGCCCGGATCAGCGCCGGCAGGTGATCGCCGATCTTGTCAGAACCGAAACGGTTGATGAGCGTCAGCCGCCCGGGCTCGTTGTCGGGACTGAGCACGTCGATCAGCCGCAACAACTCGTCGGGCTTGAGCGACGGGCCGCATTTCAATCCGATCGGATTTTTGATCCCGCGGAAATATTCCACATGCGCGTGATCGAGTTGTCGGGTGCGGTCGCCGATCCAAATCATATGACCCGAGGTCGCGTACCAATCGCCGGTGGTGGAATCGACACGGGTGAAGGCCTGCTCGTAGCCGAGCAGCAGCGCCTCATGGCTCGTGTAAACATCGGTTGCGCGCAATTCCGGGTGGCTTTCCAGATCGAGCCCGCAGGCGCGCATGAAATTCAATGCCTCGGAAATCCGATCCGCCAGTTCCCTGTAACGGCGCGACTGCGAGGTATCCTTCAGGAACCCGAGCATCCATTGGTGAACGCTGCCGAGATTGGCGAAGCCGCCGGTCGCGAAAGCGCGCAGCAGATTAAGCGTCGCGGCCGACTGGCGATACGCCATCAGCTGGCGTTGCGGATCGGGCGTGCGCGATTGCGTCGTGAAAGCGATGTCGTTGACAATATCGCCGCGATAGCTCGGCAGCTCCACGCCGTCGACGGTCTCGGTCGGCGATGAGCGCGGCTTTGCGAATTGCCCGGCGATGCGGCCGACCTTCACCACCGGCACGGCGCCGGCATAGGTCAGCACCACCGCCATCTGCAGGAACACGCGGAAGAAGTCGCGGATGTTGTTGGCGCCATGCTCGGCGAAGCTTTCGGCGCAATCGCCGCCCTGGAGCAGGAAGGCCTCGCCGGCAGCGACACGCGCCAGCGCCTTTTTCAGGTTGCGGGCCTCACCTGCAAAAACCAGCGGCGGAAACGTCGCAAGCTGCGCCTCGACATCGGCCAACGCCCTGGCGTCGGGATAGACGGGTACCTGCACGACTGGCTTGGCGCGCCAGCCGTCTGGTGTCCACCGCTCGGACATGACTTAACTCCTGAGCAAAAACCGCTACTTACCGGAAATAGCGACGGGCGGGTTATACACAGGCTGCCGAGCGACCGCCAGTTGGTTCTACTCCCAAAGACAACCCCTTGCGGGACAAGCTTAATTCGCATTTGGTGCAAACGAGGGCGAGGCAGTGGGGAAATCGCGGTGATGGAAGCTGCGCGCGACGACGTTTTTACCGACGAAATTATTATCCCCGCGAACGACGGCTATTCCATTGCCGCGACGCTGTTCCTGCCCCGCGGCCCGAAGAGCCATGCCGTGCTGATCAATTCGGCTGCCGCGGTCACGCGTAAAATCTATCGAAGCTTCGCAAGCTATCTTGCCGCGCGCGGCTGCGCCGTGGTGAGCTACGATTACCGCGGCATCGGCGGCTCCCGACAGCGGGACATCTACAACCGCGTAAAGTCGCTGGCTGGTTTCAAGGCCTCGATGGCGGACTGGGCCGCGCTGGACGCAACCGCAGCGTTAAAGTGGATGCGCGAGCGCTACAAGCACCTGCCGCTCAGTTACGTAGGCCATTCCTTTGGCGGACAGGCGCTCGGGCTACTGCCCAACAACGACGAGGTTTCCCGCGCTCTTCTGATTGCATCCCATGCGGGGTATTGGAAACTGATGGCCTCGCCGGAGCGCTATCGCGTCTATGCGATCCTCAACTTCGTGGGCATGCCCCTCACCAGGCGGCTGGGATATATGCCGGGCTGGAGCGGGCTGGGCGAGGACTTGCCGAACGAGGTGTTGCTGCAATGGGTCTCCTGGCTCATGAGCCCCGGGTATCTGTTCGACGATCGAACGCTGAGCGGACTGGAAAACTTCTCGAAATATCACGGCGCAATGCGGGCGCTCTGCATGTCCGACGATCCCTGGGCGACGCGCCCTGCAGTCGAGTTGCTGTGTTCGGGGTTCACGTCAGTCAAACCCGAGATCATCGAGATCACGCCCGACGATGACGCAGGCGGACGCAGGATCGGTCATTTCGGCTTCTTCCGCTCCGAGCATCGCAACACGCTCTGGCGAAAAGCGGCTGAATGGCTTCAGCCGGCACCCGGCACGCGATAGCCGGCTTGGGCGGCCCTTCCCGATCAGATCACGTCTTATGTTTCGGTCCGTCGCGATGCAGATTGGCAACGGTGAGGCGATAATCAACCTCTCTGGAGCCGTCGAAGACCTCCAAAATCTCGTCACAAATCGGGCAACGAAACTCGCCCCTTGTTCCGCGTCGGGATACGAGTTCGATGCGACAAAATCCGGTGTTGCAATCCGGACAGGTAATATCGTTTTTCTTCATCCGAGAAAGCGCGCTGATCAGAAAACGAGTGCTCGTTGGAAATTGTCGCGCTGCCGTGCTTAGTCTGTCAGTTCAAACCGCATTAATAGTTGATCCTCTACGCGCTTGGCCGCGTGATAGACCGTGTCCGCTTGCGCGTCGCCGCCATCGACCACCGCTACGTGCCAAGATGATCCCTGATCGAGAACCTCGACGGCCGTTACGGCAACCTCCCTGACGTCTTCACATCCCGGCTGCTGCCGAACCGCAGCCAAAACCTTGTTTGCAAGCTGCTCGCGGGAAATCTGGCTTTTGCTCATCGCGTTCCCCTGTCGTTGCGTTTTTGTCTTGAATGCGGACGAGGATAGACGCCGACATGGCGATTTTTTGGAGCGGAGGCTCAATCTCGCCGCTTCGTGATACGAAGATAAACCGCTCGTCTTCGTAAGGTTCAAAAATCAATCGTGGGCTTCGGAAGTCAGCCTGATCGTTCTTAGCGGCTTGCGGTCGGCATCCTGTATCTGGATAGACCACTCGGTGCCGACCTCCAAAGTGCCATCGAGATCCCTGACAATCTCTCCCGTCACTCTAGTCGCCTCTTTCCAGGCGGCGCCAACGTCCGGAAGTTCAATACCTGGAGGGTCGGAAGACGAACGGTCCCGCTCGATAACGAAAAAATAAAGCGGCATACCTTCACCGATTTGCAGCTTGCAAAAGCAAGGCCCAGCTGCGTCCAGCGCGGGCATTCAAGCTACAAATCGGAATGGAAAAGTAGGTTCCTGTTCAGCACGGTGGCCCGCTCAGAAAATCCCGGACCACGCGACCCGATCGGTCCGGGTTCCTGAGTTGAAAGCGAGATCGTGATCTCTGCTGCGCAATCCTGCGCTCGCAGCATCCAGGACTCGTGTTCGACGCAATCTCTAAATCTATTCCGCGGCGACGCTCAGGCCGAAATCTTTCGACTTCGAACCGTCCTCTGCCAAGCCGAAATCCGTCGGCAACGAGCCCGCGCTTAAGCAGCTCTCTTATCGCGGAAGCCCGGCTCGGCATGCGCCGGGAAAAACGCCAGTCATCGACCAGTTTGAGTTCCTCAGGTGTCAGCATGATCTGAAGACGCTCTGCCCTCTTCAACTCACCCATGGCAACCTCCGTCACAGCGAAAAAGTGGCACGTTAAAAAAACTACTCATTGAACGTACTATACGTCACTAACGTTCCCTGCTCATTCGCAGGCATGCAGGTTTTGTCCGCGCTGAACGACTGAGTCCCCTAGACCAGATGCAACTCATTGTAGGAATTAAGATTTGTTTGACCGTCACGGGCAATGGGACCAGCTTGCAGCCGAAGGTGATCAGATGGAACAAACAAATAGTGCGTCAGCTGCCCCACACTTCCTGGGAGCCGAAGCGGACCACCGCATTGCCAATAACCTGACAATGCTCTCGAGCCTCATGCGCATGCAGGCCGCCGAAGCAACGAGGGGAGGGAAAACTTTTAGCGCCGCGAACGTCCGCGCGCTTCTGGAAGAGCTGGCGTTGCGCGTTGACACCATAGCCAGGCTTCACCTCGCATTGGCCACCAATTCCGGACATGACCTTGTCAGCCTTGATTACCTCGTTCTTGAGATTTGCTCGAACCTTCGCTCTCTCTCTTCCTTCGCAAGCCTTGTGCTCTCAACCGACTGTATAAGCGGTCAGCAAGTGAAGCCCGCTCAAGCGCTGCCAATTGGGCTCATCGCAGCGGAGATGATGACCAACGCGGTCAAGTATGCTCATCCGACCGGCATTCCCGTGAGAATGAACGTCAGCACTGGAACCAACGCCGACGGCTCGATCTTTGTTGAGGTCGAAGATGACGGGATCGGACTTCCGGAGGGCTTCAACTCGTTAAGCGATGGCGGACTCGGTTTTCGCATAATGCGCTCGTTAGCGGAGCAAATCGGGGGAGATTTGCAAATCACACAGGACGGGATCGGCACATGCTGCAAGCTCATCGTGAGCATTCCGCCGAGCGAACAGCAACTCCACGTTGCCACGTCGATCGAACTGAGGCGGTGCGTCGCTCAGTCGCGCAGGCTCATTGAAGAGAGCAGGTTGATCCTGCAGCACTCAGCGATAGCTCTGACGAACTCCGCGGCCGAAGCACCAACCGGATAGCGTCGTCGACAAACGATAATTGCAACCAGCCGCCTTACTCCCGGACGCGTTCCTCCCCGACGCCATGGGCGCGTTCGTCGGGGTCCGCGGCCCAGATTTGTTCCCCGCAAGCACATTCAAAAACCCGGATGGTCCTGCCGTGCCACGGGTCTGTTAGCCTGACGATTAGCCTCGGCTCCTCCCCGCACTGCCAGCATTTACCGCCTGCGTGCGTTCTCGAATTCAATCCCGTGTCGGCAGTGACATAATTTTCCATCGCGCGCCTCGCACGCACTGCAAGATGCAGGTGCCTTGGGTCTCTCTCCCGAGTAACAACATCGGCCGTCGGAAAGCACAGGCCGGTTCTTTTTCCAATTCGAAAAACGGCCCCGGCGTTTTGCCAGGGCCGTCAGGCTTAGTCCGGGACTGGGGCGTTGGGGTCGATCTCAGCCACGAACCGCGTTCAAAGTACGCCGCTTTGCAGCGGGGTCTTTAAACCATGTAATCGCGCATCGAAATAAACGCACCCGTGTCCTGGGCGCCACGCTCGCACAGCGATTATATTGAGCGATTCAATCGCCTTGGCAGACGACCCGAAGCTTTCACATGCGCGAGGGCATTATTAGGCTTGCGACGAACCGGTCAGCGAAGCTGACCAATATGTGTGGCGAACTTTGTGAGAACCAAAAACCAAACGGCCCCGGTATGAACCGGGGCCGCCAACCCTGCGAGAGGTTTTCTTCCAGCCGGGCGTTGGGGGACGGGTATAGCCGGAAGCCACAAATCTACGGGGATCGCCTGGGTTCGTTCCTAACAAAGCGACACCTGCAAACGTGACCAAGGCAGGTTTGCGGCCGGGCTACGACAGCTCGCTGTCAGAACTTTTCATCATCCGGTCGATCGTGTGCTGCGCATCCAGCACCGCATGTGCGCGCGTCGAAGAGCGCCCGGTTCGCGTCTTGGCCGCCTCAAGAAAAACGGTCCACTTCCAACCCGACGGATTGGCCGTTTGCTCCACGTGGTACTCGTATTCCTTGTACTCCATGGCGGTAGCCTTCCTTCGGGAAGACAACGAGGAGCCTCGTTCCATGGTTCCAAGTTCGCCCCCAACACGCTGGTTCCGTGGAATGATACCGATGCTGATCCGACCGGAGCGTCGCGGGATGTGCGCCGGCGGCCGCCCCGGATCAGGCAGGTGGCAGCTTCCATTGTCCGGTTTATATGATACATATCATTTCATATCGAACAGGAGCCGCGATGGCCGACCAGACCGTTCCCAGCATTGCCGTCGCGCCGCACCCGGCGGTCTCCTCCACCTTTGTTCAAATCGCAGTCCTGGCCGCATTGGCGGCAACGGGAACGCTGGCCACCAATATCCTGCTGCCGTCACTGCCGCAGATGGCAGCGTCGCTCAAGGTATCGACTGCCGAGGTCACGTCGGCGATCACCGTTTTCCTGGCCGTGTTTGCGGTAGGTCAGCTTGTCGTCGGGCCGATATCAGACCGTTATGGACGGCGTTGGCCGGTGCTGGCGGGCTTTGCGGTGTTCCTCGCCGGTAGCGTTTGGTGCGGTCTCGCCGATAATCTGCCAGCTCTTCTGACAGGCCGCGTTATTCAAGCCGCCGGCGCGTGCGCAACCTCGGTGCTGTCGCGCGCAATCGCCCGCGATCTATTCTCCGGGGCTGCACTTGCGCGCGCGATGGCGCTGATCATGATTGCGATGGCCGCAGCGCCGGGCTTTTCACCGTTACTG
This sequence comes from uncultured Alphaproteobacteria bacterium, assembly GCA_963764155.1. Taxonomy (GTDB): domain Bacteria; phylum Pseudomonadota; class Alphaproteobacteria; order Rhizobiales; family Xanthobacteraceae; genus Bradyrhizobium. The sequence continues at coordinate 277,116 of CAVXRI010000003.1, forward strand.
GGCGGCGCGCTCGACCACTTGTTCGGCTGGCGATCTGAATTCGCTTTTGTCGGATTGTTCGCGGCGCTCGGTGCGCTGGCTTATGGCGCGGTCCTCGGCGAAACGCACCGATCCACGCGCATTCCGCTTGACCCAAAAGCGATCATTCAAACCTATTTGGGATTATCCACCGATCGGCGCTTCCTGGTCCCGGCCGCCACGGTCAGCCTGATCATGGGCGGGTTGTTCTCGGTTTTTTCGGCGGCCCCCAGCGTTTTGATCGAGGCGCTGCGTTTCACGCCAATCCAGCTCGGGCTGTTCTTTGCCGGAACCGTCATGATCGTGTTCGCCGCCGGAATGCTCGCGACGCGACTGGCGCCGCGGTTCGGCCTCGACCGCTCGATTAAAGGCGGGCTAATGGCTGCAGCCTTCGGCAGCATGGCAACCCTGCTGGTGTCGACCACTGCGCCCAGCTTCCTGCCGTTCCTTGCGGCAATATCCGTATTCCTGCTCGGCATGGGCATCGTCAATCCGCTCGGCACAGCGCAAGCGCTGTCCCCGTTCGGTGAAAAGGCGGGAGCGGCCTCCGCGCTGCTCGGCTTCTGGCAGATGATGACGGCGGCGATCGGGGTCTGGCTGACCGCGACGATTTCACATCAGGCCATGTTCGCGCTCGGCGTCGTGTTGATGGCGGCCTCGTTCGCGGCTATCGGGCTTTACACGATGCGCGCTAAAGCGAATTGACGCGCCGCCAGCTTGGCGAAGCAACGGGTCTAAACGCGATCGTGCTAGACTGCCTTCTGCCTGCTCCGGCGCAAACTATTCGGCGGCGGCTTGCCGTACATGGCGCGCGGTCGGCGTGCGCATGGTGACGAGTTCTTCAGCCGCGGTCGGATGCAAGGCCATTGTGGCGTCGAAATCGGCCTTTGTTGCTTTCATCTTGATCGCCACGGCGACCACCTGAATGATCTCGGCGGCCGTATCGCCCACGACGTGACAGCCGAGGACGCGATCGGTGGAGCCGTCCACCACCAATTTCATCAGGATGCGGGTATCGCGGCCCGACATCGTCGATTTGATCGGCCTGAAATCGGTTTTGTAGATGTCGACATGCGTGTATCCGGCTCGCGCCTCGGTTTCGGTCAGTCCAACCGTGCCGACCTCCGGCTGCGAGAACACCGCGGTCGGAATGGTGGCATGATCCACCTGCACCGGCCGGTTGCCGAATATCGTGTCCGCAAATGCGTGACCCTCGCGGATCGCGACCGGCGTCAGGTTGATGCGATGCGTAACGTCGCCGATGGCGTAGATGTTCGGCACTGATGTTCGCGACCAGTTGTCGACCGACACCCCGTTGTTCTTCGGATTGATGCCGACGCCAACTCGTTCCAGCCCCAAATTGGCAACGTTGGGATGCCGCCCGATCGCGAACATCACGAGATCGGAGGCGATGCTCGACCCGTTCGACAAACGGCTCGTGAATTCCTTGCCGTACTTGTCGATCTTGGCGACCGTGCAGCCGGTGATGATCGTGATGCCTTCCTTCTCCATCTCGGCGCGCACATGGGTACGGACGTCCTCGTCGAAACCGCGCAGGATATTGTCGCCGCGATAGACGACGGTCACGTCGGTGCCGAAGCCCGCGAAAATGCACGCAAACTCCAGCGCGATGTACCCACCGCCCTGAATGACTATACGTTTGGGCAGTTCCGGTAGATGAAAGGCCTCGTCGGAAGAAATAACGTGCTCGATGCCGGGAATGACCGGCCCGTGATTTGGCCTGCTTCCGGTAGCGATCAAGACGTATTTCGATTTGACCGTTTTGCCGTTCGCGAGGCTGATCGTGTGCGCGTCTTCGAGGGTTGCGCGCGTCTTGACGATTTGCGCGCCGGATTTTTCCACGTTGCTGGCGTAGATGCCTTCGAGCCGAGCGATCTCCTTGTCCTTGTTCGCGACGAGTGTCGGCCAGTCGAACGTCACGTTTGGAATCGACCATCCAAAGCCGGCGGCGTCGTCTATCTCATGACGGATATGCGATCCGATGACGAACAGCTTTTTCGGGACGCAGCCGCGGATCACACACGTGCCGCCCATCCGATATTCTTCGGCGACCATGACGCGAGCCCCGTGCCCCGCAGCGATTCGGGCGGCACGAACCCCGCCCGAACCTCCTCCGATGACAAACAGGTCGACGTCGAACTCAGCCATATTCCACCTCGTCCGAGACTAGATCCCGGATCAGATATCCTTGCCGCGCTTTTTCATCTCGGCCCGGAACTGGCCGTTGACTACTTCGCCAAACGACTGCGCCCACTGATTCATAAAGGCCATGCTGGTCTGGATTGCCCGAGGCTCGCTTGCAATCAATTTCTGCCCGAGCGGCGATTTGTAGAAAACCACCAGATCTTTCAGCTCTTGCTCGGTGAACTCGCCGGCATAGGCCTGCGCCATTCCCTCGCCGATCTCCTTTTCGCGGCCGGCAAGATTCTTTGCGACAATCAGCGCGACTTCGTTGAGGTCCTTTTGCAAATTGAGATTGCTTTGCATCAGCGTGTTTTTGGTCTGCTCAACGACCCCGGGGACGGCGTTGCCGTACATTGCGCTGGCGTTCTTCATCGCCAGGATTTCTTTGGCCGCCGCGATGGCCGCCGGTGAAGCTTTCGTCTGTGCCGCGGGCGCGGGCATTGCTTTTTGCTGTGCCGCGGCCGGAAGCCCAGCCAGCGCTAGCGCCAGACCCGCTGCCGAAATAGCTTTCAGAAAACTCTTCATTCCGATTCTCCTCGTTACCGGCGTCACGGCCGTTCAACAACACGAATTCCCTGAGCGCCCGCCAGCACCGCGGTCGTGGCAAGACCGATGAACAGCCCATGCTCGACAACGCCCGGTATAACACTCAGCAAGTAGGCGAGACGCGACGGATCGTTTATTCGTCCCAGGTGGGCGTCGACAATCCAGTGGCCGCCATCGGTGACAAAAACGTGGCCGTCCTTGCCCTTCCGGATCACCATTTGCCCGGAAACTCCGGTTTGCGCAAATGCGGCGTTTATGGCGCGCCGCGTAGCCGCAAGCCCGAACGGAATGACTTCCACCGGCAGCGGAAAGCGACCGAGATTCGCAACCCATTTGCTTTCGTCCGCGATCACGATCATGCGATCCGATGCCGCCGCGACGATCTTTTCGCGCAACAACGCGCCGCCACCGCCTTTGATAAGATTGAACGCCGGATCTATCTCGTCGGCGCCATCAACGGTCAAATCCAACCGATCCACATCATCGAGGGTCGTTAGTGCAACACCGCAGCGCACCGCGTCGGCGCGCGTGGCTTCCGAGGTGGGCACGCCGACAATTTTTAGTCCGGCCCGAACCCGCTCGCCAAGCAGTTCGACGAAATGCCGGGCGGTTGAACCCGTGCCGAGCCCGAGCGTCATGCCGTCGCGCACCTGCTCCAGCGCGCGCGCCGCCGCTTGCCGTTTCATTTCATCCATCGTCACGTGCAGATATCCCAGGCTCCGGTATCTCCAGCGAGGCATGTCTAGCGTCGTTTGCCGGGCAGGAATAGCTGTGAATGGACCCGAAAGGGAGTTTCACAGGGCCGTTATGTTGACCATTTATGTCGTCCCTCGAACCCCACCGGTTGTCATCGCCCCAGACCAATCACCGGTGTCATCGCCCCAGACCAACCTCACCAGTGTCATCGCCCGAGACGAACCCCACCGGTGTCATCGCCCGGCTTGACCGGGCGACCCAGTAACCGATGCGGTGCGCTGAAGCGCAAAATAGGACCCAATAAATTGGACCGGAGTTCATTCCGGCGACGATGGTGAATACTGGATCGCCCGGTCAAGCCGGGCGACGACAAGGGGAACGCGGACTGCATTGCCGCCGAGTCGAATTACGGGTTGTCATCACCCCAGACCAACCTCACCGGTGTCATCGCCCGAGACGAACCCCACCGGTGTCATCGCCCGGCTCGACCGGGCGACCCAGTAACGCCCCGACGGCGGCGTTGCCGGCTTGCATGACGAACCGGCGAGCGTTAGCGCTTCTGGATGGGTTCTTCCCGAATCGTTGTATTCGATCTGGACGGGACGCTGGTTGACACCGCGCCCGACCTCATCAACGCGCTGAACTTCGTGCTCGAGCGCGAGGCTCTGCCTCCCGTGCCTCTGCACTCGGCGCGCAACATGATCGGCGCCGGTGCTCGCAAGCTGATCGAACGCGGCCTGGAACTGGAAGGCCGGTTCGCAACAGTGGAGGAGATCAGCCGCCTCACGGCCGATTTCATCAATCATTATGCCGCCCACATCGCCGATCTTTCGCGCCCTTTCGAGGGCGTGGAAGCGGCGCTCGATGAGCTCCAAAGAAGCGGATATCGTTTCGCGGTGTGTACGAACAAGCTGGAATGGCTTTCGAAGCGGCTGCTCGATCAACTCGGATTGACTGCGCGGTTTTCCGCAATCTGCGGCGCTGACACGTTCGGCGCATCCAAACCGGACCCCGCCATTCTGCGAGGGACGGTGGCGCGTGCGGGCGGGCAACTCTCCTCCACCATCATGGTCGGCGATGCCGGGACCGATATCGGCGTCGCCCGCCGCGCAGGCGTGCCGGTGATCGGTGTCGACTTTGGCTATACAGATGTTCCGATCGCCGAACTCAAGCCGGATCGGCTGGTCGGCCACATGCGCGAACTTCCGGCCGCAGTGGAAAGCCTGATGCTGCATCGGGATCTCATTTGAGACTGTGATTCCAGCAGGTACTTGAGAGCGAGGACTGTTGATCGTTCGAGTGGTAACGGCCCGCGCCATTGCGCGGCTCAACTGACGCTCCTATGGTTCCCTCAGGGGTTGTGGCCGGGTGTTTGGTGCCGGGCCACAATAAAGGGGCGGATTGATCATGCATCGTGTCACTACGATTGCCGTGGCGGGAGCTTGCCTGGCCGGCTGCTCGGCGCTGCCTTCATTCTCTTTGGACTCCCTCAAGCCGACCCCGCCCACTATTCAGGTCCGGCTTGATTCGACGCCGCCGGGAGCCGACGCGCGCACCTCGCTGGGCCCGGGTTGCAAGACCCCCTGCTCGGTCAGCGTGCCCGCGCCCGAAACCGGTTTTTCCGTCACCTACACCCTGAACAAGTTCCAGTCCGCTACCGAAACCGTGCAGGTCATCAACAATCCCGGAGATTTCTCCACACCCGCCACGACGACCACGGACCCCGATCCGGTCGTCGCCGCATTGCAGCCGGTGCCTCCCCCGCCAAAATCAGCCCGGAAGACCCAGCATAAGCCAAAGAAGCCGATCGCATCAGCCTCCGCCGCGTCAGCATTACCCGACCCATCGCCGTTTCCGGCAGTGCCAAGCCGCTGATTGTCTAGCATCGGGCGCGCCTGAAGTTGTAGGCTGGCCACAACATGCTTAGATTGCGGGCATGGAAGCTTGCCTGCCGGACCCGGAATCGGGACTGTTGAATTGACGGAGCGCCAGTGAGTCCTCACCCCTCGCTATCCCGCGCCATGACCGACCCGTTCGGCCGGACGATCAGCTATTTGCGGGTATCGGTAACGGATCGGTGCGATCTGCGCTGCTTCTATTGCATGTCGGAAGACATGACGTTCCTGCCCAAGGCCGACCTGCTCACGCTGGAGGAACTCGATCGGCTCTGTTCGGTGTTCATCGCCAGAGGGGTGCGCAAGCTGCGGCTGACCGGCGGCGAACCGCTGGTCCGGCGCAACGTGATGTCGCTGGTGCGCTCGCTGTCGCGCCATCTGGAGAGCGGGGCGTTGCGCGAACTGACGCTGACGACCAACGGATCGCAATTGGCCCGTTTTGCCGCCGAGTTGCGCGATTGCGGCGTGCGCCGGATCAACGTCTCGCTGGACACGCTCGATCCCGCCAAGTTCCGCGCCATCACCCGTTGGGGCGATCTGGCGAAGGTCCTGTCCGGCATTGAGGCCGCCCGATCGGCCGGCCTCGCCGTTAAGATCAACGCGGTGGCGCTGAAGAACATGAACGAGGACGAAATTCCATCGCTGATGGAATGGGCGCACGGCAACGGTATGGCGCTGACGCTGATCGAGGTGATGCCGATGGGCGAGATCGACTCAGGGCGCATCGACCAGTACGTGCCGCTGTCGCTGGTCCGCGCGCGGCTCGCCAAACAGTTCACGTTGACCGATCTTGCGGACGACACCGGCGGACCGGCGCGTTACGTGAGCGTCAGCGAAACCGGCGGCAAGCTCGGCTTCATCACCCCCATGACCCATAATTTCTGCGAGTCCTGCAACAGGGTACGCGTTACCTGCACCGGGACATTGCACACCTGCCTCGGCCAGGAAGACGCTTCCGATCTGCGCAAACCGCTGCGAGCCTCCGCGGATGACGAACTGCTCAGCACAGCGATCGACCGCGCCATCGGCCTGAAACCGAAGGGGCACGACTTCATCATCGATCGCCGGCACAATCGCCCAAGCGTCAGCCGGCACATGAGTGTCACCGGCGGTTGAGGCTGACGCACCCTGGCGACCGCGGGAATATTCCCCTGCATTATCAACAAACTTCCAATTGACTGGCGATACGGCCGCTGGTTTGGTGCGGCTGCTTAATGCCTGCGCGGTTACATAAGCCGCCGCGTCCCTGAACGGGCGCAGATGAAGATGGCATGGGCATCATCGGGAGGGATTATCGGTGCAGTCGCTGTTGAACTTAAGCCGTGGGATCGACGCATTCACACGCTGGATGGGCAAACGTCTGGCTTGGCTGATTCTGCAGCCGTCGTCATTTCCGCAATCAATGCCATCGTTCGAAAGGTGTTGGACACGTCTTCGAACTCGTGGCTTGAGCTTCAATGGATCCTCTTCAGCATCGTCTTCCTGCTGTGCGCATCCTGGACGCTGCTCGACAACGAGCACATCCGGATCGACATCGTGAACAATCTCCTGCCTAGCAAGGTGCGCAACGCTATCGACGTGGTCGGCCACATCTTCTTCCTGCTGCCGTTGACCGTCGTCATGATTATCACCGGCATACCTTTCTTTCGGCGCTCGTTCGAGATCAACGAGCAATCGGGCAACGCCGGCGGGCTGCCGCAATGGCCTGCCAAGTCACTGATCATGATCGGGTTCGCCATGCTGCTGGTGCAAGGCATCTCCGAACTGATCAAGCGTATTGCAGTCATGCGCGGGCTCATTCCGGACCCGCACGCATCGCAAGCAAATACGATCGAGGCCGAGATCGAACATCTCGTCGAGGCGATCGAAAAACATTGATCGCCGGGGGGCGTTCGCGGGGGATTAAATGATTCAATTCATCATTGCCAATCTGGCGCCAATCATGTTCGCGTCGCTGGTGCTGATCCTGCTGCTGGGGTATCCGGCAGCGTTTTCGCTCGGCGCCGTTGGGCTTATCTTCGCTATTGTCGGTATCGAACTGGGCCAGTTCCGGCCCGACTTCCTGCAGGCCCTCCCCGAGCGCGTTTACGGCGTGATGAACAACGACACGCTGCTCGCGATTCCGTTCTTCACGTTCATGGGGTTGGTGCTCGAACGGTCGGGCATGGCGGAAGATTTGCTCGACACCATCGGACAATTGTTCGGCACGATCCGTGGCGGCCTTGCTTATGCGGTGGTTTTCGTCGGCGCCCTGCTCGCCGCAACCACCGGCGTAGTCGCGGCTTCCGTGATTTCGATGGGTTTGATCTCGCTGCCGATCATGCTGCGTTACGGCTACGACCGCCGCGTGGCGACCGGCATCATCGCCGCCTCAGGCACGCTGGCGCAGATCATCCCGCCTTCGCTGGTGCTGATCGTGATGGCCGACCAGCTGGGAAAATCGGTCGGCGACATGTATGAGGGTGCGTTCATCCCCGGACTGGTGCTCGCCGGCCTCTACGCCGTGTACGCATTTGTGGTCAGCCTGGTATTTCCAAAGGCTGTCCCGGGCCTGCCAAAGGAAGCCATCGGCTTTCGTGAAAACGATGGCAGCCGCGGTTTGCTTTCCTTAGGAGTGCTCTTCCTCGCGAGCTGCGCATTTGGCTGGCTCATGATGCGAAATTCCGAGACCCACGGCGCCGATTTCGTCGTGCTCAGCATGTTCTTCGGCATCATGTTCGCATTCTTTGTTGCCGTCCTGAACTGGGCGCTTCACAAATTCACCGGCTTTCGTTTCCTGTCAGCAATGGCGCAGCAGACCACGTTCGTGATGGTGCCGCCGCTGTTCCTGATCTTCCTTGTGCTGGGGACGATTTTCATCGGAATCGCGACCCCCACCGAGGGCGGCGCCATGGGGGCCAGCGGCGCCCTCATCCTTGGCGCCATGAAGCGGCGGCTGAGCTTCGACCTGATCCGCCAGGCCGTGGAGTCGACCGCCAAACTATCGGCATTCGTGGTCTTCATCCTGGTCGGCGCGCGTGTGTTTTCGCTGACCTTCTATGGAGTCAGCGGGCATATCTGGGTCGAAAACCTTCTGACCTCCCTGCCCGGCGGCCAGATCGGTTTCCTGATTTTCGTCAACGCGTTTGTGTTCGTGCTCGCCTTCTTCCTCGACTTCTTCGAGCTCGCATTCATTGTCATTCCCCTGCTCGGACCGGCAGCCGAACATCTCGGCATCGACCTGATCTGGTTTGGCGTGATCCTTGGCGTCAACATGCAAACCTCGTTCATGCATCCGCCCTTTGGATTTGCGCTGTTCTATCTACGCTCCGTCGCACCAAAGGAACGCTACATCGACCGTGTCACGAAGAGGGCGATGGAGCCGGTCACCACGGGTCAGATTTACTGGGGGGCGGTGCCGTTCGTTGGCATTCAGGTCATGATGATTCTGCTGGTAATCATGTTCCCGGCCATGGTCATGCACTACAAGGGCGCCGCATCGACGATCGACCCGAACACCATCAAGATCGAGGTGCCGCAAATGGATTTGCCACCGCTCGACTTCGGCCAACCCAAAAAATAAGCTTGGGAACGACGACGTCCTCGCCTGCAAGAAGAAACCCCGGAGCTTTCGCTCCGGGGTTTTTTCGTAAGACCAGAGGCAATCAGCTCTGTTGCGCGTGACGCGCCATGAAGTAGTCGTACCCGAGTTCGGCAACCTGGAACCACGAATAACCGGCGCTGGAGAAATTGTTCAGCGAATCATAAATTTTCTTGAAGTCGGCATTCGTCCCCGCAATCTCGCTGTGCAGTTCCTTGGCCGCCTTGTAGGAAGCTTCCATGACGTCCGGCGAGAACGCGTGCAGCTTGGTGCCTCCTGCGAGGAGCCTTCTCAGCGCCGGTGGATTGGCCTGATCGTACTTCGACATCATCCAGTTGTTGGAATAGTGTCCGGCCTGCTCGAGAACGCTCTGGTAGTATTTCGGCAGCGCATTCCATTTATCGAGATTGACGTAGCTCAGCAGCATCGGACCGCCTTCCCACCACCCGGGATAGTAGTAATGCGGCGCGACCTTGAAGAAACCGAGCTTCTCGTCGTCATATGGCCCAACCCATTCTGCGGCGTCGATCGTGCCTTTTTCCAATGCAGGGTAAATGTCGCCGCCGGCGATCTGCTGCGGGACAGCGCCCATCTTCGCCAGCACCTTGCCCGCAAAACCGCCGATGCGGAATTTCAAGCCCTTGAAGTCGTCCGGGGTCTTGATCTCTTTGCGAAACCAACCGCCCATCTGGCAGCCGGTGTTGCCGGCAAGCAGCGAGACGACGTTGTATTTTTTGTAAAATTCGTCGAGGACCTGTTTGCCACCACCCAGCATGTACCAGGCCTGATTGATGCGCATGTTGGGCCCGAACGGCACCGATGAGCCGAACGTGAACGTCGGATCCTTGCCGAAGTAGTAGTACGAAGCGGTGTGACCGATCTCGACCGTGCCGTTCTGGACTGCGTCGAGAACCTGCAAGCCGGGAACGATTTCGCCAGCGGCGAATGTCTGGATCTGGAATTTGTTGTCGGTGGCTTCGGCGACGACCTTGGCCATCGTCTCAGCTCCGCCATACAGCGTGTCCAGCGACTTGGGCCAACTCGTTGGCATGCGCCACTTGATTTCCGGCATCGACTGCGCGATGGCCGGCGCTGCAATGGTTGCCGCGCCCGCGACTCCCAATCCGGTGACCTTGATAAAATCTCGGCGTTTCATGACCTCTCCCTGTGCATGTGACGGTGCGAGCCTTCTTGTCGAGGCTTGCCGACAGCATGGAACATCCCTTTCCCGATTTCCATCCCGAACAATTGCGCCCTCCCAACAAAAAAGCCCGGCCTCCTGAGAGGCCGGGCTTTTGATGTACGACTTAAGGCTTAGCCGATGCTGCCGATCAACCGCGCGTGCGCGAACGGATCATGAAGCTGTCGAAGGTGTATTCCGCGACTTGCCACCAGAGATACTCGTCGGATCGATAGGCTTGCATGGCATCGATCGACTTTTTGAAGTCGGGGTTTTTCGCGGAAATTTCGCCCCAGAGTTCGTTGGTCGCCTTGAGACACGCTTCCAGCACCTCGTTGGTGAACGGGCGAAGCTGGGTGCCGCCGGCCACCAGGCGCTTCAACGCGGACGGATTCTGCATATCGTATCGCGCCGCCATCCAGCTATTGGCGTTCGCCGCCGCGTTGGTGACGACCGCCTGGTAATTCTTGGGCAGCGAATTCCACTTCTCCAGATTGCAGAAGGCGTGGACGGTCGGACCGCCTTCCCAGAAGCCGGGATAGTAGTAGTATTTGGCGACCTTCTGGAAACCGAGCTTCTCGTCGTCATACGGGCCGACCCACTCGGCGGCGTCGATCGTTCCCTTCTCGAGCGCCGGATAGATGTCGCCGCCGGCAAGCTGCTGCGGCACGACGCCAAGCTTCTGCAGAACCTGGCCGGCAATTCCGCCGATGCGAAACTTCAGACCGGAAAGATCGGCGACCGTCTTGATCTCCTTGCGAAACCAGCCGCCCATCTGCGTGCCGGTATTGCCGCAGGGAAAACCGATCACGCCGAACTTTTTGAAGAACTCGTTGCCGAGCTCCATGCCGCCGCCCTGGTACCACCAGGAATTCTGCTGGCGCGCATTAAGGCCGAACGGCACAGACGCGTAGATCGCGAAGGTCGGGTCTTTGCCAACGTAGTAGTACGAGACGGTGTGACTCATCTCGATCGTGCCGTTCGAGGTCGCATCAAGCGCCTGCAAACCCGGAACGACTTCGCCCGCGGCGAAGACCTGGATCTGAAACTTGTTGTCGGTCATTTCTGCGACGTATTTCGCAAACTCCGCGGCGCCGCCGTAAATCGTGTCGAGCGACTTCGGAAAGCTCGACGTCATGCGCCACTTGATCTCGGGCGACGACTGCGCGATTGCGGGCGAAGCCACCGCGGCCGCGGCGGCGCCGGTTGCCGAAACCTTTAAAAAATCACGACGCTTCATTAAGGCATCTCCTTGTTTGGGTTTTTCCCATTATTGGATTGGCTAGCTGCATTATTCGGCAAAACGGTCCACGTCACCGCGAGGGCGCGTCTGGCCGGGGCTTTACCACGGAAGTTCGGGTTACCAAACGCGACAAAGGCATGACAGGGCTGAACCAAAGTCGAATGTCGATCAGGCAGCGGCGATAACGTTTCGGAGCTGATCGCGAACCTTTGCGCCTATCGCGCGATAGATGGCCGCATGAGGCCCATCCGGCTCGCTGTCTACCACCGGCTTGCCCGAATCGGAGGTGGCTCGAATCGACATATGAAGCGGGATCTCACCCAAAAACGGCACACCGAGCCGTTCGGCTTCGTGCCGCGCTCCGCCGTGACCGAAAATGTCCGACCGGGTGCCGCAATGCGGGCACTGGAAATAGCTCATGTTCTCGACAATGCCGAGCACCGGCACGTTGACTTTCCTGAACATCGCAAGCCCGCGCCGCGCGTCGATTAACGATAAATCCTGCGGCGTCGAAATGATGATCGCCCCTTTCAGCGGCACGTTCTGCGCCAACGTGAGCTGAGCATCGCCCGTGCCGGGCGGCATATCGACAACCAGCACATCGAGCGTCCCCCAGGCGACGTCGCGGAGCATCTGGGTGATCGCCGACATCACCATCGGCCCGCGCCAGATCATCGCGGTATCTTCCTCGACCAGAAAGCCGATCGACATGATTGCAAGGCCAAAGCGCACGATCGGAATCATCTTCCTGTCGTCGTTGAGTTGCGGCTTCTCGCGAATGCCGGTCAATCTGGGGACCGATGGCCCGTAGATGTCGGCGTCAAGCAGCCCCACTCGCAACCCGAGATCGCGCAGGCCGAGAGCCAGATTGAGCGCAGTGGTCGATTTGCCGACGCCCCCCTTGCCGGAGGCGACCGCGATGATGGCGGCAATGCCGGGGATTTCCGCCTGCCTCGCCATCGGCGATGCCGCACCCGAGGGCGGCCGGTGCGACGAAACAGGCTGAACGCCTGGCGCATGTCGATGCGGTGCCGGCGGCGTGGGCGAGCCCGCCTTGCGTTCGGCCGTCAGCGCGATCATGGCCGCGGTCACGCCGGGAATGGCGCGGATCGCCTTCTCGGCCTCGGCACGGACGCTTTCCCATGCGCGGACCTCGGCAGCATCGACATTGATCGATAGAAACACCTTGCCGTCGGCGACGGAAACCGGAGACAGCACATTGGCCTCGCTCAAGCTGACGCCGCGCGGCGACCTCACCTTGGCCAGGCAATCAAGAACCTGCTGCTGCGTCACGCTCAAAACCGCGTCTCCTGACGTGCTGGAACGAGATGACCTTCTTTGGAAAGCCATCCCGCCCTATGTTTTGTTCGAGCACAAGATGCGCTCAAACGCTTCGTGTTCAACGCAAGGAAAGCCGGCGGCTGCTTCCCAGATTAATGCAAGAGAAGTTCTCTTCTGTTCGAGACGAGTTCGTCAAAAGAATTTCTCAACGGCTGCTGGCAGATCGCCGGTCAGCCCTGCTCCTTTGCGGCCTCATAATTCAGTTCGATCATCACGCCATTGGGGTCGTTGACGAAGATTTGCCAGAGTTCGCCGCCTGGCACCTGCCTTGAGTCGAACGGCATATCCTTGGATTGGAGCCGCTGCTTCATGCCGGCAAAGTCGCGGCTGGCGAACGCCACGTGATGCACGACACCGGAATCCGGCTTCTGGGGTTCATCTGTCCGGGAGATATCGACCAGATGCACCACCGGCTTTCCTTCGCTGTACATCCAGGCTCCGGGAAACGCGAAATTCGGCCGGTCGCCCTTCTGGAGACCCAGAATATCCTCATAGAATTGAACCGTTTCGGTGAGTTTCCTGGTCCGAATGTTGAAATGGTCGAGCAAGCCTACGCTCATGTCATGCCTCCCTGGCGCGATTTCGATGGGCCTTTAGCACAAATAGCCGGCCGCCCGACAAACGGAGAAGTTGCCCTTCATAATGCAGGGTTTATGGTGCGCGTTCCAGCGCGTAGCGGAACTGTTTCGGGACCCGAACCAGCCCGCCGCGCTCCTCCAGATTGCAGGCCGGCGCGTCGCCGGCCAAACCCCAAGCTCGGAAACAAGGTTGTAAACATGGCTAAAGTCGCTTTTCTCGGTCTCGGTGTGATGGGCTTCCCGATGGCAGGACACCTCGTCAAAAAGGGTGGTCACGAGGTGACGGTTTACAACCGTACAGCGGCCAAGTCACAACAGTGGGCCGACAAATTCGGCGGACGCACCGCGCCGACCCCGAAAGCCGCCGCCGAAGGTCAGGATTTTGTGATGTGCTGCGTCGGCAACGATAACGATCTGCGCGCGGTCACGATGGGCGCCGACGGCGCGTTCGCCGGCATGAAGAAAGGCGCGATTTTCGTCGATCACACCACGGCTTCCGCAGAAATCGCCCGCGAGCTCGATGCCGCGTCGACAAAGGCTGGTTTCGGGTTCGTGGATGGGCCCGTATCCGGCGGCCAGGCCGGCGCCGAAAACGGCGTGCTTACGGTAATGTGCGGCGGCAGCGAGCAAGCTTACGCTAGCGCCGAGCCGGTGATCGCGGCTTATGCGCGGATGTGCAAGCGCCTCGGACCGGCCGGTGCCGGGCAACTCACCAAGATGGTCAACCAGATCTGCATTGCCGGACTGGTCGAAGGGCTTTCGGAAGCCATTCACTTTGCGAAGAAGTCCGGCCTGGACGTGAACGCTGTCATAGACACCATTTCAAAGGGCGCCGCGCAGTCCTGGCAGATGGAAAACCGCTACAAGACAATGAACGAAGGCAAGTTCGATTTCGGTTTCGCGGTCGAATGGATGCGCAAGGATCTCTCGATCTGCCTCGCCGAAGCGCGGCGCAACGGCGCGAGCCTTCCGGTCACGGCTTTGGTAGACGCTTTCTACGCGGAGGTCGAAAAGATGGGCGGAAAGCGCTGGGATACATCCAGCCTTCTGGCGCGGCTGCAAAGGTAGTCGCGACGAACGAAAGGATTAATTTAACTTTCCGTTAGGGAGATTGTTTAGCCTTTTAAGGCACCTCTTAATGATTTAGGGCCAGAGAATAGGACAATGCAAAAAGCTCGTGCCGCCGCGAGCAGGATTTGTGTTGTTCATGAGTAAACCCGCCGAAAAGCCCGAAGTTATCCAGCTTCCGGCCGAGGCGCCCAGTGCGCCGTTGATCACCAATCGTCGGGTTGCCGCGCGGCGGGTACGCGAGGCCCGCGATCGGTTAACGTCATCGAGCGGAACCCGTCTGGCTTTCGATGCCGAACTGCTTCGGCAATATGTACGCACGCGTCTGTCAGCATCCTATGTCGTGATGCTGCTGGTGGTGGCGACCGGGTTGCTCTTCGGGGTTTGGCTGCAACCGGTATCGGCCACGGCATGGACCGGCGGAATGCTCTGCCTCCATGGGGCGACCGTGCGCAACTGCAAGCGATTTCTCGCGGAGCAGCCGTCGCTGCCGGCGACCCGGAAATGGCGAACGCGGTTTGTGCTGCTCGATCTGCTCTATGGCTTGGGCTGGACGGTAATCCTGATCAACCCCGCGCTCGATTCGGTTTCTGACGCGCTGGTGATGTTCCTGATGCTGCTTGTGATCGCGGTCTCCAGCATGCTCGCGGCCAATCTGCCGATCGCAGCGCTGGCGGCGACCGTGCCGGTGACAGTCGCGATCGCGCTGAACTTCGTGCTGCGTGGAACATTCGACGAGTGCATCCTCGGCATGCTCGCGCTCGTCGCCGAAGGCTATTTCGCGTTGCTCGCCCATCGCCTGCATTCGACGACCCTGGCCACGCTGGAGGCGCGCGCTGAAAAAGACGCGTTGATCGGCGAACTCGAGCAGGCAAAATCCATATCCGACGAGGCGCGTCATCGCGCGGAATCCGCCAATATCGCGAAATCGCGCTTCCTCGCGCAAATGAGCCATGAGTTGCGGACGCCGCTGAATGCGATCCTCGGTTTTTCCGAGGTGATGAAGAGCGAGATTTTCGGCGCGCACCCCGTACCGGTCTACAAGGAATATTCCGCCGACATTCACAATTCCGGCGTGCATCTGTTGAATCTCATCAACGAGATCCTCGACTTGTCGCGGATCGAAGCCGGCAGGTACGAACTCAACGAGGAAGCGGTTTCGCTGGCGAATGTCGTCGCCGACTGTCACCATTTGCTGAAACTGCGCGCTTCCAATCGCGGTATTCACATCCACGAAGTGTTCGAGCAGAACATGCCACGGTTCTGGGGCGACGAGCGCGCGACGCGCCAGATCGTGCTCAACCTGTTGTCCAATTCCATCAAGTTCACCCCGCAGGGTGGCGAGATCTGGTTGAAAGTCGGCTGGACGGCGTCGGGCGGCCAATATCTCAGCGTGAAGGATACCGGCTCGGGAATTCCTGAAGACGAAATCCCGATCGTGCTGGCCTCGTTCGGCCAGGGATCGAACTCGATTAAATCCGCCGAGCAAGGCGCGGGGCTCGGACTGCCCATCGCCAAAAGCCTGATCGATATGCATGGCGGCACGTTCACGCTTAAATCAAAGCTGCGGGCCGGCACCGAAGTAATTGTCACGTTCCCGCCTGAGCGGGTCATGTCGGCTCTGGCGCCCATCATGGAGGAAGCGCCGGCGCTGCAGCCGCAAATCGCCGACCCACCGATAACTGACGAGAAGCACCGGCCTCGCAACACGCCAATCATGAGCGCCGGTACAGGTTTATAGCCGGGGCGCTTGCAGAAATGTTCGAATACCCGTCACTATTACCAGATGAGCATAGAAACGCCGTGCATCGCAGTCTGTATGATCGATCCCAAGACCAGCCTCTGTTTCGGCTGCGGACGAACATTGCCGGAAATCGCGCGGTGGCACCGGATGGACGAGCGCGGAGCGGCTTGCCGTGATGGCGTTGTTGCCGGACCGGATGACGCAAGCCGGGCTGCCTCAGATGTCAGGCCGGGCCACGCAGACCGGATCGTAAAGCCCGGGGTGAAGCCAGCGAACGTTTACGCCGGGAGCGGGCGATGAACCGGCTTCTGCTTGTCGTGCTCCTGGTTTCCGTCAGCGCGGGCGCCTTGGTCGGCTATGGCGACCCCGAACAGATTGCTCGCGCCAGCGATACGGTATCGCAGATGCTACGTCGTCGAAGCCTGTCAACGGCGCCCCCGGTAAAGATCATGCGCGGACAGGCCGGCGAATTCGCCTTGCATGCCCGCATCAACGGCGTCAACGCACCGATGGTCGTCGATACCGGTGCGACTTCAGTCGTACTGACCTACGAGACCGCAAAGGCCGCCGGGCTGCCGCTGGAATTGCTGGAATATAACGTCGATGTCGAGACCGCTGGCGGCCACACCAAGGCGGCGCGATTGACGCTCGATCGCCTTGCGGTCGGCAAGCTGGTCGAGCGCTCGGTACCGGCGTTGGTGGTGCCGCACGGGCAGATGAAGATCAACCTGCTCGGCATGAGCTTCCTCGATCGGCTGGAAAGCTGGGAAGTGCGCGCCGACCGGCTGATGCTGCACGGTTATCCCTAAGCGGACTCGTCGGTTGCGCTAACGTTTTCGAGCGAAGTGGAGCCCGGTTCGCGTGAAGAAAACGCGCCAAAACGAAAATTTAGAAACTTATCCGTTCTGATTTAATCAGAACGAATAAAATTCTAGGCTGCCATTGCAGCCGGCGGTCCTCAACCAGCGCGATCGCATCCCTCAGCACGGCCACACCGGCATCTCGCCTGACGCCGTGCTCGGCAAGGTGCCGCCGGAACGCGCGAGCGCCGGGCACGGCATGGAACGCGCCGACGAAATGCCGCGTGATCGAATGCAGGCGAACGCCGTTGGCAAGTTCGCTCTCGATATAGGGCGTCATGGCCTCGAACACCTGCTTCATCGTCTCGTGGGGCGCAGGCTCGCCGAACACGGCGGGATCGACCGCCAACAACCGCCACGGCTCCTGATAGGCCGGCACGGCCAAGCATCACGCCATCGACATGGGCCAGATGCTGCGTCGCCTCGTCGAGACTTTCGATGCCGCCATTGATGACGATGGGCACATTGGGCAACGACATCTTCAAGCGGTACACCCGGTCGTAATCGAGCGGCGGGATGTCGCGATTTTCCTTCGGCGACAATCCATTGAGCCAGGCTTTGCGGGCATGCACGATCAGCGCGTCCGCGCCGGCGGCAATCACGGCGCGCGCCATGCTTGTCGAGCGCGACTTCCGGGTCCTGATCGTCGATACCGATCCGGCACTTGACGGTGACGGGGATGCTCACCGAGCGCTTCATGGCAGCGACGCAATCGGCGACCAGTGCAGGTTCGGCCATCAAGCACGCACCGAAGCGGCCGTCCTTTACCCGATCCGACGGGCATCCGACATTGAGATTGATCTCGTCGTAGCCGAAATCCTCGCCGATCTTCGCGGCTGTCGCGAGATCGCGCGGATCGGACCCGCCGAGCTGCAGCGCGACCGGATGTTCGCTTTGGTCGAAGCCAAGCAGCCGCACGCGATCGCCGTGAATGATCGCGCCCGTGGTCAGCATCTCCGTATAAAGCAGCGCACGCCGCGTCAGCAGACGATGGAAGACGCGGCAATGCCGGTCCGTCCAGTCCATCATCGGCGCAACGCTGAAACGGCGATTTAGCATTTTGGTTTGGTTCTACTCAGTCCTCGGAAGTCGGTGCCCGAAATGGGACGACGATCGTCCTCAGCTTTAGACCCTATAACTTTTATCCTTTTGTTTTCAAAGAGCTGCGTTCCCGATCCCTCAGCTCCGTAGTCAGATGTTCTCGGGTCTCGCTTCCATTCCGTCGGGAAATTGCAGCCAAAGCGCCACGGGCCCTTGAAGGCTCATCATCCGATCGAATGACGCCGAGCACAGCCATACAGGCTATCAGATCCCCACGTGAGAAGTCGCAGCTTGCGGATCAGTTCAGGTCCAGCGTCACCGGCGGGCATTTCACCCGGTCGGATCACGAGCATTGGGTTCTTTCGAGATGCGCGCAGAAAGTCAGAAGATGATGGAATCATCGGTTCTCTGGGTACCGGAGCGGCAATGGCAGCGCGAGGTAGCGCCTCTTGCGCGCGTTGCCGCGGTCGAACTGGCGAACGGAACATCTGCGGCGTCCCTGATATATTCACCAGGCTGGCCGCTGGTCATGGCGCTTGGGGTTAGCACCATGATGTGGGCTGTCATCGTTTGGGGCGTTTTGAAGCTTTTCTGAGATTGATTTCATTGCGCGTCGGTCCACGCCCGGAAGCAGGAACTTCGCGAGACAATCTGTTCTGAGGGTAATCCCTCCTTTCTCGGCCCCGGTTCCCGCATTCCCTTCGTTTCTGCATTAAACACGGTCTGAGCCATCGGCCTGATTCGGTTGATGATCAGTGCTGCGATCGTTTCACCGCGAGCCGCGGACAAGCCGGATTCTGTCGGAATCTTAATGAGACAGGCCCCCGGCGAAGCGTTCAAAGTACCGTCTCGGCATGTCCCTCGGCCGGCAGAACAGGTAAGCTGTGACGCTGCTTAGGGGCTGTCTCACTGTTTCCAATGGCAGTTCATGGACCAACCGCTAAAACCAACTGAAGTCCCCACATACGGTCCTTCGAAGACAGCCAGGCCGCGCCGGCGCTTCGTCCCGGTCACACTTTTGATTCTGTTGCTGGTCGCCGCGGTCGTCTGGTGGACCAGGCAGGAGAGCGCACCGCAACAAGGTGGCGCGGGCGGCGGGCGGAATTCCGCACCGATGTCCATCGTGCCGGAAACCGTCAGCAAGGGCGACATCGAAATCAACCTCAATGCCCTGGGGACGGTAACGTCGCTGGCGACGGTGACGATCCGGAGCCAGATCAGCGGACAACTGGTTCACATCGCTTTCAAGGAAGGCGACGAGGTCAAAAAGGGGGACCTGCTCGCGGAGATCGATTCGCGGCCCTATGAGGCGACGCTTGCGCAGCAAAAGGGACAACTCGCGCGCGACGAGGCGTTGTTGAAAGGCGCGCAAGTCGATCTGACGCGCTATCAGGGGCTCGCGGCCCAGAACGCCGTGCCGCATCAAACACTGGACACGCAGATCGCTCTGGTCGCGCAGGATCAAGGGATTGTCGAAGCCGATCGCGCGATGGTCAGGGCTGCCGAGGTAAACCTGAACTACACCCGCATCGTGTCGCCGCTCAATGGCCGGGTCGGGTTGCGTCAGGTAGATCAGGGCAACTACGTCACGCCCGGCGACACCAACGGGCTGGTCGTCATTACGCAGATACAGCCGATCAGCGTGCTGTTCACGGTGCCCGAAGATAATCTGCAGGCGATTGCAAAGCGCATTCAGGATGGAGCCGTGCTGCCCGCCACCGCTTACGATCGCAGCGGCACTAACAAGATCGATGAGGGCACGCTGCAGACATTCGACAGTCAGATCGATCCCGCCACCGGCACGATCAAGCTGCGGGCGCAATTTCCGAACGCCACGAAATCGCTTTATCCAAATCAGTTCGTCAACATCCGCCTGCTGCTCGATACGCACAAGGATGTGACGACGATGTCGACCGCGGCGATCCAGCGCGGCGTGCCCGGCACATTCGTCTATCTCGTCAATGCGGACAGCACCGTCTCGGTGCGGCCGGTCAAACTCGGCGCTACGGAGGGGGATCGGGTCGAGGTGCTCTCGGGTTTGGCGCAGGGCGATCGCGTCGTGATCGACGGGGCCGACAAGCTGCGCGAGGCCGCCAAGGTGATCGTGCGCGGAGAGCCGGATGCCGGCCGGCCTCCCGGCGCTGCGCCTGCGGATCAGGATAAATCAGGCGGCGGCGGCAAACGGCGGCGCTCCGAAGGCGGGCCAAAGCAATGAACCCGTCGCAGCCGTTCATTGTGCGGCCTGTGGCGACTACCCTGCTCATGATCGCGATCATGCTGTCCGGCATGCTCGCGTTCCGGTTTCTGCCCGTAGCCGCTTTGCCCGAAGTGGATTACCCGACCATCCAGGTTCAGACCTTCTATCCCGGCGCCAGTCCCGATGTGATGACGTCCTCCATCACCGCGCCCCTGGAAGTGCAGTTTGGCCAGATGCCAAACCTGAACCAGATGAGTTCGGTGAGTTCGGCCGGAGCATCGGTCATCACCTTGCAGTTCGGCCTGAGCATTTCGCTCGATGTCGCCGAGCAAGAGGTGCAGGCCGCGATCAATGCCGCCGGCAATCTGCTGCCTTCCGACCTGCCCGCGCCGCCGATCTATGCCAAGGTGAATCCGGCGGACGCGCCAATTCTGACGCTCGGAGTGACGTCGACAACCATGCCACTGACGCAAGTGGAAGATTTCGTCGATACCCGCCTCGCGCAGAAAATCTCGCAGCTTCCGGGCGTCGGGCTCGTCAGCATCAGCGGCGGGCAGCGGCCGGCGGTTCGCATACGCGCCGATATACGCAAGCTCGCCGCCTATGGGCTTAACATCGACGACCTGCGCACGACCCTCGGCACCGCCAACGTCAACACGCCCAAAGGAAACTTCGATGGATCGATGCGGGCCTACACCATCAACGCCAATGATCAGATCAGGAAGGCCAGCGATTACGCCGCCCTGATCGTCGCCTACAAGAACGGCTCGCCGGTTCGGCTGCGCGATGTCGGCGATGTCGTTGATGGCCCCCAGAATGACAAGCTCGGCGCCTGGATGAACGAGACGCCGGCCATCATTCTGAACATTCAGCGCCAGCCGGGCGCCAACGTTATTTCGGTGGTCCAGGGCATCAAGGCCCTGTTGCCGCAACTGCAGGCCACGCTTCCCGCCGCCATCGACGTCAATATCCTGACCGACCGCACTATCACCATTCGCGCGTCGGTGCGGGATGTCGAATACGAACTTGCGCTGGCCGTTATCCTGGTGGTGCTTGTAATCTTCGTGTTCCTGCGCAGCGCGCGTGCGACGCTGATCCCCAGCCTTTCGGTGCCGCTTTCGCTGGTCGGCACGCTGGGAGCCATGTATTTGTTCGGCTTCAGCCTGAACAACCTTTCCCTGATGGCGTTGACGATTGCCACCGGCTTCGTGGTCGATGACGCAATCGTCGTGATCGAGAACATTTCCCGCTACATCGAGGAAGG
Organism: uncultured Alphaproteobacteria bacterium; assembly: GCA_963764155.1. Classification (GTDB taxonomy): domain Bacteria; phylum Pseudomonadota; class Alphaproteobacteria; order Rhizobiales; family Xanthobacteraceae; genus Bradyrhizobium. The sequence goes on from CAVXRI010000003.1 coordinate 298,572, forward strand.
CGAACCGCCGATGCAGGCGGCGCTTCGCGGTTCCGAGCAGATCGGCTTCACCATCATCTCACTGACGGTCTCGCTGATCGCCGTTCTGATTCCGTTGCTATTCATGGGGGACGTTGTCGGCCGGTTGTTCCGCGAATTCGCCATCACGCTTTCGGTGACCATCCTGATCTCCGCGGTGGTGTCCTTGACGCTGGTGCCGATGGCCTGCGCCAAGCTGCTCAAGCCGGGCGCCGACGCGCACGAGAACGCCTTTCAGCGAGCGAGCCGGGAAGGCTTCGATCGGGTGATCGCGATCTACGGGCAAATGCTCAACTGGGTGCTCGATCGCCAAACGCTGGTGCTGCTTGTCGCGCTCGCCACGTTCGGGCTGACCGCCCTGCTCTACGTCGATGATCCCCAAGGGCTTCTTTCCGCTGCAGGACACCGGCGTCATTCAAGCCATTTCGGAGGCGCCGCAGTCCGTCTCCTACGCGGCCATGGCGCAGCGGCAGCAGCAGCTTGCAACCGTCATCCTGAAAGATCCCGAGGTCGAAAGCCTTTCGTCATTCATCGGGGTTGATGGCACCAACACGACGCTGAACAGCGGCCGGATACTCATCAACCTGAAGCCGCACGAACAGCGCAAGTCGGATATCGCGACCGTGATGCGGCGTATCAAGGACGCCACGGCCTCGCTGACCGGCATCACGCTCTACATGCAGCCGGTTCAGGACCTCACCATCGAGGGCACCGTCAGCCGGACCCAATACCAGTTTATCCTGCAGGATGCCGATCCGGTCCAACTCGCCGAATGGACGCCGAAGCTGGTCGACAAGCTGAGAGAGCTTCCCGTGCTCGGCGATGTCGCGAGCGATATATCGGCGCAAGGGCTCTCGGTATTCGTGGAGATCGATCGCGATCAGGCCGCCCGCTTCGGCATTACTCCCGCCACCATCGACAACGCGCTTTACGATTCCTACGGGCAGCGCATTGTCTCGACGATCTTCACCAACTCCAACCAGTATCGCGTCATCCTCGAGGCCGATCCGTCCTTGCAAAATTCGCTTGAGGCCTTGTCGAAAATCTATTTGCCATCCTCAGTCGGCAGTACCCCGGTCCCACTGGCGGTGATGGCCAAGATGCGCGAGGACACGGCGCCGCTTCAGATCTCGCATCTCGGGCAGTTTCCCTCGGCGACCGTGTCCTTTAACCTGGCGCCGGGCGCAGCACTCGGCGAAGCGGTGGCGGCGATCAAGCAGGCGCAGATCGAAATCGGCCAGCCGCTCGGGCTGATCACCAGCTTCCAGGGCGCGGCGCTGGCGTTTCAATCCTCGCTTTCAAATCAGCTTTTTCTCATTCTGGCCGCGATCGTCACCGTCTACATCGTGCTCGGCGTGCTCTACGAAAGCTTCATCCATCCCCTGACGATTCTGTCGACGCTGCCCTCGGCCGGAATCGGCGCGCTGCTGGCGCTGATGATCGGCGGCAATGACCTGACCATCGTCGCGATTATCGGCATCATCCTCCTGATCGGCATCGTGAAGAAGAACGCGATCATGATGATCGATTTCGCGCTGGATGCCGAGCGCAACGAGGGCCTGCCGCCGCGCGAGGCGATCTATCAGGCCTGCCTGCTGCGATTCAGGCCGATCATCATGACCACGATGGCCGCGGTACTCGGTGCGCTGCCTTTGATGGTCGGGACCGGCGCCGGCTCGGAACTGCGCCACCCGCTCGGCATCTCCATCGTCGGCGGCCTGCTGGTCAGCCAAGTGCTGACGCTGTTTACGACGCCGGTCATCTATCTCTGGTTCGACCGTTTGGCCGTGCGCTTTGCCGGACGCCAAAGCGGTATCGGCCAAACCAGCGAGTTGCGCTGAGCCATGGAGCCGTCAACCCCCTTCATTCGCCGGCCGGTCGCAACCACCCTGCTGACGTTCGGCCTTGCCGCGGCCGGCGCCGTGGCGTTTTTCAAGCTGCCGGTCTCACCGCTTCCGCAGGTCGATTTTCCGACTATTTCGGTACAGGCGAGCTTGCCGGGGGCCAGTCCGCAGGACGTTGCCACCACCGTCGCAAGCCCTCTCGAGCGCCATCTCGGCCAGATTGCCGATGTCACCGAAATGACGTCGTCGAGCACGGTCGGCAGCGCGCGCATCACCCTGCAATTCGGGCTGAACCGCGATATCAACGGCGCGGCGCGCGACGTGCAGGCCGCGATCAACGCCGCTCGTGCCGATCTCCCGACCAGCCTGCGAAGCAATCCGACCTATCGCAAGGTCAACCCGGCCGACGCGCCGATCGTTGTGCTGACGGTGACTTCGGACACCGCGACGCGCGGCAGCCTTTATGATGCAGCATCGACGGTACTCGCGCAGAAGCTGTCGCAGGTTGAAGGCATCGGCGAGGTGATCGTCAGCGGCAGTTCGCTCCCGGCGGTCCGAGTGGATCTCATTCCGCAGGCGCTTTACAAATATGGCATCGGTCTTGAGGACGTGCGCGCGGCGCTCGCCAGCGCCAATGCCCATAGTCCAAAGGGCGGTATCGATGTCGGCGATCAACGCTATCAGATCTATGCCAACGACCAGGCCAGCAAGGCCGACGATTACAAACCGCTGATCGTCGCCTATCGCAACGGCGCGGCGGTACATCTTTCCGATGTCGGCGAAGTCAGCGACGGGGTCGAAAATCTCAGGAACTCCGGCCTCGCCAACGGCAAGCCGGCGGTGCTGATCATTCTCTATCGTCAGCCGAACGCCAATATCATCAGCACCGTCGATCGCGTTATCGCGCTGATGCCTCAGCTTCGGGCCTCGATTTCGCCTGCCATCGACATCGAGGTCGGCGTCGACCGTTCAACCACCATTCGTACCTCGCTCCGCGATGTCGAGCGTACCCTGATATTGGCCGTGATGCTGGTGATCATCGTGGTTTTCGCCTTCCTGCGGAACCTGCGCGCGACGCTCATCCCTGTCGTCGCCGTCTCGGTATCGCTGGTCGCTACGTTCGCGGCCATGTATCTGATCGGCTACAGCATCGATAACCTCTCCCTGATGGCGCTGACGGTTGCGACGGGATTCGTCGTCGACGACGCCATTGTCGTGCTCGAGAACGTCACCCGCTACATCGAGAGCGGCATGACGCCGCTTCAAGCCGCGCTCAAGGGAGCCAATGAGGTCGGTTTCACGGTGCTCTCGATGAGCATTTCGCTGATCGCCGTGTTCATCCCGATCCTGCTGATGGGCGGCATTGTCGGCCGCCTGTTCCGCGAATTCGCCATGGTGATCTCGATCTCGATCCTGATCTCGCTAGCGATTTCGCTGGCGACCACGCCGATGATGTGCGCCGTGCTGCTCCGCAACCCTGCCGGCGAGCGTCATGGGAGACTGTATTGGGCCAGCGAACGCTTCTTCGAAGCGATGCTGAATTTTTACCGGCGCACCCTTACCGCGGCGCTGTTGCGCCCGCGATCGGTGATGCTGGTCCTTGCCGCGGTGCTCGGCCTCAATTTTTATCTCTACAACATCATCCCGAAAGGATTTTTCCCGCAGCAGGACACCGGCCGGATCATCGGCATCATCCAGGCCGATCAGAGCATCTCGTTTCAGTTGATGCAGCAGAAGCTGGCGCAGTTCATCGGCATCATGAAGAAAGATCCGGCGGTGGAAACCGCCGTCGGCTTCACCGGCGGCGGTCAGACCAATTCCGGCTTCATGTTCGTCTCACTGTATCCGCTCGGCAAGCGTGAGATATCCGCCGACGGGGTGATCGCGCGGCTCCGGCGCGAGATGGCGGTCGTTCCCGGGGCAACCCTGTTCCTGCAGGCGGTGCAGGATATCCGCGCCGGCGGCCGGGCAAGCAACGCGCAGTATCAATACACGCTCCAGAGCTCCACGCTCGAAGAGCTCAACGAATGGTCGCCCAAGATCGCGGCGGCGCTGCAGCGCGAGCCAACTCTCGCCGACGTCAACAGCGACCAGCAGAACAAGGGGCTCGAAGCCAATGTGGTGATCGACCGCGATGCCGCCGCCCAATTGGGCGTCACCGTCAGTCAGATCGACAACACCCTCTACGACGCCTTCGGCCAGCGCCAGGTTTCAACGATCTACGTCGCCCGCAACCAGTACCACGTGATCATGGAAGTGGCGCCACGCTACTGGCAGAACCCGGAGACGCTGAAAGACGTCTTTGTCAGCACATCCGGCGGATCGGTCGGCGGATCGCAGGCGACTAATGCCGTGGCGGGGACCGTGGTCGCCGCGGGAAAATCGGGTGCGGCCAACTCCGCCAACGCACAGGCTGCCCGTAACCTCGCAACCAACTCGATCGGCGCTACCGGCAAAGGTGTGGCCTCGACAGGCTCCGCGGTAAGCACGAAGCAAGAAACCATGATTCCGCTTTCCGCCGTCGCGAAGTTCACCCAAGGCGCGACCCCGCTGGGAGTCAACCATCAGGGTCTTCTGGTCGCCAGCACCATCTCGTTCAACCTGCCGCCGAACGTCGCCTTGAGCACGGCGGTCGCGACCATCGAAGCCACCATGAACCGGATCGGCGTCCCCGCCACGATCCGCGGCACCTTCCAGGGCACGGCGAAAGCATTTCAGGATTCGCTCAGCAACCAGCCCTACCTGATCCTTGCCGCGCTGGTCACGATCTACATCGTGCTCGGCGTACTTTATGAGAGTTACGTCCATCCGTTGACCATCCTGTCGACGCTGCCTTCCGCCGGCGTCGGTGCGCTACTGGCCTTGATGGTATTCAAAACCGAGTTCAGCATCATGGCGCTTATTGGCGTGATTTTGCTGATCGGCATCGTGAAGAAGAACGCGATCATGATGATCGATTTCGCACTCGAAGCTGAACGAAAGCGCGGACTGAGCGCGCTCGATGCTATCCGCGAAGCCTGCCTGCTCCGCTTCCGGCCGATCATGATGACGACAATGGCCGCGATGCTGGGCGCTATTCCCCTCGCCATCGGCGTCGGTGATGGCGGCGAGCTTCGGCAGCCGCTCGGCATCGCCATCGTCGGCGGTCTCATCCTCAGCCAGATGCTGATTCTTTATTCCACACCTGTGATCTATTTGTATCTGGACAGATTCCGCCTTTGGAGCCAACGTCGCAGAGGCGGCACGGAGTCGCACGGTCCCGGCCCTTCACTGCAGCCGGGCGAATAGATGTCGGCACCAGCATCACTCTTTTCAGCCAACACAAACCGGAGCCGCGCCAGCCTCGAAACGCTGCGTGAAACGGCGCGAGGAAAATGGCGCGCGGCTCGCGCTGTGTTTGTACTGGCGCTCACTCCGGGATTATCGGGTTGCATCCTGGGATCGGAACGGCCGGACCTCAATCTCGAAGTGCCGACCGCGTACCGCGCAGCGTCCCACGCCGCGCCCGACGCCTCACTTCCCGTACTGGACTGGTGGCGCGGATTCCGATCCGGCGAACTGACAACGCTAATGGAGGCCGCGCAGATCCAGAACCTCGATATCGCCGTCGCGGTCGCCCAGATCGTGCAGGCCGACGCCCAGGCGGGGATAGCGGGTGCGCCGCTGCTGCCGTCGGTGACGGGAACAGCCAGCGCCGAGCGCGAGCATCAGGGAGCCCAGAGCATTGCCACCGGCAATAACCTCGGGACCGCCGGCCGCTCTGCAACCTTTTCGCAGTACAATGTGAGCCTCACGGCCAGCTATATGCTCGACGTCTGGGGAAAAAATCGCGCCCTGCTCTATGCCGCCGAAGAGAACGCGACGGTCGCGAGGTACAATCGCGAGGTCGTCACGCTGACGACCATGGTCACCGTGGCCAACACCTATTTCCAGGTTCTCGCCGCGCAGGATCAGTTGCGCGTCACTCGCCAAAACCTGGCGGCAGCCGAGCGCATTCTCGTCGTCGTACGAAACCAGTTCAAGGGCGGGACCACTTCGCAGCTCGAGCTGTCGCAACAGGAAGCGCTGGTGGCGACCCAACGTGCCGCCATTCCTCCGCTCGAGGTCACGCGTGGGGCAGAACATCGCCGCCTTGGCAGTACTGGTCGGGCGTGCTGCGGCGAATTTCACGGTTCATGGCGGATCGACGGAGCGGATCATCGTGCCGCGTGTCACGCCGGGTTTGCCTTCGGAATTGCTCTACCAGAGACCCGACATCCGCCAGGCCGAAGCGCAGCTCGCATCCTCCAATTTCAGCGTCGAGTCCGCCCGCGCCGCTTTCTTTCCGCAGATCCAGCTCACGGGCACGACAGGTTTCCAGAGCACGGCGCTTGCCTCGCTGTTTACGCCGGGCGCGTGGTTCTACACGCTGGCCGCCTCGCTGACCCAGCCGATCTTCGACGGGTTCCTGCTGGAGAGCCAATTGAAGCAGGCCAAAGGCGTGCAGCTGCAAAATCTGCAGGCGTATCGCAAGGCCGTGCTTTCCGCGTTCTCCGATGTCGAGCGAGCGTTGATCGGCTTGCAGAAGTTCACGCTTCAGGAGCGATTGGAAAGGGACGTCGTCACCAGCTCGCGTAGAGCATTCGAGGTTGCCGAAACGCAGTTCCGCGGTGGCACGGTCAACCTCATCACGGTTCTGCAGACCCAGCAGGCCTTGTTCACCGCGGAAAATACGCTGGTGCAGGTCAGGCTCAACAAGCTTCTGGCTGCGAGCAGCCTGTTTCAGGCACTCGGCGGTGGTTGGACGCCGGCTGGCACGCTGGTGTCGTTGCAATAGTCGAGCGGGGTGCGTCTTGAAAAAGCTGGTCCTCACGAACCTGGTTTTGCTGGTGCTCGCAGCGAGCGCCGCCGCGCCCGTGTCTGCACAGCAGCGGCAGCCGAACAGCATCGCGCTTGATTTTGGCATGAGCCCTGAACAGGCATCGCAGGCGCTCGGCGTGCCCCTTTGGTACGTCCGTGGCCGCCCCGGCGACGAACTCCTGCTGGCGCTGCCGAATGTCAAAGGCAGTGCGCTGGCAAGCCGCAGCGACGGACTTTATCTGCAATTTCGAAAGGATCGGCTGACGGGTTGGAAAGGCGATTGGGGAACGATCCGGCCGAGCGGGTGGCGATAGCATGAACAGAACCGTGACTGGAATTGCATTCGTCTTGGCGACGCTGGCCACGGCTCCCGCGTTTGCGCAGGACTATGGTGGCCGACCGATCCGCTACGGCAACACCAGCGGTTGGTTTTACGACAATCGGGATGACAACCGCGACTTCCGGACCAACGGCGTCTTCCCCGGCAATTTTGCGCGCGACCCGTTCAGCGCCTCGATCGGCGCCGCCGGAATCATCGGCAGCAATCCCTGGCACTCGGCCAGGCCCTATCCTTCGCAGGTGGTGTTCGGATGGCCGCCAGATCAATCCCGTTGCTTACGCGCCCGCGTCCGGCAGGCTCGCAGCCGCAATGGCCAGGATCACAGCGAGACGCCGCCCAATTCGGGACGGTGCCGTGCGCAGCAATGAACGAACCCGTTGCATCAACCGTTCCTCTCGCGCCGCGGGCGGACAAGCGTCCGCAAAACGATGGCGCAACGGGAAAATGGTCCCTCGTGAGGGCCACGTCGATATCACCGCAAAAATAGCAACAAGCGCCGCGCCGGCCGGCGGATTCACAGCAGAAATGTTGCCGGCATCCCACCAACGACTAGCGAAATATTCTCCGTCGAAAATGCCTAATATTTTCTATTTCGGCGTCATTCCGAAGGCCTGCCGGAATCGCTCGGTGTAGCGCGGCCACACCTCGGGGTTGATGATCCGCGGCGGCCGCTTGCCGTCCAAGGCGTCAAGAACCTGCTCGGCGGCGATCCTGCCCATGTTCTCGCGGGCTTCGCTGGTCACGCCGGCGGTGTGGGGACTGGCCAGCACGTTGTCGAACTGCAGCAGCGGATGCTCGGGAGGCGGCGGCTCCTTGGACCAGACGTCGAGACCCGCCCCGGCAATCCGCTTTTCGCGCAACGCGCCGAGCAAGGCTGTTTCGTCGTGAATGAACCCTCGCGCCGTCGTGATGAAATACGCGTGGGGCTGCATCAGCGCGAATTCGCGTTCGCCGATCATGCCGCGGCTTTCCTTTGTCAGCGGACAGGAGATCGAGACGTAATCCGAGCGGCGCAGCAACTCGTCCAACTCGACTTTCCGGCCACCGCGCGCGGTCATTTCCGAAGCCGACAAATACGGATCGTAGGCCAACACCTCCATGCCGAGCAGTCCGTTGCAGAGCGCGGCGATGCGGCGGCCCACATTGCCCAGCCCGACAATGCCGATGGTCTTGCCCTGAGCCTCCGTGCCGATCAGCGCGTTACGGTTGACGTCGCGGTCGCGCCGCAACGCGCGATCGGCTTCGATGATGCGTTTCGAGAGCGTGAGCAGCATGCCCAGCGCATGTTCGGCGACCGAGTGCGCGTTGCCGCCGGACTGATTGAGAACCAGAACGCCGGCCTCGGTGCAGGCATCGACATCGACGGGATCGAATCCCGCGCCGTTGCTCGATACGATCAGCAGATTCGGTGTACGCCGTAGCAACTCGGCATTGACGTGAAAGTGCCGCGCGAGCTCATCGCGCGCGGCGCCGATCTGATAAACGTGAGCGGCAGAGAGGACGGGCGCGAAGTCTTCTTCGGGGCTCTCGTTCTCAAGGCGATCGAGCCGCACATCGGGCCGTGCCTTGAGGATGTCGGCGTAAATCTGGTGCGCGATGTATTTGACATAGAAGACGCGTTTACTGTTGACGGACATGAGCGACCTTCAATCAATTCGAACAGATGTCCGGCATCAGGCATCCTGCCTTCGGCACGCGGATCGGGCAATTTGCCGCCCCACGCCAGCCGCTGCGGTTGAGCAGACCACGGTAACGGGTCGGGACGTCCCGCGCTACAGTGGTGACGCGCGGTCGCGGCAGGGAAACCCCTGCGCTTGATATCGCACAGCATCGGTTACTGGGTCGCCCGGTCAAGCCGGGCGATGACATCGGTGGAGAGCGGGGACGATACCGGTGGTTCAACAACGCTCCCCTTGTCGTCGCCCGGCTTGACCGGGCGATCCAGTAATCACCATCCTCGCCGAATGAGCACTGGTCCACCTATCGGGTCTACGTCCCTGCGCTCGCATCGCACCGCTTACTGGCTCGCCCGGTCAAGCCGGGCGATGACACCGGTGAAGTGCGAGGGACGATACCGATGGTTCAACAACGTTCCCCTTGTCGTCGCCCGGCTTGACCGGGCGATCCAGTAATCACCATCCTCGCCGAATGAGCACTGGTCCACCTCTTGGGTCTACGTCCCTGCGCTCGCATCGCACCGCTTACTGGCTCGCCCGGTCAAGCCGGGCGATGACACCAGTGGCGTTCAGCAACGCGACGCCCGCATGTTGACAATCTCCGGGATCGCGTCAAGTTTTGGCGCTCTGAGATTGATCCTCAAACAGAGGGTCGCGTCGCGCAAAACCGGGGAGAACACAATGGCGGTTGCCGAGGAGAACGCCTCGCTCCAAAGCTCGTCTGCGAAGACTTCCCACGAGCTGAATTCTCGGGAATCAACTTCTCAGGAAATCAACTTGGCACGGGATCGTGCTGCAAACGCTCAAGCGAAACGACATCCGGCTCGTGCCCTATGTTCCCGATCGGGTGCTCACGACGCTGATCAAGAACTTGCATGCCGATCCGTTCTTCACGACCTTTCCAGTTGCGCGTGAAGAAGAAGCGGTCGGCATCGTCGCGGGCGCGTGGATGGGCGGCGTGCGCAGCGCCGTGCTGATGCAGACTTCCGGGTTTGCGACGCTTGCAAATGCACTGGCCTCGTTGGCCGTTCCCTATCAGATTCCGCTGATCATGTTTGTGTCCGAGCGCGGCACGCTGGGAGAATTCAATTACGGGCAGTCACTGGTGTGCCGCACCATGCGGCCGGTGCTCGACTTGCTCGCGATGGAGCATCACACCGTAACCAGGATCGACGAATTCGAGTTCATCGCCGATCGATCGATCAAGCAGGCTGTTGCCACGCAGGCGCCGGTGGCGCTGATCCTCTCGCCGCTGCTGACCGGCGGCAAAGTGTTCGACAAGTGAGCGATCGCATGAACGCGCCAACAAACGCCCCCGCCCGCAATACAAAGGTGATGAGCCGGTTCGACCTCACCTCACGGCTGGTCGCAAAACTGAAGAACGAAGAAGCCGTGGTCGGCGGCATCGGCAACACCAATTTCGATCTGTGGGCCGCCGGCCACCGTCCGCAGAACTTCTACATGCTGGGCAGCATGGGACTCGCCTTTCCTATCGCGCTCGGCGTGGCGCTGGCCCAGCCGACCCGGCGGGTGTTCGCGCTGGAAGGCGACGGCTCGCTATTGATGCAGCTTGGCTCCCTCTCGACCATCGCATCTCTCGCGCCTAAAAATCTGACCATGATCGTGATGGATAACGGCGTGTACCAGATAACCGGCGCGCAACCGACGCCCGCAGCGGCGGTGTCCGACATCGTCGCAATCGCCATAGCCAGCGGCCTGTCCAACAGCGCCTGGGCCGCCGACGAAGAAGATTTCGAACGCCTGATCGATCAGTCGCTGGTAGCGAACAAGCCGACGTTGATCGGCGTGCGTATCGACGACAAGCCCGGCGCCGGAACGACCCGACGCGACCCGGTGCAGATCAGGGAACGGTTCATGCTCGGCCTCGGCGTCCGGCAACCCCTGTAGCGCTGGATCAACAGCAAAAGTCCGCCGGTGGTATGATCCGGCGGGTTTTTTTCGGGTTCACTGCTGGGGAATGTTGAACCCGATAGGCACTCTTCAAATCGTCGGGCGTAGATGTTATCGAGGTAGTCTTCGCCGCTCCGCGGCAGCACCGATTGGCAAAACGTAATGATTCACCGACGATGACGATCATTGTTAGACTATTCGCCTGGTGTCTCGCCGCCGCCGTCACCTTTGCATCGCTGAGCCCGCCACGCTTTCGGCCTCAGTCCAGCCTCGGGCAGGACGGCGAGCATGCGTTCGCGTTCATCTTGGTTGGGCTGGCATTCGGTTGGGCTTACAAGCGGAACCGAGGGCTTACCGCCGCGATCTCGGTCGTGATGATCGGCGTTCTGGAACTGCTTCAGCTCTGGGCGCCGGGAAGGCACGCGAGGCTTGAGGATTTCGTGGTCGACGCGCTGGCCGCCTGTGTCGGTTTGCTCCTCGCAGCCGCGCTGGAATGGACAGCTTCCCGATCGCGCCAATCAAACCCAAGCACGCCCTAACCCGCCATCGCCGCTTCGGACATTTCCCGAAGCGGCGCTATTCGTTCGATGATCAGAGCAGGCCCGCGCCCCGCGCCCATTTGTACTTCGCGCCGAGCACCTCGACCGGCAATTCGGTCGAGTAAGCGTAGGCCGGAATGCCGTTCTGGTAGAGATACTCGGCGGCCTCCTCCACTTCGACGTCGCCGGCGAGCGAGGCGACGATCGGCTTGATGAAGCCTTTCGCCTCCATCTCTTTCTTCACCTCGACCATATTGCGGGCGAACACCATCGGCGGCGTGACGATGGTGTGCCAATAGCCGAGGATCAGCGAATGGATGCGCTCATCGGACAAGCCGAGCTTGACGGTGTTGACATAGGTGATCGGCGGTTCGCCGCCGGTGATGTCGACCGGGTTGCCCGCCGCACCGAACGGCGGAATGAACTTGCGGAAGGCCGCGTCCAAATCCGGCGGCATGGTCATCAGCGAGAGGCCGTTGTCGACGACGGAGTCCGATAGCAGCACGCCCGAGCCGCCCGCGCCGGTGATGATCAGCACGTTCTCGCCTTTCGGCGTCGGCAACACGGGGACGCCGCGTGCGAACTCCAGCAATTGCCGCAGCGAGCGCGCGCGGATGACGCCGGACTGCTTGAGCACGTCCTCGTAGATCTTGTCGTTGCCGGCGAGCGCGCCGGTATGTGAAGACGCAGCCCTTGCGCCGGCTGACGTGCGGCCGGCCTTCAAGACGACGACCGGCTTCTTCTTGGAAACGCGTTTCGCAGCTTCGGCGAACGCGCGGCCATCTTTCAGGTCCTCGCAATGCTGCGCAATGATGCTTGTGTTCGGGTCCTGCTCGAAGAACGCCAACAGATCGTCCTCGTCGATGTCGGATTTGTTGCCGAGGCCGACGATCGCGGAAACACCCATTTTGGCGGAGCGCGAGAATCCGATGATGGCCATGCCGATGCCGCCGGATTGCGACGAAAGCGCCGCGTGGCCCTTGACGTCGTATGCGGTGCAGAACGTGGCGCAGAGATTGGCGGGGGTATAGTAGAAGCCGTAGATTTCGGCCCCATCAGGCGCACGTTGTACTTCTTGCCGATTTCGACGATCTCTTCCTGCAGCTCAGGCGCACCCGCCTCCGCGAAGCCGGAAGGGAATCAAAACGACGCCGGGAATTTTCTTCTCGCCGCATTCGACAAGCGCGCCGGCGACGAATTTTGCCGGGATCGCGAACACCGCGGTGTCGATCACGCCGGGCACATCCTTGACGCTCTTGTAAGCCTTGTAGCCCAGAATTTCCGATGCCTTCGGATGGATCGGATAAATATCGCCCTTGTAGCCGCCGTTGACCAGGTTCTTCATCACGGAGTTGCCGATCTTGCCGTCTTCGGCCGAGGCGCCGATCACGGCAACCGCCTTCGGCTGCATGATACGGTTCATCGCGGTGACGATTTCCTCGTTCGAGCGCGGCGCCGGGCGGGGCTTGTAGTCGAAGTCGACGACGATACGCACGTCGGCCGCGATCGCGTCCTTTTTCGTCGCGAACACCGGATTGAGATCGAGCTCGACGATTTCGGAGAAATCGCTGACGAGCTGCGAGACCTTTACGATGACATCGGCGAGCGCGTCGCGGTTGACCGGGTCACCGCCTCGCACGCCGTTCAGCATTTCATGAGCCTGGATTCCGTCCAGCATCGAGAGCGCGTCCTGCTTGGTCGCGGGCGCGAGGCGGAACGTGATGTCTTTCAAGACCTCGACCAGCACGCCGCCGAGGCCGAAAGCGACGAGCTTGCCGAACGAGCCGTCGGTGATCGAACCGACAATGACCTCGGTTCCGCCGGTCAGCATCTGCTGCACCTGAACGCCTTCGATCTTCGCGTCGGCTTTGTATTTTTTGGCGTTGGCGAGAATGGTCTCGTAAGCCTTCTCGGCGTCGGCGGCGGTCTTGACGCCCACCACGACGCCGCCCGCCTCGGTCTTATGAAGAATGTCGGGTGAAACGATCTTCATCACGACCGGGAACCCCATTCCGGTCGCGATTTTGGCGGCATCGGCCGCCGACTTGGCTACATCTTCCTTCGGAACTGGAATTCCATAGGCGTCGCACACCAGCTTGCCTTCCGGCGCCGTCAGGGAGGTGCGTTTATCCGCCTTGACCCGATCGAGTATTTTCCGGACCGCGTCTTTGGAATTCGCCATCGGGTTCCTCCTTAAGGACGATTTTTGGCATTTGGTATGCCAGTCAGCGCGTTGTCAAGCTGAGCTCTTTCATAAAAGCGGCGAAAACCTGCTATCTTGACATTCTGGCATCTGGCATGCCAAAAAATATTCTGTTCTGTTGGGGAAGACGTGGTCCCGGACAGGAGATAGTCGTACTCGCACCGAGTTGAACCAGGGCGCGTGACAATGGCCGAAGCTGATATTGCAATCGTCCGGATCGCTCCAGAGATCAGCTTCAAGAACAAGGCCTACGAGGCTTTGAAGGAAGCTATCCTCAAGATGGAGCTCTATGCGACGCCGGAGCCGGTGATGCTCGATGAGCGCGCATTGTCCGAGCGGCTTGGCGTCAGCCGCACGCCCATTCGCGAAGCCATCGCCATGCTGGAGCAGGACGGTTTCGTCAAAACCGTGCCGCGGCGCGGCATTGTCGTGGTACGGCGGACCAAGAACGAAATCGTCGACATGATCCGCGCATGGGCCGCGCTTGAGAGCATGGCGGCGCGGCTGATCACCACCACGGCGCGCAAGAAAGACATCGCGGCCCTGCGCGACTTCTTCAAGGATTTCAGCGCCGATCGTCTGCCGCATGACCATATCGAGGAATACTCGAAAGCCAATATCGCGTTCCACCAGGCGCTGATCTCGCTTCAGCGAGTCGCCGGTGCTGGTCGACATGACCAATGACATCCAGCTTCATGTACGAGGGTACCGGCAACTGACGATCGGTCGGAAAGATCGCATTGCGGCATCGTTGCCCGAGCACCTGGCTATCATCGAAGCCCTCGAAGAGCGCGATACCGAGCTTGCCGAGCAGCGCGCCCGAGACCACACGCTTGGCCTTGCCGCCTACGTCGAGGCGCATGGCCAGGAACTGTTTAATTAAATCACGACTTCACAACAGAAGACGATCAACTCGTCCTTTTACGAGACACTCAGGGAGCTCAGCCGTATGGCGCAGACCGCGATCAAGACCGAAGCACCGGACAGCCAGCAGGAACTGACGGACGGCTTTCATCTCATCATCGACGCGCTCAAGCTGAACGACATCACTACCATCTACGGCGTGCCGGGTATCCCGATCACCGATTTCGGCCGCATGGCGCAAGCCGCCGGCATTCGCGTCATCTCATTTCGCCACGAGCAGAACGCCGGCAATGCCGCCGCGATCGCCGGATTCCTGACCAAAAAGCCCGGCGTCTGTCTCACCGTGTCCGCGCCCGGCTTTCTCAATGGCCTGACGGCGCTGGCCAACGCGACCACCAACTGTTTTCCGATGATCCTGATCTCCGGATCATCCGAGCGCGAGATCGTCGACCTGCAGCAGGGCGACTACGAAGAGATGGATCAGCTCGCGATCGCAAAGCCGCTGTGCAAGGCGGCGTTCCGCGTGCTTCACGCTGCCGATATCGGCATTGGCCTTGCGCGCGCCATCCGCGCCGCAGTGTCCGGGCGTCCTGGCGGCGTTTATCTCGACCTTCCTGCAAAGCTTTTCGGTCAGGTGATGAACGCCGACGCCGGCGCCAAGTCACTGGTCAAGGTGATCGATCCGGCACCGGCCCAGATCCCCGCTCCCGCCGCGATCACGCGCGCGCTCGACGTGCTCAAGAGCGCCAAACGCCCGCTCATCATTCTGGGCAAGGGCGCGGCTTACGCACAGGCCGACGACAGCATCCGCGCGCTGGTTGAAAGAAGCGGAATTCCTTTCCTGCCCATGAGCATGGCCAAGGGGCTATTGCCCGATCTGCATCCGCAATGCGCGGGCGCGGCGCGCTCCACGGTGCTCAAGGACGCCGATGTCGTCATGCTGATCGGCGCGCGCCTCAACTGGCTGTTGTCGCACGGCAAGGGCAAGAGCTGGGGCGATGCACCGAAGAAATTCATTCAAATCGACATCGAGCCCAAGGAGATGGACAGCAACATCGAGATCGCAGCCCCCGTGGTCGGCGATATCGGCTCTTGCGTGACGGCACTTCTCGACGGCATGGGCAAGAACTGGCCATCAGCGCCGGCCGAGTGGGCCAAGGCGGTCAGCACGAAGCGGGAAGAAAACATCGCCAAGATGGCGCCGCGGCTGATGAACAACAACTCGCCCATGGATTACCACGGCGCGCTCGGTGCGCTCAGGACCATCATCAAGGAACGGCCGGACGCGATCCTGGTCAACGAAGGCGCCAACACGCTCGATCTCGCGCGCGGCATCATCGACATGTATCAGCCGCGCAAGCGGCTCGACGTCGGCACCTGGGGCGTGATGGGCATCGGCATGGGCTTTGCCATCGCTGCCGCGATCGAGACCGGCAAGCCGGTGCTTGCGGTCGAAGGCGACAGCGCGTTCGGTTTCTCCGGAATGGAGGTCGAGACGATCTGCCGCTACAGCCTTCCGGTCTGCGTCGTGATTTTCAACAATGACGGCATCTATCGCGGAACCGACATCAATCCGACCGGCGGTCCCGACGTGGCACCCACCGTGTTCGTCAAGGGCTCCCGGTACGACAAGATGATGGAGGCGTTCGGCGGCATCGGCGTCAATGCGACGACGCCGGATGAGCTCAAGCGCGCCGTGAATACGGCGATGGATTCGGGCAAACCGACGCTGATTAACGCGGTGATCGATCCCACCGCCGGCTCGGAAAGCGGCCGTATCGGCAATCTCAATCCGCAAAGCGTCTTGCGAAAGAAATGAAAATAGCAATTAACGGAGAGTACTGATGAGCAAGGCGCTGAGCGGCGTTCGCATTCTCGATTTCACTCACGTCCAGTCGGGACCGACCTGTACGCAGTTGCTGGCTTGGTTCGGCGCGGATGTAATCAAGGTCGAGCGACCCGGTGTCGGCGATATCACGCGCGGGCAATTGCAGGACATCCCGAACGTCGACAGCCTGTACTTCACGATGCTCAATCACAACAAGCGTTCGATCACGCTGGACACCAAGAACCCGAAGGGCAAGGAAGTCCTGACCGCGCTGATCAAGAGCTGCGACGTGCTGGTGGAGAATTTCGGTCCCGGCGTGCTCGACCGCATGGGTTTTCCCTGGGAGAAGATTCAGGCGATCAATCCCAAGATGATCGTGGCCTCGATCAAGGGTTTCGGCCCCGGTCCTTACGAGGACTGCAAGGTGTATGAGAACGTCGCGCAATGCACCGGCGGCTCGGCATCGACCACGGGCTTTCGTGACGGCCTGCCGCTGGTGACGGGAGCGCAGATCGGCGACAGCGGCACCGGCCTGCATCTCGCGCTCGGCATTGTCACCGCGCTTTACCAGCGCACCCAGACCGGAAAGGGACAGAAGGTCACCGCCGCCATGCAGGACGGCGTTCTCAATCTCTGCCGCGTGAAGTTGCGCGACCAGCAGCGCCTCGCGCACGGCCCGCTCAGGGAATACAGCCAATTCGGCGAGGGCATCCCGTTCGGTGATGCGGTGCCGCGTGCCGGCAACGATTCCGGCGGCGGCCAGCCCGGGCGCATCCTGAAATGCAAAGGCTGGGAGCAGGATCCCAACGCCTACATCTACTTCATCACCCAGGCGCCGGTATGGGAGAAGATTTGCGACGTCATCGGCGAGCCCGGCTGGAAGACCCATCCCGATTACGCCAAGCCCCCTGCCCGGCTGTCCCGGTTGAACGAGATTTTCGCGCGTATCGAGCAGTGGACGATGACCAAGACCAAGTTCGAGGCGATGGAAATCCTCAACAGGGATGACATCCCCTGCGGGCCGATCCTGTCGATGAAGGAAATCGCCGAAGACCAGTCGCTGCGCGCGACCGGCACTGTTGTCGAGGTGGACCACCCGACCCGGGGCAAGTATCTGTCGGTCGGCAATCCCATTAAACTGTCGGACAGTCCGAGCGAGGTGACGCGCTCACCGCTGCTGGGCGAGCATACCGACGAGGTGCTGCGTCAGGTGCTCGGCTTCACGGATCAGCAAGTCGCTGACATCCACGCCTCCGGCACGCTGGACCCGCCGCGCAAGCAGGCCGCCGAGTAGCAAAAACAGGCTCGACACAGAGAAGCCGCCTCTTGGCGGCTTTTTGCTGTTTTGCGGCTTGGACCCCCGAGTTTGCACTGCACCAAGCGTTATGCTGCTATGCACAAAATCCTTGTTCCGGGCTTGGCATCTGGTATACATTCATCTTGAAAACGGATCAGCCGACCCGCTCGGCCGTACTGAGGTGAACCAATGTCGAAGACTGTCTCTGCTGGGCGCGCGCCTTCCGCCACTCTGTTCAGCCGCGTGCTGGACGCGATCGACCGCATCCTGATGGCGAGCGCCCGCGCCGCCATCCGCAACGGCGACTTGCCGCGTGTCGGCCTCTGAGCGCGGACCCCGAGGAACGGCTTCCCAGGCCCAGGCTTTCTAGATCAAACCTCCCAACCTCACGGCCCCGGTTCCCGGGGCCTTTTTTTGCGTGTCTTGGCCCTCGGTAGCCTGCGACCAAGTGCCCAAGGCGACCTTTGTCGAATGGCTTGCGGGCTGGGATATCGAATACCAATATTCTGAGTAGGTAAAACGCTGACAAAAAAAGTGTGCCTCGGGAGGACCTATGACCGCCACTGCACAAGCGACGTCGCGAATACCGGAAGCTCCATATTTCCGCTGGATGCAACTCGCGATGGGCATCGTCTGCATGGCGATGATCGCGAACCTTCAGTACGGCTGGACCCTGTTCGTCGATCCGATCGACGCGAAATTTCATTGGGGCCGCGCAGCCATCCAGCTTGCCTTCACCCTTTTCGTGGTGACCGAGACCTGGCTCGTTCCCGTCGAAGCCTGGTTCGTCGACAAATACGGCCCGCGCCTCGTCATCGGGTTCGGCGGAATCATGATCGCCATCGCGTGGATCTTGAACTCCTACGCGAATTCGCTGGTGCTGCTCTACACAGCGGCCGTCATCGGCGGCATTGGCGCCGGATCGGTGTACGGCACATGCGTCGGCAACGCGCTGAAATGGTTTCCTGACCGCCGCGGCCTCGCCGCAGGCGCAACCGCCGCCGGCTTCGGCGCCGGTGCGGCTATAACGGTCGTTCCGATCGCCGCGATGATCGCATCAAGCGGCTATCAGAGCGCCTTCTTGGCCTTTGGCATCGGGCAAGGGTTGATCGTCTTCATCCTTGCTTTCTTCCTGCGTCCGCCATCGGTCGCGATGCCGGCGAAGAAGAAGCAACTCAACCTGCCCCAAACCAAAATCGACTTCACCCCGCCGCAGGTGCTGCGCACTCCGATCTTCTGGATCATGTATGTCGTGTTCGTGATGGTCGCGGCCGGCGGGCTGATGGCCGCCGCGCAGATCGCGCCAATTGCGCACGACTTCAAGATCGCCAACGAACCGGTGAGCCTCATCGGATTCCAGATGGCGGCGCTGACCTTTGCGATTTCGCTCGACCGCATCTTCGACGGCTTCGGCCGTCCGTTCTTTGGCTTCGTGTCCGACAATATCGGCCGCGAGAACACCATGTTCATCGCCTTTGGAACGGGAGCGCTGATGCTGCTGACGCTGTCGGTGTACGGCCATATCCCGGTCGTTTTCGTGCTGGCGACGGCTGTTTACTTCGGCGTGTTCGGCGAGATCTACAGCCTGTTTCCGGCAACTTCCGGCGATACGTTCGGCGTGAAATTCGCCACCACCAACAACGGCATGCTGTACACGGCAAAGGGAACGGCATCGCTGCTAGTCCCGCTGGCTAGCGTCGTGTCCGCCCGGTACGGCTGGCAGGCGGTCTTTGTGATCGCCGTCGCCCTGAACGCCGTCGCGGCTCTGATGGCGGTGCTCGTCATCAAGCCGCTGCGGCGCAACTTCATTCTCGGCAACGAAGCCGCCGCCGAGCAAGCCGCGGCGCGAAACGTCAGAGCGGCCTGACAGGTTCTGTGATACCGGATCAAGAGAGGCGTTATCCACGCGCCTCTCTTTTTTGCGTGCCGCGGCTTGCATTCGTAATGCCACGCGCGTTTCGCCCGGCTGTCTTCGCGCGGACGGGGCTGGCAGTAATCCACCGCAAGAACGTCAACGCCCCTGCCTTTTTCAGGCGCTCGTTCGGTGGCACATCTGTGCAATATGGAATTTGACAATTGGCATATTGTATACCAATCTGACGATCTACCGAACTCCACGGGGAGGTTGCGATGCAAGTCGGAGAGGTCCTGCGCAAGAAAACGGCGCGTGTTGTGACGGTTCGAATGAACGAGACGGTCGGCATCGCCGCTCAGCTGATGCGCGCCAGCAATATCAGCGCGCTCGTGGTCAAGGATGTCGTGCGCACGGAGGGCAATACCGCCGCCGGCATGTTCACCGAACGCGACGTGGTTCGCGCGATCGCCGAGCATGGCGCGGCCGGCGTGAACTTGAAAGTCTCGCAACTCATCTCGGTGCAGCAGTTGGTCTCGTGCAGCTCCAGCGACACGCTCGAAGATGTCCGCCATCTCATGAACCGGCATCACATTCGGCACCTGCCGGTGATCGACAACCACGGACTGATCGGCGTCGTCAGCATGCGCGATCTTTCTGCGGCGTTCGACGAGGCAACGCAGCGCGCACCGCAATCGCTGTCCGCCTGAAACAAGCGCCGCGATTCTGAAAGCCGCTCTTTTTTGCATGGTCGCGCGCGTCCACCCGCGGCGGCGCCGGTAGACTTTTGCAGGCCCTCACGGCATCCTAGCCTCGAAATCCCGCACGATCCGCACGTACGGCAACACGCCGGGAAACAGAGGTCAGCCATGATCAAGACCCGCTTCACCGAACTCGCCGGGGTCGAACACCCCATCGTGCAAGGCGGGATGCAGTGGGTCGGGCGCGCCGAATTGGTGGCGGCCGTTGCCAATGCCGGCGCGCTGGGCTTCATCACCGCGCTGACGCAGCCGACACCGGAAGACCTCACGCGGGAAATCGCGCGTTGCCGCGGCCTCACCGACAAGCCGTTCGGCGTCAATCTCACCATCCTGCCCTCGATCAAGCCGCCGCCCTATGCGGAATATCGTCAGGCCATCATCGAGAGCGGCATCAAGATCGTCGAGACCGCAGGCAACAAGCCGCAGGAGCACGTCACAGAATTCAAGAAGCACGGCATCAAGGTCGTGCACAAATGCACCAGCGTGCGTCACGCGCTGTCGGCGGAGCGCATGGGCGTCGACGCGATCTCCATCGACGGCTTTGAATGCGCCGGCCATCCCGGCGAGGACGACACTCCCGGCCTGATCCTGATTCCTGTCGCCGCCGACAAGGTGAAGATTCCGATGATCGCGTCCGGCGGCTTCGGCGACGGCCGCGGGCTGATCGCGGCTCTGGCGCTCGGCGCCGAAGGCATCAACATGGGCACGCGCTTCATGTGCACCAAGGAAAGCCCGATCCATCAGCTGATCAAGGAAAAGATCGTTGCCAATGACGAGCGCGAGACCGACCTGATTTTCCGCACCATGCGCAACACCTCGCGCGTCGCCAGGAACGCGGTCTCAAGCAAGGTTGTGGCGATGGAAAAGGAAGGCGCCACCTTCGATCAGGTTCGCGAACTCGTGGCTGGCGCGCGCGGCAAGATGGTCTATGCCACTGGCGACGCGGACGAAGGCATCTGGTCCGCCGGGCAAGTGCAGGGATTGATCCACGACATCCCAAGCTGCGCCGAGCTGGTGTCGCGCATCATGCGCGAGGCGGAAACGATCATCCGATCCCGGCTCGAAACCATGCTGTCCGGCGCGCGGCGTGAAGCCGCCGAATAGGCGGCTCAGAGCCGCCTATTCATCATCGACGGTGCCGTCGTCCCGTCAGGCAGCTAGCGCCGTTGCCCGCGCCGCGATCCGGTCATAGGCGATCTGGATTGGATCGCGGACGTCCACGAAACGAGAAGCCGCCAATCGAAGCAACCCGCGTATTTCTGCGCGGCCGCCGCTGTAGCTGTAAATCGGCGCGCACGCCGGCATCAACTCATGCACGCTGCCGTAAAGGTCCTGGTAGTCCGCAAGATTATCCCAGGCAATCTGACCCCCGCCATATCGAAATGTCTCGGCTGCCGCGCCTTCCGCGAAGATCACCTCGTGAGTGTCGAGCTCGACGCAGAAATACTCGATGGTTTCGGACATCATCGCATCATTGTCGAACGTGATCGAACTTCCGTTGACAAGATGAGTTACGGGGATAAGAACCCCATCGATCAACAGGCAGTGCGCCTGCGATAAGACCAAGTCCCGCTTCGGTGTTTGATCATCGATTGCGAAGCGCGACACCCGGACCGGCACAACATTCGGATGCCAGGAAGCCGACCCATTTCGTCTGATGGTTTGTCGACCTACCCATTTGACCGGCATCGCGCCGTTGGCCGTCATGACCAGGTCACCATTCGCCAGCTTTTCAACGGGCACTTCGCCGTGGTCCGTCAAAATAAGCGTTCCTCGCCCAAAACAATTGTGATCGCCACCGCCATGGGGATAGCCCCGAGGAAACACGCCCCATGCCTTGGCATCGTCGACTTTGGAGGCGGCGAGCAAGGACGGTAGAATCGCAATCGTCGATAATCTGCCCGCACCCGCGGCAACAATGCTCATAAAATGGCGGCGTGCGGGGCTTGTCGGTGGAAGGCGGTTCATAAGTGAACTCCTGAAACTATGAACTGAAAAAGCGCTGCATTGGTAATTAAACCTATTAAATACAACTTATAATGTTAATTCAACCGGAATTATGCATACCTGTCCCCTGCAGCCGTAGGATGGCCCTTTTGCTGCAGCATGGGCGCTGCGGGAATTAAAAGCGTTGCCAACGCCTTGTGCTGCCGCCGGGGTTAACCGGGCGCAATGCAGGCGGCCTCCCTAAAGCCGCTTTTGAACTGGCAGCTTGCGGCGAGCAGTGGCACCTTCCAGGGCCTACCAGCTCAGCTCATCTTCGGCGCTAGCAACAACAGGAATGATCATGAAAGCCTATGTTTACGGTCCCAATGGCGCGGCGATATCCGATGTTTCCAAGCCCGCGCCAAAGGGCACGCAAGTGCTGGTGCGCGTGCAGGCGTGCGGGCTCAACCGCGCCGACCTCGGCATGACCAAGGGCCACGCGCATGGCAGCGCGGGCGGCGTCGGCGCGGTGCTCGGCATGGAATGGGCCGGCGAAGTCGCCGAGCTTGGGCCGGACGCAAAGGGCGTGAAAATCGGCGACCGCATTATGGGCTCGGGCGCTGCCGCGTTCGCGGAATATACCCTGGCCGATCATGGCCGGCTGTTCCGCACCCCCTCAAACATGAATTTCGAGGAGGCAGCCACCTTGCCCGTCGCGCTCGCGACCATGCACAACGCCGTCGTCACCAACGGCGCGTTGCAGGCGGGGCAAACCGTTTTGATCCAGGGCGCAAGCTCCGGCGTCGGGCTGATGGCAATGCAGATTGCCAAGCTCAAGGGCGCCAAAACCGTCATCGGATCTTCGACCGACGCGGCGCGGCGCGCACGCCTGAAGGAATTCGGCGCCGATCTCGCGGTGGATTCGAGCGATCCCGCCTGGGTCGATCAGGTGTTGAAGGCGACCGACGGCGAAGGCGTTGACCTGATCGTTGACCAGGTCTCTGGCAAAGTCGCGAGCCAAAATCTCGCCGCCACCAAAATCAAGGGCCGCATCGTCAATGTCGGCCGGCTCGGCGGCACTCACGCCGATTTCAATTTCGACCTGCATGCCGCCCGACGCATCAACTACATCGGCGTCACCTTTCGCACCCGCTCCATCGAGGAAATCCGCGATATCTTCGACGAGGTCCGCAAGGACATCTGGCCGGCCGTGGAATCCCGCAAGCTGCAATTGCCGATCGACAAGGTGTTCAAATTCGACGACATCGGCAAGGCGTTCGAGCACATGGAAGCGAACAAGCATCTCGGGAAGATCGTGGTGACGTTGTAGCCAGGTTCTCGATTTGCGGAGCGGCTCTTCGGCCGCGTCTGACCTGGATGCACGGGGTAACGCGGATGCAAGTCGCCGGCCTGGTTCTTCCCGTGTTTGCGATCATCGTCACCGGCTGGCTGGCTGGGTGGTTCGGCTACGTATCGCGATCGCTGGCCGACGGGCTTGTGCATTTCGCCTATAACGTCGCCATGCCGGCGCTGCTGATCGTCACCATCGCGCAAGAACCAGCACGCAATCTTCTGGAGTGGCGCTTTCTGCTGGCATTCGGTGGCGGCTCCATACTCTGCTTCGCGCTGGTCTTCCTCGCGGTTCGCGCCGGATGGGGGCGCAACCTCGCCAGCAGCACGATGTATGGAATGACGGCGGCGATGACGAATACCGGATTCGTGGCGCTACCGATCCTGCACTCCATCTATGGCCAGCCTGCCGTTCTCCCCGCCGCCGTCGCAACCATGTTCGTGGCGGCCGTGATGTTTCCGGCGACTGTCGTATTCCTTGAAAGCGACAAACGTGGCGCGCGCGGGCCGTCAGCCCGCACCTTCCTCCTGGTGAAGCAGATCGTTCTCAATCCGATGGTTCTATCAACCCTGATCGGTTTGGCGTGGGCAATTGCGGGCTTGCCGATTCCCGCGCCGGTCGCGGCCTATTTGAACATCTTCGCCGCCGCACTCACGCCGTGCGCGCTCTTCGCCATAGGGCTTGGGCTGTCGGTCAAAGGAATCCGCTCGAACTTCAAAACGTCGGTCGTGCTGGCGGCTGTGAAGCTCGTGATCATGCCCTTGATCGTTTACGGACTATGCGTGGCCCTGGCCCTCAATCCGCTCTACACGATCGCTGCGGTCGTCTGTGCCGCGGTGCCGACCGCAAAAACGATGTATATCCTGGCGCTGGAGTACCGGGTGGAGGAAGAGTTGGTTGCGGCCACGGTCTCGATCACGACGCTGTTTTCGGTCGCGACGTTGCTGGGCTGGATCTACTTGCTTTCAGCACTGCCGGCGCACGCGAGCTAAGACGTTGCTGGTGCTTAGGGTGTGCCGCGGCACGAAGAAGTTGAGCAAACGGCGATTTGGTTCTGATATCAAGCAAGGCTTCACAGGCGACGACAGTTCGGAGATAGAGACATGGCGCGTATTCTTGTCCTGGGTGTCGGATTCGCTGGCCTGTGGGCCGCCATCGGGGCCGCGCGCAAGATGGACGAGATTGGCGGGCGAGCAGCCGAGACTGAAATTCTTGTTGTCGACCGCAACCCCTATCACAACATCCGGGTTCGCAATTACGAAGTCGATCTGAGTGATGTTGCTCTCCCGCTCGCCGAGCTGCTGGACCCTATAGGCGTGAATCACAGGGTCGCCGAGGTCGGCGCGATCGATACGGACAAACAGCAAGTGACCGTCACGACAAGCCGGGGCCAGGAGTGTCTCGCTTACGATCGACTGGTGCTTGCGCTCGGCAGTGAGTTGCCGCGCCCCGCGATCCCGGGACTGGCAGCCCATGGCTTTGACGTGGACACCTACGCGGCGGCGGTTCGGCTCGATGCGCACCTCGCTGCGCTTGGCGCGCGGGAAGCATCGGAGGGATGTTCTACGGTGGTCGTCGTGGGCGCCGGCTTTACCGGGATCGAGGTAGCGACGGAGATGCCGGGCAAGCTCGACCGGGCGCGCGCTAATGGTGAGCGGCGCATCATTCTGGTTGATGCAAACCCCGTTGTGGGCGCCACCATTGGAGAGCACGCGCGGCCTGTCATCAACGAAGCCCTCTCGGCGCTAGGCATCGAAACAAGGCTAGGCGTAACGGTCACCACTGTCGATGCGAACACCATCACGCTCAGCTCCGGGGAGTTAATTCCGGCACAGACGCTGGTGTGGTGCGCTGGTATGCGCGCGAGTCCCCTTGCCAAGACATTGGCGGCCGAGCGCGACCGGAATGGCCGGCTCATTGTGGATCAATTTATGCAGGTCACCGCCCTGACGAATGTCTTTGCGGCCGGTGATGTGGCGTGCAGCCTTATCGATGGCGTTCATTCCACAGTGATGTCTTGTCAGTTCGCGCGACCGATGGGTCGCTTCGCGGGATACAATGCGGCGGCTGATTTGTTCGGGCACCCAATGCTTCCGCTTCACATCGATTTCTATGTAACCGTGCTCGATCTCGGTAGCTGGGGAGCTCTCTACACGGTCGGATGGGATCGCGAGGTGCGCACCACCGGAGCCCCCGCCAAAGCGACCAAGCAGACCATCAATCAGAAGCGGATCTATCCGCCACGAAACGGCAACCGGGAGGATCTATTGGCCTCGGCTGCGCCTACAGTACAGGCGTCACCAGCCGTGCGGACGTAGCGCAGCAATTTACTTGCGGTGATGCTTCGATCCCCCTGCCCTCTTGGCCATTTTAGATTGAAGTGGCTTTGCCTGATCGCTCGACGAGGTGCGCACGGGAGGGTGCAGGGTCAAACCTATCAGCGAAATACTGGTGGACCACCAGTCCTTCGCGAAATTCCATGATGCTCACTGTGTAAGACGGTACGCCATCATAGGTAAGCACGAATTCAGTGACCCAGAGATCGCCGCTGCCGATAATTCGCCGGACCGTAAAACGCTTCTGGTTTGGCTGAACGAAGCGACTTTCTTGAATGTTGTGCCGGCCGCGTATCCGCTCGCCCGATTGCGGATAATCAAGCACCGCATCATCGCGATAGATCTCATGTTCGGCATCGAAATCGTTCGCGTCCGAAGCATCCCAATGGCGCTTCAGCGCCGCGCGCACGGCTCGATCATCCATCTCGCTCTCCCACGGTCTCCGAGAAGTTGCGACTTCACGGTAAGTTCTCGCCATTGCGCTGCCGTCTCTTGCTATACAAAGCAGCGGCTCTCCCGGAATACTCCGGAATAATTCCGCACAGGTATAGAGCCCTCAGATCCCGAATCGCATCGAGGTGGCGACAAGCAGCGAACGTCCCTGCAGTGCTATCCTCGGTTGGCGGACAAGGATCAGGCTGCTGCCCGTGATTGACGGATCCATTCGTCAAGGGCGATCCGGCCGAGGCGCGCCTCGCCCAACGGCACCAACGAGCGCTCCTCGACCCGGCCGCCGAAGTACAGGGCCTCCGGGTCGCTCACGACCACACGCCGATCGCCGATCGCCTTCAGATAGCGGGCGACTATTTGGTTGAACGGCGCCCGTTCCGGGCCGCCGATCTCGACGACACCATTTCGCGGCGTCGCGAGCGCCACGTCGGCAACAACGGCAGCAACGTCGTCCGCCGCAATGGGCTGGAACAGGCCGGGCGAAATCCTGACCATGTTTTCAACCGCACCCGAAGCTGCGATGGCGCCGAGGAATTCCATGAATTGGGTCGATCGGATGATGGTGTAGGGGATACCGGAGGTAACGATCAGTTTCTCTTGCGCCACCTTGGCGCGGAAATAGCCATTGTCGCTCCGGTCGACTCCGACGATGGAAAGCGCGACATGATGCCGGACGCCTGCTAAGGCCTCGGCGGCGAGAAGGTTGCGGCCGGAGGTCTCGAAGAACTGCAACACTGCCTTGTCTTCGAATGAAGGCGAATTGGCCAGATCGATCACCACCTGCGCGCCGGATACGGCCGCCTTTAAGCCCTCACCCGTGATGGTATTGACGCCCGTGTTCGGTGTGGCGGCAATTGCTTCATGCCCGCTTTGCTTTAGCTTCTCTATGACTTTGGAGCCTATCAAGCCGGTTCCGCCGATGACTACGATTTTCATGACTTCACCTCCACGATTATTTTTCATGATGGTTTTTAACAGAGCTGCGACACCCAGGCCGCTCGCCACCGGATCGCTTCCAAGATCGATTTCGCAGAAAAGGGCGTTTCGTCACCGCCGGCTGCGCGTGCGCCACAAGCGGCAACCCTGCCGGGCGCCGCGAACAGCGTGATAAACTCGCGTAGTCGCATATCTGTTCCCTCCGATCCGAAGGGCTATGAATTTCTGAAAGGTCGCCCCGTTGGGCATAGCGGGGCTCCTTGAACTCATCCGCTCCGCTCAAACCTGCTGCCCATCGGCCTGCGCGCCCCGCCTGATTTATTCAGCGCGATCAAGGTGATCGTAGCAGTCCAGTCCTGCCCGCAAAAATAAAACGCTTCTCGCCAGACCCAAATCAAATCTACATCTCTGCCATCCCGCACCCTCAAGAGGGGCGTTTCGCGATCGTCACGAACGTTGGTGCGGGATGCGATGGACGCGGCAGCGCGCGAAAGACGAACGGCGCTGATGCGGACGGCGAAGTCGTGTGGTCCTGACACCCCGACGCTGGTGTCAAGTTCGTCAAGCGATCGACGAACGACGGTGGCAAAAGAGCCCGGTCACCGGGGAGAGCACGAAGGAAGCCGTTAAAACCATTGCGCGGGGAATGCCGGGTTATCTCGGTGAACCTGTGGTGACTAACTCGTCGTGCTTTTTACATTTTGCACGCGAGGCTGCGGGTGCATCCAGCGCCCGGCATTCCCTGCGCCCTCGTTGTTCGAGGCGAGTGGATCAAGCACAACTCGGGCGCTCCGCGCTGCGAGAACGCGGAGTTGTATTCATTGGTTATTGGAATCGCGGTTATTGGAATCGAATCGTGAAATATCGGCGCTGTATGAAATTTGAATTTGAAATTCGAATCCAAAATCATCCCCGTCGTCCCGGCCTTGCGCCGGGACCCAGTAACCACCGCTCTCTGAATGACGCAACGCTGGAGCGGCAGGCCTGCCTACAACAAAACATCCGTGGTTATGGGTCCTCGCGTTCGCGAGGACGACGAAGAAAACCATCCCCGTCGTCCGGGCCTCGCGCCGGGACCCATAACCACCAATCGCTGTTTGGCGCTACGCGGGGGCCGCAGCTCTGCCCACGCCGAGCATCGGTGGTTATGGGTCCCCGCTTTTCGCGGGGACGACAAAGACTGTTGACCGTGATCGTCTGGTTCGATTTCGCGAGGACGACAATAGTAGCCTCCTCATCGCCCAATCGATCGGCGATCCCCACGGCTGCGAGTGACTGGCGATTGCGAAATTCTGGCTGCTTTAATGTTGCACACCGCCCTGCTAAACCGACGCTCATGAGTTTTCCTGCCAGTGTTCCCGTTCACACCGCCAAATCCCGGGTTGCCGCGATATCGGTGTTCGCCAGCGCAGGCATGGCAATTGCGAAGTTCGTCGTGGGCATCGCGATCGGCAGTCTCGCGCTGATCTCGGAGGCCCTGCACAGTTCGGTGGACGTCGTCGCGACCGTAATCACCTGGCTGGTGGTGCGGGTTTCCGATCGACCCGCCGACGAGGAGCATCATTACGGTCACGGCAAGCTGGAAAGCATCTCCGCGCTCGGCGTGATCGCGCTGCTTTACGTGCTGGCCGGCGGCATTCTCGTCGAATCCTGTAGCCGGCTGCGCGAGGGCTGCCTCCCCCGACGATCTCCTGCGATTCCGTTCGTCGTTCTGCTCGTGGATATAATCGTGAATTTCTGGCGCGCACGCGCGCTGCACCGCGCCGCACACGACCCACAGCCAAGCGTTGGCCGCTGATGCGCTTCATTTTGCGTCCGACGTGCTCGGCTCGATGGCCGTCATCGTCGGCCTTGCGCTTTCGGGACTGGGATATGCCTGGGGCGATTCCGCCGCCGCTATGGCCGTGGCAATCATGATCGCGTTGTTGGGACTTCGGCTTGCGCGCTCGACAGTCGAAACGCTGGTGGATCGCGCGCCGGAAGGCGCTTCTGAAAAGGCCAAAGCCGCATTGCGGGCGGTGCCGGGCGTGCTGGATATCGAGAGGTTGCGGGTGCGGATGGTCGGATCGACCCATTTCATCGATGCCACCGTGCAGGTGCCACGGACCTATCCGATCGATCGCGTCGAGGAAATCAAGCGCAAGGCCCAGGACGACGTCGCAAGCCAGCTCGACGATGCCGACCTGACGTTTACCGCGGTTCCAGTCGCGCGCAATAACGAGAGTGTGCGCGAGCGTATCATGGTGATTGCCCGTAATTCCGGTCTGGCCGTGCATCATGTCACCGTGCACGATCTCGGCAACAGGCTGATTGTCAGCATCGACCTGGAAGTCGATGGCAACATGGCGCTCGCCTCGGCCCACGACATTGCCCATGACCTGGAGCGAATATCCGCGACGAGTTCGGCGAGGATGTCGAGGTCGACACCCATATCGAGCCGCTGGAGCCGGAATTGCCGCTGGGCATGGACGCTGCGCCGGAACGTGTCGAAGCGATCAGAACCGCCTTGTCCCGTTTCGCCGCCGATACCCTATCCATGACATTCACAATGTGCGGGTGCGCGATACCGAGGCCGGAGAGATCGTGAACTTCCATTGCCGGCCTCCTCCTCGATGAGCGTCATCAAGGTCCACGAGAAGTCGACGAGATCGAGCGCGCCTTGCGCCGCGCTTTTCCGACCGTGAAGCGCGTCATCAGTCACGCCGAACCTCCGCGCGCCTGATAGCCCATACGAATGGCCGATTCCCGTTTCGTGCCTCGTTCTCGTTTAGGACATTTACGACTTTGAAGCCTGCCGATTTTCCATTGGACAACATTTATTTCGTTTTAACGAATCGTTGACTCTCGACAGCCCGAGAAAACTGGATTCAAATCAATGTGATTCGGAAGTGACTGGGGTTCTTCTGAAGGGATGAAGACAATTCCATGGGGGTCAAAGGCATGGCGCGCGCACACGCGGCGAACGCGTGCGTCCAATCCGATTCGATCAAAGGATTGGCGCAGTCGATCGCGAAACCGGCCTACCAGAGGCTGCTGACCGCGGAGCCTGCGCTCCGCCGCGCTGTGCCTACCCTCGTCGTCGCGTTCCTGATCACCATCTGCCTTGGCGCATTCGTGCAGGTGCTCGATCATAACCGGCAAACGCGCGCATCGACCGAGCGGGAACTCGCAATGCTGGCCGAAGTGCTGGCAGAACGCATTGATCGCCTCGTATCCGTCACGATCGATCGCCAGAAAAACATTGAGCGATTGCAGTCCCTGCTTCCCGATCTCTTTCCGGCCTCGGGCTTTGCGCCCGGCCGGCACATCATCGTCCACGGCGGCGCCGACCGCCGGTTTCTCGCCCGCGCTCCCGTCGAATCGAGCCTCGGCGAAACCGACCGCATTCTCGATGCAATCAGCACCGCGCAATTGCTGGCCGCGCCGAACTTTCAGACCTCAAGGCTTCAGGCCTCCGCAACCGACATGACCCTGCCGAACGGCAATGGCGCACTCGCGGTTTCGCGCCCGATCAGGTCCCTCCCCGGCCAGGTGTTGCTGATCCAGGAGAAAAAGGAGTTGGTCTGGGGAACGGAGGCGGCGCTGTCGATGACGCTATCGGCGACGACAGGCTTTGTCGTTTTGATCCTGGGCTTCGCATTCCACTGGCAATCCACCCGCGCCCGCGAAGGCGACCTCATCAATGACGCGGTGCGCAGCCGGATCGATACCGCGCTCAATCGGGGGCGCTGCGGGCTGTGGGACTGGGACCTGTCCCGCGGCAGGATCTTCTGGTCGCAGTCGATGTTCACGATGCTCGGCCTGGATACTCGGAGCGACCTGTTGACTTTCGGAGAGGTCAACGCGCTGGTGAAGCCCGAGGACATCGATC
This sequence comes from uncultured Alphaproteobacteria bacterium, assembly GCA_963764155.1. Lineage (GTDB taxonomy): Bacteria > Pseudomonadota > Alphaproteobacteria > Rhizobiales > Xanthobacteraceae > Bradyrhizobium. The sequence continues at coordinate 329,414 of CAVXRI010000003.1, forward strand.
TGTTCGCAATTGCCGATCAGCTTATCGCGTCCCGGATCAATCACATCGACCAGACCTTCCGCATGCGACACGCGGACGGCCACTGGATCTGGCTGCGCGTGCGCTGCGAGCTGACACAGGGCGCCGGCGACGGCATGCACCTGATCGGCATCGCGCTCGACATCACCGAGCAAAAAAGCCTTGCTGAAAAGACCGCCGAGGCGGACCTCAGGCTTCGCGACGCGATCGAAACCATTCCGGAAGCCTTTGTGGTGTGGGACGCCGCTGACCGGCTGGTGCTCTGCAATTCGCATTTTCAAAAATTGCACAAGCTTCCGGACTCGGCCGTCATTCCCGGCACGTCCTATGAGACCGTGATCGAAGTCGGCAGCATGCCGGAGGTCCGCACCCGTCTGCACGAGACCCATGCCCAGGCGCCGGGCGCGCGCACCTTTGAAGCGCAACTCGATGACGGCAATTGGTTGCATATCAGCGAGCGCCGCACCAAGGACGGCGGCTATGTATCCGTCGGCACCGACATCACCCGGATCAAGGAGCACGAACAGAAGCTCGTCGACAATGACCTGCGATTGCGCGCCACCGTTATCGACCTGAAGCGCTCACAAGCCGCACTGGAACGCCAAACCGTCGAGCTCGCCGATCTCGCAGAGAAATATTCAGAAGAAAAAAACCGCGCCGAGGAAGCCAACCAGACCAAATCCAAGTTCCTCGCCAACATGAGCCACGAACTTCGCACGCCGCTCAACGCGATCATCGGATTCTCCGAGATCATGGAGAGCGGGATGTTCGGTTCGCTGGGCTCGGAAAAATACCGGGAATACTGTCACGACATCCTCGCCAGCGGTCAGTACCTCCTCGAAGTCATCAACGACATTCTGGACATGTCGAAGATCGAGGCGGGTCGGATGAAGCTCGAGATGGAGCCGCTCGATATGTCCAAGACGCTCGCGGAGTCGCTGCGCGTGGTCTCCGGGCGCGCCGAGGACAAAAGGCTGCTGCTCGACGCCGATATTGAAAACGCGATTTCCGTGGTGGCCGATCGGCGGGCGCTGAAGCAGATCGTGATCAATCTGTTGTCGAATGCGGTGAAGTTCACACCGGATGGGGGCAAGGTGGTGGTCCGCAGCCGCTTGCTCAACAAAAAGATCGTTTTGATGATCGCCGACACCGGCATCGGCATCGCGCCGCAGTCGCTGGCGCGGCTCGGGCGGCCGTTCGAGCAGGTCGAAAGCCAGCTCACGAAAACCTATCACGGCTCGGGATTGGGCCTCGCGATTGCACGGTCGCTGACGCAGCTTCACGGCGGCTCGATGCGGCTGCGCTCGAAGCTCGGGGCCGGGACGGTCGTGTGCGTGTCGCTGCCGCGAGAGTTGCGCAAGCCCGAAGCCGAGATTTCGGCAGCCGCCTAGAGCGTTTTCGAGCGAAGTGGAGCCCGGTTCGCGTGAAGAAAACGCGTCAAAACGAAGGTCTAGAGTCCGGTTCTGATTCAATCAGAACCGGACTTTAGCTTTCGCCCTCGAGGATCGCCTTGAACACCCGCCGCACCTCCGCCTGGGTTTCTTTCACCCGAGCTTGCAGAGACGAGAAGTCCGGAGCATCGCCAGCCCGCGCCATGACGCGTAACAGGTCCTCGCCGGCCGTTTCGGGCCTGAACTTGCCCGTGACGCAGAGCCGTAAGATCTGGATCAGATCGTGGTACAGCCGCGCCGCCGGACGCAGTAGCGCCGCAAAGGATTGCGGCAGCACGCCGAGGACCGCCGCCTTGTCGAGCACTCGCAGCGTGCTGACGTCGAGAATATGCGGATGTTCGGCGGCGTGAACCAATTGAAGATATTGCGCGATGAAATCGATATCGACCAAACCGCCCGCGGCATTTTTCAGATCCCAGAGATCGCTTTCGCCCTTTTCCAGCGCGATGGCGCGACGCATGTCCGCGACATCGCCCGCCGTAGCCGCGGGCTGCCGCGGCCTGGTCAGGACGTCGCGTATGATGGTTTCGATCCTTTCGCGAAAATCGGGAGACGCCGAAATCACCCGAGCCCGCGTCAGCGCCATGTGTTCCCAAGTCCAGGCTTCGCGCGCCTGGTATTCCGCAAAGGAGTTAAGGTGCGAGGCGACCGGGCCCGCCCGGCCGGAGGGACGCAGGCGCATATCGATGTCGTAAAGCACGCCGTAATTCGTCCGCGTCGTGAACGCGCTGATCAGCCTTTGCGTAAGGCGCGCGAAATACTGCGCACCGTGCAGCGACGGACTGCCGTCGGAATCCGGATATTCATCGTCGAAATCGTACAACAGGATCAAGTCCAGATCGGACGAAGCCGTCATTTCACGACTGCCGAGCCGTCCCATCGCCAGGATCGCGGTCTGCTGTCCCCTGATCCGGCCATACCGAGCCGCGAAGCGATCCGTCACCAGCCCGTGCACGGTCTGCACGATGCCCTCGGCGACATCGGCAAACGCGACACTCGCCTGCTGAGCCGAAACAGTACCGGACAGGATTCGCGTGCCGATCAGAAACAGGCTCTCCTGACCGAACAGGCGCAAACGATCGAGGAACTCCTCATAGGAATTCGCATCCTTCAGCGTCGCTGCAAGCCGGCCGGACAGTTCGCGTCGGTCGGGCATCGCGCCAAAAAAACGCGGATCGATCAGCCCATCCATCAGCTGCGGTTGCCGCGCCAGCATATCGCCGAGGCGCGGCGCGGCGCCAAGAATCAAGGCGACCAACGCAACGAGATCGCGGTTCTGACTCAGCAGCGAGATCAGCCGGCCGCCGCGTTGAAGGGCCTGCAGGAAGCCATCGAACGCGGTCACCGCCCGATCGGGCTCTTCGGCTTTGGCAAGGCCCTCGATCAGAGCCGGAACAAACTCCACAAAGGCTTTCCGCGTCGATTGCGACCTGAATACGCGATAGCCGCCGGATATCCATTGCTGCAAGGTCTGCGCCACCATCACCGGCTTCCTGAAGCCGAGTGTTGCAAGATATTCAAGCAGGCGGGCATCCTCCGCGCCGGCGCTGAAGTTCAGCGGCGGCAGCTTCACACTTCCCGTCGGATCATCGCCCTCAAACAATTTGGCGTAATGCCCCTGCACTTTTCTGAGATGTCCGAGCAGATCGTTTGCGAAAGCCGCGCGCTCGTCATAACCCAAAAAGCGCGCGAACCGCTCCACCGCCTCGGGGTCACCGGGCAAGGCATGGATCTGCTCGTCCGCGATCATCTGCAGCCGGTGTTCCACCCGCCGCAAAAATTCATAAGCCGCAGTCAGTTCGTCGCGCGCCTGAAAGGTGATCCAGTTGTTTGCTGCAAGCACGTCCAACGCTTGCAGCGTCGGTCTGACCCGCAATTCCGGATGACGACCGCCGGCGACCAGTTGCTGGGTTTGCGCAAAGAACTCGATTTCGCGGATGCCCCCAAGCCCAACTTTGACGTTATGTCCCTCCACCGCGATCTCGGTCTGGCTGCGATAGATCTGCATCTGCCGCTTCATGTCGTGCACATCGGCAAGTGCTGCAAAGTCCAGATGCTTGCGCCAGACAAACGGCGCGAGGTCGGCGATCATCGCCTCCCCGGCGCGAAGGTCGCCGGCGCAAGGCCTCGCCTTGATCATCGCCGCGCGTTCCCAGGTCCGCCCGTCCCGCTCGTAGTAATGCAGCGCCGCGTCGGTGGAGATTGCGACCTGGCTAGAGGCCGGATCGGGCCGCAGCCGCAGATCTACGCGGAACACATATCCCTCGCCGGTGCGCTGCTGCAGCAGCCGCGACAAACCTTGCGTGAGGCGAACGAAGAACGGTTGCGGTTCGACATCCGGCGCAAGAGTCGGCGCCTCTGATTCAAAAAACACGATCAAATCGATGTCGCTGGAAAAATTGAGCTCGCCTGCGCCCATCTTTCCCATGGCAAGAACGAACAGACCGCAATCTTCCTCGGGACGATCGGGGTTCGACGGCAACAGCCTGCCGCGGGCGGCTTCCTGCCGTAACAGGAATTGCAGTGCCGATTGCACGGAAGCGACGGCTATGTCCGTCAGGGCGGCAGTGACCCTCATCACCGGCCAAACGCCGCCGATATCGCACAGCGCCGTCAAGAGAGCCGCTTCCGATTTCATCGCGCGCAGCAAGTGCATCAGCTCGGCCTCGTCCGCCGCGGCAGCTGCAGCGCGTGAGATTTCCTCGACAAGCGAAGCGAGGTGCGTTCGCGGATCGGACGTCAACAGCCGAATAAGGCGCGCGGAGTCCGCACGGATCAGGTCGAAGAGATACGGTGAATACGCGACAATCCCGAGCAGAATGTCCTTGGCGAACGAAGAGTTCAGGAGCACCTCGATCGGTGTCGCCCGCTCGGGTTCGAGTTCGGCAAGCCAGTCTGCCAGGCGCCGTTCGGCTCCCTCGGAAGCGGCTAGATGCGGCGCGGCAGCAAACCGCTCGGCAAGCGCCGCGCGATCTCGGTCCGCGTGATCAGGCGCGGATGAATTCATGCCGCCTTCTGTGGCACATCCGGCGTTTGGGCCGCAAGCCTGCCGCCGGCCATCGCCGGAATTACAAGCGTTGCGGCCAGCCCCGGGTGCGCGTCGCTAAGCCTGAGCTCGCCGCCATGCAGTGTCGCGACTGCCGACGCCAAACTCAATCCGAGACCGGAACCCGGCAGTGTTCGGCTCGCCTCGAGCCGCACAAAGCGTTCAATCGCATGCTTTCGGTCGCCTTCCGGAATTCCAGGCCCGCGGTCGGTGACGCTAAGCAGCACGTGATCGCCCTCGCGACGTGCCTCGATCAGGATCAATGGGCTGTCGACGCCGGCGCTCTGGGACTGCGCGGCCGCGAGCGGCTTGCCGTACTTGATTGCGTTCTCGACAAGGTTGGCGAGCGCCTGACTGATCAGCTCCCGATTTCCATGAATTGGCGCCGGAGCAGTCTTGACGCGCAAACTCATCCCGTCGTCTTCCGCCAGCGGTTCGTACAATTCGTGAATGCCGTTGGCGACGTCGGCCGCGTCGAAATCGTCCATATTGCCGCGCGCCTGGCCCGACTCAGCGCGCGCAATCATCAGAAGGGCGTTGAAGGTTCGGATCAGACCGTCCGATTCCTCGATGGTTCGTTCCAGCGCCGCGCGATAATCCACTTCGCGCCGCGACTTCGCGAGTGCCTCCTCGGCGCGGTTGCGCAGCCGCGTCAACGGCGTTTTCAAATCGTGAGCGATGTTGTCGGACACTTCCTTGAGCCCGATCATCAGCGCTTCGATACGCTCCAGCATGGCATTGAGGTTTTCCGCAAGTCGGTCGAGTTCATCGCCGCTGCGCCCCACAGGCAAACGGCCGCTCAAGTCGCCGGCCATGATACGCTGAGTAGTGCCGGTCATTGCGTCGATGCGCCGCAACACGCGCCGCGCCACAAAAATACCGCCGCCGATGCCCAGCACCACGACGACCAAAATCGACCATTGCGCCGCGTTGGCGACGATACCGAAAAGCCGCCGCCGCTCTTCGAGGTCGCGGCCGATCAAAAGACGGAAACCTCCGCTCAATTGCGTGACACGCACCAAGGCCCGGTGATCCGCTTTGTCTTGCTCGTCGAGGCGACGATAAGCAGTTTCGGACCAACCCTCGGTCCCCATGACGCCCGGCGCCAGCGAGCCGACATTCCCGGCGACTGCCTGTCCCGCCGGCGTCGTCACGAGGTATAAATTGGCCCCCGGCCGCAGGGCGCGGTTTTCGATCGTGAGCACCAGACCGTGTAAGCCACGCCGGCCATACAGGCCGCTGATCTCCTCGATCTCTCCGTTCACTGTGGTCGTGATCTGCTCGGTGATCAGCCGCCGTGTATTCCAGGCGAAATAGCCAAGCAACGAAGCGGCAAACAGCGCAAACAAAAATAGATAGGCCAGCGTGAGCCGGAAGGCCGTGGTCCGGATCAGCTTACCGAATGCCGTCACGGATCATGTATCCAGCGCCGCGAATGGTATGCAGCAGTGGCCGTTCGAAGCCCTTGTCGATCTTGGAACGCAAGCGCGAAATATGCACGTCGATCACGTTGGTCTGCGGATCGAAGTGATAATCCCAGACGTTTTCCAGAAGCATGGTGCGCGTGACCACCTGCCCCGCGTGCTTCATGAGATATTCCAGCAGCCGGAACTCGCGTGGCTGCAACGTGAGTTCGTCCTTGCCGCGCGCGACGCGATGCGAGAGACGGTCGAGCTCGAGATCGCCGACGCGGTAGGTGGTTTCTTCCGCCGGGCCACCGTGACGGCGCGATAACACTTCGACGCGCGCCAGCAGTTCGGCAAATGAATAGGGTTTCGGCAGGTAATCGTCGCCACCGGCCCGAAGTCCCTTGATGCGGTCGTCCACCTGTCCGAGTGCCGACAGGATCAGGACCGGCGTCCGGTTGCCTTTATCGCGTAGCGCGCCGATCAGGGACAGACCATCGCGTTTCGGAAGCATCCGGTCGACCACCAGGACGTCATAGTCGCCGCTTTCGGCCTGCGCCAAGCCCTCTTCGCCGTCACAGAACGATGAAGGTGCGGCATATGTACTTTATGTATTTCAATCAATCCATCATCTTATGCATAAACAAAGTCCGTCCTCAGTAGTGACGCGGAAGAATACCTCAAGTGAAGAATGAGTAGCAAAAAAGAATCGTGCAGATAAACCCTGATTTGTACGCAAAAGCGGCAAAAAGACAGAGCCATGAAGCTTCAGATGATGACAAGAGGGGGATTCGAACCCCCGCCTCTTGCGAGACCGCGATACCAGAATATAACCTATACTGATGAAATTATAGAGAGTGTGCCCCCTATAAGTCAACTTGAATGCGGCGCCTTAGACCGCTCGGCCATCTTGCCATGAGGGAAAACGAAATGTTTTCGGATCATAACACCAACCTATAGTAAGCCAACCCCTGGTAACTTATAGACACGGGATAATGGGAAGCTTCACTGTTTCAAGCTTCCCTTGTTGCCTCACCAGCGCTGTTTGTTCCGCGAGGGTCTGCACCAATCTCCTGAAATGTCCCCTTGGGCATAAATCATGGATTTCGTACGCATTCCCATGTCTGATATTCCCCGCATATTCCAGGACTGTGCTAATAATGCTCATTGTTGTTTTCACAGTGGTCTCGGCTTGTTGGCGGTTCCCGCACTGCTTCCAAAACCCCTCGAACAAGCAGCCCCGTGGAGCGATTGACGGCCTTCAAGAGATCCTGCAATACTCTGCAAGTAAGTCGCTGCCATTTGTCCGATAAAATGAGTCATCGCTGACAAGTTCAATCGAAAAGCAAATATGGCGCTCGAGCAACTCCCCTTCCAACGAACTCGCCGCGACGGCCCAGGCGCGGGTTTGCGTTGACCGTTTGAACCACGTCCTTAGCGAGGAATCTAGAGGCCCTGCGCCCCATCCATGTCTTTCGTATGCCTCCACTTCGCAAATATTCGTGACGGTCACGAAGCTGGCCTTGACCTATCGTGATGAGGGATTGGTGCGATCGTCGGCCGTTTTCTTCAACACCTTGATCGATGCCGAGGTGGATGGAATAGTTGATAATCGTGTCTTTTCGCGGGCTTTGATCGATCTCGTTCGAAGGAACTCGGTGCATACGGATGACACAGAGTCGCGTCTGGTCGAGTTGCTTTTCGGCGTTGCCAACAACATTCGTTTGCGTCCGCAAATATTGACTGCTTGGTTTATCCCCAAGCAGGCTGAATTGCCTGAAAGAGAGTTAGAAGAGGACGAGCAGTTTGCAGGTGTCACACGCAAGGATGATTTCCCACTCTTTTACCTTTTGGTAGACTATGTCCACCGCGAAGGTCGAGCAGGTGACTTTGCTCGAACAGGTCTGTTGTATCTCATTGAAACTGCAACACGTTCGAGAATACTCGAAAAATGGTTGATTGAAAGCGACCTGGCTACACTGATGGCAACAGGTCTGGGCGCAGTGTATAGTCAGCTCAGCAGGTATATAATGTTTTTGTTGATATTTTCTTACAAAGACTGACACGTCGCAGAAACGTTTATCCTACCTTTGTTGAGGGGAACGTGCCGACTATTATAGCCCTCTCCGACGAGAACGATATCCAACGAAACATTGACGGAACAATCCGTCCTGACGTGGAATCTTTCATATCCTATTTGCTCTTTTGGCAGGACACCGTCGAGCATTGCCAATCAAAGGAAGTCAATGATACCCTGCTAGACCATTTTGAGGTGCTATTTCTACAACAACTTCTGTAAGGATATATCCGTCAAAAATGCTACATAGTGTGTCACTAACAAATAAAAGCTACCCATCTTTGCTGGAATCCTCCGACGTGAAGGGTGGATCAACTTCCACAGTACTGATGTATCTGTGTCGATTACTGGAATCTATCGATCAGCCCAAACTTGTTCACCGCACTCTTCGATTTTTGATGGCAACTCCCACCGACGCTGAGCCTAGCGTGGATGTTCCCCAAAATTTACACAAGAAGCATCTATCTGTCAGCCGGCGCAAGTCCCTAGATATGCTTGCTACCTTGGCAGAAGCTGAGGAGCAACAGCCATCGCCGTCATTGTTCAATCTTGCCGACTTGATACTGATGAGCATTAAATCACAAAATAAAGAGACAATTGTGGCGACCTTGCGCTTATTGACGGTTATAGTACGGAGACATCATCCTTTTGCAGGATCTTTGATCAAAACGAAGGAGCCAGTATCTGGACCGCAGCGTACCGTTGGTGCCATCAACGAAGAGCTTCGCAGATACTTGTCTTTCGCCATAACCATTATTGACGACCCATCATTGAACGACTCTTTTGAGCATTACTCCAAAGATGCGGCACTTGTCCTTGAATCTCGTCTTTTCATACCATCCCCAAGGAGCAGCATCCTCGACGGGCCGGCTGATCAACCACTTGACCTTTCCTTGGATGATGCGATCTTTATGGAGATATCGAATTTGTTGGATAGGTTCTTTTCAAACAGTGTCACGGTGAATCTCGGGTTGACCGAGCTCATCACGAGTCTTGCTTCGTCTAATTTGATCTCACTCAATGGATGGCTGTTGGTCGACCCTGCGAATTACGAGTACGAATCGGATTTGCCGCCTGTAACAAAGCCCTCGACTGTCACGGAGGTTAACACGTCAGATCTCGATGCTGAACAACCTGAAATTGTTGACCCTTTAGCAGCTATTAGGAGAAGTCTGGCGCCAGCGAGCTGGTCAGATGGAAATGAAGCGCTCATCGCAAAGTCATTGCGAAAGCTTACGGAACATCTTGAAGATTGGAGGCAAGATATCCCAGATTTTGATATTCTAGTCGCCGCTCGTCGTGACCTATTACACAGTGACGATGATGATGATACGTCAAGGAAACAACGCTCAATCAATACGTCCCGCCAACCCTCACAACCTCCAACCACACACTCCATTGAGCCTCCTCTTTCTCCACGTGGCAGATCTATCAGTAATAGCATCAATCAAGACGGGCGACTTTCGAGCACTCCAGGTTCTTTACCACGTAGTAAGATTGGTTCTCCTTTGCGTGAGCCATCCATCCAATCGCCTGTGTCGTCATCTCCGGCTCAACGTCCCGTTGCGGTGGAGGACCTCCGACAACGACTTGCCAGCTCATATCGAGTCGATAAGGCAACTGAACAGCCAACCTCTGCGCACGAAAACAAGCCCACCACCAATGAAAACCAGACTGATAATCCGATCGATGAAAGCGAGCAATCGAATCACGAGCCACCGCCAGCCCAGAATGAAACCGTGGTTACCCTCGGGCATATACTAACGAATGCTGTAATCCTGTACGAGTTCATTCTGGAGTTGGCTGCTATGGTGCAGGTCAGGGCTACGTTATTTGAGGAGGCCGGTTATGCATGAGAGCCGTTGCTTGTACATCTTTATTTATTCTTGTTTTATACTCTATTTATACCAATACCCCTTTGTTTCGAAAGCGGCCGTTCGCGTTGTGTACCATGAATACATAGTAACCAAGTCCTGGTGGAAGTTTCAACTAATTCGACGGAAATCAAACCTCACTTTAGGATGAATCTCATCTAGAATCAATATTAGTCATAATCTTCAGAGCGACATAGTTACCTGAAATAACTAAATAGAGTAGTAAATACTACGTAAAGAAAATAAAAGACCGACTAGAAGCTCCGAAGATGAGCGACGCCGGGGAATTAAATCGAAAACTATTTACCGGACTGCAGAAACAAGGCCGACTTTGGCTGCACATCGCATCCAGAATCGATTAGAGAGATTGAGAATCGCGTGATAACTACTAAATAGTTATTCGGCATATTGGATTCGTCTGACAAACATCGCCGAGTGGATTCAGAGCCATGATTGAAACGATAGACCCATACTGGTAGTAGTCTGTAGATTGGACTATGCTCAACTGACGTATTCGGAGAAAAGCGAAGACAAGTTCTGCATTTTCCCGTACGAGAATCAGTGTATCAAAGCATGATACGTACCGAATGTCTATCTCTATTCGGACAAAGCATGTAAACACATCATCCAGTCCGCGCCAGATTGGGCTGTAGCTCATCCCTTGCATGTACGTATAAATAATTTCGCAGTCGGGCGTTGTATCCAAGGTTTGTCATATATTGACTTCAATTTTGCTACGTACTGTGATTGATCTCCTTCCTCCTCAGTCCCATCTCCCTCATCTCTACCCTCGAACATCATCGTTGAGCGGCAAGACAGTCAAAATGGCCACTCCTACCAATCAGGCAGCATGGATCAATGAGAAAAACGCCAAACCACTCGAAGTCAAAGAAGCTCCCTACACGAAACCAGCAGCCAACGAGCTCGTTATAAAAAATGCCGCCGTTGCCATCAATCCCATGGACTGGATGCTCCAGGAAACCGGCCACCTCGCATTCACCTGGATCAAATACCCATTCGTGCTGGGTGCCGATATGGCCGGCGAAGTCGTCGAGGTGGGTAGTGAAGTGACACGATTCAAACCCGGAGACCGCGTCTTAGCGATGGGCTGTGGATCAGATCAGGATCGAAACAATGCCGCCGAGGGAGCTTTCCAGAAATATGCTGTTGTATTGGAGAATTTCGCCTCGCCAATTCCATCTACTTTGGCCTTCCCAGACGCTGCTGTGCTCCCGCTTGGTGTGTCTACTGCTGCAGCTGGACTTTTCCAGGAGGATTTCCTCAATTTGCAATTGCCCACCGTACCGCCGCAGGCACCAACTGGCAAAGCCCTTTTGATCTGGGGAGGGTCAACGAGCGTTGGTAGCAACGCAATCCAACTCGCCGCTGCTGCTGGTTATGAAGTATTCGCTACCGCATCTCCGAAAAATTTCGACTATGTCAAGAAACTCGGCGCCTCTCAAGTATTCGACTACAACTCCAAGACCATTGTCAAGGATCTAGTCGCAGGTCTTAAAGATAAGACCGTCGCCGGTGCCTACGCTATCGGCGTCGGCTCCCTATCTCTCTGCGTGGATGTCATCAGCAAAACCAAGGGCGTCAAATTCGTCACTGATGTCGGATCAACCGATATCCCCACGGACAAGAAACTGGCTGGATTCACACTCATCCCGTTCTTGCTCGGCACAATGGGCCGTGGTGCAGCGCTCTGGGTGAAGACGAAACGTACCGGCGTGCGTACCAAGTTCGTCTACGCTAGTGACATCAAGAAAAACTCAGTATCCAAGTCTATCTATGCGGACTTCCTTCCTCAGGCTCTAGCTGAGGGCCGTTATCTCGCGGCCCCGGAGCCCCAGGTTGTCGGTCATGGGTTGGAGAATGTGCAGGAGGGATTTGAGCAGTTAAAGAAGGGTGTTTCGGCCAAGAAGTTGGTTGTCACGTTGTGAAAAAGGATATCTCCATAAATGTAGCAGCGGTGGATACCTGGAGAGAAGTTTCGTTTTTGTGTCGGAGTCTTGTGTGTCTTCTTTCGCGAGCATATTTTTGTCTGGGACTTTTCAGGAGATTGTCACGTTTAGATTAACACTAATATCATGTATACCCCTTTTGTTGTCCTGGACGATCTATCGTTCTATTGGTAGATAAAAAATCTATTGATTATCGATCTGCACGATTGAGCAAAAGTTGCGCACCTCGCGGTGCCGGTTTCATAATACCACAAGTGTTATATTGAAAGCTTGTTGTCTACGTGGGACATAATAAGTCCGGAAGTCCGATTGAATATACAATCTGCGAAGAATGCTTCGTTGCACGGTCAAAATTAGCTGAAAATCATTTTCGGTCATGAGAATGCATTCAAGTCTAAGGACTGAAAATCCCGCCACCGAACAATATCTAGGTAGGGCTGTTGTATCGACAAGAAGGACCAAATATACATCAAGGCCGGTCGTTGACTTATTACGAATTCAGAGCAAGCAGCCCTAATATATGTATACATGTTCTAATCCTAATTATCATGACCCTAATCCCAGGGAATTTCCAGCATGATCTTGTCCTTTCATGATCATTAAGTATTGGAAAATCATACTCAAGTCATATCATCATGCAGTTTATATGTTACCTGAAAGTTACCAGTACTCCTTAAGCTCGTCAAACATTGAAATGATGCGACATTTCCGTGAGTTCTTCCTCCGCTTAACCCTTTCTACCGTATTTGGGACCTAGTCGGACCCTAAGCCCTAGTTAATATCCACAATAGGATATCCCTATTGCCATAGTTTCCTAATTAGGCATTAATGGGGTCCTACACGCTTACAAAAAGCTGTAGCGAGCTCACATATAAAGTCCTCTCTTTTTCTTCCTATATGCTTAGTTTTACATCAATAGGCTACCCTTAGTGATAGAATTGAGCAAGTGTCATATCTAACATCAAATTCCATACGTGCGGTGGAATCGGGGATATGTGTATTGATATCTAGGTTCATATATACAGGATCCTTAATGAATTCCAAAGAATTCCGACTAATAGGAGGCCTCTATTTTTCTAGAGATATCTAGTAAACATCTAACACGGGACCGACCGCCCAACCCAGGTTCATAAAGAATTCTAAACAATGAGAGGCCCCAATTTCAATAGCCGGAATTGTTGTTATTTCTTTTGCTTATTAATGATCAATCTCTGTGACAGTTGGACGTGCGCCCTAGCCTCATTCCGGCGCCGTGATAACATGACGGTGATTCCCGCGATATCTCCACCTAGGGTTCGGAGCCCTAGGCGGTACTGGATTCGGGGATAGCCTCATGGCGGTGCCAGATCGGGGAAGGGGGCTCGCACGAGGACCGTATAAATCCTCGCGTGGAGCGCAGGCCTGTATCTAGTCTTCTTTTTCTTCCCTATGCTTGATATTGCCTCAGACGGAGCACACCTAGATAGCAAATATCATACGGTTTTGGCAAGTGTCACATCTACTTCTCCACTCCATGCCATTCTTTGGCACCGGCACCTCAAGCTCATATTTGTCTTCTGTCATATTTCCATTCTTTGGCAAACCCCAATACGATACTGAAGCATAAAGGCGCCTTGCTGCAAGTTTCTGGCGCGTTATCATCGGGGACAGGTTGAATTTCGCTTTACTTGTGCGACCTGTCGACAAAATGACCTACCAGGCCATGCCCTGTCTGCACGGCGTGCCCAAACTGCTCGCGTAGAGCCCCAGCAGTGGGTACAGATCCCATTACATTTCCAACAACAACACCAACCGCAATGACCCCAGCAAACCCAGGGGGTATAGTCCCATTACATTTCCAACAACAACACCAACCACAATGATCTTAGCAAACCCAAGGGGTACAGCTCTTATTACATTTCCAAACAACACCAACCGCAACCGAAATGGCCCCAGAGAGCTCAAGAGCTCGAGCTCAAAAGCTTCTCATTCAAGTCCAGCCCCCTGATGTGAGTCTTTCTGTTCAGGTATATCACAGTCAAATATACCTATACATTACTGTATGGCGTTCTAACGCTTTACAGGATTACGGGTTGGTAACCCATAGCATCATTTTTCCCAACCTTTTTGAGATGACTGAGACGCTTTTGAGGTACCTTGACGCGGAAAAAGACTCAAGACTAAGGCCTTTCAATTATCCTCAGTTAATGGTTGAAAAAGGTGTCGAAGATACAGCGGAAGAGCTGGTAGCTTCATTAGTCCTGAGATTAGAGAGCTACAAGGTGAGACTATCACAGCCCGTCGGTGAGTTCTTATATTCCTTCAATCACATTTGAAAGACATATTCAGCTAATATCTACTTCAGACTTTTGCAAGTGAAGAATCTTCAATCCGAGAGTTCGATCGATTGGGAAGTTGATGGTGGATATCTGGATTTCATCACAGACAACCGCAATCCAGCCTATTTTCGCTCCTACGTTGGACAATCGAATTACATAATGCGCCGTAGGGAAAGCCATAAGTTATCAGCGCAATGCTCGCAGATGATGATTCCACCCTTCATTATCACGCGTCATTTAAGGGAAAAGGCCACCGTCATTCTAATTTTATTCAGTTCTGGAAAACTGGTCCAGAGCAAGTGGGTGAATTCTATGACCAGACACTCCTTACATTGGCGAAAAATATTCTCGAAATGGTCCTATGTATGGCATTTCAGTCTCTGCCTCCTACAGTACTGCAAGAGTACTTCGAGCTAGCAAATGTTCAACACTCTACCATGTTAGGGCTAAACATCTGTGCCTCCGCTATACCAGACCGTCTCATTAGGCCAAGAGGTACGGCGAAGTTTTATGATCCTTTGTGAGGAGTCAGTGGACCCTGATATCCAAGACTGGCCTACACTTTCATATGACGATGGGAAAATCTCAGCTTCTATCCTCAAACGGATTCAAAGGCTGCGCATTATAAAGCAAACTCAGTTATGGATTGGATGGATGGTAGACAATGACGAAGTGATTGCAAAAAGACCAGTGTTTGAACCCAGCGATCCCGTTTATGCACGTATGCGCGCTCCCGCGCCGGAACGGTGCATATTCTGCAACGCTTTGATATATCTGTTTCATATGCCAGGAATAGCTTCATATTCCTTTATACGCACGGAATCATGTCTCAGCCTTTGTACGGATATTGGATATTTCGCCACCAAGATACGGCCGTACGAAGGCCTCTACGCAGGCATAAATATGCCTACGTCCCCCCGTTAGTTAGCTCTAGAAATCAGTCATCATTAGTATTAGGAATCAACCATATGAATGATCCGGCTCACTCTTTGTAGGCTTATTGGACTAGCCTTTCCCCAATCCTTGCTTCGTGATCTGGGACCGGGATAAACCAACAACCACGGCGATTCGTCTTTATTCAGACACAGATGACTGACGTCCCGGCACACCTTCAAGAATTCGTGACGGGCGGCTACACAGATAATCTGGGGCGGTACTTTAAATCATTTTCCAAGGGACAGAAAAGAAAGCTGGGCGAGATGAGTGATTGATATGTCTGTTTTAGTACGTCTTAGTTTCAAGAGAGTTTCTGCTTTTCTTGTAGTTTCGTACAGTGATCATTTGTAGAAGCACATCTTTTTGATGCCAGACGTACTCGACTGTTGATATTACTGGCACGTAACTAGATAATTGAGAATCGTCTATTATTGTGGTACGAGCCGGTTGAAGTTCGCTCGCTAGTCGTAGGACAACCTCGAGACAATCTTCTGCATAAATCGGGAGATCGATGTTGATCGACATATTGGAAGGAATTTTGGTTGAGTCAGTAGAATCGTGCGTACTGTTTGCGCCTGATGGCGGCTCACGGGGGTACCTTCGTACTGACCACGAATACGTAGTCTTGTGTGCTGGATCAAAATTCAGCTCTCTTTGTGTAGTTTCTTGACACCCGCGACGTACGCATATATTGTAGCCGCAGGCAGAAACCTACAATATCGGTATCCATCATGGACAATTCAAGCACCATTTCTCGATTTATCCTATCTGATTGATCAGAATCTTATTATTGGCCAAGATATTCTTCGCATCATGTTGTCTGTCTCCATCACCCCAGAACTGGTTGAGTTGTATTTTATATTGAACACGACAAGAACATTCGATGTAGCGATACAAGCGAAAAATATACTTTGATATCCATGGATATCTATCAAGCTAGCCCAGTCAGCTATACTGAAATGGCCAAACGGAAATCAGAAATGTTGTGAACTGCGTGTCTAGTTTGTCGGACCATTCGGGTGCTGGACATCCGCCAATAACCCTAAACCCCCTAGCCCTAACTTCAAGGTAGCCCAGCAATCCACAGAGGATCCTGGCCAATGATGGAGTCTCTGTTACCAATTATGAGTTATGGAGCAAAAATTGGCAATGGGAGGTGCTCCTGGTTCTGGAAGGAAAGTGGGCAGCCTTGGAATTGATCCTTCACTTTGTTTCCTATGTCCTGAGGTGTGTCGTCTCCTCTCTGCTCTTCATACGAATTCACATTCTCCAGCACTCTTGACATCTACCTGCTGCTTCCCTTGTTCGTGGCTGCCGCCGAAAATGGACTCTTCAGTCATATTTCCCGTCTCGTCCTTTATGATTCTTCAAGCTTTGGCAATCCTCATTATATTGATCAGTTTGAGCATTCTGCTGAATGTCCTGTCCCAGTGTGTTGCCAAAAGCAATGGAAACAAACCGCCGCTTGTCTTTCATTACTTTCCCATAATAGGCAGCACAATCAGCTATGGCAAGGATCCGATGGTGTTCTTCGAGAGATGCAAACAGAAAGTGAGTGGCTATCTACCCCTTCATCCCAAAGAGGGCATTTATTTGCTGACCATGCTCTCTGTCGTAGTACGGAACTGTATTCACATTCATCCTCCTCGGACGACGCGTCACCGTCTATCTCGGGGCTCAAGGAAACAACTTTGTGTTGAACGGAAAGCACAGCGAACTATCCGCAGAAGAAGTCTATGCGCCGTTGACGACGCCTGTTTTTGGGACTGATGTAATTTTCGACTGTGAGCATAGTAAGTTCTTGCAACAGAAGAAGGTGAACTCTCATTTCCTTGGTAATTTCAAACAGTAACCGGATGCTGATCTGGACGTGATGGATCAAGTTTGTGAAATTCGGACTCAGCCAGTCCGCACTCGAGTCCTATGTCCGGCTCATCGCCAAAGAAACCACGGATTTCTTCAAAACATATCATGATTTCAAAACCGAACCCAAAACAAAGACAGGAATACTCGAGGTCACTTCCGCAATGGCCGAACTAACCATATATACCGCCTCCTCATCCCTCCAAGGCGCCGAAGTACGTCAACAATTCTCCTCAGCTGGATCTCGCATAGCAGATCTCTACCACGACCTCGACATGGGCTTTTCACCAATCAATTTCTTCCTCCCGTCCTGGGTCCCTCTTCCTCGAAACAAGCGAAGAGACATTGCGCAACGAGAGATGACGCGGCTATATACTGATATCATCACGAAACGCCGTCAGCACGAACAACAAGCCATCCAACCAGCGGAAGCAGAGGCCAAGGACATGATCTGGAACCTCATGCAAAACTGCACATACAAGGATGGCAGCCCCCTACCTGACAAGGAAATCGCGCATATGATGATTGCGCTGCTCTTGGGCGGACACCATTCTAGTTCTGCTGTTATTGCATTTGCGATATTGAGCCTGGCGTCTAATCCTGATATCCAGGAGGAATTGCATGAAGAGCAGGTTAGAGAACTTGGGGATCATGATCTAAACGTATGAAGGACTTCAGAGACTCAAGCTTCATGCACATGTTATCAGAGAGACGCTGCGGTTGTATAACCCTATACATTCAATCATGCGGCTTGCGAGAAGACCTCTTGTCGTCCGAGGGGAAGAGCAGAGCAATGAAATTCTTGTACCGCAGGGAGACATTCTCCTTGCCAGTCCTGCATTCTCAGCTGTGATAAGGCTTACTTCGGCGAACCGTTGAAATGGGAACCTCACCGCTGGGAACAGAAATTATATACCATTGACGAGGAGGATGACGACAGTACTGATTCGCTGGGTAAAGGCTCGAATAGTCCCTATCTGCCTTTTGGTGGCGGGAGACATAGGTGTGATTGGAGAGAAGTTTGCGTATGTGCAGCTGGGTGTTATTCTGGCGATTTTTGTGAGATCGTTTCGAGTGAGAGCGGTGGATGAGAGCAATGAATTGCTGGGAATTGATTATTCGGTATGTTCACCCTTCGCTATTTACTTCTAGGATGGTTAAGATGCTGATATTTCTCGATATCAAGTCGTTGTTCTCGAGACCTCAGTCGCCTAGCAAGGTGATTTGGGAGCGCAGATCCAAGGTCTAAAATCAGCTCGCGCCTTTGTTATATTTGTTATACGTCGCTGCAAAGGAGAGATTTAGCGTCTTCATGGAACGAACCGCCAGATTTAGTCAGGTAGAACATATTCATCTGACTCACTTGTGTCATTATTGAATCATATAGACCAAATGGTCATATCCATCATATCATCGGTAATGTCGTGGCTTTTAAGTCACATGCTTGTAGTAATAGTGATCATGACCATCGTGAAAAAGAAGAGAGAAAAAGAAGAGAGCAAAAGAAAAGAGAAAAAGAAGGGAGAAAAGTAGATTTGACGCCACACGCCATTGCAACCCATCCTGTCTATCAGAGCATCATCATAAACCAATATTCCCCCAAAATCCCTAATCATCATTAAAAATGGTATATACAAAACAAAAGACCGCTCTTAAAAACCATCACTGTCAACATCCTTTTTTCTTCTGCCGCCGCCTGATTTTCGTTTCCCTCCTTCATTTTGATCGCTGCCGTCTTCATCGTTCTTGCGTGCGGGTTGATCTGGGACCTTTGAGCATATCTCCGCTAGAAAGTCGAGGACTTCGTCTTTGGAGACGGCTTGTTTCAAGTGTGCGGCTGTGACTCGTTTGGAATTTCGGTCTCGGGCTTCTTGTGCAGCTTTGGTGACGAGTTGAATCATGAAGAGTTCAAGTGCTTTGGCTAAGGGAAAAAAAAGTTAGTGCTATGTTTTGAGAATTTTTTTCAAAAAAAAGTGAGAGGAGACGTACAAACTGCGATTGGCGTCACTTGAGCCACTTTTCCCACCTCTTCGTCCGCCTGCATGATACGCTTTATCCGGGCTACAGGGAATTTCGTTTTCACGTCAATTCCATCCCATGGTTTTGGTCGGCGTTCGTCTGGTTCTTGTTTGGGTGCGACTGCGGCGACATGTTGATCGAATATGAAATTTTGTTCGGAGGGGTGAGGGAGAGGTGCTTGGTGGTGGGCTTGGATTTGTGCGTGAGGTGGTTGTTGGTGGTGGATTTGATGTTGAAGTTGTGTTTGTATTTGTGGTTGTACATGGGCTGGAGCTTGAGCTTGGGCCTGTTGCGCTGACAAGCGAGCACTCCGTCTTGCCATGTCGTCGTCGTATGGGTTATTATCGTAGGCAGGATTATAGAATGGTTGTTGATATTGTTGCTGTGGGATTCGGTTGTTGACAACCGGGGGTTGATAACCCGCAAAAAAAGGTGAGGCGTCGTAAGAAGCGCGTTGACCGTGAGGGCTAGCGAGATAGGGCGGTGGTGGTGGCTGATACGCGTTGTTGAAGGTGTTCGGGAAGGATGGGAAGGAAGAAAAGTCTGGGGAACGCGGCCGGTAAGAGCTCTCCGGGTCTGTCATATTCTGCTCGACTGAGTAAGCAATCAATTAGCATCTTTTTCTCTCTGTCTGCCTTTTTATCTTTCTCTTTTTTCAATCGTCCAGCTCTTCTTTGTTTTTCTCTGCACGGATTGGCTGCTTTCAGACAAGAGACCCACACTTGACAACGGCGTTTCGAGTTGAGGCTTTGAGCTTACCTTGTGGCTGACAGGATTAATCAAGTCAACGAATAGAAATGACTCAAAGAGTATTTGTTGCGTATGTGTACCGAGTTGTCGAGAGTACTTGTTACTTGACTATGTAGCTGAAACTGATATAGCTTGTCAAGCCTCACAGGTAACTAGAACAACAACAATCACTATACAGATCGAGTGTATCTACCCTGTAAGGGAAAGATGAAAGAGGCTGTCCCTGTCTCTATAGTCTTTCTGTTCACTTTGAACAAGTTTGAAGCCTTTCCATCTATGGCGAGAAGATGGGTGGTCCAAGCTTCTGTATGTTTTCGAGGTGCGTTGACAGTGCGTGGAGTAAAAGGTTGAAGGCAAATAGATTAAGAAGTGGGGAGCTCACGTATGGGCTGCGAGGAGGGTATGTGCGTGGAAGTAAGAGCAAGGACTTTCTTTTCGTCGTCTTCCGGAGCGCGGGTCGCAGCAGCCCTTTTAACCCTGCGCGGTGCTTGCCCGCGCGCTTTCAAAATTCCTGCTCCTGCCTTGGGTACGTCGTATCACGTGTGATGGGTCTTTCTGTGCTCTTGGCCTATCACGCTGCAGCATGCGCCCCCTTGACCCTGTAAGCGGTTAGTCGGCGTCTGCCTGCCGATTCTGATTGACCCGTATGCAGGACGTATTTACGCTGGTATTTTACCAGGATTTGCTTCTCTGCCAATCAGCTTGCTCAGATTGTTGAAAATTTCATCCTTGATTTTCTGATATTGCCCGAGATCCGCGCTAGTACGAATCGGTATTTACGTATTTTCTGTCATCATCCATCTTCATCTCGAAATAATCTCACGCGTCACTCTCTGTACAGACAGCCTTTGATGCTTGCTGTATGATTTTTCTAGGCTGCTTACGACATGCTTCAAAAAACTGCATCTGCCAGTTGGTCTACTAGCTCGACTTATCTCGCTCATTCGGTCGCTACGATAATTTAAGCTACTGCATGTCATCAATAAAAAGATATGCATTCATTCTCAACCACAATACATCCCATGAAATGTCCAGCTTGAAATGACTCTCAGCCATTATACTGAAGATTAATGTTGTCTTCTGCGGCTGTTGAACAAGCATGTCAATCAAATCAACAGGCTCCAAGATTAAGACTACGCAAACTGTCCCGTGATGATAAGAGTTAAGACGAGAAGTCGAGCCAAAGAGACAGTAAGGCTGAGGCCGGGAGCTTCCAGCTTCACGGCATCGCCACTCTCTCTTTCGATAGTAGCTCACATCGATGACTGCCCAAATTACTTGATCTAATCTGAGGACTAATGGTTTCATCTTGCTGCCTTCAAGCCTATCATTTCAGGGTCACATGGTCTATAGATCCGAATATCATATCCCTTCTGTCCTTTTCGAATCTTGTACTCTCATCAGTAATATTATAGATACGTAGTCTGATATCACTTTGCTTTGACGCGACGGCAAATTTTAGCTCTTGATACGATCGGTAAAATGTTCCTCCGTTCCGATGTGAAGAACTCCAAAATGTCTAGATGCGGAGCACACTCAATTCTTACGTCGAAAAATAATTGAGTATCAATTATGCCATCCACGAATGAGACGACGGTCTATTTCCTGCAATAATGGATTGATGTGTTGCTCCGGCATGTCTGCCTTTGTCGACGCTTCGTTTTTTGCCGTCCTTCCGTCCTGAGACCGACCATTTTCACCTGAAAAAAGCTGTTCTTCGACAGCATCAGTCCATTATGGCGAGTACCGAGCTTTCCCAAAGTCTGTTGGATATCATCTCGTGAGTACATTTCTTATATTTTCGCTGTTAAAAACGATACCCAGAAGTCGTATAGCTGACGGATTTAGCTCTCTCACGCAAGATGACATTCCATTCAAACTCCGCTGCGCCATCTGCAACAATTTAGCAATCAATGCCTTTCGCCTGCCATGCTGCGACCAGGCTATATGTGAGAGCTGTATGTTATCTTCAAGTTACTTCACTCGTCTGCATAGTATTAACAACCATGTTCAGGCCAGACATCACTGCCCGAAAGCTGCCCAGTCTGCGAGCACAACCCCGTCTCCCCCGACCTGTGCAAGCCGAATAAAGCTCTTCGTACGACGCTGAAAGCCTTTTTGCGGACAGAAGAGAAAAAGCGGGAGAAAGATCGGCCGTCTACTACACCGACTGTGGCAACGGCTCCAACTCCCGCGTCAATCGTACCTGTCGAGACCCAAGCCGAGCCTGCTATCACTGCAATCAAGACCGCGGACAATGCTGTATCTGCGGAAACTATACCAGCTGAACCAGCTGCTGAAAAGCCTTCTGTTGACGAGAATGAAGTGCTGCCCGGCGCTACGTCAGTTCAGGTTGGTTCTTACTACACACCCTTGTCATTGATTGGTTTCTGACTGTCCTTTAGGAGAATGGAAGCTTAGTCGCCCCTACTGACGAGAATGGAGCCGGTCCTGTCTCAGCGGATAGTGTACCGGTCGATGCTGAAGCTACCGAAGGTACCGAAGCTCAGCCTGCGCAATCAGAAAGTGAACCCAATCAGATGTATCCGAACATGGGAGCTGGCGTGGCGGGAATGATGCCCGGTATGGGCTGGGGCGACCAGGACATGAGCGCGATAGCACAATTCATGCCCAATGCAATGGGTAATTTTCCAAACACCATGGGTGAGTTGATTTGCACCCTCACGCATCCATCTTTGACCACAGCTAATATGTATAGGAATGCCTGGAATGGGTCCGATGAATGCAGCTCAAGGAATGTTCGGGGGTTTTGGTATGAACATGAATAATATGAGCAATGGCATGAATATGGGATATGGCACAGAGCAACAAATGTATAACAATTGGGACAACTCTCAAAACAATATGTACAATCCAAATCCGTACTCGAATGGTATGGGCCAAGATTATGGTACCTCTGGATATGCTGGATACATGTCCCAACCCAACGGGAACTATTCTCAAATGCAGCAATACCCTAACCAAAATTTCCAAAATGGCTACTATGGAAATGGCCCTGGCTATATGAGAGGCATGGGACGAGGCCGTGGCCGCGGCTTCTATCGTGGCCGTGGTGGGTACGATCATGCTAACTACCACCAACAGAACTACCAGAATAATGTATCTCAGGACCCCATGAACCAGGAAATGGGACAGACTGAAGATGATATCAGAAAGTTCAACAATGAACTAGCTCCGGGCGGTGGTGATGATGATCTAGCAGACGGCCCACCCAAAGATAGTACTATAACTGGATCAGAAGTTGCAAACGCCGCTGACAGTACAGACCGGACTGATAAACCTTTGGATGCTGAGATCAACGGTGAAACCAATAATCTTGATGAGGCACCTACGTCTCAATTACAAGGTATTCCTACTATTGACAGTATTGATAGCGCGCCATCGCAGCCTATGGGCCCTATGGGTTACTCTAGAGGGCCAATACCAGTCATGGATCAAGGATATGGTCGTGGTAGAGGTTTCGGTCGAGGAGGATTCATGAGTCACCGCGGTGCTTTCTACAACAACATGCAAGGTCCACCCGCTGGACAGGGCGTTGTTGGGGCTCCGGTAGCACCTCGTGCGATGCGTGAAGGCATTACCAGGGGCGGACTATTGTCCGGATCAAGGCGAACTGCTTCGATTTCACAGACAGCAGAGAACAGTTCACGCGGGTAAGATACTTGTCCGCAAGCGTTCAATTGCAAGATTCATGACTGACCATATCTAGTGCAACTCCAACAATAACCCAAGAGAATGTGGTTCCGCACTCACCTTCTGTTGTCGACTATAAACCACGCTCCTACTCGCCATCTAGAGAAAAATCCCCCAGGCCATCACGCCCTCAGTCACCGCCTACTCCAGAATCTCGACAGTCTCGGAATCGTCGGCGAGACAGATCTGAATCTGTTCGTGGTAGTATTGACGATAGAGACCGAAAAGATCGTCATAGACGGTCTCGGCGAGATGATAGAGATTATGACGCGCGCTCACAGTCACGCTCACGTTCGCCATCAGAACGACGTTCATCTCATCGTCCTGGTAAGGATCGGGATCATAAGTCTAGTCATCGACCATCTAGGGTTCGCCGCCATAGCCGCAGTGTGAGCCGGCATCGTGATCGGGGGTCCGCTGCCGTAGCAACAAATGGCGACGACAAATATGACCTTGCGAGACGAATCGCCAATGCCCAGCGCCTTGGTAAAGGCTCTTCAGAGCACCATGAAAAAGACTCGCGCAAGCGTGATCGTTCCGAGCGCGAAAAACGTCATGACCATGAAAGCGACCGTGGCACTGACCGCGATAGAGACCGCCGTCGCGAACGAGACAAGCCGCGCGACAGGGATCGCGAACGAGACCGTGAGAAAGATCGCAAACGCTCCCGTCGCGACCGTTCTTTGTCGGGAGATGAAAGCGACTCTTCACGTCGTCATTCCCGTCGTTCCAAACGGAGCCATCGCGATGGGTACGACGCTGCCGAAAAAGAAAGACCTTCGGAGAGAGGAACAACATCGAGTAAAGATCCACATACGTTAGAGCGCGAAGCTCGTAATCGTGAGCGATTGATGAAGGAGAAACAACGTCGCGATGCAATGACTACAGAGCGTGATAGCAAGAGTTCCCGTCGCCAGCACGATCGTGAGACGACTGGTGGACGAAGACTCAATTACAAATATGAAGGCGATGATGACGATATGTCTCGCGTGGAGGAAGAGCGTGAGGCTGGTCGGTGGAGATAGGTTCCTCTTTTCCGACAATCTTCGGCTGTATACACTTTATACTCATATACCTTCTCGTGTATTTTGCACGTTACTACTTGGTAGTCATGGATAAGCAAATCAAAAATTAGAACTGGACAGGGTCTTTTTCTCTGTATATCAAAGTAGTCTAGGGGCCTTCAAGTCGTAGCATATCGAAAAATCGAGAAGAATTCCACTTGTCACCCAACCAATCAGGTATTGAAAAATAGAGAATACAGCTTCAGATTGACGAATTCTTTGTATAATCTATGGAAAATCGAATTGCTTCTGGCCAATGTCTCAAAAAGAACCCTTGATATCACGTGCTGACTTACGATAAGATTAGCGGATTGGGAGACGTTCTACCAACTGCAACCTCCAATGCTAACAAACTAATGTACGGCACATAATCAACCAATGCTATGAAGCGGACTTATGAGGTAAGACTTATTCATCCATATTTATGCTTTTACTAATCGTCAAGAATAGAATGCACTCAAACTACTCGAATCCCGTCGGCGAACGGCCCGACCAAAGACTGCTGTCACGCTTGCTGGTGCAGCAGCATCTACTCCAACTCCCAGCTCCCAGGCATTAAGAGGTGTACCAAGTCTGGTTGGAATGAAAGAGTGGCTTGAAGCTCTAGGACATTCAGTATGCTTCAATCCTACCCAAGTTTGAACATCATTCTCATCAGGTATCGAGACCAACGACATCAATGGCTTGAACATCATTCATGTCGCCGGTACCAAAGGAAAAGGTAGCACGTGCGCCTTCACGCGCTCATTTCTTCACACGCATGGCCTACGGACTGGGTTTCCTAACCGTATTGGACTGTATACCGGTCCAGATCTACAGTCCGTCCGGGAAAGAATACAGATAGACAACCAGCCCATCACCGAAGATCTTTTCACGCGATACTTTTTTGAGGTGTGGGAGCGTCTTTCGCCGTCTGATTCTCCTGATGATAGTAAGAAAACCAGACAACCTCGCTATTTGCAACTGCTAGCTTTGTTGGCATTCCACACTTTTATAAGAGAACGCGTACAGGCAGCTATATTCGAGACTCATCATGGCGGTGAATATGATGCTACGAATGTCATTCCGCAGCCGGTCGTGACTGCTATAACATCCCTTGGTATGGACCACGTCGCGCAATTAGGTCCTACAATTGAGGATATTGCCTGGCATAAATCGGGGATTTTCAAGCGTGGGGTTCCTGCTTTCTCGGCGCCGCAGGATCCAGGTCCGGTGGAGGTTATGCGTCGTCGTGCTGAAGAGAAGAATGTCCCGTTGAAGTTTGTGTCGATTAATGAGAATCTACCGGAGAATAAGAAGGTGCTGGCCGTTCCTGTTCAAAGGACTAATTGCTCCTTGGCTCTGGAAGTAGCGCGGTGTTTTCTGCAGGCGAAGGCACCGGAATGTGTGATTGACGATGACCTCGTCCGCGAGGGAGTTGAGAGTTTCAGCTGGCCTGGCAGATTTGAAATTATCCAGGATGGTCAAATACGGTGGTTTTTGGATGGGGCGCACAACCCTTTGAGTCTGAGGCAGGCGTCACGGTGGTTTGCAGATAATATAGTCTCGGAGACGGAAATGTAAGTTTATACATGCTTCAATGGTTTGACAGTAGCTGAAACTGACTTCGCTTGACAAGATGCCGCGCCCTTATTTTTAGTCATTACTCTGAAGAACGTGATGGTATGACGCTCGTCGAGGAGCTAGCCCGTGGCTTGCTCGAGAACGATGCACGGCCTGATAAAGTCATCTTCACCACCTATGACGAGAGAAAAGATGGCACGAAGCGGATCGGTAGGTGATCCTTCAAGTAAGGAATCATAATCAACTGATATAACTAATTCATGTCATTGATCAATAGACAAAACTCTCAAAGTGCCGGAAACCCCCTTCCCAGATTTGGGCACAGAATACGCCATTAGATGGAAACAGATAGATCCCAAAGCTCTATTATATGTAAAACCAACCATCGAAGACGCCTTGATGCTTGCTAGAGATATTGCCGTGGAAAAGGAAGGACTCGACGTTTTGGTGACGGGGAGCTTGCATCTCGTTGGCGGTGCGCTTAGCTTACTACGACCATAAAGTCAATGCGATTTGTGTCGTTAAATCAATAGTTCTACTTGCTCACGTCTACTCAAAGCTGGCTGTAACTAGTCATCAGCCCATGGCAGCTGAGGCTAGACTCTCACGGCGATTTCTTCCCCCATTGCGCTCCTACGTATCTACCATTCAGAACAGAATCTCCGTGAATAAGTCCGATCCAAGCTTGCTGTGTGGACGGATTTAAAGGAGGGATATGATTATCTATCTAGGCCCATCCATACAACAACATTCAATGTTCGGACCTCACTACCTCTATTGATTCAAGTCTGCCCCGATGCATACGGATCCCCAGGTCATACAATAGCCTATCGGCGACTAGCGCTTAATAATACTATCTATATAATAATATCTACATTTTATTGAATTGTGTTACCCACAGATGTTATCGCGACATGTGCCCCATAGTGAAAAGTGGTTTGGGATGCGCATCTCGCATAATGGACGAACGGACCAAACGGTCCATGGATACGAATGGCTTCATTAACCAACTCTTAGCAGCATGTATAGGGTATAAATTGATTGAGAATGTCTGCCATTGCTTTATATCTGTTTCTCATTGATAGAGAGTTGCGTATACAACTTTTGACTTGTACATTTCCCTCCGCGCAGGCAAACATTGAATCTCCGAGCCCTAAAAAGATCCACGGCACAAGGCTCTTCTCCGCACGATGTCAACTACCACCAGCAAACTCGCCGGCAAGAACATCCTGCTGATCGGTGGAACATCAGGAATCGGCTTCGCCGTCGCCCAAAAAGCGCTCCAAGAAGGTGCCCATATCACCATCAGCTCCTCGTCCGAAGATAAAATCGCCAGTGCCGTTGAGCGACTACGATCAAGTTCCCCCGAACACGCATCAAACGTGCGGAGTTATGCAGCCGACCTTTCAGTCAAGGACAAAATCGAGACAACCGTCGAGGGACTACTCCAATATGCCGCTCAAGACTCTACTATCGATCATGTAGTCTTCACAGCCGGAAATGTGCCGCCTATGGCGTCACTCGCCGAATCAAGCTTTGAGCATGTCGATGCTTTCCTTACTGTGCGTTTCTATGGTGCTTTGGCCATTGGGAAATATGCGCACAAGTACATTACTCCAGCCAAGACGTCGTCGATAACGTTTACTTCGGGGTCGCAAGCCCGCAAGCCTATCTCATGGCTACCGCCGATCATCGGCAATGCCGTCGAGGGCTTGATGAAAGGTCTAGCAGTGACTCTGGCGCCTGTTCGTGTCAATGTGGTAGCACCAGGATTTATAATTACGGAGCTTCTGGAAAGGTTGCCGAAGGAGATGGCGCACGCGAGTATTGACAAGGCCAAAGCGAAATCTTTGACGAAGGATACTGGCTCTCCGGATGATACTTCAGAGGCATATTTGTACTTTATGAAGGATAGTTTCGTGACTGGTGTTGTGTTGGATACAAATGTGGCGTGTTTTTCTCTTGATTTAGGTGTCTATCGATTCTGGATCTGTGTGCACCCTACCTAGCATTGTTGGAGTGCGAGATGGTTGGCCACGAGAACTTCGTCCAGTTGGCACAATCGCATACATACCAGATTCTGGATGATAATTGGACATTTACGGTTTGAATGAAAATAAAAGTTATATAGGTACTATGTAGGTGCTTTTGCCTGCTTCAGTTGAACAGCACTACCTCCGAAGTATCTCCGTAGCCTTGAAGATCAGCCCAACCCTAAAAGATTTTCATATTATAACTTGAGGAATTAATTCTCATCTGAACTGCACGTGTGATTTCACATCTGACTTCTGGACTCGCACACAACTTTCAAAAACCCAGTCTCTGCCGCAACATGCATAAAAATCTACACATCCATTCTACCAGCGGTTGGTTCATTAAAGGCCAAAGCTACGTACATACGTAGGTACTGATTTATCACATTACGTACTCTGCCTACGTAGTACATCAAAGCATTCACCGATGCATGGCAGGACGCTAAAATCCCTGTTCTTCGACGGCAGCCACATGCGAGCAGTCAACAGGGGTCCAATTGAGGCTGCGAACTAGTGGTTGGTTGAAGCCTCTAGACTCACTTGACGGCGGAAAATGGAGGACAGGAATACTACAACGTACATTGATCTAATGCAATACGTATGTATGCACGTAATATTTCAGTGGGTTTTGTTGACATCAAGTGAGTTAAGTGGCAGCCACAAACTACGGACTACATACACAGCGTATTTTTACAATGCGATTACCTGAAGAATCAGACATCCGTTGTAAGATTCGTGTGATCATTTGACTTGCAGCGTCCAACCACGCTCTTTGGTTTGGCCTGAAGAATTTTAGACTTTTTGATAGTTACACCGGCATGTGTGATCTATCAACTTGCTCTTTCTTTGATAAAAAGAGTATATACTCTGGGGTTCATAAGTAGGCTAACCACATATTCGTATTCAGAGTAACTGACGGTTCTTGAAAACGTAATCAGTTTGACCCTGCTCGCTAGTATCACCAATTCCTATTACCCTACATTAGACTCTTGACAAATAGGTTCCCAAACTCCATCATTTGCACCGCGGGATGACTTCATTATCACTATTGATGCAGACCAATACCTGGGGACCTGGATACAACACTATTAAAATGCCGCATGGGAACCATTTCCGGATCCAATGATGTTCAAGATGGCCCTGGAGTCGATCATGTTGAAAATCACGAACTAGGGATTTCCGTTTTAGCATCGGCCCCTAGAAAGCTGAAGCCTAGACAGCCAAGATCACTCAAACTCGCTAAGGATGCCATGAAATCATAAGATCGTGATGGAAAGAACTACTGCTACCTATGCAGCTTCGGTCGGGAACCAATGTGTGATCTGACACTTGGCGAACCCTTATGCGATAAAGACAGCGAGCGGGGGTGATCGTCCTACGAAGCCTTTTCTAAGTTTCCTTTCTCACGATATTCCCGGAATCCCGGCTGACTATGTATAGTTCTAGTAATTACTTGCTGTTGATTGGACAAGGGGTTTCGCACGTCCTTAACTACTTGCTTGAGTAGCTCGACAACCAGTGTGCGAGAGCTAAAGCAGGGATGTAGAAATGTGGCATAGTCAACGGATGCCTTCCAGAGATCTGGGCTCTTTCCGTCGTATGATTGATGATGCCGTGCACGGTCGGGCTCTCGAGTGCATACCCAGAATCTCGCTCGACAGCTTTGACATGGGATGTCATTGCTTTAGGGTTTACGATCAATGGGTCGTCTCCGCAAATGGATGGTCCCAACCCTCGAAGGCTGATTTATTGGCCCCGCTTGTACGAATGAATTTGAATAGGCGAATGACTCGTATATCTTGAGCTTGCGATTGAGAAAGGGGATTTTGCTGGACTGGGTCAGATGCCTCGCTTATTCCAAGGGACGACGTTATCGCTTCCTAGTCTGAACGCCCGTGTCGGGTATATTGATATAACGCTAACTATAGGAGACCTCGCGCCAACAGGAAATACAAGGGGGATATACAGCTGCTATTAACACACTAGCTAAAGGCGGAAGGGCTCACAGAGTGGTGAAACTGACAAGCGTAATGTCAAAGTACAATAATTTAATAAGCGAACCCGCCATGCCCAGGGCATGATAGAATCAATTGACTCCAACCACTTTGACACGCACGCCCTTGGAATCTAATTTCGGAACTGCGACGAAAAAATCGCGCTCTGGTTCCACATCCTCAACGGTGGTTTCGAATAGATCCATTTCAAAACGAGGTATGATTTTGGCTAGGGTCAGGTACAATTCCGCGTAGGCGAGACTGTTGCAGAGTCGTGAGCGGCATGTGCATGAGAGAAAGAAAATTGATGGAGACTCACTTTATACCCAAGCATGATCTGCTGCCCCTCGAGAAACAGATC
Source organism: uncultured Alphaproteobacteria bacterium (assembly GCA_963764155.1). Classification (GTDB taxonomy): domain Bacteria; phylum Pseudomonadota; class Alphaproteobacteria; order Rhizobiales; family Xanthobacteraceae; genus Bradyrhizobium. Next base: position 359,868 of record CAVXRI010000003.1, read on the forward strand.
ATGTATTTTCTAGTCGGAACCCTGTTTCTTGGGCTTCGATCCACCGCTCAGGACGGAATTTCGACGGTTCAGGGAATAATGTGGGATCCCAGTGCACGAAATAGATTGATTCACTGACCGGGGTCTATGACGGATAATTAGTGAGAAGTGACCTTTAAGAATCAAATGCTCCATTGACTAACCCCAGGAGGAATAACCCAATCTTGATATTGGATAGGCTCGTAGGCAATTCGAGGCGATCGACTCATAACACCGATATTCAGTCGGAGACTTTCGGTGATAACGGCAGTCTAGGAGAACAATTAGAAAGTCCACCATGAACGATTATGAGGGTAAATTACCAAAAATGGGAGTTTCTCTAACTTTGGTAGAAGAGGAGTCTCGTCTAGTGGTATCGAAGCCAGCTCTTCACGTAGTTTACGCAAAAGGTTCTTGTTTTCCAACAAGTAAAACATAATAATGGTCAAGGTGTTGGCGGTGGTCTCACTTCCGGCTCCGACAACAGATTGACCCTCGTCGATAAGGCGAGCAGCAGACTTTTCCTCGGGTGGTAGATCGCTATCAAGCATCGCCTGGAAGATAGTTCCACTAGACTTATTTCCCATTGAGTGTTCTTGTATCAAGATGTCCACTTTCTTCTTGACGAGCATTGCCCACTCTGCGAGAGAAGCGGCGTTGGGTTGAAGCACTTTAAGAACGGAGTAGGGAATAGACTTCAACAAAGGTAATGCCCAGAGGGAAGTTCCGAAGAAAGATGCCGTTTTCCAATGCAGAGATCATGGCCGCTTTCCATTCCTCCTTGAAATTGTCCAATGCAAGGTAGTTGTAGCTCTCGCCGTACAGTAGTGGCAGATAATATCCATCGTGAGAGCCATAAGAGCTGCATCCAAGCGTACCACACGTTGAGTTTTAGCTGCATCAATCAAGCGAGAGCTCAGACGCTCAATTTTCTCGGCGATTAATCGTTCCATACGTTGCACCGCTTGTTTGGAGAAGAATGGATTGAGCGCATTTCGTCGCAAGCGATGGTGGGAGTGGGAAACGGTCGAGAATGATGCGTCAGGGGTGCCGGAAAGTATCACCCAGTTTTTGTATTTGTCGCGCTTCTTTGATGCAGGTGCATACAGCTCGTCGTAAAAGTCGGCGTCTCGAATGTGTAGCTCATGTGGGTGATTCGGACAATGGGACCTTATGACATTGCGTTAGACATTTGTTGAACTCGCAACCGACAAACATCATTCGAGTGTAAGGTACAGGTGCATATCAGGTTATATACCATATTTCTCATGCATCTCCTGAACCTTCCATATAAACATTCCCCTGCGGTACATGTCATGATAGGCCTCATACCACCAGTCAAGGCGGAATCTTTGGCCCAGGGAACTTCGCCAAAGGGTGGAAATATAGTCGATATGGCGCCCACGAACAGATAAACAATCCATGCTCCTGTGAGAGCATAGAAGAGGTTCGTCCATTCCACAGACGGAGACATCTTCTCGGGGGACTACTAAAGACCGGAAGTATAGTGTTAGCATCCCATTGTGACCTGTCGCACTTGGCCCGCTATTCATATAGTGATAGACGTACCAATGCTTCCTACGAAAGTGTTCTATCTATATATGTGTCAATTGACACATGCAGCCTGTCGTCACAAGAGTGTGGGCTGCAGGCTGAATATAAACATAGCAATGGCACCCTTGTATCTCATTGAAGTGGGCGAATACTGTACTTCAGATCATATGAGGAGGGAGATAACGGGGAGTAAAACATTGCTCTTCATTTAGTCGATACTACTGCTCGGTACATCCGACCCAATCCTCCGGACCAAAGGCAGAACCTCTAGCTAACGTCATCCGGGTTCCGACCAACCATAGTGCCGGGTCTTCTGCTCGAAATTGATCCATACCTCTGAGTTAGCGGGTACCCAAGACTCTGACTAGTCTCTTAGCATGGCTGAACGCAAGTCCAGGTCGTTTAGCCCTTGGCCAAAGTTCGCACGGGCTCTTCAGGAGGAGTCGAATATTTAGCCACGAAATAGATGATGGGGTCCCTCGTGTGGTCAGACCGGTTTGTTGCAGGAGTCCATAGTGAGTTATCACACACCTGCATGCTCAAACCAAGTGCAATTGACCATAGTGGGGGGCGCTGGGGACACTTAAGCCCTGAGACACTGGTACTCGATGCAACCAACGGAGTACTCCGTACGTCCTGGGGCGTTTTAGTTGTTGGTGTCCTCACCTCACTCCTGAAGAAATAGCCTCATAGCCTGTGCTCCATCCTTCTGCATGGGTACCAGGGTACGTACGTTTCTGTATTCTTAGGGTGCGGCACGCGGCGGGCCGGCAGAGAAGCTTTCCGCTGTGCATGCAACGCTGGCTGCCACGAACCCACTTTTGCACATAAGGACCAATCACGCACTGATAGTCAAGCCCCAAAAACAAGACGGACATACCACTAAGTCTGATACAGCAGGATAACGTGCTTGTAATTTACCAGACTATGCCAAAAGGGGTATAAATGGATGGGGCTATTGGCCAGTCCTGTACTGACTCTACTACAGAGTAATGTTTACGTACGCAGCAAGAACTGACTATGCTTGAACCGGCTTAGCGTCAGTCCTGGTTGACCCCGTATCAGACGGTTCAGACTGGATTAGCCCTCTGGCCCACTTTGGGCGCTCCTGCCGCTTTGGGAAGAGTTGTCCTCGGAAGGGGAGGGGCATCATCCCGTCTGTGTTCTGCTGCGTGCTCTCGCTGCTCAGTGCTCGGCGCTCGCTGAGTCGCTGTCTCTGACTCTCCCGGCGCAGGAGCCATGCCTGACTGGCACAAAAAAGGTTCTGTCAAAGGCTGTTCAGTAGTGGAGAGGCGGACTTGTGGAGGGGAAAGGAAACTAGCAGTGGATCAAAGACGTTGAACAAAGAAACTCTCCTTCAGAGACGCCATACAACACAGCGAATTGCACACACAGCGGTCTGGCAGGATTCTTGGGGAGAACTCTTGATCTTTATGATCCTCGATTTCTTCTGTTTTAATTCTTCCCAACACCATATTCTTCTAGTCTTCTCACCCCGACTTATCCGCGCACATGACTGGGACTAGACAGTATTGGGTTTGTTGTCGGGGGCACTCAAACACTATCAGCCATGGCTGAACATATCAGCCACGGACGCACCCATTGAGGCTGATGTATGAAACTCAGAGTGCCAACATCACATTGCTAAACTGAAGGAGAAAAACGGAGAAGACACACGACAGCAAGAAATGTATGCTGACTCAATTTTTGACTTAGAACACTGAGACCGATTCCGCCTTCGAGGGTAGCGTGTAAGTTCATCGATTTGGCACGTCCTCATGATGCGTTAATCGCTAACTAGCGCGTGATCTCCAGCATAGATTCCTTGAGTTATCAGACATCTATCGCATCCAGTGTTTTAAATTATCGGTCTGTAGAATCCTGACATATCAATCGATACCATTCATTTATCCGCGGACTTCTATTGACACTTCTCACAGATACGAGGTAACGACGACCTACATAACAGACACGGGCGCCGTCAACTAACAGCCTAATCAGAATGGACGCCGTTACCATTCCTATAGGGATGGCGAATATATGCTAGTAAGAAGCCCCCACTTATCCAATGTGAGATGAAAATTGCTGATCCAAATAATAGCCTAATGATGACCCAGAGCAAGACCGAATGGACTTGCTCCACCATGTGTATCGAATGTTGTTGAAAGGAGAACTACATTCTGCACCTATTACAAAAACCCCTCAGCGTGTCCTGGACCTGGGTACGGGGACTGGCAAGTGAAGGTCGATAGCCTCATAAATAAAATTAATGATGCTAACCTCTAATCTCTTCAGGAATTTGGGCCATTGATTTCGCAGAGTACGCACTGTCTAATATGCGCTTTTGTATGATGAAGAAGGAGAATTATTTACTAACATCACCCCAGCCAATATCCATCCGCACAAGTTCTAGGCAAGTTTAATCCTCTCTCACGAGCTTTCGTGAACTAAATACTAATACTCTAGCAGGCAATGATCTCAGTGCCATCCAGCCACAATGGTTCGTCTCTTTGAGAAGCTTATTCAGCATTGGGCAACATCTAATTCTATCTACAGGACACCACCTAATTGTAACTTCGAGATGACGATTTCGAAGCGGATTGGCCTTTCGCCCGTCCATTTGATTATATTCACGGACGTGAACTCGCGGGTTCGGTCAAGGATTTCGACAAACTATTTTCTCAAGCTTATGCAACTTCAAACCGGGCGGTTACCTAGAGATGAGTCATTTCGAATAGAAATTTTTGCCGATGACGACTCGCTCGACAAAGCCGTCTTCACCAAACAGTGGGTTCCATTGCTACAAGAGGCCGCTATCAAGCACGGCAAACCGATGGCCAACATGGATGAATGGCCGGACAAAATGAAGAAGGCCGGTTCAAGGAGCGTTACGATGCACATTGTGAAAGTTCCGATGAACCCATGGCCCAAGGACCCCAAGCAGAAAGCCATTGGCCGATACATGCAGTTTGAACAGGAGCAAGCAGCCCCCGGTTACACGAATGCCTTATTGAGTCGGAATTCGGCTGAGCAAGGAAGAGATCGATGTACTATTGGCTCATGTCATCAGTGAACTTCGAGATCGAAGCATTCACCAGTATTCTATGGCTTATCTCGTTTATGGCAGAAAACCATGACCATTGGATCACGTTATCTTCATTAGTCTGCTATGACTACTACATTTCTATTCTTATTCCCCTTCTTGTCAAGCTAGCGTGTCCATGAGAATGAATTGACTTCTCCTTTTTCAAACTCGTGTTATTCCCGACTATCGTGCCACTATTATTTTGCATGGCAAAAGTGACAAACATGAAAATATTGCATATGCCACATGGTATTGCCTTTCCTGGCCTCATGCTTGGATATGTGATGGAGGAGTGCTCCACCTAGCTACGCAAGTTCACGGTGTGGTCTATGACTAGTGAAGGGTCTCAAGTCTCTCAACTACGAATGACTCGGGCTAATGCTTCTAAGTATTGTTCGGGTTAGGATGCCGTGGCCATCGTCAAAACTGCCCTGTCGTTTCTGTTACTAGGATTTGGTGTAGATAGAGACAAGATCCAGCTACTGTGCATTCCAAGTAGTAAGATAAGTATAGCTTCGATCAACGCTAGGCATGTGTAGGCTTGAGAAGCCCTGATGCTATCTAGCACGGTTAAAGAAGATAGCGTGTGCTTGAACTTGCCCTATCTAAGCGTTATGGACATTTGCACCCATCTGGTAATTGTCTCTGGCAATGACTTTGAGTGAAATTACCATACTCTTCTTTACGAGATTATAGAAGTTCTTCTTCAATATGCACTCCTTTAGACTTCAGATTTGAAGGTCCGAACCTGAATCGTCACGAAGAAAGAACTGGGCAACATCGGTCATTTAAGTTACCTGTAAAAGGATTTCTAATGATTTTTAGGGCTACGGCATCCGTCTCGGGAGAGTTTCGAGATCAGAGCAAACACTCGCTGGCGATTAGATGAAGATCGAACAATAGTTACTAGATGCGGGTGCTTACAAATGCAATCATCATTCAATAGTTACCGTTTACTTTTATATGATCATTCAAGCCACCGCAGGCGTGATTCATCGGTCAACTCAATATAAAGCTTCTACAAAGTCAAAAAGCCCATTGATGGAAAGCTAAGCTTTGGTCATATCAAATGACACAAGACAAATCTATACCGATCTCATGTCAGTTTTAATGATGGCTTAACGGGATTTGCATGACAAAACATGATTCTGTCGGTTACGATGGCATATGCGCGGGAATGTACAGCGTGGTTATGCTTCATTGCCAGAACCAATGCAAGGCCACACTCACCAGATCCCGAAGGTGACATGATGAACACCTAGTTTCTGGATTAGTTGAAGGCTTATGTTCCTGCGGCGTCTGGTCATAGCTCAGTGGAATAAGGCGTCATTGGTGGTGTTATTCATTCTTCTATCTCCAGCTTGATCAGGCACCGTTTATTCGTGTACGATTTACGTCACCGGTATAATTGCCCGGTTGTTTTCTACAGTTCCCAGAGGATGAAGTCCTCGAGCGTCGCGTCAATGGTGAGCAATGGACATACTAATCACCATTTTGATGTTTATTGTGGACGATTTTCCCGCTCTTTGGGATGGCTCCGGCCCTCTTATAAGCTTCCGTAATGCCAGAGGTATTGACGTATGACTCTGGGTAGAAATTGGCGCAAAGAGCGTTAAATATAGATAACCAGGAGATCTCTTAAGCTGGAGTACTGCTGGGCTTGCTCATAGGCTCGCCCGGGGAGTTTCTTGGTGGGCTTGCTCGGAGGCTTACCGGGGACTTTACCGGCGCATTTCTCGAAAGACTTGTTCGGACGCTCATCATTGATAATTATGGCTCATGGTCTAACTTATCAACTCGTACCGGAGCTCATATATAAGCTCGTCAAGCAGCTCGCGCATAGCTTCAAAGTTTGTAATGATGTCGTTTCAGTTTCGCATAGCTGCGTATGGCGTGTAGATATCAGAGTAAATCTGTAAGGGATTATTATAACTTGGGAAAATAGAGCTGTTAAGAGATTTGTCTGTGAAAGATTGGTAACGAAATAGTTCAAGGAATATTTGAATCCCGATGCTTTGTTATCTATCGGATGGAATAACAGCCCTAATATTCGCCATAAGAAACGTAGTACTCTTAATATCGCTGCAGCTTCCCCGTCGAGCTCGGCTGTCATTCGGTACTCACTCATCTATGTTTAGATAAGACTTCAATGTTTCGAGTATAAGTACGTAGCTTGGTCTGCTCTCTATCTTTGAGATGTGGCGTATTGCCTCACCGAAGCATTGGCCAACCGTCGTTTGCACCAAACAAACAGAATCATCATGTCTGAAAAGACAGCCAATCTGCAGACAACAGTCGACTCCGACTCCACGAGCACTACTACCCCCATAGTTGCTAAGAAATATGCCGACGTAACTCTTGACTTTGTTGAGCTGTATGACGATTCCACTCCACCATTGACCGAAAAGGAAGAGAAGAAACTGTCCCGGAAATTGTTTTGGTATATTATTTGTTACTTACGCTTACGAATCTATAGTTTCTACAATGGCTTCTCATTGATAGGAATGTCGTTTTGAACTGATAGAATGAACTTGATCTAGATCGACAAGGCTACTCTGTCATATGCGTCCTTACTTGGCATATTCGAGGAGACCAACCTGAATGACACTGGAAACCGACAATGGACGCTTTTTTATGTTGGTATGTTATGCCTTTACACTCAACGAAGTACAACTTCTGATCGGTGACCTTCCGAGGTGGTAATAGGATATTTCGTTGGCCAGTTCCAGGTCATTATCTAATGCAACGCCTGCCGCTGGGAAAATACGTTCTGGCACAGTCTTCCTCTGGGCTTTGATCATATTCCTGCACGATACGGCCAGAAGCTATGGCGGCCTGATCCCTTTGCGTTTCTTTCTTGGCTTCGTCGAGTCGTCACTGGTACCAGCCATGGAAATCACGTTGGGCATGTTTTTCCCTCCCAAAGAACAGGGAGCCCTCCAACCGTTATTCTGGGTATCATGTATGGGATCAAATATACCCACGGGGTTTATTGCTACGGTTTGTTGTGGAGTAAGAGCAGTATCCGCCCATGGAAGTTCCTCATGATTGCAGAAGTCGTGTCGACTCTACTTGTCTATCTTCTGCTGGTTCTTCTACCCTGACAATCCGGCGCATGCTAAATTTCTGACCGTGTCCCAAAGCTCACCCCATCAAGCGAGTGCATGATGCAACGAAAGGTTCAATTGGAGCAAAACAATTCAAACGATACCAGGCAATTGAAACTCTTCGTGACCCTGTTTCTTGGTTGTTTATGCTGCAGGCATTCACACTTATGATTTCGAATAATCTGGGATATCAACAAAATCTGCTATTCTTGAGTCTTGGTGTATCAAACCTGGGATCAACTTTGGTCGGGGTCGCCAGTTCCGGATATTCGGTAGTTTGCAGCATCATTGCATTCTTCCTCATGCAAAAGTTCCCGAATAACAATGCCTACTGGTCAGTGGTATGGATCTTACCTGCCATAGCCGGTGGAATTGGAATGGTGACGGTACCCTGGGAAAAGAAGATTGGCTTGCTCGCCTGCTTGACTCTGGCAGGAGGTACTTTCGGTATTGCATATATCACCGCTCTCGGCTGGACAACCTCATCTGCATCCGGATACACGAAGAAGTTGACACGCAACGTAATGTTCATGGTCGGTTATAGTATCTCAAACATTATCTCGCCACAGATCTGGGTTTCGAAGAATGGGCCTCGGTACTATCCGGCATGGATAGTACAGATTGTGGTCAGCTGGGTGGGTACACCGGTTATCTTGTTAGTGATTAGATACATTCTCTCGAAGAGAAACAAGGAGCGTCGGGAATGGATTGTGCAGCAGCAGGCATCGAGAGCTCTTGGCTTTGTTAAGCAAGTCGATGATGATGGACGGGAGGTGCAAACCACGGTGGATCTTGCATTTCTGGATCTTACAGATTTGGAAAATAAGTACTTCATCTACCCATTGTGATGAAATCCGGTGGGAATATATGAAGGGGTTACGCAGGAAAGAAGCAATTGAAGATGTTGTTCCTGGTCGCGCTATCCGCGATTTGCTTATCGCCCAACCGTTACACGTGTGGATGCAAGGTCTAGTCTATATACAAGCCCAACCCTCGTTCGTATAGATAAAAGCAATGGCCATAACAGCAGCAGCAAAATGTTGATTTCAAACATCGTTAAGAATTTTCGAAGTAAAGTAGTATATCAACCCAAGTTGAACAAGTCCTGATTATCCTAATAGCACTAAATTTGTCTTTTACTATCACTCCACTGCAGCTTCGTAGGCCAACATCAAATAGCGACATGGTTGACGCCACCCCAACGCTGTTAACCTAGGTATTCGTCGTTAGGCTTAAGTATAGACCTATTTGCGTCAAATAGGCCTCATAACGTACTGCCTCAATCCGTCCGAAATGTATCCAGCACCTAGACGAGTTATATCCGAATCATTTATGAGCGTTTATAATTCTCGGGAAGTCGGCCCCTTCGTCCTCCCAGTGACCTGGCTAGCTCAAGTAGGAATAAGGACTAAGTACTTGAAGTCCGGAATCGAGCGCTATATTGCGCCATCTAAGATTTTAATAGAATCAATTTCGAATGCTGCGTTGAGTCGAGTTGATGCACAGATGAACTTGTACATTCTTGGTGCCTGGAGTCAAATCGTCATTGTCATGGTAGATGTTCTAAGCCCTAACCCTAAGCCCTAATCAGATATTAACCTCAACACAGACGCCGATTGGTCACTGATAGGTGCGCCCTGTGATTACGTTAGTCAGTGAGTCAGCTGTGACCTTATTGCAATCTATTATTAATTTAGTAGGAAGTAGTTAATATACCGTTCAGCTGGGGCTCAATTCCTCTGTTTTCCCTAACAATTCCATTGTGAGTCTGTCTGATGTTGAGTGTTTGCATATGCAAACATCGAGGTCCCTGTTCAGATAATTAGGGCTGCAGGTGAAATTAGAGAACGTTATTGGCTTCCAATCTTCAAACTTTGCTTCTTCCGACAATGACAGTCTCCACCAATCTTTCTTCGCTGTTGATCACGGAAAAGTTGAGTCTCAGTTCCAATCAATCTCAACGATCCCGCTCAACATGCGGGGTTCAAACAACAACGAGTCATCTGTGGCTGGGATTACTCGGACGAGGCTCTGCAAATGTTCATCGAAAAGCAGGAGAAGAGGCTCAAATCCCTGTTCTGGATCATGATTCGGCAGAAAGTGCAGGCCAATGGCAAACAAGAGAATGGTGACAACGTGTCCGTTACACAAGATGCGAATGGGTATGCTGCGGACGACAATGCTGTGTCACCATCGGCTACTTTATTTACCATCCGGGCGGGCCATATATCTCTTGACTCTTATACCGAGCCTGCGGATCCCGAACTTGCACTCGAAGCTAGATCCATCATGACTGTTCAGACATTTTTCATCTTACCAGAATATCGAACAGGAGGAGTGGGACGGGCGGCAATGGATTTAGTCGAGGTATTAGCAACGCAGGAGCCCTATGGAAGTCCTCACTGCCATACGCTCGCTTTGACTACTGTTAATAAAAAGCATATCGAAATCGATGCCCCTGAATGGAGAGGTCTCTGGAAGAAAGGTGGACTGGATGTTCCGCCATTTAGCAACGAAACTTGGTACGAAAAGCTGGGTTATGTCTACTGGAAGGAAGAGCCAAGATACAACGCTGTTGCTCTTGATGGCTCGCCTTTACACATAATTGCATCCTTCATGCGGAAGAAACTTCGATGACGGCGTAGAATTGAGATCGATTCTATGGTACCGGTTGATGGTTCAGGTGGCTCTCGGATAAAATATGAGAGGAAAAAAAAGGCCTAACAGTGTCTCCGTTTGCATGAAAGTCATATTAATGAACATAGGTAGCGAATTTTCCAATGAACGGAATGGAATCAATCAAATGGCCAGCCTCCAGTGTAGTTGGAGAAAAAATGATCCGGGTCGTACTTTTGCTTGATCCGCTGCAACGTCGAGTATGTCGAGAACGTCGTTAGTGGATTCTGGTCGCTGTCGCATCATTGATAAATAGTGGTAGTCCTTCCGCATTACTTGCAGATGCTACCATGTCACGAAAACTGGCTTGAGTAGCATCGTACTCTGAGCTCGATAGAATACGGACTCGACGAGAGCAGATAGTTGACCCAGAACCAGGGCCCGTCGGGCATTTGCATTGCGTTTCCTCCTTGAAATTTGCTAGCCTCGGTCAGGCTCAAAGGAATAGGCTGGAAGTCGAGAGACGTCAGAACGTAACTGCCTTTATTATCCTCTGCCCAAGTGCGCCATGCATTCAAAGCGGCCTCATAGCCTCCATCTCCAATCCTATGTACACCAACCCGGAAGATATTGTCACCGCGTGACAGTTCGGTTGATAGTGGAATAGGCATGTTTCTACCTCTTGGGTAGGTCTTTATACCCATGAGGTCTAACAGAAAGGGGATGCTAGTGAAATTGGCAAAGGCATCACCTGGATCTGGACCATCATAGACCAAGAAACATGATTACTGCTTGATCCAAATCTAGTTCTAGGCTGGGTGTTCCAAGAATCTCATACGTGCCGATAATGCTTGCTTTGGGATCTTCATTGTACTGAATAAAGTTCTCGATGGCGTTTGCTACTGCATCAACCTGCTCAAACAGGTAGATAATATTCCCAGCATAGAATTCTCCTATTGGTCGTGTCTGGACGGTCTACTGGTGACCACTCCATACGCATTCCCACCACCACCGCGCGAAGCGAAGAAAAGGTCGGAATACTCAGAGGTATTGGACGCAGTGACAATCTCACCGCTGGGCAAGACTATCTCCAATTCCCGGAATGAGTCGCAGGCCATACCAGTACTGAGGGGAGAGATAGCTCAGGCCACCACCAAGAGCCAGACCGGTTCCAACTCCTGCCAATCTCGCACCGACAACAGTACGGTTGTATTGCTCGTAATAGTCATATAAATCTCCGAACAAACTGCCGGGCTCATATGTTGCTAGCGTAGTGTCAGGGTCATACGACATGCCTGTCATACTTCCCAGATCGATGAGGACACCCGCATCAACAGAGGAGAAGAACGTATTAGGGTTATGGCCACCTGCTTTGACTGCGAAGTGACTGCCGGCTGCTCGAACAGCTTGAAGCGTGACGGAGACATCCTGCGCAGAGGATGAAGGATATACAACGCAAGATGGTTCGTATACATCTTGGAGAGTATTCCAATAATCTGTTCTGCTCTCAATATAGGCCAGGCTCAAGGTGTTACTGTTCACTATAGAACTTCCCAGGATTGAAGTCAAATTGGCACAGGCCGCAGGGCCAGGTGCTTCAGCACGAACACCATATGGGGAAACGGCCGCAAGCCCAATATATAGTAGAACACTCCGAAAAACCATTCTATGACTCATATGCACCCTTTTTAGGGTTTTACTCTTCTCATACGCAATCAAAGGTTAGATGAATGCACTGATTAGGTCTGTTGACACGAGAAGTGTGAATGTACATACCACACAGACAAGGACGATGCAAAATAAACCAATCTTGTCATTTTATCAAAACATTCGGCTTTTTCAAGGGGGTCTTTTTTATCGATGCAGACCCGGGACATGGAAATGACTAAATAGCTAGTACGTCGCTATACTTCTACTACTGGTATTCTTAGTACGCACCAGATAGAAACTTACATTTTGTACATCTAGAGCATATTGTCGATCAAGAGTTGGCAAAATTCCCGTAGCTCACGTCGACTTTGAACCCAAAAATTCCGAAAGGGGATATGGAGAGGTAGTCTTGAATACGCGAGGAATGCAACAACGAATCACAATACTGGATAGATCTTACCTTCTCCATCCAATTCGCCGTAAATGATTCGATTGGATTTTCTACTTCCAATTTGCACCTATCAGGAATCTAGCTATACGGTCTCGAAGTCTCAAGACTTTAAGCTCATTTTTTGCGGGGGGGAACCCTTCCGGCACATGGGGATCTGCACAAGGTGGAAAAATACCCGAGGCCGATTTGGGATCGAACGCCCAAACATCTGAAGAAACTTCAAGAAAGTGTTGATTTTAGGAAGAAAACGGGTTCTTGGCTAGAAATCCAAGTAACGAGATGCAGTGTGATGCACAACATCAAGCTGTCAAAGTTCGCTATTTCGGGATTGATTGCAGTTTAGGTATCGATTTGAGTGAGTGGACAAACTTGGAATGATGGACTCTTCAAACATGCTGTCCGGTGCTCCAGTTTCATACTGATCCATTGTTGATTTGTCGAAACTTAATAGTCATAGATACTTGAGTTTTCGGGAAGGATTGTTTTTAACCCAGTAGTCATGGATTTTGATTCATATTTCTGGACATTTAGAGAAGTACTCACGTAGTCCTACATAGTCACTTCACTGCATTTTTCAGAGCCAGGGGTTCGTATTCGGCAATTTAGGAAGCCCGTTCAAATCCAGGGAAAAAAATTCATGAAATGTGGGACGCTTTGTGAGAATTTCCAGGGCTGACAAGACACTAACAGCCGCTATGTTTACTTGTTTACTGTGCGATTCAAATTTCGGAATATCGTTCTACTCTGTAGAACAACCATTACCCCTGTCTCCTGGAGCTAAACTAGCACTTGAACCGCTAAACACTAAGCAATTAGTGGAATTAGCCTCCTCCGTAATCCCGAGTTCTCCTCCTTGATACGTGAGGAGGATCTTACTAGCACAGGCACTAACATCGGATTTAGCAAGTGATCTGGGAGAAACCAACAAATAAGCTGTGCGGGGTTCACTCGAGACTCAGAGAATCATCGAGGCACACAAGGCGCCGAGGCTCAATGTCAAAAGAAGGATGGGGTAACGCTCGTGGGATTCGAGCATATGCTTCGGATCGATACACTCAGTCTCGTGACACACGATGCTGTGCTACCTGATAGTTATTGGATTCGGGACTCACGATTTGCACATAAGCAGAGGGTTGCGCTGAGTTTTTTGGAAGGGCTCGTCAAGTCAAACTGGGCTAAAAAATGGTCAACCTCAGGCCTTTGTCTTGCTGGCTTATTAGCCTGTCGATGCCCTTGTTGGCTTTCGGCATACCGGTTGTTAGGGATTCAGGGCCTGAGTACCCAGTTGATGATCCCTTCTATGTGCCTCCTGGGGCTTTGAGTCCACCGCGCCGGGCAGCATTCTGCGTCATCGGACACCACCATATCCCATCGCAGCATTCAGTTTGGCTCCAATCATATTTGGCTGCATCATACCAGATCTTGTACCGAACGACAAACTCATTCGGAGATGCAGTGGCCACCGTATCTACCATCCTAGTACCGCATAATGCAGACTTCACCAAATTGCTTTCGTACCAAGTGGCACAAGACGCTGCTAGTCCTAATTGCTCGCCATCTTATGCCTTCCAGCTAGAAGCTGCCACAGATGGAATCCTTGGTCTCATCATGCCTCAACTAAGAATACATTTTCATCACAGCTGCCCTCGAGAAAGGATGGGTGGTTACTGTACCTGACCACCTTGGTACAAACTCCGCGTTTTTGGCTAATAACCTCTCCGGTCAAGCCACTCTGGACAACATCAGAGCAGCACTGGCATCGACTGAGTTCACAAACATCTCAAAAGATGCAACAATCACCATGTGGGGCTATTCCTGGTGGCAGTTTAGCCAGCGGATTTGCTGCGGAGCTGCAGCCAACTATACTCCGGAGCTGAATATCGCCGGAGCTGCTCTGGGAGGAACCGTTCCGCAAATCCTTCCTGTCGTATATGCCACAAATGAGGGCTTGTTTACTGGACTGATCCCCTCCGGAATTCAGGGTTTGGCAAATGAGTATCCGAGCGCGGCCCAGCTATTGCCGATAACGTGCTGCCTTCCAAGGCTGTTCGTTGACCAAGACCCAAAGTCTCTGTCTCGCGGGCAACATAATCAATTACCTTGGCCAGGATGTCTTTTCATACGTCAGTGATCCAAACATCTTCACTGAGCCAACAGCCACTGCGCTACTCGACGCCAATGCGATGGGTCAACACGTTCCGGAGATACCGCTATACATCTATAAATCCGCCGGAGATGAGATAACTCCGGTCAACAACACTGACGACCTTGTCTCGCAAATTTACTGTCCCGGCGGTGCGAGCGTACAGTATTTGCGTGATGAGTTGTCGGAACATGCGACTATGGCTATTCTTGGTGCGCCGGATGCGTTCATCTGGCTGGAAGATCGTATGAATGGGGAGCCGGTAGACACGGGTTGTTCGCAATCTACCGTTCTCACGAGTTTGACGGATCCGAATACTCTGTTGGCTCTGGGGGTTGATATTGTGGATGTTTTACTGTCTCTTCTAGTCGCACCTGTTGGACCTATTATGATTGGGTGATCTAATATATTACCTATGGACCTTATGCTTCGATGGTACTGTGATCCATGGATGGCGATATGAGACTTTGTTGTAGCCTTCAATAAGTTACGAATCGAGCATACCTTGAGGCAGACCAGACATATTGATAGCTACCCAGTAAGAATCAAAGTTAAAGAAATTCTCCAAACTCGTGAGATGTATGTGTTCGTGACCCTATCTAGCCCATGCATCTTCAGCTAGACGACGTAGGATACACAAATATTTCAATGTCATCAGGACAAACAGAATAAATTTAACTGTTAATGCAACCTGATCATTGTTTGTCATGTTTGGTTTGAATGCTCCAGTCCACTTTGCCAAACTCGGGATCGGCGAGTTTTTGGGGTAACTCGATGCATCCCTGCTATTTGTCTGGTTTGATTTGTATGTCTTACATTCCTAAATAGGGAGTACAGAAATACTACGCAGCATGAGGGAGAACAAAATGGGGAAATGTTTTTTTTTTTTTTTTTTTTTTTTTGAAAGTTATTGCTGTTACTACTGAATCAACTTAAACGTTCAACCAACTTTCAACAGGTTAAATAACAGGTACAACTATACTGTTCCTTCGAATCAGGTGCAGGCTATTACAACCCCGACTAAGTTGGGTTGGGACGTGCTCGGTGCGTTGCCGGAGATGTTGCAGGTTTCGTATGGATGTGTCCATCGTTCGTTGGAGGCGAAACACGGAGACCGAGTGTTGATCAGAGGAGGAACTACTTCAATTGGGCTTACTGCTATTGCACTTGCAAAGAGCTTGGGTGCACATGTAACGGCAACAAGTCGACGCAACGTGAATCAATGCTTCGCGAATATGGTGCGGATGAGTTTCTCCTAGAAGATTGGGATCTGGCGGCACAATTGGCTGCTAAAAAGTCCAATCATAAATTTAACAAGATATTGGAACGATCGGAGCTGCCACTTTGAAAGATGATTTGAAATGCATCACTCAAGACGGCACTCTCTGCGTAGCAGGATGAGTTGGAAATGAATGGATCGTCAAAGACCTAAATGTTCTGTTTGACATACCATGGGGTTCGAAGCTCACTGTGTATGGTGGAATGACTCCGGAGGTCATGTCGACTCCTCTCAATG